>NZ_SSXU01000019.1 GCF_009469605.1 Zoogloea sp. 1C4 | reverse complement strand
ATCGGCCGACCGATGCGCTGTTGAAGTTCCTGCAGGCTCTTTGATTATGCGCAGCCGGTATGGGCGGGGCGCCGCGGATCGGGCGGCCCGCCGCCGGCGACTCAGCATAATCGCGGACTGGACATAAATGTGCCCCATCGCCAGCGATCCGATCTTCGTGGCGCGGGTGGAGACCGACGGGTTGCAGGTGGAAACCCCCGCCGGCGGCTACCCGCTGGGCTGGCTGGATGTGGGCGCGCTGGCAGCCGCGCTGTCGCCGGCCGCCGTGCCCGCCTGAGCCCCCGCACGAAAAGCGCGTCCGGACTGCTTTTCAGCGATTTGAATCAGCGGTGCCTGTGGTATTTTTGCGGCCTTTGTCGCGCCCGACGGGCGCCAGCAACCCAGGCGGCCCCGCGCCGCCAGCCGCAAGCACCGCACCATGAACAACACCCCGGATCTCTTCGACGCACTGCCTGACGCCCCCGACGCCCCAGCCGGCGGTGGCGAGCCGCCCGCGCCGCCCGTCACCCCGCTACTGGGCAGCGATGACGCCCTGCCCCTCGACCTTTACGCCGAGCGCGCCTACCTGGCCTACGCGATGAGCGTGGTCAAATCCCGTGCCCTGCCTCAGGTGGAGGACGGCCTCAAGCCGGTTCAGCGCCGCATCCTCTTCTCGATGAACGAGATGCGCCTCGCGCCGGGCTCCAAGCACGTCAAGTCGGCCCGGGTGGTCGGCGACGTGATCGGTAAATATCACCCCCACGGCGACTCGAGCGTGTACGACGCGATGGTCCGGGTGGCCCAGGATTTCTCGCTGCGCTACCCCCTGGTGGATGGCCAGGGCAACTTCGGCTCGCGGGACGGCGACTCGGCCGCGGCGATGCGCTACACCGAATGCCGCCTCACGCCCATCGCCGAGCTGCTGCTCTCCGAGATCGACCGCGGCACGGTGGATTTCCGCCCGAACTACGACGGGGCCTTTGAAGAGCCCCAGCTCCTGCCGGCCCGCCTGCCCTTCGTGCTGCTCAACGGCGCCTCGGGCATTGCGGTGGGCATGGCCACCGAGATCCCGTCCCACAACCTGCGCGAGGTGGCCGACGCCGCCATCCACGCCATCGAACACCCGGAAGCGACCGTCGCCGACCTGATGACCCACATCAAGGGGCCTGATTTCCCCGGTGGCGGGCAGATCATCTCGCCCGCGGCCGACATCCGCGCCGCCTACGAAACCGGCCGCGGCAGCCTCAAGCTGCGCGCCCGCTGGGTGATCGAGGATCTGGCCCGCGGCCAGTGGCAGCTGGTGGTGAACGAACTGCCGCCGGGCGTATCGGCCCAGAAGGTGCTGTTCGAGATCGAGACCCTGACCAACCCGCAGCCCAAGACCGGCAAGAAATCCATCGACCCGGATCAGGCCCAGCTCAAGGCGCTGATGCTCGGCGCGCTCGACCGGGTGCGCGACGAATCCGGCAAGGATGCGCCGGTACGGCTGGTGTTCGAGCCCAAGAGCCGCAACCAGGACGTGGCCGAGTTCGCCAACCTGCTGCTGTCCCACACCAGCCTCGAGACCTCGGCGTCGATCAACCTGGTGATGATCGGCCTGGATGGCCGGCCGGCCCAGAAGAGCCTCGCCGACATCCTCCACGAGTGGGGCCGCTTCCGCATCGGCACCGTGCGCCGGCGCACCGCGCACCGGCTGGGCCAGGTGAACGACCGCATCCACATCCTGGAAGGCCGTCACATCGTCTTCCTGAACATCGACGAGGTGATCCGCATCATCCGCGAGTCGGACGACCCGAAGGTGGCACTGATCGCCCGCTTTGACCTGAGTGACCGGCAGACCGAGGACATCCTGGAAATCCGCCTGCGCCAGCTGGCCCGCCTCGAAGGCATCAAGATCGAGCGCGAGCTGCTTGAACTGCGTGGCGAGAAGACCGACCTCGAAGCCCTGCTGGGCGACGAGGGCAAGCTGCGCCGGCTGGTGGTGAAGGAGATCAAGACCGACGCTACCAAGTTCGGCGACGCGCGCCGCACCCTGGTGGAAGAAGCTGCCCGCGCCGGCGTCACGCAAACCGTGGTGGACGAGCCCGTCACCGTGATCGTCTCCGAAAAGGGTTGGGTGCGCTGCCGCAGCGGCCACGGCGTCGATCTGGCCAACGTGGCCTTCAAGGACGGCGACCGCCTGGGTTCGGCCTTCGAGTGCCGCAGCGTGGATTCGCTGATCGCCATCACCGACGGGGGCCGTGCGCTCACCGTGGCGGTTTCGACGCTACCCGACGGGCGCGGCAACGGGGCGCCGCTGGCGTCCTTCGTCGAGCTGCCGAGTGGCGCCAAGATCGCCCATGTGCTCGCCGGCCCGGCCGACAAGCGGGTGCTGCTGGCGAGCGTGGATGGCTACGGCTTCCTGTGCAAGCTCGGCGACATGACCGCCACCAAGCGTGCCGGCAAGCAGTTCGTGTCGGTGGATGCGGGCGGCAAGCTGCTCGCGCCGGTGCTCTTCGACGGTGCCGACAATCAGCATCTGGCGGCGCTGTCGTCCAGCGGCAAGCTGCTGGTGTTCCCGCTGGATCAGATGAAGGAGCTCTCCGGCGGTGGGCGCGGCGTCATCATCATGGCGCTGGATGAGGGCGACACCCTGGCCGCCACCTGCGTCGCCACCAACGGGCTCACCCTGCTGGCCGCCACTCGTGGTGGCAAGGCGGTGGAGTTTGCGGTATCGCCGAAGGACTGGGAGCCGTGGCTGGGCAAGCGCGCCAAGAAGGGCAAGCCCGCGCCGGGCCGCTCCCAATCAAACGGCCTGCGCGGCGACTAAGCCGGACGGCCGAAAAAACGCAGGGAAAACGGGGGGCGGATCGCTCCCCGTTTTTGTTGCTGGCGCTCAGTCGCCCAGCGGCAGGCGGACGATGAACTCGCTGCCCTTTTCGAGTTCGGAGCGCACATTCACCGAGCCGCCCATCAGATCCACCAGCTCCTTCACCAGCGCAAGGCCCAGCCCGGTGCCCTGATGGCGCCGGGTCAGGAAGTTGTCGGCCTGGCTGAAGCGCTCGAACACGTGGGACAGCATGTCCGGTGCGATGCCGCAGCCGCTGTCGGCCACGACAAATTCCAGCTCGTCGCCCACTCGCGAGACGCGGACTTCGACACGCCCGTGGTCGGTGAACTTGATCGCGTTGCTGAGCAGGTTGTTGAGCACCTGCACCACTCGCGTCGCATCGCAGACGAAGTCGGCCGGCAGATCGTCGGCGAGCGTCACGGCCAGTTCCAGGCCCTTCTTGGCGGCCGGCGGCTGATAGGTGCGGACGATCTTGTCGATGAGTGAGCGCAGGGGCTCGGGGCGCATCACCAGCTCCGTCTTGCCGGATTCGATCTTGGCCAGATCGAGGATGGAGTTCACCAGATCGAGCAGGTGTTCGCTGCTGTCGAGGATCACGCCGGCGAACTCCTGGTTCTCGCCGGTGGTGCTCTCCCGCAGGAGCTCGGCGTAGCCCATGATGCCGTTGAGCGGCGTGCGCAGCTCATGGGACATGGACGCGAGGAACTCGGACTTCATCCGGTTGGCCGATTCGGCCTTGATCTGGCTTTCGCGGAACTGGGCGGTGATGCGGTACTGCCTGTCCAGCAGGCGCATCGCGATGCCGCCGAAGAGCAGCACGATCAGCGTCGTCGCGAACGCGAAGACCTGATAGCCGAACCGTCGCGAGCGGAACTCGCTGAGCGCGTTGTCCTCGGTGACGCCGACCGCGACGATCAGCGGATACTCGGTGAGCGCCCGATAGCTGTAGAGGCGGTTGACACCATCGGACACGCTCGTGGTGCGGAGGCTGCCGACCGGCTTCTCGCGAAGCTGGCGCATCAGCGCGCTCTGGGACAGATCCTGGCCGACGGTCATGTTGTCGCCGGCCCGCCGGGCGCGGGTGATGCCGTCGAGCCCCACCAGTGACACCACGCCCCCCGGACCGAGATCCACGCCCCGGTAGAAGTCGGAGAAGTAGAACGGGTCGACGGAGATCACCACCACCCCGCCAAAACTGCCGTCCGGCTTGTTGATGCGCCGGGTCATCTGGATCGACCACTTGCCCGAGGCGCGGCCGAGGATCGGCTTGCTGATGAAGAGCTGGTTGGTGTCCTTCTCCTTGTGCACCCGGAAGTGCTCCCGGTCGGACAGATCCATCTGCTTGTGGTTGGGCAGATTGCTCAGGATGTAGATGCCGTTCTCGTCGATCACCCCCAGCTGGTTGAAGATGTTGCTGATGATCATCCCTTCGCGCACGTATTCGGCGATGTTCACCTTGTCACCGTAGCGCTCGTACTGGAACTTCAGGAACAGCACCGCCTGATCGACGCTCTTGATCGTCCGGATCGTGTGCTCCTCGAAGGCTCGGGCGAGGTTGAGATTTTCGGTGTAGACGGCCTTGATGACCATCTCCTCTTCGGTCGTGGCCTTGTAGACCACCGCCCCCCAGACAAGGAGGATGGGCAGCACCATGAGGGCGATGATCGGCAGAAAGAGGCGTCTGCGCTCGATGCGATTGGCGAGAGGCATGGGGCTTCCCAGGCAATGTTGGGGGTATGCAATCCACCCGGATTCCAGAATCGGCCAGCCGTGGTGCGCTCGCTGCGGGTTGCAGGACGGCGTGCCCTGCCCGGCTGCGTCACGAGGGGCATGGAGCGCGGGGTCGATCCGGGTGCGGGGCATCTCCGACTTGCCGCTGGCGTGATACGGCCGAGGCGATAGGGCCATCACTAGGGTCTTGATGTCTATAACGGCATGTCGGAACCGTTTTTCACCGACAACTTCATTCGGGTACAAAAAAACCAGGAAAAGTCGAACGCGGCCGGGCTGGTGATGAAGGCCTCACGCCCCGACAGCCCGCGCCTTTCCTCACCTTTCGGGCTGCGCATGCAGTGCCGCCGACGGCCGGAAGATGACGCCGGATGATGAATATTCCACACCCCGTCACTTTAGCCCCGGCGACTCCGGCCGTTAAAAGAGGTTGCGAGATCGGGCCTGTAGCCCCTTTCTCGATCAAAGAATAATTGATGCCCCCCAACCCCGAGTGTTCATGAGAATCCGCGTCACCGACCGAAATCTGCCCCGTCTGCACCTTGCAGGCACGCTGATCGTCGTGGTCGTGATGGCGCTCGCCCTGGGCGTGAGCTTCCTGCTCATCGGCATGACCGAGCATCAGCGCTTCTTCAAACGGCTCGAAGACAGCTTCGCCACCAAGAAGCAGGAGCGCCTCGCCACCGAGATGTCGGCAGCCATCGGATACATCGACTTCGCCCAATCCCTGACCGAAAGCACGCTCAAGGCCGCGCTCAAGGAGCGGGTCTCGATGGCCATGCAGACCGCCCAGGCGATCTACGACCGGGAGCACGGCCGGCGGCCCGAGGCCGAGGTCAAGCGGCTGATCATCGAGGCCTTGCGGCCCCAGCGTTTCTTCGACGGCGGCGGCTACTTCTTCGTGGACGACATGGAGGGCCGATGCGTCCTCCTGCCGATTGCACCGGAACGGGAAGGCTCGTCCCTTTGGGACAACCAGGACGACACCGGTCACTACATCATGCGTGGCCTGATCAACGCGGTGAAGGAAGGCGATGGCTCGGGCTATTCGTCCTACCGCTGGTACTCGCCGGGATCACCCAAGGCGATGTCCGACAAGCTCGCCTACGTGGCGCACTTCGCACCCTACGACTGGATCATCGGCACCGGAGATTACCTGCAGCGCTGGCACGACATGCGCCTTCGGGAAGGCCTGGAACGCCTTCGGGCCTGGAAGTTCGGCGACACCGGCCACTTTGCCGTGTTTGGCCTCGACGGGAAGATCCTGCTCCAGACCCAGTGGCCCGAACACGAAGGAAAGCATTACACCAGCGTCGGCACCGACGAGATGAAGCGTATCCGCGGCGAACTCATCGCCCTGGGCGCGAAGGGCGGCGGGCTGGCTGAATATCCCTGGAACCGG
Organism: Zoogloea sp. 1C4; assembly: GCF_009469605.1. GTDB lineage: Bacteria > Pseudomonadota > Gammaproteobacteria > Burkholderiales > Rhodocyclaceae > Zoogloea > Zoogloea oryzae. Next base: position 74,284 of record NZ_SSXU01000019.1, on the reverse strand, counting down.
GTCGATCCCGGCAAGGCGGGCGAGCGTGGCGAGATCGGCAACCGCACCTCCCTCGTCAAGGTATATAAGCCGTGGAACATCGTGGTGGTGGCGTCCTTGTTCGAGCAGGAGATGGAGCCCGCGATTGCCGCAGAGCGCACCGCCATCATCGAGTCCGTGTCGAGCCGCCTGCCCTTCGTGGCGCTGGCTGCGGGCATGGCGCTGCTGCTGGCGATCGTCGCGTCCTATTTCTTCTCTCGCTGGATCAGCCGGCAGTTGCGCGCCTACACCCAGCGGATCGATGCTCACGCCCAGACCCTCGAACGTCAGGCCAAGGCGCTGCATCTTTCGGCACGGGTTTTCGAGACCAGCCGGGAAGGCATCATCATCACCGACCCCGAAACCCGCATCCTCGCCGTCAATCCGTCATTCTGCGAGATCACCGGATTCGCTGCCGACGAAGTCATCGGCCAACGCCCCACCCTGCTCGCCTCCAGCCGCCACGACAAGGCTTTCTACCGGGCGATGTGGAAGACGATCCGCGCCACCGGCACCTGGAGCGGCGAGATCTGGAACCGCAAGCGCGACGGCACGGTGTTTCCCGAGCAGCTCACCATCTCCACGGTGCGCAACGGCAGGGGCGAGGTGCTGCACTACATCGGCACCTTCCTCGACGTATCCGAGCGCAAGGAAGCCGAAGACCGGATCCGCCAGCTGGTGGAGTTCGATCTCCTCACCCGCCTGCCCAACCGCGCCCTGCTGAACGACCGCCTGACCCAGGCCATCGCCATCGCCGAGCGCGAGAAGAAACGCGTCGCGGTGCTGGTGATCGACATGGACCGCTTCAAGACGGTGAATGACTCCCTCGGCCACGCCACCGGCGACGAGATCCTGCAGGAAGTCGCCGCCCGCCTGCGTCGCCTGGTGCGCCAGAGCGACACCGTCAGCCGCATGGGGGGCGACGAGTTTGCGGTGGTGCTGCCGGCCCTCGACCAGCCCGCCAACGCCCTGCCGGTGATCCGCAAGATCTGCGAGGCGCTGGGCGAGCCGTATCTGGTGCGCAACCAGGATTTCCACATCACCCCGAGCATCGGCGTGTCGCTCTTCCCCGACAACGGCACCGACGCCGAGACCCTCATCAAGAACGCCGACGCGGCGATGTACCACGCCAAGGATGTGGGCCGGAACAACTTCCAGTTCTTCACCGCCGACTTCAACCAGTGGGCCACCAACCGCCTGCACATCGAAAACGGCCTGCGCCACGCCCTCGCCCGCAAGGAGCTGGTGCTCCATTACCAGCCCCAGGTCGATCTGGCCTCGATGCGCATTGTCGGCTGCGAGGTGCTCCTGCGCTGGCAGCCCCAGGGCGAGGCGCTGATCCCGCCGGACCGCTTCATCCCCATCGCCGAAGACACCGGCCTCATCGTTCCGATCGGCGCCTGGGTGCTCGACGAAGCCTGCCGCCAGCTGGCCGAATGGGACGCCCAGGGCACCGCACCGATCCGTCTGGCGGTGAACGTCGCGGTGCCTCAACTGCGCCAGCCGGATTTCGTCGACTACGTGCGCGACACCCTCGCCCGCCACGGGCTGAGCAACGCGCGGCTGGAGATCGAAGTCACCGAAAGCGTACTGCTGGATCAGGACGAGCGCATCCGGCATACGCTCGAAGGGCTTGTCGAGCTGGGCATCATGCTGTCCCTCGACGACTTCGGCACCGGCTACGCGAGCCTCTCTTACCTGCGCAACTTCCGCTTCGATGTGCTGAAGATCGACCGCTCGTTTGTATCCGAGCTGCACCGCAACCCCGACGACATCACCCTGATCCGCGCCATCATCAGCATTGCCCGGGACATGTCGCTGCTCACCATCGCAGAAGGCATCGAATCGGCCGAGCAGTGCGCGATCCTCAACGAGCTCGGATGCCGCGTCGGCCAGGGCTTCCATTTCTCGCGGCCGGTGCCCGCTGCGGCGATGGGCGAGCTGATCGCCCACGACTACATCGAACTCACCGCGTAAACAAAAAATGGCGCCGGGTTGCGGCGCCATCTTTATTGCCTGACCGGATCACCGGCCAGCGCGGCTTACTTCTTCAGCAGCACGTCGAGGGCTTCGATCATCTGGTCGATCTCGCCTTCGCTCACGTTCAGCGCGGGCATGAAGCGCAGCAGGTTCGGACGCGGGGCGTTAAGCAGCAGGCCCTGCGGGTCCATCTCCAGCGCCGCCTTGACGATGGCCGGGCCGCGGTCGTCGTCGAGGATCAGCGCGCGCAGCAGGCCGCAGCCCCGCTCGCCCTTCAGGCCGTGCTTCTCGGACAGCTCGAGCAGGCGCTTCTTGAGGTATTCGCCGCGGGCCTGCACCGACTCCAGGAAGCCTTCCGACAGCAGCTTGCGCAGCACCGCCACGCCCACCGCCGCCATCAGCGGGTTGCCGTTGTAGGTGCCGCCCTGCTCGCCCGGCTCGAAGCAGGCGACGGATTCGGTGGCCAGCAGCGCAGCCAGCGGCACGCCGCCGCCGATGCCCTTGCCGAGGGTCATGATGTCCGGCTCGATGCCCGACTGCTGATAGGCGAACAGGGTGCCGGTCCGGCCCATGCCGGCCTGCACTTCGTCGACGATCAGCAGGATGCCGCGCTCGCGGGTGAGCTTGCGCAGGGCCTGCATGAATTCGGGCGACGCGGGGATCACGCCGCCTTCGCCCTGCACCGGCTCCAGCATCACGGCGACGGTCTTGTCGGTGATGAGGGCCTCGACGGAGGCGATGTCGTTGAGGTCAGCCTTCGGGAAGCCCGGCACCTGCGGCGCGTACATCACGTCCCAGCCGGCCTTGCCCGAGGCGGACATGGTGGCGAGCGTACGGCCGTGGAAGGAGTGGTCGAAGGTGATGATCTCGTAGGCGCCGTTACGGTGCAGCTTGCCCCACTTGCGGGCCAGCTTGATCGCGCCTTCGTTGGCTTCGGCGCCGGTGTTGGCGAAGAACACGCGGTCGAACACCGAGTTGGCGGTGAGCAGGCCGGCGAGCTCGACCATCGGGCCGTTGTAGAAAGCCGGGCTGGGGTTGAGCAGGGTCTTCGCCTGCTTCACCAGCGCGTCGGTGATCTCGGCGGGACAGTGGCCGAGGCAGTTGACCGCCCAGCCCTGGATGAAATCGAGGTAGCGCTTGCCGTTGTGGTCGTACAGCCACGCCCCTTCGCCGCGCTCGAACACGAGATCGGGGCGGTTGGTGATGTACATGAGGGAAGCGGTGTCAAACTCTCCGTAGCGCATGGGTGGCTCCAAAATTCATGAACCTGCAAGTATACCGGCCCAAGGTGAAGAACATGTGTTCGGATCACCCAGTCGTGCTTTCCGATGCGAGATTGACGAGCCGCCGGCTGCGGCTGAGCAGAAAGACCACGAAGGCTGCCAGCACCACGCCCTCCCACAGCAGAGTGTGGCCGGCGCCGATCGTCCCGGCGATGAAGCCGGCCAGCAGGCCGCCCAAGGCATCGAAACCGAAGCGCGCCGAGGTGAAGAACGACACCACCCTGCCCCGCAGCTTTTCGGGCGCCATGCCCTGCATCAGCATGTTGATGCCCACGTTACACACCGAGATCCCGAAGCCAAGCCCGGCCATTGCGACCAGCGCGACCGGCAGCGAACCGGCCAGCGCAAAAGCGATCAGCGACGCCGCGCTGATGATCACCCCCGCCACCACCGCCCGCATCACCGCATGGAGCTGCCGGTGGTTGGCGAGCACGATGGTCGACGCAAACGCCCCGCAGCCCGCCGCGCCCCACAGCCAGCCGAGGGTCGTTGCGCCACCCGCGAATACATCCCGGGCAAACACTGGTAGCAGTACCGCGTAGGCCGAAGCCGTCAGATTGAGGGCGATCAGGGTGACGATCAGCATGCGGATCTGCCAGGTGTGCCAGGCGTAGGTCACCCCTTCGCGGAACACCTGCCCCATCGACCCCCTGGCCCGCGGCGGCTCGATGCCTTCGATCAGCGTGAGCCCGACGATCAGCGCCAAAAAAGAGAAGCCGTTGATCGCAAAACACGCCGCCTCGGACGTGAGCCCCAGCAACAGCCCGGCCAGCGGCGGCCCGACGAAGCGCCCGGCGTTGAACAGCATCGCGTTGAGCGCCAGCGCGTTGGGCAGATGCTCCCGCTGGCCCACGAAGCTGCCGATCAGCGACTGGCGCAGCGGCGTGTCGAAGCTGTTGAGCAGCCCGAGCACGAGGGACATCAGGATGATGAGCGCCGGACCGATCATGTCGAGCGCCGTGAGCGTGGCCAGCACGAAGGCCTGCAGCGCCAGCAGCGACTGCACCCCGATCAGCCAGCGGCGCTTGTCCTGCTTGTCGATCCACGCCCCGGCCAGCGGGCCGACGACAAGCTGTGGGATCAGCGCGCAGAAGGCCGTCACGCCCAGCAGCGCCGCCGAACCGGTGATCCGATAGACCAGCCACGACAGCGACACCTGCTGAATCCACGAGCCGAGGATCGAGATCGCCTGACCGAGAAAGTAGAGCCGGAAATTGCGATGGGCCAGGGACCGCATGGATGCGGGCCAGCGGCGTCCGGCCGGGGCCTGGGGCGTCGGGGTGGAGGTCATGAAGTCGTCGATGAATGTTGCTGGCCGGCTTGGTCGCGGCCTTACTTGCCGCAGGGTAGCGGAAAAGCGCCGGGAACAGCGGGCCCAAAAGCCGACGGCGACGAGACGGGTCTGACCCCGCTCGCCGCCGTCCTGCCTTGCATCTGATTGACCGGCGCGATCAGCGCTTGTTCCCTGATCCGGATGACTTTTTTCCGTCGTCCCTGCTCGGCAGCGCATTGCGGGCGGCCTTGTCCGCATCGTAGGCCAGCACGCCAGCCGCAGGGCAGGCCCGCGTTCGCCGGCCTGGGCAAACTTCGGGCTCGAAGCGTCGTGCGCTTACAGCCCGCCCAGGGCGAGGTACTTGGTTTCCATGTACTCGTCGAGGCCGTGGCTGGAGCCTTCCCGGCCGATGCCCGAGAGCTTCACGCCGCCAAAGGGCGCCACTTCGGTGGAGATCAGCCCGGTGTTGATGCCCACCATGCCGTACTCCAGCTGGCGCGACACGCGCCACACCCGGGCGTGGTCCTTCGAGTAGAAATACGCCGCCAAGCCGAACTCGGTGTCGTTCGCCATGTGGATCGCCTCGTCCTCGGTCGTGAAGCGGAACAGCGGCGCCACCGGGCCGAAGATCTCCTCCTTCGCCACCGCCATCGCCGGGGTCACGTCGGCCAGCACGGTGGGTTCGTACCAGGTACGGCCGAGGGCATGGCGACGCCCGCCGGACACCGCCCGGGCGCCCTTGCCCAGCGCGTCGGCGACGAGTTCCTCGACCTTGGCGATGGCCGCGTCGTCGATCAGCGGGCCCTGGGTGACGCCCTCCTCCAGCCCGTTACCCACCTTGAGGCCGGCGACGGCATCGGCCAGCTTTGCGGCGAAGGTGTCGTAGATGCCGTCCTGCACCAGGAAGCGGTTGGAACACACGCAGGTCTGACCTGCGTTGCGGTACTTGGAGGCGATCGCGCCGGCCACTGCGGCGCCCACATCGGCGTCGTCAAAGACGATGAAGGGCGCGTTGCCGCCAAGCTCCAGCGACAGCTTCTTGATGGTGCCGGCGCACTGGGCCATCAGCAGCTTGCCCACCGGCGTGGAGCCGGTGAAGGTGAGCTTGCGCACGATGGGGCTGGCGGTCATCACGCCGCCAATGGCGCTGGCCTTGCCCGTGACGACGCTGAACACGCCTTTCGGCACGCCGGCCCGTTCGGCCAGCTCGGCCAGGGCCAGGGCCGACAGGGGCGTCTGCTCGGCGGGCTTGAGGACGATGGTGCAGCCCACGGCCAGGGCCGGGGCCACCTTGCGGGTGATCATCGCCGACGGAAAATTCCACGGGGTGATCGCCGCACATACGCCCACCGGCTCCTTGGTCACGACGATCTGGCGATCCTTGAAGGGCGACGGAATGACCTCGCCGTAAGCGCGCTTGGCCTCCTCGGCAAACCATTCCACGTAGGCCGCGGCGTAGGCGATCTCGCCCTTGGCCTCGGCGAGCGGCTTGCCCTGCTCGGCGGTCATCAGCCGGCCCAGGTCATCCTGATTGCTCATGAGTAGATCGAACCAGCGGCGCAGGATGCGGCTGCGTTCGGCAGCGGTGGTGTTGCGCCAGGTCTTGAGGGCCTGGTCGGCGGCGGCGATGGCGCGCTCGGTCTCGGCAGCACCACAGCGGGGCACGCGGGCGATGGTCTCGCCAGTGGCCGGGTTGGTCACGGCGATGGTCTCGCCACTGTCGGCCGCCACCCAGGCGCCGTCGATGTAGCAGGCCTGACGCAGCAGGCTCGGGTCTTGAAGGTTCAGCATGAAACAGGTCTCCTCATGTTCTTGGCGCAGGCCGCCGGGCGCTCACGGAGCGTGATTCTGCGCGGGTCTGCGGCGCGCCGCCAGCACAAACAGCGCCTCAAAAAGCAGCACAAAAAAAGCCAGCCGGTTTGCACCGACTGGCTTTCAATTTTTTGCACTGCAAACCCGGAAGTGCAGCCCCCTGCCCTTCCGGGATTCCTTCAGGTCGTGATCACAGCGGGGTGATCAGCTTGAACCACAGCTTGTCGCCCTGGAAGCGGTTCTCGACCATGGTTTCATGCTGCCACTGGCCGATGAACATGGTGCCGGTCTTGGTGGTGTACTTCACGCTGGGACCGAAGGCGAAGACCTGGCCCTTGCGGCCGGCGGAGATCAGATCAGTCACGCCCGCAACGGTCGTTCCGTTCTGCTTGTCGTTGGTCAACTGCTTAAGGTAGTAGCCACTGATACCAAAAGCCCACTCGCCCACGTGCTTGCCGACGACGTAGTCCATGTGGAACTCATCGCCCGACTTGTACTTGGTGTCGTCGTTGCGGGTCTTAGTGTTGTACATCAGCTTGGCGGAGACTTCCCAGCCGCCCTTCGGCAGCCAGGTCACGGCGTAGATCGGCTCGAAGCTGTAGTAGTTGGCGCCGATGCTGGTGCGCGGGTCGTTCTTGTCGTAGGCGCCGGTGGGCAGGTTGATGTCCAGGCCGAAGGCGGTGTGCAGCTCGGGGCTGTGGTGCCAGGTGATCACGAACGGGTCGATCGTAATGTCGCCGATCCCGAACTTGCTGGCCGAACCCACCGTGCCCGGCAGGTTGCCGATGCTCTGGTTCACGATCGGCAGGATCGCGTGCATGGCCCAGTTGCCACCGAGCACCTGGGTGTTGGTGACGTGCACCACACGCAGGGCGTCGAACACCGCATTGACGCGGGCTTCCTTGTTGTTGGTAGCCAGATGCTTGACGGTGTCTCCGCCGCCATCCTTCAGCGTGCCGCCGTAGTAGCCGAAGTAGTTGATGAAATAGGTGCCCGGCGGCGGCAGCGCGCCGGCGTACCAGTTTTCGGCACCGTTCGGGTACTGGTCGCCGCCTTCCTTGGCCTGGGCAACGCCACCGGCCATGAGCAGTCCGCCGACGAGTGCTGCGATGAGTGACTTCTTCATGTTTCTCCTCCTTGTGGTTATCTGATCGAGTTGTTCTGCTGCGGTACTGCGCCGCTCCCGGCAAGAAGGGAGCGGTTTGATGCGGAACCGGGTTCAGCGGCCAAGATCCTTGGCGGTCTTGCCGGCGATGCCCCAGTTGGTCTTGGGTACTTCCTGGATCCATACGCGGATCACCTGACGTGCTGCACCGACGGCTTCTTCGAGCGCCTGGGTCACGTTCTCGATGACGGCCCGCTTCTGCTCTTCGCTGCGCCCTTCGATCAGGAAGAGTTGGGCAAAGGGCAGCGCGGTGTCTTCGAGCGCCTCGACGCTTTCGCCGCCGATGCCGAAGTCGCATTTGGGCAGCTCGTGAATCCACACGCGGATGTTGGGCCGGGGCGCGCCGACGGCGTCCTGAAGGGCCTGGGTCACCTTCGTGATGACCGCACGCTTCTGTTCGGCGGAATGACCTTCGACAAGATGAACCTGCGCAAACGGCATGGTGTTCTCCGTGGCTTGTTGCGATGGTGTGGGGCGCCGGAGCGCCCCACTGCTGCTTAGACGGCCAGACCGCGGGCCTTGGCCATGGTGATGGCGGTGTCTTCGATCATGTCTTCCTGGCCGCCCACCATGCCGCGGCGGCCGAGCTCGACGAGGATGTCGCGGGCCGGGATGCCGTACTTGGCGCTGGCGCGCTTGGCGAAGAGCAGAAAGGAGCCGTACACGCCGGCGTAGCCGAGGGTCAGCGCGTCGCGGTCGATGCGGATCGGGAAGTCCATGATCGGGATGACCAGGTCTTCGGCCACGTCGGTGATCTTGGCGACATTCACGCCGGTGTCGATGCCCATCAGGTCGCACACCGCGACGAGCACTTCCATCGGGGTGTTGCCGGCGCCGGCGCCCAGGCCTGCGGCGGCCGCGTCGATGCGGGTGGCGCCCACTTCGATGGCGGCGATGGAGTTGGCGACGCCCATGGCGAGGTTGTGGTGGCCGTGGAAGCCCAGCTCGGTTTCGGGCTTCAGCGCGTCACGCACGGCGGAGAGGCGGGCCTTCACGCCGTCGGGCAGCAGGTGGCCGGCGGAGTCGGTCACGTAGATGCAGTTGGCGCCGTAGCCTTCCATCAGCTTGGCCTGCTTGACCAGCCCTTCGGGGCTGTTCATGTGGCTCATCATCAGGAAACCGACGGTGTCCATCTCCAGCTTGCGGGCCATGGTGATGTGCTGTTCGGACACATCGGCCTCGGTGCAGTGGGTGGCCACGCGGATGGTGTTCACGCCCAGCTCGCGGGCCATCTTCAGGTGATCGACGGTGCCGATGCCGGGCAGCAGCAGCGCCGAGACCTTGGCCTGCTTCATTAGCGGGATCACGGTGGAGAGGTATTCCTCGTCCGTGTGGGCCGGGAAGCCGTAGTTCACCGAGCTGCCGCCCAGGCCGTCGCCGTGGGTGACTTCGATCAGCGGGATGCCTGCTTCGTCGAGGCCGGTGGCGATCGACTTCATCTGTTCGAGGGACATGAGGTGACGCTTGGGGTGCATCCCGTCGCGCAGGGTCATGTCGTGGAGGGTGATTTTCTTGCCTTTGAGATCCATCGGGTTCTCCTGTGTTCTCTTGTAGGTCGGACTTCAGTCCGACAACTCACGTCGGTTCGTCGCTCCGCGTCGGAAAAGATCCGACCTTCGGGGCGTGGGGTGATCAGACGGGTTTCAGGGTCAGACGGCCGGCGATCATCTCTTCGGCAAACATCTCGGCGGTGCGCGCGGCGGCGGCGGTCATGATGTCCAGGTTGCCGGCGTACTTGGGCAGGTAGTCGCCCAGGCCTTCGACTTCCAGGAACACCGACACGCGGTTGCCGTCGAACACCGGGCCATTGACCAGCCGGTAGCCCGGCACGTACTTCTGGACTTCCTTGATCATCGCGGCGATGGACTCGCGGATCTCGTCCTGCTTCGGCTCGCCCTCGACCAGGCAGTGCACGGTGTCGCGCATCATCAGCGGGGGTTCGGCTGGGTTGATGATGATGATCGCCTTGCCCTTTTCAGCACCGCCCACGCGCTCGACGGCGCCCGCGGTGGTGCGGGTGAATTCGTCGATGTTCTTGCGGGTGCCGGGGCCGGCCGACTTGGACGACACGGTGGCGACGATCTCGCCGTACACAACCTTCTGGACGCGGGAGACGGCGGCGACCATCGGGATGGTGGCCTGGCCACCGCAGGTGACCATGTTCACGTTCATCTCACCCTTGCCCACGTGCTCGAGCAGGTTGACCGGCGGCACGCAGTAGGGGCCGATGGCGGCCGGGGTGAGGTCGATCATCAGCACGCCCAGCTCGTTGAGCTTGCGGCTGTTCTCGGCGTGCACGTAGGCGCTGGTGGCGTCGAAGGCGATCTGCACGCCGTCGGCCTTGATGTGGGGCAGCAGGCCATCCACGCCTTCGGCGGTGGTCTTGATGCCCATCTCGCGGGCCCGCTTGAGGCCGTCGGATTCAGGGTCGATGCCGACCATCCAGACCGGCTCGAGGACGGGGCTGCGCTGCAGCTTGGCCAGCAGGTCGGTGCCGATGTTGCCGGGACCGATCAGGGCGCACTTGATCTTCTTAGTCATCGTTGTGTTGTTCCTGTTGAGACGCTGGGGTTAAACCATGCTGCGGACTACGCCACCCTCGACCCGGAGGGCCGCACCCTGGGTTGCGGAGGACAGCGGACTGCAGACATAGGCGACCATGGCGGCGACCTCGGCGGGGTCGATGAGGCGCTTGATGATCGAGGTCGGCCGGGCATTGGCGAAGAAGGCCCGTTCGGCCTCCTCCACCGTGACGCCCTGTTCTTCGGCCAGACGACCGAAGAACGTCGCGACACCTTCTGTACGGGTCGGGCCGGGGAGTACGGAATTGACGGTGACGCCGGAGCCGGCGCAGGTTTCGGCAAGGCCCCGGGCGACGGAAAGCTGAGCGGCCTTGGTCATGCCGTAATGCATCATCTCGGCCGGCGGGCAGACGCCGGATTCGCTCGAGATGAACACCACGCGGCCCCAGTTGCGGGCCTTCATGGCCGGCAGGTAGCTGCGGGTGAGGCGCACGCCGCTCATCACGTTGGTTTCGAAGAAGTTGAACCACTCTTCATCGGCGATTTCTTCGAAGGGCTTGGGATCGAAAATCCCCATGTTGTTGACCAGGATGTCCACGTCCGGACATGCAGCAACAAGGGTTTCACAGCCGGTGACGGACGACAGGTCGGCGGCGATGCCGGTCACTTTTGCGCCGGGCACGGCGGCCTGGAGGCGCTCGACCGCGGCGGCAACGCCGGCACGGCTACGGCCATTCACGACGACTTCGGCGCCTTCGGCGGCCAGCAGCCGGGCGGTGGCAAAGCCGATGCCGGAGGTGGAGCCGGTGACGAGGGCGCGCTTGCCTGCGAGTTGAAGATCCATAAAGCCTCGGTTGGTGTGGGGGTGGGACTGCTGCGGTAGCCGGATGGGGGAACTGTCCGGTCTGATTATTCGGTGGCGCCGATGGCAGCCAGGGCGGCGCGGGCGCACTCCTCGTCCTGGGCTTCGGACGCGCCGGAGACGCCGATGCCGCCGATCAGCTCGCCATTCACGCGGATCGGCAGGCCGCCGCCAAACACCACCAGGCGCGGGCGGGCCGAGAAGCCGAACTTCATCCCGTCGTCGTGGCCGATGAAATCCATCCACTTCTTGGTGGAAAAGCCAAAGCCGGCGGCGGTGTAGGCCTTGTCGATGGCGATGTCGATGGACTGGATGAAGGCGCCGGGCATCCGCAGGAAGCCGGCCAGGTTGCCACCGGAATCGGCCACGGCCACATTGATCTTCACGCCGATCCGGGCCGCGTGCTCGACCGCAGCCTCGAGCGCCACGGTCACGGCTTCGGCGGAGATGACGGACTGGGGAACTGCGACGGCGGAAACGGGTTGATCGCTCATGGGGAATTCCGGTTCAAGAGTTGGAAAGGGCTAACGGCGGACCATCAGCACGGACAGGCGCGCGGGAGAACAATATGGGCTTCTGTTTCGAACGTCAATGGTTTTCTCGAGATTTTTTACTATCACCGGGATAAACGATTTCAGCTAAAATTCCACCGATGGCGTGTGCGTCCTGACCCGCCCTGAAACAGAGAACCCACCACGATGAACGACCTCGCTAACGTCCCCGATTTGTCCGGCCATCAGGCCGACGAGCCGAAGACCCTCGCCGAAGCGGCCTACCGCCAGTTGCGCCGCGACATCATCGAGGGCGTCCATCGTCCCGGCGAGAAGCTGCGCGTCGAACACCTCAAGGACCAGTACGCCGTGGGCGCCGGCACCCTGCGCGAGGCGCTGCAGCTGCTGGTGACCGATGCGCTGGTGGTAGCCCAGGGGCAGCGCGGCTTCCGCGTCGCGCCGATCTCCCTCGACGACTTCGAGGACATCACCCGCACCCGCGTGCTCCTCGAAACCGTGGCGCTGCAGCAGTCCATCGAACTCGGCGACGACACCTGGGAGGCCAATGTGGTGGCGTCCTTCCACATGCTGTCCCGCGCCGAAGAAAAGCTGGTAGATGGCACCAACGCCTCGCGGGAAGAATGGGAGCTGCGCAACCGGGCTTTCCATGAGGTGCTGATCTCCGCTTCCACGTCCCGCTGGCTGCGTCACTTCCAGAACATCCTGTACCTCCAGTCGGAGCGCTACCGGCGTCTGTCGCTGTTCCGCCAGCCGATCTCCCGCGATGTGCATGCCGAGCACCAGGCCATCGTCGATGCCGCCCTCGCCCGCAACTCGAAGGAAGCGGCGCGAATCCTCACCGAACACGTCCTGCGCACCCTCGAAGCCGTCCGCAAGCTGCCGGCCGAAATGATCAGCTGATCAGATTCGCGGATTACCGATGCCCCCTCTCGGGGCCAACAAAACGGCGGGATTTCCCGCCGTTCTGCTTTGCTGCCACCGATCAGGAAACGACGGTCAGGAAGCGCTCGTTGAGCTTGCGGTCGTGGTAGAAGATGCCCGCGCCGACTTCGTCCCAGGTCCACTTGACCGGCTTGTAGTCGGGGTAGGAATCGTAGCCGCCACAGAAGGTCTCGAAGCGGTTGCCGGACGGGTCAAACGCGTAGATCGTGGTGCCGCGGGTGATGCCGTGACGGGTGGGGCCGATGTCGATGGAGATCTTGTTCATCGACATGAGGTCGGCTGCGCGGAGCACGCGCTCCCAGCTGTCGAGCTTGAAGGCCACGTGGTGCAGCTTGCCCGGCTCCGGGTGACGCACGAAGGCGATGTCGTGGGCCTTGATCGAGCAGGACAGCCAGATCGCCAGATCGGTCTTGCCGTCTTCCATCACCACGTGCTCGACCAGGAAGAAGCCCAGCACCTTCTCGAAGATTTCCTGAACCTTCTCGATGTCCGGACCGTACAGCAGGCAGTGGTCCATGCGGCTCGGGGCGATGCCGTTCTCGGCTTCCTTGGTCCACGGGGCCGGATTGACATAGGGCTGGCCGTTGCCGACGTCGGTCTTCTCGGCGTACAGCTCGATGAAGTGGCCAGACGGCAGCTTGAAGCGGACGCGCTCGCCGGTTTCCAGCATTTCGCCAGCGGGGATGCGCTCGGTGGTCAGGCCGTAGGCCTTCAGGTCGCGGTCGAGCTTTTCAAGGGTGGCCTTGTCGGCAACCTTGAAGGCGAAGAAATCCACGCCGGCTTCGGCGGCTTCGCGGATCAGGACGCTGTTGTGATCGCGCTCGTCCCAGGCCTTGAAGTAAACACGCCCCTGGCTGTCGCGGCCGGTTTCGACCAGGCCGAGGGTGTTCTTGTAGAAGTTGATCCCCTCTTCCAGATCCAGCACGCGCAGGGAAATGTGTCCGGGACGAATAACACCAGTCATTGCCATGAAGCTCTCCTCCAGATTGTGCCCGTCCGGTTCTGATGGCCCGGATCGGTGCGATGTGTAATTGAAACTACGCGGAACTACGTTGAGACTGCATTCAAGAGAATACCGACGAATTCGCGATAATTTTGCACTTTCTCGATATTTCTTGATTAAGCTCAAACCCGCTTGAAGAGCGGGCTGCGGACCTGCTGGGCATCGGCTGCCGAGAAGAACTTTTCGGTGTAGATGTCGTTCTCGAACAGGCGGCCCTGCATCAGCGTGGTGATGCACGCGTCGATCATGATCGGGGGGCCACACAAGTAGGCCTTGTGGTCGCGGAAGTCATTGTCGAAGTGAGCCTTGGCGGCATCGTGGACGTAGCCGCGGAAACCCGTCCAGTCACTGTCCGCCGGCTCGTCGGAGAGCGCCGGCACATAGGTGAAGTTGGGGTGCTGCTCGGCCAGGGCGAGGAATTCGTCGTGGTAGTACAGCTCCTCACGGGTACGCTGGCCGTACACCAGGGTGATCGGCAGCATCGAGCCCTCCTCCAGCAGATCGAGGATCATGCTGCGCGGGCTCGACAGGCCTGAGCCGCCCGCCATGAAGATCGACGCCGAGGCCGCCGACTTGCGCACGAAAAAGCGTCCGTAGGGGCCGGAAATCTTGATCCGGTCGCCCACCTTGAGCTGCTGGTGGAGGTAGGTCGTCCCTGCCCCGCCGGGCACGATGCGGATGTTCAGCTCGATCTCGCGGCCGGTGGAGGGCGCGTTGGCGAGCGAGAACGCCCGGCTCACGCCGAGGCTCGGGATGTCCACGTTCACATACTGGCCGGCCTGGAAATGGATAGCCTCGTCCAGCTCGATGAAGATGCCCTTGATGGTCGGGGTGAGCGTCTCGATGCGGCTCACCGTGCCGGGGAAGTCGCGCACCGGGATCGACTCGGCGTCCGGGTCTTCCTCGATCTCGGCTTCGATGGTCACGTCGCTTTCGAGGCGCGCACAGCAGGCCAGGGTCTTGCCCTCGTCGCGCTCGAAATCCATCAGCGCAAAGGTGGAGGCTTCGCCGTGGTCCACCTCGCCATCGGTCACCTGCACCTTGCAGGTGGCGCACAGGCCGTGGCAGCAGGCATGGGGCAGCCAGATGCCCGCACGCAGGGCTGCGTCGAGGATGGTCTGCCCTTCCTCGACCTCGATCGTCTGGCCGATCGGTTCAATGGTCAGTTCGTAACTCATGATTGTTATCTGTTCTCGGTCGGGCGAAAGGGCGGCAACCCGCAAGGCGGATCGCCGCCGCGCTTAGTGCATCAGCTGCACGAACCCTTGATGCCGGTGAGGCCGGGGGTGCGGAAGCGGATCACGTCCTTGTGCTTCAGGCCGTTCTCGGCCAGCGACTTGTCGGCGTCCGGCTGCCAGGGCTGGCCGGACTTGAACCACTCGGCCTTGGCCCAGTCGATCTTGGCGAAATCCGGGTGATAGCCGAAGACGCCCGGCAGCACGCCGGCGAGGATGTCGCCGAAGCGCATCGTCGGCGGGAACGGAAAGGCAAAGGGGGCGCAGAACAGCAGGTGGTCTTCCCAGCCGATGTACAGCAGTTGGGCGCCGTGGAACTTGTCCACGGTGTCGGCAGGCGGGAACTCGTAGGTTTTAACGGCAGCAACAGCCATGTCGTGTCTCCAGTTCGTATTGGTTTGACGGCCGCGGGCAGGCGGTGCCCGCGGCGTCCGGCATCAGACGTTCTTGGTCGCCTGGCCACGCCATTCGGCGAAGTTCTTCTTGTCTTCCGAGATGTCGAAGTCGAGGTTGTCGCGGCCGAATTCCAGGTTGTAGTACTTCAGCACGGCAGCCAGCGGATCGAAGCCTTCCACGGTCGGGTCCGTGCCTTCCGGGAAGCAGTTGCCCTGGTAGATCTGGTGCACCGGCAGCCAGGCCTGGACGTACTTCTCGGGCTCGTCCTCGAAGATCTTTTTGCAGTGGTCCGAGCAGAAGTGGTACTTGTCGCCCTTGTAGTCCACCTCTCGGTAGCAGATCTTGGTCGGGTCGCCCGGCTCGGTGAAGATCATCGGGATCTGACAGGTCTGGCACAGCATGGGCAGCGTCTTGTTGTAGAAACGGTTGCCCTTGGCGGCCTCTTCGCGCCAGAACTCCATGCGCGGCCGGTAGTACTTGTCGTAGCTGTTGGGGTACTTGGAGGACAGCCACGCCATCTCTTCCTCGTCCGGCATCCAGGTGTGGAAGTTGGATGCGGCGGCGTAGTTGTAGAAGGTGCTCCAGGCCTGGTGCGAGAGGTGATCCTTCTCCAGGGCGATCTGGGCGGCGCAGTCCGGCATCTTGATGCCGTAGCGGGCCAGATCCTTGAACAGCGCGCCGCCGTTCTCCTCGAAGTAGACCTCCCAGGCTTCCTTCCAGCTCATGGTGCGCTTCGGCAGCATGTAGTCCATCATCATCGCGACGAGGGTCAGCACGCGGTAGCCGCGCCAGGTCCACTTGTCGATCCAGCGCTGGACGATGGGCACGTTGGCCGGGTCCTGCTGGAGGATGAACTTGATGACTTCCAGGCCGAGGGTCATGTGGCGGGCTTCGTCCGACTGGGCCGAGAAGCCGAAGGTCATGGTGCCCATGTCGCCGTTGTAGGCCGCGCCCGAAACGAAGGGCACGAACAGCAGGTTGGTCAGCACGTACTCGAACGAGAAGCCGATCGACACCATGAACTCGAACGGGCCGGCGGTGATGGCGTCGTCGAAGAAGCTCTTGGGCACCGACAGGAACCACACGCGGTCATGGGCGTGGTGGAAGTCGTGCATCCCGTTGTAGTACTTGTTGTAGTTCGAGATCGAGTGCACCTGGGTCTGGGCATGGCGGATCTCGTCCAGGGCCTGCATCAGGCAGGCGACGCGCGGGCCGGGGCCGGGGAACTGGCGGCCGACGTGGGAGAAGCCGCGGTGCGCCACGTATTCGAGCGGGCTGATGCCGCTGATGAACAGCTTGACGGTGTTCAGGTAGCGGGCGTCGGTGACGTTCAGGTGGCCGTTGTTCTGGTTGAAGGCGTCGATGATCGCGTAGAGCTTGCGTTCCTTCTCGGCCTGGTACTTCCAGTAGGCGTCCATGGTCAGACGGAACGGGTCTTCCCACTTGTCCCAATCATGGATCTTGATGCCTTCGTAGGCCATGTACGGGTAGATGTCTTCCATCTTCTGGTACGACGGCTTCCAGTCGAGGCCGCGGGTCATCACGGCGTAGCGCTCTTTCAGGCCGAGCTTCTTCTTGGCAACTTGCATGTCCATTGTTCGTGTCTCCTTAAATCGCTCAGGCGTTCCAGTAGAGGATCATCTCGTCGTCGGTCTGATCGAGGTTTCCGGAAATGGTGATCAGATTGACCTGCAGCTCCTGCAGGTCGTAGGGGCGGCCGATCAGTTCCTCGATGGTTTCGCGGCGCACCACGAGCTTCCCTTGGGCGTCGATCTTCACCATGGCCGGCTGTTCATTCACCGTGCAGTCCGGGTTGTCCTGGATGATGGCCTCGACGATGGGGCGGGTTTCTTCGTTGGTTTGCAGTGCAATGAATACGGTGGACATCGGGTGATCCTCAAACGGGCACGCCGGCCTTGGCCATGCGGGCATTGAATTGCTGGACGACCTCGGCGGTCAGCTCGTCGGTGCGTTCGGCCAGGGCGATGCGCGCAACCGGCACCAGGGCGGCCGCGGCGCGGTCACGCCAGGCGGTGGTCCAGCGGCCGAGGATCTCCTTGTTCTCGGGGGATTCAGCGGCGGCGGTCTTCATGGTGGCGTCGGTCCACTTCCGGACTTCGGCGTACCAGTCGGTCATGAACTGGGTGAGCATCGCCACAGGCGTGCCGCCCTTGGACGAGAGCACGTCGTCGATGATGGTTTCGTACACCAGCGGATACAGCAGGCCGTCCAGCGCCACGTTCTGGGCCACGAAGAGCTCGAACGGGTCCTTGATGACCATGGTGTCTTCCACGTAGCGACGCAGGCCCTGCCAGGCGTCGTCTTCCATCCACGCCGTCTTGGCGGTGTCGAGCACATCCACGTCGCCCAGCAGCAGCGCCACGCGGGTGATGTACTGAGCGATGCCGAGCTGGTCCATCGACTGGTAGATGCACGGCTGGGTGAAGGCCGTACCGTAGCCGTAGGCACAGATGCCGGCGTTGTTCATGTTGGAACCCCACGCCACGTGACGCAGCGGGATCAGCATCTTGAGCACGGTGTCGCGGATCTCTTCCGGCAGCGTGGCGGCGAGGCCGCGGTTCTCGACGAAGTCGAAGTTGGCTTCGGCGGTGTCCTGCTGCTTGGCCCGGGCCAGGGTGTAGGCGCCGTAGTAGAACTGGCGCGGATCCTTGAAGCTGTACCAGTCGGCCATCTTGACGGCGGTGCGGGCACGGTCGTAGATCAGGTGGTCGGGATCCCAGGTCGGCCGGTAGTGGAAGTTGACCTCCTGCTGCATGTCCAGGGTGCCTTCCTGGTAGCGGGATGCCGGCTTGTCGGCGCCGATGCGGCGGGCGATGTTGTCGAAGGTGTGTCGCAGCGGCTTGATGGATACCGTGCGAAGATCGATTTGCATGGGTTTCTCCTCCTTCTGTCTTTTGGGGTTTTCGGTGGTCAGTGTGCTCAGCGGAAACGCTGGTGAGTGGCCTCGTGGAGATTCCAGTCCCAGTCGCTGCCGTCCTCGGATTCCGGCCGGGAGCCTTCCAGGAGGATCACCCGGTTGGTCTTGCAGAATTCCTCGTAGGCCGCTTCCGGCAGGAGCATCTCCACGTAGAGCTCCGGATCGGAGATGGAGAACTCGAACTCCACCAGGCCATCCGGCCGCTTCTCAACAAGGCGCACGTACTTGCGGTTTACGTCTAGCGAGGGCTTCGTCGGGTCGCTCATCGTTTCCTCAATCTGGTCTTGAACACCAGACACCCCATATCAAGTAGCGTGCCAATCGCGATAAGCGACTGAGCAGAAAGGGGAAACGTGTTGCCGGGCAAAAATATCGATAAAAAAGAATTTTATCGATCGATCAATTGATGAAATGCTGCAATGCAGCTTGATGATCTGGTGAAGCGGCGTAACGCGTTACGCAATGCGCACCCCATACGTAACTTTCGGCCCAAAAAAAAGGCCGCCACATTGCGTGACGGCCTTGAAAAAACCAGGGAGCCCGACAGGAGGGAGGGATCTGTCGGTACGGGTGCTCCTGGTTGCGGAAACGGGAATGAGGGGTCGGGAACGACCTCAGTCGAAACAGGTGGTTTGTGGTGCGGGGGCTTCGGCGCCCTTGCAGACGGACTTCGCCATCTTGCCTACCACATCGAGCGAGATTTCGCCCTGGGGGTAGACCCGGCACGCCAGCACGACGCCCTGCGCCAGTTCTTCTTCCGACACGCAGGATTTGCTCATCTTGCGGGCGGCGTAGTCGCCAGCGGTGATGTGCACCTTGCACACTCCGCAGCCGCCGCCGCGGCACCCCACCGGGATGCCCTTCCGGCCCAGCATCTCCATGCCGCGCAGGAGGTTTTCGTCCTCGGCGCACAGGTAGCGCTCGCCGGTATTCTCAATATGAATCAGGTGCTTTGTTGCCATGTCTCCTCCTTCGGCCCCGGCGTGGCCGATCGATGTCGGCCTTCATCCGCTGCTCGCTATTTTTCTCGAGATTTTGTATTATTATCGCTAATGAACGGATAACGCAAGCTGATATGAACATTTTCCCGGTGTGCTGCCTGCGCCGGAGTTCGAACTCCGCCTGCGTGATATGAGGTTGACCTGCCACTGCCCCGGCTTCCAACGCCGGACATAAACTCACATCAAGGCCAGTGGACACGACGGAGGAGAGAGCTTGAGCACCATCCGGTATCCGCAGGATCGCGACCTGCGCAGCCTTGTGCGCTTCTGCGCCGACAAGGGCATGATCTGGCTCGACGAGCACCGCATGATCCTCATGCACGCCGCGGCCATGTCCGCCCTGCGCAAGGAGCTCATCGACTCCCTCGGCATCGACCAGGCGCGCCGCATCCTCACCCGCATGGGCTATGCCTCGGGCGCCCGTGACGCGGAGCTCGCCCGCAAGGTGCGTCCCGGTCAGCGCATCGAGGACGCCTTCGTCGTCGGCCCCCAGCTGCACATGCTCGAAGGCAGCGTCTATGTCACGCCCGTCGCCCTCGACATGGATGTCGAGGGCGGCACCTTCTACGGCGAATTTCTCTGGGACAACTCCTACGAAGCCGAAGCCCACGTGGGCGAATACGGCCACACCGAACACCCTGTCTGCTGGATGCAGATCGGCTACGCCTCGGGCTTCACCTCGGCCTTCATGGGGCGCTTTATCCTGTTCCGGGAAGTCGAATGCGCTGCCACCGGGCAGAACCAGTGCCGCATCGTCGGCAAGCCCGTCGAGGAGTGGCCGGACGCCGCCGAAGAAGCGTCGTACTACGAGGCCGACTCCATCCTCGCCCACATGCTCGAGTTGCGGGGCCAGGTGGACGCCCTGCGCGCCTCCCTCGAACACGGTCAGCAGCCGCCCAACCTCATCGGTTCGTCGTCCGGCTTCCGCCACGCCTATTCGCTGATCGACAAGGCCGCGGCCACCCACGTCACGGTGCTGCTGCTGGGCGAGACCGGTGTCGGCAAGGAGCGCTTCGCCCGCGCCCTGCACGACATGAGCCGCCGCGCCGCCGCGCCCTTCGTGGCCGTCAACTGTGCCGCACTGCCCCACGAACTGATCGAATCCGAGCTCTTCGGTGTAGAGAAAGGCGCCTTCACCGGCGCCCACGCCTCCCGCGCCGGCAAGTTCGAACGGGCCGACGGTGGCACCCTCTTCCTCGACGAGGTCGGCGAACTTCCACTACCAGCCCAGGCCAAGCTGCTGCGGGTGCTGCAGGAAGGCGAGATCGAGCGCCTCGGCGACGAGCGGGTGCGCAAGATCAATGTGCGCCTGGTAGCGGCCACCAATGTTGATCTGCAGGCGGCGGTCAAGGCCGGTCACTTCCGCAGCGATCTCTTCTACCGGCTCAATGTTTACCCGGTGCGGATTCCACCCCTGCGCGAGCGGATCGCCGACATCCAACCGCTGGTCGAGGCGATGGTCCAGCGCTTCAGCGCGCTCCACGACAAACGTGTGGCCGGCATCACCGACAAGGCCCTGCGCGCCCTCAAGAGCTACGCGTGGCCCGGTAACATCCGCGAGCTCGAGAACATCATCGAACGCGGGATCATCCTCACGCCCCAGAACGACTGGATCGAGATCGAGCACCTGTTCACCGAGCCCCAGGATTTCGGCGCCGTCCAGCACACCATCAACGACGCCGGTTCGCTGGCTGACGCCGAGTGCATCCGGGAAGCCCTGTGCCGCCAGATCATGACTTCCGGGCTGGGGCTCGATGACCTCGAAGAAGCGCTGATCCAGCACGCGGTAAGAGAATCCAACGGCAACCTGTCCGGCGCCGCCCGGCTGCTGCGCATCACCCGTCCGCAGCTCAACTACCGCTTGAAGAAGAAGGAAGCCGCCGACTGACCGGCGGCCCTGCCCAACGGCCTGGCGGGCATTGCGGGCGCCTGATGGATGCTGCTTCCTGACTGCGCAATCCACCACCTCGACATCCGTGATGCGCTCATCGATCGCCCTGCCCCGGCAGCGTGATCCGCTATGCCAACAACACGTGTTCGACCACTTGGGCCAATCCTGGCAAAGACATCGCAAACACTTGAAGCTGCAAGTGTTGCTGCAGTGCAACATTTTTGATTTTGCTGCACGATTTTTTGAGTACCGTCACTTTCTGCAGCGACTCTGTGTGATATTGTTTTCTTCAGGAGTTCTCGACCGACATACCATCGGCGTCCGCTCTGGCCCTTACTATCAAAATCGTGGAGGAAGGAAATATGGCAACCAAACAAGAACAGCAACTGAACGAGATCCAGAAGAAGAACCTCGAGGCCGCCATGCGCCTGGCCCAGCTCTCCATCGAGAACTCCCAGCGCATCATGGAACTGCAGGTTGGTACCGCCAAGTCCCTGTTCGAGGAAGGTGTCGCCAACGCCAAGGCCCTGTCCGGCGTCAAGGATCCGGCCGAAGCGATGAGCCTGCGCACCTCCTACGCTCAAAGCACCACCGAGAAGATGCTGGCCTGTGCGCGCGAGATCGCCGAGATCACCGCCAAGACCCAGGCTGAAGTCGGCAAGATGGTCAGCGAGCAGCTCACCGGCGGCGGCGCCGACATGTTCGAATCCATCCAGAAGATGTTCAAGGGCATGCCCATCGGCGACCACAACGCCCTCGGCACCATCCAGGGCGCCATGGACACCGCTCGTGCTGCCTACGAACAGATGACCAAGGCCTCCACCGAAGCCTTCCAGGCCTTCACCAAGATGGGCGGCGGCAAGAAGTAAGCATCGCTTGCCAGCAGTTTGAAAACGGCACCTTCGGGTGCCGTTTTTGTTTGGGTCCGCGCATCGGACGCACGGCCTCGATCAACCCGATGGCGCATGGTTGATTTCCCGCCCTGGCCTGCGCGCCCCCTCCCCGCCCGGATCAGCACTGGCGTCGTAGCCCTGATTGCAGATATCGCCACCACCGGTCCGGGGGCATTGGAGGACATCACACGTTAATCAGCTTGTCACGTCGACGACGCAAGATTCAGGCCTTGATCGCAGCCCCACTGGAGATTTGTACCCATGAGCACGAAGCCTGTCACCGCCCCGACACCGATGAATGATGGCGAAAGCACCAACACATCCCTCAACGCACATATCGACGACATCATTGCGGTTCGCCTGAGCCGTCGCGGGGTGCTCAAGGGCGGAATCGCAGCGACCACGACCGCGCTCTTTGGCAGCCTTGGCCTCAGCGCGTGCGGCGGCAGCAGCTCCACGTCGGGCGACTCCACACTCAGTCTCGGCTTCGAGGCGGTCGCCAAGAACAAGAACGACGTGGTCACGATACCGGCCGGCTACGAGGTCAGCATCCTCCACGCCCTTGGCGATCCCCTGACCGCTACCGATGCTGATTGGGCCAACAATGGCTCCGAGACGGCCGACTCCTACAACCGTCGCATCGGTGACGGCCACGACGGCATGCACTACTTTGGCCTGTCGGATGCGGGCGCCTATCAGGCCGACCGCTCGGATCGTGGCCTGCTGTGCGTAAACCACGAATACGTCGTCGGCCCCTTCGCGCTTCACCCGAGCGGCCGCACTGCCGGCGCCAGTCGCACCGCCTCCGAGGTGGACAAGGAGATCAACGCCCACGGCGTGAGCGTCTGCGAGATCCGGCGTGGCAGCAGCGGCAATGCCATGACTGTCGTCAGGAGCTCGACCTACAACCGCCGCATCACGTCGGCCACGCCGATGAACTTCGGCGGCGCGGCGCGGGCCTCCAGCCTGCTGAAGACCAAATACTCGGCCGACGGTACCGCCACCCGTGGCACCAACAACAACTGCGCCAACGGCTACACACCGTGGGGAACCTATCTCACCTGCGAAGAGAACTTCACCAATGTCATCAGCCGCGCCACCGGCGACAATGCCAACCGCAGCGCCAAGGAAATCACCGGCCTCAACCGCTACGGCATGACTCAGGGGCGCAAGAGCCCGTACTTCTGGGAAACTGCGGGCACGGACGACCTGTACGTCCGCTGGAGCGCTTCGGTGACCGGCGCCACCGCCGCCGACGACTATCGGAACGTCTTCAACACCTTCGGCTGGGTTGTGGAGATCGATCCGTTCAACCCGACCTCCACCCCCGTCAAGCATACGGCCCTGGGCCGCTTCGCCCACGAAGGCTGCTGGCCGTGCAACGCAGTGGCGGGCAAGCCTGTCGTCTTCTACACGGGCGACGACTCCCGTAACGAGTACATCTACAAGTTCGTCTCGAAGGCCCTGTGGGATGCCGCCGATGTGGGCAAAGGCATGACGGCCGGCGCCAAATACATGGACGAAGGCACCCTCTACGTCGCCCGGTTCAACGCCGACGGCACTGGCAACTGGATAGAGCTCACCTACGGCAAGAACGGCCTGGACGCCAGCAATGTAACCTACGCCTTCGCCGACCAGGCTGACGTACTGGTCCATGCACGTCTGGCGGGTGACTCGGTTGGCGCCACCAAAATGGATCGTCCCGAGTGGGGCGCCGTCAATCCGGTCAATGGCGAGGTCTACATGACCCTCACCAACAACAGCAACCGGGTTGCCCCCACCGCCACGCCCAGCGGTAGCCAGCTCAAGCCGGACACCGCGAACCCCCGTTACTACGAGGATCTGAAGAGCGGCACGACCTCCCAGAAGGGCAACCCGAACGGCCACATCATCCGTTGGCGCGAAGCCGGGAACGACCCCGCCGCAACCACCTTCGCCTGGGACATCTACCTGTTTGGCGCTGAAGCAGCAGCAGCTGCCGACGTGAACCTCTCCGGCCTCACCGACATCAACGACTTCTCCAGCCCGGACGGCCTGTGGTTCGACCGCAACGGCATGCTGTGGATTCAAACCGATGATGGTGCCTACACTGACGTCACCAACTGCATGATGCTGGCGGCGATCCCCGGCAAGGTGGGCGATGGCACCGCGGCGGTTGCTGCCGGTGGCACTGCCACCATCAAGGGTGCCAACGCGACCAGCGCCACGCTCCGCCGCTTCCTGGTCGGCCCGAAGGACTGCGAAATCACCGGCATCGCGATGACTCCGGACCGCAAGACGATGTTTGTCAACGTTCAGCACCCTGGCGAGGACGGTAGCCTCGCCGCCCCCACCAGTGCCTGGCCCTCAAGCCAGACCGACGCAAGCTCGACCCGCCGCCCTCGCTCCGCGACCATCGTGATCACGCGTACCAATGGTGGTGAGATCGCGGTCTGAGGTGTTCAGCACGCAAGACTGATCCACAACTCAGCACGCACCACCCTCAACCTCCTGCTCCGGCAGGAGGTTTTTTTTGGCCGGCGACAATCTCCCGTCCCGGCACGCTATTGATCCGGGCCACCCCGCGATCTCCCGCCACTTGCAGCTCGCGGCCCAAAAAAAATGCTTGCCGACCAATCAGGTCGACAAGCATCGAGTGTCGTCATGGGCAACGCCTGTTACTGGACGCTCAGCAGACCAGCAACAGGTGGTGAATCAGCGCTCCTTCGCAGCCTCCAGCGCCTCGGCGTTGACCTTCACGTTGTAGCGCTTGCGCAGCATCATCATGTAGGCACCGAAATCCTGTTCCGCCATCACGCGGGCGTACTGCTGCTTGATGGCGGCCAGGCGCGGATCATCCTGGCTGGGCGCGGCCGGACGGCTCACCTTTTCGATGCGGAACAGGGAGTAACCCGCGTTCGGCAGCTTCACGCCGACGTAGCTGGGCAGCTTGTCGCTCGGGGCGCGGTACACCGCCCGCATGATCTCCGGAGGCACACCCTGCATCGTCCGCTGGACGGTTCGCGCCGGGCTCCACTGGAGCTCGACCGATTCGCCTTTGGTCAGTTGGGCGAGCTTGGCTTCGCCATCCTTCTCGGCAAGTTTGACCGCCTCGTCGAGCTCCAGGCCCTTCTCGATCGCGGGCTTCACTTCTTCGAAGGCCCGCAGGGACGCCGGCTTGAACTCGGCCACCCGGGCGGCAACCAGCATGCCGTTGCCCACGTCCACCGCGTTGGTGTTGCGCTTGTTCTTCACCGCGTCGTCAGAGAACAGTTCGCCCAGCAGCTTCTCGTTGTCGAACGGCGCAGCCGCCTTGCCGTTACGGGTAACCCAGTCGGTCGTCTTGACCACCAGCTTGAACTTGTCTGCCGCCGGCTTGAGGCTGTCCGCCTGCTCATAAACGGTGTTGCTGAATCCTTCGACCAGCTCGGCAAACTTCTTGGCAGCCTCGGTGCGCTTGAGTTCGGCAGCGATCTCGCCCTTCACTTCGTCAAACGCGCGCACCTTCTCGGCCTTCACACCGGTGAGCTTGATGATGTGAAAACCGAAGTCAGACTGCACGACACCCGAGACTTCACCTTCCTTCGACATGCCGAAGACCGCATCCTCGAAGGGCTTCACCATCGATCCGCGCGCAAAGAACCCGAGATCCCCGCCCTTCTCTGCCGAGCCCGGATCCTGCGAGTTCTCCTTCGCCAGCTTTTCGAACTCAGCCGGATTGGCCTTGATCTGCTTGAGCAGGCCTTCCGCCTTCTCCCGGGCGGCCTTGACCACATCCGCCGCCGCGTCCTTGTCGGCCTGGATCAGGATGTGGCTGGCACGGCGCTCGCCACCCTGGCGGAACTTGTCCTGGTGGGCATCGTATTCCTTGCGGATGTCGGCATCGGTGATCGCCAGCTGATCGGCCACCGCGTCACGGCTCAGCACGATGTACTCGGCGCGCAGCTGGGCCGGCACCTCGAACTGCTTGCGGTTGGCGTCGTAGTACTTCTGCGCGGCGTCATCGGCGAGCTTCACGGACGAAACGTACTGCGGCGCAGCGAAGCGGCTCTCGCTGACCACGCGCTCTTCAAGCTGAACCGCAAACACCTGCTCGGTGGAAGCACGGGGCACCATCACGCCCTCGGCCACCGCGCCCAACACCTGCTGCAATACCAGATCGTGACGCAGGCGCGATTCGAAGACAGCCTGGGTCATGCCCTGCGCCTTGAGCATCGCCTCGTAGCGCGGCAGCGAGAAATGCCCGTTCTCCTGGAAAGCGGGAATGCCGGCGATGGTGCTGCGCACGCGCTCATCCGAGACACGCAAACGCATCTTCGCGGCGTCGAGTGCAAGCAGGCGCTGATTGACCAGATTGTCGAGAACCGCCCGCTTTGCTTCCGGCGTTTCCATCATGGCGGGGTTGAAGCTCGCCCCGAGCGCACCGCGCATCCGCTCCTGCTGTTCGCGCTGCGCCTGCTGGAACTCGGCCTGCGTGATCGCCACCTCGCCGACAGATGCCAGTTCGCCACCCTGCCCCGCGTTTTTCACATATGAATCAACGCCCCAGAAAGCAAACGGAAGCGTGATCAGTAAGAGGAACACCTGAACAATTTTCTTGTTGTTGCGTACGGCGTCAAACATGCTGAATCCTCGGAGGCTGCTGACAATGCGGGAGTTACGCGAAGAAGCGACTTGAAATCGAAACGAAAAAAGCCACACACGTGGCTTTTTTCGTTTATCACGCCCTGCGGCAGTGACAAATGTGGCGGAGTGGACGGGACTCGAACCCGCGACCCCCGGCGTGACAGGCCGGTATTCTAACCAACTGAACTACCACTCCAAATCAGGGCTGGCCATCCGGGTTGGATGGTGGGTGCTGACGGGGTCGAACCGCCGACATTCGCCTTGTAAGGGCGACGCTCTACCAACTGAGCTAAGCACCCGCTCAATCGCTGCAAAGCCAGCGAAAGCAACAGCCCTTCAGTCTAGCGCATCCTTCAGTGCTTTGCCAGGCCTAAATTTCGGGATCTTGGCAGACTTGATCTTGATGCTCGCGCCCGTGCGGGGATTCCGCCCGGTGCGGGCTGCGCGCTTGCCTACATGGAAAGTACCGAACCCGACAAGGGTTACACTTCCGCCCTTCTTGAGCGCCTGCTTGACTGCGGCAATCGTGGCATCCAACGCCCGGCCTGCCGTTGCCTTCGGAATATCTGCGCTTTCAGCAATCTGATCAATCAATTCGGATTTGTTCACATCAGCCCCCTCGTTATACAATTTAACAAACAGGAAACTCCGACATCGAATGCTGGCGCGATATTCGGCTCTCGCACGAGCGCCCAAGTTGTGGCAGTTATATAACGCGCGAAAAATCGCGGTGTCAAGGGACAAACCTACTCTAATGCGTCATTTGACGTCGGACTCGATGCGAAGACGGGCTTTGATTTATCAGACACACAAAAACAAAAAGGACCGCATATGCGGTCCTTTTTGTTTTGCCAGACCGTCGCACTTGGCGACAGCGGGCTCACGCGAACTTAAGCAGCAGCAACTGCGCCCATCCCCTTGATGGCGGCGGACAGGCGGCTCTTGTGGCGAGCGGCCTTGTTCTTGTGAATGATCTTCTTGTCAGCGATGCTGTCGATCGTGCGCTGGGAAGCGACGAACACTTGCTGAGCAACTTGCTTGTCACCGCCGAGGACCGCCTTGCGGACAGCCTTGATGGCAGTGCGCAGACGCGAACGCAGGCTCATGTTGAGGGCGCGGGCCTTGACAGCTTGACGGGCGCGCTTACGGGCTTGTGCCGAATTGGCCATCTTTTAGTAATCCTGAAAGAAATGCAGTAAAGCTGTGGATTGTATGGGAAACCCCGATGACTTGACAAGCGTTTTACTTGCTATTTGTACAACTTTCTTGAAACGCCAAGGCCCCGCCTTGCGACGGGGCCTTGGGGCTTACTGCAACGAAGCGATCAGACGCGTTCGAAGATGGTCGCGATGCCCTGACCACCACCGATACACATCGTCACCAGCGCGTAACGGCCGCCGGTGCGCTGCAGTTCGTAGAGCGCCTTGGTGGCGATGAAGGCACCGGAACAGCCGACCGGGTGACCGAGGGCGATCGCGCCGCCGTTCGGGTTGGTCTTGGCCGGATCCAGACCAAGAACCTTGGTCACAGCCAGCGCCTGCGCGGCAAAGGCTTCGTTGGACTCGATGACATCCATCTGGTCAAGGGTCAGGCCAGCCTTCTTGAGCGCAAGGCGGGTCGCCGGGATCGGACCTTCACCCATGATGTCGTTCGGCACACCGGCAACGGCGTAGGAAACGAGGCGAGCCATCGGCTTGTAGCCAGCGTTGGCAGCGGCAGCAGCATCGGCCAGCACGAAGAAGGCGGCGCCGTCATTGATGCCGGAAGCGTTGCCAGCGGTGACGGTGCCATCCTTCTTGAAGGCGGGCTTCATCTTGGCCAGGGATTCCATGGTCGTGCCACGCTTCAGGTGCTCATCGGTGTCGAACACCACTTCGCCCTTGCGGGTCTGCTTGACGATGGGGACGATCTGGGACTTGAAGCGGCCTTCGTCGATGGCAGCAGCAGCGCGACGCTGGGATTCAACGGCAAACGCATCCTGCTCTTCGCGGGAGATGTTGTGCTTGGTCGCCAGGTTTTCAGCGGTGATGCCCATGTGGCCAACGCCGAACGGGTCGGTCAGCACGGCAACCATGGAGTCAATGGCCTTGGTGTCACCCATGCGGGCGCCGGAGCGCAGCGCGGGCAGCATGTAGGCGGCCTTGGACATGACTTCGACGCCACCGCCGATACCGAAATCGGAATCACCCAGCAGGATGTTCTGGGCGGTGGTCACGATGCCCTGGAGGCCAGAGGCGCACAGGCGGCTAACCTGCATCGCGACGGAGTCCATCGACAGACCGGCCTGGATGGAGGCGACACGGGAAACGTAAGCGTAACGGGAGTCGGTGGGCATGGTGGTGCCCACGGTGACGTAGTTGATCAGCTGGGGATCAACGGCGGAGCGGGCAACCGCTTCCTTCATCACGATGCCGGCGAGTTCGCTGGTATCGAAGTCAGCGAGCGCGCCACCGAAGGCACCGATGGCAGAACGGACAGCGCTCAGAACCACAACTTCACGATTAGCCATATTTATTCCTCCTCTCAATTACTACGGGAAATTACCAACCCATCCTTGCCACGCTCAGCAGTGCCAGTACAAGAAACACCAGCACAAGCGTTCTCCAGACCAAGCCGATAGTGCTTTGCATGAAATCGGCGTCCGCATCATCGCCGATTCCCATTTCAGGACGTTCAACTACTTCGCCGGATTCGAAGATCGGCATGCCGAGGCGGACGCCAAGCGCCCCTCCCCCGCTGGAAAGCAGTATACCGGAAGCCTTGTCCTTCCATTGACTGGCCTGCGCGCGCCAGCAATAGACGCCGTCCTCGAAGTCGCCGACGATCGAGAACGCCGCCGCCGAAAGGCGCACGGGCAGCCAGTCCAGGGCCGCGCAGGCCTTGCGGGAGAACTCACCGAAGTCGCCGAAATCAAGCCCGCCGCTGCGACAGCCCCACTCCTGATCGAAGAAGCGTGCAAGGCGATAGAGCAAGGCGCCGCTCGGGCCGGGCAGGAGAATGAACCAGAAGATCACGCCGAAGACATTGCGGTGAGAGGCAATCAACGCCTCTTCGATGGCCAGCCGGGCGACTTCGCTGGAACTGGATTCGTCGTGGGAGCGGCCGCGCCACTCGCTGATCAGCTGCCGCGCACGGGGCAGCTCGCCCATTCGCAGCGCCAGCTGGATGTCGGTGAAATAGTGGCTGACGTGACGGAAACCCATCGTCAGGTAGAGCACAACCACATTGAAGGCCAGCGCCAGGACGAAGTGGATGTTCCAGAGCAGGAAGTAGACCAGCGCCGAAGCGAAACAGACGGACAGGATCGCGACCCACCACGCCACGGCGCCGTGGCGGGCTTCGCCGTCGTTGAAACGGTCTTCAAGAAAACGCGCAAAAGCCTTGAGGGGCGCCTGGACGAAACGCTCGACGGAGAGCGGACGAAGTTGCTCGATGAGCAGGGCGACGATCAGCGAAAACAGGGTCATGCGGCGGGGGGCTTTTTGAAAGCCCTCGAAGTTCAGGCCTATTGGGGGTTGCTCAAGATACCACCAAACGCACCCAACACAAATGCCGTTCGCTCAACGGTGGAAGAATCGATACAGGCTGACGATCATCCCGGCCGTCGCGCCCCAGATGAAGTAATCGCCATAGGGCATCGCGTAGTACTCGCGCAGCTTGCCGCGCACCTCCACCCGATGCAGTTGGTGATTGGCTTCGTCCAGGAGAAAGGACAGCGGCACCTCGAACACCTCGGCCACCTCGAAGGCGTCGGGCGAAAGCTCGAAGGGCGGCGTGACCAGCCCGACCACCGGCGTCACGTCGAAGCCGGTGCCGGTCCGGTACTGGGGCAGACAGCCGAGCAGCTCCACGTGGCGCCGCGCGAGGCTTATCTCCTCTTCCGTCTCGCGCAGGGCGGTTTCGATGGGGGAGGTGTCCTGCTCTTCGACACGCCCACCGGGAAAGCTCACCTGACCAGGATGGTGGTGCAGATGATCGGTGCGGCGGGTGAGGAGCAGCGTGGGCTCGGACTCGCGGAGTACGATGGGCACCAGCACTGCAGCCGGGCGCAGCGGGCCGGACGGGATCCCCTCCTCCACCGGCGAATCGAATCCCTTGTCGTCGGCAAAGCGGTGGCGCAGCCAGTCGGCAGAAAATCGCGGGGGGGATTTCAGACCACTCATGAGTTCAGACCATCAGTAACGCTGACGCAACTGGAGCGCGGGGCCATCCCGCCGCATCTCCATGCGATTGAGAAAACTCATGCCGAGGAGCGCAAACGGCAGCTCGCCCGAATGCACGACACCGTCGACGTTGCGCAGGGTCACATCACCCACGCGTACCGTATCCAACACGACCCGCCAGGCCCGCGCGGTGCCGTTGGCGGTCTGCATCAGTGCGGGCTCGCCCTTGGTGAAATCGATTCCGGCCTTGAGGGCATCACTGCGCCCGAGGGAGACGAAGGTCGCGCCGGTATCCACGATGAAGCGGACCTGGGCGCCGTTGATCGAACCCGTCGTATGAAACTGGCCAGCGCTGTCGGCCTGGATGACCACGCTCGGCGCCCGACCGCCGGCCCCGGCTCCGCTGACATGCACCGCCCGCTGACCGATCACCAGCCGATGCCGGCCGCCGTCGAATTCGAGCGTCGCACCGTCGGAATCGACGCTGATGACCCGCACGCCGTCGGGCGAACGCGTGCCCACACCAACCGATTTGGGCGCACCGCCATTCACGACGATCAGCGCCTTGCCCGGAAAGACGCCCGCAAGCGCCACGTCGGTTGCTGCCGCCGGCAGGCTCGCAAACGCTGCAACGAGCGCGCACAGCAAATCCGAGCGGCGGAGCTTCATTAGCGAAAGAGATTCGATCATTTGACGATCATCACAAAAACAGATGGGAGACGCACGACCAAATCGAACCACCCTTCCCTTTTCACGGGCCGACAAAAAAGAAACCAGCCCGGAGGCTGGTTTCAATTATGCCGCGAGAACGTTTCACGCGTAGGTGTTGATGCGCCCGCCGATGGTTGCCGTCGGGTCCGGCGCGGCGACCGGCTCAGGCAGCGTCGCAATCAACTGGGCTGCATTGGCCTGCTGCAGATCAAGCTGCTTGCGCAGCATGACCAGCGACACGGTGTCCTGGGGCTGAACCTGCGAGGTCGTGGCGACCGAAGCGATGTTCATGGCTGCAAATCAATCCCTGAAGTTGCCATACTGCAAAGGATAGTCCGCAATTTCCTTGCGAACCAGGGCAATACAGTCTTGCAGGAGGTCACGCTTGGCACCGCTGACCCGGACGGCTTCGCCCTGGATGCTGGCCTGCACCTTCAGCTTGCTGTCCTTGATGAGCTTGACGATCTTCTTGGACTGCTCCTGCTCGATGCCGACACGGACCGTGAGTTCCTGCTTGACCTTGTTGCCGCCAACCTTCTGCACGTCACCGTGCTTGAGGCAGCGCACGTCAATCTTCTTGGCGGTCATTTCGGGCAGCAGGATGGCCAGCATCTGCTCGAGCTGGAAATCGCTGTCGCCGTGCAGGGTGAGCAGCTTTTCGGTCTGCTCGACCCGCGCGTCGCTGCCCTTGAAGTCGTAGCGGCCGGTGATCTTGCGATTGGCGCCCTCGACGGCGTTACGCAGGGCAACCATGTCGACTTCGGAGGTGATGTCGAAGGACGGCATGATCGACTCCCGTTCAGCCGAAGTAGCAGACGTAGTGGTAAGGCTCGCCCGTCACTTCGATGTCGAAGCTGGAGTCGCCCGGCACGTTGAAGCTCTCGCCGGCGGTGGAGGTCTTCCATTCAGTCTCGCCCTTCAGGCGATAACGGCAGGCGCCGGCCACGGTTTCCATCACTTCCGGCGCGCCGGCGTTGAAGGTCAGACTGGCCGGCAGGATCACGCCGACGGTCTTCTTGCTGCCATCGGCAAACAGGACGGTGTGGCTGACGCACTTGCCGTCGAAATACACATTGGCTTGCTTGACGACGGACACGCCGTCGAATTGTGCAGACTGGGTCATTTTGTCAATTCAAAAGATGAGGTTATTCGATGCCGAGCAGCCGCTGGAGGATGCCCTTGGCCATGAAGCCGATGAAGCCGACGCCCAGGCCTATGAACATCCAGATCGCGCCGTATTTGCCCGCCTTGGATTCCCAGGCGAGGTGGCCGATGATGAAGATCATGTAGGCGATCAGGCCGCCGACGCAGACCTTGAGGGAGATGTCCTCAAACTCTGCGACGGTCAGCCCGAAAATGAAAACGTCGTTGGGATCCATGCCGGCGTATCAGCCCCGTTTGTTCTTCGCGTTGGCCGCAATGCGCATGCGCAGTGCGTTCAGACGGATGAAGCCGTGGGCATCCTTCTGATTGTAGGCGCCCTGGTCGTCTTCAAAGGTGGCGATGGTCGGGTCGAACAGCGAATCGGTCTTCGAATCGCGGGCGACGACGATCACGTTGCCCTTGTAGAGCTTGATGCGGACCCAGCCATTGACGGTCTGCTGGGTCTGGTCGATCAGGGCCTGGAGAGCCAGACGCTCGGGCGACCACCAGTAGCCGGTGTAGATCATGCTGGCGTAGCGCGGCATGAGGTCGTCCTTGAGGTGGGCGACCTCGCGGTCAAGGGTGATCGACTCGATGGCGCGGTGGGCACGCAGCAGGATGGTGCCGCCCGGGGTTTCGTAGCAGCCGCGGGACTTCATGCCGACGTAGCGGTTCTCGACCAGATCCAGACGGCCGATGCCGTGCTTGCCGCCCAGCTCGTTGAGCTTGGCGAGCAGTTCGTGGGCCTTCATGCGAGTGCCGTTGATGGCGACCAGATCGCCCTTCTCGAACTCGAGGTCGACGTACTCGGCGGCGTCCGGCGCGGCTTCCGGGGAAACCGTCCAGCGCCACATGGATTCCTCGGCCTCGGCGGACGGGTCTTCCAGGTGACGGCCTTCGAAGGAGATGTGCAGCAGGTTGGCGTCCATCGAGTAGGGCGAGCCGCCCTGCTTGTGCTTCATCTCGATGGGGATGCCGTTCTTCTCGGCGTAGGCCAGCAGCTTCTCGCGGGACAGCAGATCCCATTCGCGCCACGGGGCGATGACCTTCACGCCCGGCATCAGCGCGTAGTAGCCGAGCTCGAAGCGGACCTGGTCGTTGCCCTTGCCGGTGGCGCCGTGGGAGACGGCATCGGCGCCGGTCAGGCGGGCGATCTCGATCTGGCGCTTGGCGATCAGCGGACGGGCGATGGAGGTGCCCAGCAGGTATTCGCCTTCATAGACGGTGTTGCAACGGAACATCGGGAAGACGAAGTCGCGCACGAATTCTTCGCGCAGATCATCGATGAAGATATTCTCGGGCTTGATGCCGAACTGCAGCGCCTTGGCGCGGGCGGGTTCGAGCTCTTCGCCCTGGCCGAGGTCGGCGGTGAAGGTCACCACTTCGCATTGATAGGTGTCCTGCAGCCACTTGAGGATCACCGAGGTATCCAGCCCGCCCGAGTAGGCAAGCACCACTTTATTAACGTCGCTCATGTCCTGCTTTCTGCTAATGAGTAGATGAGTCTTGAATCAATTGTTGCCGTACTTCAGGGTCAGTCGTTTTGGACCTTGCCGATCATCAGGAATTCCATCAGGGCCTTCTGGGCGTGGAGGCGGTTCTCGGCCTCGTCCCACACCACCGACTGCGGGCCGTCGATCACTTCGGCCGTGACTTCCTCGCCGCGATGAGCCGGCAGGCAGTGCATGAACAGCGCGTCGGGACTGGCAACCTGCATCATGTCGGCGTCGACCCGCCAGTCGGCGAAGTCGCGCATCCGCTCGTCGTTTTCGGCCTCGAAGCCCATGCTGGTCCACACGTCGGTGGTGACCAGATCGGCGCCACGGCAGGCGTCCATCGGATCGGCGAAACTCACGAAGTGGTCGGAGCCCTGCACGCCGGCGAGCTCGGGGCAGAACTCGTAGCCCGGTGGCGTCGAGACGTGGACCTTGAAATCCAGCAGTTCGGCCGCCTGCAGCCAGGTGTTGCACATGTTGTTGCCGTCGCCGACCCACGCCACCGTCTTGCCCTGAATCGAGCCGCGATGCTCGATGAAGGTGAAGATGTCCGCCAGGATCTGGCACGGGTGGAATTCGTTGGTGAGGCCGTTGATCACCGGCACGCGGGAGTATTCGGCGAAGCGTTCGATGATCGACTGCTCGAAGGTTCGGATCATCACGATGTCGCTCATCCGCGAGATCACCTGGGCGGCGTCCTCGACGGGTTCGCCGCGGCCGAGCTGGGAATCACGCGTGTTGAGGTAGATGGCCGAGCCGCCGAGTTGCTGCATCCCCGCCTCGAAGGACAGGCGCGTGCGCG
Organism: Zoogloea sp. 1C4; assembly: GCF_009469605.1. GTDB lineage: Bacteria > Pseudomonadota > Gammaproteobacteria > Burkholderiales > Rhodocyclaceae > Zoogloea > Zoogloea oryzae. The sequence goes on along the minus strand of NZ_SSXU01000019.1, from coordinate 39,638 downwards.
TGCTGGCCTTCTCGAAGATCATCACCAGCGTCCGATCGAACAGCGGGTGATGGGGTTCGTAGCGTTTGAACTTTTCCTTGATCCAGCGGGTGCGGGCAAAGAGGTAGTCGTACTCGGCGCGAGTGAAATCTTTGAACTGTAGGTAGTGTCTCGGTGCGTTCATGGCACTCGTTCTTGATTATGGTGCCGTCAGGCAAGTGGATGAGTCTGCATGCTGTTGTCAGACGCACCCGGCAGGAAAGCCCGCCCGACAAAAAGGCGAAACGGCAGCTCACGCCGCCGTTTGGTATCTAGTAACAACGTATCATCCTAATTCAAAACCATCTTTTTGTATAGCCACCCCCGTTTTGCGGCTTTTTCGTGACACCTGACCGCACACCTTCCCCGCTCCCGTCTCCGGCCGCAGCCAGGAAAAATCGCACCGCCTGATGCCGTTCGCTCAAATTCACAAAAACGGTTACGTGATCGTGCCAATATCATGATCATTTGCTACCCTTCGCGGGCTTTTTAACCAAGGGGCGCAAGGCACCGCAGGTTGCCGCTGCAGGCATCAGGAAGGCATCCAACGTAAAAGCCTGACAGGCACTCCGGATGACATCTTTTTTCATTGGCCGACAACTTTGTCCGCGCCATTGAAACCCGACGCAGATAACCTTACCCGACTTCCATCAACACGCCGGATGCCTTGCCGTTTCCAGCGAACCGAACTTACTCCGAGAGCGCAGCATATCCATGATCCGCGGCTTTATCGATTTCGACACCCTCGACCGCAACCAGAATTTTGACCGGCTCGACCTCCGGGACATCTCGCTGCCAGGCCTTCAACTTCAGCACGACGGCACTCGTGTGGCGGCTTTCGCCAATGGCGCACAGCTGATGCTGCTGCAGGGCGAGCCGCGATTCCGTGATGCAGCCCTCGGTCGTCGCGTCGCGCAGGATGGCTGGACCGCCGTGATTGCCCAGCTCTGCGAATCGCCGGACGCCTTCATCGCCGGCCTCGAAGGGCGTTTTGCGCTGCTGTGGATCGATCTCGCCAAGGGCCGCCTCGGGCTGGCTTCCGACCGCTTCAACACCTACGGCTTCTGCTACGCCAGCGAAGGCCGTCGCCTGAGCTTTGCCGACAAGGCCAACGAAGTGCCCGCGTTGCGTCGCGAGATCGACCGCCAGGGCGTGTTCGACTACCTGTATTTCCACGCGATTCCAGCGCCCGGCACCATCTTCAAGGACATCTTCCGCCTCGAGCCGGGCTCCCGCCTCAATGCCGACAAGGAGCGCACCCAGCTCGTCGCCTGGTGGCAGCCCCGCTTCGAAGAGCCCGCCAGCGCCGATTTCGCCAGCAGCGCCGCCACCTTCAAGACGCTGATCAAATCGGCCGTCGAACGCGAACTCGACGGTGCCTCGGTGGGCGCCTTCCTCTCTGGTGGCACCGACAGCTCCACCGTGGTCGGCATGCTCGCCAAGAGCGGCAACCCGGTCACCGCCTACTCCATAGGCTTCGAGGCCGAAGGCTACGACGAGATGGAGTTTGCCAAGATCGCCGCCAAGCATTTCGGCGTGAAGCACGTCCCGTACTACATCACCTCCGACGACCTGGTCGCCAACATCCCCAGCGTCGCCGCGTCCTACGACCAGCCCTTCGGCAACTCGTCGGTGCTGCCCGCCTACCTGTGCGCCAAGCTGGCCCACGACGACGGCCACCGCAAGATGTTCGCCGGTGACGGCGGTGACGAACTCTTCGGCGGCAACACCCGCTACGCCAAGCAGCGCGTCTTCGGCTACTACGAGAACGTGCCCGGCCTCATCAAGAGCGCCCTCCTCGAGCCCGTCATCATGCAGACCCCGCTGGGCAAGCTGCCGCTGATGCGCAAGGCTGCCAGCTACATCGAACAGGCCACCACCCCGCTGCCCGAGCGCACCGCCCAGTACAACCTGATCTACCGCCTCGGGATGGACAACGTCTTCCCGAAGGACTTCCTGGCGGGCGTCGACACCGATGCGCCGGTCAAGCTGCAGCGCCGTGTCTGGCAGAACACCACCGCCCACGCGCTGGTGAACAAGATGCTCAACTTCGACTGGCGCTTCACGCTGGCCGACAACGATCTGCCCAAGGTGATCGGCAGCACGCGCCTCGCCGACATGAACGTGATCTTCCCGCTCCTCGACGACGCGCTGCTGGATTTCTCGCTCCAGCTGCCGCCCGAGTACAAGCTGAAGGGCCTGCAACTGCGTTGGTTCTTTAAGGAAGCGCTGAAGGATTTCCTGCCGCCCGAGATCATCACCAAGAAGAAGCAGGGCTTCGGCCTGCCCTACGGTCACTGGGTGCTCAAGCACAAGGGCCTCGACAAGCTCGCGCGGGAATCCCTCGATGTGCTGGTCGAACGCAACATCCTGCGCAAGGATTTCGTGAGCGAACTGTTCTCCACCCACCTGCCCGCATTCCCGGGCTACTACGGCGAGATGGTGTGGATTTCGATGATGCTCGGCCAGTGGCTGGACAAGCACGCGCCCGCCAGCCGCTGAACGTGAAAATGGCCGCAGCCTGAGCCGCGGCCATCGTCAAACCGGGGGTGAGCAAGCGTCGAAAGATCGACGCCTGCTCACCCCCGGGGCGTTTCAGGCTTTCTGCTTCTTGAGCTGAGCCAGCTCCGCCAGCGCCTCGGCGAGGTTGGCCTCGGCCCGCTGGGCGCGGGCAGTCTCAGCGAGACGCACCTCTTCGACCGCCCTTGCCCGCGCTTCCGCGGCGGCCACCGCAGATTCCTTGCCATGGGCCGCCTCGCTGGCGATCTTCAATTGCGCCTGCAGACGCTCGATCCGCCCTTCTGCAGCAGCCAGCGAGGTTTCGATCTGGCGGGTCTTCGACACGGCTTCCCGCAGGGCGGCCTTGGCCTCCTCGGTCTGCTCGCGCTGGCGCGCTTCCCGATCCTCCCGATTGGCGATCTGCTGACGCATCGCCATCAGCTCGGCCACCTTCTCCTGCCGGGCCGTCTCGATCTGCTTGAGCAGCAGTTCCCGCTCCTGGGCGCCCCGCTCCTGCTCATCCTTCAGGGACGCGCTGTAGCGATCCCGGTCGGTCTGAAGCAAACGAACCATCCGCTCTGATTCCGCGGTGAACTTCTGCTCCCGCACCTCGGCCGCCTCTTCGAGCTGCTTCACACGGTTTTCAAGCCCTTCCCGCTGGCGCAGGAATTCCAGTGCCTGGTTGCGCAAGTCCGTGATCGTGCTGTCGCGACTGCTCACTTCCTGCTCCAGCAGCGCGATCTGCCGGGACGCGGTGGCACCCACGGCTTCGAGCTGGCGGATGCGGTCGTCGGCTTCCTGGAAGCGCTGGCGCAGGGCTTCGCGCTCCTGCTCCAGATCCTGGCGCTGGGCAGCCAGAATCTGGTCGGCCTGCTGGAGCGACAGCGACCACATCTTGCTCATGAACGAATCCGTCGCCGAGATCAGCTCGTCGGGCATGCCCGGAATGCTGCGCTGACGGAAGAAGGCGGCACCCGTCTCGCGGCGCCACTGGTCAATGTAGCGCTGGACGATCTCGCTCGAGCCCTTGTTGCCGAGCTCGGCATAGACGAGGTTGAACGACGGGTTCTCTCCTTGAGAGAGTAACTGGAAGCAGATCTGCTCGACTGCCTCGAACGTGACGCTACTGCTGCGGGCCATGGTTCGTTCCCTTGCTTTGCGAATGCAAATTAATGTAACTCAGGAACATTACCATACGTATACGCCCGGAAAACGTAATCTTTATGACGATTCGTCGACCGTGACACACCACCCACGAAAAGCCTGAAAGGCTTACGTCACCCGGCCCTACGACTGACCACCCGGCTTCTCGCCCGCCCACGGCAGGCGCTGCTTCTGCGCCTCATCGTGCCAGCGCTCTTCTTCCTCATGAATGTAGCGCTGGGTCGTCCGGGCGTCCGTGTGCCGGGCATCCTTCTGAACGTAACGTTCGTCAATGCCGCTGTCGAGCTTGGCCGTGATGCCGGTGTGACGGCCCCAGTGGGCCGACGCCGCGCGGAGCTTCTCCTTCTTGTGCTCCGCATCAGCCGGAAGCAGCTCGGCCGCGGCGCTGAAGATCTTTTTCAGGATCTGGTTGAGTCGCCGCGCGGTGATTGGGCTGCCGTCCTTCACCGATACCAGGATCGGCGTGGCGTCGTCCCGCCGAGGAACCGCGCTCAGGCCGAGGTATTTGCGGTAACGGATCAGCGCCTGGAGCATGTCATCAGCCACCGGCACCTTCGCCTTCTTGCCGCCCTTCCCCACCACGTGCCACCACCACAGCCCGCGCTCTTCGCGGAAGCTGTTCATCCTATGACTTTCCAGCTCTCCCGCGCGGGGTGCCAGCATGTAGAGCGTGGCCGCAAGAAAGCGCGCCCGCTCGTATTCATCCCGGCCCCGCTCGGAATCTCGCGGCATGGCCTCGATGGCGGCCGTCACCGCCTGCCACATCTGGGCATCAAGAAAACGCTCGATCTTCTCGACCTCGTCGGTGCTCGCCACCGCCCGGAGGGGCCCGGCCGCTTCGGCGGACATCTTGCGGCGGCGCTGCCGGATGAGGCCGAGGGGATTGCCCGCCAGATAACCGGCATCGACCAGGTAGCGCATCAACGAATTGATCGCCGCGATCGCGGTGAGCACTGCGCTTTCGGACAGTGGCCCGACAAACGGGCGCCACTTCTCGGTACGCCGGTCGGCCTTCGGCCCACACCACAGCGCCGCGGGCTGCGGATCGGCGAGGAAGTTCAGGTAGCCCTCGAAATCCTGCCGATTGAGGCTGGAGATCGGCTTGCCGCAATCATTGAGCGACCACAGCAGCAGCCGCTCGCACTCGCGCTGATAGATGCGCAGCGTACCGAGGGAGCGATCGTACTCGGCCAGAAAGCAGCGGATCGCATCCGCGTCGTTGTCGGCATTGATCTGCAGGCGGGCCGGGTCGGCGCGATTGACGCCTTGCCGACCATCCAGATCGGCAGGAATCGCGATCTCGTCGAGTGGACGGATCGGCACAAGCGGAGGTGCGACAGGCTGGGAAAGCTGGGGAGCGGGCGCGGTCTTCTTTTTCATGGACTCAAGTTTAGCCCGAGTCTGCGGTCATGCCGGAAGACGCACTCGTGCGAACGATGCGCTTGCGGAAATCCGATAGCTGTATATACTTACAGTCATCGGATGCGCAATCAGTTATCGGGCCTTGTGCCCACGGCAAGGTCTGCGCATCTCACCTCAACGCCCCACGGGGCACCTGTCATGCTGAAAGGAGACTTCGATGGAAACCTTGATCTGCCGGATTCTGATGGTGAGCGGCGTAATCGTTGGCGTTCTGCTGGCCGGCGGCCAGGGCGACCATGCCCTGGTGCCCGCCCTGCTGGCCGTGATCGTCGCCGGGGTGCTGCGCCGGGTGGGGCCGTCGCTCCCCTGGCGCCTCGGGCACGGCAGGTATTGATGATTACGGGCAGGCAAGGCATCCGGCCTGCCCGCAAGCCTTATTTTGCGCGGCCTGCGCGGGCCTTGCGTTCGGCCTGGATCAGCTCGGCGATGTCGGTGTTGCGATACTTGGCTGCCCAGCTGTCGGCAGTCTCGTTCTGGTCGTTCTTCAGGTCGACGTTCGCGCCAGCCTTCAGTAGACGAACAACCACGTCTTCGTGGCCATTGCGGGCGGCAAACATCAGCGGCGTGCTCCGGTTGGGGGCCAGCGCATCGGGGTTGGCGCCCTTCGCCAGCAGCATCTCGACGATGCCCACGCGGCCTTCAAAGGCGGCATAGAGCAGTGGGTTCCAGCCGTCGTGATTGAACTGGGCACCGGCCTTCAGCAGCAGTTCGACCACCTCGTTGTAACCCCGCAGGCTGGCCAGCATCAGGGCCGAATCACCCGCGGCATTGCGCGCGTCGAGCTTGATGCCACGCTGCTTGATCAGCTCGGCCACCACCTTGGGCTGCTCCTCGCGGGCCGCGGTGATCAACAGCGTGTTGCCGGCAGCATCGGCCAGATTGGGATCAGCCCCGCGGGCAACTTCCTGGGCGATTTCCTTCGCATCGCCAAGCTTGGCGGCGTTGAACAGATCATCTTGCGACGCAGCAAGCGCCGGCATCGACAGGTGCAGGCCAACGATCAGGGCCCCGATGGCCTTGACGCGCAGCGAACGGAGGGCGGGATGACGGGATACGAGGGCGGCTGTTTTCATGACGGTCTGGCGTGCTTGAAAAGCTGAAAGAAGTTTCGCGTGGTGGCATCGGCCACCACCTGGAGCGTTTCTCCCCGGGCGGTCGCGACGGCTTCGGCCACATGGCGGACGTAGGCCGGCTGATTGGTCTTGCCACGGAAAGGCACCGGCGCCAGGTAAGGCGCGTCGGTTTCCACCAGCAGACGATCAGCCGGAACGAAGCGTGCCACATCCCGAAGGGATTCGGCGGTCTTGAAGCTGACGATACCCGAAAATGAAATATAGAAGCCCAGATCAAGCGCCTGCTCGGCCACTTCACGGGTTTCGGTAAAACAGTGCATCACGCCGCCCGCTTCACCGGCCGATTCTTCGCGCATCAGGCGCAGGGTGTCGGCGGCGGAGTCGCGGGTGTGGATGATCAGCGGCTTGCCACAGGCCTTGGCAGCGCGGATGTGAGTCCGGAAACGATCCCGCTGCCACTCGGGCGCGTCCTTGTGCCAGTAGTAGTCGAGTCCGGTCTCACCGATCGCCACAACTTTCGGGTGGGCCGCGAGCTCCAGCAATCGGGCGGTGTCGGGTTCGTCACAATCGGCGTTGTCAGGATGCACGCCAACCGACGCAAAGATGTTCGCGTGGCGCTCGGCAAGGCCGATCACGCCGGCGAGGGTTTCGAGTTTCACCGCCACGCACAGGGCATGGGTGACACCGTTCTCGGCCATCCGTTCGAGCAGCGCCGCCTCGTTCTCGATGAGGTCGGGGAAATCCAGGTGACAGTGGGAATCGACGAGCATGAAGGATGCGGAAGGCTGTGAAAGGCTTCAGTGAGCTTCTCGGATTGAAAGCGGAAACGACGACGGAAACAGCGTCAGAGCGTGTGCGTCGGGCGCGATGAGCCGAGATGCCCCGCGAGGATCTGTTCGATCCGGTTGCGCAGCACCTGCCCGGCATCGTCGCCTGCAAACTGGACACCGATACCCTGCGTCTTGTTCCCCTGGGCCCCGGCCGGGGTGATCCACGCGATGGTGCCGGCAACGGGATGCTTGGTCTGATCGTCCATGATCTGCAGGAGCATGAAGATCTCGTCGCCGAGCTTGTACTCGCGGGTGGTGGGCACGAAGATCCCGCCGTTCCTGATGAACGGCATGTAGGCCGCGTACAGCGCCGACTTGGAGCTGATGTTGAGCGACAGGACGCTGGGGCGCGGCTGGAGGGGGCGCTTCAGGGAATCGTTCATCTGCGCATGGCTGGCGCGGCGGCCTGAAGACTCCGGGCGTACCGCAAAAGCATGTCCTCAAGAAAAAGCCGGGCGTTCAGCGGATGCTGCGAAACCCGGCGGGACTGGGTGATTTCATTGTAGCAGCCGAGGGCAGCGTCGATGGTCAGCCGACCGGACAGCCCGTGGAGAATGTCATATTGCGCAGGAAAGAAGCGCACCGGCCCACCCAGGCGCAGGCTGACCAGATCGGCCACCCAGCGCTGCAGCCAGCCTACCAGCGTCGGCATGTCGAAGCCGCAGGCCAGCGCGTCCTTGCTCTTCAGCCAGCTCTCCCATTCGCCCGCCAGACGCAGCGGCGCCTTGCGCGGCACGCTGACGATGTCATCCACAAAGCGCTTGCGTGCGGCAGCGGCGCCACCTTCGGCCATCTCGGCTGCGGCCAGCGGCATGCCGCCGGAAAAGGCCAGCAGCGCAGCGGCGTCCGGCACCTTTTTGTCGGCGAGCCAGCGGGTGGCCATCTCGGCCGGCGGACGCGGGAAGGCCCACGTCTGGCAGCGGCTGCGGATCGTCGGCAGAAGACGCTTGGGAGAGGACGAAACCAGAATGAACAAGGCGTTGGTCGTGGGTTCTTCGAGCAGTTTGAGCAGCGCGTTGGCGGTGAACAGGTTCATGGCCTCGGGCGGATCGATGATCACCACCCGACGCCCTCCCCGGTGGCCGCCGGTGGTCAGCGCCTGCTGGAGGTTGCGGATCTGTTCGATCACGATCTGTCGGCTGGCCGCCTTGCCACCTTCGGGCTTTTCAGTCGCCGCGTCGCCGCGGTCTTCCTGATCGGCTTCCGGGATCACACGCATGAGATCAGGGTGGTTGCCGGACAGACGCCACAGGCAATCCTCGCAGACGCCGCAGGCATGTCCATCGACCCCATTTTGGGCGCAGAGTTCCCGCGCCGCCAGAGCCTCGGCAAAAACCCGCTTGCCGCCGCCAGCCGGGCCGGCAAAGAGCAGCGCGTGGGGCATGCGCTCGGCGCTGTCGAGCACGCGCTGCCACAGGGCGGCCTGCCATTCGAAGATCATTGGAAACACGCCTCGCCGACGACGGCCTCGACCTGCAGCCGGATCTCGTCCGGCGTCTGGCTGGCGTCGATCACCCGGACCCGCTTCGGATCGGCCGCCGCCCGGCGCAGATACGCCGACCGGACCCGCTCGAAGAAATCGGTCTTCTCCCGCTCGAAGCGGTCCGGCGCCACGCCGGTGCCGGCTAGACGCCGCGCGGCGACAGCCGGATCGAGGTCGAAGATCAGCGTGAGATCCGGCTGAAGGTAGGGATGAACCCACTGCTCGAGCGCGGCGAAGCGTCCTTCGTCCAGCCCGCGTCCGCCCACCTGATAGGCGTAGGTGGCGTCCGTGAAGCGGTCGGAGACCACCCATTTTCCAGCGGCGAGCGACGGTTCGATGAGCGCTGCGAGGTGCTCGCGGCGGGCGGCGAACATCAGCATGGCTTCGGTTTCCAGGTGCATCGGCTCATGCAGCAGCAGTTCGCGCAGCTTCTCGCCGAGGGGCGTGCCGCCGGGTTCGCGAGTCTGGACGACGTGGATGCCGCGGGATTCGATCAGCGCCACGACAGCCGCGATCTGGCTGCTCTTGCCGGCGCCGTCGATGCCTTCAAAGGTGATGAAGCGGGATTTCACTGGCTGCGTTTCCGGATGTAGCGGGCCACGGCCCGGTTGTGTTCGTCGAGATTGCGGGAAAACTCGCTGGAGCCGTCGCCGCGGGCCACGAAATAAAGGTAATCGGTGGCGGGCGGATTGAGGGCCGCCCGCAGCGCGGCCGTGCCGGGCATGGCGATCGGCGTGGGCGGCAGGCCTGTGCGGGTGTAGGTGTTGTAGGGCGTGTCGGCAAGCAGGTCACGCTTCTTCAGGTTTCCGTCGAAATCGGTGCCGAGGCCGTAGATTACCGTCGGGTCAGTCTGGAGCAACATGCCAGCGCGCAGCCGGTTGATGAACACCGAGGCCACCATCGGCCGGTCGGCCGCCTGGCCGGTTTCCTTTTCGACGATGGAGGCCATGATCAGCGCCTCGTAGGGCGTCTTGTACGGCAGGCCATCGGCACGGCGCTGCCATTCCCGATCAAGCACCTTCTGGTGATTTGCGTGGGCCCGGCGCAGCACATCGAGATCGCTGGAGCGGCGGGCGAAGAGATAGGTATCGGGAAAGAACAGGCCTTCGGGGTGACGCGCGTCCACGCCGAGCTTTTCGAGGATTTGAGCATCCGACAACCCGGCGGTGTCGTGGCGCAGATCCGGGTGGCGATCGAGCGCGGCGCGCAGCTGGCGGAAGTTCCAGCCCTCGATCACCGGCAGTTCGGCCTGGCTCACGTCGCCACGGCTGAGCTTGTTAAGCAGTTGCAGCGGGGTGACACCTGCCTCCACCTCGTAGCTGCCAGCCTTGATCGCATTGGCCTGACGCGTGATACGCGCCAGGGTGACGATGGCCAGCGGCGGCATGTCGAAACCGGCGTCAACAAGCTGGCGCGCCACTTGCTTCATCGAAGAGCCGGGCTCGACGGTGAAATCCAGCGGCGTCTGGCGCAGCGGCAGCGGACGATAGGCAAACCACGCGAGCGCGCCGGCAAGGCAGGCCAGTCCGATGAGCGCGAGCACGACTAAACGGGAAAACAGGCGCTTCATCTGGGAACTTGGCGCGTGGGAAACAAACGAATGAGGTGAGCAAAGAGGTGGGCGCCGCAAGCCGGCCCGGACATGGACAACTTTGATGAGGACTGCCCCGCCGGTACGACAAAGACCGCAGACAGGCCGAAGCCTGCGCGGTCAGGCCTCTATAATAGCGCAAACCGCTTTTGGACTCGTTTCAGACTCAGGACCACGACCACTGATGAACGCAACCTGGCAAACCTTTCTCGCCAACCAAGGCGCCCAGTTCTCCGGCGACAACGCCGTGCAGTTTTCCGAAGAGGCCCGGCAGGATGTGATCCGCGCGGCCCAGGGCACGATTGTCGTGCCGATGATCCACCTTGGTGCAATCCGCGCCAGCGGTGAAGACGCCTGCGCCTTCCTGCACAACCTGTTCTCCAACGACGTGAAGAAGCTGGGCCCCAACGAAGCCCAGTTCACCAGCTTCAACAGCCCCAAGGGCCGGATGCTGGCCAGCATCGTGCTCTGGCGCGAAGCCGGCGATTACCTCCTCACCCTGTCGGCCGACATCCACGCCGCGATGCTCAAGAAGCTGTCGATGTACATCCTGCGCTCCAAGGTGCGGCTGATGGACGACGGCGGCGATTCGGCGCTGATCGGCCTGGCTGGCCCGCGGGCTGGCGCGGCCCTTGAGGCTGCTGGCCTCGGCATCCCTGGCGCCGAACTTGCCACCGCGTCGGGCCTTGCCACCGTGGTGCGGCTGGATGACTCCCGCTTCATCGTGTCGGCGCCGATCTCCGAAGCGCCCAACCTGTGGGCCAAGTTCGTGGCTGCGGGCGCCCAACCGGCCGGTAGCGCCGCGTGGCAGTGGCTCGACATCCGCGCCGGCCAGCCGGTGGTCACCCAGCCGGTGCAGGAAGAGTTCGTCGTGCAGATGGTGAACTACGACCTCATCGGCGGCGTGAGCTTCAACAAGGGCTGTTACCCCGGCCAGGAGATCGTGGCCCGCACCCACTATCTCGGCAAGCTCAAGAAGCGCATGTACCGCATCCACGCCGACGTGCCCGCCCTCGCGGCCGGCACCGATCTGTATGCCCCGGATTTCGGCGACCAGTCCGCTGGCAAGGTGGTGAGTGCAGCCCCTGCGCCGGATGGCGGCTTCGACGCCCTGGTGGTGCTGCAGACCTCGAGTGCCGAAGGGGGCAAGGCCACGATCGGCGCCCCGGATGGCGCTGCGGTGGCTTTCGTGCCCCTGCCCTACGCGCTTCCCTGAGGGCCGGTCGTGACGTCCGCGATCCATTACTACATCTACTACCCCGTCCGCATGGGCCTGGAAGCCGATCTCACCCGCACGCTCTACAACCTGCAGGATGAGCTCCGCGGCCAGACGGGCGTGGCCGGGCGCTTCCTGCGCAAGGCCGACGACCCGTGGACGTGGATGGAGATCTACGAGAACGTGACCGACTCCGCCGCCTTCGACGACGCCCTCGCCCAGGGCCTCGACCGCCACGGCATCGCACGTTTCATCGACGACGGCGGCCGCCGCCACACCGAGCGCTTCGTCGCATGTGCCTGATCCTCGTTGCCTGGCGCGCCCACCCGGATTACCCGCTGGTGGTCGCCGCCAACCGCGACGAGTTCTTCGCCCGCCCGGCGGCTCCAGCCGCCTGGTGGCCATCCGACGGCGCGCCGGCGATCTTCGCCGGTCGTGATCTCGAAGCCGGCGGCACCTGGCTCGGCCTCGGCCGGTCGGGCCGCTTTGCCGGCCTCACCAATTTTCGCGATCCCGCCCGGATACGCAGCGGAACCCCGTCCCGCGGGGCGCTGGTGGCGGATTTTCTCGGCAGCGACGAATCCACCGCGGCCGCCTTGGACCGCCTCAAGCGCGAAGGCCCGCGCTACAACGCCTTCAACATCCTGGTGTCCGACGGCGAGACGCTGGGCATCTACGAGAGCGAGAGCGGCTCCGCACAGCTGCTGGAGCCGGGCGTCCATGCCCTCTCCAACCACCTGCTCGACACCCCGTGGCCCAAGGTGAAGGCCGGCAAGTCCCGCCTCTCCCGTGCCCTCGCGGCCCTGCCCGACGACACACCTCTGCGTGAGCTGCTCCGCGACGATCGCCCAGCGCCCGACGCCGAGCTGCCTCGCACCGGCGTCAGCCTTGCCTGGGAGCGCATGCTCTCCAGCGCCTTCATCCGCGCGCCGGGCTATGGCACCCGCTGCTCCACCGTCATCACCCGCGACCGCCACGGCTGGGCGCGCTTCACCGAATCCACCTGGAACGAGGTCGGCATCGAAACCGGCCGCGTCGTCGAAACCTTCCAGATCGACCGGGCCTGAGCGCCACCGCCGTATAATCCGCCGCCTGGTTTGTCTTTCCGCAGCACCCTCCGCATGACCGCCTCCCGACCGCTCGCCCGCCTGCTCCCGTCCCTCGACGCCTTCAACCAGGCCAAGCCTGGCCAGCGCCTCGACCTGCCTTCGCTGGCCGGTTCGAGCGACGCCCTTGCCATCGCCCGGCTGGCCGACGGCAAGCGGATGCTGGTGGTCGTCACCGCCAACCCGCTGGACGCCCAGCGCCTGTCGGACGAAATCGCCTGGCTCGCGCCGGACCTGCGCACCCACCTGCTGCCCGACTGGGAAACCCTGCCCTACGACAGCTTCTCGCCCCACCAGGATCTGATCTCCGAGCGGCTCTCCACGCTCTACGCGATCACTCGCGGCGAGGCCGACATCGCCCTGGTGCCGGCGTCTACCGCCCTGTACCGGCTCGCCCCGCCGGCTTTCCTCGCGGCCTACACCTTCTTCCTCAAGCAGGGCGCCAGGCTTGATGTAGACGGCCTGCGCAACCAGATGACCATCGGCGGCTACGCCCACGTCACTCAGGTGGTGTCGCCGGGCGAGTTCAGCGTGCGCGGCGGGCTGGTGGATCTGTACCCGATGGGCGCCGCCCTGCCCTACCGGATCGACCTCTTCGACGACGAGATCGAGAGCATCAAGACCTTCGACCCGGACACCCAGCGCACCGTCTTCCCGGTGAAGGAAGTGCGCCTGCTGCCGGCGCGGGAATTTCCCATGGACGAAACCGGCCGCACGCACTTCCGCGGCCGCTTCCGCGAGACCTTCGAGGGCGACCCGTCCCGCTGCGCGGTGTACAAGGATGTCTCCAACGGCATCGCCCCGGCGGGCATCGAGTACTACCTTCCGCTGTTCTTCGACGAGACCGCGACGCTCTTCGACTACCTGCCGGACCACAGCCGCATCCTGCTGCACCGGGATGTGCCCGGCGCCATCGAGGCCTTCTGGAAGGACGCCCGCAGCCGTCACCATCTGCTCGGCGGCGACAAGACCCGGCCGATCATGGCCCCGGACCAGCTCTTCCTGTCGGAAGAAGCCTTCTTCGTCGCCCTCAAGGAGCGCACCCGCCTGGCCCTGCCGGCCGGTGCTGGCGACGGGCCTTCGGCCACGCTTCCCGACATCTCCGTCGAGCGCAAGGCCAACGACCCGCTCCACCGCTTCAAGGCCTTCTGCGCGGGCTTCGACGGCCGGGTGCTGGTGCTCGCCGAATCCGCCGGCCGTCAGCAGACCATCGCCGAATACTTTGCCGAATACGGCCTGAAGCCCGAGCCCTCCGCCGGCTTCGACGCCTTCCTCGGCGGCGACGCGAAGCTTGCCCTGGGCGTCGGCCCGCTTGCCGCCGGCTTCGTGGTGCCGGATGCCGGCATCGCCGTCGTCACCGAATCCGAGCTCTACGCCGCCACCGCCCGCACCCGGACCCGCCGCGACAGCCGCAAGGCCGCAACGATGGAAGGCTGGCTGCGGGATCTGTCCGAACTCAAGCCCGGCGACCCGGTGGTGCACTCCAGCCACGGCATCGGCCGCTACATGGGTCTCGTGCACATGGATCTGGGCGAAGGCCAGACCGAGTTCCTGCATCTCGAATACGCCAACGGCGACAAGCTCTACGTGCCAGTGTCGCAGCTGCACGTGATCACCCGTTACGCCGGCGCCGATCCGGAGGCGGTGCATCTGCACACGCTGGGCTCCGGCCGGTGGGAAAAAGCCAAGAAGAAGGCCGCCCAGCAGGTGCGCGACACCGCCGCCGAACTCCTCGCGCTCTACGCCCAGCGCGCCGCGCGCAAGGGCCACCAGTTCGACTTCAAGCAGCACGATCTGGAGGCCTTCGCCGACGGCTTCGGCTTCGAGGAAACCCCGGACCAGCTCGCCGCCATCGAGGCCGTGGTGGCCGACATGAAATCCGGCCGGCCGATGGACCGCCTGGTGTGCGGCGACGTGGGCTTCGGCAAGACCGAAGTCGCCCTGCGCGCCGCCTTCATCGCGGTGGCCGACGGAAAACAGGTGGTGGTGCTGTGCCCCACCACGCTGCTGGCCGAGCAGCATTACCAGACCTTCGCCGATCGCTTCGCCGACTGGCCGATCAAGGTCGCCGAGCTCTCCCGCTTCAAGAGCGCCAAGGAGCAGGCCGAAGCCATCAAGCAGTTGGGCGAAGGCAAGGTGGACATCCTCATCGGCACCCACCGGCTGCTCCAGAAGGACGTCACCTTCAAGCGCCTGGGCCTTGTGATCATCGACGAGGAACACCGCTTTGGCGTGCGCCAGAAGGAGGCGCTGAAAGCCCTGCGCAGCGAGGTGGACATCCTCACCCTCACCGCCACCCCGATTCCCCGCACCCTGGGGCTGGCGCTGGAAGGCCTGCGCGAGTTCTCGGTGATCGCCACCGCGCCCCAGAAGCGCCTGGCCATCAAGACCTTCGTTCAGCGCCACAGCAAGGGCATCATCCGCGAGGCGGTGATCCGGGAGTTCAAGCGCGGCGGGCAGGTTTACTTCCTGCACAACGAGGTCGAGACCATCGAGAACGTCCGCGAGTCGCTGGAAGAACTCCTGCCCGAAGCGCGCATCGTCATCGGCCACGGCCAGCTGCCCGAGCGCGAGCTCGAACGCGTGATGCGCGACTTCACCACGCAGAAGGCCAACCTGCTGCTGTGCACGACCATCATCGAGACCGGCATCAACATCCCGACGGCCAACACCATCATCATCAACCGGGCGGATCGCTTCGGCCTCGCCCAGCTTCACCAGCTGCGCGGCCGCGTCGGCCGGTCGCACCACCAGGCCTACGCCTACCTCCTCACCGACGCCCACGCCAAACCCACCGCCCAGGCGCAAAAGCGCCTGGAGGCCATCACGATGATGGAAGAGCTGGGTTCCGGCTTCTATCTGGCGATGCAGGACCTGGAAATCCGCGGTGCCGGCGAGGTGCTCGGCGAGAACCAATCCGGCGAAATCCAGCAGGTCGGCGTCAGCCTCTACACCGAGATGCTCAAGCGCGCCGTGCGCGACCTGCAGCAAGGCAAGGAGCCCGATCTCACCCAGCCGCTGGAAGTCGTCTCCGAGATCAACCTCCACGCCCCGGCGCTGCTCCCCAACGATTACTGCAGCGACGTCCAGGAGCGCCTCACGCTTTACAAGCGCCTTGCCAACTGCGAATCCGAAGACGACCTGCAGGCCCTGCAGGAAGAGCTCATCGACCGCTTCGGCGAGATGCCGCCGCAGACCCGCACGCTGCTCGAAACCCACCGCCTGCGCATGCTGGTCAAGCCCTTCGGCGTGGCCAAGATGGATGCCTCCGAGAGCCAGATCAGCATCCAGTTCGGCCAGCACGCGCCGATCGACCCGGTGAAGGTCATCATGCTGATCCAGAAGGACAAGACGATCAAAATGTCCGGCCCCGACAAGCTGATCCGTAAGGTCTCGACGCCGGATCTCAAGCAGCGGGTGGCGGCGGTGAAGTCGCTGCTGGAGGCGGTGAAGGCCTGAAAACAATCTGGCTGTTTCCAGCAACAATCGAAGAGGGATTGTTGCTGGAAACAGCCAGATGCCTCACCCTACCCCACACGTCCGCAGCGGCTGACGCTCAGCCCCCCAACATCCGACCCAACAGCCCCCGTACCACCGACGGCTCGAAGGGCTTGTCGCAGATGCCGGACACGCCGGCCTCCTCCACCGCCGCCAGCCGGCCTTCGTTGGATTCGCTGGTCACCATCAGGATCGGCACGGTGCGTTGCCAGCTCTGGTTGCGCACGTATTCCACAAACTCGCGGCCGTCCATTTCGGGCATGTTGTAGTCGGTGACGATCAGGTCGACCATCGTTTCGTCGAGGACTGCCGCCCCCTCCTTGCCGTCTCCGGCCTCGACGATGTGCTGGATGCCGAGGTTTTCCAGCACCCGCCGCATGAATTTGCGCGCGTTCGGGCTGTCATCCACCAGCAACACCCGCACCGCCTCCAGATCGAAGGCGTTGTCGAAGCTGTAGTTGGGCGTCAGGTAATCCACGGTCGCGTTGAGGGCCAGCGCCAGCTGGTTGGCGGTGAAAGGCTTGGGCAGGATGCTGCACACGCCGGTCTGGCGCACCGCATCCAGCGCCCTGGGGCTCGTCTCGCTGGAGATCAGGATGAAGGCCACCGACTCCCATAGCGGATCCGCCCGCAGCGCCTCCACCAGACGAGTACCCGAACCATCCGGCAGATAGAGCGCCGACAGCACCACGTCCGGGCGGGCCCGACGCACCGCCGCCAGCGCCTCCGCCATGCTTCCCACCTGCTCCACGCGGGTCAGGCCGACCTCATCGCAACACTTGCGGATGATCTTCGCCTGCATCTGGGAGGGTTCCACGAGCAAGGCCTGAAGCTGCCCGATTCTGCCTGTCGACATCGCAACCACCTGTTCTCAATACGGGTAACAGGACGATTACGAGCGAAATTCGGCAAGCTTGAGCTTATCCTCAAATTCAACAAAATCATCAAAAAAAATAATGGTCATTCAAGATAAAGAATGGCAACTGCCTGCCGTTAAAAACTCCCGAGTTCGGGTGCAGTCCAGCCGCACGGCACTCGGGGGTATGCAGACAGGCATCGCGCGCGCCCTCAATTCCCAGGCTGGCAGTGAGAACGAACCAATCAAATCTTGTGCCAACGCCATATTTTTTCGCTCTCAGGGGGAATCATGAACAAGTTCAATAGCACCCGCGCGGTACCCGGCGGTCGTCTGGTTGGCGCGTGCAGCGTCCTGTTGGCCGCGCTGCTCGCGGGCTGCTCGACCGTACCCACGCCATTCGCGGCCGAAGACCAGAAGGAAATCGCCGCCGCCGACCGCAAGGCCGCCGCCGCCAACGTGGAGCCGCTCACCGGCCCGCTCACCCTCGCCGACGCTATCGCCCGCGGCATCAAGTACAACCTCGACCACCGCACCCGCATGATGGAAGAGGCCCTGGCCATCGGCCAGCTGGATCTCGGCCGCTACGACATGCTGCCCAAGCTGGTCGCCTCCGCTGGCTACCAGTGGCGCGACAAGGATCTCGTCACCAACAGCAAGGATTCGGTCACCGGCCTGCCCTCCCTGGCCAACCCCTACATCTCGTCCGACCGTTCCCACACCCTGACCGATCTGGCCCTGTCGTGGAACGTGCTCGACTTTGGCGTCAGCTACTACAACTCCAAGCAGAACGCCGACCGCGTGCTGATCGCCACCGAGCGCCGCCGCAAGGCCATGCACAACCTGATCCAGGAAGTGCGCACCGCCTACTGGCGCGCCGCCAGCGCCGAGAAGATCGAGAAGGATCTGCGCGAAACCATCCGCCTGGCCGAATCCGCCCTGGCCGACTCCCGCAAGATCGAGCAGGAGCGCATCCGCGACCCGCTCGAAGCCCTGCGCTACCAGCGCACCGTGCTTGAAAACCTGCGCATCCTCGAGAGCATCCAGCAGGAACTCGCCGCCGCCAAGATCGAACTGGCCGCGCTGATCAACCTGCCGCCGGGCACCCAGTACCAGCTCGCTGCGCCCTCCGCCACCGAACTCAAGCCCGCCGCCCTGCCGCTGCCCATCGAGCAGATGGAAGACATCGCCATCGCCCGCAACGCCGACCTGCGCGAACAGTTTTACAACGTGCGCATCGCCGTGGCCGAAACCAAGAAGTCGATGATGCGCATGTTCCCTGGCATCTCCTTCAACTACAGCCTGCGCCATGACACCAACAGCTACCTGATCCACAACTCGTGGCAGGAAGCCGGCGCGCAGATCAGCTGGAACCTCTTCACCCTGCTGTCCGCGCCTGCGGCGATCAAGTTCAACGAATCCAACGAGAAGCTCGCCGAGCAGCGCCGCATGGCCACCCAGATGGCCGTGCTGGCGCAGGTTCACCTGGCTCGCCAGCAGTATGAAAACGCCTACAAGCTGCTCGACCGTGCCGACTCCATCTACACCGTCGACCAGCGCATCTTCGAGCACAGCAAGAGCCGCGAGGATGCCGCCACCAAGGGCCGCCTCGACCTGATCTTCAGCAACACCTCGGCCATCGTCAGCCTGCTGCGCCGCTACCAGGCCGTCAGCCAGCTCTATGCCGCCAGCAGCCGCATCCAGTCCACCCTCGGCCTCGAGCCGGAGATCACCAGCCTGAACGACACCTCCCTGTCTGACCTGCGCCGCAACGTCGAGAGCAGTATGGACCAGTGGAACCGCGGTGAAGCCCTGAAGGCCCCGGCTGCCGCGCCCGCGCCCAAGGCCGACGCCACCGAAGGCGAACGCACCACCGCCATCGATGCCGCTCAGCCCACCGTTACCGCGCCGATCCAGGCCCGTGGCTTTGCCTGGTCGAACATCTCCGCAGCCCAGGGCATCGGCGAACCGAAGGTTGCCAACGCAGCGTTCTCGATTGCCGACGTGCACGAGCGCTCGATGAGCCAGGCGCAACGCGTCGCCCTCGCCGCTGTTCCGGCCAAGACCGCTCCCTGACGAGGTTCTCCATGTTCCGTTCCATGCTTGCCATCGCCCTCGGCGCCACCGTCATCGGCGCCTGGGCCCAGGTGCCGCCGCGAGTTACCCCGCCGCCGCCTCCGGGCGCTGCAACCGCCCCCGCGCTCGATCGCCAGGACATCCGCGCCCAGCTGTCGCCCCGGCGCTTCACCACCCTTTCCGCCGAAGTGGGCGCCAAGGTCAATCGCATTGCGGTACGCGAAGGTGAGCGCTTCAAGGCCGGCCAGGTGCTGATCGTCCTCGACTGCACGCTGCAGGCGGCCCAGCTCAACAAGGCAAAGGCCTCCCTGAGCGCAGCCGAGAAGACCTACGCGGCCAACCACCGCCTGGCCGAGCTCAACTCGGTGGGCAAGCTGGAGCTGGAAACCTCCCAGTCGGAAGTCGCCAAGGCCAAGGCCGACGTGTCGCTGATGAACGCCACCCTCTCGAAGTGCCAGATCTCGGCGCCCTTCTCGGGCCGCGTCTCCGAGCAGAAGGTGCGCGAGCAGCAGTTCGCCCAGCCTGGCCAGGGCATCCTCGAGATCATCGACGACAGCGCCCTCGAACTGGAATTCATCGTCCCGTCGCGCTGGATGGCGTGGCTGAAGGACGGCTACCGCTTCCAGGTGAAGATCGACGAGACCGGCGGCACCTACCCGGCCAAGGTCATCCGCCTGGGCGCCAAGGTTGACCCGGTCAGCCAGTCCGTCAAGACCATCGCCGTCATCGACGGCCAGTTCCCCGATCTGATCGCCGGCATGAGCGGGCGGGTGCAGCTTGCACCGCCTGCCTCCACGCCCGCCTCGCCGAAATAAACGCCCATCAGAATTAGCAGGAGGCCCACGATGCCCTCGAACCCGACCCGCAGCTCCTCTGGCAAACGCCGCCTCAACCGCCAGGGGCCGGCCCCGCTGGCCCTCGAACAGCGACTCGTCTTCGATGGCGCCGCAGGTGCCGAAGCCGTCGCCCAGCTGGCCGCCGATCATCCGGTGACCGCCGACGCCACCACCGACAGCTCGGCCGATCTCGTGCCGGCTGCGGTGGGCGCCTCCGCCCCTGATGCGGCATCAGCCACCAGCCTCGTCTTTGTGGACGGGCAGTTGCAGAACGCCAACGTGCTCGCCAGCAACATCGACGGCAGCGCCCGGGTCATCGTGCTCGACCCGGCGGGCAACGCCCTCCAGCAGATTCAGGACGCCGTTGCCGGCCGCAACGACATCCAGTCCATCCATATCCTGTCCCACGGCAGCCAGGGCGACATCACCCTCGGCAACCTGCACATCAACCAGGCCACCCTGGCCGCCCACACCGACGCCCTGGCCGCCATCGGCTCCAGCCTCGCGGCCGACGGCGACATCCTGATCTACGGCTGCGACGTCGGCACCGGCACCGACGGCAAGGCCCTGGTGGACGAGATCGCCCGGATCACCCAGGCCGACGTGGCCGCCTCCACCGACGCCACCGGCGCCACCCAGGAAGGCGGCGACTGGACCCTCGAATACACCACCGGCGCGATCGAATCCCGCAGCCTCGCCTTCGCCGATGCCGTCGATCCCTTCCTCCTGGGCGCTCCCAGCGTCACCTCGGTGGACGACACCACCTACGTGGAAGGCAGCGGCGCGGTTGTCGTAGACAGCAACATCACCATCACCGGCGGCAGCTCCTACGACGGCAAGTACATCCGCTTCAGCCTCACCAACGGCCAGAGCACCGACATCCTCACGCTCACCAACGCCGCCGACGTGAACGCCTCGGGCGCGATCTCGTATTCGGGCAGTTCGGTTTACCTCGGCAACGGCGCTGGTCGCGACATCATCGGCAGCATCGACGCCACCGAAAATGGCACCGCCGGCAAGGCGCTGAAGATCAACTTCGTCTCCACCTTCACGAACTCGGGTTTTGAATCCGGCTCGCTCACCGGCTGGACGGCCATGAACCAGGTCATCAACCTGGGCACCACCAGCATCGCCGGCTTCACCTCGCCCAATGACGGCACCTACCCGGCCAACGCCGGCAACGACGACCCCTATCCGTCCACCGCCGGCAGCTACAGCACCACCGTCAGCACCAGCCAATACACCGAAGGCACCCGTTCCCTCAGCCTGCTGAGTTCCGGCATCACTACCGCCTCCGGCTACGACGTCGTGCACGGCCCGGCGGTGTACAGCGACACCTTCTCGGCCAGCGCTGGCGACAAGATCTATTTC
Organism: Zoogloea sp. 1C4; assembly: GCF_009469605.1. GTDB lineage: Bacteria > Pseudomonadota > Gammaproteobacteria > Burkholderiales > Rhodocyclaceae > Zoogloea > Zoogloea oryzae. Next base: position 18,599 of record NZ_SSXU01000019.1, on the reverse strand, counting down.
GACTGGCGCGCCTATGCTGGCGACGACGCCTACGACGTATTCGGCTACATCCTCAACACCACCACCGGCGCCACCACCAAGGTGCTCGACGCCACCGGCACCAGCACCGCCGGCTCGACCAACTGGGCGACCGCCAGCGCCACCATCGGCACCACCGGCACCTACCGCTTCGTGTTCGTCTCAGGCACTTACGACTTCTCAGGTGGCCGTGCCGCCGGCGCGTCGATGTACATCGACAACGTGCGGGTGTATGGCTCGAAGGTGAACGACGCCGTCGTCACCAGCATCGCCCGCCAGGTCGCCTTCAACGCCACCTCCGACAGCCCGGTCACCTCGCCGGTGCGCGTGTTCACTGTCACCGCCCAGAGCGCCACCGGTGAGACTGCATCCGACACCGGCCTGATCAACATCACGCCGACCAACGACGCCCCGGTGCTCGGTGGCACCGCCCAGACCCTTGCCTACACCGAAAACGCCGTCGCCACGCCCATCGACACGGTGATGACGGTCACCGATTCCGACAGCCCCGCCAACCTCAACGGCGGCTGGCTGCAGGCGCAGATCACCACCAACGGCGCCGCCGAAGACCAGCTCTCGGTGCTCAACCAGGGCACCGGCGCCGGCCAGATCGGCGTTTCCGGCAGCAACGTCACCTACGGCGGCACGATCATCGGCACCATCGACGCCAGCAACACCGGCGCCAATGGCGGCGCCCTGCGCATCAACCTGAACAGCAGTGCCACCCAGGCCGCGGTCCAGGCACTGGCCCGGGTGATCTGCTACGCCAACACGTCCGACACGCCGTCCACCGCCAGCCGCACCGTCACCTACACCTTGAACGACGGCGGCAACACCGGCAGCGGCGGCGCCCTCCAGGGCACCCGCAGCGCCACCATCAACGTCACCGCGGTGGACGACCCCGCCGTGCTGACCCTCAGCCGCAGCAGCAGCGGCTACGACGAGAACGACGGCAGCTTCTACGTCGATAGCGCCCTCACCCTCACCGACGCGGACAGCACCACCCTGAATGGCGCCCGGGTGGTCATCACCTCCAACCTCGTCTCCGCCGAAGACCGCCTGCAGCCCGCCTCGGGCACCGATGTCAGCGGCAAGATCACCTACGCCTACAACACCAGCACCGGCATCCTTACCCTCACCGGCACCGCGACGATCGCCGAATACCAGGCCGCCCTGCGCGCGGTGAAGTACTACAACCTCAGCGAAAACCCGACCACCACCGCCCGCACCATCAGCATGACCATCGGTGATGCGCTGGCCCTGAGCTTTGGTGGCAAGACCCACTACTACGAGTACGTCTCCGGCAGCTACAGCTGGACCGCCGCCAAGACCGCCGCCGAAGGCCGCACCTTCCAGGGCATGACCGGCTACCTGGCCACCATCACCAGCCAGGAAGAGAACGACTTCATCAAGCAAAAGCTCGGCGCGGACGCCTGGATCGGCGCCTCGGACGACTACACCTATATCAACGCCGCCACCGGCACCACCACCTTCGCCAGCCAGAGCGCCGCCGAAGGCAAGTGGTACTGGGTCACCGGCCCCGAAAAGGGCACCCTGATCTCTACCGGCAATGGCAGCCCCGTCACCGCCAGCGGCGGCTACGCCTACTGGAACAGCGGCGAGCCCAACAACTCCGGCAGCACCGAGCACTACGGCGAGATCTACTCCACCGGCGCCTCGCCCGGCAAATGGAACGACCTGCCGAACAGCTCGCTGCTCCCGTATGTGGTCGAGTACAGCGACAACGGCGGCACGCCCACCTTCAGCAAGACCATCGCGATCACCCCGGTCCGCAAGAACGACGCGCCGGTAAACAACGCCCCGTCCGCCGTGCCTGCCATCCAGGAAGACGCGGTCAACAACTCCGGCGCACTGGTGTCGAGCTTCCTGTCGTCCTCCGACGCGGACGCCAGCGCCGTCACCGGCATCGCCGTCACCGCCAACGACAACAGCCACGGCAACTGGCAGTTCTCCACCGACGGCGGCGCCAACTGGGTTGCCTTCGGCACCACCTCCGATGCCGCCGCCCGCCTGCTGCGCAGCACCGACATGATCCGCTTCGTGCCCGCCGCCGACTACGCCGGCACGGCCACCATCACCTACCGCGCCTGGGACCGCACCAGCGGCACCGCCGGCCTGACCGCCGACCTCTCCGCGGCCACCAGCTATGGCACCACCAAGGCCATCGCCAATGGCGACGAAACCGCCTTCTCCGCCACCAAGCAGACCGCCACGATCACCGTCACCGCCGTGAATGACGCGCCGGTGCTCACCGCCGCCGCGCCCAGCCTCACCGGCATCACCGAAGACGACACCAGCAACAGCGGCCAGACCGTCTCCAGCGTGCTCGGCACCTCGGTCAATGACGTGGACAGCGGCGCCGCGTCCGGCATCGCCGTCACCAGCCTGGTGAGCGGCAACGGCACCTGGCAGTACTCCACCAACGGCGGCTCCAGCTGGACCAACGTCGGCGCCGTCTCGACCACCAACGCGCTCCTGCTGCGCAGCACCGACAAGCTGCGCTTCGTGCCCGACGCCAAGAACGCCACCACCGCCAGCTTCACCTACAAGGCGTGGGACCAGACCGGCGCCACCGCCGGCCAGCAGGGCACCTACGCCAGCACCGCCACCAGCGGCGGCAGCAGCCCCTACTCCACCGCCACCGACACCGCCACGATCGCCGTCACCGCGGTCAATGACGCGCCGGTGCTCGGCACCCCGGCCAACTTCGCCAGCATCAGCGAAGACGCCACCAACAACGCCGGCCAGACCGTCTCCAGCCTGCTCGGCAGCGCCATGACCGACGCGGACACCAGCGCCGTCCAGGGCGTCGCCATCACCGGCGCCACCAACGGCGGCGCCACCGGCGGCTGGCAATACTCCACCGACGGCGGCAGCACCTGGCAATCCCTCGGTACGCCCAGCGCCAGCACCGCGCTGCTGCTCAAGAGCACCGACCGCGTGCGCTTCAACCCGGACGGCTTCAAGGGCGGCACGCCCACCCTCAGCCTGCACGGCTGGGATCAGACCAGCGGCACCGCCACCAGCGGCGCCACCCGCGGCGAGGCCGATGTCTCCACCAACGGTGGCATCACCGCCTTCTCGAGCAGCGAATACACCCTCAGCGTCAACGTCACCAACGTGAATGACGCGCCGCAGTTCACGACGGGCGCCTCCACCGGCGCCTTCACCGAGAACGCCGGCGCCGTCAATGTGGGCAGCGGCCTCGTCATCACCGACGACGGCGGCCAGCTCAGCCGCGCCACCGTCTCGATCAGCAGCGGTTTCACCGCCGGCGACACCCTTGCCGTCGGCACCGCCAGCGGGCTCACCGTCAGCTACAGCAGCCAGACCGGCGTGCTCACCCTAACCGGCACTGCGTCTGCCGCCACCTATCAGACCGCGCTCAACTCGGTCACCTTCAACACCGCCTCGGAAGACCCGACCCTCAACAGCGCCACCCGCACCCTCACCTGGAAGGCCACCGACACCGCCGGCGTCAGCAGTGCCGACAGCACCAGCACCGTCAACGTCACGCCCCTGGCCGACGCCCCGGTGCTTGGCGGTCAACCCGCCACCTGGAACTACACCGAAGACGACGGCGCCCGCGTCATCGCCCCCAGCCTCACCCTCAGCGATGTGGACGACACCCAGTTGGCGGGTGCCACCGTCGCCATCACCGGCACCGGCTACCTGACCGACGGCCGCGAGACCCTCGCCGCCATCACCACCGGCACCGGCATCACGGCCAGCTTCGACGCCAGCACCGGCGTGCTTACCCTCTCCGGCACCGACAGCGTCGCCAACTATCAGAAGGTCCTGCGCTCGGTCACCTACAGGAACGACGCCAACTACAACTCCCCCGATCCGGACAACGTCGACCTGTTCACCTCCGGCGGCAGCCAGAACAATCTGCGTACCGTCACCTGGCAGGTCACCGACGCCAACTCCGACGGCGCCGGCGCCACCAACTCGGCCGCCCGCACCACCGACATCACCCTCAAGAACGCCAACGAGATCCCGCAGGTCACCAACATCACGGGCTCCGCCAGCGCAACCCCGCTCGACTACGTTGAAGGCGGCGCCCCGGCCACCCTCGAAGGCGCCCTCACCGTCCTCGACGACACCGGCACCATCGGCAGCGACAACGCCATCACCGGCGCCCTTGTCCGCATCACCACCGGCCTCGACGCTCAGGACGAACTGGGCTACTTCGACGCCGCGGCCCTCAGCTCGGCCGGCTGGACCCAGAGCGGCACCGCCCTCAGCGGCACCCTCAGCGGCACCAACGTGAGCGGCGCGGTCGAAATCAGCTACACCTACGACGCCGCCAACGGCGAGATCGTCCTCGCCACCACCGCGGGCACCGCCGGCAAGACCGACTACACCGCCGTGATGCAGAAGATCGACTTCCGCAGCACCAGCGACGACCCCACCGCCAGCAGCGCCCAGCGCACCCTCATCTGGCGGGTTACCGACAACGCTGGCGTCGAGAGCCAGGTCACCGCGGCCCAGAGCACCCAGGTGCGCATCGAGGCCATCAACGACGCCCCGGTTGCCACCACTGGCGGCGCCACCATCGCCTACACCGAAGGCGGCTCGGCGGTGGTCGCAGTCTCCAACCTCACCTTCACCGACCCGGACGACACCACGCTCAGTTCGGCCACCGTCAGCATCTCGGCCGGTGGCGTGAGCGGCGATCTGCTGGCCATCGACGCCTCGGTGCTCAGCGCCGCCAGCCTCACGCTCGACCCCTCCAGCACCGCCACGTCGCTGGTCATCACCGGCAACGCCAGCCTGGCCGCCTACGAAAACGTACTGCGCCAGATCACCTTCAGCTCGTCCAGCGACAACCCGACCAGCGACGGCACCTCCACCTCGCGCACCCTTACCTGGATGGTCACCGACAGCTTCGGCAGCCGCCTCACCGACTTCCCGGGCGCCAACGACGCCAGTACCACCACCGAAACCAGTGCCGGCGCAACCAGCCTGATCTCCGTCGCCCCCGCCAACGACGCGCCGACCCTCTCCGGCCTGCCGGGCACTGCCGCGAGCTACACCGAAGGCGGCAGCGCCGTCGTGCTGGCTGGCGCCATCAGCCTTGCCGATGTGGACGACACCAACCTCACCGAAGCCCGCGTGTGGATCAGCGGCGACTTCACCGCCGGCGACACCCTCTCCGCCACCGTTGGCGCCAGCGGCATCACGGCCAGCTACAACAGCGCAACCGGCGTGCTCACCCTCAGCCACGCCGGCGCCTCCAAGGCCACCTTCGAGAGCGTCCTGCGCACCGTCACCTACAGCAGCACCGCCGACGATCCTACCGCCATCTCCGGCACCCGCAGCATCAGCTGGCAGGTCACCGACGCCGACGCCTCCACCAGCGGCGCCAACCTGCTCGACAGCAGCGTCGGCACCAGCAGCGTCGCCCTCACCGCCACCGACAACGCCACCACCGTAGGCGGCCTCGGCAGCGCCAGCTACGTGGAAAAGGGCTCGGCTACCGTCATCGCCCCGTCGATCACCCTTGCCGACGCCGACGACACCACCCTCGAAGGCATCAGCGTCAGCATCTCCGGCAACTTCACCAGCGGCGACACGCTGGCGGTCACCGCGCCGCTCTCCGGCACCGGCATCTCCGCCTCGTACAACGCCGGCACCGGCGTGCTCACCCTCACCGGCACCGCCACCCTGGCCGACTACCAGGCCGTCGCCCGTTCGATCGTCTTCTCCACGTCCAGCGACAACCCCACTGGCACCGCCACCAGCCGCAGCCTCACCTGGGCCACCACCAGCAGCTTCGGCTCGCGCCTCACCGACGCCACTGGCGGCAACGATGGCAGCAGCGGTACCGTCACCGCCAACGCCGGCACCAGCAGCCTGTCGATCACCGCCCGCAACGATGCGCCCACCCTGGCGCTCAACCACAACACCGCGCTCGACGCCTCCACCGTGGTCTTCGAGCAGGGCGGCGCGCCGGTTTACGTGCTCGACAACTCCAACCCCAACGTCGTCGGCAGCGCCACCGTCAGCGACGTGGACGATGCCTACGTGGCCAGCGCCAGCGTGGTCATCAGCAACAACCGCAGCAGCGCCGACGTCCTGTCGGTGGCCACGCCCAGCGGCTGGAGCCGCTCCGGCAGCGTGCTCACCACCGGCTCCGGCGCCCAGATCAACGTCACCTACAACGCCGGCACCGGCACCCTGAGCCTCACCACGGCCAGCGGCAACGTCACCAAGGCCGAGTTCGAGAGCCTGCTCGAGCACGTCCAGTACCAGAACGGCTCGTCCTCGCCCACCGACACCGGCGCCAGCCGCGCGCTCACCTGGACGATCACCGACGCCAACGGCGTGGCCGACAGCACCTTCGGCGCCCAAAGCGCCACCGGCACCAGCTATCTGGTGATCCGCGACCTGAACGACGCACCGACCATCTCGCCCACCAGCGCCACCGCCAGCTACACCGAAGGTGCCGCCAGCGTCACCGTGCCGACGATCACCGTCACCGACCCGGACCCGGACGAAATCGTCACCGCCACCCTGACCCTCGCCGACCCCACCCTGGGCAGCCTCAACGTGCCCACCGGCGCCGCCTACAACCCCGGCACCGGCGTGTGGACCTTCACCGGCAACGTCTCGGCGGTAAACGCCGCGCTGGCCGCGCTGCACTTCACCCCGGGCGCCAACACCGACGTCAACACCACCATCAGCGTCTCGATCGCTGACGGTGGCGAAGACAGCGCCACGGCGGCCACCGGCACCATCGCCCTCAACGTGACGGCAGAGAACGACGCCCCCGTCCTCACCCCGGCCGCACCGGTCCTTGCCGGCCTCACCGAAGACGCCACCAACGACGCCGGCCAGACCGTCGCCAGCTTCCGTGGCGCCATCACCGACGTGGATACCGGCGCCCTTTCCGGCATCGTCATCGTCGACCAGACCCCGGGCAACGGCCACTGGGAATACAAGATCGGCAGCGGCAGCTGGACGGCCTTCGGCACGGTTTCGTCCTCCTCGGCCATCGCCCTGGCCGACGCCGACTTGATCCGCTTCGTGCCCAACGGCGAGAACGCCACCACCGCCAGCTTCACCTACCGCGCGTGGGACGGCGCCGGCGCCACCGCCGGCAGCGGCGTGGATGCCAGCACCACCGGCAACGCCTCGCACTTCTCGTCCGCCTCCGACGAAGCCAGCATCACCGTCACCGCGGTCAATGACGCGCCGGTGCTCGCCGCTGGCGACAGCACCCTCACCGCCATCACCGAGGACGACACCACCAACGCCGGCCAGCTGATCTCCGCCCTACGTGGCACCACCACCGACGTGGACACCGGCGCCGTCAAGGGCGTCGCGATCACCGGCCTCACCAGTGGCAACGGCACCTGGCAGTACTCCACCGACGGCGGCGCCACCTGGACCAACGCCAACGACGGCGGCGCCGTGACCGGCACCCACGCCTTGCTGCTGGCCGACACCGACCGCATCCGTTTCCTGCCCAACGGCCAGAACGCCACCACGGCCAACCTCACCTACCGCGCCTGGGACCGCAGCACCGGCACCGCCGGCCACTACGCCGACACCAGCGTGAACGGCGGCACCTCCGCCTTCTCCGCCCAGCAGAACGGCATGGACATCACCGTCACCGCGGTGAACGACGCCCCGGTGCTCGCCTCTGCGCTGCCGACCCTCACGCCGCTCACCGAAGACGACACCAGCAACGCCGGCCAGACTGTCGCCAGCTTCATCGGCAGCACCATCAGCGACGTGGATGCAGGTGCGGTGCAGGGCATCGCCATCAGCGCCACCGCCAACGGCAACGGCCACTGGGAATACTCCACCAACAGCGGCAGCACCTGGAACACCGTCACCGGGCTCACCGGTGCCAACGGCCTGCTGCTCGCCAGCACCGACAAGATCCGCTTCGTGCCGGACGGCCAGAACGCCACCACCGCCACCCTCACCTACCACGCCTGGGATCGCAGCGCCGGCACCTCGGGCAGCCTGGTCAGCCTGGCTGCCACTGGCGGCACCTCGGCCTTCTCGCCCACCAACAACCAGGTGTCGATCGCGGTCAGCGCGGTCAATGATGCCCCGGTCCTGGCAGCCGGCGACACCACCCTCACGCCGCTCACCGAAGACGACACCAGCAACACTGGACAGCTCGTCTCCGCCCTGCGCGGCATCACCACCGACGCCGATACCGGCGCGGTACAAGGCGTGGCGATCACCAGCCTCGACAGCGGCAACGGCACCTGGCAGTACTCCACCGACGGCGGCACCACCTGGGTCAATGCCGACGTGGGCGGCGCCGTGTCGGGCACCCATGCCCTGCTGCTTGCCGACACCGACCGCATCCGGTTCCTGCCCAACGGCCAGAACGCCACCACCGCGGCGCTCACCTACCGCGCCTGGGACCGCAGCGCCGGCACCAGCGGCGGCTACGCCAACACCAGCGTGAACGGCGGCACCTCGGCCTTCTCCGCCCAGCAGAACGGCATGAACATCGCCGTCAGCGCGGTCAACGACGCGCCGGTGCTCGCACCTGCCGCGCCGACGCTGCCGTCCATCACCGAAGACGACACCACCAACGCCGGCCAGACCGTCGCCAGCTTCCTCGGCAGCACCATCAGCGACGTGGACAGCGGAGCCCTGCCGGGCATCGCCATCACCGCCACCGATGACGGCAATGGCAGCTGGGAATACTCCACCGACGGCGGCACCACCTGGAACACCGTCACCGGCCTCACCGGCAGCAACGGCCTGCTGCTCAACAGCACCGACAAGATCCGCTTCGTCCCCGACGCCAAGAACGCCACTACCGCGCATCTCACCTACCACGCCTGGGATCGCAGCGCCGGTACTGCCGGCACACTGACCAGCCTCACCACCACCGGCGGCACGTCGCCCTTCTCGACCGCGGCCGACGTGGTGACGATCCACGTCGATCCGGTCAACGACGCCCCGATCAACGATGTCGCCCCGAGCTACAGCGGCGACTTCCGCGGTGACGGCACCCTGCGTCAGGACGGCACCGTCACCGCCGACCCAGGCCTGTGGCACGACGTGGATGCCGGCGACCCGGCCACCACCTTCCGTTACGTCTGGGAAGTGGCCGACGATGCCGCCGGCACCAACCTGCGCACCATCACCGGCGCCACCGATCCGAGCTACACCCTCACCGCGGCCGAAATCGGCAAGTTCGTGCGGGTCAAGGTCTTCGGCGGCGACGGCACCACCGAGACGGTCGCCACCGGCGCTTTCAAGGCGGTGACCAACGTCGATCCGCAGAACACCGGCTCCCTCGACACCCAAGACGCCACCGAGAGCGTGCCGTTCAGCTTCACCGTCCCCACCGGCACCTTTGCCGACGCCAACGGCGAAGACACCCTGCATTACTCGGCCACCCTGGCCGACGGCAGCCCGCTGCCCGCGTGGCTCCACTTCGATCCGGTCACCCGCACCTTCTCGGGCACCCCGGGTGGCGGTGACATCGCGGTGCTGCAACTCCGCGTGATCGCCGACGACCACGGCAACCAGCCCGCCCACGCCGACTTCACCCTCCGCGTGGCCGGCGTGCCGACCAAGCCGATCGAAGCCAAGCCTGACGTCGAGCCAATACCGCCCATCAAGCCGCAGGTCGACCCGACGCCGGTCAAGCCGCCCGTCGACACCGGCTGGACGGCCCCGGCAGCCGGCAGCGGTTCGATCGGCGGAACCTGGACGGTCCCCAAGGGCGATGGCTTCTTCAGTCCGGCCGACCGCGCCCTGTCGATCACCAGCATCGCCCCGACCCCCGACGCCAGCCGTGCGCCGGTGGGCGGCACCGCACCCACCGTCGCCGAAATCCGACCGGTCACCCAGACCACCGGCCAGAGCGGCCTGACCCGCTCCGACGGTTTCCGCATCGTGGTCCAGGCGCCGGAATCCAAGGCCGACACCAACCTAGTCCTGAGCCGCCCGCTCAACGACCAGGACTTCAAGCCGTCCTCGCCGATCAAGCTGATCGTTCCGCCCGACACCTTCACCCACACCCGCCTGGATGCGCGCGTGCAGCTCTCCGCCGAACGCATCGACGGCACGCCGCTGCCCAACTGGCTGCGCTTCGACGCCCGCAAGGGCGAGTTCCTCGGCATCCCGCCGGCGGACTTCGACGGCGACGTGGAGGTCAAGGTCACCGCCAAGGACAACTTCGGCAACCAGGTGTCGACGATCTTCCGCATCCGCGTCCACAACGGCCAGCGAGTCGGGTTCAATGGTCGGGAGGGGCTCAGCACCCAGTTCCGCACGGCCAGCGCCCCCGGGCGTGACGCCGTACGGAGCAGCCTGGTCGAACATGCCCGCCAGGCCCGCGCCCGCAGCGTCTGATCCGCCACCCAGTCGAGGTCACCGTGAGCAGCCCGTCCGATAACGACGCCTTCATTTCCCACTCCCTTGGCGCGCTGCTGCACCTGGCGCGCCGGGCCCGGCTGGCGGCGTCGCCGGCGGAACTGGGCTTCATCGCGGTGAACGAGACCCTGGCCCTCGCGCCCTACCGGCAAGCCGCCCTGTGGCTGGCCGATCGGGGCGTGGTGGCCTTGTCCGGGGTGGTCAGCCCGGATGCCAACGCCCCCTTCGCCCAGTGGCTGGAGCGGGTCGCACGGCAACTCCTCAAGGAAGGCGACACCCCCTGCGTGGTGTCGCCCAACACCCTGGCACCGGCCGAGGCGGCCGAGTGGGACGAATGGCTCCCCGCCCACGCCCTGTGGGTGCCCCTTTCCAGATCGACCCCGGGCGGCCTGCTGCTTGCCCGGGACACCCCGTGGCAGCCAGGCGAGATCGGCCTCGTCACCGAATGGGCCGACATCTGGAGCCACGAATGGCAGATCCAGGCCAAACCCGACGTCAGGAGCCGCTGGCGCATGCTGGCCGACGCCTGGCCCGATGCTGCCGACCGCAAGGCCTGGCGCCGCCACTGGCTTACCTTTCATGGCTGGCGCTTCCGGCTCAAGCGGATGCGCCGATGGCAGGCCGCCGACCTGCGCGCCAATGTGGCCGCCCTGTGGCACCGGCGCACCCTGCGCTATTCCATTCTCGCCGCTGCCGTGGCGCTCTTCCCGGTGCGCTTCAGCGTGCTCGCTCCGGGCGAACTCGTCCCGGCCCAGCCGGCGGTCGTCCGCGCACCGCTCGATGGCACGGTGGACAAGTTCTTCGTCACCCCCAACAGCCAGGTCAAGGCCGGCGACAAGCTGTTCCAGCTCGATCTCACCACCCTCTCCAGCCGCCTCGCGGTGGCCAAGCAAGGGCTGGTGACCGCCGAAGCCGAATACCGCCAGTCGGCCCAGCAAGCCGTGTTCGACCCCAAGAGCAAGGCCCAGCTGGCGATCCTGCAAGGCCGCATCGCCGAGCGTCAGGCCGAAGCCGACCTGCTCTCGGCTCAGTTCGCAAAAGCCCAGGCCACCGCGCCGCGGGACGGCATCGTGCTGATGGACGACCCGAGCGAGTGGATCGGCAAGCCGGTGAGCACCGGCGAACGCATCATCACCATCGCCGGCGCCGACGACGCCGAGGTGGAAGCCTGGCTCAGCCCCGGCGATGTCATCGATCTGCCACCAGGCGCCGAAGTCACCCTCTACCTCAACGCCTCGCCGCTGCAGCCGGTGGAAGCCACCGTGCGCTACCTCGCCCACGAGGCGGTGTCGCGCCCCGACGGCAGCTTTGCCTACCGCCTGCGCGCCACTCTTGCCAAAGGCCAGGAAAAGCCGCGGGTTGGCCTCAAGGGCACCGTGAAGGTTCGCGGTGAGCACGTGCCGCTGGCCTACTGGGTGCTGCGCCGCCCGCTGGCGAGCCTGCGCCAGGCCACCGGCCTCTGAGGGGCCAGCGCGATGCAGGCAGCCCTCGACGCCTCCGCCCTCGCGGCCGATCTTCCCCGCAACCTCCCGCCGCTGCGCGACGAACTCGCCCTCCTCGACGGCCCGGCGAGCCTTGATGGCGCGCCCACCTGGAGCCTCCACGACCCGGTGCGCAACCAGTTCTACCGCATCGACTGGACCACCTTCGAGATCCTCGCCCGCTGGCACCTGGGCGATCCGGCGAAGATCGTCGACGCCGTCGAAGCCGAAACCACCCTCAGCCTAGACGCGCACGACGTGGATCTGGTGGTGCGCTTCCTCACCGATCACCAGCTCATCCGGCCCCTTGGCGAAGCCGGCACCGCCCGCCTCGTCTTTCAGGAGAAAGCCCGCCACAACACCCTGTGGCAATGGCTGCTGCACCACTACCTGTTCTTCCGCGTACCGCTGATCCGCCCGGACCGCTGGCTGGTGCGCCAGCTGCCGCGGGTCGAGCTGTTCTACTCGGCCACCTTCCTGCGCGTCACCCTCGCCGCGCTGGCGCTGGGGCTGTATCAGGTGGTGCGCCAGTGGGAGCACTTCGCCGCCACGCTGGTGGATACCCTCACCTGGCAGGGCGCGATGGGCTATGGCGTGGCGCTGATCTTCGTGAAGGTGCTCCACGAGCTCGGCCACGCCTTCACCGCCCGGCGGCTGGGCTGCCGGGTGCCGACCATGGGTGTCGCCTTCCTGGTGATGTGGCCGGTGGCCTACACCGACGTGAACGAAGCCTGGCGCCTGACCCGCCGGCAGGACCGCCTCGCCGTGGGCGCCGCCGGCATCCTCACCGAACTCGCCGTGGCCGCCTGGGCAACGCTCGCCTGGGCGCTGCTGCCAGATGGCACCCTGCGCGGCACCGCCTTCATGCTGGCCACCACCACCTGGGTCGCCACCGTGGCGATCAACGCGAGCCCCTTCATGCGCTTCGACGGCTACTTCCTGCTCTCCGACTATCTCGACTTTCCCAACCTCCACGCCCGCTCCTTTGCGCTGGCCCGCTGGGACCTGCGCGAGCGCCTGTTCGGCCTCGGCGAGCCGGTGCCGGAATTCCTGCCGGCGGCCCGTCGCCGGGGGCTCATCCTCTTCGCCTACGGCGTCTGGCTTTACCGGCTGGTGCTCTTCATCGGCATCGCCCTGCTGGTGTACCACTACTTCTTCAAGGCGCTCGGGATTCTGTTGTTTGCGGTCGAGATCGGATGGTTCGTGATGTTGCCCATGTGGAAGGAAATCACCGAGTGGCGCAGCCGCTGGCCCGAGATCAAGGCCAAGGGCAGCGGTCGCGGCAAGCTGTGGCTGCTGATCCTGCTGCTGCTCGTTGCCATCGTGCCGTGGAACTTCCAGGTGAGCAGCCAGGGCCTGATGCGCTCGGCGCGCCACTACCCGTTATTCTCCCCGGGCCCGGCGCAGATCGAGGCAATGCCGGTAAAGCCCGGCGATGGGGTGACCGCCGGCCAGATGATCCTGAAGCTCAGCACCGACGACGCCGAGTACCGCCGCCGCCTCGCCGAAGCCCGCTTCTCGCGGCTGGCCTGGCAGGCTGAAGTCTCGGGCCTCGACGAAACCCTGCGCGCGCGTCAGCCGGTCACCGTCGAGGAACTCGAAGCCGCCAAGGCCGAACTCGCCGGCACCGCCGACGAGCTCAAGCGCTACACCGTCACCGCGCCCTTCGACGGGGTGCTCGCCGACATCGCGCCCGACCTGCGCGTGGGCGAAACCGTGGGCCGTCAGCAGCAGCTGGGCGTGCTCATCGATCCTAAGGCGTGGGAAGTGGAAACCTACCTCACCGACGCCGAGGTGGAACGTGTGTCGGTGGGCGACAGCGGACGCTTCCTGCCGGAAACCCCGGGCCTGCCGACCCGATCCCTGAAGGTGGTGCGCATCGACCGGGACGCCACCCGCGCCCTGCCGGACGCCATGCTGGCTGTGGGCCACGGCGGCGAGGTACTGGTGCGCGAACGCAACGGGCAGCTGATCCCCGAGCGGGCGGTGTATCGCGTGGTGCTGGCGGTGGATGAAGGCGAGCAGCCCCCGGGCCATGTGCTGCGCGGCGCGGTGACGATCTACGGCCAGCCGAAATCCCTTGCCGGCGATTTCGTCCGCTCCGGCGCCGCACTGCTGATCCGCGAATCGGGCTGGTAAGACGGCCGGGCCCGGTCCGTCCGGCAAAGGCCTATCTCAAGCCCCATCACCAGCGCCATCAACCCGACGCAGGCGGATCGCCCATCCGCCTGCGTATCGTACAGTTCGACCACCACTCACAGGCCAGATCTGAATCACCGTTCAGGCAGACAGCCAGCCGAACCCATCTCAGCCAGAGCGCTGGTCGTCAATCCCGACCTTAGCGGCAATCCTCCGGCAAGGTTGGCGCCGGCAGACGCTGGGCGCGGCAACGCCAGGCCGTTTTACCGTCGGCCGACTCGGTGAGCTCCCAGATCAGCCGGCCGCCGTCCGGAAAGCCCGCGCCCTGGCGGATCGTGACGACCATCGCCGGCCCGTCCATCTCGATGCTGTAGACGTGAAGCGGCGGCGTGGGAATGAAGCCCGCCTCCACCAGCTTGGCCGGCAGTTCATCGTGCTGACGCCGGTAGGCTTCCACCGACTCGACCGCCCTGCGCCCAAGGGCTGCGGCCTCGGCCACCTTGGCCTTGTTCAGGTAGGTCTGGTACTGGGGAATCGCCACTGCCGCCAACATCCCGAGCACCACGAAACCCAGCAGTACAAAGCCGATGATCGCCCCGCTGCGGCTGGTTCCGCCTTTTCCTTCGAGCACGCCCAGCTGATAGGCAGGATCGGTGCCGGCAGCCAGCGCCTCTTCGATCTTCTGGTTGCAGTGGGCATGGTAAAGCATGTTGGCGTACATGCCCGGCAGCGCCACCTGGGCGATCAGCGCAATGAGCGGGCCAATGTCGCCGAAGATCATCCCGATGATCCATGCGAGAAGGTTGGCGGCGACGAGATAGGCAAAGCCGACCGCCCACATCCGCCGGTAGATGAACCAGAAGAAGGTCAGCAGCGCCGCCGGCCAGTTCCAGCTGGGCCCGGCCTTGCCGGCCTCGTCGAAAGCCAGGAAGCGGCTTAAATAGTAATCCTGGTTCTTGGGGCCGATTGCGGCCCGGTAAAGCGCCTCGCGGTCGGACATGACTTGCCTCTGACGATCAAGAATTGTTTATCGCTGTAAGCCTATCCAGAAGTGCCGCAACAAGCAAACGGCATGGCGTTGAAGGCGCCTGCTTCAGCCGTTCTCGGGCGGCTCTGCGGGCGTCTCGCCCCAGCGGAGCATGCCCGCCACCGGCAGGCCGAACAGATCCAGCGCCCGCGCCACGCTGTGGGTGACCAGCGCATCCACCGACGCCGGCTTGTGATATAGCGCCGGCACCGGCGGAAAGATCACCCCGCCCATCTCGGTGACGGCCGTCATGTTGCGCAGATGGCCCAGGTGAAGCGGTGTCTCGCGCACCATCAGCACCAGCCGGCGGCGTTCCTTCAGTACCACGTCGGCGGCGCGGGTGAGGAGGTTTTCGGTGATGCCGTGGGCGATCGCCCCAAGGCTGCTCATGGAACACGGCGCCACCAGCATCCCGAGGGTCTGGAACGAACCGCTGGAGATCGCCGCGCCGAGGTTCTGCGGCGTATGGACGACATCTGCCAACGCCTCAGCCGCGCCGGGCGGCACGTCGGTCTCCATCGCCCGGGTGAGCTGGGCGCCCTTCGAGATCACGAGGTGCACTTCCACGTCCATCGGCCGCAGGAGCTCGAGGGCCTTCATGCCGTACTGGAAACCACTGGCACCGCTGATGCCGACGACGATGCGGGGCTTGATCATGTTTGATTAGTGGAAAAAAGGATTGACCGGTCAAGGCGCCCAATCCTGCCACGTCCGCCGCGCCTTGCCTACCGGCGCACAACGCGGCACAGGCAGCCGAATGCGGCTGGCGGTATAATGCCGGGCTTCCCGTTTTCACCTCCGGAACCCGCCGTGCACAAGAAAATCCTGATCCTCGATTTCGGCTCCCAGGTCACCCAGCTCATCGCCCGCCGCGTGCGCGAACAGCAGGTGTACTGCGAAATCCATCCCTACGACGTCTCCGACGACTTCGTCCGCAACTTCGCGCCCGAGGGGATCATCCTGTCCGGCGGCCCCAATTCCGTCTACGAAGCCACCGAATGGAAGGCGCCGACGGCCGTCTTCGAGATCGGCGTGCCGGTGCTGGGCATCTGCTACGGCATGCAGACCATGGCCAGCCAGCTCGGCGGCAAGGTCGAGAGCTCCGGCAAGCGCGAGTTCGGCTACGCCGAGATCCGCGCCCGCGGCCACTCCGAACTCTTCCGCAACATCCAGGACCGCAGCAACATTGATGGCCACGGCCTGCTCGACGTGTGGATGAGCCACGGCGACAAGGTCACCGAGCTGCCCGCCGGCTTCAAGGTCATCGCCTCCAACGAATCCACCCCTATCGCTGCGATGGCCGACGAGGCCCGCAAGTTCTACGCGGTGCAGTTCCACCCGGAAGTGACCCACACCATCAAGGGCAAGGAGATGATTGCCCGCTTCGTGCACGAGATCTGCGGCTGCCAGAACGATTGGAACATGCCCGACTACGTGGCCGAGGCCATCGAGAAGGTGCGCGCCCAGGTGGGTTCGGATGAAGTCATCCTGGGCCTCTCCGGCGGTGTCGATTCCTCCGTAGTTGCCGCGCTGCTCCACAAGGCCATCGGCGATCAGCTCACCTGCGTGTTCGTTGATAACGGCCTGCTCCGCCTCAACGAAGGCGAGATGGTGATGCAGATGTTCGCCCGCAACCTGGGCGTCAAGGTCATCCACGTGGATGCCACCGAGCAGTTCATGGGCCACCTGGCCGGCGTGACCGACCCGGAAGCCAAGCGCAAGATCATCGGCCGCGAGTTCGTCGAGGTCTTCCAGGCCGAAGCCGCCAAGCTGCCCAACGCCAAGTGGCTGGCCCAGGGCACCATCTACCCGGACGTGATCGAATCCGCCGGCGCCAAAACGGGCAAGGCCCACGCCATCAAGAGCCACCACAACGTCGGCGGCCTGCCCGAAACCCTCAACCTCAAGCTCCTCGAGCCCCTGCGCGAACTCTTCAAGGACGAAGTGCGCGAGCTGGGCGTCGCCCTCGGCCTGCCCCACGAGATGGTCTATCGCCATCCCTTCCCCGGCCCGGGCCTCGGCGTGCGCATCCTTGGTGAGGTGAAGAAGGACTTCGCCGACCTGCTGCGCCGCGCCGACGCCATCTTCATCGACGAACTGCGCGCCGCCGACTGGTACGACAAGACCAGCCAGGCCTTCGCGGTGTTCCTGCCGGTGAAGAGCGTGGGCGTGATGGGCGACGGCCGCACCTACGAATACGTCGTCGCGCTGCGCGCCGTGCAGACCGCCGACTTCATGACCGCCCACTGGGCAGAACTGCCCCACAGCCTGCTGGGCAAGGTGTCCAACCGCATCATCAACGAAGTCCGCGGCATCAATCGGGTGGTGTACGACATCTCCGGCAAGCCGCCCGCGACGATCGAGTGGGAGTGATCCCCGTTCCGCCGCCGACCATCGGCGGCCTTCGCAAAACCCACTAGAACCCCGGCAATGCCGGGGTTTTTGTTTTCAGGAGCTAGTTCAGCCCCATTTTGCCGAACCGATCAAGGCGATGATCGAGGACAACCCGTCCTTTGGCTACCGGACGGTGGCCCACCTGCTGGGGTTCAACAAGAACACGGTGCAGCGGGTGTTCCAGCTGCGCGGCTGGCAGGTCAGGAAGCGCCCAGTCGGGTTTCGGCCGCGGATCGAGGCGCTGTATTGACCCAGTGAAACCCTACTCAGGTGTTAACCTTGAAAGGAACGACACATGAGTACGGCGATGGAAGACGAAATCAAGCGTTGGACGGCCAAGCGCAAGAGCGCGTTGGTGATGGAAGTCCTGCAAGGAAAGACGACGGTGGCGGAGGCGAGCCGTGCGTACGATCTGCCCCCGTCGGAGATCGAGACTTGGATCGACGAGGCCCGGCGGGGCATGGAGAACGCGCTGCGTGCCAACCCGCTGGACATCCAGGAGCAGTACGAGAAACAGATCAAGCAGCTCCAGGAAGCCTATGGAGAAGCGATGCTGGAGCTGCGTGCCAGAAAAAAATTGCAGTCCCTGCTGGGCGAGGACGAGAAGTGATCGAGACGATCCGCCAGGGACTCAAGGAAGAAGGGATCGTCGTCTCGATCAGTCAGCTGTGCCGGTGGTTTGAAGTGCCCCGTCGCACGTTCTACTACCAGTCGGTGAAGGCCCCGCCGAAGGTGCAGCCCCGCTTTGCCGAACCGATCAAGGCGATGATCGAGGACAACCCGTCCTTTGGCTACCGGACGGTGGCCCACCTGCTGGGGTTCAACAAGAACACGGTGCAGCGGGTGTTCCAGCTGCGCGGCTGGCAGGTGCGGAGGCGTCCGGTCGGGTTTCGGCCCCGGATCGAGGCGCGGCGCTCCAGCGCATCCCAGCCCAACGAACGCTGGGCGACGGATCTGTGCCGTGTTTGGGCGGGACGAGACGGCTGGGCCACACTGGCACTGGTGGTCGGCTGCTTCAGCCGGGAGTTGAACCGCCCCGCCTTCCGTGGAGGCCATTTGGTTTAAGTCAGGCCGGCGTTTCGGCCTGACTGGCGAGTTGCCGGTAGTAGTTTGCCTCAGCTTCGGCCGGGGGGATGTAGCCGATGGGTTCGAGC
>NZ_SSXU01000018.1 GCF_009469605.1 Zoogloea sp. 1C4 | reverse complement strand
GTCGAGTGCATCGGCAAGGGCAAGGCGCGCCAGCCCTATGAATTCGGGGTCAAGGTGGGCATTGCCACCACCGAGAAAGGCAACCTGATCGTCGGCGCCCGGGCCTTTCCGGGCAATCCCTACGACGGTCACACCCTTGCCGAGCAGATCGAGCAGGCGACGATCCTGATGCAGGACGTCAAAGGCGCCCCGAAGCCCCACACCGCCATCGTTGATCTCGGCTATCGGGGTGTGGAAGTGCCCGGGGTCGAGATCATCCACCGGGGCCGAATCAAGAACCTGAGTGCCAAGGCGCGTCGTCTGCTTAAACGGCGTCAAGCAGTCGAACCCGTAATCGGACACCTGAAGGACGACTGCGGGCTACGGCGGAACTGGCTGAAAGGATCTGAAGGAGATGTGCTGCACCCGGTGCTCTGTGCCGCGGGCTACAACTTGCGCTGGCTACTGCGGGCGGTGGCTCGTTTGGGGCTGACGGCCCTTTTTGCGCTCGGCGTGCTGGTCGGGATGCTTGGGCGGGTGCTCAGTGACAACGCAGCCTGGCCGTCAGGCTGGCGGCTGCAAGCGGCGAATTGAATATTTCAGGGCCGACTCGATACCGTCCAGCACCCACTCGCCCCGCAGCAGGGCGCGCAGGTCGACGGAGAAACTCAGCCGCCCGACGGCGGCCAGATGGGGCGCCTTGCCCCCGGTGACATTCGCCACCGACAGCCCGTCGGCGCTGAAGCTCGGGTGCAGGCTCCACGGCCGGACCGACAGCGGCCCGGTGATCCGGAAGGTCCGCTCCAGGCGGTCGCTCGCGATGTGCTCGATCGGCCTGCGCAGCAGGTTCCAGTCGAACAGGGCGACGCCGAGCCCAATGACGGCGAGGGCCGCCGCGGCGGTGCGCAGGCGTCGTTGGCGGCGCGTGGAAGAGGAGGCAGATGGGGAGGCGGATGAGGGCATGGCGGTGGTACCAGACGTATACAGCTCACATCTTATGCACGTCCGTCCGGCGCCTGTGTCGGTGCCGGACGAGCCCGTTGTCGGAATCCTCCTTCAGTATGACACGGCACAACCCGCCATCCGGCGGGCCTGGCGCGGCTGACGTGCCGCGCCGCCCCCGCGCCCCTCCCACGCCGCCGACGGTCGATTCCTACATTGCATTCGGCGCTTGTCGGACATATCGGCTCCCGGCCCACGCATAAAGTGAAGCCATGGAAACGCGGACGTCAGCCTTCAAACGACAGACGAGTTTCCTCAAACCCCAGAACTTCAGGAGAACGCCATGAAACAGCCCGTTACCCGAATCCTCGTTGCCAGCCTGCTGGCCCTCGCCACTGCCTCCTCGGTGTATGCCGCCGACAAGATGCACGCCGAGAAGACCGACAAGTCTGCCGCCGCGCAGTACGTCGATGACGCCTCGATCACCGCGAACATCAAGGCCAAGCATGCCGAAGACAAGTCGGTCCGGGTGACGGCAATCGGCGTCGAAACCAAGAACGGTGTCGTCCAGCTCTCCGGCTTCACCCCGTCCAACACCGAGAAGGCGCGTGCCGAAGAGATCGCCAAGACGGTGCCCGGCGTGAAGTCGGTGAAGAACGACATCATCGTCCGCGCCAACTGATCGTGACCTGAGCCCGCCCGGCAATGTCGCCAGCGGCGGGCCTGCAGCCCCCACAACCCCGACAGGAGATTGTCATGAACACCATCGAATCCACCCCCGCCAGCACCTCCACCCCGGGCAGCCTGCGCCAGGTTGCGAGCGAACTTCAGGACAACGCGCGCGACGCGATCCCGGGTGTCCGCCGTCAGGTGGACGCTGCCGCCGACGCCACCCGCGATGCCGCCTCCAGCCTGATCGACAACCTGCGTTCGGCGGCCAAGGATGCGGCCGGCGTGCTCCGCCGCGACGCCCACCACTCGAAGG
This sequence comes from Zoogloea sp. 1C4, assembly GCF_009469605.1. Lineage (GTDB taxonomy): Bacteria > Pseudomonadota > Gammaproteobacteria > Burkholderiales > Rhodocyclaceae > Zoogloea > Zoogloea oryzae. The sequence continues at coordinate 79,659 of NZ_SSXU01000018.1, read as the reverse complement.
ACGTGGCCGAGCGCTACATCGGCAGCAACCCGTGGCGCGCAGCCGCGATGATCGGCGCCGCCGGCCTGCTGCTCGGCGCCGTGCTCACCCGCCGCCGCTGAACCGGGTCGTGAATGACTCGCAGGCACCGGCCCCGGCAGCTGTCGGGCCGGTGCACCAAGACAACAACAGGAGCCCCGCGATGAAGCACCGAACCCTTCCCCTGGCGCTGGCCCTGGTCCTCGGACTTGGCGCCTGCACGACGATGACCGATACCCAGCGCAACGCCGGCCTGGGCGCCGTGGGTGGCGCAGTGGGCGGCGCCCTCATCGGCAAGGCCACCGGCAGTGACAAGGTGGGCCGCGATGCGGCCATCGGGGCAGGCCTGGGCGCCCTCGGCGGCTACGTATGGTCGCAACGCATGGAGGCCCAGCGCCAGGCCATGAGCCAGGCCACGGCCGGTACCGGCGTCGAGATCAGCCGCACCGCCGACGACCAGCTCAAGCTGGAGATTCCCAGTGACATCTCCTTCGACGTGGGCCGCAGCGACATCAAGCCCGACATGCGTCCGATCCTCGCCCGTTTTGCCCAGACCTTGAAGGACAACCCGGCGACCGCCATCCGCATCGTCGGCCACACCGACAGCACCGGTGGCGAGGCCGTGAATCGCCCCCTGTCGCTGGACCGCGCCATGAGCGCCCGGGATTTCCTCGTGGACCGTGGCGTTGCCGCGTCGCGCGTGGGCGTCACGGGGCGCGGCGAGCAGGAACCGATCGCCAGCAATGCCACCGAAGCCGGCCGGGCGAAGAATCGCCGGATCGAGATCTTCGTGGGCGAGCCGGGCAAGTAAGCCCGCGGACAGGAGGGATCGAACCATGCGTGGAGTCAGCCTTCATCCAGGGGAGCCCGCCTGGGCGCCGCCCGGACAATGGGACTGGACGGTTGCCCTGTCTTTCGTCGGCACCGTCCTCCTCAGCGTCGGCATGCTCTTCTCGAACGTGGTCTTCGGTCATTCCGGCGACCAGCGCTGCGCCGCCGAAACGGCGCGCCTGCACCGGATGATCGGTCCGGTGGCGTGGCATGTCGCCAGCCCCTGTCCAACCCCGCCCCGAGGCAGTCGTTGATCGACCCGGCAGGGGGCGACGTTTGCCCTCATCCGATCATCGACCAGCCCTCTCCCTGTGCGCCATTTCCCGGGCCGGCAGCTCCTTCGTGGGCTGCCTTTTTTTCTTGGCGCGTAAGACCTCACCTACGCCAACTTCGGCCATCCCCTGACGAATCAGAAAATCAGCATTCACTAAACTACAAATGAGGAAACAGGGCGCGGCGCATCCCCAGGCGGATGCGCAACGCGCCGCTTCAGACGGATAGAACTCAGGAAGACGCTGCCATGGATGCCCAAGCCCCCACACCCCTCCGGGTGGTCTTGATCGAAGATTCGGCCGTATTGCGTGACTTGCTCACAGCCATGCTCGGTGGGATCGAACATGTCGAAATCGTCGGCACGGCCGACAGTGAAGTCGATGGACTGCTCGTGCTCAAGCGCGAACGCCCCCACCTCGTCATCGTGGATCTCGAACTTCGCAACGGCACCGGCATGGGCCTGCTCGCCGCCCTGCACGCCACCCCCGAGCGCTTCGGCACCCCGCGTACGGTGGTGTTCTCGAACCACTCCCACGCCGTGGTCCAGGCCAAGTGCCGGATGCTCGGCGCTGCGGCCTTCTTCGACAAGTCCTTCCAGATGGACGAGCTGCTCAGCTTCATCGAGGGCGAGGCCGGCGCGCACGCCCTGGCCCTCGCCTGAACAGGCCCCCACCGCCACGCCGATAGGATTCGTCCGACATCGCGCTGCTGTCCTCTCCGACATCGAAGCACCTGCCGCCGGCCCATCATGGATGCATGACGGTGGTGGATGCCGCAAGGCCCCGCCGGACCGTCTCCGATCCCCAACCCATCAGGAGAAAGTCATGGCCAAGGAAACCCCGAGCGATTCCGCCTTCCTCACCGACGTGAAGACCCTGCGCGCCCGCGCCCGCAAGCAGATCGAAGACGGCGCCCTCACGCCCGACTACGAACTCGACCCGGACCAGGCCATCCACCTGCTCAACAACGCCCTCGCCACCGAGCTGGTGTGCGTGCTGCGCTACCGCCAGCACGCCATCGCCGCCACCGGCATCCACTCCGAGCCGATCGCCGCCGAGTTTCTGGTGCATTCCAACGAAGAGCTGGCCCACGCCGATCTGCTCGCCAAGCGCATCGTCCAGCTGGGCGGCACCCCGATGATGGACCCGGCCGGCCTCACCGAGCGCAGCCACGCCGAATACGTCGCCTGTGACGACCTCAAGCAGATGATCCGCGAGAACCTCGTCGCCGAACGCATCGCCATCGAAAGCTATCGCGAGCTGATCCGCTTCTTCGGCAACAAGGATTCCACCACCCGATCGATGCTCGAAGGCATCCTCGCCACCGAGGAAGAACACGCCGACGAGCTGGCCGACCTGCTCGAATGACCGCCGCCGCTGCCCGCCCGGCCCTACAGCAAGCCCGACGCGATGTTGATCGTCAGGGCCAGCAGCGTGGTGTTGAAGGCATACGCCAGGGTGCAGTGGAGCAGGCCCAGCCGGCGCATCTGGCGTGAGGTGAACGACACGTCGGCCGTCTGGGCCGACGTGCCGATCACCGCCGCGAAATACACGAAATCCCAGTAATCCGGCGCCTCCTCGCCGGGAAACTGCAGCCCGCCACTGCGATGCGCCGATTGATCCCGGTAGTAATCGTGGGCGTAATGCAGCGCAAACATCAGATGGATGAAGGCCCAGGCAGTTGCGATGGTGAGCGCCGACAGCGCCAGCCGGCCATTGCGCAGCGCCTCATCGGCGCCCTTCACATTACTCAGCTCCAGCACGATCGCCGCCAGGCAGGCCACCGTGGCCACGATCACCCCACCCAGCACCGCAAACTTCCCCTCATCCTCCTGGATCGCCCGGTGCCGCATGCTCGAATGGGTGGCCCGCGCCATCATCACCCCCGCCAGCACCAGATACAGCAGCGTGCCCACGTTCCACGCCAGCAGCAGGCGCGACGTCTCCCGCCCATCCAGCACATCCGGGCTGAAGAGATAGGTCAGCACCCCGCACAACACCGCCCCATAGAGCCGCGGCCGTGCCAGGAAAAGCCGTAAGAGCCGGTTGCGACGGTGCCGGGGCGGCGGTGGAGGCGGGGTGGTGGTGGGGTTCATCGGCCGATCATAGCGCCTTGGCGCCGCGCGGCAACCGCCTGGCCCTGCACCTCGGGACACCGGCCGTCGTGGGCGATGTCGCGGCAACCGGATGCCATTTCGGGTGGCGCCGTCGTGAGGCACAATTCCGGCATATCAATCAAGCATCCGCCGGCCATCCGGGCGAGCGGCATGCGCAGCCGGGAGCCCGTCATGGCACGCAAGAAGAGTTTCAGCCTCCCCTTCGTCCCCACTGCGGCGGAGATCTTCACCGACCGGGAGGCGCCGAGAAAGGTGCTGGGCGACTTCTTCGACGGGCTTCATGGCAGCCCGGTTGTGCCATCCAGGCCGGTCAAGGTGTTTTACGGCGTGGGCGGGGCCGGCAAGTCGGCGCTGCGCGCCAAGGCGGTGGACGAGTGCCGCGCCCGCATGTCCGATCAGGGGGGTTATCCCCTTGCTTTCGCCCACGTCGATCTGGACAGCGACCGCATCACCCCGGCCTACCCCATCTTCGACCTGTTCGCGGGCCGGCTGCGCGCTGCCCTCAAGGCCGCGGGCTGCCCGCTGCCGCTGTTCGACGTGTACTGCCTGGCCTGGCATGCCCGCGGTATGAGCAGTGGTACGTTCAGTGCCGAGCAGGTGCAGGATTTCCTCGGCACCCACCAAAAGGCGTCGGAAGTGGCCGGCTCGTGGTGGGCGCCGCTCACCGACTTCGCCACCTCCCTCAAGGGCGTTGACCTGGTGCTCAAGGCCGGCATCGCCTTTCGCACCGCATGGCACACGCGGCGCTATGCAGTGCATTTCCCCAACCTCGAACTCGCCGAACTCAGCGAAGCCGACTTCATGCAGTACGCCCACCACGTGCTCGCCCATGATCTGCTGGCGTTTCTCGATGCACAGCGCGAACGCAACGGCCATCCCAAGGCCTTGTGCATCACCATTGATGGTTTCGAGCGCATCCAGTCCCAGGTCTGCGCCCACGACGCCCAATGGGCGCTGCAGGAACTGTGCAGCCGAATCGCCACTGCCGATCCCCAGCCCCGCTGCGGCTTTGTGCTGTTCGGCCGCAACCGCCTGCAGTGGCGCGAACTCTACGACCGGCGCGAAGACCTGCCGGAAGACACCTGGGACGCCCTGCTGGAGCAGCATCTCGTCGGCGGCCTGGGCGAAACCGACGCCGAGTATTTTCTCGATCAGGCCGAAGCCTGGTACACCGCCCGCGCTGTCGACCCCCGCAGTGCCGAGATACTCGAAATCCTGTCCGAGAACCGCAAGGCCATCCTCGATGCCGCCGAAGACTTGGCCGACGATCAGCCCGCGCGCAGCTTTCACCCCTACACCCTTGATCTTGCGCTGCGTCAGATCGACAGCCATCGCGACGGCTTCAACGCCAGCACGCATTTGGGGCGCGGTCACAAGGAACTGCAAGCGCGCTTCCTGCGCTACATGGACGAGGGCCAGCGCAGCGCCATGCAGGCGCTGGCCCTTGCCCTTACCTTCGACCACGCCGTGTTCCGTCTGCTGATTAAAGAGGATCTGATCAAGGGCATCCCGGTCCAGGGTTTCCACAACCTGGTCGACCCTGCCAACAGCCACATCCTGCCCGCCGGCCCGCAGGTCTACCGCTTCCACAGCAAGATGCAGGAAGCTTTGCTTGCCCACCTCCACGACCAGCCCAGCGGCCCCAAGCAGGCGGCCGACGTCATCGCGAGCCTCGTTGCCCACTATTCCGCCCAACTGGCGGAAGCCGTCCGCCGCCACGATGTCGCTGCGATGCAGGCCGCCTACGTCCGCGCCGCCGACATCCTGCTCGCCCACGCCGACACGGGGCTGCTCGACGTGGCCGTGTTCGGCCCGGCCTTCGCGGCGCTGGACAAGGCGATTCCCTGGGGGCTGCTGGCACGCCCGCGCCTGGCCACGTGGACCCGCGCCGAGGGCGTCTTCCGCGCGCGGCTGTCGGCTGACGCTGAGAAGACCCTTGGTGCCCGCGGCGAGATCGCCTATTGGACCGGCGAGAGTGGCGATGCGCGCACGGCGCTGGCGCTGATCGAGGCACTGCTGCCTGACCAGCGGCGTGTGCTCGGCCCCGACCATCCGGACATCCTCAAGACGCGCGCCAACCTCGCCACCTGGACCGGCCAGGCCGGCGATGCGCATGCGGCGCTGGCGCTGTTCGAGGCGCTGCTGCTCGACCAGCAGCGTGTGCTCGGCCCCGACCATCCGGACACCCTCACGACGCGCAACAACATTGCCACCTGGATCGGCGAGTGTGGTGATGCAGGCAGGGCGCTGGCGCTGTTCGAGGCGCTGCTGCCCGACCAGCAGCGTGTGCTCGGCCCCGACCATCCGGAGACCCTCAGGACGCGCAACAACATCGCTTTCCTCATCGGAAAAACCGGCGATTTAGGTACGGCCTTATCCCTGTTCGAGAAGTTGCTGCCCGACCAGCAGCGGGTGCTTGGCCCCGACCATCCGGACACGCTCACGACGTGCAATAACATCGCCTCCTTCATCGGTTGGACCGGCGATGTGGGCACGGCCTTATCGCAGTTCGAGAACTTGCTGCGCGACCAGCAGCGGGTGCTTGGCCCTGACCATCCGGACACGCTCCGCACGCGCAACAACATCGCTGGCTGGACCGGCATGGGAGGCGACACTAGCACCGCGCTGACGCTCTTAGAGGCGTTGCTGCCCGACCTGCTACGGGTGCTTGGCCCTGACCATCCGCTTACGCTTGGGACGCGCCATAACATCGCCGGTTGGACGGGCATGGGAGGCGACGCTAGCACGGCGCTGACGCTCTTTGAGGCGTTGTTGCCCGACCTGCTGCGGGTGCTTGGCCCTGACCATCCACATACGCTCAATGCGCGCCATAACATCGCCTACTGGGCCGGAAAGTGTGGCGACGTGGCCAAAGTGCTAGCGCTCTCCGAGGCGCTGCTGCCCGACCAGCAGTGTGTGCTCGGCCCCAACCACCCGGACACCTGCGCGACCGCCGACCGGATCGCCGACCTCCAGCAACGCCTGCATCCCGACCCGCAAACCACCGACGACCCGCCCGGCCAGCCGCCTTCGCCCGCCCGCAACGCCCCCTGCCCCTGTGGTTCCGGCAAGCGCTTCAAGCATTGCCACGGGCAGCGTGGGTGAATGATCGGCGGGCTGGCGGTACCGTTTGCCCCGCCGTTCTGCTGTGGCCTGCCCGCGGGCTGTACTGCGGGGGCAGCTTTGGTGACCTGTCCGTGCGCTCCGTCTGTAGGTCGGACTTCAGTCCGACATCGGGGCTTGGGTGGGTGTTGGTGTCGGACTGAAGTCCGACCTACAGGGTGGGTGGTGGGGGAGAGTGAGGGGCGGGTGGAGGCGTTGCCCGCGTGCGATGCGCTTGATGTCTCGCGCCCGTCTCCAGGCCTCGGGCGCCTATCCTGGAGCCCCACGCGACTATCTCCGGGATACTCGCGACCCTCTCCCGGATAGGCGCGTCATGCCTGGAGTCCCTCGCTTGGGGCAAAAAGTCCCAGGTTTTGGGCTTCGGGATACAGGGGGTCTGTCGTCCGGATAGGCGACCTCGGTCTTTTTGTCTCTCGCGTGGGGCAAAAAGACCCAGCCCTGGGGCTTTTCGAGTGACGTGCCCTATCCGGGCGACACGAGGTCGGTGTCCCAAAGTCTCTCGCCTGGGGCTTTGGGAGTGAGGCATCCATTCCCGGAGTGCCAGGTTTGGGGCTTTGAGCGGGTCGGCCGGGGCTTGGGGAAGGTCGGGCCGGGCCAGGGGATGGGAGAGCCGGTCGTGGAGCAGGGCCGGTGAGATGTTGAGCGCCGGCCCTGGGGCGCCGCAGCCGCCCCGCCGGTTGGCGAGGCGCAGGCGCGGGGCGGCGATCAGGCCGCGGGTTTGCCTGGGTCGCGGGGCTTGCGGGAGAGGCGGCTCTGCATGGCTTCCTTGAGGGAATCGAGCGCGGTGCCTTTGCCGGCGATCTTGGCGAAGCGGTAGCCGTCGAGGGCGGCGCTCATGATGTCGCTGCCCAGGGCCAGCTCGGTGTCGTCGGCGCGGTCGGTGAGGGTGCGCAGGCGCTGCAGGCGGGGGCGCAGGGCGTCGAGGGCGGCCAGATCGAGGCGGTATTCTTCCAGCGAGAAATCGCCGGGCACCATGCCGGGGTTCTGGCGCAGCACCATCTCGGTCTGGCGGCAGAACACCTCGGATTTGTCGCCCATCTTGAGGGCCTGGTGGCGCTGCTCGGGGCTGAGCACGATGAGCCGGTCGAGCTTGGCTTCAAGCACCGCCAGGGCGCCGTCGATGGCGTCGAGCTCGGCCGGGCTGAATTCGATGGATACGAGGTTTTGATTCATCAGAGGGCTCCTGGGTGTGGATGAAAAACGCTGGCGATGACCACGGGTTTAGCGTTATGTCATTTGCGGGGGGGTGATGATATCCCAATTCAATGCCTTCTGGATGGCTTTGGGGGCGTGCCGTCAGCGCCGCTCCACAGCACATCCGGTGCGTCCTGGCGGCGGCATCAGGGTGGTTGGGGGGCGGGCCCGAAGCGCTGGCCGATCACGCCGTTGTGCCCTTCGGGGTGGCGCGGATTGCCGCGCCGTCTGGTGCTGGCAGGATTGCCGCAGGGCTGTGGGGGCAGAAGAGGGCGTGCGGATGTGTTAAAAACCCGCCTTCCCCCCGTCTAAGCCTTCGCCCGATGTCGCTCCCGCCCGCCTTGCTGCGCACCTTCGACCGCTTTCGCCCGCTGCTGGCCCGTCTGCGTCGGCCCACGGGGCGGGAGGTTCGCCGGGGGGCGCTGGGCGTGGTGCTGGCTTTCGTGGCCTATGTGCTGGTGCTGATCCCCTTCACGCCGGGGATCGGCGACATCCGCAAGGCCAAGGTGGAGCAGCCGGCGCGGGTGTTGTCGACGGATGGCAAGGAGCTGGCGGTGTTCAAGTGGGCCAACCGGGAGTGGGTGGGGCTGGCGGACATCTCGCCGCAGGTGACGGCCGCGCTGATCGCCACCGAGGACCACCGCTTTTTTGATCACCACGGCATCGACTTCTACCGCCTGGGCGGGGCGATGCTGCGCACCTTCTCGGGCGACAAGCAGGGCGGCTCGACGCTCACCCAGCAGCTCGCCCGCAACCTCTTCCCGGACGAAGTAGGCCGCGCCCGCTCCATCAACCGCAAGCTGAAGGAGGCGATCACCGCGCTGAAGATCGAGGCGGTGTATTCGAAGGACGAAATCCTCGAGACCTACCTCAACACCGTGCCCTTCCTCTACAACGCCTGGGGCATCGAGATGGCGGCGCGCACCTATTTCGACAAGCCGGCGCGCAGGCTCGACGTGCTGGAGGCCGCCACCCTGGTGGGCATGCTCAAGGGCAACAGCTACTACAACCCGGTGATCAACCCCGAGCGCGCGGTGGCCCGTCGCAACACCGTGCTGGCCCAGATGGTGAAGCGCGGCAAGCTGGATGAAGGCCGGCTGGACGCCCTGCAGAAGAAGCCCCTGCGCATCGACTTCGAGCGTCAGCTCGAAGCCCCCGGCCCGGCGCCCCACTTTGCCCAGCAGGTGCGCAAGTGGCTGATCGGCTGGGCCGACAGCAACGACTACAACATCTACGCCGACGGGCTGGTGGTGCGCACCACGATCGACGCGCGCCTGCAGGCCCAGGCCACCCAGGCGGTGATCCGCCGCGGCAATCAGCTGCAGGGCCTGGCCGATCAGGCCTGGGCCGGGCGCAAGGGCTGGGCCGGCAGCCCTGAGCTTGTCTCGGCCTTCATCCGCGAATCGAAGGAATTCCGCGCCGCCGTGGCCGCCGGCCAGACGCCGGAGGAGGCCGAGGCCCGCCTCGCCGCCGACAAGGCCTTCATCGACGCCCTGCGCCGCGACAAGACCCGCGTGCAGGTGGGCTTTGTGGCCATCGACCCGCGGGGCGGCCAGATCCGCGCCTGGGTGGGCAGCCGGGATTTCGTGCAGGACCCCTTCGATCACGTGCAGCAGGCCCGCCGCCAGCCCGGCTCCACCTTCAAGCCCTTCGTGTATGGCGCCGCCTTCGACAAGGGCCTGCGCCCGGACGACACGCTGATCGACCAGCCGGTGGACATCCCGCTCCCCAACGGCGAGCGCTGGCAGCCCACCGACGAGGCGCCCCCCAGCGGCAAACCGATGACGCTGCGCGACGGGCTGGTGTATTCCCGCAACCGCATCACCGCCCAGCTGGTGGAGCAGGTGGGGGCGGACCGGGTGGCGAAGCTCGCCAAGGCCATGGGCGTGCGCCAGAGCCCCCTGGAGGCGGTGCCGTCCCTGGCCCTGGGCACCAGCCCGGTGACGCTGCGCGAGATGGTTGCCGCCTACACCACCATCGCCAGCGGCGGCGAATACCGCGAGCCGATGTTCGTGGCCCGCATCGAGGACAAGGATGGCAAGGTGCTGGCCGAGTTCGCGCCGGCCGAGCCGGAGAAAGCCCTCGATCCCGCCGCGGCGTGGACGCTGCTGGATGTGATGCGCGGCGTGGTGGACCGGGGCACCGGCGTGGCGATCCGCAACCAGTTCGGGCTCTCCGCCGACCTCGCCGGCAAGACCGGCACCACCCAGGACAACACCGACGGCTGGTTCATCCTGATGCACCCGCAGCTGGTGGGCGGCGCGTGGGTGGGCTTCAACGACAACCGGATCACCCTGCGCAGCGACTACTGGGGCCAGGGCGCCAGGAGCGCGCTGCCGATCGTGGGCGACGCCTTCCACTTCGCCCTGCGCAACCGGCTGGTGGATGGCAAGGCGCGCTTCGTGTCGAAGGAGACGCCGGGCTTGTTCCGGCGCGGCTGGAACTGGGTGACCGGGCTGTTCGCCAGCGCCGAGCCAGAGGCGCCGCCCCCCGAACCCCGCCGCAGCCGCCGTGCAGCCCGGCCGGAAGCGCCGCCGGCTGAGCCCGAGGCACCGCCCGTGCCGGTGGCCCCGGCCCCCGACTGGACGCCGCCCACTCCGCCGCCGGACGAACCCGTTCCGCCGCGGCCGGCGGGCTGATTGCCCAACCCCGTTCCGCCGCGGCCGGCGGGCTGATTGCCCAACCCCGTTCCGACGAATCTTCGGAGACCCCCATGACCGACGATGACCGCGATGCCCAGGCGGCACGCTTCCGCCGCAGCAACGCCGAGAAGGACGCCCGCGTGGCAGCCGTACGGGCGCGCCTGAATACCGGCGAGGCGCCGCGCCAGCCTTCCGGCGGCGGCCCGTCCGGCTGGCTGGGCCCGGCGCTGTTCTGGACGGCGCTGCTGGCCCTCGCCGCCTTCGGCGCCAGCCTGTGGCTCGACCACCAGCGCGGCGACACGGGCGTGCGCGTGCTCCCCGGCGATCGCCTGGAGCTGCGCCGGGGCAGCGGCGGCGGCTACCGGGTGCCCGGCGAGGTGGCGTCGCGGCCGGTGAGCTTCATCGTCGATACGGGCGCCAGCCTCACCTCGATCCCCGCCCGGCTGGGGGCCGAGCTGGGCATCCGCGAATGTCCGGCGGTGGGTTTCGACACCAGCCGCGCCGACGAGCCCGGCTGCTGCCGCCGCGAGACCTTCCACACCGCCAGCGGCACCACCGAGGGCTGCGTGGCCCGGGTGCCGTCGATCCGCTTCGGCGGCTTCGAGGTGCGCAACGCCCAGGTGGCGGTGATGCCCGCGCTGGGCGACCACGCGCTCTTGGGGATGAACGTGCTGCGCCACTTCAGCCTGGTGCAGCAGGGCGGCACCCTCAGCATCAGCCCGGGGGCGGCGCGGTGACGGCCGGGCGCTATCCGCTGGCGATCGTCGGCGCCGGGGCGCTGGGGCTGCACTTTGCGGCCCGGCTGGCGAAGGTCGGCCGGGTGGCGGTGATCGCCCGCAGCGGCGAACGGGCGGCGGATCTGCGGAAAGGCGTGACGGTGGGCGGCGAGAGGTTCGTCCCCGAAGCCTTCGGCCCCGACGATGCGCCCGGCGCCGACTGGCTGATCGTGCTGGTGAAGACCGGCGACACCCGCGACGCGGCGCTCGCCGCCCGGGCGATGGCGCCCCGGGGCGTGGTGTCCCTGCAGAACGGGCTGGTGGACGAGGTGCTGCGCGAAGCCTGCGCCGGCGTGCTGGCGGGGCAGGGCATCACAACCGAAGGGGCGTTTCGGGATGGCAGCGCGGTGCAGCCTTCCGGCGCCGGCGACACCCTGCTGCCGCCGGGCTTCGAGCCGGTGGCCGAGCTGCTTGTCGCGGCCGGGCTGCGCGCCCGGGTCGAGCCCGACATCGCCGCCGCGCGCCTCGCCAAGCTGCTGGTCAACGTGGCGATCAACCCGCTGGCGGCGATCTTCCGGGTGCGCAACGGCGAGCTGCTGGCGCCGCCCCACCGGGCGCTGCTGGACGCGCTGGTGGCCGAGGCCTGGCCGGTGCTGAGGGCCGAAGGGCTGCTGCTCGACGAGGCCGCCGCCCGGGCGCGGGTCGAGGCCGTCGCCACCGCCACCGGCGCCAACCGGGCGAGCATGCTTCAGGACGTGCTGGCCGGCCGGAAGACCGAGATCGACGCGATCACCGGCGTGCTGCTGGCGCTGGCGGTGCGCCACGGCCTGCCGGCGCCCACCCATCAGGCGGTATTCACGCTGGTGAAGCGGCTGGAAGGCTAGCCTGGCGCCGGGCCGCTCCGGGACAGCCACTTGAGCAGGGTTTCGAAGAGGTGGTCGGGGTCGACGGGCTTGGCGATGAAGTCGTTCATTCCGGCCTCGAAGCAGCGGGCCTTGTCTTCGGCGAAGGCGTTGGCGGTCATGGCCACGATGGGCACCTGGGCGCCGCCGGGGAGTGCGCGGATCGCCCGGGTGGCGCCGGGGCCGTCCATCACCGGCATCTGCATGTCCATCAGGATCAGGTCGTAGGCGTTGCGGCGGGCCAGCTCGACGGCCTGCTGGCCGTCCTCGGCGATATCGACCTTGAGCTGCAGGTCTTCGAGCAGGCACAGGGTAACTTCCCGGTTCACCTCCTCGTCCTCGACGATGAGAATGCGCCGGCCCCGGTAGTCGCGGATCAGGGCTTCCTCGGCCGAGCAGTCGGCGGTCCGGTCGGGGGTGCTGGTGGCCGCGCTGCCCTTCTGCAGGCGGGCGGTGAACCAGAACCGGCTGCCCGATTCGGGGGCGCTGACCACGCCGGCGTCGCCACCCATCAGCTGGGCGAAGCGGCGGGTGATCGCCAGCCCCAGCCCGGTGCCGCCGTAGCGGCGGGTGGTGGAGTTGTCGGCCTGCTCGAAGTTGGAGAACAGGCGCTCGGCCACCTCCGGCGCGAGGCCGATGCCGGTGTCTTCCACCTCGAAGCGCATCAGCACGCTGTCGGGCGTGTCCTCCACCGGGAGGGCGCGCAGGGTGATGCTGCCGGCGTCGGTGAACTTGACCGCGTTGGTGGCGTAGTTGAGCAGCGCCTGCTGCAGGCGGATCGGGTCGCCCACCAGCGCGTCGGGCACGCCCTGGGCGTCGACCAGCAGGCGCAGCTTCTTGGCCTGGGTCTGGCTGTAGAGCATCGACGAGACGTTGGCGATGATGGCGCCAATGTTCACCTCGGTCTCGTCGAGGGTGAACTTGCCGGCTTCGATCTTGGAGAGGTCGAGGATGGCGTCGATGACCTCCAGCAGGTGCTGGCCGGCCACGTTGATCTTGTCGAGGCGCTCGGCCTGGCGGGCGGTCACGCCGTCGCGGCGCAGCAGGTGAGCCATGCCGATGATGGCGTTCATCGGGGTGCGGATCTCGTGGCTCATGTTGGCCAGGAAGGCGCTATTGGCGATGCTGGCAGCTTCGGCGATCTCGGCCTTGCGCCGCTCCGCGAGGTTGCGCAGGATCAGCACGAAATGGATGTCGTCCGGCTCGGTCATGCGCGACACGGAGAGTTCTGCCGCGAAGTGATGGCCGTCCTTGCGGCGGGCCTGCACTTCCGATACCCGGCCGACGAGTTCGCCCAGATCGGGCAGGTGGGCGTCCCGCTCGGTGCTGTCGATGCCGATCCGGCTGGCGGTCGGCACGCCGATGAGCTCGCCGCGCTCGTAGCCCAGCATGTCCTCGGCGGCGGCGTTGGCCGAGAGGATGCGCCCGGCCCGGTCGGTGGTGAGCATGCCTTCGGTCATGCTCTCGATCACCGCGCGAAAGCGTGCCTCGTTGCGGGCGGCGGCCAGCAGGGCCTGGCTGCCAGTGAGCTGCAGCGCGTCGATGGAGGCCGCCAGCTCGTCCACCTCATCCCGGTTGACGCCGGGCGGCAGCAGGGCGGCGAGGGGCTTGCCGCGGGCGGCGTCGCGCAGGTCGTCGGCGGTCACCTCGCGCACCCGGCGGGCGATGATCACCAGCCGGCGGGTGACGACGGTCTGGTAGATCAGCGCCAGCACCGCGGTGACCAGCAGGATCACCAGCGTTGCCGAGGACGGTGGCCACCCAGATCCGGGCCATCGCCGCCCGGTCGTCGCTCAGATCCTTGATGAGGGTGAGGGTGCCCAGGTTGTGGGTCTTGCCGTCCTCGAAGTAGATCACCGGGCGGGCGTGCTCGTGGAGGTCGTCGGAGAGCTCGGTGGCGCCAAAGCGCATGGGCGGCTGGCCCTTGAGGTCGAGGCGCACCGCGGAGACATCCGCCAGCTCGGTGATGCCGGCCATCTGCAGCTCGATCTGTTCCCGGTCGAAGGCTCAGGCGCTCTTGGCAAGGGACGGGGTGATGAACTCGCCGAGGGATTCGAGCTGGACTTCGATGTGGTCGATCCGCTGCCGGTAGGCGTAGAAGGATTCGCCGATCGAGACCGCCAGCATCCCGATGCAGCCCACCAGCAGCGCCCACAGCATGAGGCGCCGGGCCACCCGGCTGGTGAGGCCGAGGCGGTCGTGGGCGGGGGCTTCGGGCAGGGCTGGGTGACGTTGGGTCATGCCCCGGTCCTAGTAGATGCCCGACAGGATGCGGTTGTAGGTGCCGTCGGCCTTGAGGTCGCGCAGTGCCTGGCCGAGGCGCGGCACCAGGGCCTGGTGCTTCTTGTGGAGGTAGAGGTACATGTCCACGTCCCTGAGGGGCGGCGACAGGGGCGCGATGCTGGTGAGGCCCAGGCTGCGGGCCAGCTGCGTGCCGTCGGCGCGGGTGTACAGCACCAGATCGACGCGGCCGTCGTCGAGCATCCGGAACATCTGGTCGGGCTTGTCCACCTTGTGCACCACCCGGGCGCCGCTGGCGTTGGCCTCGAACATCTTCCAGCCGTTGATGAAGGCCACCCGGTAGGGCTTGAGGCTGTCCCAACCGTTGTCGAGGGGGATCGTGGCGTCCTTGGCGAAGGCGACGAAGCTGATCCGCACGAAGCGTTCGGGCACCTGCACCAGGTTGGGATACTGGGCGCTCAGGCCGGCGACGCGAAGCCCTTCGCCGTCCACCTCACCCAGGTTGGCGGCGACGAGGGAGCGTTCGGAGGGCAGGCTCACCACCTTGATATCGACGCCGATGCGGTGGAAGCCCTCGCGGGCGATGTGCTCCAGCGCCTGGCGGTCGAGGGGGGGGGTTGTTGGTGCTGATGGTGAGGGCGCTGCCTTCTGCCGCAGCGAGGCCCGCCAGCAGGCTCAGACAAGTGGCGACAAAGGCGCCGAGGACGAAACGGATGGGCATGGTGCGCAGTCAGGTGAAAGCGGGGGTGCGTTGAACTGAAGGCACGCAAGAGGCGGACGTCTTTCTTGCCCCTGCGCACCAGTCAGGAATTACGGCAAGACGGGCTGTCCCTGAAGTCTGATGTCTGCTCAAGTCATCCGGGTGTCGCTGTCGTCAGGGCGGGCAGTTGGCCGTGGCGCTTTTGGTGGGCACCGACATGAGGTGCCCGCGCAGGTTGCGGATGATCAGCCGGCCGCAGTGCTGGCGAACGATCACCGCGCGCTCCATCCGCTCAGTGCCGCCTTCGTCGTAGCGCACGGTGCGCTGAGCGGGTGGGGCCGGCGCCACCACCCCGGCGGGCCTGGCGTCGAGCAGCGCCATCTCGATGGATTCGGCCACCAGCCGGGCGCATTCGTCCTTCAGCCGCTCGCCGCCACCGGCAAGCCAGTCGCTGCGGGGCTCGGTGCCCTTTGCCGGGTCGGAGACCACCCGCACGATGCCCTGATAGACGCCCTGCGGCCCGGCGGGGGTGCCCCGGAAGGTGATGAGGTTGTCGAGCACGATGGCCTTCTCGTCCTGGGTGAGGGCGAACATCGGCGCGCTCTCGACAACCAGTTCACCCTCGTCGGCGGCCATCGGACTTGCTCGACGGTGCACCCGCTGGCGCAGCTCCGGGTGGCCGAAGCCGTCGAGCACGCCGCGGTATGGCGCCACCACCGCGTTGGCGGCGGCGAGCAGCTTCTCCCGCTGGGCCCTGCGGGCCGAATCGACGAGCAGGCTGTGGGTGAGGATGGCGACCACGAGCCCGCCAGCGTTCGGGGCGGGATACATCATCGGCGTGCCTGCCATGCCGTCTTCGTCGAGGCTGGCGACACCGATGAACTGCACGGGCGCGTCGGCCGGCAGTTGCAGCGACCAGCGGGGCAGCGGCTCGTCGGCGAGGCTGCTGCCGGCGAGCGTCATCAGCGTCAATGCGGCCAGCCAGCGTCTTCGCCAGGATGGGCGCCGGGTCATTTTGAGGTGCTCGCGGTGGCCCCGTTGCTGGCAAAGGGTTTCAGAAACTGGTCGCGCCCGATTTCGATGGCCTGGTAAAAGGCGTTGGTGAGGCCGGGGTAGGCCGGCGGTTCGTCCCACACCTTGTCGGCGCTCTTGATGACGGCCACGGGCAGATACCACTCGTAGGCGTTGGTCTTCATGTCGATCATGTAGCCCGCGCCGTTGAAGGTGGCTTTCGGATCGCTGGTCGGGACGTAGCTGGCGTAGTTGCGGGTGAAGCCGACCGTGGTGACGCGGATCATCACGAGGTGATCGATCTGGTGCTGCTGGCCGAGGCCGCGGTAGTCCTTCGGGGCGACGTTCGGCGCCTGGCTGGCGAAGTCCGGCAGGGCGTCGATCTTCACTTCACCGTCGATCACCTTCACGTCGGCGCCGCGCTTTTTCAGGAGGGCGGCGATCTCCTCGCGCAGGGGCAGGGCGTCGCTGGCCGAGAGGGTCTTGGTCTGGGTGGTGAGGGCCGAGTTGGTGGCGGCGGCGGTGGCGTAGCACAGCAGGCAGTCGGCGCCGGGGAAATAGGTATCCGGCGCGGGCAGCGGTGCGATGGCGACACCGATGCGACCACCCTGAGCGCTGGCGGCGGTTTCGGAAAGGGCGATGGGATTCTGCGGAGCAGTCGCACAACCGGTGAGGATGGCGACCGCAATCGCCGCATGGCATAAGCGGACGTTCATCTTGCGCTCCCTGACTTGTTCTCGTAGTTGGCTGGTCTGCACCGGAAACCACCGGTCCGGCCGGTGTCCGGGCCAGCCAATTTGAATGTATCAGCCGCCAGGGAGCGCGCCAGGGCTGAATGCGGGTTGTTTGGTCCAGGTCAACTTTCGCCGATGCGCAGGCCGGCCTTCTTGAGGATGGCGCTGGAGAACAGCACGTCATGGCTGCGGCAGGCCGGGCCGAGGAGGGCGGCGATCTCGTCGATGTGGGCGAGCACGGTGGCGCGGTCGTGGCCGTGCACCATCGCGAAAAGGTTGTAGGGCCAGTCGGGCAGGGCGCGGGGGCGTTCGTAGCAGTGGGTGACGAAATCCAGCCGGCCGATGGTTTCGCCGAGCTCGGCGATGCGCGCGTCGTCCACATCCCACACCGACATGCCGTTGGCGGTGTAGCCGATGGCGTAGTGGTTGGGCACCGCGCCGATGCGTCGGATGCGGCCAGCGTCGAGCATTGCGGCGAGGCGACGTTTCACCTCGTCGGGGCTCACGCCGAGCTGTTCGGCGAGCAGGTCGTAGGGCCGCGGCACCAGCGGCAGGCCGGCCTGGGTGGCGATGACGAGGCGACGGTCCAGGTCGTCGGGCGGAAGGGGGGAAGTCATGCCTTGAGCCTCATGTCCACGAAGAATTCGCGCAGCTTGGGAAAGGCGAAGACCGGCAGCCCGGTGGCGGCCTCGATGCGCCGGGTGGCGTCGGCGATGCCGTCGGGGGTTTCTGTGGCGAGCACGAACCACATGTTGAGGCGGTGCTCGCGGCGGTAGTTGTGGGCGACCTCGGGCAGGGCGTTGACCAACTCGGTGACCTCGGCGAAGCGGTCCTCGGGCACGGCCTGGGCGGCGAGCACGAAGCGGCCGCCCAGGCGTTCGATCTGGAACATCGGGCCGAAGCGGGTCAGCACCTTGTCGGCGAGCAGGCGTTCGAGCCGGGCGAGGAGCTCGGCCTCGGTGGTACCGAGGGATTCGGCCACCTCCCGGTAGGGCTCGTCGGAGATCGGAAAGCCGCCCTGCAGGGCGTTGATGATGCGCCGGTCGAGCTCGTCGAGAGCCGCGGGGGCGGGGCGGGCAGGCGTGCTCATGCGGCGAGGCCCGGAAGGGGCTGGCTGAGGTGGCGCGGGCTGGCGGCGTCGGGGCGGTGGTAGCGGGCGCCGCACTGCTTGTAGCAGTCGGTGGAGAAGAGCACCGCGGCGGGCAGGCCGGCGAGGCCGACGCTCTCGGCGATCTCGTCGCGGCGGGCTTCCACTGCGTCGCGGCTGTGTCCGTGGATCATGCAGAACAGGGTGTAGGGCCATTCGGGCCCGGGGCTCTTGCGACGGTAGCACAGGCTCACGCCGTCCTGCCCGGCAAGCAGGTGGCCCAGGCGGCTCACGTCGGTTTCCGGCGCGGCCCACACACACATGGCGTTGGCCCGGTAGCCGAGCTCACGGTGCCGCACCACCACGCCGAAGCGCCGCAGCAGGCCTTCGCCGAGCCAGCCGGAGAGGGTGTCGAGCACGCGGGCTTCGCTCATCCCGGCAGCGTCGGCCACCGCGCGGAAGGGGCGCGGCTGCCACTGCAGGCCGTCGTGGAGGGCGTGGATCAGGCGCCATTCGGTAGCGCCGAGTTCGCGTCGCCCGGCGGACAGGCCCACGGCGTGGCGGGTACGCCGGCCGCTGACGAGGTCGAAGCCCAGGTCGATGTGGTATTCCTCGACCAGCGGCAGGCTGATGGGTGGGCAGCCGGTGGCGGCGCCCATGGTGCCCAGGAGGTCGGCGAGCTCGGCTTCGCTGCCGGCGTTGGCGACGAACCACAGGTTGTAGCGGTGCTCGCGCCGGTAGTTGTGATTGACGCCGGCGAAGGCGCTGACGATGGCCGCCACCCGGGGCAGGTCGGTCGTCGGCACGGCCATCGCGGCGAGGGTGCTGGCGCCGATGCGGTTGGGGGCGAAGACCGGGCCGACGCGGCTGATCTTGCCGTCGTTGCGCAGGGCGGCGAGCTGGGCGAGCACGTCGGATGCCGCACAGCCAAGCTGGGCGCCAATGGCGGACCAGGGCTCGGCCACCAGCGGAAAGCCGCGCTGGAAATCGTTGAGGAGGCGGAATTCGAGGTCGGTGGCGTTCATCTCAGAATCCGATCCGCTGGGCGCGGGAGGTGAAGAAGATGCCGGAGGGCGCGTCGGCAGCAAGCTCGCGGCGGACCGCGAAACTGGCGGTATCCATCACCGTCACCCGGTTGCTGTCCCGGGCGGACAGCCACACCTCGCCGCCGCGGGGGGTGAATTCCATGTGCAGCACGGCCTTGCCGGGGCTGAAGGTGTGGATCACGCGCTTCTCGACGGTGTCGATCACCTGCACCCACTCGTTGTCGGGGAAGGCGAAGTTGACCCACACCTGGCGCCCGTCGGGCCGGGCCATCACGAACACCGGCTGGCCTTTCACGGCCACGCGGCCGGTCTCCTTCCAGCTGGCGGCGTCGGCGACGAGCACCTCGTGGCGGCCGATGGCGGGCAGCCAGGCCTGCCCGGCGGCCAGGGACCAGCCGCGCAGGTGGGGCATCTTGAAGACCGGCAGTTTTTCTTCGCCGCGGCCGTAGCCGGCGAGGATCTTCTTCGCGCCGGCCTCGGGCTTCCACAGGTCGAGGAGCGAGATGCCGTCCTCGCCGAACAGCCCGGCCAGGAAGTAGCGCCCGTCGGGCGTCACCAGGCCGTCGTAGGGCTGGCGGCCGGCGGGGTAGCGGGTGGTGACCGGATGCTTCGGGTCGGAGAAATCGGTGACGCGGATCTCGTCGGCGTCGAACAGCGCATACACGAAGCGCTGGCCGGAGATGTCGGCCAGGCCCACCACGCGGGAGAACTTGCCCGGGGCGTATTCGGCGGGCACGTCGGCGACGAGCTCGAGGGTGTCGGCGTCGAAGGCCTTGATGCCGCCGGGCTCGTAGTTCTGGGCGACCACCAGCCGGCCATCCTGGGACACCGAGCCGCCGATGGAATTGCCGGCCTGGATCACCCGCCGGTCGATGCGCCGGGCGAGCAGATCGACCTTGGTGAGCCCGCCGTCGCGGCCGAACACGTAGGCGTAGCGGGCGTCGCGCGAGAAGGCCACGTGGGCGTGGGAGAGGTCGCCGAGGCCGTCGACGGTGCCGAGGATGCTGTCGTGGCTGTGCTCGACCACCTTCACGCGGCCGGCGGCGCGTTCGATGACGACGCCCAGGTCGCCGGTGCCGCGCACGGCGTCGGCGGGCAGGTTGCTGCAGCCGGCAAGGGCCAGGCTGGCGAGGAGGGCGGCGGTGAGTTGCTTGAGGGCGCGCATGATCAGTCCAGGGGCGGGAAGCCTTGCTTGAGGCGGGCGACAATCCAGCCGGCTTCGGCTTCGGTCACGAAGCGCTGCCAGCCGGGCATGGCGGTTCCGGGGCGGCCGTGGAGGATGGTGGCGACGAGGGAATCGTCCGGCCAGTCGGCCAGCCGCGCCGGAGTGAGGGCCGGGCCGAGGCCGCCAGCGAGGCGCATGCCGTGGCAAGAGCCGCAGTCCTGGCGCACCAGGTGCACCAGCGCCTGCTGGCGGGCCGGGTCGGGCTGGGGCGGTTCGGCGGACTGGGCGGTGCTCACCGCCAGGGCGGTGAGGCCCAGCAGCACGGCCACATGGATCAGCAGCGGACGGTCCATCGGACACTCCTTCAGGTAACGCCGCCACAGTAGGTCGACCGGCCAGCAGGGTCATTGATGGGCATCAAGTGGGCCGGCGCGGGTGGCTGGGGCGAATTTCGTTATCCTTGGGTGCCCGTCTCACCGCCCTTCCGGCCCATGTCCCAGACCCTTGCCGCGCCTGCCCACAGCGAAATCCTGATCAAGAAAAGCCGCTTCATCGGCTGCGTCGAACCGATGGCCGACCGGGCCGCGGCCCAGCGGCGGGTGGCCGAGCTGCGCGCTGCGCATCCGGGTGCGGCCCACGTGTGCTGGGCGCTGCTGGCGGGTGGTCAGTCGGCGGCGGTGGATGACGGCGAGCCGGGCGGCACGGCGGGGCGGCCGATGCTCGACGTGCTGCGTCACCAGGATCTGGATGGCGTGCTGGCGACGGTGGTGCGTTACTACGGCGGGGTGAAGCTGGGCGCCGGCGGGCTGGTGCGGGCCTACACCGACGCGGTGGCCCAGGCCCTGCTGACGGCGACCAAGGTGGCGATCGTGCGCCAGCGGACGCTTGCCTGCGCCGTGCCCTACGCGCTGGAGGGGCTGTTACGGCGCGAGCTGGAACTGGCCGGTGCCGAGATCGCGGATGTGACCCATGCTGACGAGGTGGTCTTCCGCTTCAAGCTGCCGGAAAGCGCCGCCGATGCGCTGGTGGCGCGGTTGGGCGAGGCTGCCCACGGGCGCTTGAGGTGGATCGCGGACGAGGGCTGAAAACGACAAAGGCGGAGCCTCGGCTCCGCCTTTCGTCCTGCAGGGCGCAGGTCAGCCCTTCAGAATCCAGCCCACGACGTCCTTCAGGTCGCCGTCGCTGATCTTTTCCGCGGGGTTGGGCGGCATGGGGATCGGGCCCCACACGCCGGCGCCGCCCTTGCGGACCTTGTCGGACAGCTTGGCCACGGCGTCGCCCTGGCCCTTGTACTTGGCGGCGATGTCCTTGAAGGCCGGGCCGACGAGCTTCTTGTCCATGGCATGGCAGGCCATGCAGCCGGCTTTCTGGGCGGCGGCGGCCGGATCGGCCAGCGCGCTGCCGCTGGCGAGGGTGCCGAGCAGGGCGGCGAGAATCAGCGAGTATTTCATTGCATCCTCCTTCTGAGCGAAAAACCGCCGGCAGGGCAACCCGGCCGGCGGCGGTCGGCGACGATCAGTAGATGTCGTGCTGGGTGTTATACACGTTGAAGTGGCCGGTCGGGGTGATCAGACGCGGGTCCTTGATGACGGCCTTGAGCTGCAGGGTCTTGTCATCCACGACCACGATGGCCGATTCCTTGTTCTTGGCGCTCCACACCGAGAACCACACTTCGTCGCCCGCCTTGTTGTACTCGGGCTGCACCACGCGCTTGGCGCCGTCGTCCTTCAGGCCGGCCCATTCGCCGATGGGCAGGGTCTTGTAGCCGGCGGCCAGGTTGTTGATGTCAAACACGGCAACCGACTGGGACAGCTTCGGATCCGGGTTGAGCGGGGTGTCGGAGTACAGGTGGGTGGATTTCGGGTGGCTCTTGATGAACAGCGCACCGCCGCCGGGGCCCTTGATGGATTCGACCATCTTCCAGGCATACTGCTTGTGCTTGACCGGATCGGTACCGATCAGGGCGATGGATTCGTCGCCCAGGTGGCCGGTGGCCCAGACGGGGCCGTACTTCGGATGGATGAAGTTGGCGCCGCGGCCCGGGTGCGGGATCTTGCCCACGTCGATCAGGCCGGCCAGCTTGCCGTCCTTCACATCGATGGCGCCAATCTTGTTGGACTGGTTGGCCGCGACCATGAAGTAGCGCTTGGAGCTGTCGAAACCGCCGTCATGCAGGAACTTGGCGACCGGGATTTCCTTGGTGGCGATCACGTTGAGGTCGGTGTAGTCGACCATCAGCGTCTTGCCGGTTTCCTTCACGTTCACCACGAACTCGGGCTTGAAGTGCGAGGCCACGATGGACGCCACGCGCGGCTCGGGGTGGTATTCCTGCTCGCCGACGGTCATGCCGCGGGTGGCCATGATCTTCAGCGGTTCGAGGGTGTCCCCCTTCATGATCACGTACTGGGGCGGCCAGTAGGAGCCGGCGATGGCCAGCTTGTCTTCGTAGCCCTTGTACTTGGAGGTGTCGACGGAACGGGCCTCGAGACCGACGCGGATCTCGGCGACGTTATCGGGTTTCTCCATCCACAGGTCGATCATGTTGATCTTGGCGTCGCGGCCGATCACGAACAGGTAGCGGCCGGAGGCGGACAGGCGGGAGATGTGCACCGCGTAACCCGTCTTGACCACGTTGATGATCTTCTTGGTGTCGCCGTCGATCAGCGCCACTTCACCCGTGTCGCGCAGGGTGGTGGAGAAGATGTTGGCGATGTTGTAGTTGTTCATCTTCTTCGTCGGGCGCTGCTCCGGCGGAACGATGACCTTCCAGGTGGACTTCATGTCCTTCATGCCGAACTCGGGCGGTTGCGGCGGCGTCTGCTGGATGTAGCGGGCCATCAGATCCACTTCATCGTCGGTCAGCTCACCGGAGGTGCCCCAGTTGGGCATGCCGGCGGGCGAGCCGTACTTGATGAAGACCTTCAGGTAATCGGTGCCGGCGGCGAGGGTTTTCTCGGGAGTCAGCGGCTTGCCGGTGGCGCCCTTGCGCAGCACGCCGTGACAGCCGGCACAGCGTTCGAAGTAGATCTGCCGGGCCTTGTCGAACTCCGCCTTGCTCATCGGCGGGGCCTTCGGATTGATATCCTGGTACATCTCGACATTGGCCAGCGGCGAGCCGGCCGACTGATACTTGGCCTCGGGGGCGTTGGTGGTGGTCTTGGCCTCTTCGGCGAAAGCCTGCGACATGGCCAGCGGCAGCAGGGCCGCCGCGATTGCTCCGGTTTTCCACATTCTCATCGTGCATCTCCCTTGAAATGAGCTCAACGAGCGGACAGTCCCGCTTCCCATTCAGGTTGCGCCAGGGGGCTATACCCCTTCCTTGATAGCGGTCAAGTTCGAGAACGTGACTCGGCTGATAGATTCCGGTCGTCATGATTCCCGGGAGTTTCGCCATGCCGCCGCCCGTCACCGCCAGTCTGGAAATGCCAGCCGCCGGCGCATTGCGCGCCTTCCTCCACCAGGTGCTGGGTGGGCCCGCTGGTTTTGCGCCGGATGCCGCGCGGCCGCTCACCATGCCGGCCGGCGGATCGGGCCGGGTGGCCCTCGTCGGGGCCGGACCGGGCGATCCGGAGCTGCTGACCCTGCGCGCCGCGCGCCTGATCGCCAGCGCCGATACGCTGGTGGTCGATCATCTGGTGGGCGACGGCATCCTCGATCTGGCCCGGCCCGACGCCGAGTGCATCTACGTGGGCAAGGAGGCCGGCCACCACACTCTGCCCCAGGAAGACATCAACCGCCTGCTGGTGCGCCTCGCCCGGGAGGGCCGGCAGGTGGTGCGGCTCAAGGGTGGCGACCCGTTCATCTTCGGGCGCGGCGGCGAGGAACTGGAGGAACTGCTGGAAGCCGGCGTGCCCTTCGAGGTGGTGCCGGGCATCACCGCGGCCTGCGGGGCCGGCGCGTATGCGGGGATTCCCCTGACCCACCGGGATCACGCCCAGTCGGTGGTGTTCGCCACCGGCCACCGCCGGGCCGGCGAATCGGCGCTCGACTGGGTGGCCCTCGCCCGGCCCAACCAAACCGCGGTGATCTACATGGGCGTAGGCATGCTGCAGGCCCACTGCGCGGCCTTGATCGAGCACGGCCGCGGCGCCGACACGCCCGCGGCGCTGGTGGAAAACGGCACCCGCGCCAACCAGCGGGTGGTCACCGGCACCCTGACGACCCTGCCCGACGTGGCCGCCGCCGCCGGCATCCGCCCGCCGGCGCTGCTGATCGTGGGCGAAGTGGTGGCCCTGGCCGACAAGCTGGCGTGGTTCAACCGGGCCCAGGCGACGGTCTGAGCGGCTTTCCTCGAGCCCCTGTAGTTCGGACTTCAGTCCGACATCGCGGGTTGATCAGGCGGGGTTTGTCGGACTGAAGTCCGACCTACACTAGGCGGGCGCCGGTGCAGACTTGGCAGTCCGACCCCCAGGCGTGGCAGTCGGACGTGCAGGGCTGAAGCGTCAGGCAGCGGCGGTGAGGAAGCGCACATCCACCGGGCAGGCCACCAGCGGGGCGGAATCCACCAGCACGGCTTTCAGATGCGGCGTCTGCATGTGGGCGTCGATGGCGGCCTGGCTGGCCCATTCCTCGACGAAGGTGAAGTCGGTGGCGTCGGCGGTGTTGTTGAGCAGCTCGTAGCGGATGCAGCCTTCTTCCTTGCGGGTCGGTGCCAGCATGCCCAGCAGCAGGGTGCGCAGGGCGTCGATGGTGTCGGGCTTGGCGGTGAAGCGGGCGATGATGTGGATGCTCATGGTGTTCTCCTGAAGGGTTATGGTTTTGGGCCGGCTATTCTAGCCCGGGCGTCCGCGTTGTCATCCGGCGCGGCGGCATGACGTGACAGAATGCGGCTGTTATCCGCATCGCTCGAAAGCGCCCCATGTCCGTTCATTCCCTCGCTGTCCATCACCATCCGTCCGCGCGCCCCAATGGCCGGCCGCCGCTGCTGTTCGTCCACGGCGCCTACACCAACGCCCAATGCTGGCAGCTGCACTTCGTGCCCTTCTTCAATCAACGGGGTTTCGACTGCTACGCGCTGGATCTGTCCGGCCACGGCGAGAGCAGCGGGCACGATCGCATCGATGACTTCGGCCTCGACGACTACGCCGACGACGTGGCCCGGGCGGTGGCTGGGCTGCCCGCGCTGCCGGTGCTGATCGGCCATTCGATGGGCACCCAGGTGGTGGAGCGCTACCTCACCAGCGGCGGCCAGGCGGCGGGCGTCGTGCTGATGGCGCCGGTGCCGCCTTCGGGCACCGGTGGTTCGGCCAGCCGGCTGGCGCTGACCCGGCCGGATTTCTTCGAGGAGCTGCCCAACGCGGTGTCGGGCCGGCCGACGGAGGCGACCTTCCAGGTGATGACCGATATCTACTTCTCGCCGGAGATGCCCCACCAGGAGCTGGTGGAGTTTTTGCCGATGATGGAGCGCGAATCGGACCGGGCGGTGGCCGAGATGGTGGCGCTGCCCTTCCTGCGCACCGGGCGTCGGCCGGCGATACCGGCGCTGGTGATGGGCGGCGGGGTGGATGCGGTGTTCCCGCCGTCGATGCTGTTCTTCACCACCCTGGCGTGGCGGGCGCAGTCGGTCACGGTGCAAGGCTGCGGCCACATGCTGATGCTGGACCGCCCCTGGCCGCAGGCGGCGGAGGCCCTGGCGGGCTGGCTGGAAACGACGTTTCAGGCCCGGTCGAGCATCACGTAACGCTTCTCGACGCGCTCGATCACCTCGAAGGTGCCGATGAAACCGGCGGGGATGATGCCCGCCTCGCCGGGCCCGAACTCCCGGGCGTTGCCGGCGGTATCCACGATGCGCAGCCGCCCGCTCGTCACCTGGAAGAACTCGTGGCGCCCCGGATGGAAGGCGATCCGCCACGCGCCGGGCTCGCAGGTCCAGTCGCCGATCGACAGGGCGCCATCCTCGGCAGCGTAGCGTTCGGCGGTGAGGCGCAGCGGCGGCGAACCGATCGCCCGGCCAAGGGCGGGGCGGTCTTCGACAGGTTCGGGGGCAGGGTCGGAAAAATGAATGACGGACGGCGGCATGACGAAGCGGAATCCGGTGGGCAGAATCGGAAAGCCGCGGAGTTTACGCCTTTGCCGCCGACATGGCGCAGCGGGTGGATTCGCTTACAAAAAAGAGGGGCGATCGGGCGATCCGGCCCCAAGCCGACATCCTGTAGGTCGGACTTCAGTCCGACAAACGCCGCACGATTGACGAGTGGTGTCGGACTGAAGTCCGACCTACAGGCTTGCGCCAAGCAAGACGGTGGCCGAGAAGCCGTCGCGAGATCGGGCCGCGCAGCAGGCTTATCGGCTGCTGTCTAGAAGAGTTCGACGTCGTCGCCTTTGTCCTTCATCTCGGCCTTGTAGTGCTCCAGGGCTTCCTTCACCGGCATGCCCTGCATCACCGCGTTGAACATCTCGAGCTCTTCGCGGGTGGAATACTTGGCGCGGATCTTCTCCTGCAGCGCAACCCATTCGAAGGGGTTGTAGAGCTTGCGCTGGTCGGTGACGAGGCTGCCGAGGGCTTCCAGGCTGTGGGACACGTGGGCCAGGCGCTGACTCAGCTTGTCGTAGAACTGGAAGGCGATGATCGAGCGCTGGACGCGGCCGGCGACTTCGCTGGCGTGGCCGATCAGGGTGGACTTGAGATCGGCGGTGGCGGGGTTGTCGGGCAGGGATTCGAGGGCCTGGCCCATCATCCGCATGTAGCCGGCCATCGAGGTGAAGGAGTCGGTGAGCACTTCGACCGAGCTGTTGCCTTCCTTCAGCGCCGAATCGATCTGGCCGACGGCCAGTTCGAGCATCAGCACGGTTTCGCGGACCTGACTCCAGTCGAGGTCGGGGGTGAGGGCGCTGCTGCCGCGCCGTTCTTCAGCTGCCATGAGGGGGCTCCGTACATCGTGGACGATGTGCGGTTTTCGGCACGGTCGCGAAAAGCTTTAGGGCAGCCATGCCGTCGTCGTGGCGCTGACGTGATGCCCTCAGCCGCCGACGAAAACCGGCTCCGGCTCCAGCTCGACCCCGAAGCGGGCGCGCACGTCGGCGCGGACGGCCTCGCTCGTAGCACGCACGTCGCTGCCCCGGGCGCCGCCGTGGTTGACCAGCACCAGCGCCTGCCTGGCGTAGCAGCCCACCGGGCCCAGTTGCCTGCCCTTCCAGCCGGCCTGCTCGATCAGCCAGCCGGCGGCGAGCTTCTGGCTGCCGTCGGGTTGCGGATAGTGCGGCAGCGTGGGGAAGTCGGCGGCGAGGCGGGTGTACGCGTCGGCCGAAACCACCGGGTTCTTGAAGAAGCTGCCGGCGTTGCCGATCTCGGCCGGGTCGGGCAGCTTGCGGCGGCGGATGGCGATGACGGCGTCGGACACCTGCAGCGGCGTGGGCTGGGCGATGCCCTGGGCCTCGAGCTCGCGCGCCACGTCGGCGTAGTTGGTGCGCGGCTGCCACTGCTTGGGCAGGCGGAAGGTGACCGCGGCGATGAGATAGCGCCCGGCACCGGCCTGCTTGAAGAAGCTGTCCCGGTAGCCAAAGTGGCAGTCGGCCTTGTCGAAGCCGACCGTCTTGCCGGTTTCGAGGTCGTAAGCGCGCAGGCTGTAGAAGTGCTCGGCCATCTCGATGCCGTAGGCGCCGATGTTCTGCACCGGCGCGGCGCCGACGGTGCCGGGGATCAGCGAGAGGTTCTCGAGCCCGGGCCAGCCCATCTCCAGGGTCCAGCGCACGAAGTCGTGCCAGTTCTCGCCGCCGCCGGCGCGGATGTAGAAGGCGTCGGCGTCTTCCTGGACGCGGCTCTTGCCGTGGAAGGCGACCTTCAGCACGAGGCCCGGGAAATCCCCGGCGAGCACCAGGTTGGAACCACCGCCCAGCACGAAGCGCGGCAGGCCGGCGACGCGCGGGTCGTCGAGCACCGCGCGAAGCTGGTCGGCCGAATCGACGGCGGCAAACCACGCGGCGCGGGCCGGCAGGCGCAGGGTGTTGAGGGCGTCGAGGGCGACGTCCTGCTGGAGCAGGTCGGGGGCGGTCATTGGCGGATTTCGGCGAAGTCGGGCGGCGGCGGCAGATCGGGCGTGCGCCGGGCCGGGTTGATGTCGAGCCCGCCGCGGCGGGTGTAGCGCGCCCACACCGACAGGCTGGCGGGCCGGCACTGGCGCATCACGTCCATGAAGATGCGCTCGACGCATTGCTCGTGGAACTCGTTGTGCTGGCGGAAGGACACGATGTAGCGCAGCAGGCCCTCGCGGTCGATGGGCGCGCCGCGGTAGCGCAGCACCACCATCGCCCAGTCCGGCTGACCGGTGACGAGGCAGTTGGACTTGAGGAGGTGCGAATACAGCGTTTCGGTGACTTCCGGCAGGCTGGCGTCGGCGCGGAGCAGCCCGGGCGCGGGGGAATACTGGTCGATGGCGATGTCGAGCTCGTCCAGCAGCACGCCCTTGGGGTAGCCCATCGGGCGCTGGGGGCGGGTGGACAGCGGCTCGACCTTCACCGAAACCGGCGCGCCGGCGGCGGCCGAGAGATCGGCGGTGAGCCGCGCGACGAGTTCATCGACGCCTGCGAGCTTCGTCTGGTTGAAGGAGTTGAGATACAGCTTGAACGACTTGGATTCGACCAGGTTGGGCGAATCGGCCGGCACGCGGAACTGCGCCAGCGCCACCACCGGCTTGCCCTTGGGGCCCAGCCACGAGATTTCGTAGGCGTTCCACAGGTCTTCGCCGACGAAGGGAAGCGTGCCGGCGGCCACGCCGATCTCGTCGCGCTTGCCCTGGCGGGCGATGGGGAAGAGCAGCTCGGGCGCGTAGTGCTCGGCGTAGGCGACGGGCTTGCCCAGCGGCGAGGCGTCGGGGTGGGCGGGAATGTGGTCGGTCATGGTGCGGATCAGGGCTTGCGCAGGGCGGCGAGGAGCTTCTGGCCGGCGCGGCCATCCACGTTGTGGCCGAGGCGCTGCTGCTCGACGCGGATGGCGGCGCGGCTGGCGTCGCCGAGCATGCCATCGACAGTGCCTATGGCATGGCCCCGAGCTATAAGCAGGGTTTGTAGCTCCCGGCGCTCGGCGCGGGACAGGCCAGCGTCGTCGGTGGGCCACGGGGTGGCGAAGGCGCCGCCGCCCTTCAGGCGGTCGGCCAGGTGGGCGATGGCCAGCGCGTAGCTCTCGGCGGCGTTGTAGCCGAAGATCACGTCGAAGTTGCGGAACACGATGAAGGCCGGGCCCTTGGGGCCGGCGGGGAGCAGCAGGCCGGCGGAATCCGGACCGCTGAGGGGGCTGCCGTCGATGCGGGTGACGCCGCGCGCCGCCCAGCTGGCGAGCGCCTGCTTGTTCTTGCGGCCGGCGCTGCTGGCGTCGAAGCCCGCGGGCAGGCGCACCTCGTAGCCCCAGGGTTCGCCTTCGCGCCAGCCGGCCTTACGCAGGAAGTTGGCGGTGGAGGCGAGGGCGTCGGGGATGCTGCCGACCAGATCGCGGCGGCCGTCGCCGTCGTAATCGACCGCCAGACGCAGGAAGGTGGAGGGCATGAACTGGGTGTGGCCGAAGGCGCCGGCCCAGGAGCCGACGAGCTGCTCGGCCTTCACGTCGCCAGCGTCGACGATCTTCAGGGCGTCGAAGAACTCGCCGCGGAAATAGGCCTGCCGGCGGCCGTAGCACGACAGCGTGGACAGCGAAGTGAGCAGCGGCCGGGCGCCGAAGTTGCGGCCGAAGTTGCTCTCGACACCCCACACCGCGACCACCGTGGCCGGGTCGACCTTGTAGCGCGCCGACACGTTGGCGAGCACTTCGGCCCATTGTTTCTGCATCGCGCGGCCGTCGGCGACGCGCTCGTCGTCCACCAGACCGGCGAGGTAATCCCAGATCGGGGTGCGGAACTCGGGCTGGTAGTCGAGGAAGTCGAGCACCTTCATGTCGGGCGCGAGGCTGGCGGTGAGGCGGTCGTAGCTCGGGCCTGCGATGCCGCGGGCGGCGGCGTCGGCCTTGAGCCCGGCGAGGCAGGGAGCGAAGCGGGCGGGATCGGGCGCGTCGGCGGCGTGGGCGGTGGTGGCGCCAAGGACAGCGGCGAGGGCGGCGAAGGTGGATTTCATCAGCGTATGAAGGATTGCATCAGGGCGAAGAAGCGCCCGTAGAACTCGGCGTCGGTGACGGTTTCCTCGCCCACCTTGACCAGGGATTCGTTGTTGCCACCAAAGGGCAGCGACAGGGAGCCGATGCCGGTGACGCTGAGGCCGGTGCTGGCCGAGCCGGCCTTGAGCTCTTCGCGCAGCTGGCGGACGTTGGCGAACACCACCGAGCCGTCGCCCTCGGCCAGGCACGACAGGCTGAAGGTGAGCTGGATCTGGGTCTCGCGGTTGGGCTGGAAGAACTTGCGGGCGCGCACCTGATCGGGCTTGGTCTCGTCGATCAGGTAGCCCTGGCTGAGCAAGGCCCGCCGGCCGGCTTCGCAGGCGGCGGAGACACCGATCTCGAAGGACTGCTCGAAGGGCGAATCGGGCGTGAAGTGCTCGAGCTTGTAGCTGTCGTCCTTCTTTTTCGACGAGAAGGTGCTGCACGCCGACAGGGCGAAGATCAGCAGCAGCAGGGTGATGCGGTGGTACATCCAGAGGCTTTCAAGAATTGCGGGGCGGCGCGGCCTGCGCCGGTGGGGCCGGCGCCCGGGCGGCCGCTCAGTGCGCTTCGTCCCAGTTGATGCCGACGCCCACTTCGGCAACCAGTGGCACGGAAAGTTGCGCCACGCCGGCCATCAGCCTGGGCAACTGGTCGCGGATCAGCGTCACTTCGTCGTCGGGCACTTCGAGCACCAGCTCGTCGTGGACCTGCAGGATGAGCTTGCTCTTCACGCCGGCCTCGCGCAGCCACGCCGAGGTGGCGATCATGGCCTTCTTGATGAGGTCGGCGGCGGTGCCCTGCATGGGCGCGTTGATCGCGGCGCGCTCGGCGGCCTGGCGGCGGCCGACCTGCTGGGCGCGGATCTCCGGCAGGTGCAGGCGGCGGCCGAAGACCGTCTCCACGTAGCCGTTGGCCTTGGCTTCGGCCCGGGTGCGGTCCATGTAGGCGGCGACGCCGGGGTAGCGGGCGAAGTAGCGGTCGATGTAGCTGGCGGCGGCGGCGCGCTCGATGCCGAGGTTCTTGGCGAGGCCGTGGGCGCTCATGCCGTAGATCAGCCCGAAGTTGATCACCTTGGCGTAGCGGCGTTGCTCGCTGGTGACTTCCAGCGGGGTGACGCCGAAGATCTCGCCGGCGGTGGCGCGGTGCACGTCCTCGCCGTGGGCAAACGCGTCGAGCAGGCCCTTGTCGCCAGAGAGGTGCGCCATGATGCGCAGCTCGATCTGGGAGTAGTCCGCCGAGACGATCTTGTGGCCTGCTGGAGCGATGAAGGCGGCGCGGATGCGGCGGCCTTCGGGCGTGCGGATCGGGATGTTCTGCAGGTTGGGCTCGGTGCTGGCGAGGCGCCCGGTGACGGCCACGGCCTGGCTGAAGCTGGTGTGCACGCGGCCGGTGCGGCGGTTCACCATCAGCGGCAGCTTGTCGGTGTAGGTGTTCTTGAGCTTGGCGAGGCTGCGGTGTTCGAGCAGCAGCTTGGGCAGCGGGTAGTCCTCGGCGAGCTGGGAGAGCACGTCTTCGTCCGTCGACGGCTGGCCGGTGGCGGTCTTCTTGACCACCGGCAGGCCCAGCTTGGTGAACAGGATCTCGCCGAGCTGCTTGGGCGAGCCCAGGTTGAAGGGCTGGCCGGCGAGTTCGTGGGCCTGCAGCTCGAGCTCGTGCAGACGGCGGCCGAGCTCCTCGGAGTGCTGGGCGAGCAGGAAGTCGTCGATCAGCACGCCGTTGCGCTCCATCTCGAACAGCACCCGGGCGGTGGGCAGCTCCACGTCGCGGTAGAGCGCGGCGAGGCGCGGCTCGGCGGCCAGCTGGGCAGCCAGCGCGTGGTGCAGGCGCAGGGTGATGTCGGCGTCCTCGGCGGCGTACTCGGTGGCGCGGGCGAGTTCCACTTCGCCAAAGCCGATCTGCTTGGCGCCCTTGCCGCACACTTCGGCGTAAGTCAGCGTCTTGATGCCCAGGTGGCGGCTGGCCAGCGAATCCATGTCGTGGGACTTGTCACTCTCGAGGATGTAGGACTCGAGCAGGGTGTCTTCCGCGATGCCGGCAAGGGCGATGCCGTGGTTGGCGAGGATGTGGGCGTCGTACTTGAGGTTCTGGCCGAGCTTGTGGTGGGCGTCGGATTCGAGCCAGGGCTTGAGCTTGGCGAGCACCTCGGCGAGCGGCAGCTGGGCCGGGGCGTCGGCGTAGGTGTGGGACAGCGGCAGGTAGGCGGCTTCGCCCTCGACGGTGGCGAAGGACATGCCGACCAGCGTCGCGACCATTGGGTCGAGGCCGGTGGTTTCGGTGTCGAAGGCGGTGAGCTCGGCGGCGGAAATCCTGGCCAGCCAGGCGTCGAAGGCTTCCCAGTCGAGGAGCGTCTCGTAGCCGGTGCGGTGGGCACCGGGTTCGGTCTGGGGCGTGGGCGGGGCGGTGTCGCCGGCGCTGGCGGCTGCGGCGCGGGGGGCGCTGGCGCCTTCCTCCAGCTCCTTCAGCCAGCCCTTGAACTCCATGCGCCGGTAGATGGCGGCAAGCGCCTCCTTGTCGTCGGCCCGGGCGGGCAGGTCGGCCGGGCCGACGGGCAGCGGCAGATCGGTGACGACGGTGACGAGCTTGCGACCCAGGGGCAGGAAATCCAGGTGCTTGCGCAGGTTTTCGCCGACCTTGCCGCCCACCTTGTCGGCGTTGGCGATCAGGTTGTCGAGGGTGCCGTATTCGGTGAGCCATTTCACGGCGGTCTTGGGGCCGCACTTCTCGACGCCGGGTACGTTATCGACGGTGTCGCCGACCAGCGCCAGGTAGTCGATGATGCGCTCGGGCGGCACGCCGAACTTCGCGGTCACGCCGTCGGAGTCGAGCACTTCCTCGCTCATCGTGTTCACCCAGCGCACGCCGGGCTGGACGAGCTGGGTGAGATCCTTGTCGCCGGTGGAGATGACGACCTCCCAGCCGGCCTCGACGGCGCGGCGGGTGAGGGTGCCGATCACGTCGTCGGCTTCCACGCCTTCCTCGACGAGCAGCGGCCAGCCCTCGGCCTTCACGGCTTCGTGGAGCGGCTCGATCTGCGCCCGCAGGTCGTCGGGCATCGGCGGGCGGTGGGATTTGTAGTCGGGAAACCAGTCGTCGCGGAAGGTCTTGCCTTTGGCGTCGAAGATGCAGGCCCGATACTCTGCCTTGTAGTCGGATTCGAGCCGACGTAGCATGGACAGCACGCCGCGCACGGCACCGGTCGGTTCGCCTGCCGAATTGCGCAGGTCGGGCAGGGCATGGAAAGCGCGGTACAGATAGCTGGAACCGTCTACGAGCAACAGGGTAGGCATGGGCACGTGGGCTGACGAGGCATCGCGCCCCTCACCCTTCACTCCTAACAAGACAATGACTGCAAAAGAAAAACTCCCGAAGGAAATCCCCACCACTGCGGCGCAGAACTTCACCGCCCGGGAGTCGTGGCGGATTTTCGGGATTATGGCAGAGTTCGTCGAGGCCACTGAGCGCCTCAAGCCGATCCGCCCGGCGGTGTCGATCTTCGGCAGCGCCCGCACCAAACCCGATCACCCCTACTACGAGAAGACCGAACGCATCGCCCGGCTGTTGTCGGACGCCGGCTTCTCGGTGATCTCCGGCGGCGGCCCCGGCATCATGGAAGCCGCCAACAAGGGCGCCTACTTCGGCAAGTCGCCCAGCGTCGGCCTCAACATCCAGCTGCCCATGGAGCAGCAGGCCAACCCCTACCAGGACATCTCCCAGACCTTCCAGCACTTCTTTGCGCGCAAGTTCATGTTCGTGAAGTTTGCGGTGGCCTACGTGGTGATGCCCGGCGGCTTCGGCACGCTGGACGAGCTGCTGGAGGCGATGACCCTGATCCAGACCGGCAAGAGCCGCAAGATCCCGGTGATCCTGGTCGAATCGGCCTTCTGGGGCGGCCTGCTCGACTGGTTCAAGGACCGGCTGGTGGACGAGAAGATGATCAACCCCGACGATCTGAACCTCGTGCAGGTGATCGACGAGCCCGAGAAGGTCGTCGATGCGATCTTCAACCACTACCAGAGCCGCGGCTTCCTGCCGCTGCCCGAAGAGCACGAGCTGATGCTCAACCTGTAAGCCCATCGCCTGCCGGCTGCCGAGGCCGGCGGGTTACAATCGCGGCATAGTCAGGAGACCGCCATGCCTCGCGTAAAAGAATTCGCCGCCCTGCTGTTCGCCGTCACGGCGTCGGCCTGGGCCCAGCAGCAACCCCCGAAACTCGAACCCCTGCCCGAACCGCCGCCCCCGCCTCCGGGCATGGAGCTCGACGCCGAGCAGGAACCCCAGGTCACCATCGTCAAGAAGGGTGAGGACACGGTCGAGGAGTTCCGCGTCAATGGCCAGCTCTACATGGTCAAGGTCACCCCGCCCCACGGCGTGCCGTATTACCTCTACGACGACGTGGGCAACGGCGACTTCACCCGCCGCGACGCCCAGGATGCCGGCGTGCGCGTGCCCAAGTGGGTGATCAAGCGCTGGTAAGCGCCGCCCGTTGCTGACGAATGCGCAGGGTGATTGCCCTGCGCATTTTTTTTGTGCAGCGATCAGGGGCGCAGCGCCGGATGCTTGAGGGCGTGGGCCGTCTCCAGCATGAAATGACGGGCCTGCATCTCGTCCTGCGCCAGGCCCAGTTCGCCGTCCCGGTAGGCCATCGCCAGGGTCTGGACGGCTTCCGGATGATCCTGTTCGGCCGCTTCGGTGTAGAGGCGCAGGGCTTCGCGTTCGTCGCGGGGCACGCCGTCGCCGTTGCGGTAGGCATTGGCGAGCATGAACTGGGCGGCGGGGATGCCCTGCTCCGCCGCCACCCGGAACCACCGCGCCGCCTTGATCGCATCCCGCCCCACGCCGTAGCCGTTGCGGTGGGCGATCCCCAGATGAAAGGCTGCGCCCGCGTGGCCGGCCTCGGCGGCAGAGGCCAGCCAGATCGCCCCGCGGGCGGGGTCGCGGGGGATGCCGGGGGCGCCGTCCATCAAGGTCTTGCCGAGCAGGAATGCGGCGTGGGCGTCGCCGGCCTGGGCGGCGAGGCCGAGCCAGACCTGGGCTTCTGCGGCGGATTCCCGGTTGCCCAGCAGGGCTTCGCCCAGGGCGCGGCGGGCGAGGGGCGTGTTGCCTTCGGCCAGCGTCCGCAGCCGATCGAGCGCTGCGGGTTGCCTGCCCGGGCCGGCCAGTACCTGCAGCTGACGCGGGTCGTCCGGCAGGCTGTCGCGCGGGGCGGCGGCGCTCCAGGCCAGGGCGGCGGCCAGGGTCAGGCCGGCGGCGAGGACGCCGCCGATCCGGCCCCGCCTACTTCGAAAGATCGATCGCATAGAGCGCCAGGTTCTTGCCGCTGCCGTCGTCGGCCTGGGCGAGGGTGACGTTGGTCAGCCCCGCCGCCGTGGCCAGGGCGAGCTTGCCCTGGGCGGAATGGAAGACCACCGGGCCGGCCGTGGCGACCTTGACGAAGCGCCAGCTGCGGTCCGAACCGTTGGCGGCGCGGGTGACGGTCTTGATGGTCTTGATGTAGGCGATCAGCACGTCCCGGTTGGCGTCCGGCGACGCGTAGATGGTCTTGCTGCCGTCCAGGCCGGGGAAACCGCCGCCGCCGCTCGCCCGGTAGTTGTTGGTGGCGACGATGAACTCCTTCGCCGGGTCGATGGCTGCGCCCTTGTACTTCAGGTTGACGATGCGGCTGCCGACGGCCTGGGTGACGTCGATCTCGTAGCTGATGTCGGGGCTGGTGAACATGTCGAAGTTGTAGCCCGGGAAGCTGCTGACCAGCTCCTGCGGGGCGGTCTTCGTCGGGTCGATCCGGTTGAAGCGCTTGGCCGCGGTTTCGAGCCAGTTCCGGAGGTCGGCGCCGGTCACCTTCACCGCGTAGATGGTGTTCGGGTAGAGGTAGAGGTCGGCGGCGTTGTTGATGGCCACGTTGCCCTGGGCCACGTCGGTGTAGTCCGAGCCGCCGGCGAAGCCGCTCTTGAAGGGGGCGCTCACCGACAGGACGGGCAGGCTGGCGTACTGGGGCAGGTTGGCCGCCACGTAGCGGGCCACGTAGTCGGCCTGGGCCTGGTTCACCAGCTCGATCGCGCCCGGATCGCCCACGTCGGCGAAGTAGGACGACATCTCGAAGTCGGTGCTGCCGATCGGCGTCTTCACGTAGTCGATGGTGGCCTGGTGTTCGGCGGCGATGGCGGCGGCGACGGAGGGCGTGACGGCCACGTAGCTCTTGTCGGCGTTCTGGGCCGAGCGCGCCTGGACGACCGTCTTGGTCTTGTCGACGGTCCATTTGCTGCCGTCGTAGGCGAGGCCGAGCTTGATCACGCCCAGGTGCTTGCCCCAGTAGTTGGCCATCACGGTGGGCACGCCATTCACGGTGCCGGCGACCTTGTCCACCCCGGGCAGGTTGAACTGCGCCACGGTGCTGGTGGCGTTGGGGAAGATCTGGTGGGAATGGCCGATCAGCATGGCATCCACGCCCGCCACGCGGGACAGGTGGTAGCTGCCGTTTTCCATGGTCGGCGAATAGGCGCTGTTGTCGAGGCCGCCGTGGGAGATCACCACCACCAGATCGGCGCCTTTGGCGCGCATCTCGGGGATGTACTTCTCGGCGGCTTCCTTGACGCCGGTGGTGTAGACCTTGCCGTCCAGCCAGCGCTTGTCCCAGCTCATGATGGCCGGCGGCGTGAAGCCGATGATGCCGACCTTGACGACGCCGGTCACGGCGCTGCCGTCGGGCCCGGTGGCGGTGACGGTCTTGTCGATGATCGCGTAGGGCTGGAACAGGGGCTGGCCGGTCTTGACGCTGTGGACGTTGGCCAGCACCAGCGGGAAGTTCGGGCCCTTGCAGACGGGCTGGTCGGCCGGCTCGGCCATGCCGGTGATGCTGAAGCGGTTGCCGGTCACCTGGCTCAGGAAGGGCAGGCCGTAGTTGAACTCGTGGTTGCCGATGCCGCCGCCGTCGTAGCCGGTGGCGTTCATCACCTTGTACATGGCCAGCGTCTCGCTGCAGGCGAGGGGTTTGACGGTGGCCTGGTAGTCCGACAGGGCGGTGCCCTGGATGGTGTCGCCGTTGTCGATCAGCAGTGTGTTGGGAAACTCCTGGCGGGCGGCGGCGATGAGGGTCGCGGTGCGCTCGAAGCCCAGCGACGCGTCCTCGGTGAGCTTGAAGTAGTCATAGCTCATCACGTTGGTGTGGAGGTCGGTGGTCTCCAGCAGGGCCAGCGTGGCGGTCGAGCCGGTCGGCACGGTGGGGGCGTTGCTGCCGCTGCTGCCACAGCCGGCAAGAAGGAGGACGGCTGCGGCGCAGGCGCCGAGCTGGAACGAAGGAGCGGACATGACTTTCCCGGCACGTGATGTGGTGCCGGGAAGTATCGTCAGGGCGGATTGCCGGGGCGTGACGCGGATGTTGCCGGTCAGGGACAATCCGGCAACATTCCGCTTACAGGCAGTGAAGGCGCCCGGAGGCCCGGCTTACGGCGCCTCGCACAGGCAGTGCAGATAGGCGTGGCCCGGGTCGTTCCACAGGGCCAGGCCCTGGAGTTCGGCGCGCAGCCGCGCGACAGTCTGATCCACCAGCGAGCGGCTGCCGGGCTCCCCGCCGTCGGATCCCTCACCGTTGTCGAGGAGCTTGGCGAGGAGCTGGTCGCGGGGCGACAGGGGCTTCTCGACATAGCTCACGTCGTAGTCGGTGAGCCCGGCGCGGGCGGCGGCGGCCTTGAGGGCGGCGTCGAGCCCGCCGAGCTTGTCCACCAGGCCCTTCTCCTGCGCCTGGATGCCCATCCACACGCGGCCCTGGGCCACTTGGTCGACGGCTTCCGGGCTCATCTTGCGGGCCTCGCCCACCACGGTGAGGAAACGCTTGTAGCCGTGCTCGATGCTCGACTGGAGGAGCTTGCCGATCTGCGGGTCGAGGGGCCGGCGCGGGTCGAGGCCGGCGGCCAGCGGCGTGGTGCCGATGCCGTCGACGGTGAGCCCCAGCTTGGCCATCGGGCCGGACAGATCCGGCAGCATCGCGAAGATGCCGATCGAGCCGGTGATGGTGGTGGGGCTGGCCCACACCTCGTCGGCGGCCATGGCGATCCAGTAGCCGCCGGAGGCCGCCACCGATCCCATCGACACCACCACGGGCTTGCCGGCCTTGCGGGTCAGCGCCAGCTCGCGGCGGATCACCTCGGAGGCGGTGGCGCTGCCGCCAGGGCTGTCGATGCGCAGCACCAGGGCCTTGATGGCGTCGTCCTCGCGGGCCTGGCGGATCAGGCCGGCGACCGAGTCGCCGCCCACCACGCCGGGGGGCTGCTCGCCGTCGACGATCGACCCCTGGGCCACCACCACGCCAACCCGTGCGGCCGGATGGGGCGCCTCCTCGCGGACGCGGCCGATGTAGGTGGCCAGATCCACATGCTTGAAACCCTTGCCGTCGGCGGCCGGGCCCACCAGCCCGCGCACGAAGTCACGCCATTCGTCGGCGCTCTTGAGCCCATCCACGAAGCCGGCGTCGAGGGCCATCTTTGCCGCATCGCCATCGGCGGCGGCCAGCAGCTCGGGCGCCTCGCCCACGTAACGGGCGATCCGGGCGCCGGCCTTGGGGCGGGCCGCGGTGATGTCGGCCTGATAGGCCTGCCACGCGGCGTCGAGGTATTCGCGGGTCGCGTCGCGGTCTTCCGGCGACATGTCGCTGCGGGTGTAGGGCTCGACGAAGGACTTGTAGGTGCCCACCCGGAAGACCTGCATCTTCACGCCGATCTGGTCGAACAGGCCCTTGAAGTAGGTCGGGTAGCGCCCGAAACCGGTGAGCAGCACGTAGCCATCGGGATTGACGTAGACCTCGTCGGCCTGGGCCGCCAGATGGTATTGGGTCTGGTTGTAGTTCTTGCCCCAGGCGTACACCTTCTTGCCGGCCTTGCGGAAATCGGCCACCGCCGCGCCGATCTCCTCCAGCTTGGACAGCCCGGCACCGGAAAGGCCGTCCGGCTCGAGGATCAGCACCTTGATGCGCGGGTCGGTGGCGGCGTTGCGGATGGCGTCCACCACGTCGCGCAGCAACACCTGACGGATGCCGTCGCCGCCCTGCAGCACGCTGATCGGGCTGCGCACGCTGCGCTGCTCGACCAGGGTGCCATTGGGCGCGATGACCAGCGCGGCGTCGGTGGGCAGCGGCTCGATCTGGCTCGACCACCAGCTGGCGACGATTACCGCGATGACGCCAAGGAACAGCAGGTTGATGCTCGCCCGGCGCAGCCGGTCCACCCCACGCCAGATACCCGACCAAACTCTTCTCACGACACCCGGCCGCGTACTGCGATCCATCCTGCTCTCCAATGTTTGCCTGTCATGCTGCCTGCGGTTGCCCGCAAGGTTTCGGCGCCCCGCCAATCCGGTAGAATCCGCCCATGTTTGCCAATCCCCCGCCCGACCAGATCCGTCGCCTCCTGCAGGAGGTCAAGACCATTGCCGTCGTCGGCCTGTCGCCGCGCGTCGAGCGCCCGAGTTACCGGGTGTCCCGCGCGATGCAGGGCTTCGGCTATCGCATCGTACCGGTTCGTCCGGCAGTTTCGGAGGTGCTCGGCGAAAAAGCCTATGCGCGCCTGTCCGACATGCCCTTCGTGCCCGATCTCGTGGATGTCTTTCGCGCATCCGACGAAGTCGGCCCGATCGTGGACGAATGCATCGCCCTCGGCGTCAGGCGCCTGTGGCTGCAGGACGGGGTGATCAACGAAGAAGCCGCCACGCGGGCGCAAGCTGCCGGCATGACGGTGGTGATGGACCGCTGCGTCTGGCGGGATTACCTGGAT
Organism: Zoogloea sp. 1C4; assembly: GCF_009469605.1. Classification (GTDB taxonomy): domain Bacteria; phylum Pseudomonadota; class Gammaproteobacteria; order Burkholderiales; family Rhodocyclaceae; genus Zoogloea; species Zoogloea oryzae. The sequence goes on along the minus strand of NZ_SSXU01000018.1, from coordinate 40,042 downwards.
TTTATCCCATGAGCAGAAAGCTCGCCTTTACCAAGATGCAGGGCCTCGGCAACGATTTCGTGATGATCGATGCCGTGCGCCAGCCCATCCAGCTCACCGAAGACCAGGTGCGCCACCTGGCCGACCGTCATTTCGGCGTAGGCTGCGACCAGCTGCTGGTGGTCGAACCGGCCCAGACGCCCGGCGTCGACTTCCGCTACCGCATCTTCAACGCCGACGGTGGCGAGGTCGAGCAGTGCGGCAACGGCGCCCGTTGTTTTGCCCGCTTCGTGTTCGACCAGGGCCTCACCGACAAGCGCGAGATCCGCGTCGAGACCAAGAAGGGCATCATCGCGCCGCGCCTCGAGGCCGACGGCAACGTGACCGTCGATATGGGCGTGCCGGTGCTGAACCCCGCGGATGTCCCCTTCGTCAGCGATTCCGACGCCTACGTGCAGCCCCTCGACGTGGCCGGCACCAGCGTGGCGATCACCGCCGTCAGCATGGGCAACCCCCACGCCGTGCAGGTGGTGGCCGACGTGGATACCGCGCCCGTGGCCGAGCAGGGCCCGCTCATCGAGCACCACCCGCGCTTTCCAGCGCGGGTCAATGCCGGCTTCCTGCAGGTGGTGGACGAGCACCGGGTGCGCCTGCGCGTCTTCGAGCGCGGCGCCGGCGAGACCCTCGCCTGCGGCACTGGCGCCTGCGCGGCGGTGGTGGCGGGCATCCTGCGCGGCCTCGTGGCCTCGCCGGTGGCCGTCGAAACCCGCGGCGGCGAACTCACCATCGCCTGGAACGGCGTCGGCACCCCGGTCCTGATGACCGGCCCGGCCGTCACCGTCTTCTCCGGCGAGCTCACGCTCCCCTGATCTTCACCCCACCCGGCACCCCGCCATGAATGCTTCCGACGTCATCCAGTTCCTGCAGGCCAATCCCGATTTCTTCGACGACAACTCGAGCCTGCTGACCGACCTGACGGTGACCCACCCCCACAACGGCCAGGCCATCTCGCTGGTCGAGCGCCAGGTGCTGGCCCTGCGCGAACGCATCGCCCAGCTCGAGAACAAGTTCGCCGAACTCCTCGAATTCGGCGAAGAGAACGACGCCATCGGCGAAAAGGTGCATCGCCTCACCGTGTCGCTCCTCGAGGCCGAGGATTTCGAGTCGATCCGCCAGGCGATCTACACCCACCTGCAGGAAGACTTCACCGTGCCCCACGTGGCCTTCCGGGTGTGGAACAGCGTGCTGTCTCGCAGCGGCCCCGAGTTCCTGCCGGTGGGCGAGGACGTGCGCTTCTTCACCGGCGATCTCACCGGCCCCTACTGCGGCACCCCGACGATCCGCGAAGTCACCAACTGGTTCGGCGCCGCCGGCCGGCAGGTGAAATCCGTGGCCCTGGTGCCCCTGCGTCGCGATGAGAAGACCTTTGGCCTGCTGGCTCTGGGCAGCGAAGACCCGGAGCGCTTCTATCCGGCGATGGGCACGCTCTACGTCACCCGCATCGGCGAGATGGTTTCCGCCTCCCTAGTCCGCCAACTCGGCTGAGGGACGAATAGCGCTACTGCGCGGCCCGATCTCGCAACTGCGATGCTCGCCGTACCAATGTACGGCTGTGCTTCTCATCGCGACCTCGGGCCGCTCGCTACGCGCCCTTCGCCCCTCAGGTTTCGGGAGAGGCGCACGGTGTAGCAGTTGCCCAATTTCCCACTCCCCCATTTCCCAATTCCCACAATCCCACATCCCCCCATGGCCGATCTCATTCTCAAACCCGGTAAGGAACGCTCCGTGATGCGTCGTCACCCCTGGATCTTTGCCGGTTCGGTGGATCGGCTGGAGGGGCGGGCGCGGGCGGGCGACACGGTGCTCGTCAAGGATGCGGGCGGCAAGCCGCTGGCGCGGGCGGCGTGGTCGCCCGAATCGCAGATCCGTGCCCGGGTGTGGACCTTCGACTGCGAGCAGTCCATCGACCACGCCTTCATCAAGCGTGCGGTGGCCGCGTCGGTGGCGCGGCGGGCGTCCCATCCGTGGCTGGCGAAGCAGGATGGCGTGCGCCTGATCCACGGCGAATCCGACGGCCTGCCCGGCGTGATCGCCGACCGCTACGGCCCGGTGGTGGTGGTGCAGCTCACCAGCGCGGGGGCCGACAAGTGGCGTGAGGCCATTGTCGCCGGGCTCGTCCAGGCCACCGGCTGCAGCGCGGTGTACGAGCGTTCGGATTCGGACGTGCGCAAGCTCGAAGGCCTCGGCCCGGTGAGCGGGCTGGTGTTCGGCGAGATGCCCGAGCAGCTCACCATCGTCGAAAACGGCGTGCGGATGGAAGTGGACGTGGCCGGCGGCCATAAAACCGGCTTCTACCTCGACCAGCGCGACAACCGCCTGCTCACCGGCCAGCTGGCCGCCGGGCGCGACGTGCTCAACTGTTTCTGCTATACCGGCGGCTTCTCGCTGCAGGCGCTGGCGGGGGGCGCGAAGAGCGTGATCTCCATCGACTCGTCGGGCCCGGCGCTGGCCACCGCGGCGCGCAACGTGGCGCTCAACCCGCAGCTCGACGCCGCCCGCGCCGAATGGCGGGAGGACGACGTCTTCCAGGCCCTGCGCACCCTCAAGACCGAAGGCCGCAAGTTCGACCTGATCGTCCTCGATCCGCCCAAGTTCGCGCCCTCCGCCGCCCACGCCGACCGGGCCGCCCGCGCCTACAAGGACATCAACCTGCTGGGCTTCCGCCTGCTCAACCCGGGCGGCATTCTGATGACGTATTCGTGCTCAGGTGGCATCGGGCTCGAGCTGTTCCAGAAGATCATCGCGGGCGCCGCTGCAGACGTGGGCGTAGAGGCACGCATTTTGCATCGCCTGTCCGCATCCCCCGATCATCCCATCGGGCTGGCCGTTCCGGAGGGCGAATACCTCAAGGGGCTGGCCTGTCAGGTGTGAATTAGTCCATAGCGAACGCAGTTTTTCGGGGTTTCGCAAGACAAGGGTATGTATTCTCCGGGCATTGAATGGTTAAATGATGTTACACACCATTCAGCCAGAAGCATCATGGAGAACTACATGAACACCCTGCTGCCCCCTGACTCAAAAGGGTCAGTTCCACCCGGCGACGCGACCGGGACGACGGGGCCCGAAGTTCCTCGCGAACGGCGCCTGGCCGCCTTGCATCTTGCCCGTTACAACCTTCGGTATCTGGTACGGCTTTACGGCGCCTTCGATGGCGACCTGCTGCTGCCCATCGTCCTCGGTGAAGTCGGCCTCTACAACATGGGCAGCCTGGCGCTCGGCGACGGTTCCAGCATGCCGAGCTGCTGCACCGACGAAGAAACCTTCAGTCGACTGTCGCTGCGCCCGTGCAATGCCTTCTCGATCAGCTCGTCCACCGGCATCCCGCGGGAAACCGTCCGCCGCAAGGTGAGCTACCTGATCCAGAACGGCTTCATCGACCGCGACCCGAAGGGTGGCCTGACGATCACCGCCAAGGCCGTGTCGCTGTGCCTCAAGCCCTTCGACGAGGAAAATCAGAGCGATTTCCTCACCACCGCGAGCCGCATCGAGGCCGTGATGGCGAGCGCCAAGGCGGCCCGTCAGTCGGCCTGATCGGCGCATGGCCCGCAGCGCCGTCGGTGTTGCGGGTCAGCTTTCTTCCCACAGGCCCGGGCTGCCGCCCGGCGGCCGCAGCCCGAAGTGTTGCCAGATCGACGCGGTGGCCATGCGCCCCCGCGGCGTGCGCTGCAGGTAGCCCTGCTGGATGAGGTAGGGCTCCAGCACGTCCTCGATGGTGTCGGATGATTCGCCGATCGCCGCCGCCAGGTTGTCGAGCCCCACCGGGCCGCCACCAAACTTTTCGAGCATCGCACCGAGCAGCTTGCGGTCCATCAGATCCAGGCCCAGGTGATCCACGTCGAGCATCGTCAGCGCCGCATCCGCCACTTCGGCGGTGATGCGGCCGTCGGCGCGCACCTCGGCGTAGTCGCGCACCCGCCGCAGCAGGCGGTTGGCGATGCGCGGCGTGCCCCGGGCGCGACGGGCGATCTCGAAGGCGCCGGTGTCGTCGATCTCCACGTCCAGCAGGCGTGACGAGCGGCTGACGATGTAGGCGAGCTCCTGCGCGGTGTAGAACTCCAGGCGCGACACGATCCCGAAGCGGTCGCGCAGCGGGTTGGTGAGCATCCCGGCGCGGGTGGTGGCGCCCACCAGCGTGAAAGGCGGCAGGTCGAGCTTCACAGAGCGCGCCGCCGGACCTTCGCCGATCATGATGTCGATCTGGAAATCCTCCAGCGCCGGGTAGAGGATTTCCTCCACCACCGGGCTGAGGCGGTGGATCTCGTCGATGAACAGCACGTCGTGGGGTTCGAGGTTGGTGAGCAGCGCCGCCAGATCGCCGGCGCGCTCCAGCACCGGGCCGGAGGTCTGGCGCAGGTTCACACCCATCTCGGCCGCCACGATGTGGGCGAGGGTCGTCTTGCCCAGGCCCGGCGGGCCGAACAGCAGCACATGGTCGAGGGCCTCGCCGCGCTTCCTGGCGGCCTGGATGAAGATCTCCAGCTGGTTGCGGATCTTCTGCTGGCCCACGTAATCGGCCAGCCGCTTGGGCCGCAGGGCGCGCTCCAGCGCCTCTTCCTGGTTGCTGGCCTTGGCCGCGCCGATCAGCCGGGCGGTGGCGTCGGGCTGGCCGGCCTTGATGGCATCGGTTTCGATCATTGGGATTCGTCCGTCGTGACGGGGGAAAGGGCGGCGTCGTGGGCGGTCCATTCCCGGAACAGGGCCTGGCCCAGGGCCAGGAAGGTCGGGCCGAGGAACAGCCCGATGAAGCCGAAGGCCAGCACGCCGCCAAAGGCGCCCAGGGCGATCAGCAGGATCGGCAGGCTGGCCGTGCGGCTGATCAGGAAGGGCTTGAGGAAGTTATCCACCGAGCTCACCGCCAGCGCACCCCATAGCACCATGAAGATCGCCCAGCCGCTCTCGCCCTGCTGATACAGCCAGAACGCCGCGCCGCCCCAGATCAGCGGCGGCCCCACCGGCACCAGCGACAGGAAAAAAGTGCCCGCCGCCAGCAGCAGCGCGCCCGGCACGCCAGCGATCACGAAGCCGACCAGCGCCACCAGGGCCTGGGCCGCGGCGGTGCCGACAATGCCGATCATTACCGCCTTGACGGTGTTGGCGGCCAGATCGAGCAGCCGGTTGCCCAACTCGCCCCCCAGGCGCTGGGCGCCGGTTTCGAGCTGGTCGTAGATGGTCGCGCCATCCCGGTAGAAGAAGAAGCCGATGAACAGCACCAGGGTGATCTGCAGCAGCCCCTGGCCCAGCACGCCGCCCAGCCCGAGGGCGAACTTGCGGGCCGGCTCGACCGCCTGCAGCGCCAGCTTGCGCATCTCCTGCTGGCTGTGGGTGAGCTTGCGCACGTAGGCGTCGAGGTCGCGGCCCACCACCGGGATGTCCTTCACCCACTCCGGCGGACGGCCGTCGGATTGTTCGATGGCCGTCCGCGCCCAATCCACGGCTTCCATCGCCGCGTCGGTGAGGGACGCCGCCAGCCCGATCATCGGCACCAGCAGCACCGCGGTGAGCAGGAAGGTCATTGAAATGGCTGCCAGCCCGTCACGCCGGCCCATCCGCCGGTACAGCGAGCGATACAGCGGCCAGGTGGTGATGCACACCGTCCCGGCAAACAGGATCGCCGCGAAGAAGGGGCTGAGCACGAAGGCGCAGCCGAGCAGCAGAAAGGCGGTGATGGCCACCTGGGCAGTACGTCGCGGAGCCATGGGGGAGTCTCGGGTTGGGGATGGGGGGATTATCGCTGATATGTGTGTCGCTCTGCGGGTGGCGAGAAACCGCGCAGTCCATGATTCAGTCCTCAGTGCGCTCGGCCTTGCCCAAGTCGGGCATCGATCACGTTCGGAATAAGTACGAGTTATGAAAAAGAAGTTTTCCGGTGTTACGATCTGATGCGATCCGCCTATTTCATCGTGCAGCCATGACACCTTCTAGCCTCTTCCGTGACTTCTTCGATGCATGGCATGGGCTGCATTCTAAAGTCCCCGATCCTGCTTCGGAGATGGCTGCATTTTTCGAGGCTTGGCAACGTATTCCGCCCAGGCAAGTGCCCCTGCCGTCGGCCATCGACATCCTTCAGTTTCAGGATTATGTCCAGACTTTTCCGGCCGCCTATCGCCAGTATCTGCGGAGCGGCATCACGGCTAATCCATGGCGTCACGCCGGGATCGGGCGCGACGAGATGCGAAACAGCTTCGTGTTGAGGTGGCTTCTGGACTGTTTCGGCGATCACGGTCAGGGTTCGAGTATCCTGGCCGCGCTACTTGATGGCCTCAAACAGGATGAACTAGTGAGCTTGGTCCTCCACAAGCCGTACCACACGCGCGTAGAGCAGCGACTCACCGATGACGGCAGCAGCCGTGCTGACATCGCCATCAACGGCCACGACTTCACAATTCTCATCGAGGTCAAGATCGATGCCCCGGAGAGCGGCGACCAGATCAAACGCTACTTGGACCACCTCGCGGCGTTGCCAGGGGGCAAGCGCGCCCTGATTTTCCTGACGCCGCAGGGGCGCCCGGTCAAGGACGAGAAACTCAAAGGTAGCGTTTCGTACTTGTCATGGTCCGAGGTGGCGGACGTCCTCGATACCCACATCAATCGCGAACCCGGACTGGCCCGTCAACCCGCCGGGTTGCTGTTGAGTCACTTCGCCGAACACATCCGCGGCCATGCCCGCCAACGAAGGAAGAAGCAGTGAACGAAAATCATGAGGTTCATAAACTTGTCATCCGAAACATGGCCGTACTGGAGCAGGCGCCGCCGATCGTGGATGAGGCGGAGAAACGCATCTTTGGTGCGATCGATAAGAAGATCGAAGCGTGGGTGAAGGCGCAACAGGGCTGGGATGGCGTGTTCGATTTTCTGAGCGACGAAACGAGCTTCAGGCGCGTCAACTGGCCTGTCGCCGAGGATGGCACCTATCATGTTTACCTTGAGTTGGCGTTCATGCCGGTCGAAGGCTATATCCACTACCTTTCCCCGCTCATCGGCGCCGTTTCGCAACAGTTTGGCTTCCGCTTCAACGTGAATGCCCCGTGGATCACCAAGCTCGAAAACCAGAAACGGGCGCAGCCGGGAAAGAAATGGGCGAACTTCCTCGGCGTCCACATCGATGACTTTCCCGGGCTTCGGGCCAATGGTTTCCGGGTCGAGGGCGAGTTCCTCTTCCATCCCGTCCGTCTTGAGGCCGCCACGCTCGCCGACGCTTATCCGGACACTCTCGGCGACGCCCTCGAGCCGGTGGGTGAGGCGCTTACTCACATTCTCGCCGCCCTCGCCGATTTCGATCGATTGCTCGCCGCTGCGGATGCCAGTTTCCCACGCCTGACCGAAAACGCGGGTCAGGCTTGACGTAGGTCCTAAGCCTTCGGTTTCCGCCTCACATAAACCGTCTTCTCCACCGTCGCCACCACTTCGCCCTTGCGATTGACCACGTCCACCGTGAACACCGGCTCGAACTTGTCGCCGCCGGCGGTGGCGTGGCGGATGGCTTCGACTTGCTCTGGCGTGACGCGGAAGCGGGCGCGGACGGTGCCGCGGCCGGGGAGCTTGTAGTCGATGCTGGAGGCCTTGTCCCACACCACGTAGTCGCGGCCGAGCTGGTGCATGACCAGCAGCGCGAAGAACGGGTCGGTCATGGCGTACAGCGAGCCGCCGAAGTGGGTGCCCATGTAGTTGCGGTTGAGCAGGCCGAGGCGCATCCGCACCACGGCTTCGGTGTAGTCGGGCGACAGGCGCTCCACATGGATGCCGGCGCCGATGAAGGGCGGCCACAGGTTCATCAGCAGGCGCAGGGTGCCGGCGCCGAGCTTCACGTTGCGCATGAAACCCTGCTTGAGTTTGGCGCTCATGCCTTCGACAGGCCTTTGAGGGCCTGGCGGATGCCGTCGGAGACGCCCACGCCGTCGGGCAGCTGCTTGACCGCGCCGAGGGCTTCCTTCTCGTTGTAGCCGAGGGCCAGCAGGGCGTTGATGATGTCGCCCCGGTCGTCGCCGGGCTGTGCGGCGGCCTGGGCGGCGAGGCCGGGGAGGGCCTTGGGCAGCTTGTCGCGCAGCTCGAGCAGCAGGCGCTCGGCGGTCTTCTTGCCGATGCCGGGGATCTTGATGAGCCGGCCGGATTCCTGCAGGGCGATGGCCTGGGCCAGATCGGTGACCGACAGCCCGGAGAGCACCGCCAGCGCGGTGCGGGCGCCGATGCCGGCGACCTTGAGGAGCTGGCGGAAGGTGGCGCGCTCGTCCTCACTGGCGAAGCCGTACAGGAAGTGGCCGTCCTCGCGCACCGCCATGTGGGTGGCGAGGCTGACCGTCTGGCCGGTGGCGGGCAGGCTGTAGAAGGTGCTCATGGGCACTTCGAGCTCGTAGCCGACGCCGTTTACGTCGATGAGGATCTGCGGCGGGTTCTTCTCGGCCAGGAGGCCGGTGATGCGTCCGATCATGGGGGCTTTCGTTCAGGTGAAATCAGCGGCGCGGAAGGCCGGCAGGCCTTCGGCCTGGGCGGCGAGGCCGGCGAGGTGGGGGTAGTCGCTGTCGTCCACCAGGCCCGGCGCGGTGTGGTGGGTGAAGCGCCACGCCACGGCCACGGTGATGTCGGCCTGGGTGGGGCGATCGCCGCACAGCCAGTCGTCCTGGCCCACGTGGCGGTCGATGAGGGCGTAGGTGTCGCGGATCTGGCCGGTGACGCGATCGATCCAGTCGGGCGAGCGGCTGGATTCGGGGCGGACCTTGGTCTCGTAGTAGCGCTGGACGCTTTTCTCGGCGGCCGCGAGGCCCCAGCCGGTGAGCTGCAGGCAGCGCTGCAGGTGGGCCGGGTCGGCGGGAAGCAGGCTCTTGCCTGGCGCGGCGGTGCGCTCGAACCAGTCGATGATGAGGCTGCTGTCCACCATCACGCCGCCGTCGTCCAGCACCAGCGTGGGCGCCTTGACCAGCGGGTTGATGGCGTGGAATTCGGCGAAGTTGCGAAACACCGACAGGGACTGGTGTTCGAAGGGCACGCCGAGCATCCGGGCGCTGATGAAGGTGCGGCGGACGAAGGGCGAATCAAGCATTCCGACGAGTTTCATGGAGTGGCTCCGGTGGTGGATTGGGCGCAGCGGGTGGCGGTGGCGCGAAGGCGGGCGAGGACGGCGTCGGCTTCGTCGCGGCTCCTTACCGGGATGCGGGCCTCGTGGCCGCTGCCCAGGTTGCCGCCGCCGAAGTGGATCCGGACTTCGTCGGCCCGCAGGTCGACATATTGAACGATACCCAGATTGATGAGCCGCTGGGTGGCGTTGTCGGGGGGGAGGGCGAACAGGCAGAAGGCGGTGGACCCCGCCGCGGCCGGCTGCGGATCGGCGGCGCCGGCGGGCAGGGCCAGGGCGGCGAGGAGGGCTGCGAGGTAGCGCATCGCGGTGGTCATCGGGCAAAGAAGCGGGCGAGGTCGTGGAGGCTGGCGGCCAGCGGTACGCCGGCGGCGCGCACGTCGTCGGCGGGCTGGAGTAGATCGGGCACCATCACCACCCGGGCGCCGGCGGCCAGCGCGCCGCGCACGCCGGCGTTGGAGTCTTCCAGCACCAGGCAGTGCTCGACCGGCACGCCCAGGCGTGCGGCGGCGGCCAGGAAGATGTCCGGCGCCGGCTTGCCACGCTCGACCTCGTCGCCGCACACCATGCCGTGCACCCGCGGCAGCAGGCCGACGGCGGCGAGCTTGGGTTCGGCCCGGGAGCGGCGGGTGGAGGTGGCGACCACGCGGCCCAGGGCGAGGCGGTCGAGCTGGTCGAAGAGCTCGGCTGCGCCGCCCTTCACCGGGATGCGGCCTTCAAGGATGGCGGTCTCGTAGATCCGCCCGAAGGCCTCGTACAGCGCGGCGGTGGGGTAGTCGTCGCCCAGGTGGCGGCGGATCACCAGCGGGCCGTCGTGGGCGTTGAGGCCGACCATCGCGAGGCCCACCTCGTAGCGCCATTCCAGGCCCAGCTCGGCGGCGGCCGTGGCGACGGTGGCGAGGGCAACCCGCTCGCTGTCGAGGAGCAGGCCGTCCATGTCGAAGATGACGCCGCGGATGTCGGTTGAGGCGAAGGGCAGGGTAAAGCTCATGAAGTGGCTCCCGGCCAGCGTCCGAAGGCCAGCGTCGCGGCGAGGACGAGGCCGTGCAGGTTGGCGGCGGCGATGGTCAGCTTGATGGCGGGGGCGAGTTCGGCGGGCTCGTCGGCGTGGGCGAGCAGGTGGCGGGCGGCGCGGAAGGACAGGATCAGCGTCAGCGCTGCAGCGGCCGCACCCTGGGGCAGCTGGTCGCGGCCGACCATCAGCACCAGCCAGCCGTAGGCGACGATCAGCGTGCCCAGGAATGCCCACTTGGCGCTGTGGGGGCCGAGGCGCACGACGAGCGTGCGTTTGCCGGCGGCAGCGTCGCCGCGCAGGTCGGGGAACTCGTTGATGAACAGGATCGCCGCCACCAGCAGCGCGTAGGAGAGCCCGGCCTTGACCGGCGCCAGCGCAAACCCGCCGCGCTGGACGAAATCGGTGCCGATCACCACGATCAGCCAGCCGGCCGCCACGGCGAGCTCGCCCAGCCCGCGGGACACCAGCGCCAGCGGCGGCGCGGTGTAGGCCCAGCCGAGCGCGAGCCCGGCAAGACCGATGAGGATCAGCCCCGGCCCGGTATGCCACGCCAGCCACAGTCCGGCGGGCACCACGGCCGCCATCAGCGCCCAGCCCAGGCGGCCGGTTTCGGCTTCGGAGAGCACGCCGTTCTGGATGAAGCGGCTTCCGCCGGTGAAGGGGAATACCCGCTCGGTGTTGGCTGCGTCTGCGCCGCTCCTCGCGTCGTAGAAATCGTTGAGCACGTTGATGCCGGCGTGGGCGACCAGCGCGAAGCACACCGTGAGCAGCGCCTTGCCGGTGTCGATGGTGACGCCGCTGCCGTGGGCCGCCGCCAGCCCGATGAGGCAGGCGAACAGTGTCACCCCCAGAAAGGCCGGACGCGTCGCCAGCAGGCAGGCCACGAGGGGCCGGGCGCGCAGGGCGGGCGTGGGTTCGGCGGGGGCGGGGGAGGCGGACATCGGCGGGCAGGTGTGACGGAATGCGCAATCCTGCGATGCGCCGTGACACCGGTCAAGGGTGGACGCAATCCGGAGCATCCGCCCGGCATTTGAATCGGGTAGCATCCTTGGCTCACTTCGTCCCCCGCGTTGCCGATCTTGACCGCCACCGCCCCTTCTCCTGCTGTTGCGCCCCGCTCCGGCCCCGGTGCCCGCCTGTATGGCGGCCTGATGCTCGTGCTCGCCGTCGTCGCCCTGTCGGCGTGGTTCGCGCCCTATCCCCTCGACCGGGCGGTGGCCGGTGCGCTGCTGGGCGCCTACGGGCTGGCGCTGGTGATCCGTCCGGCCCTGTGGCTGGTGCTGCTGCCGGCCCTGTGGCCGGTGGTGGATCTGGCGCCGTGGGGCGGGCACATCCACTTCACCGAGAGCGACGCGCTGGCCCTCGTCACCCTGGCGGCCCTCGGGCTGCGGGAAGCCTTCGCCCCGCCCGTGCCGACCCTCGCCGGGCGGGCGCCCATCAAGCTGCGGGCCGGCGCCCTGGGCGCGTTCGGCCTGCTGGCGGCGAGCGTGGCCATTGCCGGCCTGCGCGGCGGCTTGCCGCTGCCGGCGCTGGATGCGGGATCGCTGATCGGCTACAACACCACGGTCAATGCGCTGCGGGTGGGCAAGGGCTTCCTGCTGGCGTTTGCGCTGATTCCCTTCCTGCAGCTGGCGGTGCGGCGCGATGGCGACGCGGCGCTGGATCGCCTGACCCTGGGCCTGACCCTCGGCTTTGCCACCTGCGCCTTCGCGGCCCTGTGGGAGCGGGTGGCCTTTCCGGGCCTCACCAATTTCGCGTCGGACTATCGCACCTCGGCCCTGTTCTGGGAGATGCACGTGGGCGGCGCGGCGCTGGATGCCTGGCTGATGCTGAGTTTCCCGTTTGCGGTGCTGAGCTTCCGGCGTGCCCACGGCGTGGTGGGCCGGGCGCTGGCGCTGCTGGTGGTCGGGGTGGGCATCTACGCGATGTTCACCACCTTCTCGCGGATTGTTTATGGCGCGCTGTTCGTGTCGATGGCGGTGCTCGGCGTGGCCAGCCTGCGCCGGCCGGCGGCGCATCAGCCGGCGGACCGGACGCGGCGCCATCCGGCGGTGCTGGCCGCGCTGGCGGCGGTGGTGCTGGCGGGCGGGATGCTGACCTTCCCCGAAGGTGGCTACCGGGCGCTGCTGGCCTTCACCGGCCTCGCCCTGCTGGCCTGGCCGGCGGGGGTAGCGCTCTCGGGGATGCGGATCGGCGGTTTCGTGCTCGGGCTGGTGGGCGGCCTGGTGCTGGCGGCGGGCTGTGCGGCGGCAGCGTTGGCGCTGCCGAAGGGTGTCTATCTGGCCTACGCCGGCCTGTGGGCACTGGCGGCGCTGCTCGTCGTGCTGCGCGGCCGCGGGCTGCGGGCGGGCGGCGCGGTGATGCTGGCGCTGCTGGTCGGGCTGGCGCTGGCGACGGTGCTGATCAGCGCCTTCTGGAGCGAGCCGACGCGCTTCATGGGCAGCCTGGGTGGCGCGCTGCTGGTGATCGCCGTGCTGGCCCGCCAGGCCCTCGGCCGGACGCCCCTGTGGCAGCCGCGCCTGCAGGATCTGCAGGGCCTGCTGGTGGTGCTGGTGGCCGGCGGCATGGTGGTCACCACCCTCGGCGGCTATTACATGGGCGCCCGGCTTTCCAACACCGGCTTCGACGCCGGCACCCGCTTCCAGCACACCACCCGCAGCCTGGGGCTGGTGGAGGGGCCGCTCGATGCGCTGGTCGGGCTGGGTCTGGGGCGCTATCCCGAGGCGTATTTCTGGAAGGTGGCCGATCCTGCCACGCCGGGCTCGCTGGCGCTCATCAACGACGCCAACGGCCGCGCGATGCGGCTGGCCGGGCCGCGCCAGGGGCGCAGCATCGACGAGGTGGTGCTGCTCACCCAGCGTCTGCCGGTGGATACCGTCACGCCGCTGCACCTGCGCTTCAAGGCCCGCAGCGAGGTGGATACCCAGATGATCGTGCAGGTGTGCCGCAAGCACCTGCTCTACGCCAACCCATGCGCCACCGCGCTGGTGCGCCTGTCGGGCGGCAAGGGCTGGATCACCGTCGACAGCCAGCTCAACGACCCCGGCCTCGCATCGGTGGGCGGCCTGCCGCGGACGACCGTGCTGACCATGGGCACCACTTCGCCCACGCCCATCGACCTGGACGACATCGAACTCACCGACGCCCAGCTGCGGCCGCTGGTGGCCAACGGCGGCTTCGAGCAGGGCGGCGCCCATTGGTTCTTCAGCTCGGACCGGGATCACTTGCCCTGGCACGGCAAGAACCTCTTCGTGCACACCTTCGTGGAGCAGGGCGTGCTCGGCACCGTGGCGATGCTGCTGATCCTGGCCGGCGGGCTACTGCATCTGGCCCGCGCGCCCACCCGCCTGCAGGCCCACGCGCCCACGCTGCTGGCGGCGCTGGTGGGGCTGGCGACGGTGGGGATGGTCGACAGCCTGCTCGACATGCCGCGGATCACCGTCTTCCTGCTGCTGCTCGCCTGGCTGGCCCTCAACCTGCGCCAGCCGCCGGCGCGCTGATCGTCTTTCCCGACCGTTGCCATCGCCATGAACGTCCGAACCGCGCTCCTCGCCATCCTGCTTTCGGCGCCAGCCGTGCCCGCAGCCGCGGCGACCATCCTCGTCGGGCCCGGCGAATCCGTCACCCGCATCGCCGACGCCGCCCGCCTCGCCAAGGATGGCGACACCGTGCTGATCCGCCCCGGCACCTACAAGGGCGACGTGGCGGTGTGGGCCCAGAAATCCCTGACCATCCGCGGTTTCGGCGGTCGTCCGGTGCTCGACGCCGACGGCCGCGACGCCGACGGCAAGGGCATCTGGGTGTTCGTCAATGGTAACTACAAGGTCGAGAACATCGAGTTCCGCGGCGCCCGGGTGGCCGATGGCAACGGCGCCGGCATCCGCTTCGAGCAGGGCAGCCTGGAGGTGCGCGACTGCGTCTTCGAGGACAACCAGAACGGCCTCATCACCGCCAACTTCGACTCCGCCGAGCTGCGCATCTACAACAGCAGCTTCAGCCGCGCGCCGCGCGAGCCGGGGCGGCTGCACCACCTGCTCTACGTGGGGCACATCAAGTCCTTCGTGCTGGAAGGCAGCCGCTTCCACCAGGGCTACCAGGGGCATCTGGTCAAGAGCCGGGCCGGGCGCAACGAGATCCGCTACAACCTGCTGGTGGATGGGCCCGGCGGCATGGCGTCGTACGAGCTGGAGTTTCCGGAAGGCGGGGTGGCGGTGGTGGTGGGCAACGTGATCGCCCAGAGCGCCGACAGCCCCAACCCGATCGTCGTGGCCTACGGCGCCGAAAGCAGCCGCTGGGCCGAGAACCGCCTGCTGATGGCCCACAACACGCTGATCAACGCGGGCTGGCGGCCGGCTTGGTTTACCCGGGCGTGGTCCGACAAGCTGCCGCCGGATACCCAGATCGTCACCCGCAACAACCTCACCGTGGGGCTGGGGGGCTTCAGCCTGTCGCTGCCGGGGGATCACCGGGGCAACTTCCCGCTGCCCGGCGGGGCGATCGAGCCGGAATCGCTGGATTTCACGCCGCCGGCCATCCTGCGCGGGCGGGTCGACAAACCCGATGGTCAGCTGGGCGAACTGCTCACGCCCCGGGCCGAGTTTGCGCTGCCCATCGGCACCCAGCCGCTCGCGCCGCCTGCGGCCTGGGCGCCGGGGGCCTTCCAGAGCCGCGGGATGGTGACCCGCCAGCCGGCGGGCCGCTGACCGGCCTCAGGCCCGGCGCAGGGCCACGTGCTGGGTGATGAAGCGCTCGGCGTCGGTTCGGAAGCGCTCGTCGGGCGTGCTGGATATCCAGTGCTTGATCAGCCCGCCGACGAACAGGAAGGTGTCGTAGGCCAGCATCTCCGGGTCGGCCGGCAGGCGCAGCTGGCCTTTGGCGGCGGCCCGGCGGTAGGCGTCGGTGAGCATCCCCAGAAAATCCATCTGCCCGGCGGTGCAGCCCTTCATCGAGCTGAACTCGCCCACGTATTCGCACTTGAACGCGAGGATCTCGAAGGTCTCGCGGGTCTGGGCCTGATCCACCAGGATGCGGATGATCTCCTGCAGGGCGTGCTCGACGCCGCCAAGCGGGTCGTTGGCCTCCGCGTCGAACACCACCCGGTCGAGAAAGGGCAGCACTGCATCCTCGCGCATCGCGAAGAAAAGATCGGTCTTGTTCTTGAAGTGCCAATACACCGCGCCGCGGGTCACGCCGGCGGCGGCGGCGATCTTTTCGAGGCTGGTGCTGCCCACCCCGCATTCCAGAAAGACCCGGCGGGCGGCCTCGATGATCTGGAGTCGCGTCGCTTCGGCTTCTTCCTTGGTCTTACGAACCATATTGCATTAGTCCCGTCGTAGAATGATGTTGAGAGCTATTTACATACATTCGTGTTTGTATAAAACTATGCCCCAATACAAACCAGAAATCCAGCCCTGGAGTTGATCTTGAGCGCTAACCCCCGCCCCCAGCAGCCCCTTTCGTCCCGCCTCGCCTTGCCGGCCCTGGCGGTTTCCCTTGTACTGCTCAGCGCCTGTTCCGGCAAGGAACAAGGCGCCGGTGGCCCGCCTGCCGGCGGCATGCCGCCGATGCCGGTGACCGCGGTCGAGATGCAGCCCACCCGCGCCGAGACCAGCGTCGAGGCCGTCGCCCAGACCGAAGGCGCGAGGGAAGTGGAAGTGCGCGCCCGGGTCGGTGGCATCCTCATGAAGCGCGTGTATGAAGAAGGCGCCAGCGTGAAGGCCGGCCAGACCCTCTTCCAGATCGACCGCGAACCCCTCGACGTGGCTGTCGCCCAGGCCAAGGCCCAGCTGGCCGAGGCCAGGGCGAAGGTCGAGCAGACCCAGCGCGAGGCCGCCCGCCTCAAGGCGCTGCTGGCCCAGCAGGCCATCAGCCAGCGCGAATACGACACCGCCACCTCCGACAACAGCGTCGCCCAGGCGGCGGTGCAGGCCGCCCAGGCCGCCCTGCGCCAGGCCGAGCTGAACCTGTCGTACGCCAACGTCACCGCCCCGGTGTCCGGCGTGACCGGCCGCGCCCAGGTGTCGGAAGGCACGCTGGTCGCCAGCGGCGCCGGCACCCTGCTGACCACCATCGTCCAGGTGAACCCGATCTGGGTGCGCTTCTCGGTGTCCGACACCGAGCTCGCCAACGCGTCGCCGGATGGCCGCTTCAACCCCAAGGCGATCCGCGGCGTCGAGCTCGTCCTGCCTGACGGCAGCACCTACGCCCAGCGCGGCCGGCTCAACTTTGCCGCCAGCCAGATCGACCCGAAGCTCGGCACCCTGCAGTTCCGCGGTGAGTTTCCCAACCCGGACGGCAAGCTGCTGCCCGGCCAGTTCGTCAAGGCGCGCCTGATCACCGGCGAGCGCGAAGGGGTGTTCAAGGTGCCCCAGGCGGCGGTGATGCAGACCGACGGCGGCCCGGTGGTGATGACCGTCGGCCCCGAGAACAAGGTTGCCCCGCGTCCGGTCAAGACCGGCCAGTGGAGCGGCAAGGAGTGGGTGATCCTGGGTGGCCTGAAGGCCGGCGACAAGGTGATCGTGGACAACCTCATCAAGCTGCGTCCGGGCGCCACCGTGGCCCCGCACGGGCCGGGCGAAGGCCCGGGTGCCGGCGGCAAGCCGGGCGCTGCCCCGGCCGCTGCGCCGGCCAAGGGTTGAGGGAGCGCCATCCATGTCACGCTTCTTCATCAGTCGCCCGATCTTCGCATCGGTCATCTCGATCGTCATCGTGATCGCGGGCCTCATGGCCTCGCTCACGCTGCCGGTCGCCCAGTACCCCGAAATCACCCCGCCGACGGTGATCATCACCGCCAGCTTCCCCGGCGCCAACGCCGAAACCCTGTCCAAGACCGTCGCCGCGCCCATCGAGGAGCAGCTGTCGGGCGTGGAAGGCCTGATCTATTACAACTCCACCAGCAACTCGGCGGGGGTGGTCACCATCACCGCCACCTTCGAGGTGGGCACCAACCCCGACAACGCGCTGATCGCCGTCAATAACCGGGTCAAGGTGGCCGAGCCGCGCCTGCCCGACGACGTGCGGCGCACCGGCGTGCTGGTGCAGAAGCGCTCCAACAACATCCTGATGTTCGCGGCCCTGCGCTCGCCCGAAGGCACCCACGACGCGCTGTTCCTCTCCAACTACGTCAACACCAACGTGGTAGAGGAGATCCGCCGGATCCCCGGCGTGGGCGACGCCCAGCAGTTCGACCCGATCTACGCCATGCGCCTGTGGCTCAAGCCCGACGTGATGGCCAAGCTCGGCGTCACCACCTCCGAGGTGGCCGCCGCGATCCGCGTGCAGAACACCCAGAACGCGGCCGGCAAGATCGGCGCCGAGCCGATGGTCAATGGCCAGCAGCTCACCTACACCGTCACCGCCAAGGGCCGCCTGCTCACCCCGGACGACTTCGGCAACATCATCCTGCGCGCCGACGGCCCCGCCGGCGTGGTGCGCGTGCGCGACGTGGCCCGCATCGAGCTCGGTGCCGACGGCTACGACCGCAGCGCCACCGTGAACGGCGCGCCGGTGTCCGGCATGGGCATCTACCTGCAGTCCGGCGCCAACGCGCTGAACACCGCCACCGCCGTGCGCGCCCGCCTCGACGAGATGCAGAAACGCTTCCCGAAGGGCGTCGAGTACGTGGTGCCCTACGACACCACCCGCTTCATCCAGGAATCTGCCAAGGAAGTGCTGAAGACCCTCGGCGAGGCGGTGATCCTGGTGATCGCGGTGGTCTACCTGTTCCTGCAGAGCTGGCGCGCCACGCTGATCCCGATCGTCGCGGTGCCGGTGTCGCTGATCGGCACCTTCGCCGGCATGTGGCTGTTCGGCTTCTCGATCAACACCCTGACGCTGTTCGCGATGGTGCTGGCGATCGGTATCGTCGTGGACGACGCGATCGTCGTGCTCGAGAACGTCGAGCGCCTGATGAACGAAGAGAAGATGTCGCCCAAGAACGCCGCCATCGAGGCGATGCGCGAGGTGTCCGGCGCAGTCGTCGCGATCGTGCTGGTGCTGTGCGCGGTGTTCGTCCCGGTCGCCTTCCTCGGCGGCATCGCCGGCGTGCTGTACAAGCAGTTCGCCGTCACCGTCGCGGTGGCGGTGGTCATCTCCGGCATCGTCGCGCTGACCCTCACCCCGGCCCTGTGCGCCCTGCTGCTCAAGCCCGAGCACGAGGAGAAGCCGCTGTTCCGGCCCTTCAACCGGCTGTTCGAACGCTTCACCAACAGCTACACCGACACCGTCGGCCTGACCCTGCGCCACGGCATCATCGGCACCCTGGTGTTCGTGCTGACCATCGGCGCCGCGGCCTTCCTGCTGCGCACGGTGCCGGGCAGCTTCGTGCCGGCCGAGGACCAGGGCTACCTGTTCGGCTTCGTCACCCTCAACGACGGCGCCTCGGCCCAGCGTACCAACGACGCCACCGACCAGATGTACGGTCGCATCAAGTCCGACGACATCGAGAACATCTTCTTCATCAAGGGTGTGGACTTCATCACCGGCAACAACCGGCCCAGCGTCGCCACCACCTTCATCATCTTCAAGCCGTGGGAGGAGCGCACCGTCACCACCGAGCAGATGGCCGGCAAGTTCATGGGCCTCGGCATGAGCCTGCCCGACGGCATGGGGCTGGTGTTCAACCCGCCGCCCATCCAGGGCCTCGGCACCGCCGGCGGCTTCGAGGTGTACCTGCAGAACCGTGCCGACGGCGATGCCCGCAATCTGGCGGCGGTCACCGGCCAGTTCGTCGAAGCCCTCAAGAAGCGTCCGGAACTTGCAGGCATCAACAGCTTCTTCCGGGTCAGCGCGCCGCAGCTCTTCGTCGAGGTGGACGAGCCCAAGGCCATGTCGATGGGCATCTCGCTGGATTCGATCTACGCCACCCTGCAGGCCACCACCGGCACGCTGTACGTGAATGACTTCAACCGCGGCGGCAAGACCTACAAGGTCCAGCTGCAGGCTGAGTCGGCCTACCGCTCGAAGCCGGAAGACATCCTCAAGTCCTACGTCAAGGCGGCTGGCGGGTCGATGGTGCCGCTCTCGGCGGTGGCCACCGTCAAGACCATCACCGGCCCCGAGATGATCGAGCGCTTCAACGGCTTCGTCGCCGCCAAGGTGATGGGCGGTGCCGCGCCGGGCTACAGCTCGGGCGACGCCATCAAGGCCGTCGAGGAAGTCTCCGCCGAAGTGCTGCCGGAAGGCTATCGCACCGAATGGGTCGGCCAGGCCTTCCAGGAAAAGCGCACCGGCAACGCCTCGGTGATCGCCTTCACTTTCGGCATCGTGATGGTCTTCCTGATCCTCGCCGCCCAGTACGAGAAGTGGTCGCTGCCGCTGGCGGTGATCATGGCGGTGCCCTTCGCGATGTTCGGCGCCCTGCTGGCCGTGCTCCTGCGCGGCATGCCCAACGACATCTACTTCCAGATCGGTCTGGTGGTGCTGGTGGGGCTTGCAGCCAAGAACGCGATCCTGATCGTCGAGTTCGCGGCCCAGAAGCAGGCCGAAGGCATGGGCATCGTCGAGGCCGCGGTCGAAGCCGCCCGGCTGCGCTTCCGTCCCATCGTGATGACCTCGCTGGCCTTCGTGCTGGGCGTGCTGCCGCTGGCCATCTCCACCGGCGCCGGCGCTGCCGCCCGCCGCTCGATGGGCACCGGCGTGGTCGGCGGGATGCTCGCCGCCACCTTCATCGCCACCATCTTCGTCCCCCTGTTCTTCAAGTGGTTGAGCCGCGGCAAGGTCCGCCACCCGGCCGGCGATCTGCCCCACGCCCACACCGAGGAGGTGAAGTAATGTTCCGCACCCTTCCCGCCCTCCTGGCGCTGTCCGTGGCCGGCGCGCTCGCCGGCTGCGCCATCGGCCCCGACTACGCCCGCCCCGACGCCCGGCTCCAGCTGCCGGATCAATACGCCGCGGCGCCGCTCTCCGCCGCGCCGGCGGTGGCCAGCAACTGGTGGACGCTGTTCGGCGATGCCACTCTCGACGAGCTCGTCCGCCAGGCCCTCGCCAGCAGCCCCGACGCCCTGATCGCCGCGGCCCGCATCGAGGAAGCCGACGCCGTGCTGCGTCAGGTGGATGCGGCCCTGCTGCCCCAGGTGGATGGCAGCGTTGCCGGCACCCGCAACCGGATCAGCCAGACCACCGCCACGCCCATCCCGTCCACCGCGCCGATTACCCGCAGCAACGTGCGCATGGCGCTGTCCACCTCCTTCGAGCTGGACGTGTGGGGCCGGCTCCGGCGTGCCTCCGAGGCCGCCCGCGCCCAGGCCCTCGGCACCCGCTACGCCAGCGACACGGTGTCCCTGAGCCTCGCCGCGTCGGTGGCCCAGGCCTACCTCAGCCTGCGCGCGCTGGACGCCCAGATCCTGGTCAATACCGATTCGGTCACCGCCCAGGCCAGGAGCGCCCAGCTCACCCGCACCCGCTTCGAGGGCGGCATCGTCTCCCAGCTGGACGTGCAGCAGGCCGAAGGCGAGCTCGCCACCTACACGGCGGCCCAGATCCAGCTCGAGAAGAACCGCGCCCTGGCCGAAAACCTCATCGGCCTGCTGGTCGGCCAGCCCGGGCTCAAGCTGGCACCGGCCGACCTGCGCAGCCTGCCGGTGCCGCCGGTGCCGCCCGCCGGGCTGCCCTCGGCGCTGCTCGAAGGCCGTCCCGACGTGCGCAAGGCCGAGACCGACCTGATCGCCGCCAACGCGAAGATCGGCGTCGCCAAGGCCGCGTTGTTCCCGAGCATCACCCTCACCGGCAACTTCGGCCGCGAGAGCAAGGATCTGTCCCAGCTGTTCAGCGCCCCGTCGGCCATCTGGTCGCTGGGCGCCGGGATCACCCAGCCGATCTTCGAAGGCGGCCGCCTGCGCGCCCAGGTGGATCAGGTGAGCGCCCAGCAGACCCAGACCCTCGAAACCTATCGCAAGACGGTGCAGACCGCCTTCCGCGAGGTGAACGACGCGCTCGTCACCGTGCGCCAGAATGCCGAGGCCGAGGACGCATACGGCAAGGCCATGACTGCTGCCCAGCGCGCCCTCAAGCTCGCCCAGGCCCGCTACGACGGCGGCTATTCGCCCTACCTCGAAGTGCTCACCGCCCAGCGCACCGCCAACGACGCCACCCTCGCCTGGGTGCAGAACCGTCAGGCCCGCCTCAACGCCTCGGTGGATCTCTTCAAGGCCCTGGGCGGCGGCTGGAAGGGCAGCTGAGCGCCCGCCGGCGGCCTCCAAGGCAGCACACAAGGCCGACCTCGCAAGGGTCGGCCTTGTCACGTCTGGCGGCGATGCCGGTGTTGTGGTGTGGATGGCGGATTTGCTCCGGAAAAATTGGCATGACGTATGACGTGTGCGAGAATTCGGCGCCGCGCCCTCTCCGCCGACGAGCATCAGCCGTCATCGCCAACGCCCCCCAACCTTGCCCTGCCTGTCGCCCATGCCATTCCGTCCCCTCCAGACGCTCATCCTGCTTGCTGGCCCGTTGCTTTGCACCAGCCTCGCCGTCGCCCAGTCCCTGCCTTCGCCAGCCCGTCATGTCTTCAAGTGCGACGAGGGCGGCCGGGTTGTGTATTCCGATGTGCCCTGCATGGGGGCGAAGAAGGTCGACGTGGAGCCGACCCGTGGGGTCAGCAAGCTGTCGGGCAAGGAGCGGGTTGGCGAGGACGTTCGTCGCGAGGTCTTCAAGGAGCAGATCGCCGAGGCAGTACGGCCCCTCAGCGGGATGAATCCCCGGCAGTACGATGCCTTTGGCCGGCGGATGAAGCTTTCGCCGGAGGCCCAGCGGGAATGTCGCCAGCTCGACAGCCAGCTGCCGGCGCTGGAGCAGAGCGAGCGGCAGGCTGCGGGGGCCGATCTGGCGGAGGTGCAGCGGCGCCTGTTCGGGCTGCGTAGCCGGTATCGCGATCTGGGGTGCTGATTGGGGGGTGAAATGAGACGTCGCTGGCGGTGGCTTCTACTGATTGTCGTGTTTGGCTGGGTGTCGGGCGCGTCGGCCCAGGACGCCGAGCGGCCAGGCCTGCGTGAACGCATCCGCGAACGCCTCGAGCAGCGCCGGGCCGAGCCCGCCGAACCCCTCGCCCATACGCTGGCCCACGATGGGCTGCAGCGCCAATACCTGATGTACATCCCGCCCGGCCTCGACCCGCGCGGGCCGGTGCCGCTGGTGCTGGCCTTCCATGGCGGCGGCGGAAACGCCGGGCTGATGGCCGACGACGCCCGTTACGGGTGGGTAGGCAAGGCCCGGCGGGAGGGCTTCGTGGTGGTGTTTCCGAATGGCTTCAGCCGGCTGCCCGGCGGCAACTTCGCCACCTGGAACGCCGGCGCCTGCTGCGGCGACGCGCGGGACCGCAAGGTCGACGACGTGGGCTTTGCCCGCGCGGTGGTGGCCGACGTGCGCCGGCGGGTGGCCATCGACCCGGCGCGCATCTTCGCCACCGGCATGTCCAACGGCGGCATGCTGAGCCATCGGCTGGCCTGCGACGCGGCCGACCTGTTCCGGGCCGTGGCCTCGGTGGCCGGCACCGACGCCACCCTGCAATGCAGCCCGTCGCGCCCGATATCGGTGCTGCACATCCACGCCCGCGACGACGATCACGTGCTCTTTGGTGGTGGCGCCGGTCAGGGCGCCTTCCGCGACGCCAGCAAGGTGACCGATTTCGTCTCGGTGCCCGAGACCATCGCCCGCTGGGTGAAGCGCGACCAGTGCGCGCCGGCCGTGCAGCGCACCTTCGATGCCCCCGGCGCCCACTGCGAGGCCCACCCGGGCTGTCGCGACGGGGTGAGCGTGCAGCTGTGCGTCACCGAAACCGGTGGCCATAGCTGGCCCGGGGCCGACACCGTGCGCCGGGGCAAGGCGCCGGCATCCCAGGCACTGGACGCGACGGACGTGATCTGGCGCTTCTTCCGGGATTCCGCCCGCTGATCTGCGGCGGGCGCTTCAGCCTGCCCCGCACACCCCTCGCACCACCCCGCGCAGCCAGCGGTGCGCCGGGTCGCCGTCGAGCCGGGGGTGCCACAGCATCGACACGGTGATCTCCGGCACGGGCACCGGCAGCGCAAAGCTGAACAGGCCCGCACGGAGCAGGCCGGTGTGGCGCTCGGGCACGCTGGCGATCAGGTCGGTGCTGCGCACGAGCGCCAGCGCGGTGGAAAAGCCGCCCACGGTGGTGGCCACCTGACGTTCCAGCCCGACGGCCTTCAGCGCCTCGTCCACCGGCCCCCGCTCCACCCCCTGGCGCGCCACCAGCACGTGGCGGCCGGCGGCGTAACGGGCCGGGGTGACCTCGCCCGTGCACAGCGGGTGCCCCTCGCGCACCACGCCGATGAAGCGGTCGCGGAACAGCGCCTGCACCCGCAGCTCCGGCGCGGTGGCCCTGCCGATCACGCCGGTCTCCAGATCGACCAGGCCTTCGCGCAGCGGCGCGCTGTCCTTGTCGGGCTTGGGCAGGAAGCGCAGGCGCACGCCCGGCGCCTCGGCCCCGACGCGGGCGATGAGCGCGGCCCCGAAGTTCTCCACGAAACCCTCGCTGGTACGCAGCACGAAGCTGCGCGCGAGCCGCGCCGGATCGAGGGCCTCGACCGGGCGCAGCACGGCCCGGGCGTCCTGCACCAGCCGGCTCACCTGATCGCGCAGCTCGATGGCCCGCGGGGTGGGCACGAGGCCGCGGCCGGCGCGCACCAGCAGCGGGTCGCCGGTGGTTTCGCGCAGGCGCGCCAGGGCCCGGCTCATGGCCGACGGGCTCAGGCGCAGCCGCCGGGCGGCGCCGGCCACGCTGCCCTCGGCGAGCAGCACATCGAGGGTGATGAGGAGGTTCAGGTCGGGGGTGCTCATGGTTTCACCTTAGCACCGTCGCGCCCATCAAACATGGCGTTTCATGCACGGATGAAGTGCAGATGTGGCGTCTTCCGCCACGCCTTGCTGCCCACTACGCTTGGAGCAAGCAGTCGGGCAGGTCGCCCGGAAGGAGCGGACATGAAGACGGATCGGTTGGAGATGAGGATGGACGGCACCGGAGCGGTCGCGGCGGCGTCCGGGCGGGGCGCGCTGGCGGGGCTGGCCCTGTCGATGCTGCTGGCCTCGCTGGGCACCAGCGCCGCCAACGTGGCCCTGCCGGATCTGGCGGTGGCCTTCGGGGCGACTTTTCAGGCGGTGCAGTGGGTGGTGCTGGCCTACCTGCTCGCCATCACCACGCTGATCGTCAGCGTCGGGCGGCTGGGGGATCTCACCGGCCGGCGGCGCCTGCTGCTGGCCGGGCTGGCGCTGTTCTCCGTTGCTTCGGCGCTGGGCGGCGCGGCGCCCACGCTGGCGCTGCTGCTGGCGGCCCGGGCACTGCAGGGGCTGGGGGCGGCGGTGATGATGGCGCTCACCCTGGCCTTCGTCGCCGATGTGGTGCCCCGGGAGCGCACCGGCCGCGCGATGGGCCTGCTGGGCACGATGTCGGCGGTGGGCACGGCCCTCGGGCCGTCGCTGGGCGGCCTGCTCATCGCCGGGCTGGGCTGGCGGGCGATCTTCTTCGTCAACCTGCCCTTCGGGCTGGCGGCGCTGTACCTGGCCCGCCGCCACCTGCCGCAGGACGTGCGGCGTGCAGACGTGCCCCGGCCCGCCTTCGACATCCCCGGCACGCTGCTGCTGGCAGGCAGCCTCGGCGCCTACGCGCTGGCGATGACCCTCGGCCGCGGCCACTTCGGCGGGCTCAACCTGGCCTTGCTGGTGGCTGCGGCGGCCGGGGTGGCGCTGTTCGTGGCGGTGGAGCGGCGCGCGGCCTCGCCCCTCGTGGCGCTGGCGATGTTCCGCGACCGGTTGCTCGCGGCCAGCCTCGGCACCAGCCTGCTGGTGTCGGCGGTGGTGATGGCGACGCTGGTGGTCGGGCCGTTCTACCTGGCCGGTGCGCTGGGGTTGGACGCGGCGCAGGTGGGCCTGGTGGTGTCGGTGGGGCCGGTGGTCGCGGCGCTGGGCGGGATGCCGGCCGGGCGCCTCGCCGACCGCTTTGGCGCGCGGCCCGCCAGCATCGCCGGGCTGACGGGGATGACCGTGGGCGCCGTGCTGCTGGCGGCACTGCCGGCTGCCTCGGGCGTGGCCGGCTACGTGGTGCCCATCGCGATCCTCACCGCCAGCTACGCGCTCTTCCAGACCGCCAACAACACCGCAGCGATGACGGCCGTGGGGGCGGAGCGGCGGGGCGCGATGTCGGGGATGCTCAACCTGTCGCGCAATCTGGGGCTGGTGACGGGGGCGTCGGTGATGGGCGCGGTGTTCGCGGCGGCGGTGGGCG
Organism: Zoogloea sp. 1C4; assembly: GCF_009469605.1. Lineage (GTDB taxonomy): Bacteria > Pseudomonadota > Gammaproteobacteria > Burkholderiales > Rhodocyclaceae > Zoogloea > Zoogloea oryzae. Next base: position 14,686 of record NZ_SSXU01000018.1, on the reverse strand, counting down.
TTGCCGACATCGCTGGCGCCACGCCGGAGGCGGTCGCCGCCGGAATGCAGCGCACCTTCGGCGTCGCCACCGGGCTGGTACTGGTGGCCGTGGCGGTCGCGGCCCGGGCGCGAGGCGGGCGGGCCTGATCCGCGCGGGCTGGCTTTCAGCTTGGCTTCAGGAAGCGGCGGCGAGAATGCGCCACGCGTTGCGATTCGCCGCGCCCCTCAGACCCTGGAGAACCCCGACATGAAACTGCTGCCCGCCGCCCTGGCTACCCTCCTGACCGCCTTCGCCGCCACCACTGCCATCGCCGGCCCCACCTGCACCGCCCCCCAGGAAAAGTGGATGAAGGTGCCGGATTTCAAAGCCCGGCTCGAAGCCGAGGGCTACCAGATCAAGACCTTCAAGATCACCCCGGGCAACTGCTACGAGATCTACGGCTTCGACAAGGCCGGCAAGAAGGTCGAGATCTACTTCGACCCCCAGACCGCCGCCGTGCTGCTGGCCAAGTAAGCCAAACCGCGAGCGCGACACCATGAATGCACCGACCCCCAGCCAGCCCGTCCGCGTGTGGGACCCGTTTGTCCGCGTCTTTCACTGGAGCCTCGTGGCCTGCGTGCTCCTCAACTTCGTCGTCGAGGAGGGCGAAGCCCTGCATCAGGCGCTGGGTTACGCCGCCAGCGCGCTGGTGGGCGCGCGCATCATATGGGGCTTCGTGGGCACCCGGCATGCGCGCTTCGCGGATTTCTTCCCGACCCCGACCCGCCTGCGCCGGCACTTTGCCAGCCTGCTCGCCGGCCGGCGGGAGCACCACGTGGGCCACAACCCGGCCGGCGCGCTGATGATGCTGGCGCTGATGGCCTTCGTGCTGCTGCTGGGCCTCACCGGCTATCTGCAGACGACCGACATGTTCTGGGGCGACGAATGGCTGGAGGAAGTGCACGAGGCGCTCGCCTCCACGCTCCTCGGCCTTGCCGGCCTGCACGCCGCCGCCGCCATCATCATGGGCCGGCTGGAGCGCACCAACCTGATTGGTGCCATGATTACCGGCGTCAAGCTGCGCAGGGATCGCTGACGCGCCCGCCGCCCAACTCGCCCCCTGCAAGGAGCCCCGCCATGAAATTCCTGTCCCTCATCCTCGCGGCCGTCGTGACGGCCGGTGCATCCCTCGCCCTCACCGCCCAGGCCGGCGACCGCGCGCGGGCCGACGATGTCCGCCAGCTGCGCGAGAGCGGCAAGATCCTGTCCGCCGAGGACATCATCGCCCGTGCCCGCAAGATCCAGCCCGGCCAGCTCGTCGGGCTCGAACTGGAGCGCGAGGCCGGCCGGATGGTCTATGAGATCAAGCTCATCGACACCGCCAACAAGCTCCACAAGCTCGAACTCGACGCCGCCTCCGGCGAGTTGCTGAGCCACCGGGAGAAGTGATCGATGCGGCTGCTGATCGTTGAGGACGAGGCCAGCCTCGGCCACAGCCTCGTCACCCGCTTCATCGGCCTGGGCTACGCGGTGGATCTGGCCACCAACGGCATCGATGGGGCCCACTTGGGCGCCACCGAGCCCTACGACGCGGTGATCCTCGACCTGGGCCTGCCCGACAAGCCCGGGCTCGCGGTGCTGCGGGAATGGCGTGCCGCCGGTAACCGGGTGCCGGTGCTCATTCTCACCGCCCGTGACGGCTGGGCCGAGCGGGTCGAGGGGCTGCAGGCCGGCGCCGACGACTACCTGGGCAAGCCCTTCCACGTTGAAGAGCTGGCCGCCCGCATCCAGGCCCTGCTGCGTCGCGCCGCCCCGGTGCAGGACACCCGGCTCCAGGTGGGCACGTGGCAACTCGACGAGGGGCGCCAGTGCCTGGTGGACGGCGACGGGCGGCCGACGACGCTCACCGCCACCGAGTTCCGGCTGCTGCGCTACTTCATGCGTCACCCGGACGTGGTGCTCTCCAAGACCCACCTCGCCGAGCACGTGTACGACTACGACGGCGAACGCGACAGCAACGTGATCGAGGTTTACGTGTGCCGCCTGCGCTCGCTGCTGGGTAACGCCCGCATCGAGACCCGGCGCGGCCAGGGTTACCTCTTCCGCAGCCAGCCGTGAGGGCCGACCGATGAGCTCCCTGCGCCGCCGGCTGTCCCTCACCCTCGCCCTGGTGCTGATCGCCGCCGGGGCGCTGCTGGCCGTCGGGTTGCAGGATTTTCCGCGGCGGCTGGTGGAAGACTACGTGGCCGGCCGCCTCGGTCACGACGCCGATCTGCTCTACGTGCGGCTGGCGGATGCCGTGGCGGTGGCTGATCCGGGCGCCGGCGATATCGACCCGGCCCGCCTGGGCAGCGCGGGGCCGGTGTATGAGCTGCCCCTGTCCGGGCATTACTTCCTGATCGAGCGGGGCGGGCAGCGCATCCGCTCGCGCTCCATGTGGGACACCGACATCCCCCTGGCAGCCGCTGCCACGGGGGGCAGGCTGGACGGCCCCGCCGGGCAGTCGCTGCTGGTGGTGGCCAAGCGCTTCCAGGGCGTGGGCAACACGGCGCCGGTGGTCGTCACCGTGGCCGAGGATCTGGCCGGGCTGGACGCCGCCATCGCCGATTTCCGCCTCAAGACGCTCGCCGTGCTGGCGCTGGCGCTGAGCCTGCTGCTGATCCTCCAGCGCCGGCTGCTGCTGAAGGGGTTGGCGCCCCTCGACTCGGCCGTCGAGGCCTGCCGGCGGCTGGAGCGCGGAGAGCCGGCCGATCTGGACGCCACCGCTCCGTCCGAGGTGCAGCCCATGCTCGACGCGGTGGGCCGGCTGGCCCGCCATCACGCCCAGCGCCTCGGGCGCATCCGTCACGCGGTGGGCAACCTCTCCCATGCCCTCAAGACGCCCCTCGCGGTGCTCGCCCAGCAGGCAGACGGGATCGAGGCCCAGGGCGACACCGCGCTGGCAGCAACGATGCGCGGGCAGGTCGACGCCATGGGCCGCACCATCGAGCGGGAGCTGCGCCGGGCGCGGCTGGCGGGCGGCGGCTCGGTGGGGGCAACCTTCGACGCCCGCGCCCAGCTGCAGCTGTTGGCCGATGTGCTCCAGCGCCTGCACGGCGAGGGGCGCATCGGGGTAGAGATCGACGCGCCGGAGCAGGGCTTTCCGGCGGATCGGGAGGACATGCTGGAACTCTTCGGCAATCTGCTCGACAACGCCTTCAAGTGGGCCCGTTCGCGGGTGCGGGTAGTGGTGGCGCCGGATGCGTCGGGCCGCGTGCTGGCCTTCAGCGTCGAGGACGACGGCCCCGGCGTGCCGGGCGAGGTGCTGGAGCGGCTGGGCGCTGCCGGCCTGCGCACCGACGAAGCGCGGCCCGGTCACGGGCTCGGGCTGGCGATCGTCAGCGACATCGTCGCCCAGTACGGGGGGGCGATCGGGTTCGGCAACGGAGCAGCGCTGGGCGGGCTGCGGGTGGATGTCCGCCTGCCGCTGACGGACTGAGCTACTTCTTCTCGGCGGCCGCGCTGGCGGCGGTCTGGCGGGCCTGCCATTCGGCTTCGGGCATCACCGTGACGCGCACTTCCGGGGCCTGGGCGAGGCCGCCGAGGATCACCCCGCGGAGCGGCGAGACATCCTGGAAATCGCGCCCCCAGCCGAGGGTGACGTGGCGCAGATCGGGCTGGATGCCGTTGGTGGGGTCGTACTCGACCCAGTCGTTCTCGGGGCACCACACCGACACCCACGCGTGGGAGGCGTCGGCGCCGATCAGGCGAGGCTTGCCCGGCGGCGGGTCGGTGAGCAGGTAGCCCGACATGTAGCGCGCCGGCAGGCCGATGGAGCGCAGCGCGGCGATCATCAGGTGGGCGAAATCCTGGCACACGCCGCGCTTGCGGGTGAGCACCTCGTGCACCGGGGTGCCCACCTCGGTGGCCTCGGCGTCGAAGGTGAAGGTGTCGTAGATCAGGTCCATCAGCGCCTGGGCACCCACCAGCAGCGGCACCTCGGGCTTGAAGGCCTGGCGGGCGAAGGCGGCGAGGGTGGCGTCGCAGGGCGCCCGGGGCGAGGCATAGAGGTAGCGCTGGGCGTCGAGGACGTTGGCGTCGCAGGGCTCGGGCCGGTAGCGGAAACGCTCGCGCACCGCTTCCCAGGGGGGAGAGTCGGCGGGCTTGGGCAGACTGCGGCCGATCACCGCGACGTGGCTCTCGGCGCGCACCAGCAGGCCGTCGTGGGGGGTGTCGAGGGACAGCCAGGCCACCGGGTTGCCGAACACGTCTTCGCCTTCGATGAGACGCGACAGATCCGGGTCGATGGTGATCTTGCCCGACGCGCGGGTCTGCCAGGGCAGGTCGCGGGGGATCAGGTGCAGCAGGTGCTGGGCGAGGGAAACCGGTACGCCGCAGGGCGGGTATTCGGTCTCGTGGATGACGATGTAGTCGATGCTTCGGGTCATGGCTTCGTCATCATGCCGCGAAAGTCGCCTGCGTGGAGCGCCCGGTGTGGGTGAAAAAGCGCATCGCGAGCTGGTCGGAGAGGCTGCGGCTGACCACCGCGAGCTGGTCGAGCTCGGTGGCGAGGGCCAGGCAGGCGGCCTTGCGCGCGTCGTCGTCGCGGTCGTCCTCCAGCTCGTCCCACGGGAAGGCGCGCAGGCGGTCGAAGGCTTCCTTCAGCGCTGCGAGGCCGAACGGGGCTTCGAGGTTGTCGACCCGGTTGAGGTAATTGGACAACATCCGGATCTGGAAGGCCAGCGCGTGCGGGTTCGCGTGGTCCATGCACAGCAGGTGCAGGGTTGGCAGCAGGGCCGGCTGGGCGCGGTAGCGGGTGCGGTAGGTGATGATGGAGTCGCACAGCTCCAGCAGCGCCTCGATGGCCAGCTCCCGGTGCAGGGCGGCGGCGGTTTCGGTGTGGGCGCGCAGGAAGGTGGCCAGTCGCGAGGCGAGGTTGTCGAGGCGTTCGATGCGTCGCCCGACGATGTGCAGGCGCCAGCCCATGTCGCGGGTCATGTTGTCCATCGCAAAGCCCGACAGGGATACGAAGGTGGTCAGGGCTTCGTCGAGGAAATCGAGCAGGGCGGGCACGTCCGAGACGCGCTTGCGACAGGTTTCGATCTCGGCCGAGAGGCGCTTGAGGGCGTGCCAGTGGTCGAGGGACAGGTGCTCGCGGGCCTGCCCGGCGCACCAGGTGAGGCGCTGCAGGTTGGCGGCGAGGCCGTGTTCGGCGTGGCGGTCGAGCACCGCGCGGAAGAGGTCGAGTTCGGCCTTGGCGACGGGGGCGTCGATGACCTCGGGTTCGATCAGCTGGGCGCCGGCGGCGAGCTCCAGCAGCGCGGTGAGGGCGCCGGCGCGCTGGGCCTGGCGGCCTTCCGAGAGCCGCGCCAGGGCCAGCCGGGCGAGGCGGGCGATGGCGTCGCAGCGCTCGGAGTAGCGGCCGAACCAGAACAGGTTTTCGGCCAGCCGTGATGACAGCGTGCCGGTTTCCTTGATGAGGTCATCCACCCGGATGGTGCTGCTGTGGAGCAGGCTGAAGCCCGACACCGGGCCGTCGGCGCGCACCCAGGTGTCCTTGCTGCTGCCGCCCTTCTGGAGGGTGAGGATGCGGGTGTTCTCGACGCCGGCCACCCGGGCCAGACCGCCGGGCAGCACCGTGTAGCCCTCGGGGGTGAGCGCGGCGTACACCCGCAGGCCCATTGCCCGGGAGCGCAGCTTGCGCCGCTGGCCGTCGATCCACACCGGCGCGCGGGAAAGCTTGACGAGTTCCTGGGCGACGAAGGCGGAAGGGTCGGCTTCGATGCGGGCAGCCACGGCGGCGAGCTGTTCCTCGCCCAGGCGGTCGCCGAAGATGACTTCGTTGGACGCGCCCGGAAAGGTGGGCTTGAGCACCAGCTTGCGCAGGTTTTCGATCACATCCTTGCGGGCCGGGGCCTCGCCGCACCACCAGGTGGCGACGGAGGGCATGGCCAGTTCCTCGCCCAGCAGGTGGCGGCAGATCGCGGGCAGGAAGCCGGGCAGGGCGGCGGATTCGAGCAGGCCGGAGCCCAACGCGTTGGCCACCAGCACGCGGCCGGCGCGCACCGCGCCGAGAAGACCGGGCACGCCCAGGGCCGAGTCGGCGCGCAGCTCGACGGGGTCGCAGAAGTCGTCGTCCAGGCGGCGCAGGATGGCGTGCACCCGCTCCAGGCCGGAGACGGTTTTCAGGTAAACGGTGTCGTTGCGCACCGTGAGATCCTGGCCCTCGACGAGGGGGAAGCCCAGATAGCGGGCCAGGTAGACGTGTTCGAAATAGGTCTCGTTGAACGGCCCCGGGGTGAGCAGCACCGTGAGGGGCGGCTCGCCGTCGGTGGGGGCCTGGCTGGCGAGGGTGCTCTGCAGGCTGCGGAAGAAGCGCGCGAGGGTCTGCACCTGCATGTCGCGGAACAGGTCGGGGAACGCGCGGGACACCAGCAGGCGGTTTTCCAGTGCGTAGCCGGTGCCGGACGGCGCCTGGGTGCGATCGGCGATCACCCACCAGCGTCCGTCGGGGGAGCGGGCCAGATCGGCGGCGTAAAGGTGCAGGAAGTTGCCGCCGGCCGGCTTGATGCCCTGGCACGGCCACAGAAAACGCTTCTGGCCAAACACCAGCTCGGGGGGCAGCAGGCCCTCGGCGAGGGTGGTCTGGGGGCCGTAGAGATCACCCAGCAGTGTGTTGAGCAGGCGTGCGCGCTGCTCGATGGCGGCGGCGATCCCGCGCCATTCGTCGGCTTCGAGGATCAGCGGCAGGAGGTCGAGGGACCACGGGCGGCTCATGCCGCGTGGGTCTGCGTATACGTTATAGGTGACGCCGTTCTGCTGGATGCCGCGCTCCAGCTGGGCCGCGCGGGACTTCAGCACATCGCTGCCGGATTCGTCCAGGTGATCGATGAACTGTTGCCAGCGGGGGCGAACACCATCCTCGCCGCACAACTCGTCGTAGACGTCGGGGCGATACGGGTAATGGGCGAGGAGTGGACTTGTCATGCGGTCGCGGCAGGTGTCTGGTAGGGCGGAGTGGAGCCGGGCCGAGCCTCCACGCGGGAGGTCGGCCCCTCTCCGCGAACCCCATAGGCTACTGACGTTGCGTGGGGGGCGTAAAGGATGAAGTGCACGGTGAGGATATCACCGGGCACTTCACGGGGGGCTTTACGGCCGGATTGCCCTGCCGGGCTAGCGGCGCAGATCGAGGGTGAAGGGGAACTCCTTCTCCACCGGCGAAACCTTCACCTTCGGCTCGCCCGCGGTGTGACCCATCCGGAAGAAGCGCGCCAGGCGACGGCTCTCGGCCTCGAAGGCGTTGATGGGGAAGGTTTCGAAGCTGCGGCCGCCCGGATGCGCCACGTGGTACTGGCAGCCACCCAGGGAACGTTCGCTCCAGGTATCCACCAGATCGAAGGTGAGCGGCGCGTGGGGCGGGATGGTCGGGTGCAGGCACGACGGCGGCTGCCAGGCCCGGTAGCGCACGCCGGCCACGTACTCGCCGACGGTGCCGGTGGGCTGCAGGGGCACCGTGCGGCCATTGACGGCCAACTGGAAGCGGTCGTCGGACATGCCGGTCACCTTCACCTGCAGGCGCTCGACGGACGAATCCACGAAGCGCACTGTGCCACCGATGGCGCCTTCCTCACCCATCACGTGCCAGGGTTCGAGGGCGTTGCGCAGCTCCACCTCGATGCCGCGCACCGCAAAGTCGCCGATCTTCGGGAAGCGGAACTCCAGGTGCGGGGCGAACCATTCCTTCTTGAAGCCGAGGCCGTGGGCCTGCATGTCCTCGATCACGTCGGTGAAGTCCTGCTCGACGAAGTGCGGCAGCAGGAAGCGGTCGTGCAGCTCGGTGCCCCAGCGCACCAGGCGTTCCGGCGCGTAGGGGGTTTCCCAGAAGCGGGCCAGCAGGCCACGCAGCAGGAGCTGCTGGGCCAGCGACATGCGCGCGTGGGGCGGCATCTCGAAAGCGCGCATCTCGACGAGGCCCAGTCGCCCGGTGGGGCCGTCGGGCGAGTACAGCTTGTCGATGCAGAACTCCGAGCGGTGGGTGTTGCCGGTGACGTCGATCAGCAGGTTGCGCAGCAGCCGGTCGATGAGCCAGGGCGGCACGTTCTCGCCCTGCTTGGGGAACTGGCGGAAGGCCGTCTCGATTTCATACACCGAGTCGTTGCGGGCCTCGTCGATCCGCGGCGCCTGGCTGGTCGGGCCGATGAACAGGCCCGAGAACAGGTAGGACAGGCTCGGGTGGTTGTGCCAGTAGGAGATCAGGCTGCGCAGCACGTCCGGCCGGCGCAGGAAGGGCGAATCCGACGGCGTGGCGCCGCCCAGCACGAAGTGGTTGCCACCGCCGGTGCCGGTGTGGCGGCCATCCACCATGAACTTCTCGGTGGTGAGGCGCGAGTAGTGGGCCGCTTCGTAGAGGTGGGTGGTGCGGTCCACCAGCTCTTCCCAGTTGCTGGCCGGGTGGATGTTCACCTCGATCACGCCGGGGTCCGGGGTGATGCGGAAGTGGGTGAGGCGCGGGTCCTGCGGCGGCTCGTAGCCTTCCAGCACCACCGGCATGCCCAGGTCGGCCGCGGTGGCTTCGATGGCGGTCACCAGCTCCAGGTACTTCTCGAGGCTGGACAGCGGCGGCATGAAGATGTGCATCGTGCCGTTGCGCGGTTCGGCGCACATGGCGGTGCGCACGATCCAGTCGGCCGACTGGAAGGGCTTGGGCTGGCGGTCGGTGGGGCTCAGCTTCTCGGCGGCGCGGGCAGCCTTGAGGGCTTCGGCGGCGCGGGCCGCGGCGGACGTGCCAAAGCCGGTCTCGTCGTCGGTCAGGGCGTTGAGTACGGCGGTCTGGCCGCCGGGCAGCTGGCGACGGATCGCCGAGTGCGAGGGCAGCGGCGGGAAGGTCTGGTGGCTGTCCACCGGGTTCACGTAGGGGTAGTCGCCCTTCGCGGCCCACGGCTGGGAATCCAGCGGCAGGCGGTAGCCCACCGGCGAATCGCCGGGGATCAGGTAGCAGCGCTCGTCGCGCAGGAACCACGGCCCGGTCTGCCACGCGCCGGTGTAGGCGTTGAGGGAGATCGGCAGCACGTAGCCCACCGGGTTGGGCAGGCCGTGCTCATACACGCGGCGGATGCGGTCGCGCTCCAGCGGGTCGTCCAGACGCGCGTCGAACGGATCGACGTTGCCCGGCAGGCGGCGCTCGCGCCACAGGTAGTAGAAGGCGTCCTCATAGGCAGGGAAGACCCGGCGCTGGTCCACGGCGAGGCGCTGCGCCACGCCGGCGAGGAAGGTGTGGGCCTTGTCGACCTTGACGTTGCCGGGTGTGGCCGAATCGCCGATGAGGTCGGAGCGCGTCCAGATGGGCTCGCCGTCCTTGCGCCAGAAGCAGGTGAGCGACCAGCGGGGCAGCTGCTCGCCCGGATACCACTTGCCCTGGCCGAAGTGGGCCAGGCCCTGGGGCGCGTACTTGTCGCGCAGGCGGTGGTAGAGATCCTCGGCGCGGATGCGCTTGTTGGGGCCCATCGCCTCGGTGTTCCACTCGGCGCCGTCCGGGTCGTCGATGGACACGAAGGTCGGCTCGCCGCCCATGGTGAGGCGCATGTCGTTGGCTTCCAGGTCCACGTCGATGAGGTGGCCCAGGGCTTCGATCTCGGCCCACTGTTCTTCGGTGTAGGGCTTGGTGACCCGCGGCGCTTCCTTCACGCGGGTGACGGCCATGCGGTGCTCGAACTCGCACTCGCACTCGTCGATCAGGCCGGAGATCGGCGCAGCGGACGACGGGTCGGGCGAGGCGGCCAGCGGAATGTGGCCTTCACCGGCGAAGAGGCCGGAGGTCGGGTCGAGGCCCACCCAGCCGGCGCCGGGCAGGTAGACCTCGGTCCAGGCGTGCAGGTCGGTGAAGTCCACTTCGGTGCCCGAGGGGCCGTCCAGGGCCTTCACGTCGGCCTTCAGCTGGATCAGGTAGCCGGACACGAAGCGCGCGGCGAGGCCCATGTGGCGCAGCAACTGCACCAGCAGCCAGGCGGAATCGCGGCACGAGCCGGTGCGCTTGGTGAGGGTCTCTTCGGGCGTCTGCACGCCCGGCTCCATGCGGATCACGTAGCCGATGTGCTGCTGCAGATCGGCATTCACCTTCACCAGAAAATCCACGCTGCGCATCGTCTCGCGCGGGATGGTGGCGAGGTAGTCGGCAAAGGCGGGGGTGGCCGCTTCCTTCAACAGGAAGGGCGCCAGCTCGTGGGCGAGGGTCTTGTCGTAGGCGAAGGGAAAGTTCTCTGCCTCGGGCTCCAGGAAGAAGTCGAAGGGGTTGATGACCGACATCTCGGCCACCAGATCCACCTCGACGCTGAACTCGGTGACTTTCTCCGGAAACACCAGCCGCGCGAGGTAGTTGGACTGCGGATCCTGCTGCCAGTTGATGAAGTGCGGCTTGGGCAGCACGCGCAGCGAGTAGGACAGGATGCGGGTGCGGCTGTGGGGCGCCGGGCGAAGGCGCACGACCTGCGGGCCGACGTTGATCGGGCGGTCGTACTTGTAGGAAGTCAGGTGATTGAGGGCAACGTGAATGGTCACGGGAGACTCCGTTCTTGGGCTGCGGGTTTCAGGCTTGCGGGGAGATTTAGCAATGTTCATGCCACGGCGTTTATGCGCCCGGCACGACGTTTCGAAGCCAATTCAGGGCCTTGGCGTGCCTTTATCCCCATTTTTCCGTTCCCGGCCACCCAGGTTGCGGTGTTGATGCACCAAATTGGAGAGTATGGATCGCACCATTCCAGTGCGCCGGCGGTGTCAGGCCCCGGATGGGGGCGCGCACCTGCCGATGCAGCACCATCGGGCGTCGCCTGAAATTCCGGCCCGACTCCGCGCCGAATGGCAGCACGGCAAACCGTCGATCACGGTAGATCACAAGCGTTACAGCCAGATGGGACAGCGCTTCGTTTAGCCAGCTCCATGCCCCCACCCCCGACCAACCGCCGCCCTGTAGGTCGGACTTCAGTCCGACAACACGGGTTGATCAGGCAGGGTCTGTCGGACTGAAGTCCGACCTACAACGAGGCAAGCCAGTGCCCGACGCACGACGCCGCTGCCCCACGCCCAACCGCAATCCACCCCACCCCCGACCAACCCCCGCCCTGTAGGTCGGACTTCAGTCCGACATCACGGGTTGATCCGGCACGGTCTGTCGGATTGAAGTCCGACCTACAGTCCGACCTGCGCTTACTCCCGCCCTTGCGCTTCGCGCATTGCCCGTTTGTTGAGCTTGCCCACGCTGGTGCGGGCCAGGGCTTCGACAAACTCCACCTGCAGCAGCACGCCGTAGCGGCTCACGCCGGTCGATTCGATCAGTTTGGCGGCGAAGTTGCGGATCTCGTGGGGCGTGACCTTGCCCACGTGCTCGGGCTTGAGCGTCACCTTGGCCAGCGGGCGTTCGCCCCACTTGGCGTCGGGCACGCCGATCACCGCCACGTCGGCCACCGCCGGGTGCTGGGCCACCACGTCCTCGATCTGCAGGGACGAGGTCCACTCGCCGCCGGTCTTTATGACGTCCTTGATCCGGTCCGTCACCTTGAGCCAGCCGTCGGGAGAGATGTGGCCGATGTCGCCGGTGTGCAGCACGCCGCCCTGCCACAGGGTGGCGGAGGCCTCGGCGTCGTGCAGATAACCCTGGGTGAGCCACGGGCTTCGCACCACCACCTCGCCCACGCTGTGCCCGTCGCGGGGCAGGTCGGCGCCGTCCGGCCCCTGCACGCGGATGTCCACCAGCGGCAGGGGCAGACCGGTGTGGGTGCGCAGCAGCGCCTGGTCGGCCGGGGAGCCGTCCAGCGCCGCTTCCGGCAGAAAGGCCACGGTGAGGATCGGGCAGGTCTCCGACATCCCGTAGCCGGTAAAGGCGTCGATGCCGCGCGCCTGTGCCGCCTCGGCCTGGGCTCGGGACATGGCCGAGCCGCCGATGATGAGCTTCCAGCGGGAGAGGTCGATCACCTTGGACAGCGGATGCACCAGCAGCATGTGCAGGATGGTGGGCACACAGTGGGAGAAGGTCACCCCCTCGTCGCGCACCAGCTTGAGCAGCGTCTCGGGCACGTAGCGGCCCGGATACACCTGCTTGAGCCCCAGCATCGTCGCCACATAGGGCAGGCCCCAGGCGTGCACGTGGAACATCGGCGTGATGGGCATGTACACGTCGTCCCGGTGCAGCCGGCCCTGGCGCGGCGCCCCGCCCAGCCCCGCCGCCACCGACAGGGTGTGCAGCACCAGCTGGCGGTGGCTGAAATACACCCCCTTGGGCAGCCCGGTGGTGCCGGTGGTGTAAAAGGTGGTCGCCTTGGCGTTCTCGTCGAAATCCGGAAAGTCGTAATCGGGCGACGCGGCGGCCAGCAGCGCCTCGTATTCCCCCGCAAAATCCACCGGCGGCGGCCCATCCGCCGGCGCATCCTCGATCAGCACGAAGCGCCGCACCGTGGTGAGCCGCGGCGCAATGGCGGCCAGGATGCCCAGAAACTCCGCATTCACCAGCACCACATCCGCCTGCGCATGGTTGAGGGTGTAGAGGATCTGCTCCGGCGTGAGGCGCACATTTACCGTCTGAAGGATTGCCCCCATCATCGGCACCGCAAAGAAGCACTCCAGATAGCGGTGGCTGTCCCAGTCCATCATCGCCACCGTATCGCCGGCATCCACCCCCAGCCCGGCCAGCGCACTGGCCAGCCGCCCGATGCGCTCCCGCAGCGTGCGGTAGCTGTGCCGCCGCCCGCCCATGTAGGTGATCTCCTGATCCGGCGCAGTGGCCAGCGGCGTGTGCAGAAGCTGCTTGATCAGCAGCGGATAGCCGTACGCGTCCGGCGTACGGTCGACCAGTTTGACCGGCATGGCGATTCTCCCAACGCTGTTATGGTTTTGTGACGGGGAGATTAACAGGGGCGGGGCTGGGTGGGGTGGGGGAGAAGCGGCTGGCCGGTGCCGCCCCCGCTAACCCTGCGCGGGCAACTTCCGTCGCCCACCGACCCCCGGCAGCCGCTCCGCGTCACCCGCCATGCCTTGAGCGACGGATTGCGGTGGCTCACCGACGTCGACCGACCTCTGCCCGATGTCCTGCAATCGCTGCACGACGTCGTGCACCTGCTGCAGGACATCCTGCGATGGTTGCCCGACATCCGGCAGTCATCGACCGACGTCGGGCAAGGATTCTCCGATGTCGGGCAATGGCTACCCGACATCGGGCAAAGGTCGCTCGACGTCGGGGAACGGTGGCTCGACGTCGGGCAAGCGTTGCTCGACATCCGGCAGCCTCAGACCGACGTCGAGCAAGGATTACCCGAGATCGGGCAACGATCGCCTGATGCCCGGCAATGGTTGCCCGATGTCGTGCAGCGGCTGCTCGGCGTCGAGCAATGGGCGCATGACGTCGTGGAATGATTGCCGGAGCGGAGGAGGGGGCCGCGGAGAAACGTGGAAATGACCTGAAAGCCGCGCTGGGTAAGGGTTTCGGGCGGGCTCGCTCCAATCGATCTGTACCACTAGTTTCAACCCACGTCCGTCATTGCTGACGGACGAAGCCTGCGCGCAGGGCGTCGAGCTGCATGGCTTCGACGGGTTTCAACCCACGTCCGTCATTGCTGACGGACGAAGCCACCGACCCGGGCTGCACGGGTTGCGCGGAGCGTGGTGTTTCAACCCACGTCCGTCATTGCTGACGGACGAAGCTGCGGTGGCCCTGGCTGGGTGGCTGGAGTGGCTGGTTTCAACCCACGTCCGTCATTGCTGACGGACGAAGCTTCCCCGATCAGTTCAACGAGATTGCTGACGTTCAGGTTTCAACCCACGTCCGTCATTGCTGACGGACGAAGCCACCGGCGGGCGGGGTGGTAGAGGGGAGGGCTCAGGTTTCAACCCACGTCCGTCATTGCTGACGGACGAAGCATCACAAAATCCAGCGCCTTGCCGCCGGGCACCGGTTTCAACCCACGTCCGTCATTGCTGACGGACGAAGCTTCCGACGTTTCACGAAGCCATGAATTCGCCTCGTTTCAACCCACGTCCGTCATTGCTGACGGACGAAGCCCATCTTAGGTAACCGGGAGTAACCATGTCAGGTGTTTCAACCCACGTCCGTCATTGCTGACGGACGAAGCAAGGAAATCAAGGTCAGCTTCCCGGCTGAGCTCGGTTTCAACCCACGTCCGTCATTGCTGACGGACGAAGCCTTATTTTTTTCGGACAATAGCTTTCTAGTTAATTCTGTTTCAACCCACGTCCGTCATTGCTGACGGACGAAGCCTTCGTCAGATCGACATAAGCACCCAAGCCCGAGCGGTTTCAACCCACGTCCGTCATTGCTGACGGACGAAGCTCAGTCGCCGGAGCGTAAATATCCACCATCCACGGGTTTCAACCCACGTCCGTCATTGCTGACGGACGAAGCAAGTACACGACTTACGCCGGGGCGTACGCCGACGTGTTTCAACCCACGTCCGTCATTGCTGACGGACGAAGCGCGGCGCAGATCGCGGCCCGCAACGGTAAGCAGCTTGTTTCAACCCACGTCCGTCATTGCTGACGGACGAAGCAGTCGAATTCGGGAGCGCAACCGGGAGCGCGATTACGCGTTTCAACCCACGTCCGTCATTGCTGACGGACGCAATGCTCCCAACTTAACGCCAACCCCCTTGTGAACCCGCGCCACTCTCGGTAAAATTCATACCGTTAAGTCATTGATAAATAGACAGTATGAACTCAAACACTCGATCCCCAATCGCTGCTGGAT
>NZ_SSXU01000017.1 GCF_009469605.1 Zoogloea sp. 1C4 | reverse complement strand
GTTTCACGAATTGCGGGGCGATCAGTTTGACCGTGTGGCCCATCTCGGTGAGGACCCACGCCCAGTAGTGGGCGCTGGCGCAGGCTTCCATGCCGATCAGGCACGCGGGCAAGGTCTGGAAGAAGGCGTGCATCTCCTTGCGCTTGAGCTGACGCGACAGCACTCGTTTGTCGTGGGCATCCACGCCGAACACCTGAAAGACATTCTTGGCCAGATCAAGGCCGATACGCGTAATCTTCATGGCGGACTCCTTCTTTCTGATTAACCGGGGGTGACACTTCCCAGTCTGGCTCATCGAAGCCGTTTCAGGAGGGAGGAGTCCATCTCATTGACCTACATGGTTGCGTAGATGCGGCTCAGCGGAACACCACCGTCTTGTTGCCATGCACCAGCACCCGGTCTTCCAGGTGATAGCGCAGGCCGCGGGCGAGCACGGCCTTCTCGATGTCCTTGCCGTAGCGCACCAGGTCGTCCGGGGCGTCGGAGTGATCCACGCGGATCACGTCCTGCTCGATGATCGGGCCCTGGTCGAGCTCGCTGGTCACGTAGTGGCAGGTGGCGCCGATCAGCTTCACGCCCCGGGTGTAGGCCTGGTGGTAAGGCTTGGCGCCCACGAAGCTGGGCAGAAAGCTGTGGTGGATGTTGATGATCCGGCCCGGGTAGTTGGCGCAGAGCTCGGGGGAGAGGATCTGCATGTAGCGCGCCAGCACCATCACGTCGCCCTCGGCTTCCTTGAAGAGTTCTTCGACCTTGGCGTAGGCGGCGGGCTTGTTGTCGGGCGTCACCGGCACATGGTGGAAGGGAATGCCGTGCCACTCCACAAAACCCCGGAAGGTCTCGTGGTTGGAGATCACGCAGGGGATGTCGATGTCCAGGTCGCCCGACTGCCAGCGGGCAAAAAGGTCGTACAGGCAGTGCTCCTGCTTCGAGACCAGGATCACCACGCGCTTCTTGCGGGCGCTGTCGCTGATCGACCAGTCCATGTCGAACTCGTGGGCGATGGGGAAGAACTTGTCGCGGAAGGCGGCGATGCCGAAGGGCAGCGAATCGGCGAGGATCTCCTGGCGCATGAAGAAGCGCATCGCCTCCGGGTCGGCGTGGTGGCTGGCTTCGGTGATCCAGCCCTTGTGCTGGGCCAGGAAGCTGCTCACCGCGGCCACGATGCCCACGCGATCCGGGCACGATAGCGACAGTGTGTAACGTCTGGGGTTGGGGGTGCTCATGGGGCTGTTCCTTTTACTGGGCCTCTGACGGGCCGTTCGGGGTGGCGCAGGTGATGGCGCAAAGGGCGGGCGACGGGCTCAGCCCTTGGCGGTGCGCTTGGTCTTGTCCGGATCGTCGAAGGGCAGGGTGTGGGTGGTGGCCGCACAGGTGAGGTTGGCGCCGCGCAGTTCGAGCTTGATGCCCGTCTCGGCGTAGGCCGGGTCGAGGCGCGCGATGGCCATCGAACGCTCGGTGAGGCGCGAGTACATCCCGCAGGTGACGAAGCCGACCTTGGTGTCGCCGTCGTAGAGCGCGTCGCCGGCCTGGGCGGCTTCGCGGCTGGCCAGCTCGACGCCGAAGATCCTGAAGCGCTCCTTGCCCTTGAGCCGGTAGTGCTCGGCCGCGCCGCGGAACTCCTTCTTGCCCGGCGACACGGTGAAATCCAGGCCCAGCTCCCACAGGCTGTCGCCGATGGGCTCGCCCTCCATCGGGTACATGTCGGAGTTGTCGTAGGGGTAGAACAGCAGGTAGCTCTCGACCCGCAGCCAGTCCAGCGCGGTGAAGGAGCACGGCATGATGCCCATCTCCTTGCCCTCGGCCACGATGGTGTCCCAGATCAGCGGGGCGTCGGCCGCCTTGCAGAAGATCTCGTAGCCGCGCTCGCCGGTGTAGCCGGTGCGCGAGAGCATCACCGGGCGGCCGAAGAGGGTCGTCTGCATGTGGTGAAAGTAGGGCAGATCACGGATGCCCGGCACGTGCTTGGCCAGGTAATCCACCGCCAGCGGGCCCTGCAGCGACAGATCGTGCAGGTCGTCGTCGAACAGCACCGCCACGTTGCGGCCCACCGCGCCGCGGGTCAGGATCTCATGCCCGGCGCCCGAGCCATGCACCACCATGAAGGCGTTGGGCCCGTTGCGGTAGATCACGCAATCGTCGATGAACTTGCCCGCCTCGTTGAGCATGCACGCATACACCGACTTGCCCGGGTAGAGCTTGCTCACGTTGCGGGTAGTGGCAAAGTTGATCAGCGCCTCGGCGTGGGGCCCGACGATGTGCATCTTCTTCAGGCCCGACACATCCATCAGCCCGGCGCGGGTGCGGATCGCCTCGTGCTCATCGGCCAGCGAGGTGTCGTAGGTCCACGCGGTGCCCATGCCGTTCCAGTCTTCCAGCTTGGACCCGAGGGCGCGGTGGCGGTCTGCCAGAACCGACATTCTCCATGAACTCATCATTGACTCCTTCTCGAAGGCGTTGGGGATTGAGTCCATTAGGCCAGCCGGGTGGGCGGCGGGAAATACTACTCTGGTACTACTTCGGGGAGAGGGCGGGGCGGCGGGCTATGGAATGAAGGGCCGTACAACGTGGATGCCGGGGTGGAGCGCGCGTCAGACCTGGTGCGAATGACTTGGAAATGCAGTCCAAGTACACTTCGTTGATGGACCTGCAACAACTCGAATCTCATCTCTGGGAATCTGCCAACATCCTGCGCGGCCCGGTGGATGCAGCAGACTTCAAAACCTACATTTTTCCGCTTCTTTTCTTTAAGCGTATCTGTGACGTCTGGGACGAGGAATGTCGCGAAATCGTCGATGAGACTGGCGACGAAGAGCTGGCCTGGTTTCCCGAGTCGCACCGTTTTCAGATCCCCGAAGACTGCCACTGGAACGACGTTCGCACCAAGGCCAGCAATGTCGGCGCAGCCCTCCAGCGCGCGATGCGCGAGATCGAGAAAGCCAATCCGGACACGCTGTACGGCGTGTTCGGCGATGCCCAATGGTCGAATAAGGAGCGGTTGTCTGATGCCTTGCTCAAGGATCTGATCGAGCACTTCTCCAAGCTACCGTTCGGCAACAAGAATGTTAACTCGGACTTGCTCGGCGACGCCTACGAATACTTGATCAAGAAATTCGCCGACGCGACCAACAAGAAGGCCGGCGAGTTCTATACCCCGCGCAGCGTAGTTCGACTGATGATCGACATGCTCGACCCCAAGGAAGCCGAGACCATCTACGATCCCGCTTGTGGCACCGGCGGCATGCTGTTGGCTGCCGTGCAGCACGTCAAGGAGCAGCATGGCGACGTCAAGCGGCTGTGGGGCAGGTTGTATGGGCAGGAGAAAAACCTTACGACATCATCCATTGCCCGGATGAACTTGTTTCTCCACGGCATCGAGGACTTTCAAGTAGTGCGTGGCGACACGCTGCGCAACCCGGCCTTCTTCGAAACCGACCAACTGGCGACCTTCGACTGCGTCATCGCCAATCCACCTTTCTCGCTTGAAAAATGGGGCGAAGAGCTGTGGCTGGACGACCCCTTTGGCCGCAATTTTGCCGGCCTGCCGCCCTCATCCAGCGGCGACTTTGCATGGGTACAGCACATGGTCAAATCGATGGCTGATGTGACCGGTCGAATGGCCGTGGTGCTTCCTCAGGGTGCTCTGTTCCGTAAAGGGGTGGAAGGCGGCATTCGCCGGAAGCTACTGGAGATGGATCTGGTCGAGGCCGTGATCGGACTTGCGCCAAACCTCTTCTATGGCACCGGTCTCGCCGCGTGCATTCTGATACTGCGTAAGCGCAAGCCGGTCGACTGCAGGAAGAAAGTGCTGATCGTTGATGCCTCGCGGCTGTTCCGTCGAGGGCGGGCGCAAAACTATCTGGAGCCCGAGCACGCTGCCGAGATCCTCCGTTGGTATCGTAGCTTTGCCGATGTGCAAGACGCGGTTCGCGTGGTCAGCCTTGATGAGATCAAGGCTGAGGATTGGACGCTGAACATCTCGCGCTATGTCTTGCCACCCTTGCAGGAAGACATTCCACCGCTGCCCGACGCCATCGCGGCGTTCAGGGACGCGCTCACCCGCTGCCGTGAAGCCGAAGAACAGCTCATGCAGGTCATGACCGAAGGAGGGGGGCTGCAATGAGTTCGGACCGTCCCGTCAAAGCCAACAGGATTTTTACTGAAGAAATGGCGGATGCTGCACGCGCTCGGCTGAAGGAAGCGCTTTTTCGAACGGAACAAGAGCGCGCTCGTAGCACCAAACGCATTACTCAACAAGAACTCGAAAGCTACCTCTGGGGTGCCGCCGTGCTGCTGCGCGGCCTCATCGACGCGGGTGACTACAAGCAATTCATCTTTCCGCTGCTCTTCTACAAGCGCGTTTCGGATGTCTGGGACGAGGAATACCAGGGTGCCCTGGCGGATTCCGAGGGTGATTTGTCTTACGCCCAATTTGCGGAGAACCACCGCTTCCAGATTCCCACGGGCGCACACTGGAACGATGTGCGGCAAACTCCGAAGAACGTCGGTGCCGCCATCCAGAAGGCGATGCGCGCCATTGAGTCGGCCAACCCTGACATGCTCGACGGCATCTTCGGCGATGCCCCTTGGACCAACCGCGAGCGTCTGCCCGACGAAACGCTGAAGAACCTGATCGAACACTTCTCGACGCAGACCCTTTCGGTTGCCAACGTCCCCGAGGATGAGCTGGGTAACGCCTACGAATACCTGATCAAGAAATTCGCGGATGACTCCGGCCACACGGCTGCCGAGTTCTATACCAACCGTACCGTCGTGCACCTGATGACGCAACTCCTGGCGCCGCAAGCGGGCGAGTCGATCTACGACCCCACCTGCGGGACGGGCGGCATGCTGATCTCGGCCCTGGACGAAGTGAAACGCTCTGGCGGTGAGTACCGCACCCTCAAGCTCTACGGGCAAGAGCGCAACCTCATCACCTCGTCCATTGCCCGCATGAACCTGTTCCTGCATGGCGTGGAGGACTTCGACATCATGCGGGGAGATACGCTGGCCGAACCAAAGCACGTCGAGGGTGACCGCCTGAGGCAGTTCGACGTGATCCTGGCCAACCCGCCGTACTCCATCAAACAGTGGAACCGTGAGGCCTGGAGTAGCGATAAGTGGGGCCGCAACTCGCTGGGCACGCCCCCGCAGGGCCGCGCCGATTACGCCTTCCAGCAGCACATTCTGACCAGCCTCAGCGCCAAGGGTCGGTGTGCGGTGCTCTGGCCCCACGGCGTCTTGTTCCGTAACGAGGAACAGACCATGCGCGCCCGGATGGTCGAACAGGACTGGGTC
The DNA here is from genome assembly GCF_009469605.1 of Zoogloea sp. 1C4. Lineage (GTDB taxonomy): Bacteria > Pseudomonadota > Gammaproteobacteria > Burkholderiales > Rhodocyclaceae > Zoogloea > Zoogloea oryzae. The sequence goes on along the minus strand of NZ_SSXU01000017.1, from coordinate 87,070 downwards.
GAGGCTGTCATCGGCCTGGGCCCCAACCTGTTCTACAACTCGCCGATGGAGTCGTGCATCGTCATCTGCAACCGCAGGAAGCCGGCGGCTCGCAAGGGCAAGGTGATCTTCATCGACGCGGTGAACGAGGTTACGCGGGAGCGGGCTCAGAGCTTTCTCAAGCCTGAGCACCAGCAGCGCATCCTGGGTGCCTTCAAGGCCTTTTTGGATGTGCCCGGCTTCGCCCACCTCGCCACCCTGGCCGAAATCGGCGCCAATTCGGGCAACCTCTCGATCCCGCTGTACGTAAAGCGCATCACCCCGACAGTCGCCACGGACGGCAATGGCAAGGTGGTCTCATTGCGCGCTGCCTGGGATACATGGCAAACCGAAGGGCGTGCGTTCTGGCATCAGATGGATGCTCTGGTTGAAATCCTGGACAGCCTGGTCGAGCAGGAGTCTCCCCATGCGTAGCGCCGCAGACCTGTTTGATGAACTCAATGCCGTGGACGAGTCCACCCGCATCGAAGCCAAGCGGGCCAGTGAGCTGGGCAAGTCGGTCATGCAGACCGTGATTGCATACGCCAACGAGCCCGGTCTCAACGGCGGCTACCTGCTCCTGGGGGCCGACTGGTCCATCAACGACAAAGGCGACACGGTCTACCGGGCCGCAGGCCTGCCGGACCCGGACAAGGTGCAGCGGGATCTGGCGTCGCAGTGCGCCAGCATGCTCAGTGTCACGCTCCGCCCTGAGATGCAGCTGGAGACCGTGGATGGCCACGTCGTGCTGGTGGTCTACGTGCCCGAGGCCGATGTCACCCACAAGCCCGTTTACCTGAAGGCCACCGGCCTGCCCCGGGGGGCTTTCCGGCGCATCGGCAGCACAGACCAGCACTGCGTCGACGAAGATCTCTGGGTGTTGCGTGGCGAAAGCCAGCCCAGCCACGGCCCCGATACCAGCGTGTTGCCCGATGCGCGGCTGGACGACTTCGACCCGGCCGCAATTGCCGCTTACCGCCGGGACAGGGCGCACATCAACCCGCAGGCCGAAGAGCTTGCCTATGGCGATGAGGACATGCTCGAAGCCTTGGGGGCCTTGCGCCGCATGGACGGCGTGTTGCTGCCCACACTGGCCGGCATTGTGCTGTTCGGCAAGCCACTCGCCTTGCGGCGGCTGTTGCCGATGGTGCGCATCGACTACATCCGCGTGCCCGGCAACGAATGGGTGGAAGACCCGGAGAACCGCTTCCAGTCCATCGACATCCGCAAGCCCCTGTTGATGGCCCTGCCCCAGGCGGAGGCCAGCATCATCGACGAGCTGCCTAGAGGCTTCCGGCTACCCGAAGGCCAGCTTCAAAGCGTGCAAGAGCCGATCCTGCCGCGCAAGGTCATCCGCGAGGCCCTGGCCAATGCGGCAATGCACCGCAGTTACACCGTTCACAGCCCCACGCAGATCATTCGCTACAGCAACCGCATCGAGGTGCGCAACGTGGGTTACTCGCTCAAGGCACCCGAGCAACTGGGCGCGCCGGGCTCACGTCTGCGCAACCCCGCGATTGCGGCGGTGCTGCACGACCTGCATCTGGCCGAAGCAAAGGGCACCGGTATCCGCGCCATGCGCCGCCTGGCTGCAGAAGCCGGCCTCACCGCCCCCGAATTCCATTCCGACCGCCAGGCCAACGAGTTCAAGCTCACCCTCTTCCTGCACAACCTGCTTACCGAAGACGATCACGCCTGGTTGCGCAGCTTTGCCGGCGGCGTCGTGAGTGACGATGAGGCCAAGGTATTGATCTACGCCCGCGAGACCGGAGCAGTGGACAACAGCGCCTGCCGTGACTTCTGCGGCCTCGATACCCTGGCGGCCAGCCAGGTGTTGCGTCGCCTTCGCGACAGGGGGCTGCTGGACAAAGCAGGCTCTGGCAGCAGTACCTACTACGTGTTGGCCCACGCCAACGCTACGCCACCAGCGCCGCCCGCGCAGTTGGCGCTGGACATCGGGGCGACGCCCGCCCCGGCCACGTCAGGGGCGGAACTGGACGCCACTGTTACAGGGCTCGACCTCGGGGCTTGCAACCCAGCGCTTGCAACCTTGCCCCCCGAGCTTGCAACCTTGCTTGCAACCCTGAAGGGCCGAGCCCAGGAGGACGCCTTGCGTCAGGCCATCGTGCGCCTGTGCGCCTGGGCCCCGCTCACCGTGGAGCAGCTTGCAACCTTGCTGGGCAAGAGCCGCGATTACCTGCGCAACAAGCACCTCATTCCCATGGTGGGCAGCGGCCAGCTGCGCTTCCGCTACCCGGAAAGCGCGAAACACCCCCATCAGGCTTACGTGGCGCCGGTGGACACAATTGCAAAGCAATGACTGAAAAGACACTGAAGCCCGGCTGGCGCCGGGTGAAATTCGGCGACGTGGTGCGCCTCTCCAAGGCCCGTAGCCAAGACCCGCTGGCCGATGGCATCGAGCGCTACGTCGGTCTGGAACATCTGGAGCCCGGTGACCTGCGCATCCGCCGTTGGGGCAAGGTGGCCGACGGCGTGACCTTCACCAGCGTGTTTCAACCCGGCCAGGTGCTGTTCGGCAAGCGCCGCGCTTACCAGCGCAAGGTGGCCGTGGCGGATTTTTCCGGGGTGTGTTCCGGAGACATCTACGTGCTGGAGACCAAGGACGCGCAGGTTTTGCTGCCGGAGTTGCTGCCCTTCATTTGCCAGACCGACGCCTTCTTCGATCACGCAGTGGGCACGTCGGCGGGATCGCTGAGTCCGCGGACGAACTGGACGAGTTTGGCGGACTTCGAGTTCGCCCTGCCGGCGATGGATGATCAGATACGCCTATTAGTGTTGCTTGACGCTGTGCGCGAAGTCTATGAGGCGTGCACACGGGCGATTGCGGATGCTCGGCATATGCGACGCGCTGCGTTCAGCCACTTCTTTGAGAGGGGGATTAATCACGAGGAAAGAGTGGCTACGCCTATTGGCGAGCTTCCCGCGTCATGGGTCGTGGCTTCGCTCGGGAATCGGTATGAGGTGCAGCTAGGTAAGATGATGTCTGAAAGAGCGAGATCGTCCCTTGGTCATACTCCTTACCTCCGTAACGCGAACGTCCAATGGAATAGACTGGATCTAAAGGACGTCGCTGAAATGGCGTTCAGTTCAAAGGAAAAGGAAAAATTCTCTCTCCGATATGGGGATATTCTCGCCTGTGAGGGCCGGCACGTCGGCAAGTCTGCGATGTGGAGAGAGGAGATCCCTGGGGCTTGCTATCAGAAGGCATTACATAGGCTTCGACGGCTGTCTAACGACGACGACCCTCGGTACTTGCTCCACTGCCTTCAATACTATTCGTGGACGGCGAGATTCGTGGCAATCACTGGGGAAACAACGATTCCCCACCTGCCTGCGGAACGGTTAAGAGCTATGCTCTTCCCATTTCCCACCCTACGCGAACAAATTGAAATAGCGGATGAGATTGAGAGAATCGACTCAGTGATTGCGAACCTAGAAGGCCGGCAGCGTTCTGCATCTTGTGTCCTTTCTTTGGCGATGGAAGAGTGCAACGGAAGGCAAAATGTTTAACGAATCCAACACCGTCGAAGCCTACGTCCGCGATCTGCTCGCCGGCCCCGTCAAGGTCGTACCTGCCAACACCGTTCGGGAACCTCAAGCCAGCTACGGCCCCAGCCCCAAAGGCATCGGCTGGCGCTACGCCGCCCCGGCCGACGTGCCGCGCCAGATTCAGGAAGTGTTGGTCGAGCCCTGGCTGCGCGACGCGCTGATCCGCCTTAACCCGGAGATTGTCGCCCAGCCTGACCGAGCCGACGAGGTGCTCTACAAGCTGCGCGCCATCGTGCTGTCGGTGCGCTCGGATGGGCTGATCCGCGCCAACGAGGAAATGACCGCGTGGATGCGCGGCGAGCGCTCGATGCCCTTCGGCCAGAACAACGAGCATGTGCCGGTGCGGCTGATCGACCTGGACGACCTCGCGCAGAACCAATACGTCGTGACCCAACAGTTCATCTACCGCGCAGGGCCTACAGAGCGCCGCGCCGATCTGGTGCTCTTGGTCAATGGCCTGCCGCTGGTGCTGATCGAGGCCAAGACGCCGGTCAAGAAGTGCATCAGTTGGGTCGATGGGGCGGCGCAGGTGCACGACGACTACGAACGTTACGTGCCGGAGCTGTTCGTCTGCAATGTGTTTTCGGTGGCTACCGAGGGCAAGGCGTACCACTATGGTTCCATCGGCCTGCCGGTCAAGGACTGGGGCCCCTGGCATCTGGGCGGTGACGGTGAGGATGGTCAGCTCCACCCGCTCAAGTCGCTCAAGCTGTCCGCCAGCAGCATGCTGCGCCCGCAGGTGGTGCTGGACATCCTGGGCAGCTTCACCCTGTTCGCCACCAACAAGAAAAAGCAGCGCATCAAGATCATCTGCCGCTACCAGCAGTTTGAAGCGGCCAACAGGATTGTCGGGCGCGTGCTGGCGGGCTACCCCAGGAAAGGACTGATCTGGCACTTCCAGGGTTCGGGTAAATCCCTGCTGATGGTGTTTGCCGCGCAGAAGCTGCGCATGCACGCGGGCCTGAAGAACCCCACCGTGCTGATCGTGGTGGACCGGGTCGACCTCGACAGCCAGATCACCGGCACCTTCACCGGCGCGGACATTCCCAATCTGGAGAAGGCTGACAGCCGCGAGAAGCTGCAGCTGCTGCTGGCGCAGGACGTGCGCAAGATCATCATCACCACGATCTTCAAGTTCGGCGAGGCCACGGGCTGCCTCAACGACCGCAGCAACATCATTGCGCTGGTGGACGAGGCGCACCGCACCCAGGAGGGTGATCTGGGGCGCAAGATGCGCGAGGCCCTGCCCAACGCGTTTCTGTTCGGCTTGACCGGCACGCCGATCAACCGCGCCGACCGCAACACCTTTTACGCCTTTGGTGCCGATGAGGACGAGAAGGGCTACATGAGCCGGTATGGCTTCGAGGAGTCGATTCGCGACGGCGCCACCCTGAAGCTGCACTTCGAGCCCCGGCTGATCGAACTGCACATCGACAAGGCAGCACTGGATGCGGCGTACAAAGACCTGACCGGGGGCTTGTCGGATCTGGACAAGGACAATCTCGCCAAGACGGCTGCCAAAATGGCCGTGTTGATGAAGACGCCCGAGCGCATCCGCAATATCTGCGAAGACATCGTCGAACACTTCCAGACCAAGGTGGAACCCAACGGTTTCAAGGGTCAGATCGTCACCTTCGATCGGGCGTCCTGCCTGCTGTTCAAGGCGGAACTGGACAAGCTGCTGCCGCCCGAGGCCACGGACATCGTCATGTCGGTGCAGGCGGCAGACAAAAAGGAACACCCGGAGTTCGCGCCCTATGACCGAAGCCGCGACGACGAGGAGCGACTGCTGGAGCGCTTTCGTGACCCGGCCGATCCGCTCAAGCTGATCATCGTCACGGCCAAGCTGCTGACGGGCTTCGACGCTCCCATCCTGCAGGCCATGTACCTGGACAAGCCGCTGCGCGATCACACGCTGCTGCAGGCCATCTGCCGGGTGAACCGCTCTTATTCGGAGCAGAAGACCCACGGCCTGATCGTGGACTACCTGGGCATCTTTGACGATGTGGCCGCCGCACTGGAATTCGACGACCAAAGCGTCAGGCAGGTGGTCAGCAACATCCAGGAGCTGAAGGACAGGCTGCCCGAGGCTCTGCAGAAATGCCTGGCGTTCTTTGCTGGCTGTGATCGCAACTTGCAGGGCTATGAAGGCTTGATCGCTGCACAGCAGTGCCTGCCCAACAATGAGGTGCGAGACAACTTCGCCGCCGAGTTCAGCGTACTGGGCCGTATCTGGGAGGCGCTGTCACCGGACACCGTGCTGGGCCCATTCGAGAAGGATTACAAGTGGCTGTCTCAGGTGTACCAGTCGGTCCAGCCGTCCAGCGGACACGGCAAGCTGATCTGGCATTCGTTGGGTGCAAAGACCATTGAACTGATTCACCAGAACGTGCATGTGGATGCGGTGCGCGATGATCTCGACACCTTGGTGTTGGATGCCGACCTGCTGGAAGCGGTGCTCTCGAACCCCGATCCGAAAAAGACCAGGGAAATCGAGATCAAGCTCAAGCGCCGACTGCGCGGGCATGGTGGCAACCCCAAGTTCAAGAAGCTGTCCGAGCGGCTTGATGCCTTGAAAGACCGCTTTGAGTCCGGTCAGATCAACAGCGTCGAATTCTTGAAACAGTTGCTGGAGATCGCCAGGGAAGCCCTGCAGGCCGAAAAGGAAGTACTGCCCGAAGAGGATGAGGATCGCGGCAAGGCGGCCCTGACCGAACTGTTCAACGAGATAAGGACCCCCGAGACGCCCATCATGGTTGAGCGCGTGGTGGCCGACATTGACGAGATCGTGCGCCTGGTTCGTTTCCCGGGGTGGCAAGGAACGCAGGCCGGAGAGCGTGAGGTGAAGAAGGCGCTACGAAAGGCGCTCTTCAAGTACAAGCTGCACGCGGATGATGAGCTTTTCGAAAAGGCATTCAACTACATCCGGCAGTATTACTGAAAAGGGCATCCTCACAATCGGCAGCGTGATTGATTCCAACGCGAGCGACGACTCACAAGGCCGCTGGGTCTGATCGATTGCTGACCCCTCTCATAGAGAATGCCAATTATCGGAAATTATCGCGGCAGCGATAATTTATTGGAAAGCCGATAAATGTGAGTAAAACGCCTGCGGCTGGCGTAACCGAAGTGCCTCCCGAAAGCCCGTGCCGTCGCCCACCCCTCAGCCGCTACGCTCCTCCTCCCTCAACTCCCTCAACCACACCGCCGCCTCGAACCTGTTCCGCAGGTTCAGCTTCTGCAGCACGTGCTTCACATGCACCTTCACCGTGCTCTCGGCGATGCCCAGCGAGCGGGCGATGATCTTGTTCGAGGCGCCCTTGGAGACGAGTTCCAGCGTCTCCTGTTCGCGCACGGTGAGGGAGGCCCAGCCGGCGTCGATGCTTTCGCGGTTGGCGGCCTGGGGTTTGGCGAGGACGCCGCCGACTTCGGGTGACAGCACGGTGCCGCCGGCGGCCACCTGGCGGAGCTTGCGGCAGAACTCGTCGGGCTCCATGTCCTTCAGCAGGTAGCCGGCGGCGCTGGCCTTGAGGGCTTCCATCACGTCGAAGCTGGAATCCGACACCGTCAGCATCACCAGCCGCGTGGGGCTGCCGGCGGTTTGCAGGGCGCGGATCACCGATATGCCGTCGAGGCCCTTCATGTGCAGGTCGATCAGCGCCACGTCGGGGCGGTGGGTGAGGATGGCCTCAATGCCTTCGGCGCCGCTGGGGGCGTCGGCCACCACGCGGATGTCGGGGTACATGGACAGCAGCTGGCCAACGCCGCGGCGGAACAGCGCGTGGTCGTCCACCACCACGATGCGGATCGGCGGGCTGCCGCCGGGGGTGTCGGGCAGGTTCATGGGGGGCTTTCCCGGAGGTTGGATTCGGTGGGCGCGGTGCGGGGGCGGAAGCGCATCTCGACGCAGGTGCCGCCGCCGGTGCCGGGGCGGATGGCGAGCGTGCCGTCCAGCTGGCGGGCGCGTTCGCGCATGATCGACAGGCCGTGGTGGCCTTCGCCGCCGGCGTCCGGGGCGATGCCGCGGCCGTCGTCTTCGATGCGCACGGCCACCTCGCCGCCGGGTAGCGGCGCCAGATGCACCACCGCGTGGGCGGCGCGGGCGTGGCGGATGACGTTGGTGAGCGCCTCGCGGACGATCTGCAGGAGGTGGAATTCCTCGTTGGCGGTGAGGGGCTGGCTGCCGAGGCGGAAATCCAGGCTCACGCCGGTGCCGGCGCGGGCTTCGAGCTCATCCACCACCTCGCGCAGGGCCTGGTGGAGGCCGCCGGGCGGCATGGAGGTGCGGAAGGCCGACAGCAGCTCGCGCAGGTGGCGGTAGGCGCTGTCGAGGCCGGTCTTGATCTCGCCGGAGATGTCGAGCATCGCGCTGCCCGGCGTGCAGGCGGTGCAGCTGCGGCCGATCTCCAGCTGCAGGCGGGCGATCTGCAGCTTCATGTACGAGAGCGCCTGGGCGAGGGAATCGTGCAGCTCGCCGGCGATGGCGCTGCGCTCGTCCATCAGCGCCAGCCGGCGGCGCCGCTGGTTGCGCTGCAGGTTGCCCAGCGACAGGGCCAGCAGCCCGGCCACCGCATCCACCAGCCGGCGGTGGCGGCTCTCGAAGCAGAAGTTGCCGCGGGCCTCCACCACCAGCACCCCGTAGATCTCGTCGGCGTCGCCCACCGGCACGGCCAGCTCCACCACCTCGCCTTCTGGCCCGCTGGCCGAGCGGCGCAGGCCGCCGCCGCGGGCGAGCATCTCGGGGTCGAACTCGTCGAGCAGCGCGGGGATGCGCGGCGCGCCGATCTGCTCCGGCACGCCCAGGCCGTCGGCCACCGGCTCCAGCAGCGCCAGGGCGCAGGCGCGGGCGTCGAGGCTGTCGGCGAGGTCTTCGAGCATCGCCTGCAGCGCGCCGGCGCTGCCCCCGTGGCCGGCGAGGCTGGCGCAGGTGCGGTAGATGAACTCCAGCGAGCGGGTGGCGAAGCGCTCCTGCTCCTCGGCCTGGCGGGACAGCCGGGCACTGTCGGCGATGCGGCAGGCCAGCTGGCCCGACACCGAATCGAGGGCGCGGGCCAGCCGGTCGATCTCGTCGGCGCCTTCGCCGCTCACCGTCACCGCACCGGCGGTGTGCGCGGCGACCCGCGACAGCGCGATGTTGGTGCGCTGCACAAGGGCTTTCCAGGCGAGACGCAGGATCAGCGCGCAGCCGCCGGCGTAGAGCAGCGCCAGGGTAGCGATGGTCAGCTCGACGCCCGCCTGCTGGGTGGAGAGCTGCGTGGCTTCGAGCCGCGCCAGCAGCCCCGCGCATGCGAACAGCGCCGCTGCCAGGCTGGCGAGACAGGCCAGCAGCAGTCCCAGATGGGCGAGGAGCGGGTAGCGGGCCAGCACGGATGGGCGTCTCGCGGTCGATGAACTGAGGAGTAAAAAGCAACTTTTGCGCCTGTGGTGAAACAATACAGGTGCGCCGGTGGAGTGATTCCTGCTTGATTCGGGGTGTTCCAACTCTGCGGACGATGGATTCCGATGACGCTTTATCTGGTCGCCACGCTGCTTGCCACCAGCCTCTCCGCGCTGGTGCTCAGCCAGTCCGGCCTCGGCCTTCCGCTGCTGTGGGGGCTGCCGCTGCTGCCCGCCGCCACCTGGCTGGCCCTGCGCCTCGCCCCCGGTGGATGGCGGCCGCGCCATGCCCGTCAGGCGGAAGGCGCCAGCCGGCCGCTGGCCCACTTCGCCCAATACAGCAGCCTGCCGGCGCTGCTGGTGGAGGGCGGGCGCATCGCCCACGCCAACCGGGCGCTGCTCAAGGGGCTGGGCCTCGCCGAGCGGGGCGACGAGGTGATCGGCATGCCCCTGGAGAACATCGTCCATCCGCGCCACCACGGGCAGGTGGCGGCGCTGCTGGCGGCCGAAGGCGCGTCCGGCGACGCCGGCACGGTGACGCTGCTGCGCGCCGACGGCCTGCCGTGGGCGGCGCGGCTGTCGCTGTTCCGGGCGGACCGTTCGTCGGTGGCCCTGCTGCAGTTTGCCGCGCCGGACGCGCTGCCCGAGGCCGGGCCCGACGGCCAGTGGGGCAACCGGCTGGCCCACGAGGCGGGGGAGATCCTCTTTGCGCTGGACGCGCAGCTTGCCGTCACCTGGCTCAACCCCCAGTGGGCGCGCAGCACCGGGCGAAGCCTCGCCGACTGCCAGTTCGCGCCGTTTCTGCCGCATTTTCATCTGGAAGACCGCACGGCGCTCACCAAGGGCCTGCGCCGCCTGCAGGCCGGCGGGCGCGAGGGCCTGTGCCTGGAGGTGCGCCTCGTCACCACCCGCGGCGGTGCGCCGCGCTGGGTGGAGCTGCGCGCCTGGGCCGACGGCGACGGCGGCATCGTCGGCCTGCTGCTCGACATCGACCAGCGCCGCCGCGGCGAGGAAGCCCTGCGCGCCCAGCGGCGCAGCCTGCACACCATGCTCGACAACCTGCCGGGCATGATCTACCGGGGCCAGAACGACAAGCACTGGACGATGGAATTCGTGAGCGAAGGCTGCTTCGAGCTCACCGGCTACACCCCGCTGGAGCTGGTGGATAACCAGTCGGCGAGCTTTGCCGAGCTGATCCACCCGGAAGACCGGGATTTCGTGTGGAACTACGTGCAGATGCGCCTCGCCCGGCGCGAGCGCTACGAGCTGAGCTACCGCATCATCGACCGGGACGGCCAGACCCGCTGGGTGTGGGAGCAGGGGCGCGGCATCCATTCGAGCCGGGGCGAGTTTCTCGGGCTGGAGGGCTTCATCACCGACGTGAGCAGCCGCCATGAGGCCCAGGAGGAATCCCGCCGCCGGCTGTTCTTCGACAACGCCACGGGGCTGCTCAGCTTCAGCCTGTTCCTCGACCGGCTGCAGCACGTGGTAGCCCACTCGGCCATCGCCGGCTACCCCTTCGCGCTGATCCACCTGGAGATCGACGCGCTGGAATCACTCGCCGCCAACTACGGCCCGGCGATGGCCGAGCGGGTGATGGTGGAGACCGGCAAGCGCCTGCGCGTGGTGCATGGCGACTGCAACGGCGCGACCCGCCACGGCAACGGCTTTGCGGTGCTGATCACCGATTTCCGGCCGGCCACGCTGGCCTGGGCGGGGCCGGCGGCGTCAGGTGGCGTGGGCGATCTGGCCGCGGCCCTTGCCGGCCTTGTGGAGCGCCCCCTGCGTATCGATGGGCACGCCATCAAGCTGCAGGCCCGCATCGGCCTTGCGCCCGCGCCTTCCACCTGCACCGATGCTTCGGCCCTGCTGGCCGAAGCGCTGAGGGCTGCGTGAGCGTTGCCCCGCTGGCGAGAATTCAGTGCAAAAGAACCGGGCCAGTGGGGCGGGGTGGCATCGCCAGAAAAATATTTTCAGATATCTGCATCCAGATCGCTCCGCCGTGAGTAGTGACTACAGCAGCGCCTTGCGCGTTGCCCCAAAAAGGCTCACCGCAGCCCCCAACCCACGGAGAAACGATCATGAAAACCGCCATCGTCACCCTTGCTTCCGCCCTTGCCCTCGGCGCCTGCTCCACCACCCCCATGAGCGGCGCCTACAGTCAGGACGGCCTCCCCGACAGCATCCGGGTGCCCGCCGGCCACGCGGTGGCCTGGGAGACCGTCGGCAGCGGCGACATCACCTACGAATGCCGGGACAAGGCCGGTGCCAGCGGGCAGACAGAATGGGTCTTCGTCGGCCCCAAGGCGGTGCTCAAGGACCGCGCCGGCAAGGTGGTGGGCAGCTACTACGGCCCCCCGGCCACCTGGGAGGCCAGCGACGGCTCGCGGCTGACCGGCACCCAGCTGGCCGTGGCGCCCGCGGGGGCCGGCAACCTGCCCTATCAGGTCGTCAAGGCCAACCCTGCGATGGGCCAGGGCGCCCTCACCGGTGTCACCCACATCCAGCGCGTTGCCTTGAAGGGCGGCGTGGCACCGGCCGCAGAGTGCAGCCCCGCAACCCGCGGCAAGCGCGAAACCGTGACCTACCAGGCCGACTACATCTTCTGGAAAGCGCGCTGATCGTCTCCCGCCCGGGCGTGGCGGCCGCGCTTCATGGCCTTGCGGGCTGCCGGATGTCGCCAGCCGTTGCGCTGCGCAGCCTGCGCCAGGTGGTGAAGGACGCGATGCCCGGCGCCAGCCACAGGGACAGCCACAGCCCGGCAAGGACCGCCAGGGCCAGCGCGTTGGCGCCGGAGCGCGTGACGCCGTAGATCACCGCCAGCGCAATCGCCGTGACGGCCACGCCGGAGACGATGTAGATGGTCGCCAGCTCGCGCAGGAAGACAAGGACGAAGCGCAGCATCGGCACCCCGTCGAGCCGCAGCCGCCCGTCGCGGAAGGCCACGACGCAGGCCGCCGCGCACAGGACACTCGACGCCGCGGCGAGCTGGAGCCAGAAGGCATCACTCCATTCCGCCCGGCCGCGCACGAAGAGCACCAGGATGACCGAGCACGCGAGCGCGCTGAGGGCGAAGACGACGCGGAGGATGTGGCGGGGGGTAGTCATGGGCGGGCTCCGATGGGGCTGGCGGGTTGTTATACCCGTCGCCCTGGGGCGGCGCCTTGATGGCGGTGAAGCCGCCGGGGCACAGGTTAGGAGGGCCGGCGGATGCTTTCGCGTTTCGCTCGTCACTACAATATGGCACGCGATAACATCGCGACTTGCGTGGATCAGACGAGCGTTGAAGCAGCGGACGGCGCTTTGCTTGCCCACACTTGGCTCAACAATGAGCCTATCGGCGAGGCCTTGGTCAATGCCTTGCTCCAAACGGCAAGATTTTTCAGCTAACTCCTTGCCATAAAGGAATTTTCTGCTTGGCTCATGCGTCTGGGTTGAGCCAAAGTGCCGGCCATCGAAACACCAGACGATCAGCCCTCCGTAACGTACGCCCCATGGGCTGCGATAGTGTCAAGAACCCCTCGCATTTCAGACCTTAGCCATGAGTGCCAATTTCCAACAGCTTGCCAACTTCATCTGGTCTGTCGCGGATCTCCTGCGTGGACCGTATCGCCCACCACAGTACGAACGCGTGATGTTGCCGCTTACAGTATTACGCCGCTTCGATGCGGTGCTGGCACCCACAAAAGAAGCCGTGCTTGCACGTTATGAGGCGTTGAAGGGCAAGGAGCCCGTATTGGTGGACAGGGTGCTGAACGAAGTCGCTAAAAACGACGAGGGAACGCCGCTGGGTTTTCACAACCACAGCCAACTGAATTTTTACCGGCTGAAAGGCGACCCGGACAACGTTGCCCGTCACCTGACCGATTACATCAATGGCTTCTCGGAGAACGTCCGCAAGATTTTTGAACGCTTCGACTTCGACAAGGAAATTGAGAAGCTCGAAGAATCCAACCGCCTGTATCAGGTCGTCTCCCAGTTCGCCGAAATCGACCTGCACCCGCGCAAGGTTGACAACATCACCATGGGCTTGGTGTTCGAAGACCTGATCCGGCGCTTCAACGAGTCGGCCAATGAAACCGCGGGTGACCACTTCACCCCGCGGGAAGTCATCCAGCTCATGGTTAACCTCCTGCTGGAGCCGGATACCAAGGTGCTCACCCAAGCAGGCATCGTCGTCACCATCTGCGACCCGGCTTGCGGCACGGGTGGCATGCTGGCCGAAGCGCAAAACTGGATACGCGCCCACAACGGCCAGGCCACCGTGAAAGTGTATGGGCAGGACTACAACCCGCGCTCCTACGCAGTGGCGGCCTCCGACTTGCTGATCAAAGGCCAGAAGGACAGCCGCGTCGAGCTCGGCAATACGCTTACCGATGACCGCTTTGACGATATGCACTGGTTCGATTATCTGCTGGCCAACCCGCCGTTTGGTGTGGACTGGAAGGCCGAGAAAAAGGAAATTGACCGCTGGCCCAACTTCCGTGGCTACGCCGGCAAACTGCCACGCATCAACGACGGCGCCTTGCTCTTCTTGCTGCACATGGTCAGCAAGTTTGCCGACTACCAGCCGGGCAGCAAAGATTTGCCCGGTTCGCGGGCGGCTGTCGTCTTCAATGGCTCGCCTCTGTTTACCGGTGGCGCTGGCAGCGGCGAGAGCGACATCCGGCGCTGGATCATCGAGCGCGACATGCTCGAAGCCATCATCGCCTTGCCTGAGCAGATGTTCTACAACACCGGTATCGGCACATTTGTGTGGATCGTTACCAATCGCAAGGCTGCCGACCGAAAGAACAAGGTCCAGCTCATCGACGCCCGCGAGCGTTACACCCCGATGAAGCGCAGCCTGGGTGACAAACGCCGCTATCTGGACCAGGCTGCCATCGATGCAGTCACCCGCGAACACGGTGCGATGGAGAGTGGCAAAACCAGCCGGGTGTTCGACAACACCGACTTCGGCTACCGCCGCATCACCGTACTGCGCCCCTTGCGCCTGCGCTTTGAAATCACCGATCACGCCCGCGAGCGTTTTCTCAACACCTGCCCCGAGCTGTATGACGCCCTGTTGGCGGTGGAAGAGCAACTCGGCCGCGAGCCACATTCTGACTGGAACCAGGTGTGGGATCAGGTGCAGCAAATCTTCAAGAAGCTGCCCGACGATATGGAAGGGTGGGCCAAGGGCACTAAGGGAAGCGCGCAGAGAAAGATCTTTCGGGACTGTTTCACGACCGTCGACCCCGATGCCGCTCCGGTCATCGCCAGGCGCCACAAGAAGGGCGAGGTTTCCATCGGCGCGGAACTGTTTCCGCAGCAGACCCTGCCCACGCTGGAAGCCACAGAGTTGTACGCGCTGCTGGGGCTACACACCCATGGCAAAGCTCTCGTGGAGTACGAACCCGACCCAGCGCTGAAGGACGCGGAAAGCATCCCGCTCAAAGAAGACATCGTCAGCTACCTGCTGAACGAGGTGCGCCCTTATGTGGCAGACGCCTGGATCGACCGGGAAACGCTGGACGAGCAGGATGGCGGCATCGGCAAGGTGGGCTATGAGATCAACTTCAACCGAGTGTTCTTCCAGTACAAAGCGCCTCGACCGCTGCATGAGATAGATGCGGAGCTGGCTGAAGTGGAAAAGCGGATCATGGGCTTGCTGCGGGAGGTGACGGAGTGAATAAACAGAATCGCCTCACTGGCAACATCCACAGAGCTACCCCACGGCTGAAACACGTCCTGTCCGGTCTTTTTTCTGGGGGAACACCAGACACGAACAATGATGAGTATTGGGCTGCAGCCGGTGAAGGCATCGCTTGGGTCGCAATTGGCGACATGAGCACAAAAGATCGAGTCGATGTTACCGAGAGGAGAATTACTGAAAGTGGCATCGCATCCAAGCGCCTGTGCGTTTTGCCGCCCGGGACGCTTATTTACTCCATATATGCAAGCATGGGACACGTCGCAGAACTTGCGATACCGGCAACAATCAACCAGGCTTTGCTCGGCTTGGAGTTCGCTAATGGCGTAGAGTGGGGTTTCGCGAAATGGTGGTTACGTCACCTTCAACCTTTACTGATTGCGGAGGCGAGCAGTAATACCCAAGATAATTTGAATGCCGAAAAAGTGAGGAATTTTCCGTTTCCGAAAATTGAATTTCGTCATCAATCCTGCATCGCTAACTACCTCGATCAAGAAACTGCTCGCATTGACAGCCTGATGTCCGAGAAGGAGCGCATGCTGGTGCTGTTGGAAGAAAAGCGCGCAGCCCTCATCAGCCGCCTTGTCACCCGTGGCGTTGATCCCAATGCCCCGCTCAAATCCTCTGGCCACGAATGGTTGGGCGAGATTCCGGCTCATTGGGAGGTTCAGTCAATCAAATACTTGGCTTTCGTTGGCAACGGATCAACTCCTTCCGTCGAAAATTCGGATTACTGGAGTGAAGAAGGCTATCCTTGGCTGAATAGTTCAGTCGTTAACGTCTCGCCTGCCACAAACGCAAGCAGATTTGTGACAGAGCTCGCCCTTCGAGAGTGTCACCTACCTAAGATTCAACCACCCGCAGTGCTGGTTGGTATCACTGGACAAGGAAAGACGCGAGGTATGGCCTCAGTGTTGGGGATCGAGGCCACTATTAATCAGCATCTCGCATTCATTAAGCCCCGCACGCAAGAGCTCAATGCAGACTATCTGTATTATCTGTTGGGGCATGCGTATGCCTTTTTGCGAAGCGATAGTGATGGCGCGGGCAGCACTAAGGGCGCAATTACTTGCGAACAACTGGAAAACATAAAAATACCTGTTCCGCCTAGTGAAGAGCAAGCTGAGATCTGTGCCAGGCTCAAGCACTCTCTCAATGCTTTCATGCCGCTTCGCTCGGAAATTCAGCGCTCACTGGATCTGCTTGCTGAGCGCCGCGCTGCGATGATTGCTGCCGCTGTCACAGGTCAGGTCTCCCTGGAGGAGATGTTTCTATGAAGGTGAGAAAACTTTCGCTGGCCAATTTTCGCGGCTTCGAACAAATTGATATTGATTTCGAGGAGGATGTGACAGTTATTGCCGGTGTCAATGGGGTGGGAAAATCAGGAATATTGAGGGCGCTCACGAGTGCTCTGTCGCTCGCATTGCCAAAGTTAACGGCTTCCAACGAGGTACCGCTTGGATTGAATGAAACCGACGTTCAATCGGGGAAGCCTGGGCTGTCGGTGTCGGTCACGCTCCGGCTCGATGCAGCAAACGTCATGATTGATCTAACTCGTGCAGCCCAGCTCGACGCAGATCAGGCTGAGAGTTTGCTAAAGCGTCGAGATGACCTGCGCTTTGCTACGCGTGAAACGAAGAAGGGGTCGAAAGAAGAACGAGTAATTAGTGACGAAATTCGGCGAATCGAAATGCAACTTGATCATGCTTCGGATATCGCGGCCGTGCGTATCCTGCCAGTTGATGCAGCTGCTGAAGTGGATGAGGTTGTCGCTGTCGCAAAAAGCAGCAGCGTACAACCGCTCGCGGTGCTTTATACGACCTCGCGATTTTTGTCACGTCTTCCACCGTCCCTGCCAAAAACCAAGAAACTTGAGCCAGCGATGGCCTACGATAAGGCTCTTAACCAGCTGGAGGTGTCGCTCAATGACTTTGCGAATTGGTATAGAGTAGTCTCAGTTGAGGCAGTAGCAGAAACCAAAAAACGACTATTTCAGCAGCTCGAGCGGGCGATTAAAGAATTCCTGCCTGAGGTCTCTAATCTGATCCTTCACGAAGGAAGGCCGCCACGATTTAGTGTAACAAAGAGTGGTAAGACGCTATTTCTTGAGCAGTTGTCCGACGGGGAGCGCGGGTTGCTGGCGCTGCTGTTTGATCTTGTTCGCCGACTAGCCATTGCGAACCCCAACAGCGAGGATCCGATCGGCGAAGGCGTTGCTCTGGTCTTGATCGACGAGGTCGAATTGCATCTACACCCCAGTTGGCAACGACGAGTATTGAGACTGCTGCAAAGTGTTTTTTCTCGATGCCAATTTATTGTTACCACCCATTCACCGCAAGTCATTGGGCAGGTTCGGCCACAGAAATTAAAGCTCCTGCATTTTGATGCGTCAGGGAGGGTTGTAAAGGCCGGGGCGGCGCAGTCTTTTGGTATGGATAGCAGTTGGGTGCTTCAAAACATTATGGGAGTTCCTGCAAGAGATTTTGAAACCGAGCAAAGGCTTTCGGACATCTATCAGGCAATTGATGCCGATAAATTAGATGATGCAAGAGCGCTGGTGGCGAGGTTACGGGCAGAAGTTGGTGATTTTCCGGATCTTCAGGAGGCTATGGCGCTCTTGGATCGTTTTGCACTTCTGAGGGCTGAATGAGACGTATTGTAAAAACGCATCCGCCCACAGAGTTAAATACTTGGTGCGACGAAAACAAAGAGCATAATCACAGTTACAGCGATATGCTCGGCACGGCGGCTCATCAAAAACTAAAAATGAAGCTTCTAAATGAGCAAGGATGGTTGTGCGCCTACACTGGTGTGAGAATAGAAAATGAAACCTCGCATGTGGAGCACTTGAAGCCTCAGACTGCGTGCGATGAGTGGGAGGATGTAGAATACCGCAATGTAGTGGCATGTTTTCCCGCGGATGGTGGAGATAAGAGCCATGGGTATGGTGCTCCGATCAAGGGCGGCTGGTGGGAAAAAGAAAAATTCGTTTCGCCGTTGGCCGGTGATTGTGAGCGGCGATTTAGATTTTCATGGGGTGGGCACGTTTTTCCGAATCCTGAAGATCATCAGTCGGCAAAGGCGACCATTGATGTACTTCATTTGGATGTGCGGGCTTTGCAGTTGCTGCGCAAATCAAGAGTGGACGGATTTTTTGGTTTTGGTGCAAGGACGCGTGCAAAGCCATTGTCAATCTCAGAGGCGAAGGTTGCTTTGCAAAATATTGATCGTTTTGATGGAGACGGTCGGCTTCGTGAGTTCTGCTTTGTACTGAAGCAGTTGTTGCCAAAATATATCGCGGGGGCGGAAGAAAAGTGAAAAGCACCAGTGAAGCCGCCTTTGAAAGCATCATCGAGGCGACTCTGTTGCTCAAAGGGTATGACCGACTTGAGGGACTAGGTTTCAATCGCGAGCAAGCCGTCTTTCCCGACGAAGCGTTGAGCTTCATCCGCGCGACGCAAGGTAAGGAGTGGGCGAAGCTGGAGGCCCTGCACGGCGAGCAGACCGGCGCCCGGGTGCTGGAGTCTATGTGCAAATGGCTGGATACCCATGGTGCGTTGGCCACCTTGCGCCACGGCTTCAAGTGCTTTGGCAGAACGCTGCGCATTGCCTTCTTGCGCCCGGCCCACGGCTTGAATCCCGAGCTGGAAGCACGTTACCAGGCCAACCGCCTGGGGCTGACACGGCAACTTCACTTCAGCCCCAAAAACGAAAAATCACTAGATGTGGTGTTGTCAGTCAATGGCATTCCGGTGGTGACGCTGGAGCTGAAGAATCCACTGAGCGGGCAGACCGCAGCCAACGCCATCCATCAGTACCGCCATGACCGCGACCCGCGTGAGCCGATTTTTGTTTTTGCCAAGCGCACCCTGGTGCATTTTGCCGTGGATACCGAAGAGGCGCACATGAGCACGCGCCTGGCCGGGACTTCTACGTATTTCCTGCCGTTCAACCGCGGTTTCGAAGGCGGCGCTGGCAACCCGCCCGACCAGAGTGGTCGCAATTACAAGACAGCCTATCTCTGGGAAGAGGTATTGCAACGCGACAGCCTGCTTGATCTACTTGCCCGCTTCTTGCACTTGAACGTCGAAGAAAAAAACACGGACGACGGCAAGAAGGTGCGCAAGGAAACCCTGATCTTTCCGCGCTACCACCAGCTACGTGCCGTGCGCGAGATGGTTGCAGCAGCGGCGCATGAGGGCGTTGGGCGTAGCTATCTGGTGGAGCATTCGGCGGGCAGCGGTAAAAGCAACACTATCGCCTGGTTGGCGCATCGGCTCTCCAGCCTGCATGACGAGCGGGATGAGCGGCTGTTCGACAGCGTGATCGTCATTACCGACCGTGTGGTGCTGGACCGCCAATTGCAGAACACCATTTACCAGTTCGATCATCGGCAAGGTGTGGTGCAAAAGATCGATGAGGATTCGCGTCAGTTAGCCGAGGCGCTTGAGGCAGGCGTGCCCATCATCATCACGACCTTGCAGAAATTTCCGTTTGTGTCGGCTCAGCTGGCCAAGCTGAACGAAGAGCGGGGCGAAGCCAGCCGGAGCCATCTGCCCACACGCAGGTACGCGGTCATCATTGATGAGGCGCACAGCTCGCAATCGGGGGAAACGGCTACTGAGTTGAAAGGTGTGCTGGGCGGCGCTGAATTGCGCGACAAGGCGCAGGAAATGGCCAAGGAGGAGGGCGAGGCGGAACTCGAACGCTTGTTCCGCGCCATGGTCAAACGAGGCCAGCAGCCCAACATGAGTTTTTTCGCCTTCACGGCAACCCCAAAGCACAAGACCTTGGCGATCTTTGGTCGCAACGGTAAGGCTTTCGACCGCTACACGATGCGGCAGGCGATTGAGGAGGGCTTTATCGAGGACGTGCTGAAGAGCTACGTTACGTACAAAGCCTATTACAAGCTGATCAAGCGGGCAGAGGACGACCCCAGTGTCGAACGCAAGAAGGCAGCCAAGGCCTTGGCTCGTTTCATGCGCCTGCATCCGCATAACATCGGCCAGAAGACCGAGGTGATGGTGGAGCATTTTCAGCATTTTATCCGCCATAAGATCGGTGGTCATGCCAAGGCCATGGTGGTGACCGGCTCGCGGCTTGAGGCGGTGCGCTACAAGCAGGAGTTTGACCGCTATATTCAGGAGAAAGGCTACCCGATCAAGAGCCTGGTAGCATTTTCGGGGAGCGTGGAAGACGACAAGATCCCGGAAAAGCATTTCACCGAAATCGGGATGAATGATGGGTTAAAGGAAAAAGAGCTGCCCGAGACGTTTGCCAAGCCTGATTTTCGCGTGCTGCTGGTGGCCGAGAAATACCAGACCGGTTTCGATCAGCCGCTGCTGCACACGATGTATGTCGACAAACGCCTTGCGGGCATTCAGGCGGTGCAGACACTGTCGCGTTTGAATCGTACCCATCCGCTCAAGGACGACACTTTTGTGCTCGATTTCGTTAACGAGCCCGGCGAGATTCAGGAGGCGTTTCGCCAGTACTACGAGGGCTCGGTGATGGGAGAGGAAGTCGACCCCGACAAGCTGTACGAGGTAAAGGCAGAGCTGGATGCATCGGGCATCTACCTGCATGCCGAAGTGACCGAGTTCTCTCGGGTCTTTTTTGCGCCGAAGCGCCGCCAGAGCCCGGGAGACCACAAGAGGATGAACGCGACGCTCGATCAGGCGGTCGCGCGCTTCGTCCACTTGCAGAACACCGAAGAGGAGGAAGCGGAACTATGGCGTGGAAAGTTGCAGGCCTTCCGTAATCTATACAGTTTCCTGAGTCAGGTGATCCCTTACCAGGATAGCGATCTGGAAAAGCTATTCACCTACTTGCGACACCTCGCGTTGAAGCTGCCAAAGCGCAGGAGCGGGCCGGGTTACCAGTTCGACGAGGAGGTTGAGCTTGATTACTACCGGTTACAGAAGATCAGTGAAGGCTCGATCAGCCTCAATGAAGGCTACGCCACACCACTGGACGGCCCACGAGAGGTGGGGTCGGGCATGGTGCGGGAAGAGCTCGTTTCGTTGTCTCGCCTTATTGACATCATCAACCAGCGCTTCGGTGGTGAGTTGAACGAGGCAGACCAGCTGTTCTTCGATCAGATCGCTGAGGCCGCGATCCTCAACGAATCGCTGCAGAAAGCGGCTGAGGTTAATTCCCTCGAAAAATTTCAACTGGTGTTCCGGCAGGTGCTCGAGTCCCTTTTCATCGAACGAATGGAGTTGAACGAAGAGCTTTTCGCGGACTACATGGGCAAACTCGATGTGCAGGAGCTGGTGTCCAAGTGGCTCGGTAGCCAAGTTTACAACCGGCTTTGTGCGGTCAGGATGGCGGGCGGCTTGGATGTTGAACCGACTCTTCACGACTAGCCATCGGACGTTGCCGGATAGCTGGTCGCCGGGTTGTAGCATGCCTTCCGGGCCTCGCTGGCCCGACACGCTACGCCCGCACCCGCGCCTTGGTGGGGTCGAAGTGCGGGAAGGCCACCACCGTCGCATCCAGCCGCTTGCGGTGGCCATCGAGCTGGCCCACCTGCAGCGCGGTGTCGATGGCCGAATACGCCACATCCACCCGCGCCAGGGCGATCTGGGTGTCGAGGATGGGCGAGCGCACCGTGCTGGTGATCTCGCCCACCTTCGCGCGGCCCACGTACAGGCCGTCGCCGTGGGCGGCCGGCTCGTTGCTGGCGATGGCGAGGCCCACCAGCTTGCGGCGCGGGTGGGCCTTGCGTTCTTCCAGCGCGGCCCTGCCGATGAAGTCGTCGGGTTTGGAGAGCGCCACGGTGAAGCCGATGCCGGCCTCGAAGGGGTCGGTCTGGTCGCAGAACTCGTGGCCGGCGAAGGCGAGGCCGGCTTCGATGCGCAGCATGTCCAGCGCGTCGAAACCCAGCGGCACGATGCCCAGCGGCGCGCCGGCTTCCATCACTGCCTGCCACACGGCCGGGCCGTCCTTGGGGGCGCACCATAGCTCGAAGCCCAGTTCGCCGGTGTAGCCGGTGCGCGACACCACCAGCGGAATGCCGGTGGGGCCGCCCAGGCGCGCGGCGGTGAAGCGGAACCAGCCCAGCTCGCCGATGGCCGGCTGGATCGGGGCCGTCCACAAAATTTTGGCCAGCAGCTCGCGGCTCTTCGGGCCCTGCACCGCGAGGTTGTGCAGCGCGTCGGTGGCGTCGCGGATGCGCACGTCGAAGCCGCCGGCGGCGGCCTGCTCCTTCAGCCACAGGCCGGTGGTGTCTTCGCCGCACACGAAGCGGAACACGTCGCGCCCCAGGCGGAACACCGTGCCGTCGTCCATCATGCCGCCGTGGGCGTGGCACACGGCGGTGTAGACCACCTGCCCGACGGCCAGCTTGCGCATGTCGCGGGTCTGCACCTTTTGAAGCAGGGCCTCGGCGTCGGGGCCGGTGACGTCGAACTTGCGCAGGGCGGAGAGATCCATCACCGCCACCTTCTCGCGGCAGGCCCAGTACTCGGCCAGCGTGCCGTGGCCCACGAAGCTGCGGGGCAGCCAGAAGCCCTTGTAGTCGATGAAGTCGCGGGTGAGGGTTTCGGTGACCGGCGCGAAGGCGCTCGGGCGGGTCAGGCGGGCGGGGGCGTCGGGCGTCATGCGATGGGCCAGGGCTCGGGGAAAGTGATGGGCGGCATCAAAGATGCGCGCCTCGATGTCGGTGGGCTGCCAGGCGTTGGCGGGGTCGATGTCGTCGGCGCAGGACGAAACCGCCACCACCAGATCCTTCAGGGCGCGCAGCAGCACGTAGTCGCCGGGCTTCGACCACGGCTCGGCAAAGCCCAGGCTGCCGCAGGGCTGGATGAAGGTGTTGTAGAAGAAGTTGATCGCCGGCCAGCCGGCCCGGGGCTTGATGCCGAAGGGCGCCAGCGCGGCCGAGAAGTTGTCGCTGCAGTTGGGGTGGCCGGGAAAGCCGGCGTCCTCGTAATACTTGGCGGTGCAGGCGAGCGCGAAGGCGTCGTGGCGGCCGACGGTGTCCTGCACGGTTTCGAGCAGCGGCTGCATGCGCGCGTCGAAATACCTGGCGTGGAGGCCCGGCAGCGGATAGGCCGAGCCGGCGAGGGTGCGGGTGACGGTGGGGTCGAGGCCCCATTCCTCGCCCGCTGCGAGCGCTTCGGCGTCGAAGGCGAGGAGATCGGAGCACTGCCTGCCGTCCACGTCGATCACCTGGATGAACTGGCCGGCTTTTACCGTGAAGGCGCGGGCGCTGGCGGCGGCGACGCGGATCACCTCCAGCGGCTCGGGGAAGGCCTGCGGGGCCGGCGGCGGGGCGTCGGTGTCGAGCAGATACGGGTCGGTGCCGGCTTCGGGGTCGAGGGCCGGGAGCGGGGTCGGGTCGTTCATGCAAAGGCCTCCTGGCTCGCCAGGCTGCGGTAGCGGCCGCCGCTGAAGATGAGCGGTTCACCGTCGCGGAAGCGCAGGCCGCGCACCTCGCATACGAAGATGGTGTGGTCGCCGCCGGGGTAGCGGGCGTAGGGCACGCATTCGAAGGTGGCGAGGGCGCCTTCCAGCAGCGGGCTGCCCAGCTCGCCTGTGCCATACACCAGATCGGCCCATTTCTCGGCGCCGCCCCGGGCGAAGCGGTTGGAGAGGGCTTCCTGCTCGTGGCCGAGCACGTGGATTGCCAGCGGCCCGCCGCCCGAGAACACCTCGCAGGCGGCGCTCTCGCAGGCCAGGCTGAACAGCACCAGCGGCGGCGTGAGGGACACCGAGTTGAAGGAGCTGACGGTGGCGCCAACCGGCCGGCCGTCGGCATCCCAGGTGGTGACGATGGTGACGCCGGTGGGGAAGAGTCCCAGCACGCGGCGGAACAGGCGGGCGTCGAAGGGGGCGCTGAGCAGGTTCTCGGCTGGCGCGGAGGGGCAGAAGGCGGTGGTCATGATGTCTCCGTTTTCGGGGGCGGAGGGGCGGGCCGCCCGGCGGACGGCCCGGGTTGCGTCAGGCCTGGGCTTCGGCCAGCAGCTTGGCGGCGAAGGCGGCTTTTTCGTCCTTGCTCATCTTCTTGAGCTCGTTGTTGAGGACGCGCTGGTTGACCGACTGGTTCCAGTAATCCAGCACCTCGAAGCCGAGCAGCGCGGCCTTGCCGACGAACTGGCGCAGCACCTCGTTGGTGGGGCCCATCACCCAGCCGGCCTTGCCGTCGCGCAGCAGGCGCTCGATGCCCAGGGCGGGCTTGTAGCCGGTGCCGCCGCAGGCGTGGAGCATCTTGTCCACCACGTAGGTGACGTTCTTGGAGGCGAAGAACTTGACCTGCCACAGCCAGTTGAGGATCTGGGTGCGCGGCAGGTGGTCGATCTTCGCGTGGGCCGACCAGTCGCAGCCGTCGGTGAGGTCGTCCAGCGCCTTGGCGGCGAGATAGACGTAGCTGCGGCTGGCGTTGGTGTCGATCAGGCACTCGCCCACGTAGTCCTGGATGGTCGGGTAGTCGGCCACGCGCATGCCCACGTCGTTGTGCACCTTGCGGGTGGTGTGGTTCTTGGTGATGTCCATGGCGGCGAGGCAGATGCCGTTCCAGCAGGCCGACGAGCACACCAGGAAGAAGGGATCAACCACTTCGTCGTTGGATTTTGCGCCGTCGCCGATGGGGCCGACCAGCGCGTCCGGGGCGATGTCGACGCCATCCACCGAGATCGGGCCGGACTGGTTGCCGCGCATCCCGAGGCCGTCCCAGTTGGCCGGGTCGGCGTGGATCTGGTCCTTGGTGACGAGGAAGCAGGAGAGGTTGGAGTAGTCGCCGCCGAAATCGGGCGAGGTGGTCTGGATGATGTACCAGTCGGCAAAGCCGCCGGAGGTGGTCCAGGATGCCTTCTTGAAGACCTTCCAGCCGTTGTCGGTGCGCTCGGCGCGGGACGACATGGGGTACCAGAAGTGGGAGCCGGTCTCCGGGTCGGAATACGACAGGGTGCCGATCAGCACGTCTTCATCCACGCGGCGCAGGATGTCCTTCAGGCGTTCGTTGTCGTGGTGGCGTAAGAGCGCGGCGGCGCAGGCGCCCAGGTGCATGGTGTAGCACATGGCGGTGGAGGGGCAGCCGTAGCGGGCGATGGTCTCGACCACCATTGCGGCGCACACGTGGCTCTCGCCGCGGCCGCCGAGTTCCTTGGGGATGGTGAGGCTCAGCAGGCCCATCGAGGCCAGCGCCTCGAAGTTCTTGCGCGGGTAGATGTACTTCTTGTCGCTCTCGATGGCGTTGGGGCGCAGGGTCGTCTCGCACAGGGCGATCAGGTCGGCCTGCAGGGCGCGCTGCTCGGGGGTGAGCAGCCACTGGGGGCTCCATTCCGCGCCGATGCCGGTGGGGGTGATCTGGGTGGGTGCGTTCATGGTGGTTTCCTTTGCGTGAGTGTTTGAGAGGGAATTCGGGTGGGGCTGTAGGGGCGACTTCAGTCGCCCGCCGTGGGTTGGTTCATCGACATGCCGTTGGGTGGAGGCCTTGGGCGACTGAAGTCGCCCCTACCGCCGCCCCGGCAGGTCAGCGCGGTGTCAGGGTGGCGATGCCCGGCTCGATGCCGATGGGCAGCTCGCGGCCGTCGTCGTGGGCGGCGAGCCAGTCCAGCGCGGTGGGCAGGAAGCGGGTGAGGCCCTTGTAGTCGACGAGCTCTGGCGGCAGCGTGGAGAGCACCCGGTGAAGGCGGGCGCCCCACTTGGGCACGCGGGCCAGCTCGTCGAGGGAGGCGAGGTAGCAGCGGATCGGGAACAGGATCGCGTTGCTGCGGGGGAGCCGCCACAGGGTCTGCAGCTCGACGCGCAGGTGCAGCTTGCGGCCGATGTTGTCCGGGGTGAGGCTGGCGCGGTCCGGGCCCCACTCGGGGTAGCTCTCGGGCGAGGTGTCGAGGCGCGGGTTGATGGTCATCGTCCAGTTGAGGCGGCGCATCGGCTGGCCCAGGCGAAGCATCAGCAGGAACTTCAGCGCCCGCTCGAAGACGCCGGCCTGGTGGGCCAGGGGCACCGGGCCGTGCCATTCCATGAAGCTCATGCCCACGTCGAACGCCAGCGACCAGTCGGCCTGGGAGGTGACCATCCCGGCGTCCATGAAGAGGTTGTTGTCGCGCTGGTCGCAGATGGCGAAGTCGCCCTGGGCCTGGCGGGTGATGTACTCGAAGGGCTCGCAGGGTAGGGTGTCGGGGTTGCCGAAGATGAAGCTCTGCTCGATGCCCAGCGGGCGGTTGATCCACGTCCACCGACTGCCGAAGTCGTCGCCTTCCTTGATGAGGGCGAAGTGGGCCGGGTAATCGGCGGCGAGGCTCTCCATCAGCAGCTCGAGGGTGTCCCACTGGGCCAGCATCATGTGGGGCAGGGCCTGGCAGCGGCTGGGGTCGCGCTCCAGCGTGATGGCCTTGTCGCGACATTCGGCGATGTAGTGCTCATCCACGTCGAAGGGGCGGCGGAAGACGTCGGTCGGGCCGCTGCGGGTGTGCGGCTCGATGTTGACGCTGTACATGTAGCGGTCTTCCGGGAAGGGGAAGGGGAAACGCAGGATCGCGGCGTCGCTGTTGCGGTAGGTGTAGTCGCCGCGGAAGGTTTCGTCGGGCTTGAAGGCGAGGGTCATGATGGGTCTCCGGGGCAGGGTCACAGGTCCAGCACGAGCCGTCCCGAGCGCGCCCGAGATACGCAGGGCATGATCAGGCGGCCGCTTTCGCGCTCGGTGGGGGACAGGAAGTGGTCGCGGTGTTCGGCGTCGCCTTCGAGCAGCGGCGTCGCGCATACGCCGCAGGCGCCGCCGCGGCACAGGCAGGGGGCGGCCACGCCGGCGCGCTCGATGGCTTCGAGCAGGCTCTCGTCCTCGCCCACGCTCACCTCGATGCCGGAGCGGGCGAGGAAGGCGCGGAAGGCCTCGCCGCCGCTGAGGGCGGTGCCGAAGTGCTCGCAATGCACGTGGCTGTCGGGCCAGCCGGCGTCGCGGGCGGCGGCGATCACCGCATCGTTCATGGCCGCCGGGCCGCACACGTAGAGGTGGGTGCCGGCCTGCTGGGCGGCGAGGAGGGCGGGGATGTCGAGCCGGTGGCCGTCGGCGTCCCAGTGGAAGTCCACATTGGCGCCCTCCGGTAGCCACGGGGCGAACACCTCGCGTTCGTCCGGCCGGCAGCACACATGCAGCGCGTGGGACGCGCCGCTCAGGCCGAACTCGGCCAGGTATGACAGGAAGGGCGTGATGCCGATGCCGCCGGCGACCATCAGCTGGTGGCGGGCGGTGCGCACCGGGGGGAAGAGGTTGCCCGGCCACGCGGCCTCGACGGTGTCGCCCACCGCGAGCTGCTCGTGTATGAAGGCCGAGCCGCCGCGGGAGGCTTCGACGCGCCGCACGATGATCTCGTAGGCGTCGCGGGCGCCGGGGCGGCTGACCAGCGAGTAGGCGTTGCGGTGGGTGCGCGCCGCGGCCTTGAGGCTGAGCTGCACATGGGCGCCGGCCGAGGCCGGGGGCAGCTTGCCGCCGTCCGCCGCCACCAGGCGCAGGTGGCGCAGGGTGGGGGCGATGGCGGTGGCCGCATCCACCCGCAGCAGGAGGGTGTCGCCGATCATGCGAAGACCTCCTCGCGGGCGGGTACCTGGCCGGGCGCCTCGGCATCCACCATCACGCCCATGAAGGCGCCCAGGCGGCGGGAGAAGTGGTCGCGCACCAGCAGGTGGCGGCCGCAGCCGGCGCAGTCGGCGATGTGGGTGGTCACGTCGTCGGTGATGCTGTGGCAGTGGGTGCACCACACCCGGCGGCGCAGGCTGCCGGCGTGGTGGAGCTGGATCTGCCCGCTGGCGAAACCCACATGGCCGGCGGCCTCGGCCACGCGCCACAGGAAGGGCTCGGTGCCGCTCACGTACAGGCGGTCGCCGATGCCGAAACCGCGGCTGGCGCAGGAGAGGCTGTCCTCCACGTCGGCCAGGCTGCCAAGCCGCCACAGTCGGCCCGGGTGGGCGCCCACGTCTTGCGGGCCGCCCACGAGCCAGATGTGGAGCCGCGGCGCCACCGGCCCGAAGGCGCTGGCGAAGGCGGCCAGCAGGGCCGGGGTGAGGGTCTCGCCCTCGACCACCAGCAGGTGGCCGCTGGCGGTGGGTTCGGGGGCCAGGTCGCGGTAGATCGGGCGGCTCTTGATGTCGGAGATCATCATGGCGGCGGCCTCCTCAGATCACGGCCACGGCGTGGGCGATGGCGATCACCGCAGCGCCACCGACCAGGGTGAGCCAGGGGAGGATGCCGGCGCGGGTGCCGACGCCCGATTCGCTGCCCAGGTGCATGTCTTCGAGCATCGCCGCCGGGAACTGGCCCTTGTCGACGATGTAGTGGCGGTAGAAGAACACCGGCAGGATCAGCGCCGCCGCCAGCAGGCCGGTGGCCAGGGTGCCGGCGCCCCAGATGTCGGCGCCCATGCCCATCAGCGCCAGATTGACGAAGGCCAGCACGGTACCCACGGCGATCAGCCAGGTGGGCGCGCGGTAGGGGCGCGGCCAGCGCGGGCGGTCGATGCGGTGGATCCAGGCGGCGTTGAGGTTGAGGAAGTTGAAGAGGATGTAGCAGACGTTGGAGATGGCCAGCACGAACACGTAGTCGGACATCAGCAGCAGGAGCAGGTTGAAGCCCAGATCCGTCCACATCGCGGCGGTGGGGGCGCCGTTGCCATTGACGTTGGAGAGGTACTTGGGCAGCCAGCCATCCACCGAGGCCTGGTAGAGGGTGCGGGACGAGCCGGCCATGGAGGTCATGATCGACAGCACCAGGGCCAGCACCAGCATGGCCATCAGCACGTGCTCGACCAGCGGGCCGCCGCCCAGCATGTGGGCCATGGCCTGGGCCACGCCCATGCCGCTGTAGATGTCCGGCGACAGGATACCGTCGTACACCGCGGGGGTGACCACGTTGCCGGCGGCGTCGAGCACCGCCGGGGTGACCAGCTGGCCCAGGCCCAGGCTGCCCTGGAAGGCGAGGGGCACCACGGTGAACACGAAGATGCACAGCAGGCCCGAGTACAGGATGGCCTTGAAGGTGTCGGTGCGCGGGTTGCGGAACTCGCGGGTGTAGCACACCGCCGTCTCGAAGCCGTAGGTGGACCACGCGGCCATGAACAGCCCGCCGGCGATGAGGGTGAAGCCGGCCATGTCCCAGGCGCCGTCGATCACCGCCCCGCCGGCGTCCTTGGCGAGGGGGTAGAGCGGCGCCAGGTTGGCACCCGGCACGTCACCAGAAACCAGCGGCCACAGGCCGATCAGCATCAGCGGGGCGAGGGCGGCGACGCCCAGCACCATCTGCATGCGCGCCGCCTGCAGGATGCCCCGGTGCTGGATCGCGAAGGCCGCCAGCAGCACCGCGGCGCCCACCACGAAGGTGGCGTTCACCCGCAGCGCCAGGCCGCCCTTGATGAAGCCCAGGTCCATCAGGGTGATCTGCCAGGTGTTGATGGCGGCGTCCGGCGCGAACAGGATCGACAGGATGTAGCCCGCCGCCAGCCCCGAGCCGATCGCCAGCACCGGCGACCACGCCAGCCAGTTACACCACACCGAGAGCGGCGCCAGCATCTTGCTGTAGCGCACCCAGGCCACCGCCCCATACACCGACGCGCCGCCCGACTTGTGCGGGAACAACCCGGCGATCTCGGCGTAGGTGAAGGACTGCAGGAAGCCGAAGGCGATGGAGATGATCCACACCGCCCACGACGGCTTGCCCACCGTGGCGGCGATGGAGCCGATGGAGAAAAGCACCAGCGCCGGTACGCCGCTGGCCACCCAGAAGGCGCCGGCCCAGCCTATCCGGCGGTGGAGCGTCGCGCCGCCACTCTCGATGCCGCCTGATACGGCATCCACTGTCGTCGTGTTCATCTGCGTACTCCTCGAAGGTCGAAAAAGTCACACCGCAATCAATGCGATACGGCTGCACTCTCGGCTTCGTTGGTGCACTGAACAATTCGACTTTGGGAGTAGGTCGGAGGGGGAATTGAGGATCACCGCGCGCGGGCGTGGAATGGCATCACCCCAACACCGACAGAGGCATGACCATGAAAACCACGACCCCGAAAGCCCTGCGCCTTGCCCTTTTGCTGGGCCTGCCGGCACTTGCCGCGCCGGCCTTCGCCGAAGACGCGCCGGCCCCCGCCCCGGCGCTGACCAGCAACGTCGGCATCGTGTCGGAGTACGTCTTCCGCGGCATCCGTCAGACCTGGGGCAACCCGGCGCTGCAGGGCGGCGTCGACTACGCCCACGCGAGCGGCTTCTACGCCGGCGCCTGGCTCTCCAACACCAGTGGCAACCTGTACGCCAACGCCAACATCGAGGTGGACCTGTACGGCGGCTACCGGGGCGCGGTGGATGACTTCAGCTACGACGTGGGCGTGCTGCAGTTCCTCTTCCCGGGGGCCAACTACGACAAGATCACCCCCGCCGGCAGCTATGCCAGCAAGCGCTACAACTCCACCGAGCTCTACCTTTCGGGCACCTGGAAGTGGCTCAACGTGAAGTACTCGCGGGCCATGACCGACGTGGGCTACTTCGGCTTCAACGACAACAACGCCGGCTTCGGCGCCTTCCCCGGCAAGCCCGGCGCGGGGGTGACGGGCAGCGACACCTCCGGCTCGTGGTATATCGAGGCCAACGCCACCTACGAATTCCTGCCCGGCTGGACGGGCATGCTCCACGCCGGCCGCCAGACCATCACCCACTCCACCGGCCTCAGCTACTCCGACTACAAGGCCGGCGTGACCAAGACCATGGACGGCGGCTGGGTGCTGGGCCTCGCCTACACCGCGACGGTAGGCACCGACTACTGGAAGAATTACCCCAGCGTCGCCGGCAACGGCACCACCAAGGACATGGGCGCAGGCACCTGGATCGCGTCGGTCAATCGAACCTTCTGATCCCACGTCAGGCAGAAATGCAAAAAGGCGGCCCCGGGTGCGGGTGCCGCCTTTTGTCGTTTTGCCGCCGGTGGCTTACGCCGGGCAGTCGATGACCAGGATCGAGATGTCGTCGTGGGCCGGGGTGCCGGCGAGGTGGGTGGTGAGGGCAGCGCGCAGGCGGGCGATCAGGTCTTCGCTGCGGGGGCTGCCGAGGCTGTGGGCGAGGCGGGCCTCGCCGAAGGCTTCGCCGTCGGGGGCGGTGGCTTCGACGACGCCGTCGGAGAGCATCACCAGCCGGGCGGGCTCGGCCCAGCTGAAGCGCTCGAAGGCGCGGATGCCGTCGGCTTCGCGGGTGACGCCCAGGGGCAGGTTGCGGGATTCGAAGCGACGCACGATGCGGCCGCTGTCGTCGATCATCTGCACCCCGGGGATGCCGCCGACCCAGGCTTCGCCTTCCCGCGCCTGCTCGTCGAGGCTGACGAACGCAGCGGCCACGAAGCGCCCCGCCGGCAGCGAGTTGGCGAGCACGAAGTTGATGGCGTCCACGATGCCGGCGAGGGGCTCGTTCTGCTCCACCAGGCGGTAGAACTCCTGCACCACCGGCAGCACGCTCACCGCGGCGGCCAGGCCGTGGCCGGTGGCGTCGGCCAGCAGCGCGTGGAGCCGGCCGTCGGGCGAGCGGGCGGCGAGGATCAGGTCGCCCGAGAAGTTGGTGGCGGGCATCACCGTGTAGTGGATGCCGGCCTGGCGGATGAGGTCGGTGCGGATCTGGTGGTCGAGGATGCGCCGGGCCATCTTGGCTTCGCGCTCGTGCTCGTCGTAGTGGTGCTGGAGCAGGCTGGCCTGCTCGGCCACCTTGATCTGGGTGAGCTTGCTCTCGGTGTTGTCGCGCAGGGTTTCGACCACCGCGATGAGCTTGCCGGCGTCGTCGAACACCGGGCCGGCATCGACCACCAGATACAGCTGCCTGCCTCGGCGCGGCATGGTGCACCAGTTTTCGGCGTGCACGCCGTGGGCCGGGGTGTTGGGTTCGTCGTGGGTGGTGTAGAGCTTGTCGATCAGCGACCAGTCATCGCCGGCCACCAGATCGGCCAGGCAGGGCCGTGGGCTGTCGTAGAAGGCGCGCCAGTGATCGCGCGTGCCGATGACTTCGTGGGCCGGGATGCCGGTGAGGCGCTCGCAGGCGCGGTTCCAGATGAGCACCCGCTGCTCGGCGTCCAGCACGAAGGTGGGCACCACCAGGTGCTCCATCAGCGTGATGGCGAAATTGGTCGGGTTGGGCTGGGTGGCGGCGCTGGCGGCGGGGGGCGCGTGGACGGTCGGCATCGCGGGTCTCCGGCGGAATGGACGGACGGTGGTCCGGGCATTAACGGCCGGCGGGGGCGATGTTTGACCCTGATTTACGGTTCGGGCGCCCGGGGCGATGCCCCGGGGCGGGCCGGCGACGGGCGCCGCCGGCAGGCGAGGATCAGCCGGTGATGGCGGTCTCGATGGCGGCCACCAGCTTGTCGGCGTCGGGGGCGGTATCCGGCGCGAAGCGGCGGAGGACGGTGCCGTCGCGGCCGATCAGGAACTTCTCGAAGTTCCACACCACCTCGGGCGCGGCGGTCGGCTCGATCTTGTAACCGCGCAGCATGTCCTCCATGCCCTGGCGGTCTTCGGTTTCGGGCTTGGCCGCGGTCAGGGTCGCGTACAGGGGATGCTTGTCCGGCCCGGTGGCGACGAGCTTGCTGTACATCGGAAACTGCACGCCGAAGTTGGCGGTGCAGAAGCTGGCGATCTCGGCGTCGGTGCCCGGCTCCTGACCGGCAAAATCGTTGGCCGGGAAGCCCAGCACGGTGAAACCCTTGTCGGCAAAGCGCTCGTGCAGCGCCTCGAGCCCTTCGTACTGCTTGGTGAGGCCGCACTTGGAGGCCACATTGACCACCAGCAGTACCTTGCCGGCGTGCTCGGCGAGGGTGGCGGGGGTGCCGTCGATCTTGTTGAGGGGGATGTCGAAAAGGGCTTGGGTCATGGGATCTCCTGGAGTTGGGGTGTTTTTGTTGTGGAATGGGACGGACCCCGGGCGGGCGCCGGGAGTTCCCGTCCAAATGAAAATGCCCCGCCTGAGCGGGGCATTCGCGGGCCAGGCTGCGGTGGCTTACACCACGCCTGCACCGTGGGCCTGCTGGTCGGCCCAGTAGCTGGAGCGGACCATGGGGCCGCAGGCGGCGTTCTTGAAGCCCATCTTGAGCGCTTCGGTCTCGAACATCTTGAAGGTGTCGGGATGGACGTAGCGCAGCACCGGCAGGTGGCCGCCGGAGGGCTGGAGGTACTGGCCGATGGTGAGCATGTCCACGTTGTGGGCGCGCATGTCGCGCATCACTTCGAGGATCTCGTCGTCGGTTTCGCCGAGGCCGACCATCAGGCCGGACTTGGTGCTCACATCGGGGTGGCGGGCCTTGAACTGCTTGAGGAGCTCCAGCGAGTAGGCGTAATCCGCACCCGGGCGGGCCTGCTTGTAGAGGCGCGGCACGGTCTCGAGGTTGTGGTTCATTACGTCCGGCGGGGCCTGGTCGAAGATGTCGAGGGCGATCTCCATGCGGCCGCGGAAATCCGGCACGAGCACTTCGATGCTGGTCTTGGGGCTGGCCTCGCGGGTGGAGCGGATGCACTCGACGAAGTGCTGGGCGCCGCCGTCGCGCAGGTCGTCGCGGTCCACGCTGGTGATCACCACGTAGTTGAGGCGCATCGCGGCGATGGTCTTGGCGAGATCGGCCGGCTCGTTGGCGTTGAGGGGCTCGGGGCGGCCGTGGCCCACGTCGCAGAAGGGGCAGCGGCGGGTGCAGATGTCGCCCATGATCATGAAGGTGGCCGTGCCCTTGCCGAAGCATTCGTGGATGTTCGGGCAGGAGGCTTCCTCGCACACGGTGTGGAGCTTGTGCTCGCGCAGGGTGTCCTTGATCTCGTTGAAGCGCTCGACTTCGGCACCGGCGCCGAGCTTGATGCGGATCCACTCCGGCTTCTTGAGGCGTTCGGCCGGGACGATCTTGATCGGGATGCGGGCGGTCTTTTCGGCGCCGCGCTGTTTGCGGCTCTCGGATTCCATGGGGGCTGCGTCCTTTGGTCAGGCAGTGGGGGCGGTATCGGGAAAGTGCCGCCGCAGATGGCCGAGCAGCCGCTCGGCGACGGTGTCGGGCGCTTCGGTGACGCCGAAGTCTTTGAGTTGTATGGTCTTGAGCCCACTATAGCCGCAGGGATTGATCCAGGTAAATGGTGTCAAGTCCATATCGACGTTGAGGGACAGGCCGTGGTAGGAGCAGCCGTTCTTCACGCGCAGGCCCAGCGCGGCGATCTTGGCGCCGTCGATGTAGACACCCGGCGCGCCGTCCTTGCGGCGGGCGTCGAGGCCGTAGTCGGCGATGCAGTCGATGATGGCCTGTTCGAGCAGATTGACCATCTCGCGCACCTTGAGCTGGCGGCGGTGCAGGTCGAGGAGCAGGTAGCCGACCACCTGGCCGGGGCCGTGGTAGGTGATCTGGCCGCCCCGGTCGATCTTGACGAGCGGAATCTCGGTGGCGTGGATCAGGTGCTCGGGCTTGCCGGCCTGGCCGAGGGTGTAGACCGGCGGGTGCTGCACCAGCCACAGCTCGTCGGGGGTGGCGTCGTCGCGGGTGGCGGTGAATTCCTGCATCGCCCGCCAGGTGGGCTCGTAGGGGGCGAGGCCGAGGCGGCGGACGATCACAGGACGACCTTCACCATCGGGTGGGACGACAGCTCGCGGTACAGGTTGTCGAGCTGCAGCTGCGAGGTGGCGTTGAGGGTGCAGGTGATCGCCAGGTAGTTGCCCTTGGACGAGGGGCGCATCTGCATCGAGCCGGGCTCGAAATCGGGGGCGTGGCGGAGCACGACCTCCAGCACCGTCTGGGCGAAGTGATCGACCCGCGCGCCCATGATCTTGATCGGGAACTCGCAGGGAAACTCGAGCAGGGTCTGGCGTTCTTCAGTCATGGCCTGGATAAGGAGGCGTGAAAGGGAGGCGTGAGGGGCGTTGAAGCGGCATCCGCGGACACCGGATGATCTCAAGATGGGTGCGAGGGGCGGAAAGTTCAAGGCCGGGATGAATCCCGGCCTTGTTCAGCGCTGGCTCAGAGGTTCTTGAACCACAGGCGGATGGCGTCCCACATGCGGCCGAACCAGCCGGCCTGGGGCACTTCGTCGAGGGCGACGATGGGGTAGTCGCCGATCGGCTTGCCGTCGAGGGACAGCTGCAGGGTGCCCACCGGCTGGCCCTTGGCCAGCGGCGCCATCAGCGGCTGCTGGCTGATCACGTTGGCCTTGAGCTTGGCGCCGTCGCCCTTGGGCAGGGACAGCACGAAGTCGTTCAGGAAGCCGGCCTTGACGGTGTTCTCGCTGCCCTTCCAGACGCGGAACTCATTGACCGCCTGGTTGGCGCCGTACACCTTCACGGTGTCGTAGGCTAGGTAGCCCCAGTTGAGGAGCTTCTGGCTTTCCTGGGCGCGCACGCTGTCGCTGGTGGTGCCGACGACCACCGACAGCAGACGGCGGTCGTTGCGCTTGGCCGAGGCGATCAGGCAGTAGCCGGCGCTGTCGGTGTGGCCGGTCTTGACGCCGTCGACGGTCGGATCAATGAACAGCAGGCGGTTGCGGTTGGGCTGCTTGATCTTGTTGTAGGCGTATTCCTTGATCGAGTAGATCGGGTAGAACTCGGGGAAGTCGCGGATGATCGCGGCGGCCAGGATCGACAGGTCGCGCACGGTGGTGAGGTGCGACGGATGCGGCAGGCCGGTGGAATTTTCGAAGTGGGTGTTCTTCATGCCCAGGCGCGCGGCTTCCTTGTTCATCAGCTGGGCGAAGGCTTCTTCGGAGCCGGCGATGGCTTCGGCCAGCGCCACGCAGGCGTCGTTGCCCGACTGGATGATCATGCCGTGGATCAGTTCATCCACCGTCACCGGCTTGAGGGGCTCGATGAACATCTTGGAGCCGGGCACCTTCCAGGCCTTCTCGGAGACCGGGATGGTCTGGTCGAGGGCCAGGGTCTTGTTCTTGATCGCCGCAAAGGTGAGGTAGGCGGTCATCAGCTTGGTGAGCGACGCCGGCTCGATGCGCTGGTCGGGCTTCTCGGTGGTGAGGATCTGGCCGGAGCCCACGTCGAGCAGCAGCCACGCCTTGGCGGCCACCGGGGGCGGTGTCAACTGGGCGAAGGCGAGGGTCGGAAGGACCAGCAGGAGCAGGATGATGCGTTGCAGCATGGCGAGGGGCAAAAGCGGAAAAGGTGCGATTATAGACGCGCCGTTAGTCACGTTTGCCGCGGAATTTTCGGTTTCGGCGGGAACTCCCGGTAGACTGTCCGGTCTTGAATGTTGCGATGCACACTGTTCATCTGGTCCTCTTTCGCCTGCTTTCCTTTGCCCTGGCTGGCCTCGTGCTGGCATGGGCGGGTGCGGCCACGGCTTCGGAAGCCTTCGATTCGGCGTCCGAGCTGGTGGAACAGATCAGCGAGCAGGGCAATCCCACCTTCACCCAGGATCCCGGGGTGGATGAGCCGCTCGACTGCCCCGCCTTCGTCAGCGGTTTCACGCTGGTCTCCCCTGCGCTTGTCGAAAGCCGCCCGGTGGCGCCTCCGCCACCCTTCCGCTCGCTCCTTCCCCGCCCCACGTCGCCGCCGCCCAGGCGAGCCTGAGTTCTGTCTGTCTGCTCCGGAAGGAGCCGGCGGCCTCTGGCCGTGCCCTTCCGCGTCCTCCGTGAATCGATACCAGCGGCTTGTTCAAGCGCTGAAGGATCAAAATGTTCTCCAAGTCCGTTCTGGCCGTTGCCCTTGTGGCGACGGCAGTTCCGGCCCTGTCGGCGCCTGCCGGCCGGGCCCCTGCGGCTGCGCCCGCGCCTGCCCGGGCGCCGGCGCCACCGGTGGCGCCAGCCGCCTCGACCCCGGTCTATTCCCTGCCTGCCCTGCGTGAGCTGGCGCGGGCCGGCCACCCGTCCCTCGCTGCCGCCCAGGCGCTGGTGGAAGCCGGCAGCGCCCAGGTGACCACCGCCGCGGCCTATCCCAACCCTGATGTGGAATTCCTCGCCGGCCGAACCCAGGCCCGGGTGCCCGGGGTGACCGGCGGCAGCGCCCAGACGCTGACCATTCAGCAGCGCATCGACAACCCGTGGCAGCGCGAGGCGCGCATTGCCGCTGCCGGCCACGGGCTGGAGGCCCGTCAGGCCGAGCGCCGCGGATTTGAGAACGACCTGCTGGCGCGCCTCGACCAGCGCTTCTTCGAGGTGCTCCGGCGCATCGCCGAGCTGCGCGCCGCCCGCGAGGATCTCCAGCTCGCCGAGCAGATCCGCAGCAAGGTGGCGGTGCGCGTCGATACCGGCGAATCGCCCCGCTACGAGCTCATCAAGGCTGACACCGAGCTGCTCAACGCCCAGAAGTCGGCCGAGAGTGCCAACCTGCGCGTGGCCCAGGCCAGGGCGGCACTGCGGGCGCTGGTCGGCCCCGGGTTGCCGGCGGACTTCCAGCTCGACGGTTCCCTGTCGGGGGCGGTGAGCGTGTCGCCCCTCGACCAGCTGCGTGCCGAAGTGCTGGCCCGCAACCCCGAGCTGCTGCGCAACCAGGCCGAAGTGCGCCGCGCCGAGCGCCAGCTGGAGCTCGAACGCCTGCGCCGCCAGCCCGAGGTGGCCCTGAAGGTGGCCGAGGATCGCGACCACGAGCTGCGCGACACCCGCCTCGGCGTGGTGGTGTCGGTGCCGATCTGGGATCGTCGCCAGGGCCCGGTGGCCGAGGCCGGTGCGCTGCTCAACCGCAGCCGAAGCGAGCTGGCCGCCCAGGAGCTGGCGCTGATCCAGGCTCTGGAGGGCGCTTACCGTCAGTACGAGATCAACCGCAACCAGGTGAGCGCGCTGGAAAACGGCATTCTGCGCGAAGCCGAGGCGGCCCTGAAGGTGGCCGAGGCTGCCTACCGCTTCGGCGAGCGGGGCATTCTCGATTACCTGGATGCCCAGCGCGTCTTCCGTGCCGCCCGCAACGAACTCATCGCCGCCCGCTACGAACTGCAGCTGGCCGTCATCGACATCGAGCGCCTGCGCGCTGCTCCCTGAACCGGACCGTTCCCATGAAACCCCACGCTTCCCTTCAATCCTTTGCCCTGGCCGTGATGACGGCCGCGCTGCTCGGCCTGCCGCTGGCGGGCTGCAAGGATGCAGCCTCGCCCGCCGGCAAGAACGCCGGCAAGGCCGCTGCCCCCGCCACATCCGCCCTCACCGAAGGCGCGCCCGAAGACCCCGCCGCCCCGGCCGACCCGCTGCTGGTGGCCGTCCCGGCCAACTTCGGCGCCGAGATCCGGGTGGCGCCGGTGGGCTCGGCGGCCCTTTCCGACACCCTGCGGGTGGCCGGCAAGGTGGATTTTGACGAACGCCGGGTGAGCCGCATCGGCGCCACCGTGACCGGCCGGGTGATCGAGATCGATGCCCAGCTTGGCCAGCAGGTGAAGGTGGGCGACCCCCTGGCGGTGATCAACAGCACCGAGCTGGGCCAGGCCCAGCTGGACTACCTGAAGGCCCGTGCCCAGGCCGACCTGCAGTCGCGCAGCGTCGAGCGGGCGCGCCAGCTGTTTGCCGCCGACGTGATCGGCCGGGCCGAACTGCAGCGACGCGAGAGCGAGCTGTCGATTGCCTCGGCTGAACTGCGCGGCGCGGCCGACCAGCTGCGGGTGCTCGGCATGTCGTCGGCGGCGATCAGCCGGCTTGGCGGTAACGGGGCGATCAACTCCGTGACGCCGGTGGTGTCGACCATGGCCGGCACGGTGGTCGAGCGCAAGGTGGCCCAGGGCCAGGTGGTGCAGCCCTCCGACGCGCTGTTCATGGTGGCGGATCTTTCGCAGGTGTGGGTGACCGCCGAGGTGCCCGAGCAGCAGGCCGCGCTGGTCAAGGCCGGTCAGGCGGTGGAGATCGAGGTGCCGGCCCTCGGCGCACGGCTCACCGGCAAGCTGATCTTCGTGGCCGACACGGTCAATCCCGAAACCCGCACGGTCACGGTGCGCAGCGCCGTGGATAACGCCAGCCGCCAGCTCAAGCCGGCGATGCTCGCCACCATGCTGATCCAGGCCGCCCCCGCCCAGACCCTGGTGGTGCCGGCTCAGTCGGTGGTGCGCGAGGGTGACGCCGACAACGTGTTCGTCGAGGTCGGCCCCAATCGTTTCCGCCTCACGCCGGTGCGTCTGGGGCCGGACGCTGACGGGCGCCGGCCGGTGTTGTCGGGCCTCAAGCCCGATCAGCGCATCCTGGTGGCCGGGGCCTTCCATCTGAACAACGAACGCAAGCGGAAGGAACTGGAATGATCGAGTCCCTCGTCCGCGCCGCCCTCCAGCAGCGTCTGGTGGTGGTGGTGGTGGCGGTGATCCTCCTCGCCTTCGGCCTCAACGCCGCGCGCAAGCTGTCGGTGGATGCCTTTCCCGATGTGACCAACGTGCAGGTGCAGATCGCCACCGAAGCCAAGGGCCGCTCGCCCGAGGAGGTGGAGCGCTTCGTCACCGTGCCGCTGGAAATCTCCATGACCGGCCTGCCCGGGCTGGAGGAGATGCGCTCCCTGAACAAGCCGGGGCTGTCGCTGATCACCCTCGTCTTCACCGACGCCACCGACGTTTACTTTGCCCGCCAGCTGGTGATGGAGCGCCTGCTCGAAGTGGGCGCGCGGATGCCGGAAGGCGTGGTGCCGGTGCTCGGGCCGGTGTCCACCGGCCTGGGCGAGGTGTACCAGTACACCCTCGACCACCCCGACGACGGCGACCGGGAGCTCACCGAGAAGGAGCTCACCGAGCGGCGCATCGTTCAGGACTGGGTGGTGCGCCCGCTGCTGCGCTCGATCCCCGGCGTGGCGGAAATCAACTCCCAGGGCGGCTACGCGCGGCAGTACCAGGTGCTGGTCAATCCCGACCGGCTGCGCCACTACAAGCTGACGGTGCGCGAGGTCTATGAGGCGGTGGCGCGCAACAACGCCAACTCCGGCGGCGGCGTGCTGCCCCAGTACGCCGAGCAGTACCTGATCCGCGGCGTGGGCCTGGTGAAGAGCCTGTCCGACATCGGCGCCATCGTGCTGAAGGAGGTCGGCGGCACGCCGGTGTACGTGCGTGACGTGGCGGAGGTCACCTTCGGCCACGAGGTGCGCCAGGGCGCGGTGGTGAAGAACGGCGTCACCGAATCGGTGGGCGGCGTGGTGATGATGCTGCGCGGCGGCAACGCCAAGGAGGTGGTGAGCCGGATCAAGGCCCGGGTGGCCGAGATCAACGACAAGAACATGCTCCCCGACGGGCTGAAGATCGTGCCTTACTACGACCGCTCCGAACTGGTGGATGCGGCCCTGTGGACGGTGAGCAAGGTGCTCATCGAGGGCATCTTCCTGGTCGTGGTGGTGCTGTTCCTGTTCCTGGGCGACGTGCGCTCGAGCCTGATCGTGGTGGCGACGCTGGTGCTCACGCCGCTCGTCACCTTCATGGTGATGAACCGCTATCACATCTCGGCCAACCTGATGTCCCTGGGCGGCCTCGCCATCGCCATCGGCCTGATGGTGGATGGCTCGGTGGTGGTTGTGGAGAACGCCTTCGGGCGCCTCGGCCATGCCGGCAAGGGCGAGAGCAAGGTGCGGATCATCTTCGACGCGGTGAAGGAAGTGGCGACGCCGGTGATCTTCGGCGTGGGCATCATCATTCTGGTGTTCTTGCCGCTGATGACCCTGCAGGGCATGGAAGGCAAGATGTTCGCGCCGCTGGCCTACACCATCGCCATCGCGCTGGCGGTGTCGCTGTTCCTGTCGCTCACCCTCACGCCGGTGCTGTCGTCCTACCTGCTCAAGGGCGGTGCCGAGCACGACACCTGGCTCATCGCCAAGCTCAAGGCGCCGTATCTGGCGATGCTCCACTGGGCTGTGGCCAACAGCCGCAAGACGGTGGTGGGCGGTGTGGTGCTGCTGGTGGCGACGCTGGCGATGTTCCCGCTGCTGGGCACCGCCTTCATCCCCGAGATGAAGGAAGGCTCGGTGGTGCCGGGCATCAACCGGGTGCCCAACATCTCGCTGGACGAGTCCATCAAGATGGAAATGCAGGCCATGAAGCTGGTGATGGAGGTGCCGGGCGTCAAGTCGGCGATCTCCGGCGTCGGCCGGGGCGAATCGCCCGCCGACCCCCAGGGCCAGAACGAGTCGACCCCCATCGTGAGCCTCAAGCCCCGCGACGAGTGGCCGGCCGGGTGGACCCAGGACACCATCGCCGAGGCCATGCGCGAGAAGCTCAAGGTGCTGCCCGGCGCCCAGGTGGTGATGGCCCAGCCGATCTCCGACCGGGTGGACGAGATGGTCACCGGGGT
The DNA here is from genome assembly GCF_009469605.1 of Zoogloea sp. 1C4. Taxonomy (GTDB): domain Bacteria; phylum Pseudomonadota; class Gammaproteobacteria; order Burkholderiales; family Rhodocyclaceae; genus Zoogloea; species Zoogloea oryzae. Next base: position 46,252 of record NZ_SSXU01000017.1, on the reverse strand, counting down.
GCGCTCCGACGTGGCGATCAAGGTCTTCGGCGACGACCTCGACCTGCTCAAGAAGAAGGCTGAGGAGATCGCCCGGGTGGCCGGCGGCATCCAGGGCGCCACCGACATCCGCGTCGAGCGGGTGAGCGGCCAGCAGTACCTCTCCATCGAGATCGACCGCGCCGCCATCGCCCGCCACGGGCTCAACGTGTCGGACGTGAACGACGTGATCGAGGCGGCCATCGGCGGCAAGCAGGCCACCGAGATCTACGAGGGCGAGCGGCGCTTTGCGGCGGTGGTGCGCCTGCCGGAGAACTTCCGCGACAAGGTCGAGAAGATCGGCAACATCCTGGTGAGCGCCCCGGGCGGCGTGCAGGTGGCGCTGGAAAACCTGGCGACCATCCGCGTGGCCGACGGCCCGGCGCAGATCTCCCGCGAGCTGGCCAAGCGCCGGGTGGTGGTGGCGATCAACGTGAAAGACCGCGACCTGGGCGGCTTCGTGGCCGAGCTGCAGAAGACCGTCGGCGCCCAGGTGGAGCTGAAGGAAGGCTACTACCTCGAGTGGGGCGGCCAGTTCCAGAACCTGGAGCGGGCGATGGGCCACCTGACCATCATCATCCCGGTGACGGTGGGGGCAATCTTCTTCCTGCTGTTCCTGCTGTTCCGGTCGCTCCGGCTTGCCAGCCTGATCATCCTGGTGCTGCCGTTTGCCAGTGTGGGCGGGGTGATCGGGCTGCTGATCACCGGCGAATACCTGTCGGTGCCGGCCTCGGTGGGCTTCATCGCCCTGTGGGGCATCGCGGTGCTCAACGGGGTGGTGCTGGTGAGCTACATCCGCAGCCTGCGGGGCGAGGGCACGCCGCTCGCCGAGGCGGTGATCAAGGGCGCGACCCTGCGCTTCCGGCCGGTGATGATGACAGCCACCGTGGCGCTGCTGGCGCTGGTGCCCTTCCTGTTCGCCACCGGGCCGGGCTCGGAGGTGCAGCGGCCGCTGGCGATCGTGGTGATCGGCGGGCTGATCACCTCGACCCTGCTGACCCTGGTGGTGCTGCCGACCCTCTACAAGTGGTTCGACGACACCCCCTACGAGGCTTGATCCCCCGGCAATTGAAAACCCCTGTGTGACGCAGCCCCCGGCCGGATGGCCGGGGGAATGAATGCAGAACCGCACGGTTCTGTCTGGAAAAGACCGGGCTGCCCGGCGACGTTTTGAGAAGGACATGCAATGAAGGAGATTCGCGCCGTCATCCGCCCCCAGAAGCTGCCCCGCCTGCGCGAGGTGCTGCGGGGGCTTCCCGGTTTTCCGGGGATGACCATCAGCAAGGCGGTGGGCTGTGGCGCCACCGTGCGTCACGCGCCGAGCAACATCCGCGAGGAGCTCACCGATTTCACCGACAAGGTGCGCATCGAGATCGTCGCCCCCGACGAGATCGCCGACGAACTGGTGGAGTGCATCGTCCAGGTGGCCAGCACCGGCCAGACGGGCGACGGGCTGGTGTGGGTGACCGACATCCAGCGCGCGGTGTTCATCCGCAAGACGGTGGGCGCAGGCTGAGGGTCGCCGGGGTCAGAGTTCGACCGAGAAGGACAGCCAGCCCATCGCCGCCACCGGATTGACCGGTGAGCCCAGGTGGGCTGGCAGACATTGCTCGGAGCGGTCGGTGATTTCCTGGTGGCGGCCGCCCAGGTTCATGCCGTTGATGGACACCTCGGCCCTGCGGCCGTCGAGGCGGAAGGCCCGGGCGATGCGCAGGTCGCCGGTGGTGTAGGCCCGCGAGGTGTAGTCGCAGCCCGGCACGTAGCCGTAGCCGCCGGCCAGCGGCCCCATCCGCAGCAGGCTGGCGGTGCTGCTCCAGCCGTTGCCGTAATCCTGCAGCCAGGTGAGGCTGGCGGTGTATGGCGCGGTGCGCTTGGCGACTTCCGGGTCATCGGTGTGACGGTCGATCAGCGTGTGGCTGAACAGCACCTCGGTGCCGGCCCGGGGTTTGGTCCGCAGCTGGTATTCGATGCCGCGCAGCAGCACCGGTGAGGAGAGATTCACGAACTGGGAGCTGGGCAGCGGCAGCACCGCGCCGCCGGAGGGCACGATGCGGCGGATCACGAAATCGCTGATCCGCTCGCTGAAGATGCGCACATCGAGAGTCGCATCGAGGGTGTGAAAGCGCCCGAGGTAGCCGATCTCGACGGTGTCGACCCGCGGCACCTTCAGGTTGGGGTTGGCCTGGTAGGGCCAGGCGAGGAGCAGGCCGGGCGTGGCGGGGTCGTAGGCGCGCACGTCGCCGTGGAGCTCGAACAGGTTGCGCTGCTGCCAGGCGCGGGCATAGCCGGCGCGGAAGGTGTCGCTGGCGGTGGCATGCCAGTTCACGAAGGCGCGGGGGATGAACTGCGGTGCAACGGCGCCGTTCTTCTCGAGCAGCCCGCCCAGGTTGAGCTGCCATTCGGGCGTCAGGCGCCAGTCGAGGTTCGAGAAGGCCCGGTACAGGTCCATTGGCTCGGGCCGCCCGCCGGCGAACAGGAAGGGTGCCCGGGTTTCGTCGCGGCGGCCTTCCAGGCCCCACACCATGCGCGCCTTGCTGCCAAGGGCGAAGCGGTGCTGCAGCTCGATGTTGGTGCGGTCGCTGGAGCGGTTGCGGTCGAGGGGCACCGCCGGATAGCTCGGCGGCGCGGCGGCCAGCCAGCGGTCGATGCTGCGCTCGCGGTTGCGGTAGAAGCTGAGCAGCCATTCCTCGTCTTCCGAGACGACGCGCCGCCAGGCGAGGTGGACCGTGCTGCCCTCGCTGCCGGTGCTGCGCTCGCCGTTGTTGCCGAACACCGAATCCGGATAGCCCTGGTCGCGGTTCATCTGGTTGTAGCCGGCGCGCAGGGTGAGCTCGTTCTGGGCGTCCAGGCGGAAGTCGCTGCGCAGGCTGAAGGTGCGGCTGACGTGGCTGTCCCGCAGGCTGCCGAAGCCCTGGTCGCGGTTCTGGGCGACGGACAGGCGCAGCCCGTGGCCGTCGCTGCTGCCCGTCCAGCTGGCGTGGAAGTCGGCGATGCCGTGGGAACCCAGGTTGGTCTGGGCCGAGGCGCCCTGATCCTGATGGCTGTGGCGGGTGATGATGTTGATCACGCCCAGGAAGGCGTTGGCGCCGTAGGCGTTGGAGTTGGTGCCCCGGACGACCTCGATGCGCTCGATCTCCTGGATCGTGAGCGGCAGGGCCGACCAGTCGACGCCGCCGAAGGCGCTGGGCGCATACACCGAGCGGCCGTCGATCAATACCTGGATTTCGGTGGGGTAGTCGCTGCCCAGGCCGTGGTAGGTGACCCACTGGGCGTGGCCGCGTTCCTGGCCGATCTGCATGCCGGGCACCAGACGCAGCAGGCGGGCGACGTCGCGGTAGCCGGTGGCGCGGATGAAATCCCGATCGAGGATGGTCACCGCCCCCGGGGCCTCGTTGAGGGCCTGGGGGAGGCGCGAGGCCGACAGGACGGTCGGCAGTTCCTCGAAGAACGGGGATTCCCCGCCTTCACGGTCGGCCGACTGGCTGGCGAAGGCGCTCAGCGCAGGCAAGGCCGCCACGATCGCGGCGAGCAGAATCCGACGTGACGGCGGCAAGGACATCGGGTGTTGTTGTTATTGATCCGGACGGGACGATGACCCGATTCCGGAAATTCCACGGTGCCCGGATTATAAACAGCCCTCCCGGGGCGGGCTGCTGAATCTTGTCACGTGGCGGAGGCGGTGCCGTCCGCCCGCCGCCCGCCCCGTGATGCCGCTCAGTCCATCCGCAGCGGCACGAAGATCCGGCTGTTGCCCCGCTGGACGAGCAGGGCAAAACGGCTGCCGGCGGATTCGATGAGCTTGCGGAAGTGGTCGATGCTGGTGATCGGCTGGTTGTTCACCCCGACGATGGCATCACCGGGCTGCAGGCCGGCCTTGGCCGACGGGCCGTTCACCGATTCGACCACCACTCCGCCGGGCACGCCGAGGCGCGCGGCTTCCTGCGCGGTCAGGGCCCGGCCGGTGACGCCCAGCTTGCCGCTGGCCGACGGATTCTTCTTGTCCGGCGAGCCCATCGCGGCAACCTTCTCGCCGGCCTGTTCGCCGAGGGTGACGTTCACCTCGCGGGCCTTGCGGTCGCGCCACACCGACAGGCGGACGACGGTGCCCGGCTTCTGCTCGCCGATGATGCGCGGCAGGTCGGCCGAGTTATCCACCTTCTGGCCATTCACCCCGAGCACCACGTCGCCGGGCTGCAGGCCGGCCTTCTCGGCCGGCGAGCTCGGCTCCACGCTCGAGACCAGCGCGCCGCCTGGCTTGTCGAGGCCGAAGTTCTGGGCGAGATCGGCGTCGAGCCCCTGGATCGCCACGCCCAGCCGGCCGCGCGACACCTTGCCGTATTTCTGGAGCTGATCCTTCACCTTCATGGCCACGTCGATGGGGATCGCGAAGGAGATGCCCATGAAGCCGCCGGAGCGGGAGTAGATCTGCGAGTTGATGCCGATGACCTCGCCCGCCAGGTTGAACAGCGGGCCGCCGGAGTTGCCCGGGTTGATCGCCACGTCGGTCTGCAGGAAGGGCACGTAGTTCTCGTCGGGCAGGCGGCGCGCCTTGGCGCTGATGATGCCGGCCGTCACGGTGTTCTCGAAGCCGAAGGGCGAGCCCATCGCCACCACCCACTCGCCCACCTTGGCGCGCTCGGCGTCGCCGGTGCGCACGGCGGGCAGGCCGGTGGCGTCGATCTTGAGGAGCGCCACGTCGGTGCGCTTGTCCACGCCCACCACCTTGGCCTTGAACTCGCGCTTGTCGGTGAGGCGCACCGTAACCTCGGTGGCGCCATCGACCACGTGGGCGTTGGTCAGCACGAAGCCGTCGGCACTCACGATGAAGCCCGAGCCGACGCCCTGCTGGATCTGCTCCGGCGCCCGGCCGCCACCACCACCCGGCATGCCCGGCACCGGCACGCCGAAGCGGCGCAGGAAGTCGTAGAACGGATCACCGGCGAAGGGGTCTTCGCCGCTGGCGCCACCGTTGCCGCGGGTCAGGCGCTGGGTGGTGCTGATGTTCACCACCGCCGGCCCGACCTGCTCGACCAGCGCCGAAAAATCCGGCAGGCCATGGCGTCCAGCTGGCACCTGGGCCGGCTGGACGGCCGGCGCGGTGGCCGGGGCGGCACCGTTGGCGGCGTGGGAGGGGGAGATCGCGCCGCCCTCCTGCAGGCAGCCGGCGAGCGCCAGCGCGATGGCGGAGGTGACGAGGGCGGATCGGACGACGGCAGGTTTCATGCAGGGCTCCTGTTTTTTCACGGGACGGTGGACGTTGGCCGTGGTGTGCTGTTCCCGATACAAACAAACGCTTACAAACCGGGGGTGACGCTGGGCGTCGGGATGCTCGAAGGTGGGGGCGGAGCAGGGTGATTGCAATCCCTTCCAACCCATTTTCCATTACCCGCTTCCCATGGCCGACTTCCGATGTATAGTTAATCACTATCGTGATTGCCGGGAGTGCTTCATGACGCTGACTGATCTTCGCTACCTCGTCGCGCTGGCCCGCGAAAGGCATTTCGGCCACGCGGCCGAACGCTGCAACGTAAGCCAGCCCACGCTCTCGGTGGCCATCAAGAAGCTCGAGGACGAGCTGGCGGTCACGCTCTTCGAGCGCAGCGCCGCCGACGTGAAGATCACCGACATCGGCGCCCGCATCGTCGCCCAGGCCGAAAAGGTGCTCCTCGAAGCCGGCCAGATCAAGGAGCTCGCCACCGCCGGCCGCGATCCGCTCTCCGGCCCCCTCAAGCTCGGCGTCATCTACACCATCGGGCCCTACCTGCTGCCGCACCTCATCCCGCGCGTGCATCAGGCCGCGCCGTCGATGCCGCTGCTGATCCAGGAAAACTACACCGCCCGGCTGGCCGAATCCCTCAAGCGCGGCGATCTCGACGTGATCGTCATCGCGCTGCCCTTCGAAGAGCCCGGCATCGTCACCCAGGCGGTGTACGACGAGCCCTTCCGGGTGCTGATGCCCACCGGCCACCCGTGGGAGAACGACACCGCGATCCCCGCCAAGCGCCTCGCCGAAGAGCAGCTGCTGCTGCTCGGTGCCGGCAACTGCTTCCGCGATCAGGTGCTGGAAGTCTGCCCCCTGTGCCGCCCCGGTGAGGGCCTGCAGCGCACGCTGGAAGGCAGCTCGCTGGAAACCATCCGCCACATGGTGGCCACCGGCGCCGGCGTGACCGTGCTGCCCAGCACCGCCGCGGCGCCGATCCCCGGCGGCAACCCGCTCCTCACCGTGCGTCCCTTCGAGGCGCCGGAACCCTTCCGCCGCATCGCGCTGGCGTGGCGGGTCACCTACCCGCGCAGCGGCGCCATCGACGTGATCCGCCAGGCGATCCTCGCCAGCCCGCTCGACGGCGTGCGCCCGATCAATCCCCGCTAGATTTCGCCCGGACATCCCACCAGCCCGCCTCGGTGACCAGCCAGTCCATCGGCTGGTCGTGGGGCTGCGGCCAGCAGGTGTCGGCCCGGGCCAGCTCGAAGGCCACCCCGGCGGTGGCCGGCGCCGGGTCGAGGGCCGCCAGGGTGCGGTCGAAATAGCCGCCGCCATAGCCCAGCCGGAACCCCGCCCCGTCGAACACGTTGAGCGGCACCAGGATCAGGTCCGGTTCGATCCGCTCGTCCCCTGCCGGTACTGGAATCCCGTGGTGGTCTGTGGCCATCGGCGCCTCGGGGTGCCAGCGCAGGAAGATCATCGGCTGGCCCGCCGCGCGCACCACCGGCAGGGCCGCCTGACGGGCCGGATCGGCGGCCAGCCAGCGGGTCATCCACGGCACCAGATCCACCTCGCCCCGCCACGGCCAGCAGAAGGCCAGGCGCCGGGGGCGCAGGCGGTCGACCAGGGCGTCCAGATGGGATTCGACGTGCGCGGTGCGCGCGACCCGATCGGCGGCGGGCAGGGTTTCACGGGCGGCGATCCGGGCATTCCGGAGGTTTTTGCGCAGCGCGGAAATTTCGGCTTCGGAAAGACCCCCGGAAGGGGGGAGGGGCGGGGTCACTGTGCTATTCTCCGACGGCATTTTGGTGAGACGTAGAGCAATGAAGAATAGCGCGTGGGCCGTCCTGGCGGCAGTTTTGTGGATGGCCATGCCGGCCGGCGGCGATCCGGGGGACGAGCGCATCCTGCTCGCCCGGGACGCAGCCCGCAGCGGCGACCGCAGCCGGCTCAACCTCTACGCCCCGCCCACCGGCCACGTGCTCGATCCCTATCCCGAGTTCTGGGCCCTGTCCAACATGCTGGCCCGTCCCAACGACGTGGATTCGGCCCGCATCCGCGATTTCCTGCAGCGCTACCCGGGCAGCTGGCCCGCCGAAAAATTGCGCGCCGACTGGCTGCGCTACCTCGGCAAGCGGGGCGATTTCGGCCCGCTGCTGGCCGAGTTCGGCAACCTCGAACAGCCCGACCAGGACATCAAGTGCTACCACCACCAGGCCCGCCTGAGCAGCGGCGATCCCGCCCTGCTCCCGGAAGTGCGCCCGATGTGGTTCTCGCTGGTGGATACGCCCGAAAGCTGCGTGCCGATCCTCCAGGCCCTGGCCCGGGAGGCGCTGGTCAGCCCGGACGAAATCTGGGGCCGCGTGCGTCGCCTGATGGAAGCCAAGCGCACCACCGGCGCCAAGGGCGCGGCCAGCTTGCTGCCCTTCGACCAGCAGCCCGCTTCCCTCGATCTCGAGCGCGCCGGTGCCAACCCGTCCACCTGGCTCGACCGCCTGCCGGTCAACTTTGCCGCCAGCCGCCCCGGGCGCGAGCTCGCCCTGATCGCCCTGGCCCGCCTCGCCCGTGACGATCCCCAGGGCGCCTACGCGCGCTACGTGGGCCTCAACGAGCGCTTCTCCGCCGCCGAACGCAGCTACGCCGTCGGCCAGATCGCCTGGCAGGCCGCTGCCAAACTGATGCCCGACGCCAACGCCTGGTTCAAGGCCGCCGGCGACACCCCGATGTCCGAAGAGCAGGCCGCCTGGCGCGTGCGTGCCGCCCTGCGCGCCGGCGACTGGAAGGCCGTCCGCACCGCCGTCGAGGCCATGTCCGCCGACCAGCGCGCCCAGCCCGACTGGACCTACTGGCTCGGCCGCGCCCACCAGGCCCAGGGCAACCGCGAGGCCGCCCGCAAGGAGTTCGAGCGCATCGCCGGCCACCCCAACTTCTACAGCATCCTCGCCGACGAAGAGCTGGGCCGCACCTTCACCCTGCCCAAAAAGGCCCGTGCGCCCAGTGCCGACGAGTTCGAGCAGACCCGCCAGACCCCGGGCATCCAGCGCGCCATCGCCCTGTTCCGCCTGGATCTGCGCACCGAAGGCACGCGCGAATGGAACTGGACCCTGCGCAACCGGGACGACCGCTTCCTCCTCTCCGCCGCCCAGCTCGCCCAGCAGCTCGGCATCTACGACCGGGCCATCAACGCCGCCGACAAGACCCGCAACGAGCACGACTACAGCCTGCGCTACCTCTCTCCTTACCGGGAGCGCGTCGAGCCCAACGCCCGCAGCCGCGATCTCGACCCGGGCTGGGTGTATGGCCTGATGCGCCAGGAGAGCCGCTTCGTCACCGCCGCCCGCTCCGGCGTCGGCGCCCAGGGGCTGATGCAGATCATGCCCGCCACCGGCAAGTGGGTCGCCGGCAAGCTCGGCATGAGCGGCTACAACGTGGGCTGGCTGCAGGACCCGGACACCAACGTGATGCTCGGCACCACCTACATGCGGATGGTCCTCGAAGGGCTCGACAATCACCCGGTGCTCGCCTCGGCGGCCTACAACGCCGGCCCCGGCCGCGCCAAGAAGTGGAAGGACGTGAAGCCCCTCGAAGGTGCGATCTACGCCGAATGCATCCCCTTCAACGAAACCCGCGACTACGTGAAGAAGGTGATGGCCAACGCCGTCATCTATGCCGCCCTGTTTGAAGGCCGTGCGCCCTCCCTCAAGGCCAGGCTCGGCACCATCGCGGCGAGCGACGGCAGCACCCGTGGGCTGGGCAGTGCGGCCCCTGGCGCCGGCCTCGACGAGCCTACACCGGGCGCCGGCAGCAACGAATAAGGGCGGGTAGGGAATTAGCTGCCCGCTGCGCACTCCAACAAGCTGATTCCCCACCCTTTCTTACCCCGGAGACCGGCCATGCCCCTTCCCCGCAAGATCCTCCTCGTTGGCGGCAGTGGTTTTGTCGGTACCGCGATCGCAGAGCGCCTCACCCGTGACGGCGTCAGCCTGATCGTGCCAACCCGCCGGCTCGCCAATGCCAGCCACCTGCGCGTCCTGCCTGGCACCGAAGTGGTCGAAGCCGACGTCTTCGATCCCGCCGCGCTGGCCCGCCTGATGAACGGCGTCGATGCCGTGGTCAGCCTCGTCGGCGTGCTCCACTCAAGCCCCGGCACACCGTGGGGCCCGGCCTTCGCCCGCGCCCACGTGGAGCTGCCGACCAAGCTGGTCGCCGCTGCCCGGGCGGCCGGCGTCGGGCGCATCGTGCATGTGAGCGCCCTCGGCGCCGATCCCGCCGGGCCGTCGGAATACCAGCGCTCCAAGGCCGCCGGAGAAGCCGCGATCCGCGCCGGCAGCCCCGATGTGGCGTGGACCATCCTGCGTCCGTCGGTGATCTTCGGGCCCGGCGACAGCTTCCTCAATCTCTTCGCGGGCCTCGTGCGGCGCTTTCCGCTGATGCCCCTGGGCGGCGCCAGCGCCCGCTTCCAGCCGGTCTGTGGGCGACGTGGCCGACGTGGTGGCCGAATGCCTCGAGCGCCAGGATGCCGTCGGCCAGACCTTCGAGCTCACCGGCCCGCAGGTCTACACCCTGCGCCAGCTGGTCGAATACGTGGGGCTGCTCACCGGCTGCCGGCGCCCGGTGATCCCGCTGCCCGAAGGGCTGGCGATGCTCCAGGCGGCTGTCCTCGAATGCCTGCCCGGCACGCTGATGAGCCGCGACAACGTGCGCTCGATGCGCGCCGACAACGTGGCCAGCGGCGCCCCCCAGCCCTGGGGGCGGAGGCCCACCTCGCTGGAAGCCATCGCGCCGTGCTACCTGGGCACCGCCAACAAGCGCGGCCGCCTCGATGCGGCGCAGTTGCGGCGCGACTAGGCCCGCCCCGATCCTGCAACCCCCCGTCTGATCCATGGAAATCTACTGCGTCGGTGGCGCCATCCGCGACGAACTGCTCGGTCTGCCGGTCAAGGACCGGGACTGGGTGGTCGTCGGCGCCACCCCTGAAACCCTCGTCGCCGAAGGCTACAAGCCGGTCGGCAAGGATTTTCCGGTCTTCCTCCACCCCCGCACCCACGAGGAATACGCGCTGGCCCGCACCGAGCGCAAGACCGCGCCGGGCTACGCCGGCTTCGTCTTCCACACCGACCCGTCGGTGACGCTCGAAGAAGACCTCGCCCGCCGCGACCTCACCATCAACGCCATCGCCCGCGGCGCCGACGGCGTGCTGGTCGATCCCTTCCACGGCCGCCGCGATCTGGCCGACGGTATCTTTCGCCACGTGAGCCCGGCCTTTGCCGAAGACCCGGTGCGCATCCTGCGCCTGGCGCGCTTCGCGGCCCGCTTTGCGGAGTTCCACGTGGCGTCCGAAACCCTTGATCTGATGCGCGGCATGGTCGCCGCCGGCGAGGTGGATGCGCTGGTGCCCGAGCGCGTGTGGCAGGAGATCGCCCGCGGCCTGATGGAGGCCCGGCCATCCCGGATGATCCAGGTGCTGCGCGACTGCGGCGCCCTGGCCCGCCTGCTGCCCGAGGTGGACCGGATGTTCGGCGTGCCCCAGCCGGCGACTCATCACCCTGAAGTGGACTGCGGCGCGCACCTGCTGCTGGTGCTCGACGAAGCCGCCGCCACCGGGCAGCCGCTGGCGGTGCGCTTCGCCTGCCTGCTCCACGACCTGGGCAAGGGCCTCACCCGGCCCGACCTGCTGCCCCACCACTACGGCCACGAGGCGATCAGCGAGCGGCTCGCCAAGGAAGTCTGCGAACGCCTCAAGTGCCCCGCCGACTGCCGCGATCTGGCGCTGATGACCGCTCGCGAGCACGGCATCGTGCATCAGGCCATGGTGCTGCGCGCCATCACCGTGGTGAAGCTCATCGAGCGCTGCGACGGCCTGCGCCGCCCCGAGCGCTTCGCGGCGCTGCTCGACGCCTGCGCCTGCGACCACCGGGGCCGCGCCGGACTCGCCAGCCGCCCCTATCCCCAGCGCGATCGCCTGCTGGCGGCGCTCGCGGCGGTGCGCGGGGTCGATGCCGGCGCCATCGCCCGGGGCCTTGCCGACAAGTCGCGGATCCCGACGGAGGTCCATGCGGCGCGGGTGGCGGCGGTGCGCAAGCTCGGTCTGGATGACGAAACGAATGTTGACAGATTGTCGCCGGAGGCCCGGCAGTAATCCCGCGGCAACCCTGGCGACGGGGGGCATACAATGCCGCCCAGACATGTCCTCGAACCTGGTTTTTTCCGTGCTTCCGGCCCCATTCCGGCGATTTGCGCTGATCCTGCTGATTGCCGGTTCGGCGACCGCCGCCCGGGCGACCCAGCCGATCCCGGCCTTTGCCGAAGTGAAGGCCGGCGCCACGCCGTCGGTGGGGGTGCTGCTCGCCCGGGACGGCACCCCGCTGTCCGAGCGGCGGCTCGACCCGCGGGTGCGGCGGCTGGAGTGGGTCGGCCTGGCCAACCTGTCGCCAGCCCTCAAGGAAGCCCTGCTGGCCGCCGAGGACAAGCGCTTCTTCGAACACTCCGGGGTCGACTGGCGCGCCTTCGCCGGCTCGCTCTGGCACAACCTGTGGTACGACCGCAAACGCGGCGCCTCCACCCTGTCGATGCAGCTCGCCGGGCTGCTCGACCCGGAGCTCGCCCTCGGCCGTGACGGCGCACCGCGGCGCTCCATCGGCCAGAAATGGGATCAGGCCCTCGCCGCCCAGGCGCTGGAAAACCGCTGGACCAAGGAGCAGATCCTCGAGGCCTACCTTAATCTGGCGCCTTTCCGCGGCGACCTGCAGGGCGTGCATGCGGCGTCCCGGGCGCTGTTCGGCAAGGGGCCGGGGGAGCTCGGCCGGCCCGAGGCGCTGGTCCTGGCGGTGCTGCTGCGCGGCCCCAATGCCAAGGCCGACGTGGTCGGGCGCCGGGCCTGCGTGCTCGCCGAGCGCATCGGTAGCCCGTCGGCCTGCGGCCCTGCCCGGCGCCTGGCCGATGCGACCCTCGACCGGCAGCACCTCGGCCCGCGCTGGGAGCTCGCACCGCATCTCGCCCGCCAGCTCCTCCAGCAGCCCGGCGAGCGCCTCGTCACCACCCTCGACGCCGACGCCCAGCGTCTGACCCTTGCGGCCCTCCGCCGGCTCGGCCCGACCGATGCGGCCGCGGTGGTCATCGACAACGCCAGCGCCGACGTGCTCGCCTACGTGGGCGCGCCGGATGCGGCCCAGGCGGATCACGCGGCGATCCTGCGCAGCAGCGGCAACCTGCTCCTGCCCTTCGTCTACGGCATCGCGATCGAGCGCCGTCAGCTCACCGCCGCAACCCTGCTGGACGATTCCCTCTCCAACCACGCGCCCACCAACCCCGACGAACGCCTGTGGGTGAGCGCCCGCCGGGCCCTCGGCGAGAACCTCTCCGAACCCTCCCAGGCGGTGCTGCGGATGGTGGGCGAACAACTGCCCGAGCGCTTCCGGGTGGCTGATCTGGATGTGGGGCGCAGTGGCCAGGCCGATCTCGGCCTGCTGGCCATCGCCGGCCTCTACCGCAGCCTGGGCAATGGCGGGCTATGGCTGGCGCCGCGCAGCACGCCCGGCGGCGAGCGGGTCGCCCGGCGTATGCTGCGGCCCGAGGCGGGCTTCATCGTGGGCGACATCCTCACCGAGCTGGACCCGGAGGGCATGCCCCAACCCTTCGTGATCCGCCAGTACGTGCCCGACGGGCGCGAGACGCTGGTGGCGGGTTTTTCAGACCGCTACACCGTGGCCCTGTGGTCGGCGGGTGCCCGTGGCACGCCGGCGCAGGCCAATGCCGCCTGGCACGAGATCCTGCGCGGCCTGCACCGCAACCAGCCGGCCGTCCGACCGGTGCCGCCGGCGGGTGTGGTGTCGACCCTGGTGGTGTTCGAGCCGCCGGTGGAAAGCCCGCGCCGGGAGTGGTTCATCCGCGGCACGGAAGTGGAACGGGTGGCGCTGCCCCGCAGCCTGCCGCGGATTGCCTGGCCGGCCAACGGCATGCTGGTGGATGCGTTGGCGCTGGCGGGCGATCCGGGTTTTCGCATCCATTTCGAGGGCAGCCGCCTGCCGCCCGGCGCCTGGTGGCGTCTGAACGGCGAGCGGGTGGGCAACGGAAATGGCAGCACGAACGGCAATGGCGGGCGAGCCAGCTGGCGGCCGGTGGCGGGCCGTCATGTGCTGGATCTGATGGCCGCCGACGGGCAGCTCCTCGACAGCGTCACCTTCGCGGTGCGCGCGCCTCTCGACGACGAGCCGTCAAAGCCAGCGGACCAGCAGCCAGACCGCCAGTGACATCAGCAGCGTGCTGGTGAACGGGATGTGGATGTGACGTCCGAAAGCGTCGAAATGCAGATCGCCGGGCAGATGCCCGATGCGCCAGCGCCGCAGCGGCAAGCCGGAGCTCAGCCCCGACACCACCGCCAGCACCACGATTGCCAGCAACCACTTGAGCATCGGCCCTCTACCTGCCGTCGAAAATGAAGCGTCGGGCAGGCGCAACGGGCACCGGCCGACAACGCGGGAGCCCGGACCTTACCGCGTTTCCGGCCGCCCGTGTTGCCAGCGCAGACGGCGACGGCGGTTGAGCAGCGCGCCGCCGATGGCCATCCCGGCCAGCCCGACGACCGCCGGTTCGTCGATCGCCGACGGCGCGGGCGCAGCGGCCGGGGACGACACCGAGCCGGTGCTCACCGCCGCCCAGCGCAGGGTGCCGCCGGCGTAAAGCGCCTCGCCCAGCCCGTCGCCATAGAAGGTGACGGTGGAGAAGGTGCGGCTGTCGTCGATGGCTGCGACGAAGTTGGTGAACGCGTAATCGGTGGTGCCGTCGCCGTCGTAATCCTTGTTGCCGGGGTTGGAATCGGCGTTGATGGCGTTGGCAACGATGCGGGTGGCGCCCCCGTCGAAGGAAATGAACAGGTTGGAGCCGACAGGCGCGCCGGTGTCCGGGTGGAGCACGCTGGTGCAGCAGGTGGCCCAGTCGGCGATCTCGAGGCCGAAGGCGTTGACCGGCGTGGCGAAGGTGAAGGTCAGCCCGGAGCCCGACGCCGGCACTGCCGGGGCGATCGCGATGGTCGCGCCGCCGACCGCGTATGGCCGGCCCGCCGCGCGATAGCCGTTGTAGTCACCGTAGACGAAGCGGTCGGTGTTGTCGGTGGCGCGGATCGTCAATCCGGGCAGCGTCCAGCTCGAGGCGTTGGACGTCAGGCCGGAGAGCGCCAGCGTCTGCACCGTGCCGCCGACGCCGGTGATCGTGCTGTCGAAGGCCGCCCGGCCACTGAGCACGTCATTGTTGTAGATGACCGGCGCCGCGATGGCGCCCAGGGACAATAAACTGCCAACGGCACTGCATGCCAGCTTCCTGCGCATTTCTGCCTCCGTGAAAAATTTCACGAATTTCAAGCAAAATTTACGCCCAAAATGGTTTGTTTATGTAAAACAATGGCTTGGGTTTGGTGCTGAAATAATTCGCCACAAAGTGTAAAGACACCCGACAGTGCCGCTGCGGTGTTCGGGCGTGTCTTTTGCTTTTCTCTACTCCCCGGCTGGGGTAAGTTCTCCGCCTGAACACTTCCAACGCCCGAGCCGATGACCTTTTCCCCCGCCCGCAGCCCCCTCCGCCTGACCGCAGGATTCCGTCCATGAACCGTTCCCGCTTCGGCGATCTGGAAGTGCTGTGTCACACCCCCTCCGGCCCGGTCCGCGAGACGCCTCTCCTGTTCGTGCACGGCGCCTACACCGCCGCGTGGTGCTGGGAAGAGCAGTTCCTGCCGTGGTTCGCCGCCCAGGGGTATGCGTCGTATGCGGTGTCCCTGTCGGGCCACGGGCGTAGTCGCGGCCGGACCTACCTCGACAGCTTCTCGATCTCGGATTACGTGGATGACGTGGCGGAGGTGGCCGGCAAGCTGCCCGCGACGCCGGTGCTCATTGGCCACTCGATGGGCGGGATGGTGGTCCAGAAGTACCTGGAGCGTCACACGGCGCCGGCGGTGGTGCTGATGTCGTCGGTGCCGCCCCAGGGCCTGCTTGGCTCGGCCTTCGGGCTGGCGTTCTCCAAGCCGCACTTGCTGGGCGACCTCAACCGCATCATGGGCGGCGGCCAGCCCCAGGTGGAAACCCTGCGCCACGCGCTGTTCCACGAGGCCATCGAACTCGAGCGCCTGCTGCGCTACTACCACCTCTGTCAGCCCGAATCCCATCGGGCGATCTGGGACATGTCGCTGTTCGACCTGCCGTCCCTGGCGCGCATCGAGTTGCCGCCGATGCTGGTGCTGGGCGCCGAGCACGACGTGCTGATCCCGCCCGACCAGGTGCGTCTCACCGCCCGCCGCTACGACGTCGAACCGCAGATCCTGCCGGGCCTCGGCCACGGCATGATGCTGGAGAGCGACTGGCGGGTGGCGGCCGATCCAATCCTGGCGTGGCTGAAGTCGCTCGATCTGTGACGGGTCGTGCCAATCGCGCGGGGCCGTGAACTTCGTCATTGCGGACGCCCATTTTGTGTTCCATCCTGAAATCGTGCGACTGGCGGTGATTTCGGAGCGTTGAAGCGGGCTTCCGGTGTCGTCTGCCGGATTTCCTTCAACCTTTGGAGGCCACAGCCGTTAAGAAAAATAGGGGGACACGTCTCTCACCCCGGAACGGAGGCCGAAATGGTGATCTTCATGGATATGGAAAGCGGTGAACGGAGCTACCTCGAGCCCGAGATGTCCGACGGGCCGGCCTATGATGACGAAGTGCTGAACGCCAACCTGCTGCCGCCCGAGCTCGCGCTTGGCCTGCAGGAGATCCCGGCCACCAGCCACGAGCGTCACGCGGTGCCGACCGACGTGGATGCCTTCCTGAGCGCGGTGTATCGCTTCCAGGAATAATCAGCCCCAGCGTTTCGATCAAAAAACAGCCCGCCGGCGTGATGCGTCGGCGGGCTGTTTTTTTGGCTGGGCCGCCTTACAGGCTGTGCAGGCGGTCTCCGCGCAGGAAGCCGATCAGGGGCTGACCGATGTTGCGCGACAGGGCAATCACCTTGAAGAGCTCGCCCATCTCGTGGGGGCCGGTGAGGCGCTGCACGGCCTTGGAGGCGCGGATGTAGTCGGCGCTGTCTTCGGGCGCCCGGCGCGCGAGGCAGGCCAGCACGCCGCAGTTGAACAGGAAGTTCGCCTGGTCGGCGTAGCCCATCACATCCAGCCCGGCCTCGAAGCCGGCCTCGGCGATGGCGGTGAAATCCACGAAGGCGGTGATGTCGTTGAGCCCCGGCCACAGGAAGGGATCGCCGTGGGCGTGGTGGCGGTAGTAGCACAGCAGCGTGCCGGTGCTGCGGCTGGGCAGGTAGTACTCGGCGCGGGGGTAGCCGTAGTCGATCAGGATCATCGCGCCCTGTTCGAGGCGCGCGGCCCATTCGGCCACCCAGGCCCGGCCGGCGAGGTTGATCTCGCTGACGTATTCGCCTTCGGAGGGCAGGGGTAGCGCGAGGGCCTCGGCCGCCTCGGCCACCCGGCCGGCGACAGGGCGGTCGGCCCACACGAAGCGCCCCTCGCCATCGAGGCTCACGCCGCGCTCGAAGATGCCTTCCGGGCGCCACGCCACCAGATGCACCGGCATCACGTCGAGCACCTCGTTGGCCACCAGGGCGCCGGAGAACCGCTCCGGCAGGGTGTCGAGCCAATGCACGCGGCTGGCCAGGTGGGGCACCTTGGCGGCCAGGGTGTCGAACTGGCGTTCGCGCAGCTCGCCCGAGACCTCGAGGATGCCGTAGCTTTCGGGCAGCGCGCCCTGGAGCTCGAGTTCGAGGAGCAGATCGGCGGCGAGCAGCCCGGTGCCGGCGCCGGCTTCGATGATGTGGGGCGCCGACAGGCTCATCACCTGCTGCAGCTGGCTGGCCAGCGCCTGGCCAAAGAGGGGCGTGAGCTCCGGTGCGGTGATGAAATCCCCGCCCGGCCCGAACTTGCGCGAGCCGCCGCTGTAATAGCCCAGCCCGGGCGCGTAGAGGGTTTCGGCCATGTAGCTGGAGAACGGGATCCAGCCCCCTTCGGCAGCGATCAAGGCCTGCAGGCGGGCGACGAGGGCAGCGCTTTGTTCGAGGGCTTCGGCTGACGGCTGGGGCAGGTTCATGGCGGCGCTGGCGTGTAAAATCCGCATTTTACCCTGCCGCGCTACCGTGCCGCGGCGCGTGGATGCCGCACGTCGCAAGACAGCGCCATTTCGGCCAGCGGCACCGTATGATATCGCTCCCCGTAGAACCCTTTTTCAGGCAGTCATGAATCAACCGGCAGCTGCGCCTGTCGCCCTCGTGACCGGCGCAGCCCGGCGCGTCGGCGCTGAAATCGCCCGCCACCTGCATGCCGCAGGCGCGCGGGTCGTGCTCCATTGCCGCCAGTCGCGGGATGAGGCCGATGCCCTCGCCGCGGCCTTCAATGCCGCGCGGCCCGATTCGGCGCTGGTCGTGCAGGCCGATCTGCTGGATACCGGGGCGCTGGGCGGTCTGGTCGATGCTGTTGTTGCCCATTATGGGCGTCTGGATGCGCTGGTCAACAACGCGTCGAGCTTCTTTCCCACCGCGATGGGCGAGATCGACGAGGTGGCGTGGCTGGACCTGATTGGCTCCAACCTCAAGGCGCCGCTGTTCCTGGCCCAGGCGGCCAATCCCTGGCTGCAGGCAGCCCAGGGGGCGATCGTCAATATCGTCGATATCCACGCCGAGCGCCCGCTGAAAGGCTACCCGCTTTACTGCGCCGCGAAGGCCGGTCTGCTGGGTCTGACCCGTGCGCTGGCCCTTGAACTGGCGCCGCGGGTCCGGGTCAATGGTGTTGCCCCCGGCGCGATCGAGTGGCCCGAGGACGGGCAGTTTCCGCCCGCCGAGCGCGACGCCGTGGTGGCCCACACGCTGCTGCAGCGGGTCGGCGCGCCGTCGGATATCGCCCGGACAGTCCGTTTTTTGCTCTTCGATGCGCCCTACGTCACAGGTCAGATCATTCCGGTCGATGGTGGGCGCAGTGCGCATTTATAACGTATTTAACATTTATCACCTTCGGATCGTCTTTTCGCCCGACTTATAATCATCGAACATCTGGAAAACAATGGAACACGCAGTGGCAGTCCCCGCGCCGGTGGCAGACGACTCTCCCGAAACGGAATCCCGTTTCTCCAATTCCTTCCTGCGCCTCAAGAAATTCCTGATGCGCAAGACGGGGGAGGCCATCGTCGACTACGGCATGATCGAGGAAGGCGACGTGGTGATGGTCTGCGTGTCCGGCGGGAAGGATTCCTTCACGCTGCTCTCGCTGCTGCTTGAACTGCGCGAGCGGGCGCCGATCAACTTCCGCGTCGTGGCCATGAACCTCGACCAGAAGCAGCCCGGCTTCCCCGACCACGTGCTGCCGGCGTACTTCGAATCCATCGGCGTCGACTACAAGATCGTCACCGAGAACACCTACAAGATCGTCAAGGACAAGATCCCCGAGGGCAAGACCACCTGCTCCCTGTGCTCCCGTCTGCGTCGCGGCATCATCTACCGTACCGCCAAGGAAGTCGGCGCCACCAAGATCGCCCTGGGTCACCACCGGGACGACATGATCGAGACCATGTTCCTCAACATGTTCTTCGGCGGCAAGATGAAGTCCATGCCGCCCAAGCTGGTGAGCGACGACCGTCAGAACGTGGTGATCCGCCCGCTGGCCTACTGCTCGGAAAAGGACATCGAGCGGTTTGCCCGGGGCATGGAATATCCGATCATCCCGTGCAACCTGTGCGGCAGCCAGGAAAACGCGCAGCGCAAGCAGATCAAGGCTATGCTACGCGATTGGGATAGTCGCTTCCCCGGTCGTATCGTATCCATCGCCACCGCGATGAAGAACGTCGTTCCGTCCCATCTGGCGGACGGCAAGCTGTTCGATTTCCTGAACGTCACGCGCGGCACGGAAGTGGAGCAGGGCGACATCGTGTTCGATACTCCCGAACTTCCGCCAGTCGCGCAAGAAGATGCCTCAGCGATCCCCATCGGGATCTGGAGAAGTTAGAGCTTATGGATCGCCCACCCAGTCTCCCGCGCACGTCTGAGGGATTCACCGTGACTGTCTCCCCCTGTCAGACGGGGATCACCGGAGCATGCCACGATGAATGAGCGTGCCGCCACCCGGTGCCTGCTGTATGCAGATGTGGCAGGTCGTGTCCGTTTGTCCGTCAAGCTGGGTGAGGCGGAGGCTGGCTACGCCGTCGAGCGTTGCCTTAACCGCATGTCCCGCTGCGCGGAGGCCTATTCGGCCGAAGGGCTGGAGCTGCGTCCGGAAGTGATTGTTGCCCGTTTCGGCGATGCAGATTCTGCCCTGCTGGCGGCCCGCGAGATGCGCGAAAGGGTACGGGCGCTGCCGCCGATGAGCGGCATCAAGCTGGTGCTGCGGGCCGGGGTGGTGCTGGAGTCCGAAGGGGGCGACGAAGAAGGCGCTGCCGAGAAGATGGCCGCCCGCCTGGTGGATGGCTGCAATCCCGACACCATCACCGTCTCCGAGAGCCTTTCCGAGCTGCTCTCGCCGTCCATGCGGCGCCTGCTCGGCAAGCTCGACGACGCAGCCAGCAACGCACCCTTTCCCGCGCTTGAACTGGGCAACGCGCCGCCGCCCACGCCGGCCGAGCTCCGCCAGGAAGCGATGCAGTCGGTCAGGCAGCTGCGGGTCAGTTTCCGGGGCCAGAAGTGGGTGATCGATGCGGCCCATCCGACCCTGCTGTTCGGTCGCGAAACCGGCAACGACATCGTCGTGTCCGACCCGCGGGTTTCCCGCCAGCACGCACGCATCGAGCTGCGCAACGGCATGTTCTATCTGGCCGATTCCAGCACCAACGGCACTTACCTGCTGGAGGAGGGGGTGGCGGAACACTGCATCAAGCGCGGAGAGTTCGCGCTGTCCGAGAAAGGCCACATCGGCTGCGGTTTCTCGGTGGGTGACAACATGTCCGACGCGGTGGCGTTCGCCCTCGACTGAGCCGGGCAACGTCGGCCGTGCAGCAAAAGCAGAGGGCCCTTCACGGGCCCTCGGTGTTTCATGTGCGCCTGGGGGCGATCAGCCCTTCAGACAGGTGCTCATGAACTTCTTACGGTCGTCGCCCTTGAGGGCCTTTTCGCCGGCCTCCTTGTTACAGGCCTTCATCTTTTCCTGCTGCGGGGTGCCCTTGGCTTCGGCGGCGGCGGGTTTGGCGGAGAGGCATTCCTTCATGAAGGCCTTGCGCTCGTCGCCCTTCTTGTCGGCGGCGGACGCGTTGCATTCCTTCATCTTGTTCTGCTGGGTGGAGGCCGCGAAGGCGGCGGGTGCCAGACCGGCGGCAAACATCGAAACAGCGACACTCAGGATCAATTTTTTCATCTGGCCACTCCTCGTATGGGCGGGTTGTCGGAACTGCAACATCATCATTAACGGTGCTTGGGTGAATCCGTTGACGGCCCGGTCCGCCGGGGCGGTCGGATGCCGTGTCTTTTGGTCAAAAGCCGCCGTCTTCCATCGCCCGACGCTGGCGGTCGACGAACTCCTGGGTCGAGTCGATGCCCCGCAGCAGCAGGATCGTCGAGCGCACTGCGGCTTCCAGGAGCACAGCCAGGTTGCGGCCGGCCGCCACCGGCAGCACGACGCGGCGGAGCGGCACGCCGAGGATCATCTGCTGCTCGCCTTCGAGGGACAGGCGCAGCGGATCCTGGTCGCCTGGCTGGCGGCGCTGGAGGTGAACCACCAGCTTGAGCTTCATCTTCCGCCGGCAGGCGGTCTCGCCGAAGATCGTTCGGATGTTGAGGATGCCGAGGCCGCGCACTTCGATGACGTCCTGGAGCAGGGCCGGGCAACGGCCTTCGAGGACGGTCGGAGCGATGCGGGAGAACTCGACGATGTCGTCGGCCACCAGGCCATGGCCCCGGGAGATGAGTTCCAGGGCGAGCTCGGACTTGCCGGCGCCCGAATCCCCGGTGATGAAGACGCCCAGGCCCAGCACGTCCATCATCACCCCGTGCAGGGCGACCCGTTCGGCGAGCTTGCGCGACAGGTAGCTGCGCAGCAGGTCGATGACGTTGGCCGCCGGCAGCGGGCTGGCGAAGAGGGCCACGTCTTCGTTGGCGCAGACGGTGCGGATCAGGCTGGGGATGTCTTCGTCGTCGGCGACGATGATGGCTGGCGGGCCGTAGGAGAGGATCTCGCGGACATGGTGGATCACCTTGTCGCGGGTCTGGCGGCGAGCCCAGGCGAGCTCGGACGAGCCGAGGATCTGCAGGCGGTCGGGGTGGATCAGGTTGAGGTGGCCGACCATGTCGGCGGGCCAGATGCGGTCTTCGGAGACCGAGATGCGGGTGTCGAGGCTGCCGCAGATGTGGCGCAGCCTCAGGCGGTCGAGGTTGTCGTCAAACAGCCGCGCTACTGTTGTCTGGCGCATCGCTGCCCCACTGGGCGAAGAGGGAGTGGGCCGCGAGGGCGTCCGGGGCGGCCAGGAGCTGATCGCGGAAGCTGCGATTGCTGAACATCTGGGCGAGTTCGGAGAGGAGCTGCAGGTGGTGTTCGTTGGCCTGTTCGGGCACCAGCAGCACGAACAGCATCGACACGGGACGGCCGTCGGGCGCGTCGAAGGGAACGGGTTCGGCGAGGCGCATGAAGGCACCCAGCGCGTCCTTCAGGCCCTTGATGCGTCCGTGGGGGATCGCGATGCCCTGCCCGAGACCGGTCGAGCCGAGCTTCTCGCGGGCAAACAGGCTGTCGAAGACGGTGCTCCGGGCGATGCCGTGATTGTTCTCGAACAGCAGGCCGGCCTGCTCGAAAGCACGCTTCTTGCTGCTCGCCTCGAGGCCGACGACCACATTGGCTGGAGGCAGAAGTTTGGCGATGAGGTTCATGGGCGGGACGCTCCTGTACGCGGTGGGACCGGGACAGGTTTCCGGGAACGAATCTGGAAAATCCGGGGGCGGGTGCCGCCGGGGCCGTTGTGTCAGTTGGGGCGCATTATAGCCACAACGGTCCCGGGGAGAAGGGGATTACTTGGGGCCGAAGATCAGGATTCGGCGAGGTGCTGCTTCAGGGAGTCATGGCCGTGATCGGAGGCCTTGTCCTTGTACTTCAGAACCTGGCGGTCGAGCTTGTCGGTCAGGGCGTCGATGGCGGCATACATGTCGGCATCCTCGCTCTCGACGTGGATGTCCTTGCCACGCACGTGAACGGTGACTTCGGCCTTCTGACGCAGCTTTTCCACCGAGAGGATCACGCCGACGCTGGTGACGTTGTCGAAATGACGGATCACGCGATCGAGCTTGGAGGTGACGTATTCGCGGATGGCCGGCGTAACTTCGACGTGATGCCCCGTGATGTTGAGGTTCATGGTTCTTACCTTTCTGTCAGATGGTTTTGCGCAGACTGACCGGCGGGATATCGAGGGACTCGCGATACTTTGCGATGGTCCTGCGTGCCACGACGATACCCTGCTGGCCCAACAACTCGGCAATCTTGGCGTCGGACAAGGGTTTCTTCTTGTCTTCCGCGGCTACCAGCTGGCGAATCAGCGCCCGAATCGCCGTCGAGGAAGCCGCCCCACCGGTGTCGGTGGCGACGTGACTGCCGAAAAAATGTTTGAACTCGAAAATGCCTCTTGGTGTGGCCATGTACTTCTGGGTGGTCACCCGCGAGACGGTGGACTCGTGCAATTCCAACTGTTCGGCGATTTCACGCAGTGTCAGAGGGCGCATCGCCACATCGCCATAATCGAAGAACTGACGCTGCCGGTCAACGATCGCTTGCGACACACGCTGGATGGTGTCGAAACGCTGCTGAACGTTCTTGATGAGCCAGCGGGCTTCCTGAAGGTGATTGGACAGGGAGCCACTGGCGCCGCGGTTGTCCCGCAGGATCTGGGCATAAAGCTGGTTGATGCGCAGCTTGGGCATCGCGTCCGGGTTGAGGTTCACAACCCAGGTGCTGCGGACCTTGCGGACGATGACATCCGGAACCACATAGCGGATGTCGGACTGGGCGAAGCGGGCGCCGGGCCGGGGGTTGAGGTCGAGGATCAGGGCGTGGGCTTCGCGCAGCTCGTCGTCGGTGCAGCGCAGTGCGCGCTTGAGCTTGAGGTAGTCGCGGGCGGCGAGGAGTTCGAGGTGTTCGGCGACGATGGCCAGCGCCAGCTCGCGTTCGCGGCTGGGCGGCAGGGCGCGCAGCTGCAGGCCGAGGCATTCGCCGATGTCGGCAGCGCCGATCCCGCAGGGGTCGAGGCTCTGGATGTGGCGCAGGGCGATCGTGAGGTCGTCCAGATCCACTTCGAGCTCGGGCGGCAGCAGCGGCAGGAGGTCTTCGAGGGCCTGGCTGAGGTAGCCGTCGTCGTCGAGGGCCTCGATCATGAAGCGGGTGAGGGCGCGATCCCGGTCGGACAGCTGGGTGAGGGCGATCTGGGCGTCCAGGTGGTCGCGCAGGGTGGTGACCGTGGCCTGGAGATCCTGGAAATCGTTGTCGTCGTCATCGTCCCGCGAGCCGCTGCCGGAGCCCTGCCAGTCGCCGCCTTCGGCGAAGTCGAACTCCCGGTCGGTGTCGCGCTCGCGCTGGTCGGATTCGCGGGCCTGCTCCTGCTCGCGCTCATGGGCGGCCTCGCTGCCGGCGGGGGCGGCCGGGCCGGGGGCTTCGAGACGGCTGGAGCCGAGGTTCGATTCCGGCTCGTCCCGCTCGATCATCGGGTTCTCGAGGAGGATCTTCTCGATCTCCTGGTTGAGCTCGAGGGTCGATAGCTGCAGCAGCTTGATGGACTGCTGTAGCTGCGGGGTGAGCGCGAGATGTTGGGAGAGTTTGAGCTGGAGGCTGGGCTTCATGACAACAATGATGCCTTAAAGCCGGAAGTGCTCGCCGAGGTAAACCTGACGGACCTGTTCATTCCGGACGATGTCTTCCGGGCGGCCGCTGGCCAGCACTTCCCCGGCATTGATGATGAAGGCGCGGTCGCAGATGCCGAGGGTTTCGCGGACGTTGTGGTCGGTGATGAGGACGCCGATGCCCTTTTCCTTGAGGAAGCGGATGATCTTCTGGATGTCGATCACGGCGATCGGGTCGACGCCGGCGAAGGGCTCGTCGAGGAGGATCAGCCGCGGGTCGGAGGCGAGGGCGCGGGCGATCTCGCAGCGCCGGCGTTCGCCGCCGGAGAGGGAGATCGCGGTGTTGTCGCGCAGGTGTTCGATGCCCAGCTCGCCAAGGAGCTGTTCGAGGCGTTCGGCCATCTCGGCCTTAGTGAGATTCTGCAGCTCGAGCACCGCCTGGATGTTCTCGGCCACGGTGAGCTTGCGGAAGACGCTCATCTCCTGGGGAAGGTAGGATAGGCCGAGGCGGGCGCGCTGGTGGATCGGGCGATGGGTCAGCACCTGATCGTCGAGGGTGATCTCGCCGCCATCGGCGACCACGAGGCCGACGATCATGTAGAAGCAGGTCGTCTTGCCGGCGCCGTTGGGGCCGAGCAGGCCGACCACCTCGCCACTGCCGACGTCGAAGGAGACGTCGTGGACGACGGTGCGGGCCTTGTACTTCTTGCGCAGGTTGCTGACTTTAAGCAGGCTCATCGCCGGGGTGTTCTTTCAGGACTCTACGAATGATTTCGGTCGAAAAGCCGCGACCTTGAAGAAAACGCGCCTGGCGCGCCCATTCTCGCGCGTCTGCCGGTGCTGCGGCGAACTTTCGGCGATGGATGTCGCAGGCGCGTTCGAATTCGCTCTCGGGACAGTTGTCGGCAATGGCCAGACCGATCTGCTCGGCGCCGACGCCGCGCCGGGCGAGCTCGCTCTTGAGCCGGGAGGCGCCGAAGCGGGCCGCCTTGGCGCGCACGTAGGCATCGGCGAAGCGGGCGTCGGAGAGGAGGCCAAGCTCGACCAGACGGTCGAGTTCGGCGCTCACCTCTTCCTCGCTGCCGAGGGTGCCCAGCTTGCGGGCGAGCTCGGCACGGGAATGCTCCCGCTGGGCCAGGCAGCGCAGGGCCCGCTCATGCAGACTGGTGGCCATGGACGACGGTGTTTCCTGCCGGAGACGTTCAGGCTGCCGCGGCGGGGGCGGCGGGCGCGATCACGGCCATCTCGGGCAGCCCGACGGCGACGCGGATCTTGTTTTCGATCTCGCGGGCGATGTGCGGGTTGCTCTTGAGGAATTCGCGGGCGTTGTCCTTGCCCTGGCCGATCTTCTCGCCGTTGTAGGCGTACCAGGCGCCGGACTTGTCCACGAACTTGTGCTGGACGCCCAGGTCGATGATCTCGCCTTCGCGGGAGGTGCCTTCGCCGTACAGGATGTCGAACAGGGTTTCGCGGAACGGGGGGGCGACCTTGTTCTTGACGACCTTGACCTTGGTTTCGGAGCCGATCACCTCGTCGTTCTTCTTGATGGTGCCGATGCGGCGGATGTCCATCCGCACCGAGGCGTAGAACTTGAGGGCGTTGCCGCCGGTGGTGGTCTCGGGGCTGCCGAACATCACGCCGATCTTCATCCGGATCTGGTTGATGAAGATGACCAGGGTGTTGGTGCGCTTGATGTTGGCGGTGAGCTTGCGCAGGGCCTGGGACATCAGGCGGGCCTGCAGGCCGGGGAGCTGGTCGCCCATCTCGCCTTCGATTTCGGCCTTCGGGGTGAGGGCTGCCACGGAGTCGATCACGACCACGTCGACGCCACCGGAGCGCACCAGCATGTCGGCGATCTCGAGGGCCTGTTCGCCGGTGTCGGGCTGGGAGATCAGGAGGTCGCCGATGTTGACCCCGAGCTTCTGGGCGTAGGTGACGTCCAGCGCGTGTTCGGCGTCGATGAAGGCGGCGGTGCCGCCGAGCTTCTGCATCTCGGAGACGACCTGGAGGGTGAGGGTCGTCTTGCCGGACGATTCGGGACCGTAGATTTCCACGACCCGGCCGCGGGGCAGACCGCCGATGCCGAGGGCGATGTCGAGGCCCAGGGAGCCGGTGGAGACGGTCTGGATGTCGCTTTCGACTTCGCCGTCGCCCAGGCGCATGATCGAGCCCTTGCCGAACTGCTTTTCGATCTGGGAAAGCGCGGCGGCGAGGGCCTTGGCCTTGTTGTCATCCATCTGTCGTGATCCTTGTAAAAAGGGTTTTGGAGATTATGGCACAGAGTTTGCGTGCGGGTGATCGCGCGTCGTCACGAGAGGTATCGGAGCGAAGAAAGTCGCGCAGGCTGGTATTTTATACAGTTGCGGCGGAACGTCTACCGGATTTGCCAAGGCCTTGATGCGGATGGGATTTCAGGCGTAGCGGCGGATGAGTTCGGTGAGCGCGAAGACCACTGCCTGGCGGCGGACGGCCTCCCGGTCGCCGTCGAAGCGGCAGGTGGCGGTCTGGGGGGATTCGCCGGTCCGGCCCCAGCCGAAGCACACGGTGCCGACGGGTTTGTCGGCCGATCCGCCCCCCGGGCCGGCGATGCCGGAGATCGACAGGGCGAGGTCGGCCTCGGCCCGTTCGAGGGTGCCGCGGACCATCGCCGCGGTGGTCGGCTCGCTGACTGCGCCATGGCGGGCGAGGGTCATCGGCGAGACGCCGAGCTGCGCGCACTTGGCGTCGTTGGAGTAGGTGATGAAGCCGCAGTCGAACCAGCCGGAGCTGCCGGCGGTGGCGGTGACGACCTCGGCGACCCAGCCGCCGGTGCACGATTCGGCGGTGGCAAGGCGCCAGCCGCGGGCGGCGAGATGGTCGCCAACAAGGCGGGAGAGGGTTTCGAGCTGGGCGTCCATTAACCGAGGAACCTCACGAGCAGGGCCAGCGCGAGCAGGGTGTAGCCGGCGGCGATGAGATCGTCGAGCATCACGCCGAAGCCGCCGCGGGTGCGGTCATCCACCCAGCGGATGGGCTGCGGCTTGACGATGTCGAAGAAGCGGAACAGCACGAAGGCGGTGAGCTGCCAGCCGAGGCCTTCGGGGGTGAGCCACAGGACCAGCCAGATGGCGACGATCTCGTCCCACACGATGCTGCCGTGGTCGGCGACGCCGAGGGCGCGGCCGGTGCGTTCGCAGGCGAGGATGCCAAACAGGATGCAGGCCACCAGCAGTCCGGCGAACAGGCCGTCGGTGAGCGGCGCGCGCACAAGGGGAAACAGCAGCCAGCCCGCCAGCGTGCCGGCGGTGCCGGGGCCCTTGGGCCACAGGCCGGAGCCGAAGCCGAGGGCGACGAAGTGGGCTGGATCGGAGAGCAGGAAGCGGACGTTGGGCTTCATGCGCCGTTGCCGAAGTGGTCGTAGCCTCGGGCGGCGAGCTCGCGCAGGGTACCGCCGGTGTCGCGCAGGTGCAGGCCGCGGGTGGCCGGGGTGATGCTGCCGATGCGGTGCAGGGGCAGGGCCAGTCGGGCGGAAAGATCGGCCAGGGCAGCGCGCTGGGTGGGCGGAGCGGTGAACAGCAGCTCGTAGTCGTCGCCCCCGCCGGTGCACGCGGCGAAGGCCCGGGCGGGATCGCCGCAGGCGGCCACGAGGGGCGCGAGGGGCAGGTTGGCTTCGTCGATCACCGCGCCGACCGCGGAGCTTTCGAGGATGTGGTCGAGATCGCCCAGCAGGCCGTCGGACACATCGAGCATGGCGCTGGCGATGCCGCGCAGGCCGAGGCCGAGGGCGACCCGCGGCTGAGGCCGGTGCAGGGCGGCGAGGCAGTCGTCGCGGTAGGTGTCGGCGAGGTGGGTGTCGCCGCGCAGGTGAGCAAGGCCCAGGGCGGCGCGCCCCGGGGCGCCGGACACCCACAGGTCGTCACCGGGCCGGGCGCCGCTGCGGGTGATGGCGGCGCCGGTGGGCACTTCGCCGAAGATCGTCGGGCACAGGTTGAGCGGGCCGCGGGTGGTGTCGCCGCCGATGGCGTCGATGTCGAAGGCTTCGCAGCAGGCGAAGAAGCCGCCCGCGAAGGCTTCGATCCAGGCTTCGTCGGCGCCGGGCAGGCTGGCCGCCAGCACCACCCAGCGGGGCTGGGCGCCCATGGCGGCGAGGTCGGAGACGTTGACCGCGAGGGTCTTCCAGCCGAGATCGGTGGGGTCGGTATCGGGGAAGAAATGGGTGCCGGCCACCAGCATGTCGGTGGAGATGGCCAGCTGCATGCCGGGGGCCGGGCGGATCAGCGCCGCGTCGTCGCCCACCGCCAGATCGGTGTGGCGGGCGGGACGGGTGAAGTGCCGGCGGATCAGGGCGAACTCGGACGGCATCGCGCGGGATGGTTCCGGCAGCTGGCGGGTCAGGCCGGCTTGTTGCCGCGGGCAGCCTGGCGCTCGCGGGCGTTGGCTTCGACCTCGTCGGCGCGCAGGCGGGCGGCGAGCTTGTCGAGCACGCCGTTCACGAACTTGTGGCCGTCGGTGCCGCCGAAACCCTTGGCCAGCTCGATGGCCTCGTTGATGATGACCCGGTAGGGGGTTTCGGGGCGGTGGGCGAGCTCGAAGGTGGACATCAGCAGGATGCCGCGCTCGACCGGCGACAGCTCATTGAGCGGGCGCTCGATGTAGTTTGCGAAGCCGACCTGGAGTTCGGGGGCGTTGGTGATGGTGCCGCGCAGGAGGCCGACGAAGAGCTCGCGGTCACATTTGTCGAAACCGGCGACTTCGGCCAGCTGGGATTCGATGGAGGTGACGGGCGACTGGTTGAGCAGCCACTGGTAAACGCCCTGCAGGGCGAATTCGCGGGCGCGGCGGCGGGGGGATTTGTTGGCGGTGCTCATGCCAGGGCCTTCAGGAGTCGGGCCATCTCGACGGCGGCCTGGGCGCAGTCGGCGCCCTTGACCTGCATCCGGGCGAGGGCCTGATCGTCGTCTTCGGTGGTGAGGATGCCGTTGGCGACGGGCACGCCGGTGTCGAGGGCGACGCGGGTGATGCCGGCGCCCTGTTCGTTGGAGACGAGCTCGAAGTGGTAGGTCTCGCCGCGGATCACCGCGCCGAGGGCCACCAGGGCGTCGAAGCGGCCGCTCCGGGCCATCACCTGGAGGGTGAGGGGGGCTTCGAGGGCGCCGGGGACGGTGGCGATGGTGATGTCGTTGGCCGCGACGCCGAGGCGCTGCAGTTCGGCGGTGCAGGAGGACAGCAGGCCTTCGCACACGTCGAGGTTGAAGCGGCACATGACGACGCCCACCCGCAGGCCGCGGCCGTCGAGGTTGGGTTCGATTTCGGGGATGTTGTCGTAACGGGGCATGGTGTTACCTGAAAATGGAGTGGAGGCCGGGTCAGGCGTCGAGGGCCGCGTGGCCGACGACGGTGAGGCCGAAGCCGGTCATGCTGGGGATCTTCCGCGGGCTGGCCATCAGACGCATCTTGCCTACCTGCAGTTCGCGCAGGATCTGGGCGCCGACGCCGAACAGGCGCGGATCCCACTTCAGGGCGGCGCGCGGTGCGGTGGGGTCGGTGGCGAGCTGGGCGAGGAGTTCCTGGCCGCTCTGGGGGCGGTAGAGCAGGACGATCACGCCGTTGCCGTGCTGGGCGATGCGCTTGAGCGCGGCGTCGATCGGGAAGGTGTGGCGGCCGCTGGTGGGGTCGAGGAAGTCGAGCACCGAGACGGGTTCGTGGACGCGCACCAAGGTTTCGACCTCGGGCGAGATGGCGCCGTAGGTCATGGCGAGGTGCACGTCGCCCGAGGTGCGGTCTTCGAAGGCCGACAGGCGGAAGTCGCCGTGGGGGGTGCTGACGGTCTTCTCGCTGACCTTCTCGACGAGCTTCTCGGTGCGGGCGCGGTATTCGATGAGGTCGCGGATCGCGCCGATCTTGAGGCCGTGGTGCTGGGCGAACTCGATGAGTTCGGGCATGCGCGACATGGTGCCGTCGTCGTTCATGATCTCGCAGATCACCGATGCGGGTTCGAGCCCGGCGATGCCGGCGAGGTCGCAGCCGGCTTCGGTGTGGCCGGCGCGGATCAGCACGCCGCCGGGCTTGGCCATGATCGGGAAGATGTGGCCGGGCTGGACGATGTCGGCGGGCCGGGCGTGGCGGGCCACGGCGGCCTGCACGGTGCGGGCGCGGTCGGCGGCGGAGATGCCGGTGGTCACGCCTTCGGCGGCTTCGATGGACACCGTGAAGGCGGTGGAGAACTGGCTGCGGTTGTCGCGGGCCATCTGGTTGATGCCCAGCTGGCGGCAGCGTTCTTCGGTGAGGGTCAGGCAGATCAGGCCGCGGGCGTGCTTGGCCATGAAGTTGATGGCTTCAGGCGTGATGTGCTCGGCGGCAATGACGATGTCGCCTTCGTTCTCGCGGTCTTCCTCGTCCACGAGGATGACCATCCGGCCGGCCTTGATGTCGGCGATGATTTCGTTGATCGGGGCCAGCGCGCTCATGCGGGGCTTCCTTCCTGCTCGTTGTGCCAGGCCTGCATGCGCTCGACGTAGCGGGCGATGAGGTCGATCTCGAGGTTGACCGTGCTGCCGGCGGCGAGGCGCTTGAGCGTGGTGACCTGGACGGTGTGGGGGATGAGGTTGATCGAGAAGTCGCAGCCCTTCACCCAGTTGACGGTGAGGCTCACGCCGTCGACGGTGATCGAACCCTTGCGGGCGATGTAGCCGGCGAGGCTTTCGGGAGCGCGGATGATGAGCTCGTGGCTTTCGCCGACCGGCTCGAACTTCCGCACGCTGCCGATGCCATCGACGTGGCCGGTGACCAGGTGGCCGCCGAGGCGGTCGGCCAGGCGCAGGGCCTTTTCGAGGTTCACCTCGCCGGGGGCGTCGAGGCCGACGGTGCAGTTGAGGGTTTCGCGGGAGACGTCGAAGCTGACGACCTTGCCGTCCTGGGCGATGACGGTGAGGCACACGCCGTTGTTGGCGATGCTGTCGCCGAGCTGGACGTCGTCGAGATCAAGGGTGCCCACATCGACGGCCAGGCGCACGCCGTCTTCAAGGGGCGTGACGCTCAGGATGCGGCCGGTGGCGGCAACGATTCCGGAGAACATGGGATTGGGCTGACCAGAGGGGAAACCGCAATTTTAGCGCGATTTGCGCTGATTTCCGCGCCGGCTTGACGGCTGGGGGCACCTCCGGGCGGGACGCGCCCCCGGCTGCGGGGGATCAGAGAATCTCGGCGATGTGGTCGCGCTCGACGAGTTCCTGCTCGAACTGGTGGATTTCGAGGCCGAGGGCGTTGCGTGCCGACACCATGCCCACCGGCTTGCCGTCATCGACTACCGGCACGTGCCGGAAGCCGCCTTCGAACATCATGTGCAGGGCGTGGGCGAGGGGCTTGTCGGGGCTGGCGGTCTGGAGCTTGGTGGTCATCACCGCCGCGAGGGGCGTGGCGTCCGGGTCGAGGCCGCGGGCGACGACGCGGTTGAGCACGTCGCGCTCGGTGAACAGGCCGGCGAGCTTTCCGGCGGCGTCGACCACGAGGATCGCGCCCACGTTGTTGCTGGCCATCGAGATGGCGGCGGCGCGGACGGTGGTATCGGCCAGGGCGGATACGAGGGTCTGGCCTTCAACGACCTGACGCAGGGTTCTGTGGGGCATGGGTTGTCTCCTGATGGGCTTGGAATGGGCAGAGGCGATCATCGCGAGGGGCGCTGTCGCGCCCTCACTGTTATGTGGTGTCCGGGATCAGGTGCTCGGCTTCGGGGTGGCCGGCTTGCTCATGTCGGGTTTGCCGCTCTTGGCGCCGTTTTCGCCGCACGCCTGGGCGCCAGCGGCAAAGCCCAGGGCCAGGGCGAGAAGAAGTGCAATCTTGCGGATCATCATGTCATCTCCTGCAGGGCGGTGATTTCATCATGGAACGTCCGGGCTGCTTTCGCAAGGACCGCACGTGCTTTCTGACCGGCCGCGCCGGTTGTGCCGAATTGCGTCAACTACCGCACAAAACGCAGTCGACCGGCGCGGCTTCGGCTTAACATGGCTGTCTGAGCGTGGTGGCTCATGGTCCGGTGAACAGATGACCGACGAAACGAAGAAAAGCTCCCCAGAGTTCGATCAACAATCCGCTGCCCAGGCGGGCGAGCCGGCCGAACCGGATACCGGCGGCGCCGAGGGCCACGACGCCCAGGCCTTCCAGGCCATCCTGAGCCTGGTGTCCCGCGAGAGCGGCGTGGACATGCGCTGCTATAAGGAGAGCACGCTGCTTCGTCAGACCCTGCGTCGCTGCCGGGCCCTCGACATGGCCGGGCTCGACGCCTATCTGGCGCACCTGTGCGTGAGCGCCGACGAGCTGGACCGGCTGCAGCAGAGCTTCATGATCTCGGTGTCGTCGTTCTTCCGCGACCCGGAAGTCTTCACCGAACTGGCCCGGGCCCTGCAGACCGTGGTGGATGGCAAGCAGGCGGGCGACACGCTGCGGGTGTGGGTGCCGGCCTGCGCCACCGGTGAGGAGGTCTACTCGATCACCATCGTGCTCGCCGAGATCCTCGGCGAACGCTTCAGCCAGCTGGACATCCGGGTGTTCGCCACCGACATCGACGAGGAAGCCCTCGACGTGGCCCGGGCGGGCCTGTATTCGGCGGCGGAGGTCGCCGGCCTGTCGGCGGAGCGGCTGGCCCGCTGGTTCACCGCCGAGGGCGATGGCTGGCGGGTGGCCAAGCAGCTGCGCGAGATGTGCGTCTTCTCGGTGCACGATCTGGTCGGGCATCCGCCGCTGGTGCGGATGGATCTGGTGAGTTGCCGCAACATCCTGATCTACTTCAAGCCGGGCCGGCAGGCCGAGCTGCTGCGCAGCTTCCACTTTGCCCTCAAGCCCGGCGGCCTGCTGCTGCTGCTGGGCAAGTCCGAGTCGGTCGGCCCCGACGGCGACGGTTTCGAGTCGCTGGACGCCAGCGGCAAGCTCTACCGCAGCTGCGCGCTGCCGGTGGCGCGGCCCCACGTCACCCACCTGGCGGCGCCGGCCCGGCCGGTGGTTCCGCGGCCGCCCAGTGCGGTGCGGCGCGAATCGCTGGTGGATGTCAGCCGCAAGGTGCTGCTCGATGCCTACGGGCCGCCGGCGGTGCTGATCGACGCGAGCTTCGAGCCGCTGCATTTCTTCGGTGCGTCGCGGCGCTACTTCACCCTGCCGGCGGGCAGCGCCGATTTCTCGGTGTTCGGCCTGTGCCTGCCCGAGCTGCGCAGCGAGCTGCGCGCCCTGTGTTTCCGGATGCGCCAGGAGCAGCTCCAGGAGCTGCAGGGCCTGGGCACCCTGGTGCGCTTTGGCGACGAGACCCTGAAGGTGCGTCCGGTGGTGCGACGCGTCGAGAGCGGCGGGACCGATCCCCAGTGGGCGTTCCTGATCGGCTTCGAGGAAACCCGGACCACGCCAACCGTGCGCGCCACGGGCGTCGTCGAGGTGCTGCCGCCGGGCGAGGCGGCCGACGAGATCGGCCGGCTGCGCCAGGAACTCGCCGACACCCGCGAGCACCTGCAGGCGGTCATCGAGCAGCTCGAAGCCTCCAACGAAGAACTCCAGTGCCTCAACGAGGAGCTGCAATCCGCCGGCGAGGAGCTCCAGGCGTCCAACGAAGAACTCCAGGCCACCAACGAGGAGCTCACCAGCCTCAACGACGAGTTGCAGGTGAAGTCGGTCGAGTACGCCCGCCTCAACGCCACCCTCGGCAACATCCAGAACTCCATCCGCACCAGCCTGATCGTGGTCGACCGGGATGGCCGGGTGACCCGCTTCAACCCGCTGGCCTCGCGCATTTTTGGCCTGCTGCCCAACGACATCGGGCAGTTTCTGTATGGTGTGCCGTGCTATCTCGATCTGCCGCGCCTGCGGGAGTGGGTCGAGGGCGTGGTGGCGCGCAGCGAGTCCACCGTCGAGCACGTTCATCAGCGTGGCTTCCACTACCTGATGCAGATCGACGCCTACCGAGACGAGAACGGCCGCAACGCCGGCGCGGTGCTCACCTTCACCGACATCTCCGATCTGCACCGGGCCGAGGAAGCCAAGGCCCACAGCGAGGCGCGCTTCCGCCAGGTGTGGGACACCAGCGTCGACGGCCTGGCCGTGGTGTCGGGCGACGGCCATATGGTGCTGGTCAATCCGGCCCTCGAGCGGATGTTCGGCTACCTGCCGGGCGAACTCACCGGCGCGCTGGTCGAGCAGCTGGTGCCCGACCAGCTGCGCGTCAACCACGCCATCCAGCGCGACATGTTCCGCGCCCTGCCGGGCCAGGCCCAGACGCTGATGAACCGGCGCAACCTCTTCGGCCGCTGCAAGGATGGTTCCGAGCTGGCCGTCGAGATCAGCCTCGCCGGCCTGTCGCTGGACGGGGTCGAGCACATCCTCGTCACGGTCACCGACGTGACCGAGCGCAGCCTCTCCGAAGCGCTGCTCCGGGCCAGCGAGCGGCGTCTGCGGCTGGCCCTCGACGCCGCCCGGGCCGGCTCGTGGGAATGGTTCATCGACAGCAACAACCATTTCTGGTCCGACGAACTGTGGGCGCTCTACGGCCTGCCGCCCGACGGGGTGATCCCGTCGTCCGAAACCTGGTGGCAGACCATCGACCCGGACGACCTGGACCGGGTCATCTCCGTCGTCACCGAGGCCCGCCAGACCGCCGCGGCCTTCGAGACCGAATGGCGGGTGATGCTGCCGCCCGACACCCCGCCCCGCTGGCTGCTGTGCCGCGGCCAGCCGGTGTTCGACGATCAGGCGCGGCTGATCAGCTACATCGGCATCGTGCTCGACGTGACCGAGCGCCGCCTCGGCGAGGAGCGCCGCCGCCAGAGCGAGGAGATGCTCGCCACCATCCTCGACAACGTGGGCGCCTACATCTACATCAAGGACGTGGACTATCGCTACACCTACGCCAACCGCGAGGTGTGCGCGCTGTTTGGCGCCGACCGCGAGGAGGTCGTTGGCAGGTCGGACGACGTGTTCTTCGACAGCCCCACCGCCGCCCGGCTGCGCGAGAACGACCGCCGGGTGATCGCCGGTGGCGAGCGGATCGAACTCGAGGAGACCAATCGCGACGTCAACAGCGGGCAGACCCGCAGCTTCCTGTCGGTCAAGCTGCCGCTGCGCCGCGAGGACGGCACCATCTACGCCCTGTGCGGCATCTCCACCGACATCACCGAGCGCAAGCTCGCCGAGGAGCAGCTGCGCATGCTGTCCACGGCCGTCGAGCAGAACCCGGGCAGCATCGTCCTCACCGATCTCGACGCGTGCATCCTGTACGTCAATGCCGCCTTCGAGCAGGTCTCCGGCTACACCCTCGACGAAGTGCGCGGCAAGAACCCGCGCATCATGCAGTCCGGGCAGACCCCGCCGGAGGTCTTCCGCCAGATGTGGCAGTCCCTCACGCGGGGCGATTCGTGGCGCGGCGAGCTCATCAACCGCCGCCGCAACGGCGACGTGTATGTCGAGTGGGCGGTGATCTCGCCGGTGCGCCGGGCCGACGGCAGCATCTCCCACTACCTGTGCATCAACCGGGAGATCACCGAAGAGAAGCGCATCGAGCAGGAGCTCGAACGCTACCGCCTGCACCTGGAAAGCCTGGTCGAGGAGCGCACCCGCGAGCTGGCCCTGGCCAAGGACGCCGCCGAAAGCGCCAGCCGCGCCAAGAGCGCCTTCCTGGCCAACATGAGCCACGAGATCCGCACGCCCCTCAACGCCGTGCTGGGCATGGCCCACATCATGCGGCGCGAGGGCGTCAGCGCCCAGCAGGCCGAGCAGCTCGACAAGATCGACAGCGCCGCCCAGCATCTGCTCGGCGTCATCAACGACATCCTCGATCTCTCCAAGATCGAGGCCGAGAAGTTCCTGCTCGAAGACAGCGAGTTCGCCCTCGACAGCATCGTCTCGGGCGTGGCCTCGATGCTCAACGAGCGGGTCAGCGCCAAGGGCCTGCGGATGGAGCTCAACATCGAGAGCCTGCCCAGCCTGGTGCGCGGCGACGCGACCCGCTTCACCCAGGCGATCCTCAACCTCGCCAGCAATGCGGTCAAATTCACCGAGAAAGGCACGGTGTCCCTCGGTGCCCGGGTGCTCGAACGGCGCGACGGGCGCATCAAGCTGCGGGTCGAGGTGCGTGACAGCGGCGTGGGCGTGCCCCCCGAAGTGCTGCCCAAGCTGTTCGGCGCCTTCGAGCAGGGCGACGCCTCCAACACCCGCAAGTACGGCGGCACCGGCCTCGGGCTGGCGATCACCCGGCGCCTGGCCGAGCTGATGGGCGGCGAGGCCGGCGCCGAGAGCACCCAGGGGGTCGGCAGCGTCTTCTGGTTCACCGCCTGGGTGGGGGTTGGCCGGGCGGTGAATGCCCAGGCGGCGCTGCCCTCCGAGGCGGGTCAGGCCGACGTGATCCTGCGTCGCGATTTTGCCGGCGCCCACGTGCTGCTGGTGGAGGACGAGCCGGTCAATCAGGAGGTCGCGCGCCTGTTCCTGCTCGACGCGGGGCTGGACGTGGCGATCGCCGGCAATGGCGCGGTGGCGGTGGACATGCTCGGCAACGCGCCCTTCGACCTGGTCCTGATGGACATGCAGATGCCCGAGATGGACGGCCTCGAAGCCACCCGCCGGATCCGGCTGCTGCCCGGCCGCGAGACGGTACCCATCGTCGCGATGACCGCCAACGCCTTCGCCGAAGATCGCGCCCAGTGCATGGCCGCGGGGATGGACGATTTCCTCTCCAAGCCCGTCGAGCCCGACCGGCTGTTCACCACCATCCTGCGCTGGCTGCGGCGGGGCGCCAGCAAGCCGTCAGACTGACCGCGGCCGGCGGGCCGGGTTTTGGCCCGGCCCGCCGGGCTGCGGCTTACGCAAACCCTTCCAGCACGATCTTGCCCACCGCCGTGCCGCTCTCCAGCAGCGCGTGGGCCTTGCGCAGGTTGGCCGCGCAGATCGGGCCGAGCTTCGCCTGCACCGTGCTGCGGATCGCGCCCTGATCCACCAGATCGGCGATGGCGTTCAGCAGGCGGTGCTGGGCGTCCATGTCGTCGGTGTGGAACAGCGGCCGGGTGAACATCAGCTCCCAGTGCAGGCTCAGGCTCTTGCGCTTCATCAGGCGCACGTCGATGGGCTCCGGGTCGTCGATCAGGGCCAGCTTGCCCTGGGGCGCCAGGGCGTCCACCAGCTGCGCGAAGTGCTGGTCGGTGTGGGTCAGGCTGATGGCGTAATCCACCGGCGGCACGCCGAGGGCAGCGATCTGCGCTGCAAAGGGCTGGCGGTGGTCGATCACGTGGTGGGCGCCCAGCGCCAGCGCCCAGGCCCGGCTCTCCGGCCTCGACGCGGTGCCGACCACGGTGAGCCCGGTGCGCTGGCGGGCCAGCTGGATCAGGATCGAGCCCACCCCGCCGGCGGCGCCGACGATGAGCAGCGTGCCCGGCCGGCCTTCACCGGCCAGCGGCACCTGCAGGCGGTCGAACAGCAGCTCCCAGGCGGTGATGCCGGTGAGCGGCAGCGCCGCGGCGTCGGCCGGGGAAAGGCTGGCCGGCTTGCGGCCGACGAGGCGCTCATCCACCAGCTGGAACTCCGCATTGCTGCCGGCGCGGTCGATGGCGCCGGCGTACCACACCGCGTCGCCGGGGCGGAACAAGGTCGCGTCCGGCCCCGTCTCGCGGACGATGCCCACCGCGTCGTAGCCCAGCACCTTGTATTCGCCCTCGGGCGGGGCGGCGCTCCTGCGCACCTTGGTATCGACGGGATTCACCGCGATCGCCTGCACCTCCACCAGCAGGTCGCGGCCGGTGGGCACCGGGCGGGCGATCTCGATGTCGATCAGGGCGTCGGCGCGGTCGATGGCGCCGGGTTGCTGGTAGCCGACGGCTTTCATGCGGGCTGCTCCTCGGTGGCGGTGTGGGTGGGGTAGTCGATGTAGCCGCGGGCGTCGCCGCCGAAGAAGGTGGCGGGCTCCGGCGTGTTGAGGGGCCAGCCGTGCTGGAGTCGGGCGGGCAGATCCGGGTTGGCGATGAAGAGCTTGCCGAAGGCCACCAGATCCACGTCGCCGCTGGCCAGCACCGCGTCGGCGCGCTCCCGGGTGTAGCCGCCGGCCACGATGATCGGGCCGGGGAAGGCCGCGCGCAGCTGCTGGCGCACCTCGGTGGCTTCCGGGCTGTCGTCGCCGGGCTCGTTGGTGTGCAGGTAGGCCACGCCGCGCTCGGCAAGCCGGGCAGCGGCCTCGACGGCGGTGGGGATGCTGTCCGGGCAGTCCATGCCATTGGCCCGGTTGCGCGGCGACAGGCGCACGCCGGTGCGGGCCGCGCCGATGGCGCCGGTCACCGCGTCGGTCACTTCGAGCAGAAAGCGCAGGCGGTTCTCGCGGCTGCCGCCGTACTGGTCGCTGCGCTGGTTGGACGTGCTGCGCAGGAACTGGTCGATCAGGTAGCCGTTGGCGGCGTGGATTTCCACCCCGTCAAACCCGGCCTCGATGGCGTTGATGGCCGCCTGACGGAAATCCGCCACGATGCCGGCGATCTCGGCGGTTTCCAGCGCGCGGGGCGTCGGGCACGCCACCATGCCGCCCTCGCCATGCTCCCCGGATTTCCAGATCTGCCCCGGGAAGGCCACCGCCGACGGTGCCACCGGCAGCGCGCCGCCGTGGAAATCCACGTGGGACATCCGGCCGCAATGCCAGATCTGCAGGAAGATCCGCCCGCCCTGACGATGCACGGCGTCGGTGACGAGCTTCCAGCCGGCGATCTGCGCCGCGCTGTGCACGCCCGGGGTGAGGGAATAGCCCTTGGCGTCCGCCGAGATGTCGGTGGCCTCGGCGATGATCAGCCCGGCGCTCGCCCGCTGGGCGTAGTAGGCGGCGTTCATCGCGGTGGGCACGTTGCCCGGCTGGGCCGCCCGGGCGCGGGTGAGGGGCGGCATCACGATGCGGCTGGGGAGGGGCAGGTCGCCGATGCGGGTCGGCTCGAAAAGCGGAGAGGTCATGGCGGCAACACTCAGTTGGGGAAGATGGCCGAAAGTCTAGGGCGGGCGATCTGCTTTGATAATTGGTCTATCCTTTGACGCAATATCAAACGAGATTTGAAGATGCTCCACCTGCCCGACGTGCAACTCTTCATCCGCGTGGCCGAACTCGGCAACATCAGCGCCGCCGGCCGCGCCGTGGGCATGAGCCCCGCCGCTGCCAGCGCCGCCATCAAACGGCTCGAACAGCGGGTCGACAGCCAGCTCATCGAGCGCTCCACCCGCTCGCTGCGGCTCACCCAGGCCGGCGAGACCTTCCTCGCCTACTGCCAGCAATCCCAGCTGGCGCTGGAGGAGGGCCTCTCGGCGCTGCGCCAGGGCCGCGAGCAGCTCTCCGGCGACATCCACCTGGGCGCGCCTTCCGACCTGGGCCGTGACCGGCTCGATACGCTCCTCGAACCCTTCCGCCAGCGCCACCCTCAGGTGCGGCTGGTGATGCATCTCTCCGACGGGCTCATCGACCTCTACCGCAATCCCATCGATCTGGTGCTGCGCTACGGCCTCAGCGAGGATTCCGGCCTCGTCGGCCGCAAGCTGTGCGACAACGGCCGCGTGCTGGTCGCCTCGCCGGACTACCTCGCCCGCCACGGCCACCCCGAAAGCTTTGAGGCGCTGGCCCGGCGCAACTGCATCTGCTTCTACCGCAATGGCGAGCTCTTCAACCGCTGGCGCCTGTTCCACCACGGCCAGCACCGGGAGATCGTGGTGACAGGCGACCGCGCCGCCGACGACGGCGCCCTCGTCCGCCAATGGGCCGTCGCCGGCCACGGCATCGCCTACAAATCCCGCATCGACGTGCAGGCCGACCTGGACGCCGGCCGCCTCGTCGACCTCTTCCCCGACGCCATCTACGACCGCACCCCGCTGTACGTGGCCTATCCCAGCCGACGCTACCAGCCGGCCCGGATCAAGGCGCTGCTGGACTGGCTGGAGGTGGGGTTTGGGGGTAGCTGACCTGGGCTGTGTCTCCCGCAGCTGTGCCGGTCGCGCTGGCGGGGGGGGCGGGTTCAGGTTCCGCTGTTCCTGTCGCCCGCGTTGTCGGAAGCCTTGCCGCGCGTGGTTGAGCTGATCAGCAGGTCGAGCCCGTAGGGCAGGAGCAGGTAGGGCAGGTAGAAGAGGGGCGTGAAGATGATCGCCACGCCCATGGTTGACGAACTGTCCGGGCCGGTGGGAAGGCTGGCGAGGTAGAGCGAGAACCCCATCATCGCCAGCCAGCCCAGCGCGCCGCCCAGATAGGTGGGGAGGGGTGAGCGGTCGGCGAGGGTTCTGGTGCGGCGCATGACCAGGGCCGCCAGCCCCACGAAGGGCAGCGTGGTGCCGATGGGGTCGATCCAGTAGGTTCTGTGCTCGCCGCCGCCGGTGTCCAAATGACTGCCCCTGAAGGTGATGTGCAGGGCGAGCGGGATGGCGATACAGAACACCAGCAGGAACAGGCCTTCAAGGCGGGCACGGTTTGGCCGGGAGATGTGCATGGGCAGCCTCGGCGGGTGGGTGGCGGGTTGCGAGAAATTGTAGGCCGCTTCCGGCTGCCTGCCACCCGAGCTGGTCAATCTGTTCGCCATGCCGATGCTTCACCGCCCCCGCCGCGTCCCGTCCCCCTCAAACAACCCGCTGCGGATCGCCATCAGGTCGGATTCGTTCAGCCCCATGTCGGCGAGCGCCGCGGGGGTGAGGGGGTAGTCGTCGGTGGGGCGGCGGTGGAGGCGGGCGCGCAGGGTGTTGAGCCAGTGGGTGAGGAAGCCCGCGGCCGGCAGGCTGACGGCGGCGTGGGTGGGGTGCAGGGCTTTCATGGCAATTCCTCCGGTTGGGCGCTGCCTACTGGCAGAAGGCCAGCCCGGCAACGAGGTTCAGCACGTGGGCCGGGTTGGTCCAGCCCGACCAGGCCAGGGCGATCACCGCGGCGAGGAGCAGCGCGGTGACGATGGGCAGCAGCTTCATGGCGTGGCCACCGCGGGGCGGACGATCTCGCTGTCGTCGATGGGCCAGTGGAGCAGGGCGGCGACCACGCCCAGCCCGATGCTGACCAGCCAGATCAGGTTGTAGGAGCCGGTGGCGTCGAACACGTAGCCGCCCAGCCACACGCCAAAGAACGCGCCCAGCTGGTGGCCGAAGAACACGAAGCCGAACAGGGTGGTGATGTACTGCACCCCAAAGACTTGCGACACGATGCCGCTGGTCAGCGGCACGGTGCCGAGCCAGATAAAGCCCATCACCGCGCAGAACCCATACAGGCTGGCGGGGCTCATGGGCAGCAGCA
Organism: Zoogloea sp. 1C4; assembly: GCF_009469605.1. Taxonomy (GTDB): domain Bacteria; phylum Pseudomonadota; class Gammaproteobacteria; order Burkholderiales; family Rhodocyclaceae; genus Zoogloea; species Zoogloea oryzae. The sequence continues at coordinate 5,048 of NZ_SSXU01000017.1, read as the reverse complement.
CGAAGGCGGCCATCGCGGCGGCGCGCAGCAGGTAGATGCCGGCCAGGAGCTGCTTGCGCCGGGCCATGCCGCCCAGCCAGCCGCACACATAGGTGCCGGCCACGTTGGCCAGCGCGATGATCGCCAGCCCGGCCACCGCGTGGTTGCCGGTGAGGCCCCGGTCGATCAGATACGCCGGCAGGTGCGAGGCGATGAAGGCGAGCTGGAAGCCGCAGGCGAAGAAGCCCGCCACCAGCAGCAGGAAACCCCGGTGGGCGAAGGCCTCGCGCAGCGCGGCGGAGAGGCTCTGGCGGGCGGCGTGGGCGGCGGGTCGGTCATGGAGCGGAACGGCGCAGGGGAGCAGCACCGCGCAGGCGATGCCCAGCGCCACCAGCGCGCCGGCCCAGCCGAGCCCTTCGATCAGCCCTTGCGAGGCCGGCACCAGCACGAACTGCCCCAGCCCGCCGATGGCGCCGGTCACGCCCAGCGCCCAGCTGCGCCGCTCGGCCGGCATCAGGCGGCTGATGGCGCCATACACCACGCCGAAGGCGGTGCCCGACAGGGCCACGCCCACCACCAGCCCGGCCGACAGGGTGAAGGCGGCGGGGCTTCCGGCCTGGGACATCGCCAGCAGGCCCGCCGCGTAGCACAGCAGCCCGCCGGCCAGCACCCGGCGCGACCCGAAGCGGTCGGCGATCATCCCGGTGAAGGGCTGGGCGATGCCCCAGATGAGGTTCTGCAGCGCGATGGCGAAGCCGAAGGCCTCCCGCGACCAGCCTTGGTCGAGGATGATCGGCAGCTGGAAGATGCCCTGGGCGTGCCGCACGCCGAGGCCCATCCCCATGATGAGGCCGCCGGCGATGACGATGAGCCAGGGGTTGGCGAGCCACGCGGGCCCGGGCTTGGAGTGATCGGTCATGGTGCTTGCTCGCATTCCGTTGGTGAATCCACAATGGCGCGTGCTTCGCGCCGTGCCTTGATTAAAGCGGGGCGCTGCCTGCGGCTCAAACGAGTTTTTCGATCAACTGGGATGAGGAATCGGAATGTCAGCACCGCTTGTTCGGCTGCCTTCGCTGGATCTCGTGCGCGGCTTCGTGGCGGTGGGGCGGCGGATGAGCATCACCCTCGCGGCCCAGGATCTGTGCCTCACCCAGTCGGCGGTGAGCCGGCAGATCCACGCGCTGGAAGACGCGCTGGGCATCAAGCTGCTGGTGCGTGGGCACCGTTCCATCGCCTTCACGCCGGAGGGTGAGCGGCTCTTCCGCAGTGCCGACAGCGCCGTGCAGCAGCTGCAGGACGTGGTGGGCGAGCTGAAAGGCCCCAGCGGCCGGCGCATGGTGACGATCACCTCCACCATGGGCCTGACCGGGCTGTGGCTGATGCCGCGGCTGGGCAACTTCCTGCAGCGCCACCCGGAGATCGAAGTGCGGGTGTCGGCCAACAGCCGGGCGGTGGACCTGAAGGCCGAGGGCATCGACCTGGCGATCCGCTACGGCGCGCCGGGCGCCATGCCGGAAGGCGCCGAGCTGCTGCTGAAGGAAACCATCGTGCCGGTGGCGCACCCGTCGCTGGGCCTCACCGCGCTGGATTCGCCCGAGGTGCTGGCCGGGCAGGTGCTGCTGGAGTTCGACGGCCCCTTCCGCCCGTGGCTGCAGTGGAGCGAATGGCTGGCGCGCTTCGGATGGGAGGGCGCCAAGCCCCGCGGCGTGCTGCGCTTCAACGTGTATGACCAGCTGGTCCACGCGGCGGTGGCCGGTCAGGGCATCGCGCTGGGGCGCCTGCCCCTGGTGTCGCCGATGCTGGCCGACGGCCGGCTGGTGCGGCTGACGATCCCCCGCCCGGGGCCGCACCCGGAGCACGCCTTCTGGCTGCTGCACGCCGAGGCGCCGCTGCGGCCCGAGGTGGCGGCGGTGGTGGCGTGGGTGCGGGAGGAGGCAGCGGGGGGTAGTGGGAAGTAGGAAGTAGGTAGTGGGCGCGGCCCCTACTCCCCAGTACCCATTACCCATTACCCACTCCCCATTCACCCACTACCTGCCCTTTGGGCGCGGGCGGCAGGCGGCCGTGGCGGAGCCATTCGAGGGGGATCTTCCACAGGTCGTGCTCGAAGCGGCTATGGAAGAACGCGAAGTGACCGATGGCCTGCTGCCCGATGGCGTCCGGGCGCAGGTGCAGGTGGGTGCGCGGGCTGTTCTGGTAGTAGCCGAGCAGGCGCTGGATGGCCGAGGTGGTGCCGAACTCGTCGTCGGACACGCTGAGGGCGAGGGTGTCGGCGCGCACGGCGGTGAAGCGGCGGACGAGCTCGGTGCGCTCGGCGTCCGGCAGCACTCGGGCACCGCCGCGGCGCCAGATGTCCTCGAAGCGGGGATGGCGGGCGGTCCAGTCGCGCACCACGCCTTTCGGGGTGTCTTCCAGCCAGCCCAGCCGGCCGCCGGGAAAGTAGCCGAAGACGGCGGTGAGGGCCGGCATCACCACGTGCCACTTGAAGAGCAGCCCGGCCCGGCGGGTGGGGGCGTAGTCGCGCCAGTAGGCGTACTGGGCGCCCATGGTGAACACCCGCGACACCCGGTGGCTGGATTCGGCCAGCCCGATCAGGAAGCCGCCGACGCTGTGGGCCACCACCTGCACCGGCTGGCCGGGAAACTGCGCGAAGGCGTATTGCAGCGCGGCTTCAAAATCGAGCCGGCCCCAGTCGATCCAGCCGGCTTCAAAGTTGCGCATCCGCACCGGACGGGATTCGCCGATGCCCCGGTAGTCGTAGCTCACCACGTCAAAGCCGTGGCGGTGCAGGAAGGCCGCAAAGCGCGCGTAATAGCGGCAGCGCACCGAGGTGGCCGGGTTGATGATCACCACTGGCCGGCGGGCGTCGCCGTCCGCGTGGCGCCAGCAGAAGCCGCGCAGCAGGTAGCCGTCGCTGGCGGTGAAGGAGATCGGCTGGGCGGATGGGGTGTTCGGGTCCATGGGGCTGCGCCGGGGCGTTGATTCGATGGAAGAAATGGTAGGGGCTGGGCCCGGTGGCTTCAAACGATTCGTCTGCATGGCTTGCATGCGGCCAAAGAATGCGGCCGGCGGCCTTTGCAAGCCCGGGGCGCGCTTGTAAATTGCGCCCCGTCGATGTGTTCCTGAAGGAGGATGAGCATGCATTCCCTGATTGCCGAACTGCAGCGCCTGTTTGGCCGGCCCGGGCAGGATCTGCCCGACCCGCTGCCCGAGGCGGGCTTCGCCCTCGATCTGGTGAGCCCGGACGCGCGGGTGTGGACGATGGTGATCGGCATCGCCCCGGCAGCCGGTTGGGCGCCGGTGGCGGCCCTGTGCGAAGGCGTGGTGAATGAGCTGGAGCTGCCCGCGCCGGCGGTGTCGGTGGCGGGCAGCGCGGGCTTCCGGGTGTGGTTCTCGCTGGCCGACCCGGTGCCGCTGGAGCGGGCCGAGGCTTTCCTCGCCGGCCTGCAGGCGCGCTTCCTGGCCGACGTGCCGGCAGCGCTGGTGAGCCTGCTGCCGTCGTCGTCGGCGCGGCTGGTGCCCCTCGCCCCGGCCCAGGCGGCGGGCGATGGCCGCTGGACGGCCTTCATCGATCCGGCCATGGGCGGCATGTTCGCCGACGAGACCTGGCTCGACATGGCGCCCAGCCCGGAGCGCCAGGCCGATCTTCTGGCCGGCTTCAAGTCGATCGGCGCGGCGGATTTCGTGCGGGCGATGACGGTGCTCGAACCCGGCGGCCCGGTGGTGCCTGCCCCGATCGGCCCGGTGGCTGGGCTGGTGATGGAACCACCCGCCGTGCCCGGCTCGGCGCCGCACATCGGGTTGGCGGTGGGGAGCGGGTTTGTCGATCCGAAGAGTTTTCTGATGGCGGTGATGAATGATCCGGGTGCGAGTGCGGATCATCGGATCGAGGCGGCGAAGGCGTTGTTGCCGTATTTTGAGGGGTGAGGTTTTGCGTGCTGTAGGTCGGACTTCAGTCCGACAAACCGAGGTTTGTGCGGCCGTGATGTCGGACTGAAGTCCGACCTACAGGGTGGCTTCGGTTGGCAGGAATTGGCCGGGAGTCGCCCCGGCGGGCGACCTACTTCTTTGCTTCGCCAAAGAAGTAGGCAAGAAAGGCGACCCGGCTTCACCGGTCGTCCGCTGCGCGAACGACTCCCCTGCGCTGCTCGAAGTGGGCGGCCGGCGCGGAACTCGCCGGCGTTGCCGGCTCAGACAGCCGCGCCGGAAGGCCCCGCCCCCTTCTCCGCTGCTCGGCGGTTCAGACGGGCTTCTCGGAAGCACCGAGCCTTTTCTGTTGGGGCATGGATTTTTTGTCGAGTGGCGTTCTTCTCTGGGTAGGTCGGGTTAGCGCAGCGTAACCCGACGTTGCGCGATGGGCGCTCAACGAGTCTGGATCAAGAAACCGCGGACCATCGCGAGGAGCCTGCACCGAACGATGGCGCGTGCCGAGGCAAAGGTGGCGTCGGGTTACGCTGCGCTAACCTGACCTACCCAACTGAGCCGGCAACGCCGGCGAGTTCCGCGCCGGCCGCCCACTTCGAGCAGCGCAGGGGAGTCGGCCAACGGCCGACCGGTGAAGCCGGGTCGCCTTCTTTGCCTACTTTCTTGGCGAAGCAAGAAAGTAGGGCGCCTGCGGGGGCGCGACCCCGCCAACGTCACGCTAAACAGCGGAAAGCCTTCCTGCCCTCGCACGCCGCTAGAAGCCGGCCCGGTGTTCTAGTCTGGTTGTGGGTAAGCCCCCGGCGATCCCCTCTTGACCGTGCCTCAGGCTGACGCCGACCTCCACCGATGCGGTAACAGCTCCCCGATCCGGCTCTGAGGCTGAGTCGGCAGTCGGGTGAGGACGTCCTTCAGATAGGCGAAGGGCTCGTGGCCATTCAGGCGCGCGGACTGGATCAGGCTCATGATCGCCGCCGCCCGTTTGCCAGCGCGCAGCGACCCGGCGAAGAGCCAGTTCTTTCGGTTATGCTGAACTCGACATAAGCGCAATTATGTCCAGTCCGCGATTATGCTGAGTCGCCGGCGGCGGGCCGCCCGATCCGCGGCGCCCCGCCCATACCGGCTGCGCATAATCAAAGAGCCTGCAGGAA
>NZ_SSXU01000016.1 GCF_009469605.1 Zoogloea sp. 1C4 | reverse complement strand
CGTTCAATCTGAGCCAGGATCAAACTCTTAAGTTCAATCCAAAAACTCCAGAAACCTGACGTTTCTGCAGATACTTCAATTTCTTGTGGCACTCTGGTATAAACCAGAACACCGCCTCGAAACCGAGTACCCACACCTATCGGTTGTTCGAATTTTTAAAGAACCGCTGCGCGCTGCAGCGAAGAGGTGCGCATTATACAGAGCTTTTCAGCTCCGTCAAGCACTGCGCGAAATCTTTTTAAACTTCGCTGCAAACACCTGACTGCGCCAGAACAACCCAATCCTCCGAGCCATCCCCCTCAACACCGCGCTGAACGACTGCGCTGCGAAGAGGGCCGAATTATAAAGAACTATCAGAAGACGTCAAGAGGTTTGGGGAAATTAATTCAAAACAGGCGTCAGTCGCCGTCATGAACGATGCCGCGGCTCTTCAGCCGATACACCATCTGCGGCCTGGTGATGCCCAGCAGGCGCGCCGCAGCCGCAATGTTGCCCCCGGCCCGCTCGACCGCCCGCTTGAGTAGCAGCGTTTCGATTTCGTCGAGGGAGACGTTCTCGCACTCGTTGCCATCCCCCAGCAGCAGGTTGTTCACGCCGCGGCTGACCCGGTCGAACTCGCAGGCCTGATCCGGCCCAGAGACCAGCGACGCAGGATCGCTGGCCACCAGACGCCCTTCACGACCCACTTCAAAACGCTGTTCACCAAACTGTTCGCCACTCGTAAACAGATGCGGCGAATCGATGGCGCCGTTCTCCGGCGCGAGGATCGCGCCGCGCTCGATCACGTTTTCGATCTCGCGCACGTTGCCCGGCCAGTCATAGGACAGCATGGCATCCACCGCCCGCTGGGTGAAGCCGGTGAGATGGCGCCCGTGCAGCCGATTGAACTTGGTGAGGAAGTGGGTCATCAGCAGCGGGATGTCTTCCCGGCGCTCGCGCAGCGGCGAGATGCGGATCGGGAACACATTGAGGCGGAAGAACAGATCCTCGCGGAAACGCCCCGCGCGCACTTCCTCGCGCAGATCGACGTTGGTCGCGGCGATCACCCGCACATCGACCTGACGGGTGCAGGTGTCACCGAGGCGTTCGACTTCGCCTTCCTGCAGCACCCGCAGCAGCTTGCCCTGGGCGATGGCGCTGAGGGTGCCGATCTCGTCGAGGAACAGGGTGCCGCCATCGGCGCGCTCGAAACGGCCGGGCCGACTCTGCATGGCGCCGCTAAAGGCGCCCCGCTCGACACCAAAGAGTTCGGACTCGATCAGCTGCTCGGGAATCGCCGCACAGTTGATGGCGACGAACGGCTTGTCGCTGCGATTGCTCAGGCGATGCAGGTTGCGGGCGAAGACTTCCTTGCCGACCCCGCTCTCGCCTAGAAAGAGCACCGTCGCCTGGGTGGGCGCCACGCGCTTCACCATATGGAGGGCGGCGGCGTAGCTGGGCGAGATGCCCACCGGGCCGCTCTTCTGGCCATCGTCCTCGACGGGACGGCCCACCGTGCTGGCCGGGCGCCCGCCGGGCAGGGCCGGATGCTGGGTGAGGGTCTCGGGCATCATGTAGCGGAGATCCTCAATGCCCTCCTCGCCCCATTCTTCCACTAACTTGCCGACGATGCGGCACGCCGAATGCCTCATCGACTGGCATTCGACCTCCCGGTACAGCACCTGGCGGCCCATGAACTCGGTCGAGAAACCCGACGCGTAGCCGATCTGCATCCAGCAGGCGGGTTCGCTGCCGATGGGGAAGTGGCGCATGTGCTCTTCGTCCTCGACCTGGCTCGTCCAGATGAACTCGCCGTAGTGCTGGCCCCGAGCCACATCGAACTCGAGCCGGACGGGCTCGGAGATGCCGATGCCCTCGAGGCAGTGCATCTGCGGGCCGACGACGAACATGTCGCGCAGCGACGTGCGGGAGCGGACCTTGCGGGCCATCTGGGCATCGTGGACGCCGGCGTGGTAGCCCATCCGCGTCATGAAGCCACGGGCGACGTCGATGCCGAGGGCTTCGATCATCTCGCGGCGCAGCGTACCGAGGGACTTGGCGTGGATGAGCAGCATGCGCTGGTCGTCCAGCCAGATGCGGCCGTCGCTGGTCGAGAAACGCAACCTGGCGAGCAGGTCGGAAAAATCAGGGAAACGAAGCTTGTCGTGCTCGACCGATTCGGGGTCGACGATCGGCTTTCCCCGCACGGCCGGCGATGTCCTGGTGACGGTCTTCATGCCTGCTCCCCGGGCGTCTGGCGCGCCTTGCTTCTCATCTAGTCTCCATCCTCATGCTCGTTGTTGCGGTTGCAGCGGGTCACTCGAGCCAGCGTGCTCCGTCTTTAGCTTTTAAAGATACGCCGGCTTGAGGGAAAGGAACAACGCCATGAAGCCGACTATGCACGGATTGATGCATATTGCGCCGCAATATTTATGGGCGCATTAAATCATTTGATTCACAACGCCCGCCAGCCCCCTCTCCCCGGCCGCCCCCGCGCCCATGCATAAAGGGTTCCGCATTCCGAAACAACCCTTGTGCGACAAGGGGATAGCTCCGCCAGCCGGCCCCGGCCAGCGGGTCATGGCACAGCTCCTGCTAAATCATGAGGCAGAAGGCGACCAAGTGAGCAAATGCTCGACACCTCATCCGGCCGCCCCAAAACGCCCCCAGAGAGGCACACCAAAGGAGACAGCCATGCAGCACCTCTTGCGCCATCGCGGCCACCACCGCTAGCCAGACCCGCAGCAAGCCCTCCCGCCCAGACAGCCGACCCGCGCCGACGCCGGTCGTCACGGACGTCTGTTGCCTGGAAAAACGAAACAAGAGGGGTCGCCAAACCCCGAAGCAGTCCCTTGATTTAGACCATGGATAGGAGATCAGCGTGACCCAAACCACCCAAGACAGCCAACTCAAGATTTCGAAGTTGGAAGCGATGCTGGAGGAGGACCCGGCGAAGCAGGTGTACCGCATTGACCGTGCGGCCTTCACCGACCAGGAGCTGTTCGAGCTCGAGATGAAGTACATCTTTGAAGGCAACTGGATCTTCATGGCCCACGAAAGCCAGATCCCGAACCCGAACGACTACTACACCCTGTACGTCGGCCGTCAGCCGGTGATCATCACCCGCGACAAGAATGGCCAGCTTCACGCCATGGCCAACACCTGCACCCACCGCGGCGCAACCCTGGCCCGCCACAAGAAGGGCAACAAGTCGAGCTTCACCTGCCCGTTCCACGGCTGGACCTTCAACAACGCCGGCAAGCTGCTCAAGGTGAAGGACCAGAACCCGGACGCCGGCTACCCCGAGTGCTTCAACAAGGAAGGCAGCCACGATCTGGTCAAGCTCGGCGCCTTTGAAAGCTACCGCGGCTTCCTGTTCGGCTCCCTCAACCCGGACGTCGTGCCCCTCGTCGAGCACCTGGGTGAAGCCACCAAGATCATCGACATGATCGTGGACCAGGCCCCGGACGGCATCGAAGTCCTGCGCGGCTCCGGCGCCTACACCTTCGACGCCAACTGGAAGCTTCAGGCCGAGAACGGCGCCGACGGCTACCACGTCACCGCCACCCACTGGAACTACGCCGCCACCCAGGGCCGCCGCACCACCGACGGCAAGGTCGACACCATCAAGGCGATGAGCGCCGGCGGCTGGGCCCGCCAGGGCGGCGGCTCCTACTCGTTCAAGAACGGCCACATGCTGCTGTGGACCAACTGGGCCAACCCCGAAGACCGTCCCCTGTGGGGCAAGCGCGCCGAGTGGGTCGAGAAGTTCGGCGAAGCCCGCGCCGACTGGATGCTGAAGAAGTCGCGCAACCTGTGCCTGTACCCGAACGTGTACCTGATGGACCAGTTCAGCTCGCAGATCCGCGTGCTGCGCCCCCTGTCGGTCGACAAGACCGAGGCCGTCATCTACTGCATCGCGCCGAAGGGCGAAGCCCCGGACGCCCGCCAGCGCCGCCTGCGCCAGTACGAAGACTTCTTCAACGCCACCGGCATGGCCACTCCGGACGATCTGGAAGAGTTCCGCTCCTGCCAGCACGGCTTCAACGCCCGCATCGTCAAGTGGAACGACATGACCCGCGGCGCCACCCACTGGGTGCAGGGCCCGGACGAGAACGCCGACCTGATCGGCCTCAAGCCGGAACTGTCGGGCGTCAAGACCGAGGACGAAGGCCTGTACGTGATGCAGCACCAGTACTGGGTCGAAGTCATGAAGAAAGCCATCCTCGCTGAACAAGAAAACGGAGCCAACTAATGCTGTCCTACGAAGCCATCCAAGCCTTTGTCTTTCAAGAAGCCCGCGCCCTCGATGAGCGCCGCTGGAACGACTGGCTGTCGTTCTACGCCGACGACGTGGAGTTCTGGATGCCGTCGTGGGACGACGACGACACCCTGACCACCGATCCGGCGCGCGAAGTGTCGCTGATCTACTACGCCAACAAGCAGGGCCTCGAAGACCGCGTCTTCCGGATCGAGACCGACCGCTCCAGCGCCACCATCCCGGACACCCGCCACTGCCACCTCATCACCAACCTCGAGGTGCTGGCCCAGGACGAGACGAGCGCCAGGGTACGTTTCAACTGGGCGACCCACAGCTTCCGCTACGACATCCTCGACACCTACTTCGGCTACTCCGAGTACACGATCGACACGTCCGGCGAAAAGCCCCTGATCAAGAAGAAGTACGTGGTCCTGAAGAACGACTACATCCATCACGTTCTCGACATCTACCACATCTGATTCATTGATCGACGACGGCCCGCCTCCGGGCGGGCCGAGCACCACCCTCGCAGAGAAGGACAACTCCATGCCGTACAACATCGCCCTGCAATTCGAAGACGGGGTCACCCGCATCATCCAGTGCGACGCCGACGAACTGGTGGCCGACGCGGCCTACCGCGCCAAGATCAACATCCCGCTCGACTGCCGCGACGGCGCCTGCGGCACCTGCGGCACCTGCAAATGCCACTGCGAGAGCGGCACCTACACCCAGGGTGTCTATATTGAAGACGCCCTCACCGACGAAGAGGCTTCCCAGGGCTACATCCTCACCTGCCAGATGAAGCCGGCCTCCGACTGCGTGATCCGCATCCCGGCATCGTCCGCCGCGTGCAAGACCGAAGTCGCCACCCACAGCGCCACCCTCACCGAGATCGACCGCAACTCGCCCACCACCGTCTCCTTCAAGCTCGAAGCCGACAAGGCGATCTCCTTCCTGCCCGGCCAGTACGTAAACCTCGTCGTCCCCGGCACCCAGGAAACCCGCGCCTACTCCTTCAGCAGCGCCCCCAACCAGACCGGCGTCAGCTTCCTGATCCGCGACGTGCCGAACGGCCTGATGAGCACCTTCATGCGCCAGAAGGCCAGCACCGGCGACACCATGACCTTCACCGGCCCCTTCGGCAGCTTCTACCTGCGCCCGGTCGAACGCCCCGTGCTGATGCTCGCCGGCGGCACCGGCCTCGCCCCGTTCCTGTCGATGCTGCTGTCCCTCCAGAACAACCCGCCCGCCCAGCCGATCCTGCTGGCCTACGGCGTGAATACCAACGACGACCTCGTCGAACTGGAAACCCTGGCCGCCCTCAAGGCCGCCATCCCCAGCCTCGAGTTCTTCACCGTCGTCGTCGACAAGGCCAGCGGCCACCCGAAGACCGGCTACGTCACCGACCACCTCACGCCCGCCCAACTCCACGACGGCAACCTGGATGTGTACGTCTGCGGCCCCCCGCCGATGGTCGAAGGCGTGCGCAAGTGGATGGACGGCGCCGGCGTCACCCCCAACAGCTTCCACTTCGAGAAATTCTCGTCGTCCACCGCAGGAGCCCACTGACATGGCCGACGCAAACCGTTTCAAGAAGAAGGTCGTCATCGTCACCGGCGCCGCCCAGGGCATCGGCCGCGGCGTCGCCCTGCAAGTCGCGGCTGAAGGCGGCGCCGTGGTGGCGGTGGACCGCTCCGACCTGGTGAAGGACGTCGTCGCCGAGATCAAGGAAGCCGGCGGCAAGGCCATCGCCGTGCAGGCCGATCTCGAAACCTTCGCCGGCGCCCAGTCGGTGATGGATGCCGCCCTCAAGAAGCACAAGCGCATCGACGTGCTCATCAACAACGTCGGCGGCACCATCTGGGCCAAGCCCTTCGAGTTCTACGAAGAAGCCCAGATCGAGGCCGAAATCCGCCGCTCGCTGTTCCCCACCCTGTGGTGCTGCCGCGCCGTGCTACCGGCCATGCTGGCCCAGAAGAAGGGCGTGATCGTGAACGTCTCCTCCATCGCCACCCGTGGCGTGCATCGCGTGCCCTACTCGGCGGCCAAGGGCGGCGTAAATGCGCTGACTGCCTCCATCGCCATGGAGCACACCAAAGACGGCATCCGCATCAACGCCACCGCCCCCGGCGGCACCGAAGCACCGCCCCGGCGCATCCCGCGCAACGCCGAGCCGCCCTCCGCGCAGGAAACCGAGTGGTACCAGGGCGTCATCGACCAGACCATCGACTCCAGCCTGATGCACCGCTACGGCACGATCGACGAGCAGGTCGCCCCGATCCTCTTTCTGGCCTCGGACGAGTCCGCCTACATCACCGGAACGATCATCCCGGTCGGTGGCGGCGACCTCGGCTGAAGCCATTACCCCGGCGTCCCACACCCGCCAGCCCATAACTACATAAATCGAGAGACAAATGGCCCAAGTAGACATCCACCACCTGTCAGACCACGCCAAGTTCAACGGCTTCCACGGCATCGTCCTGTTCTGGTGCGCCCTCATCATCATCTTTGACGGCTACGATCTTGCAGTGGCCGGCATCGCCCTCCCGTCGATCATGAAGGAGATGGGCGTCACCCCCGCCACCGCCGGCTACATGGTCAGCTCGGCCCTGTTCGGGATGATGTTCGGCGCGATCTTCCTCGGCACCATCGCCGACAAGATTGGCCGCCGCTGGGCCATCGTGATCTGCATCGTGCTGTTCAGCGCCTTCACCGCCGCCGCCGGCCTGACGACCGACCCGGTCAGCTTCAGCATCACCCGCTTCCTCGCCGGCCTCGGCATCGGCGGCGTGATGCCCAACGTCGTCGCCCAGATGACCGAGTACTCGCCCCGCAAGATGCGCAGCACGCTGGTCACCCTGATGTTCAGCGGCTACGCGGTGGGCGGCATGCTCGCCGCGGTGCTCGGCAAGGGCCTGATCGAAAGCTACGGTTGGTCCTACGTGTTCTTCGCCGCCGCCGCGCCGATGGTGCTGATCCCCTTTGTGCTCAAGTCGCTGCCCGAATCGATGCCCTTTCTGGTCAAGACCGGCCGCTTCGACGAGCTGAAGGCCATCGTCCAGCGCCTGGAGCCGAGCTACACCCCGTCGGCCTCCGACGAGTTCGCCCTGCCTGCCGCCCACAAGGCCCACGGCGCACCGATCGGCAAGCTGTTCCAGGAAGGCCGCGGCTTCTCGACGCTGATGTTCTGGGTCACCTTCTTCATGTGCCTGTTCATGGTGTATGCCCTCAGCTCCTGGCTCACCAAGCTCATGGCCAGCGCCGGCTACAGCCTCGGCTCCGCCCTCACCTTCGTGCTCGTGCTCAACTTCGGCGCGATGATCGGGGCCATCGGTGGCGGCTGGCTGGCCGACCGTTTTCATATCAAGTACGTGCTCCTCGGCTTCTACGCGCTCGCCGCGGTGTCGATCACGCTGCTTGGCTACAAGGTGCCGACCGAGGTGCTGTTCATCCTGGTGGGCCTGGCTGGCGCCTCGACCATCGGCACCCAGATCCTGACCTACGCTTATGTGGGTCAGTACTACCCGATGTCGGTGCGCTCCACCGGCATCGGGTGGGCTTCTGGCGTGGGACGCAGCGGTGCAATCCTCGCCCCGATCGTGATCGGTGCGCTGGTGGGCATGAAGCTTCCGCTCGAGCAGAACTTCATGGCCATCGCCGTCCCCGCCGTGATCGCCCTGATCTCCGTCGGGCTCATCAACACCCGCCGCTCGGCCACCGCCCACTGATCCATCCGCAGCGCCCCGGCCACCGACACGGTGCCGGGGCCCGCAACCCCCGCGTTGCCTGCGGCCCCGAACAGGCCGACACCCCGGCGCGGGCTTCGCCGCCCAATCCGCGGCAGTGCGTCCCCTCAAAAAATATCGATATTGCTGATAAATTTTGAGACTTTTGGCTATGCTATGGGGCGTGCACGTTTTTGCGCGCACAAGCAGCACGAGATGCTTCACCCGCAGAGCGACCTACGGGTCGAAACAGCCGAGGGACTGCACACGCAGCCCGACCGGTACAAGTCGATCGCCCGGTTTCGGGTTTCAGGCGACGACGCACATAAATCAACCCGAAGAGGAGATATTGAATGGCACTCACCGGCGTATTGCGCCCCGGGCACGTCTCGATCCGCGTGCTCGAACTGGAACCGGCCGTCAAGCATTACCGCGACGTGCTCGGCCTCATCGAAGTCGCTCGCGACGCCCAGAACCGCGTCTACCTGAAGGGGTGGGACGAACAGGACCACAGCAGCGTGATCCTGCGTGAAGCCGACGAAGCCGGCATGGATTACATGGGCTGGAAGGTTGACTCCCCCGCCACCCTCAAGAAGCTGGCCGCCGATGTGGAAGCATCCGGCCTCGCCACCGACCTCTCCTGGGTTCCCGCCGGCGAGCTGCTCGCCACCGGCGAACGCTTCCGCTTCACGGTGCCCACCGGCCACGTGATGGAGCTCTACGCTCAAAAGGACATCGTCGGCAACAACTGCGGCACCGACGGGCAGGACGTCAACCCGGACCCGTGGCCCGACAACCTGAAGGGCATCGCCCCGTCGCGCTTCGACCACTGCCTGCTGTACGGCGATGACCTCGACGGCACCGTCAAGCTGTTCATGGAAGTGCTGGGCTTCGGCCTCGCCGAGAAGGTCTGCCTGTCCGAAAACAAGGACTTCATGATCGGCGCCTTCCTGTCCTGCTCGAACAAGGCCCACGACGTGGCCTTCATCCGCCAGCCGGTGAAGGGCAAGTTCCACCACGCCTCGTTCGAACTGCGCAGTTGGGAGCAGGTCCTGCGTGCCGGCGACATTCTGTCGCGCACCAAGACCTCCATCGACATCGGCCCGACCCGTCACGGCATCACCCGCGGCGAGACGATCTACTTCTTCGACCCGTCGGGCAACCGCAACGAGGTCTTCGCCGGTGGTTACATCTACTACCCGGACAAGCCGCCCATCACCTGGTACGACGAGTCCCTCGGACCGGCGATCTTCTACCACGATCGCAAGCTCAACGAAGCCTTCCTGAGCGTGTTCACCTGATCCGAAACACCGACCGCGCACCGGCCTCCGATGCGCGGTTTTTTCTTCTGATCCGCCTTAAAAAATATCGAGATTTATACAAAATATCGGAAAATTAGGCTATGCTACCTGACGTGAATCCTTTCACGCTCAGCGCCTTTCCGATGGACGAACAGCCGGTCGATGCGGAGCACAGCGGTGAGCAGGGCCGAGACACCACTAAAAGAGAGTACGACATGAAAGAGATCAAGAATTTCATCAACGGTGAGTACGTCACCAACCTCAGCGGCAAGACCTACGAGAAGCGCAACCCGGTCGACAACTCGCTGATCGGCATGGTCTATGAAGCCGGCCAGCCCGAAGTAGACGCCGCCGTCGCCGCCGCCAAGGCCGCCCTGAAGGGCCCCTGGGGCAAGCTGTCGGTGGTCGAGCGCTGCGCCATGCTCGACGCCATCGTCGCCGAGATCAACAACCGCTTCGACGACTTCCTGCAGGCCGAGATCGCCGACACCGGCAAGCCCGCCCACCTCGCCTCGCACATCGACATCCCGCGCGGCGCGGCCAACTTCAAGATCTTCACCGACACGATCAAGAACGTGTCCACCGAATCCTTCGAGATGCGCACCCCGGACGGCAAGACTGCCCGCTCCTACGGCGTGCGCACCCCGCGCGGCGTCATCGGCATCATCTGCCCGTGGAACCTGCCGCTGCTGCTGATGACCTGGAAGGCCGGCCCGGCGCTCGCCTGTGGCAACACCGTGGTCGTGAAGCCCTCCGAAGACACCCCCAGCACCGCCACCCTGCTGGGTGAAGTGATGAACAAGGTCGGCGTACCCCCCGGCGTGTACAACGTGGTGAACGGCTACGGCGTGAACTCCGCCGGCTCCTTCCTCACCGCCCACCCGGACGTGAACGGCATCACCTTCACCGGCGAAACCCGCACCGGCACCGCCATCATGCAGGCCGCCGCCGTCGGCATCCGCCCGGTGTCGCTGGAACTGGGCGGCAAGAACGCCGCCGTGGTGTTTGCCGACGCCGACTTCGACAACGCCGTCGCCACGGTCACCCGCTCCTGCTTCGAGAACGCCGGCCAGGTGTGCCTCGGCACCGAGCGCGTGTACGTCGAGCGCCCGATCTTCGACAAGTTCGTCGCCGCCCTGAAGGAAAAGGCCGAGCAGATGAAGCCGGGCCGCCCCTTCGACCACGACACCAAGATCGGCCCGCTGGTCAGCAAGAAGCACCAGGCCAAGGTGCTGGGCATGTACGCCAAGGCCAAGGAAGAAGGCGCCAACATCGTCTTCGGCGGCGGCATCCCCGACATGCCGGAAGACCTGAAGGACGGCTGCTGGGTCGAACCCACCATCTGGACCGGCCTGCCGGAAACCGCCACCGTCGTCACCGAAGAAATCTTCGGGCCGTGCTGCCACATCAGCCCCTTCGACAGCGAAGAAGAAGTGCTGAACAAGGTCAACGCCAACCGCTACGGCCTCGCCACTTCCATCCACACCCAGGACATCAGCCGCGCCATGCGCCTGGCCAACGCCATCGAAGTGGGCCTGTGCTGGGTCAACAGCTGGTTCCTGCGCGACCTGCGCACCCCGTTCGGCGGCTCCAAGCAGTCCGGCATCGGCCGTGAAGGCGGCCTGCACTCGCTGGAGTTCTACACCGAGCTGCGCAACGTGATGGTCAAGTACTGAGCATCCGACGATGAATCAGAATCCCGAAATCGGCAGGCGCGTTCGCACCGGCGGGTTCGAGACCAACGTCCATGACGTGGGCAGCGGCGCCTCGGTGCTGCTGATCCACGGCTCGGGCCCGGGCGTCTCCGCCTGGGCCAACTGGCGGCTGGTGATCCCCGCGCTGGCGAAGGATCGCCGGGTGATCGCCCCGGACATGGTGGGCTTCGGCTACACCGACCGTCCGGCAGGCATCCAGTACGGCATGGACACCTGGGTCCAGCAGGCCCTCGATCTGCTCGACGCCCTCGGGCTCGAGCAGGTGGACCTGGTGGGCAACTCCTTCGGCGGCGCCCTGGCCATGGCCCTGGCGATCCGCGCACCGCAGCGGGTACGCCGGCTGGTGCTGATGGGTTCGGTGGGCGTGCCCTTCGAGATCACCGAAGGGCTCGACGCGGTGTGGGGCTACGAGCCCTCCTTCGAGGCCATGCGCGGGATCATGGATTACTTCGCCTGGAGCCGCGAACTCGTCTCCGACGAACTCGCCGAGCTGCGCTACCAGGCGAGCATCCGCCCGGGCTTCCAGGAATCCTTCGCGGCGATGTTCCCCGCCCCGCGCCAGCGCTGGGTGGATGCCATGACCAGCCGCGAAGCCGACATCCGTGCCCTGCCCCACGAGACCCTGATCATCCACGGCCGCGAAGACAAGGTGATTCCGCTATCCAACTCGCTTACCCTTGCCGAGTGGATTGCGAACGCCCAGCTTCATGTGTTCGGCCACTGCGGTCACTGGACCCAGATCGAGCACAACGCCCGCTTCAACCGGCTCGTCGGCGATTTCCTCGCCGAAGCCGACCTGCAGACTTCCTGACATCCGAGGTTTTCCCCATGTTGAACAAATCCAAGATCGAACAATACGGCGACGAACTCTACAACGCCCTCGTCACCCGCACCCCGGTGGCCCCGCTGACCGACCGCGAAGCCGAGATCACCATCGAGGACGCCTACCAGATCCAGCAGCGCATGATCGCCCGCCGCCTCGAAGCCACCGGCGAGACCATCATCGGCAAGAAGATCGGCGTGACCAGCAAGGTCGTGATGGACATGCTGAAGGTGAATCAGCCCGACTTCGGCATGCTCACCTCCGGCATGGTCTTCAACGAAGGCGAGGCCGTCGACACCAGCAAGATGATCGCCCCGCGCGCCGAAGCCGAAGTGGCCTTCATCCTCAAGTCCGATCTGATGGGCCCGGGCGTCACCGCCGCCGACGTGCTGCGCGCCACCGACTGCGTGGTGCCGTGCTTCGAGATCGTCGATTCGCGCATCCAGGACTGGAAGATCAAGATCCAGGACACCGTCGCCGACAACGCCTCGTGTGGCGTGCTCACCCTCGGCGGCCGCCGCAAGAGCCCCCGCGACATCGACCTGGCCCTGGCCGGCATGGTCCTCGAGAAGAACGGCGAAGTGATCAGCACCTCCACCGGCGCCGCCGTGCAGGGCTCCCCGGTCAACGCCGTGGCCTGGCTGGCCAACACCCTCGGCCGCCTGGGCATCGGCCTCAAGGCCGGCGAAGTGATCCTGTCCGGCTCCCAGTCCCCGCTCGTCCCGGTCAAGGCCGGCGACAGCCTGGTGTGCTCCGTCGGCGGCCTCGGCAGCACCTCGGTCCGCTTCATCTGATACTGAATAAAAGAGAGACACAGCAAATGAAACTCGACAACGCAACCATCCTGAAGCTCGCCGAGCACCTCGAAAACGCCGAACTGCAGGCCAAGGACGTCACCAAGATCACCGACGACTACCCGGACATGGACTGGGATGACGCCTACGCCATCCAGGACGAGATCCGCCGCCGCAAGGAAGCCCGCGGCAACAAGGTCGCCGGCCTCAAGTGCGGCCTCACCTCCTTTGCCAAGATGAAGCAGATGGGCGTCGAGACCCCGGTGTTCGGCTTCGTCGCCGACTACATGTCCCGCCCGGACGGCGGCGAGATCAAGCATTCCGAGCTGATCCACCCGAAGGTCGAGGCCGAGATCTGCATCGTCACCAAGGCCCCGCTGAAGGGCCCGGGCTGCCACGTGGGCACCGTCATGGCCGCCGTGGATTTCGTGCTGCCGGCCGTCGAGATCATCGATTCCCGCTACCGTGACTTCAAGTTCGACCTGAAGAGCGTGATCGCCGACAACACCTCGTCGTCGCGCTTCGTGATCGGCGGCAACATGCGCAACCTCGACGAGCTCGACCTGCGCACCCTGGGCGTGGTGCTCGAGATCAACGGCGAGATCAAGGCCATGGCCGCCGGCGCCGCCGTGCTGGGCCACCCGCTGGCCGCCGTCGCCATGCTGGCCAACCACCTGGGCGCCCGCGGCCAGGAGATCCCGGCCGGCACCTTCATCATGACCGGCGGCGTCACCGAGGCCATCGCGGTCAATCCGGGCGACAACGTGAACGTGCGCTTCCAGGATCTGGGCTCCGTCTCGATGCGCTTCGTGTAAGCGTCCTTGGCGCGGCGGGCCAGCCGGCCAGCCGCGCCATCACCCGATTCAACAACCGGTCAGCATCGATCCGGCGACCGCCGCCACGGCCGTCGCCGGCCTTCGCACGAGAGCAGCAGGCAGGGCGCCGACCGGGAGGGGACACACAAGAGGACAACAAAAATGTCATCCAAGCAAGACCTCAGCAACACCTTCACCCGCGAGACAGGCGAGATCCACCTGGGCGGCATCGACGCCATCGTCCGGCTTACCCTCGACCAGATCCGCACCGACGCCCGGCGCGGCCTGAAGACCGGCATGTTCATCTCCGGCTATCGCGGCTCCCCGGTGGGGATGCTCGACGCCGCCCTCATCAAGCAGCAGAAGCTGCTCGTCGAGAACAACATCAAGTTTGTGGACGGCCTGAACGAAGATCTGGCCGCCACCGCCGTCTGGGGCACCCAGATGATGCACACCGTCGGCAAGCAGAAGTTCGACGGCGTGACCGGCATGTGGTACGGCAAGGCCCCGGGCGTGGATCGCTCGGGCGACGCCCTCAAGCACGCCAACTACACCGGCATCGGCAAGAACGGCGGCGTGCTGGCGATCGCCGGCGACGACCCCAGTTGCAAGAGCTCGTCCCTGTGCTCGCAGTCCGAGCCGATGCTTTTCCACGTGGGCATTCCGTCGCTCTACCCGGCCAACGTGCAGGAGATCCTCGACCTGGGCCTGCACGGCTACCAGATGTCGCGCCTCTCCGGCGTGTGGATGGGCATGAAGATCGTCACCAACGTGGCCGACGGCACCGGAACCGCCAATGTCGATCCGGCCCGCCTCAACTTCATCACCCCGGATCTCAGCTTCGACGGCAAGCTCTTCACGCCCAACATGAACCTGGGCATGAACGTGCGCGTCGAGGCGCTGGAGATGGAGCAGTCGCTCTACACCCGCCGCCTGGAAGTGGTGAAGCGCTACGCCCGCGCCAACAACCTGAACAACATCGTGATCCCCAACCCGGACGCGTGGCTCGGGATCATTACCGCCGGCAAGACCTACAACGACCTGATGCAGGCCTTCCTCGAGATGGGCCTGGACGACGCCGCGCTGCGCCGCTACGGCATCCGAGTGCTCAAGATGGGCATGCTGTTCCCGATGGAACCAACCATCGTCCGCGAGTTTGCCGAAGGCCTCGAAGAGATCTTCGTGATCGAAGAGAAGCGTCCCTTCCTCGAGATGTTCGCCAAGCAGGTGCTGTACGGCCGCGCCAACGCGCCGCGCATCGTCGGCAAGTTCGACGAGGAAGAGAAGGAGCTGCTGCCCCACTACGGCGAGTTCGAATCCGACGTGATCGTGCGGGCGCTGCTCAAGCGTCTGGGCCGCAAGACGCGCATCGAATCCGCCGAAGCCTGGCTCAAGCGCCTCGACGAGATCCACGCGCGCACCAAGCTGCCGACCACCGCCCGCACCGCCTGGTACTGCTCGGGCTGCCCCCACAACAGCTCCACCGTGGCGCCGGAAGGCACCATCGTGTCGGCCGGCATCGGCTGCCACACCATGGCCATGTGGATGAACCGCAACGTGGTGATGGGCACCCACATGGGGGCCGAAGGCGCCCAGTGGATCGGCATGGCGCCCTTCACCGGCACCGAGCACATCTTCCAGAACATGGGCGATGGCACCTACGCCCACTCGGGCAGCCTGGCGATCCGCTACGCCGCCTCGGCCGGGGTGAACATCACCTTCAAGCTGCTGGTCAATGCCCACACCTCGATGACCGGCGGCCAGGCCATCCAGGGCGCCAACCCGGTGGCCAACATGGTCTCGGACCTGCTCGCCAACGGCGTGCGCCGGGTCATCGTGACCACCGACGAGCCGGGCAAGTATTCCGGCGTGTCGCTGGCCGGCCACACCGAAGTGTGGCACCGCGACCGCCTCGACGAAGCCCAGCGCGAGCTCGCCTCCACCCCCGGCACCACCGTGCTGATCCACGACCAGGAATGCGCCGCCGAGCTGCGTCGCGCCCGCAGCCGTGGCAAGGCCGAAGAGCCGGCCGAGGTGGTCGTCATCAACGAGCGCGTGTGCGAAGGCTGCGGCGACTGCGGCGAGAAATCCAACTGCATGAGCGTGGAGCCGGTGCAGACCGAGTTCGGTCGCAAGACGCGCATCCACCAGTCGTCGTGCAACAAGGACTTCTCCTGCGTGAAGGGCTTCTGCCCGTCCTTCCTGACCGTCACCCCCAACCCGGCCCCGGCCTCGGAGGGCGCGCCCAAGAAGAAGAAAGGCCGCATCCCGGTGCTCGACCGCGCGCTGCCCGATCCGGTCAACAAGATCGACGACACCATCGGCGTGGGCATCCACGTGATGGGCATCGGCGGCACGGGTTCCGTCACCGTCGTGGCCACCCTCGCCAACGCCGCGCGCCTCGAAGGCAAGCACGTCATCGGCCTCGACCAGACCGGCCTCGCCCAGAAGGGCGGCGCGGTGATCTCCGACATCAAGATCACCCACAAGCCGTTCCAGGGTTCCAACAAGATCTCCGACGGGCGTGCCGACCTGTACCTGGGCTTCGACATCCTCAACGCGACCGATCCGAAGAACCTGGACAAGTGCGGCCCCAACCGCACCATCGCCATCGTCTCCACCACCCAGACGCCCACCGGCCAGATGGTCACCAACCGGCGCAACCAGTTCCCGGCCGTGGCCGCGCTGACCGCCGGCATCGACCGCGTCAGCCGCAAGGACGACAACGTCTTCCTGGACGGCCAGGCGATGGCCGAGGGCCTCTTCGGCGACGCGATGGCAACCAACAACTTCATGGTCGGCGTGGCCTTCCAGGCGGGCACCATTCCGCTGAAGGCCGAATCCATCGAGCAGGCCATCAAGAACTCCGGCGTGGGGGTCGAGCAGAGCCTCGCCGCCTTCCGCTGGGGCCGCATGGTGGTGGTCGATCGCGCCTTCGTCGAAGCGGAGATTGCCCGTCAGGCCGGCGCCGGGGTCTTCACCCTCAACCCGCAGCCCCAGCTGTCGGCCGCCGCCCGGGCGATCGTTGACTCGGTCGGCGCCCAGGGCGAGGTGAAGCGGCTGGTCGAGGTGCGCGTGCCCGAGCTGATCGCCTTCCAGGACGAAGCCTATGCCAGGCGCTACGCCGACGTGATCAAGCGCGTGGTGGCCGCCGAACAGCGCGTACTGCCGGGCAGCGCGCTCTCCGAGGCTGCCGCCCGCTACCTGTACAAGCTGATGGCCTACAAGGACGAGTACGAAGTCGCCCGCCTGCACACCGATCCGGCTTTCCTGGCCCAGCTCGACGCGCAGTTCCCCAACGGCTACGAGGTGAAGTACAACCTGGCCCCGCCGCTCCTGGCCGACAAGGATCCGAAGACCGGCCATCTGCTGAAGAAGCAATACGGTCAGTGGATGTTCAAGGCCTTCCAGCGTCTGGCGGGGCTGAAGAAGCTGCGCGGTGGTGCGCTCGACCTGTTCGGCAAGACCGAGGAGCGTCGCACCGAGCGTGACCTGATCGACGAGTACATCAAGACCCTCGACGAGATCGTCACCAAGCTCTCGCCCAGCAACCACGCAGCGGCGGTGGCCCTTGCCAACGTGCCGGACGAGATCCGCGGCTTCGGCCACGTGAAGGAGAAGAACCTGGCTGCGGCCCGCAAGCTGCAGGCCGAGCGGCTCGACGCCTTTCGCACTGCCCAGGCCGAGCGCCTGACCGCCTGACGCACGCCAAGCGCCAGACCGGTAGCAAGACCGACGCCCCGTGGCCTCACCGGCCACGGGGCGTTCTTCATTGAAGCCACGAGTGACTTGCCGAGGGGCTCGCGCTACTCGACGGGAAACCGGCAGCACAGCCAGCGATACCCATCCTGGGCTGCGGGCTGTGCTTGGAATGCACTAGAATCGACCTGGTCCGCCAATAACAAGGAGAAGTCCATGCAACTGCTCACCCTGGTCGGCATGCTGATCACGATTGCCAGCGTCATCTTCGCCACCGCCAACACGACCGAAGTGACGGTCACACTGCTGGGCTCGTCCTTCACCGGCCCTCTGGGCGTGCTGCTCCTGGTGGCGCTTGCCATCGGCGGGCTGATCGTCGCGCTGGTCTCCACGCCGGGCACCCTCCGCCGTCAGTGGCGCATCAAGCACCTGGACAAGCGGGTGGCCGAACTCGAGAAGACCTGCGCAGCCCAGAAGGAGCGCATCGAGCGCCTCGAGCGGGGCGAGAGCGTGCCCGAGATCACCCCAGCCGCGGCGTTCGACGTGAATGCCTCGCGGCTGATGTTCTGAACCGCCCCCTGCCCCAAAAAACAAACCCGGCTCAAGGCCGGGTTTGTTTTTGTGCGGGATGCAGCTTACAGCTTGCCGGCCACCCAGCCGACCACCGAATCCAGCGCCGCGGGCAGCGCCGCCGCATCGGTACCGCCGGCCTGGGCCATGTCCGGGCGGCCGCCACCCTTGCCGCCCACCTGTTGGGCCACAAAGTTGACCAGCTCGCCAGCCTTGACCTTGCCGGTGAGATCGGCGGTGACGCCGGCGATCAGGCTCACCTTGCCGTCATTGACGCTGGCCAGCACCACGGCGGCGCTCTTCAGCTTGTCCTTCAGCTTGTCGAGGGTCTCGCGCAGGGTCGCCACGTCGGCGCCTTCCAGCGTCGCGGCGAGCACCTTGGCGCCGGCCACGTCGGCGGCCTGATTGACCAGATCGTCGCCCTGGCTGGCGGCGAGCTTGCTCTTGAGGCGGGCGATTTCTTTCTCCGCCGCGTGCAGCTTCGCCTTGAGCTTCGCAGCTTGCTCGGTAGCGGTAGAGCCCGCGACAGATGCAAAACCAAGCTCAAAAGACAGGTTTTCGTAATCATCAAACACGCGCTGAACGAGGCCGACGGCCACATCGCCGCACACCGCCTCGATCCGCCGCACGCCGGCAGCCACACCGCCTTCGAGGGTGATCTTGAACAGGCCGATGTCGCCGGTGCGGGCCACGTGGGTGCCGCCGCAGAGTTCCTTCGACGAGCCGATGGTGAGCACGCGCACCTCATCGCCGTACTTCTCGCCGAAGAGCATCATCGCGCCGGTCTTCTGGGCGGATTCGATGTCCATCACGCTGGCGTCGGTGGCGGCGTTGGCGATGATCTCGTCGTTCGCGATGCGCTCGATGCGGGCGATCTCTTTGGCCGTCACCGGCTGGGTGTGGGCGAAGTCGAAACGGGTCTTGTCGGGGTCGACCTGCGAGCCCTTCTGCTGGACGTGCTCGCCGAGCACTTCGCGCAGGGCCTTGTGCAGCAGGTGGGTGGCGGAGTGGTGACGGGCGGTGCGGGCGCGGGCCTGCAGATCCACCTTGGCGGTCACGCCGTTGCCCACAGTGAGCTTGCCGGTGGTGACCACGCCATGATGGCCAAACACGGTGGCCTGGATCTTCTGGGTGTCTTCCACCGCGAAGATGCCGTGCACCGAGCGCAGCTCGCCCCGGTCGCCCACCTGGCCGCCGGATTCGGCGTAGAACGGGGTGTCTTCCAGCACCACCACGCCCATGTCGCCTTCGGCGAGTTCATTGACGGGCACGCCATCCTTGTAGAGCGCCAGGATGTTGCCCTTGTGCTCCAGAGTGTCGTAGCCGTGGAAGGTGGTGGCCGGGCCGTCGTACTCGAGGTTGGCGGCCATCTTGAACTTGCCGGCGGCGCGGGCCTGTTCCTTCTGCCGGGCCATGGCGGCGTCGAAGGCGGCGCCGTCGACGGTCACGTTGCGCTCGCGGCACACGTCGGCGGTGAGGTCGAGCGGGAAGCCGAAGGTGTCGTGGAGCTTGAAGGCGGTCTCGCCGTTGAACACGGATCCACTGGGCGACCACACTCGAACGTCGAATCTCCCCGGCAATTCAGCTTCAAGCCAACGCTTTACCTCAACCGCATCAAGCGCATCTTTATCGCTCAGACGCACAAACACAACCGAGTCGAAACGAGACCCTTTGGCATGACTATCCTCAGGGCGCAACTTCATCAGCCCCAGCAGAGAGTTCTTGATCGACTCGAAGCTCTTATTAAAACGCCCCAAATCGAAGAAGTCATAGCGCTGGAAGCTCCCGGCAGTTTCACGAAGTGAAAATAACCAATGCTCACCAACATTCTCGACGGGTGTCTTGAGCGGACCCACAACAAGACCACCTGCGCCTTGTTGCTCCAACTCTTGAACGAGGAGGTCCACTCCAATGGCCTTCTCCAATATTTCCATGCCTTGCTCGATGGTGGCGAAGAAGCGGTCTTCCTCTTGCTTGAGGATGTCGGTGACGCGCTGCTGGCCGGCCTTGAGTTCGGGGTAGGCCTCGCCCATCTCGGCCACCAGATCCGGCACCATCTTGTGGAAGAAGGCGGCGCGGGCGCCCAGCTTGTAGCCGTGGCGGATGGCGCGGCGGATGATGCGGCGCAGCACGTAGCCGCGGCCTTCGTTGCCGGGGATCACGCCGTCGGCGATCAGGAAGGAACAGGCGCGGATGTGGTCAGCCAGCACCTTGAGGGACGGGCTGTCCATGTCGGCGTCGGAGGTCTCACGGGCGGCAGCCTTGATGAGCACCTGGAACAGGTCGATCTCGTAGTTGGCATGCACGTGCTGGAGCACGGCCGAGATGCGCTCGAGGCCCATGCCGGTGTCCACTGACGGCTTGGGCAGCGGATGCATCACGCCGGCCTCGTCGCGGTTGAACTGCATGAACACGTTGTTCCAGATCTCGATGAAGCGGTCGCCGTCTTCTTCGGGGGAACCCGGGGGGCCGCCCCAGATGTGCTCGCCGTGGTCGTAGAAGATTTCGGTGCACGGGCCGCAGGGACCGGTATCGCCCATCATCCAGAAGTTGTCGGAGGCGTAGCGGGCGCCCTTGTTGTCGCCGATGCGGATGACGCGCTCCGCCGGCACGCCGATCTCCTTGGTCCAGATGTCGTAGGCCTCGTCGTCCTCGGCATACACGGTGACGGTGAGCTTGTCCTTGGGCAGCTTGAAGACGACCGTGAGCAGTTCCCACGCGTAGTGGATCGCGTCGCGCTTGAAGTAGTCCCCGAAGCTGAAGTTGCCCAGCATCTCGAAGAAGGTGTGGTGGCGGGCGGTGTAGCCGACGTTTTCCAGGTCGTTGTGCTTGCCGCCGGCACGCACGCATTTCTGCGAGGTGGTGGCGCGGGTGTAGGGGCGCTTGTCGAAGCCGAGGAAGACGTCCTTGAACTGGTTCATGCCCGCGTTGGTGAACAGCAGGGTCGGGTCCTCGTGGGGCACCAGCGAACTGGAGGCCACGATCTGGTGGCCCTTGGAGGCGAAGAATTCGAGGAACTTCTGGCGGATTTCGGCGCTTTTCATCGGCGTGGGGTCTCCGGGTGGCGTCGCGGGCGACGGTCGGGGGAACGCAAGTTTCAAAGCCTGAAATTGTAGCATCCAACCCTGCCGGCCCCTGATGGCTATAATCCGCCGTTCAATAACAGACAAACACCTTGAACGAGGGAGACAGCAATGGGCCACCGACTTTCCAAGATCTACACCCGAACCGGCGACGCCGGCACCACCGGCCTGGGCAACGGCAACCGGGTTTCCAAGAACAGCCTGCGCATCCACACCCTGGGCGAGGTGGATGAAGTGAACGCCGCCATCGGCATCCTGCTGTGCGAGGAGCTGCCCGATGACGTGCGCGGCCTGCTCACCAACGTGCAGCACGACCTGTTCGATCTGGGCGGCGAGGTGTGCATCCCGGGCATGGAGATGATCACCGCCAAGCAGGTCCAGTACCTGGAAGACGAGCTGGATCGCTTCAACGACGACCTGGAACCGCTGAAGGACTTCATCCTGCCCGGCGGCACCCGTGCCGCGGCGCTGTCCCACCAGGCGCGCACCATCTGCCGGCGCGCGGAGCGGATGATTGTTGCGCTCGGCCAGGAAGAGGCGGTGAATGACGCGCCGCGCCAGTACCTCAACCGCCTGTCGGACCTGCTCTTCGTGCTCGGCCGCGTGCTCAACCGCGCCGGCGGCCGCGGCGACGTGCTGTGGCAGAAGCGCAAGAACGCCTGATCGGCGCTCCGCTGCAAACAAAAACGGCTGCCGATCGGGGCAGCCGTTTTTTGTTTACCAGTCGACCTTGTCGACCTGACCGAGCGATCGCCCGAGGAAGCGCTCGCCGATGGTCTGGAAGCGCAGCGGGATGTCCGTGACGGTGTAGCGGTAGGTGGAGAGGGATTCGCCGTCGTTGGAGATGCCAAGTTCGGCAAGCTTCTGGGCGGCCTGCTCGGCGACGGTGATCGCCGAATCCACCAGCCGCACATTGGGGCCGACCACATCCTGCAGCAGCGGCTTGATGAGCGGGTAGTGGGTGCAGCCGAGCACCAGCGTATCGACGTTTTCCACCAGCACCGGGCGCAGGTATTCCTGGGCGGTGAGGCGGGTCACCTCGTGCTCCAGCCAGCCTTCCTCGACCAGCGGCACGAACAGCGGGCAGGCCTGGGAATACACCCTCACGTTCGGATCAAGGGCGTGCATCCGGCGGGCATAGGCGTTGCTGTTGATGGTGGTGGGGGTGCCGATCACGCCGATGGCACGGGAGGTGGATTCGGCCACCGCGGCCCGGGCGCCAGCCTCGATCACGTCCAGCACCGGGATGCTGCCGGCCTTCTCCTTGACCACATGGGCCGCCACCGCCGCCATGGTGTTGCAGGCGATGATGAGCATCTTCACGCCCTGGTCGAGGAGGTAATCGGTGATCTGGCCGGTGAAGTGCTCGATGGTCGCCACCGACTTGACGCCGTAGGGCACCCGGGCGGTATCGCCGAAATAGACGATGTTCTCGAGCGGAAGGCGCTCCATCAGCGCGCGCACGACGGTGAGACCGCCTACGCCGGAGTCGAAGACCCCGATCGGCAGCTTGCCAATATCAGACATGATCGGAAGGGAAAACGGGGAAGCCGGATTCTACGCCACTCGGCGCAGCAGCGCGGGGCTAGTAGCCGAGACGGGCGACCAGCTCTTCTTCTTCCTCGGCGCTGAGGGCGAACTTGTAGGCGGACTTTTCGTCCGGCAGTTCACGCCATTTGCCGCCGATCTCGTTCAGGCGCCGCTCGATCTTGGCGCAGGAGATGTGCATCAGGATGGCGGGCGCATTGACGCGTTCGCAGGTGCGTTCGGCACCAATCTGCTCAAACTCGAGCAAGCGCTCGTAGAAGGCCCGGTGACGCGGATTGATCTCGATGAGGATGTCGGTGCAGCCCTTCACGCGGTGGGCGTAGATATAGAGCAGGTGCACCAGCGAAATGATGAGGCGCTTGGAACGCGCCGACGGGTCGATCGCAAAACGCCCGAACTCGCACAGCTTGGCGCCCTGGGAGCGCAGGCGGGCGGCTTCGGCGCCGTAGGTGGCATCGAGGGCGAGACCGGCGGGGGAATCGACGTTCACCGTCACCGTGGCGTAAACGCGGCCGAAGAGCTCGGCGTTCATGGTGAGCTGGTTGGGTTCGTCCGCCACGCCCACCTGACCATAGCCGCGCCAGGCGTAGCGCTTCTGGATCAGCAGGTCCGTCTCCCGGCGCCGTTCGCCGTCCCGCATCAGCATCTTGATGCGGAACTTGTCCTGCCGCTCGCTGGCGGCATTGACAGTCGGTCCATCCTCCGCGATGCACAGCGGATCGAACCTCCACGACTCCATGGCGGTCACTTCAGCCAGAGTCTGTGGCGCGCGCGCGTCTTCGGCAGGTTTGGGAGAGGGTTTTCGAAACATCGCCGCGTACTATACCGTGCCTAAGGCACCTGGAACACCGTGTCTTAGTAGCGCCCATGTGACATGCTCCCTGACGATCGCCGAAGAATCGTCCTGTCGCGCCTTGAGCGCGGCGATAAGTCCTGGCGTTGCGGTGCTGTTCCCCATCGCAACCGCAATATTGCGCAACCAGCGCTCGTGGCCGATCCGGTAAATCGGACTGCCGGCCAGGCGCTCGGCGAACTGTTTTTCGTCCCAACCGAAGAGCTCCACCAGCGTCGCCGAGTCGAGCCCGTGACGAGGAACGAAGTCGGCCTCGGTGGTCGGGCGGGCGAAGCGGTTCCAGGGGCAAACCAGCTGACAGTCATCGCACCCGTAGATTCGGTTGCCGATCAAACTGCGGAGCGCCTCCGGGATGCTTCCGTGCAGTTCGATGGTGAGGTACGAAATACAGCGCCGGGCGTCCACCTTGTAGGGCGCGACGATCGCCCCGGTCGGGCAGGCCGAGATGCACGCCGAGCAGGTGCCACAATGGCCTTCCACCGACCCATCCACCGGAAGCGGCAGGTCGATGTAGATCTCGCCAAGAAAGAAGAACGATCCCGCCTCCCGCGACAGCAGCAGGCTGTGTTTGCCACGCCAGCCGAGCCCTGCCTTGCCGGCCAGGGCCACCTCCATCACCGGCGCCGAATCCACGAACACCCGATGGGCGTTGGGCGCTTCTGCGGTGATGCGGTCGGCGAGCCGCTGCAGGCGGGCGCGCAGCACCTTGTGGTAATCGCGCCCGAGGGCGTAGCGTGAAATGTAGGCCTTGCCCGGCTGGTCGAGCACCGCCTCGGCGGCAGCGGCGTCGGGCAGGTAGGACATGCGCGCCGAGATCACCCGGCAGGTGCCCGGCAGCAGTTCGGCCGGACGGGAGCGCTTCGTCCCGTGTTTCTCCATATAATCCATCTGCCCGTGAAAGCCGGCGGCCAGCCAGGCCGCGAGGCCGCTTTCCGCTTCGGCCAGCCCGGTGTCGGAAATACCCACCGCGTCGAACCCGAGCTCCCGCCCCCACGCCTTGATGCGTGCCGCGAGACCTGCCAGATCCCCATGCCCACCAGGAAGAATGTCGTGCTCCACGCTCATCACGAACATGATAACGACCCGTCGCCCAGCCTGCACCTGCCGGACGAAAGCGCGACGCTTGCAGCCGGCGAACGCCTGGCCGGCGCCCTGCCCTCACGGCTGACCATCTACCTGCGTGGCGACCTGGGCGCGGGCAAGACAACCCTCACCCGTGGCCTGCTGCGGGGGCTGGGATTCACCGGAAAAGTCAAAAGTCCAACGTATACCTTGGTCGAACCTTATAAAGATTCTAGAATAACCGTATATCACTTTGATTTTTATCGCTTCACCCATGCAGATGAGTTTCTTGAAGCCGGCCTGGACGAGTATTTCGAGGGCGACGGCATCCGTCTCGTCGAGTGGCCTGACCGCGCCCACCCCTATCTCTGCGCGGCAGATCTCGAAGTCGAACTGCAGCTTGCAGCAGACGGCGGGCGCCAGCTTGCGCTGCGCGCGCTGAGCACGGAGGGTCGCAGATGTCTCGAAAAATTCGTCGCCACGCCGGCAAGCCCATCGCAGAACCCGTCGGCCTGCTGAGCCGCCGGCGCTTCATCGGTTCGACCAGCGCGGCACTCCTGCTGCTGGTGAGCCGCAGCGGCCAGGCCGCCCAGACTTCCGTGCTGGCCGTGCGCGTGTGGCCCGCCAAGGATTACACCCGGATCACCCTCGAAAGCCGCGAACCCCTGGTGTTCACCCACCAGTCGGTGCACAACCCGGAACGCCTGGTGGTCGACCTGGAAGGCGTCGAGCTGAACGAAGTGCTCCAGTCGCTGCCCACCAAGATCACCGGTCAGGATCCGTACATCCAGCTCATCCGCGCCGGGCGCAACCGCCCGGGCGTGGTCCGGCTGGTCATCGAGCTCAAGGCCGAGGTCAGCCCGCAGGTGTTCACCCTGCGTCCGGTCGGCGAGTACGGCCACCGGCTGGTGCTGGATCTCTACCCCACCGAGCCAGTCGATCCGCTCCTCGCCCTGCTCGAGAAGATCTCTCCGGAAGAGGCCGCCGCCGGTGGCGCCACGCCGCCCCATCGCAACGACGACAAACCCCGCAAGACCGCCGAAGCGCCCCGTGGCAAGCCCGCCGAGCCCCCGCCGCGCCGTGAGGCGCCGCCGGCCGAAGAGCCTCGCCGCGCGGACGACGACGACACCGTCAGCCGCCTGATCACCGTCGCCATCGACCCTGGCCACGGCGGCGAAGACCCGGGCGCGGTAGGCGCAGCCGGCAGCTTTGAAAAGCACGTCACCCTGGCCGTCGCCCGCCGCCTGAAGGCGCGCATCGACGCCCAGCCCAACATGCGGGCGATGCTCACCCGCGATGCTGATTACTTCGTGCCGCTGCAACAGCGCGTGGCCAAGGCTCGCCGGGTGCAGGCCGACCTGTTCGTATCAATCCACGCCGATGCCTTCATCAGCCCGACGGCGCGGGGCAGCTCGGTGTTCGTACTGTCCGAGAAAGGCGCATCGAGCACTGCCGCCCGCCTGCTGGCCCAGAAGGAAAACGCGGCCGACCTGATCGGCGGGGTGAACATCGGGGTGAAGGACAGCCACCTGGCGCGCACCCTCCTCGATCTGTCGCAGACCGCGGCGATCAACGACAGCCTGAAGGTGGGCAAGGCGGTGCTGGGCGAGCTGGGCAACATCAATCGCCTGCACAAGGGCGAGGTCGAACAAGCCAGCTTTGCGGTGCTGAAGGCGCCGGACATCCCGTCCATCCTGGTCGAGACGGCCTTCATCTCGAATCCGGAAGAAGAAGCCCGCCTGAACGACGAGGCCTACCAGGAGCGCATGGCCGAAGCCATCGTGCGCGGCCTGCGGCGTTACTTCGCGCGCAACCCGCCGATGGCCAAATCCAAGCTGGCGCGGCTCGACTGAATCCGCGCCGTCCGCAGGGTCAGCGGATGCAGACCTTGCGGACCTGCTTGAGGTCGGTGAGCCCGGCCATCACCTTTTCGATGCCGTCCTGACGCAGGGTACGCATCCCCTCTTCCAGCGCCACCGACAGCAGGTTGGCGACCCGCGCGCGCTCCTGGATGAGTTCCTTCACCCGGTCGGTGCCGATCATCAGTTCGTGCAGGCCGAGCCGGCCGCGATAGCCGCCGGTGCAGCTGTCGCACCCCACCGGCGCGTAGAGCGTGAAGCGGCCATCCTTGTCGCCGTAGCGCTCGCGCCAGCCCTTCAGCACGGCTTCGCGCGCCTTGTCCGGGTCTTCCTTGAAGATAGGGGTGTTGTGCAGGTCCTCGCAGTATTCGTCGAGGAGGTGACGGATCTCGCCTTCGTCCGGGTGGTAGGCCTTCTTGCACTTGCTGCACAGGCGCTTGGCCAGCCGCTGGGCCAGCACGCCGAGCAGCGCGTCGGCAAAGTTGAACGGGTCCATCCCCATGTCGAGCAGACGCACGATGGATTCGGGCGCGCTGTTGGTGTGCAGGGTGCTGAACACCAGGTGGCCGGTGAGCGAGGCTTCGAGGCCGATCGACACGGTTTCCTTGTCGCGCATTTCGCCGACCATGATCACGTCCGGATCAGCCCGCAGGAAGGAGCGCATCACGGTGGGGAAATCCAGCCCGGCCTTGCGGTTGACCTGCACCTGGCGCAGGCCCTTCTGGGTGATTTCGACCGGATCCTCGGCGGTCCAGATCTTGGTGTCCGGGGTGTTGATCGAACCCAGGATGGAGTGCAGCGTGGTTGTCTTGCCCGAGCCGGTCGGGCCGCACACGAAGAAGATGCCGTAGGGCTTGGCGATGGTCTGCTTGAGGCGCTGGAAGTTGTTCTCGAGCAGCCCGAGCTGCTCGAGGGGCAGCGGCTCGCTGTTGGCGAGCAGACGCATCACCACGTCTTCCATGCCGCCGGTGGTGGGCACCGTGGCAACCCGCAGCTCGATGTCCAGCGGGCCGAAGCGGCGGAACTTGATCTTGCCATCCTGGGGCTTGCGCCGCTCCGAGATGTCGAGATCGCACATGATCTTGATGCGGGTGACGATCGGGCTGCGGTAGCTGGACGGCACTTCGATGTAGGGCACCAGCGAGCCGTCCTTGCGGAAGCGGATCTGGGTCTTCTCCTTGCCGGGGCGCGGTTCGATGTGGATGTCGGAGGCGCCCTGCCGGTGGGCGTCGATGATGATCCGATTGACCAGCTTGACGAGCTCGTTGTCGGCGGCGGCGGAGACATCTTCGGCCGTCGAGATGCCGTCACCGTCGTCGTCGTAGAGATCGGACAGCAGCTCGGTGACCGACGAGTCATCGTTGGAGGCGCCGAAGAATTGCTCGACGGTCTGGAGGAACTCGACGTGGGTGGTGACCAGATAGACCGGATGGGCCTTGGGGAAGACGTTCTGCACCATCCGCGAGGCAATGGCCTGCTCGGGGTCGGTAACGAGGATCAACATGCCTTCGGGGTTTTCCTCGAGGGGCACCCACTGGGCCTGCTGGATGTAATCGCGCTTCAGGTTGCGCAGCAGATCGAGCGGCTTGACCCGGTCCGGCCGGAAAGGCTCGTAGGGCACGCCGAAGAAGCGCGAGATCGCACCGCCAATGTCCGCCGGCTTGAGGTGGTAGTCGGCAATCAGCAGCTCTTCAAGGAGCACGCCGCGCTCGCGGGCGGCGCTGGTGGCGGCCTCAAGCTCGGCGGCGGTGAGCTTGGCGTCATTCACCAGTCCCTCGTACTTCGACTTGGGCTGGATCAGGGAATGGCGGCGCTGGGCAAAGGCGATCGCCAGCGTCTGCCCGAGGCCCTGAATGCCCTCCTCGGCAATCGCCGAAAACACCTCGCTGTTACGACTGTTGATGAGCTGGATGACCCCCAGCACCTCGCCGTCGTCCGGGTTGGCGATGGGCGCCACGAGCATCTGGTGGCAGCGGTAGCCGGTGCGCTCATCCACCTCGCGGCGGAACTCCATCCGCGCGGAGATCTTCTTCAGCTCCCGCTCGTCGTAGGCGTCGTGGATGTTGAGCATCTGGCCGGTGAGGGCCACGTAGCCCGCCACGCTGTTCTCGGCGATGGGCAGGCGGATGGTGCGGATGCTGTGCAGGCCGGTCTTGACCCGCGACGAGATGGTCGTCCGGCTTTCGTCGACCACGTAGATCGTCAGCCGGTCGGCGGCGAACAACGCGCAGATGTCGGCCGACAGCTCGAAGATGATCTCGTCGATGTTCTCCGTTGCGTGCACGCGGTTGGTCACCGCCTGCAGGCCCTTGAAAAAGGCCAGCCGGCTTGCGACGTCGCCCGCGATGCCGCGCGGGGCAGGTGTGCTGCTAGTGGATTTCGTCATATCTGGAAACACGAACCGATCGAGGTTGCCGCCCATGCGTGGATGCCGGTACTACGGCGCACAGGCGCGTCAACTTTAGCCCGAATGAATGGCTAGATGATGAACTCGAGTCCGTTGTAGAGCGCCTTTGGCTGAAAACGCCCGCGATAGTTGCCGATCTCGTCGACGGTGATCTGGGCCCGACTCGGCTTGAGGTGCGTAATCCACACCTCCGGCGAAACCTTGATCCGGTCGAGGAACAGCGCCAGCAGACTCGGGCACAAGTGCCGCGAGGCAATGGCCAGATCGTGGAGGGCGTCGGGAAACGCCGTCTCGACCAGCAGGTAGCGCAGATCGGGAATGTCGTTGATGGCGGCGATCAGCGGCTCGGAATACGTGGTGTCGCCCGAGAACACCAGACTGCCGGTATCGCAGGACACCTGATAGGCCACCGCCGGTACCGTGTGCAGCGCCGGCAGCGCGGTCATCCTGCGGCCGCCGCCGATGTTGGCGCTCTCGCCGATGTGCATTTCCTGAAATCGCAGGAACGGGTTGCCCCGATCCGGGATCGACGAGAAATCGGGCCAGATCAACCAGTTGAAGATGTGCGAACGCAGGATGCGGAGGGTTTCAGGCGAGCCATGCACGACGATCGGCATCGAACGGGCTTCGCCCACCGTATCGACCAGCAGCGGGATCATCGCGATGTGATCCAGGTGCGCATGGGTGACGAAGACGTGGTCAATGCGCAGCAACTCGTCGAACTCGAGATCACCGACCCCGGTTCCCGCATCGATGAGGACATCATCGTCCACGAGCAGGGCCGTCGTGCGCTGATCGCGCCCGCCGATACCGCCACTGCACCCCAGAACCCGCACCTTCATCTTATTCTCGTGGAACTCCGCAAGTGCGGTTGTTGGTCTGCCAAATGCAACCGACACGAATCGGATGCCAGCGCATCAGAATACGATTCCGTCAGGACATCGGCCGCCAGAAAAATCACGTTCGTCCCTCGTGCAGCTTACTGGGACGTCGCCTGCGAGAAAAACTCCATCTTCACGCCCGCGATTTCGATGATGTCGTGGTCGCTCAGACGATGGGCCTGGGCATCCAGGGAGCGCCCATTGACCACAGGAAACACCGTGCCTTCGACGTGGGTGATGAAGTAGCCGTGGGGCCGCCGGGTGATCACCGCCACCTGCAGCCCGGGCTTGCCGAGCGTGGTGAGCGACTTGGAAAGCTCGAGCGTGCGGCCCGCATGGGCGCCGCTGAGGATCTGGATCATGCCGAGGGCGGCCACCGGCGGCGGGGCCGAAGCACCCGTCGATGTGACGATCGCCGCGGCTTCCGCGCCCGACAGGCCGCTGTCCGTTTCGACCGCAACCTGGGCGAAGGACATGGCTTCGTCCTGCTCGGACGGCGAACCACCGCCATCGGACAGATACTTGAGGCGATACTTCCCCAGTTCGATCACATCATTGTTCTTCAGAACATGCTTCTTGACCGGCTGACCGTTCACGTAGGTGCCGTTCGTGCTGTTCATGTCCTCGAGGAAGGCATCGTTCAGGATGGTCACGATCGCAGCGTGGTCGCCACTGATCGCCAGATTGTCGATCTGGATATCGTTGTGCGGCTTGCGACCAATGGTGGTGCGCTCCTTCTCGAGCACCATCTCCTTCAGCACCAGACCATCCATGCTCAATATCAACCTGGGCATCACTCTTCCTATCTCAATCCAGCTTAATCAAGCTCGGCTCCGAGCCGTCCTGACTCGCACGACGACACAATGACAGCCGATATATTATCCATCCCGCCCCGATCGTTTGCCAGATCAACCAGATGCGCTGCAGCCAGCTGGGGGTTTCCCCCCAGCGCGCCGAGCACGTGGGCAATATCGGCATCGGGAAGCATCTCTGTAAGCCCATCCGAGCAAAGAAGATAGACGTCCCCCGGCAAAAGCGTGGAAATTGTCACATCCGGAACCACATTCGCCGAGACGCCCACCGCCCGGGTAAGCAGCCCCTTCAAGCCGATCGGGGCGCTTGACTCGGATTCAATCATGCCCGCCTCCCACTGCTCCCGCAACACGCTGTGGTCACGGGTGAGGCAGGTCAGCACATCGCCACGCAGGCGATAGAGCCGGGAATCGCCCACATTGCAGGCGACCAGCATCCCGTCGCGACGGAAGCACCCGGCAACGAGGGTCGTGCCCATTCCGCGGAGGGCCGGATCACCCGAGGCGGCCGAGAACACGGCGCGATTGGCATCGGCCACGGCCACCAGCAGATCCCGCTCCACGACCGGTTCGTCACCACACGCAGCGATCCGCTCGACCCACGCATCGACCGCGAGCCGCGCCGCAACACCGCCGCCCGCATGGCCGCCCATGCCATCGGCCAGGGCGACAATGCCCCGATGCTCGTCACAGAAGACGTAGTCTTCGTTGCGTGCGCGGACCTGCCCGACATGGGACTCGAGGGCCATCCGCCATTGAGGACTCGAATCGCTCATCGCGGCGACGCCGGCGGAAAGACGCCCGCCAGGAGAAAGTGTTCAGGAAACCGGCACATCGCGTCGATTACGTGATCGGAATAATGAAGGGGCGCTCGGATTCTAGCGCCACCGGCACGGTGCGCGAGAACGCAGGACAAAATAAAAACCGCGCCCGGGCGGTGAAGCCTCGGGCGCGGTTCTTGTAAGGCACAGGCCGGGTTACAGCATGGCCTTCAGCAGCTTGCCCATCTCGGACGGGTTGCGCGTCACCTTGAAGCCGCACTCTTCCATGATGGCGAGCTTGGCATCAGCGGTGTCGGCGCCGCCGGAGATCAGTGCGCCAGCATGGCCCATGCGCTTGCCCGCGGGGGCAGTCACACCGGCGATGAAGCCGACGATCGGCTTCTTCATGTTGGCCTTGCACCACATGGCGGCTTCAGCTTCGTCCGGACCGCCGATTTCGCCGATCATGATGACGGCGTCGGTGTCGGGATCGTCGTTGAACATGCGCATCACGTCGATGTGCTTCAGACCGTTGATCGGGTCACCACCGATACCGACGGCGGAAGACTGGCCCAGACCGATTTCGGTCAGCTGGGCAACAGCTTCGTAGGTCAGGGTGCCGGAGCGGGAAACCACGCCGATGCGACCCTTGCGGTGGATGTGGCCCGGCATGATGCCGATCTTGATTTCATCGGGGGTGATGAGACCCGGGCAGTTCGGACCCAGCAGCAGGGTCTTCTTGCCGCCGGCGGCTTCCTTGGCCTTCATCTTGTTGCGCACTTCCAGCATGTCCCGGACGGGGATGCCTTCGGTGATGCAGATGGCCAGGTCGAGGTCGGCTTCAACGGCTTCCCAGATGGCGGCAGCGGCGCCAGCGGGCGGCACGTAGATCACGGAGACGGTGGCACCGGTTTCAGCGGCAGCTTCCTTGACGGAACCGTAGATGGGCACGTCGAGGATCTTCTCGCCAGCCTTCTTCGGGTTCACGCCGGCGACGAAGCAGTTCTTGCCGTTCGCGTACTCGATGCACTTCTCGGTATGGAACTGACCGGTCTTGCCGGTGATGCCCTGGGTGATGACCTTGGTGTCTTTGTTGATCAGAATGGACATTCGGAATCTCCTTACTTGACCGCGTCGACGATCTTCTGGGCCGCTTCGGCCATGGTGTCGGCAGCGATGATCGGGAGACCCGAATCACGCAGGATCTGCTTGCCGATGTCTTCGTTGGTGCCCTTCATGCGGACGACCAGCGGAA
Source organism: Zoogloea sp. 1C4 (assembly GCF_009469605.1). Lineage (GTDB taxonomy): Bacteria > Pseudomonadota > Gammaproteobacteria > Burkholderiales > Rhodocyclaceae > Zoogloea > Zoogloea oryzae. Next base: position 64,095 of record NZ_SSXU01000016.1, on the reverse strand, counting down.
CCGACAGGTGCACTTCACGGGCAGCGGTGACCACGCCGGTGGCGATGGTGTCGCAGCGCATGATGCCGCCGAAGATGTTGACGAGAATGCCCTTGACCTTGGGGTTCTTGAGCATGATCTTGAAGGCTTCGGTCACCTTCTCGGTGGTGGCGCCGCCGCCCACGTCGAGGAAGTTGGCCGGCTCGGCACCGAACAGCTTGATGGTGTCCATGGTAGCCATCGCCAGACCGGCACCGTTCACCAGACAGCCGATGTTGCCGTCCAGGGAGATGTAGGCCAGATCAAACTTCGAGGCTTCGATTTCGTCCGCGTCTTCTTCGTCCAGGTCGCGCATCGCGACGATTTCCTGCTGGCGATAGAGGGCGTTGGAGTCGAAGTTGAACTTGGCGTCGAGCGCCTTGACGGTGCCGTCGCCTTCGTGGATCAGCGGGTTGATTTCCGCCAGCGAAGCGTCGGTTTCCATGTAGCAGGTGTACAGCTTCTTGAGCGTGTCGACACACTGCGGGATGGAGGCCTCGTTCATGCCCATGCCCTTGGCCAGGGTGAGCGCCTGCTCGTCGGTCAGGCCGACCAGCGGGTTGATGAAGACCTTGACGATCTTTTCCGGGGTCTTGTGAGCAACTTCCTCGATGTCCATACCGCCTTCGTACGAAGCCATCATGGCAACGGACTGGGTGGCACGGTCGGTCAGCGCGGCGACGTAGTACTCGTGCTTGATGTCGGCACCTTCCTCGATCAGCAGGTTACGCACCTTCTGGCCTTCGGGGCCGGTCTGGTGGGTGATGAGCTGCATGCCGAGGATCTGGCTGGCGTACTGACGCACTTCGTCAAGAGACTTGGCGACTTTCACGCCACCGCCCTTGCCGCGTCCGCCGGCGTGGATCTGGGCCTTCACGACCCAAACCTTGCCACCCAGGGTTTCCGCTGCCTTGACCGCGTCGTCGACGGTCGTGCAGTGGATACCGCGCGGAACCGTGACGCCGAACTTCTTCAGGATTTGCTTGCCCTGATATTCATGAATTTTCATGGTTGCCCTTCGATCGAAGTCTTGGCCTGAAAAGGCCGCTTACGCTTGGTTGATGGGACTCTTCGGAGTGCTGACGCACCCCGCGATACCTGCGCCGTTCTCCCTCGTCCAACGCAGACACCGCTTTTCCCTCTCGCGCGTCAGGCCAGCTGGCCCGGCCACTCGAAAGGCGATCCAGCCCCGGGGGCAGACGACGTTTGCCGCAGGCGCCCCGGATTACGGATCAATTGATTATATACGAAACCAGCGGCGCGACCGATTTCACGCTGCAGCGCAACTGCGGTTTTCCCGACCCCTAGCCAGCATCGCCGCCGCGATACCAGCGGGGGTAGTAGCGCAGCACGGTGTCGGTGGTGGTTTCGAGGGCGTGACAGCGATCGAGCTGAAAGGGCTTTTCGACCTCCTCGTCGTTGTCGCGACGGAAGGTGGCGAAGGTCTGGATGGCGGCGGTGGGCAGCGACAGGAGCAGCTCGGTGAGGTGGGAGCAGCCGCGGACGTCGGCGAACATCTCGCCCACCGTGCGCCGGAAACCCTGCACCAGATTGAGCCCGATCAGCTGGCGGTAGGCGGGGCCGATGGTGTCGCAGGCGCCGGGGTATGGCACCCAGTCGGAGCACGCTTGCACATCGACGATGTTGAACTGGGGGTCGATGGTCACGCGGATGAACAGGTCGTGGACGGGGTCGCCACGCTTGCGGAGGCCCGACGACAAAGGGTAATCAATATCCTTCAGATCGGTGAGGCGGGCATCCAGATCGAACAGGCCGTCGTCGCGCACGAATCCCTCGACATCGATGCGTCGATGGTGGGCCCGGGTACGCGGCGATTTCGGGTCAGGCAGGGGCATGGCAATAAAAAAGCAGAAAAGGCTAAAAAACTCGTAAAAAATGCCGTTCGGGGTACCACACGTCACAATTGAGCCCCCCGACAGGCCGACAACGGCCCGCTACGGCCGACAAACTTCTTTAGAATACTGTAGCTTTGGCGAAGGTGCCTGCTCTGCGCGCACCACCGCTCAACCCACCAGGCTTCTGCTTGCCGGACCACGACCAACGTTTTGATGAACAGCGCGCGCAAGTCACTATCCCTGCTCGTAGCAACCCTCATTCCCCTAGGTGCTCCAACAGCAGGAGCGGTCGGACTTGGGGATCTGGTCACCCGGTCCGCGCTGGGAGAGCCGCTGCGGGCCGAAGTCCGTCTGGTGCGTGCAGCCGGTGAGGAATTCGACGCCACCTGCTTCAAGCGGGTCGGCAACAACGCCGGCAACGACGACATCCCCTGGATCTACGACGCGCGCGTGCGCCTTTCCGGCGACCGCCTGATCGTCACCACCCGCGATCCGGTGAATCATCCGATCGCGATGCTCGGCCTGCTGGTCAATTGCGGTGGCGATGTCCGCCGCGACTACCCGATCTTGCTTCAGCCGCCGGTCCTGCGCGTCGGTGCCGGCACGTCGCCCAACCTGCCGGTTGCCGCGCCGGTCGAAGACATCGCCCCGCGCCCGCCCGTCCAGGCCAGACCGCCCCGCCCGCCGCGTGCGGCAGTTGCCCCTGCTGCCGAAGGCACCGGCCCGGCCCGCGGCAGCCAGCCCGCCGACGCGACCGCCCCCGTAACGAAGACGCCCAAGGCATCCCGGCGCGAAGCCGCCGCGGCCCGCCGCACCGAACCGCCCCGCCACGACCGCCTGATCCTGGGCAGCGGCGCCGAGGCCGGCCTCGTGCCGCTGCGCATGAGCCTCGCCCTGCTCAACCCGCCCTCAGAAGACGAATCGGACGGCGCCCGCCAGCAGCTACGCCAGGAGCAGCGCACCCTCACCGAGATCGACGACCGGATCGCCGCGCAGCTCGAGGTCAACGAGAAGATCAAGCGCCTGGAGGAATACCAGGCGATGCTGAAGGAAAAGGTCGCCCAGCTCGACGGCGCCCCGCCTGCGGCCCATGCCGCAGTGGCGGCTCCGACGCCCGCGCCTGCAGCCCCGGCTCCTGCGCCGGCCCAGCCGGCCACCGGCGGCCTCCCGCCCGACATCGCCGAACAGCTTCACGTGTGGGGCGCGCCTGTGGGCGGCCTGATCGCGGTGCTGGCAGGCGGAGGAGCGCTTATCTGGCTGCGCCGTCGCCGCAACGCCGAGGCCTACGAGGAAGATACCGGCGAGCCCACCACCCAGCCCGATTTCCGCATCAGCGCGCCGCCCTCCACCCGCAGCCAGCAGATCGAGAAGAAGAACGCCCCGCTGCCCCCCGAGCGGGACGAGCCGCAGATCCACCATGCCGACCACTCCGAACCCCCTCCGGTGGTCGATCACGGCGGCGAATGGGCCGAGCCCACCTTCGCCCCGGCGCATCCGATCCCCTTCGACCAGACGGTGGACGAACAGGATTCGGCGCTGGAGCTCGCCGAGATCATGATGTCCTTCGGCCGCACCCAGGGCGCCGCCGAAACCCTCGCCGACTACATCCGCAACAACCCGCGCCAGGCCGTCAAGCCGTGGCTGAAGCTCCTCGAGGTGTATTACGTGGCCGGCATGCGGGCCGAATTCGAAGTCCTCACCCGCCAGCTCAACAAGACCTTCAACGTCAAGATGGTGAGCTGGAACGACTTCAAGGACATCCGCTCCACCCCGGACACCGTCGAGCAGATGGCCCACATCTGCCAGCGCCTGCAGGACCTGTGGGGCACGCAAGAGGCCCAGATCTACATCCACCAGATCCTGCGCGACAACCGCAACGGCACCCGCCAGGGCTTTCCCCTCAGGGTGGTCGAGGAGCTCCTGCTGCTGCTCGCCATCCTCGACGACGAGCTCGGCCCCTACAAGCCGCCGGTCGAGCCGACCCTCGAGGCGATGGAGCCCGCCCCGCCGCCGACCCTCTCCGCCTTCGACGTGTAACCCACCCCGGCCGTCAGACCGGGTTGTCCACCTCCACAAACTCCGCCTCGATCCCGAACGCCGCGGCCAGATGCGCCCCCAGGGCCTTCACACCGTAGCGCTCGCTGGCGTGGTGGCCGATGCCCAGGTAGGCCACGCCGGATTCCCGCGCCAGATGGGTGGTCGGCTCCGAGGCCTCGCCCGACACGAAGCAATCCACCCCCTGGGCGATCGCCTGCTCGAAGTAGCCCTGGGCGCCGCCCGTGCACCACGCGATCCGCTCGATCCGCCGCCCCGGGTCGCCCAGCATCAGCGGCTCGCGCCCCAGCCGGGCCGCCGCGCCGCGGGCCAGGGCGTCGAGGGACTCGCCCTCGGCAAGCCGCCCCGTCCAGCCGATGTCCTGCTCACCGAAGCGCCCTTCCGGCAGCCAACCCATCAGCCGGGCGAGCTGGGCGTTGTTGCCGAGCTCGGGGTGGGCATCCAGCGGCAGGTGATAGGCGAACAGGTTGATGTCGTTGGCAATCAGCGTACCCAACCGCCGCCGGCGCAGCCCGGTGATGCAGCCGTCCTCGCCGCGCCAGAAATAGCCGTGATGGACCAGCACCGCATCGGCACCCCGCGCCACCGCCGCGTCAAGCAGGGCCTGGCTCGCGGTCACCCCGCAGACGATCCGCGAGACCTGTGCCCGACCTTCCACCTGCAGGCCGTTTGGGCAATAATCCTTGAAGCGTGCGACATCCAGCAGGGTGTCGAGATAGCGCTGCAGTTCGGCTCGTTCCATGGCCGTCATTCCTTTTTCAAGCATTCCGCAATTTGAAGGCGCCCGCTGGCGCCGGTGGCCGATTCTACGATGCATCGCCTTTGGATGATCTTCGCCCAAGCCGTCACCATCTCGGTGGCGCTGCTTTTCGTCGTCAGCACCCTCAAGCCGGAGTGGGTCAGCGACCGCCCTGCCCTGCCCGCCATCACCATCCAGGAAGCCATCGCGCCGGCCACAGCGCCCGCTGGGCGCACCACCACCTCCTACGCCGACGCCGCCCAGCGGGCCCTGCCGGCGGTGGTGCACATCTTCACCAGCAAGGACGTGAAGAGCCAGCGCCACCCCTTTGCCGACGACCCCCTGTTCCGCCACTTCTTCGGCGACCGCCTCGACAACCGCCCCCAGCAGCGCGCCTCCGGCCTCGGCTCCGGCGTCATCGTCTCGCCCGAAGGCTATGTGCTCACCAACAACCACGTGGTCGAGGCCGCCGACGAGATCGAAGTGGCCCTCAACGACGGCCGCAAGCTGCCCGCCCGCATCGTCGGCCGCGACCCGGAATCCGATCTCGCGGTGCTGCAGGTCAAGGCCGACAGCAAGCTCAACGCGATCACCTTCGGCCACCCGGAACAGCTCCACGTGGGCGACGTGGTGCTCGCCATCGGCAACCCCTTCGGCGTCGGCCAGACGGTGACGATGGGCATCGTCTCGGCCCTGGGGCGCACCCACCTGGGCATCAACACCTTTGAAGACTTCATCCAGACCGACGCCGCCATCAACCCCGGCAACTCCGGCGGCGCGCTGGTGGATGCCGCCGGCAACCTGATCGGCATCAACTCGGCGATCTACTCGCGCACCGGTGGCTCGCTGGGCATCGGCTTTGCCATCCCCGTGTCGCTGGCCCGCAACGTGATGGAGCAGATCATCCAGACCGGCGCCGTCACCCGCGGCTGGATCGGCGTCGAAGTCCAGGCGATCACCCCCGAACTGGCCGACTCCTTCGGCCTGCCCTCGTCCGAAGGCACGCTGATCTCCGGCGTGATGCGCAGCAGCCCGGCCGACCGCTCCGGCGTGCGCCCCGGCGACGTGCTGCTGTCCGTCGATGGCCGCAAGGTGAACGACCCCCAGGCCATGCTCGAAGCCATCGCCGCCCTCCCCCCGGGCCGCCAGGCCGGTTTCGAGCTGCGCCGCGGCAAGGAGAAGCTCGACATCAAGGTCGAAGTCGGCCGCCGCCCGGCGCTCTCTCGCGGCGACTGACGCCGCCCCACACAAGAAAACGCAGCCGGCCGAAAACCGGCTGCGAGCGCTTCCGTGACGGAATAACAACCCGATACAACTCGAATGTTGCAGCGCAGCATCTGCAGCGCTATTCTGCAGCTGTCTCCTCCACCCTCCTCCTTTGGTGTGGATTTAACCCGAGTGGCGCCCCCGCCCTCGGGTTTTTCTTTTGGTGCGCCGTCTGTCGTGCAAACCACCGGCGGGCAAGCTCACGCCGAGCGCTGCGATGCCTTCCGCCAGATCCGGCCACCTGGCTGGTGAACACACGGGCCCGCCACCGACAACGGTGACGGGCCCGCAAGCCTCAAAGGGCAGCATCCGGCAGGGTCGTTGATGGCCTTAGCGCCCCCGCCCGCTGCCGACTCAACCGAGCCCGTCGCGCAGGCGCACCATCTCCGCCAGGTTGCGGCGCACGCCTTCCAGCTGGCGCTCCACCAGGGCGCGCACCGAAGCCGGCATCGGCTTGCCGAGCGCATCCCGGAAGGTCTGCAGCGCCTCATCCTCCGCCGCGACGCACGCGTCCAGCACGATCTTGTCGTCCTCGGAGCTGAAAACCGTCTTCAGGCTGGTCCAGCCACGCATGAGCGCGCCCTGCACCGAACCATGCTCTGCCGGACGTCCGCCGAGCCGTTCGATCTCGTTGTCGAGTTCGATGACTGCCGATGCGCAATCGCCAGCGCGACGCTGCATCACCGCCGAAATCGCCGGCATCTTCGCGTGCGCCGCCGCATGACGGAAACCTTCTTCCCCGTCGCGGCTCATCACCAGCAGGGTGTTGAGGGTATCGATCAGCTCGTCGGGGTCGACGGGCTCCCCTTCGACGGCACGCGCGGTGCGGCGCGACGCAGCCCGCTCCCAGGCAGCCTGCACGGCCGGACGTGCGTCGTCCCACGCCATGTTGCGGCCCGGCGAGCGCAGCCAGTCTTCGGCGAGGCGGGATTCAGCCTCCACATACGTGCCGGGGTAGCGCTCCACCCCCAGCCAGCCATGCTCGAAAGCAGGGCGGTAGTATTCATAGGGCGTGCCCGGGCGATAGTAAGGCTCCCGAACGTGGGCGTCGGCCCAATACACATCGTCATCGGCCGCAGGCCCGATCGTATCGACCAGCGCCTTGCCGCCGGCAGCGCCGGCCACGGCGCCGATCACCCCGCCAACCGCCGCACCCACCGGGCCCGCCGTTGCCGCGCCAACCGCCACGCCGGTGGCAACGCCCGAGGCAGCCCCGCCCACCAGGCCGATCTTGGTTGCAGTGGATTTGTCGTCAGCGCTTGGCGCCATCGGCGTCGTGACCTTGCCGTCAACCGGATGGGGCAGATGCTGGGTTTCGATCATTCTCTGGTTCATGGCTGTCTCCTTATCGGGTAGTGAACACGGAGTCATCTTCCCGCGTCCCGAGGAGCATCTCGATCAGCCACTGGCGCAAGCACCTGTCGGCCGGGGCCGACATCCCCGTAGGACTACCCACCCACGCAACCGGCCGCCCTGTGAAAACGGTTACACGGGGACACACGAATATTGTTGCAGCGCAGCACTTCCTCATCTATATTTGAATCGTCTCCTCCACCCTCCTCCTTTGGTGTGGATTTAACCCGAGTGGCACCCCCGCCCTCGGGTTTTTCTTTTGGTGCGCCGCCTCCGGCGCAAACCGCCGGCCGGCAGGCCCCGCCGCCGGTGTATCCTCACCCCGGATGAATAGCGCAAAGAGGGCGCCCATGAGCGAGGCGAGGGGTGAGGCGAGGAGCGAGGTGAAGGTCTTCCTATCCACCGTCAGCGCGGAGTTCTGCAGCTACCGCGACGCGCTGCGCCATCACCTCGACCGCCCCAACGTCACGGTCAAGGTTCAGGAAAACTTCATCCCCACCGGCACCGAAACGCTGGACATGCTCGACCAGTACATCCGCCAGTGCGACGTGGTGATCCATCTGGTGGGCGACATGACCGGCGCGATGGCCCAGGCGCCCTCCGTCGCGGCGATCCGCAGCGCCCACCCCAACTTCGCCGACAAGCTGCCGGTCGCTGCCTTCCTCGAAGCCGACGGCCCACCGCTGCCCTACACCCAATGGGAAGCCTGGCTGGCCCTCCACCACGGCAAGCGCCTCATCATCGCCGAGCCCGAACCCGACGCCCCCCGCGACCCCGACTACGCCCCGACGCCCGAACAGATCGCCGCCCAGCAGACCCACCTCGCCCGGCTGGCCAGCGTCGAACGCTTCCCCGGCATCCGCTTCCGCAACCCCGATCACCTGGCCGCCGAAGTGTGGCGCTCGGGGCTGCTCGATCTCCTCGTCGCCGCCGGGCTGATCACCCGACGGGTGCATCTGCCCCAGGCCAGCCTCGGCCCGCTGTTCATCGGGCGCGACGGGCTGCTCGACCGGCTCGCCGACTTGCTCGGCACTCCGCCTCAGGCCAAGGAAAACCCCGCCACCTGCGTCGCCCTCAGCGGCCTGGGCGGCGTCGGCAAGACCCGGCTGGCGCTGGAATACGCCTGGCGCCGGGGCGGCGGCTACCACGCCCTATTCCTGATCGGCGCCGACAGCCCCCAGGCCATCGACCGCAACCTGGCCGCCCTGTGCGGCCCCGTGCTGCTCAACCTGCCCGAAAAAGATCAGCCCGACGAAAGCCGCCAGAAAGACGCCGCCCTCGCCTGGCTCAACCACCACCCCGGCTGGCTGCTGATCCTCGACAACGCCGACGACGAAGCCGCCGCCCAGGCCGTCGAAGCCCTGTGCCCGCGCCTTTCCGGCGGCCACCTGCTGATCACCAGCCGCCTGCCCAACTGGAGCGCCGCGATCCAGCCCGTGGCGGTGGACGTCCTCGCCCCCGCCGCCGCGGCCGATTTCCTGCTCCGGCGCACCGCCGGCCGCCGCGCCGTGCAGCCCGACGACCCGGCCCGCGCCGCCACCCTCGCCCACGAGCTGGGCTACCTCGCCCTGGCGCTGGAACAAGCCGGCGCCTACATCGCCAAACTGCGCCTCGGCTTCGCCCAGTACCTCGACCAGTGGCGAAGCCGCCAGGCCACGGTGCTCGGCTGGTACGACCCGCGCCTGATGCAATACCCCAGGAGCGTCGCCATCACCTGGCAGACCAGCTTCGACCAGCTTCAGCCCGCCGCCCGCCGGCTGCTGCAGCGCCTCGCCTGGCTCGCCCCGGCCCCCATCCCCACCAGCCTGCTGGACGTGCCCATCCCCGGCGAGGACGCCCACCTGCGCGACGCCCTGGCCGAGCTGGAAGCCCTGTCCCTGGCGAGCTGGTCCGACGACGGCACGGCCTTCGCTGTGCATCGCCTCGTCCAGGCCGTCACCCGCCACGGGCAGGCCGACGACACCGAAAAGCCCGCGCTTGGCGAGGCGCTGGGCTGGATCGACGACGCCTTCGTCGGCGATCCGGAGGACGTGTGCAACTGGCCCGTTATTTACCCTCTCGCCCCCCACGCCCAGGCCGCCGCCATCCATGCGGCGGACAGCAGGCTCGACGGCCCCAGTGCCCGGCTGTTGAATCAGGTCGGCCTATTGCTACTGGCAGTAGCCCGCTCCGCCGAAGCCGAACCGCTGATCCGCCGGGCGCTGGAGATCAATGAAGCCCGCTTCGGTAAGGATCACCCCAACGTCGCCCGCGATCTCAACAGTCTGGCCCGAGTACTGCAGGACACCAATCGCCTCACCGAAGCCAAACCGCTGATGTGCCGCGCGTTGCTGATCGTTGAAGCCCGCTTCGGCAAGGATCACCCCGAAGTCGCCATCCAGCTCAACAACCTTGCCGGACTGCTGCAAGCCGCCAACCGCTTTACCGAAGCCGAACTGCTGTTGCGCCGGGCGCTGAAAATCGATGAAGCCAGCTTCCACATAGATCCCCCAAAGGTCGCCATCCGGCTCAACAGCCTGGCCCGACTGCTGTACGTCACCAACCGCCTCACGGAAGCTGAGCCGCTGATTCGCCGGGCGCTGGAAATCGATGAAACCAGCTCAGGCAAGGATGATCCCAAGGTCGCCCGCGACCTCAACAACCTGGCCCAGCTGCTGAGGGCCACCCACCGCCTCGCCGATGCCGAACCACTGATGCGCCGCGCCCTGACGATCTTGCTCAAGAGCCTCGGCGCTGACCACCCAAACAGCCGGCTTGTCACCGACAACTACATCGACCTTCTGCAGGCTCTTGGTAAGACCTACACCGAAATCGCTGAATTCTTTCCCAGCCTGCTCGACTGACCCACCCCGTCACACGCCCGTAACATCACCCAGCCACGATTTCCGGCATGAGCGATAACAACAATAACAACATGGCTTATGACTCTCCTGCCGCCCGCGATCTGTGGCTGCGGCTTCAGCAGTGGTCGCCGGATCATCCCGGCGCCGCCCTTTCCCTCTCCCGACGGCTCCAGCTCGAAAACGGCTGGACGGCCGACTTCACCCGGCGAGCCATCGACGAATACCGGCGCTTCGCGTATCTGGCGATGGTGGCCGGGCACACCATCACCCCGTCGGACGAGGTGGATCAGGTGTGGCACACCCACCTGCTGTACAGCCGCGATTACTGGGACGACTTCTGCCCGCGGGTGCTCGGCCGACCGCTGCATCACCAGCCCAGCGACGGCGGGCCGGAGGAGGCGGCGCGTTACAGCCAGCTTTACCGGCTCACCCTGGCGAGCTACGAGCGGGTTTTCGGCGAGGTGCCGCCCCAGGATCTGTGGCCGGCGCCGGCGCTGCGCTTCGGCGGGCGCTTCCAGCGGGTCAACCTGCGCACCCACCGCGTGCTGCCCCACCTCGACCTGCCCGGCCGCCTGCGCCCGCTGCTGGCCCGGGCCCGGGGCGCGGCCGTGGCGCTGGCGGCGGCGGTGGGCCTCTCGGGCTGCGCGCGCTTCGTGGATTCGTCGCTGCCCGGCAGCCCGGGGCCGGGCACCTTTCTGTTCGTGTATCTGCTGATGATCGTGGCCGGCGTGGCGCTGGCCGTAGGGCTGCGACGCGTTCTCACCGGCAGCGCCGCGCCGGGCGACACGCGCTTCCGCCGGATCGATCTTTACGCCCTGGCCTACCTGGCCGGCCGACGACGACGAGTGCTGGAGACGGCCGCCGGCCGGCTGCACCAGCAGGGCTGCATCGCCTTCCCGGAGGGCAACCAACGCTGGGAGGCCGTCCAGCCGCCCCCGGCCGACGCCCATCCGATCGAGCAGGGTCTGTTCGCCAACGTGGCCTACGGCAAGACCATCCACGCCCGACGCCTGAGCCCCGACCTGAACGCGGCGATCGCCGACCTGCACCGGACACTCCAGGCCGAAGGGCTGATCCCCAACCGCCTGCCGGGCCTGCTGGCCGCCCTCGGCGGCGCGGCGACCCTGGCCGGGGTGGCCACCGTGGGCGGGCTGCGGTGGTGGCACGGCATGATCCAGGGCAAGCCGGTGCTGTTCGTCGCGCTGCTCACGCTGGTGGCGGGCGGGCTCGCGCTGTACCTGCTCAGGCCGCCCCGGATCACCGGCGCAGGCCGTCACGCCCTGCGGCAGACCCGCCTGCGGGTGCCACGAGGCAAGCCGATCGGGCAGCTCGACCCGATGCTGATGACCGTGCTGGCCCTGTTCGGGCTGAGTGCGCTGGCCGACAACGCGCTGGCCGACCTGAAGGCCGCCCTCCAGCCGCCCAATTCGTCGTCGGGAGGGGATGGGGGCGACGGTGGAGACGGTGGTGGGTGCGGAGGTGGCTGCGGCGGCTGACGCCCTCAGTCGCCGCACATCGCCCGGATGTCGGCCGGCACGCCCACCGCCCGGATGCGCGGCGGATCGACCAACTCCCGCACCGCAAACACCCGCACCTCGCGCCCTTCGGCGAGCACCGTGTCGCCGCGCCGGGCCACGTGGCGCATCACGAAGCTCCTGCCGCCCCAGCTGTCCACCCAGCTCTCGATCTCGATGTCCTCGCCGTAGGTGGCCGGGTTGCGGAAGCTCGCTTGGGCGTCCACCAGCGGCGTGCCGATGATGCCGGAGTCGCGCTCGGTGTCGCGCCAGCTGGGCACGCCGCAGGCGGTGAAGAACTCGCGGCTGGCGGTGTCGAACCACCGGAAGTAATTGGAAAAATGCACGATCTGCGCCGGGTCGCAATCGACGAAGGCGATCCTGTAGCGGTGGATGTGGTGATAGCCCATGGCGGGCTCCTTTCAAGATTGATGGACGAAAAAAACGGCTGCGGGGGCCTGAGCCACGCAGCCGTGAACGAGCGAAGATCGGAAGGGAAAGACCGCCCTATCGGCCGCCGATCCGCTCGGAGAGATGACCCCATTCGGGCTGGAACAGGCCGGCGTCCATCAGCTGCACGTCGCGCATGATGGGCGGGAAGGCCATGTGGGCGACCACGTCGCGCTGGATGTCGATGCCCGGCGCCACTTCGAGCAGCTCCATGCCCTCGGCGCTGAGCTGGAACACCGCCCGCTCGGTGACGTACAGCACCGTCTGGCCGATGCTCGCCGCGTAGTGGCCGCTGAAGGTGATCTGCTCCACCTGCTCGATGAACTTGCGGCTCTTGCCTTCCTTCACGATCTTCAGCCGGCCGCCCTCCACCCCGATCTCCAGCCCGCCAGCGGTGAAGGTGCCGCAGAACACCACTTTCTTGGCGTTCTGGGTGATGTTGATGAAACCGCCGCAGCCCACCGGGCGCCCGCTGAACTTGCTCACGTTCACGTTGCCCTGGCCGTCGGTCTGGGCGAGGCCCAGGAAGGCCACGTCGATGCCGCCGCCGTCGTAAAAATCGAACTGGGCCGGCTGCTCCACCACCGCCTCGGCGTTGGAGGCGTGGCCGAAATCAAAGCCCGCCGCCGGCACGCCGCCGATGGGGCCGGTCTCCAGCGTGAGCGCCATCAGGTGCTCGATTTTCTCTTCCGCCGCCACCGACGCCACGCCCTCGGGCATGCCGATGCCCAGGTTCACCACCGCGCCGGGCTTGAGCTCCATCGCCGCCCGGCGGGCGATGATCTTGCGCTCGTCCAGCGGCAGGGGCTGCATCGCCCGGGTGGGCACCTTGATGTCGCCGGCGTACACCGGGTTGAAGTAGGTGTTCATCGTCTGGAGGTGGTATTCCGGCCGGCCGATCACGATGTAATCCACCAGGATGCCGGGGATCTTCACGTCCTTCGGGTGCAGGGTGCCGTTCTTGACGATGTGCTCCACCTGCACGATCACGATGCCGCCGCTGGCCCGCGCCGCCTGGGCGATGGACAGCGACTCCAGCAGCACGCCTTCGCGAGCCATCGACACATTGCCGTTCTCGTCGGCAAACGAGCCGCGCAGCAGCGCCACATCCACCTTGGGGTTGCGGTAGTACAGCCACTCCTCGCCATCCAGATGCACCACCTCCACCAGATCCTCGGTGGCGGAGGCATTCACCTTGCCGCCCTCGATGCGCGGATCGACGAAGGTATCCAGCCCCACCTTGGTCAGAAAGCCCGGCCGCCGACCGGCGATCTGCTTGGGCAGCTGCACCAGCACGCCTTGCGGCAGGTTGTAGGCCTCGATCTTGTTTTCCATGATGAGGCGCATCAGCTCCGGCCCACCCACGCCAAAATGCCCGCCGACGATGCGCTTGAGCAGGCCTTCGCGGGCGAAGTGATGCACGCCGCGGTCCTTGCCGTTGCCGACGCCGGTGGCGTGGTAGAGGGTGAGATCCCGCGGGTGGCCGGTGGCCTCGAAGGATTCGCGGATCGCCAGCACCGCCTCTTCGGCAAAGCCGGCGAGGCCCATGCCGGTGCAGTACACCGTGGCGCCGTTCTTCACCAGATGCCCCACGTCGGAGGGCGCAATGATTCGTGCCATCGCCGCCCCCTTTATTTGGCCGACAGGCGCACGGCGCCGTCGAGGCGGATCACTTCGCCGTTGATCATCACGTTCTCGACGATGGAACGCACCAGCTGGGCAAACTCGTCCGGCCGGCCGAGCCGCGGCGGAAAGGGCGTCGCCTTGCCGAGCGAATCCTGCACGTCCTGGGGCAGCGCGGCCATCATCGGGGTGAGGAACAGCCCCGGCGCGATGGCATTCACGCGGATGCCGGAGCGGGCCAGCTCCCGGGCGATGGGCAGGGTCATGCCCACCACGCCGGCCTTGGATGCCGCGTAGGCCGCCTGGCCAACCTGACCTTCAAACGCCGCCACCGAGGCGGTATTGACGATCACGCCGCGCTCACCTTCGGCGTTGGGCGCGCCCGCCGCCATCGCTGCCGCCGCCAAGCGCACCATGTTGAAGGCGCCCACGAGGTTGATGTTCACCGTGCGGGCGAAGTTGTCGAGCGGGTGCGGGCCGTCCTTGCCCAGCACCTTCCAGGCCGGGCCGACGCCCGCGCAGTTGATGAGGCCATGGAGCGCGCCGAAGCGGCTCACCGCCAGATCGACCGCCGCCTTGCCGTCGGCTTCGCTGGTGATGTCGGTCTTGATGAAGGCGACACGGTCGCCAAGCTGGGCGGCGAGGGTCTCGCCCTTGACGACGCCCACGTCGGCGATCACGACCTTCGCGCCGCCGGCGTGGAGGTTGCGGACGGTGGCTTCGCCGAGGCCTGAGGCGCCGCCGGTGACGATGAAAACGGAATCCTGGATGTGCATGTGCTTGTCTCCTTCCTTCGTCCGGCTTATTGGCCGGCGCTGTGATTTTGTTCGCGGGGCAAACGTGGTCGCCCGGTGCGTTGAATATCGAATCGTTGGCCGGGAGTTCGCCCCGGCGGGCGACCGACTTTCTTGCTTCGCCAAGAAAGTAGGCAAAGAAGGCGACCCGGCTTCACCGGTCGGCCTGCGGCCGACTGCCCTGCGCTGCTCGCAACAGGCGGCCGGCGCGGAACTCGCCGGCTACGCCGGCTCAGACAGCCGCGCCGGACTTCTCCGCCTGTTGCTGTGCTGCTCGGCGGTTCAGACGGGCTTTGGGCGAGCACCGAGCCTTTACTGAACCGACGCAAGCGACTTGCGCTGGGGTCAATGCGGGCTATGCCCGCTCCACCAGAATCGCCATCCCCTGACCGCCGCCGACGCAGGCCGAGGCGATGCCGAACTGCTGGTCGTCCAGGTGGAGCTGGCGCGACACCGTGTGGGTGAGGCGCATTCCGGAGGCGCCCAGCGGGTGGCCGATGGCGATGGCGCCGCCGCGGGTGTTGGCGCGGTCACGGTCGAGGCCCAGTTCGCGCTCGCAGCCCAGGTACTGGGCGCCGAAGGCTTCGTTGATCTCGACGCGGCCCACGTCGCTGAGGGTGAGGCCGGCCTTGGCGAGCACGGCGCGGATCGCCGGGGCGGGGCCGATGCCCATGATCTCGGGCGGTACGCCTGCCGCCGCGCCGCCGACGATGCGGGCGAGGGGCTTGAGGCCGTGGGCGCGCACGTAATCGCCGGAAGCCACCAGCACTGCCGCGGCGCCGTCGACGATGGCCGAGCTGTTGCCGCCGGTCTGCACGCCCTTGAAGGCGGGCTTGAGCTTCTGCAGGGTTTCGAGGCTGGTAGGTTTGACGTGCTCGTCGCGCTCGAACACCGCCTTGCGGTCGGCGAGCTTGAGGAAGCGGCTCTGGTAGCCATCGAGGGCGAATTCGGCGTTGGTCACCGGCGCCACTTCGTCGGCAAAGTAGCCGCCGTCCCACGCGGCGTTGGCGCGGGCGAAGGTCTGGGCGGCGTAGGCGTCCACCTCGTCGCGGGTGATGCCGTATTTCTGGGCCACGTTCTCGGCGGTGTTGCCCATCCCCTGGCGGGTGGCCGGGTCGGTGAAGGCTTCCCACAGGAAATCCTTGAACTCGATCTGCCCCATGCGGAAGCCGGCGCGGTGGGTGTAGGCCGCCACCGGGTTGCGCGACATGGATTCGGTGCCCACCGCCAGCACCACCTGGGCGCTGCCCAGGGCGATCTGGTTGGCGGCCTGCACGATGGTCTCGAACCCCGTGCCGCAGATGCGCGTGGCGAGCATCGCCGGCGCAGTGGCCGGCACGCCGGCGTAAAGGCCGATGTGGCGCGGCAGGTAGTAGGCGTCAAAACCCGCCTGGGCCATGTTGCCGGCCACCACCGACTGCACGTCGGCGGCCGGGATGCCGGAGCGCTCGAACAGCGCCCGGGCGGCAAAGATGCCCATGTCGATGGGGTTCACGTCGCGCAGCACGCTGTTGTAATCCGCAAACGGCGTGCGGGCACCGGCGACGAGGTAAATGTCGTCGTACTTCGTGACCAGTGCGGCGGCGGTGAAGTCTTCGTAAGCCATGGGTTCAGCCTTTCTTCCGGTTGAGGAATTCCTGCATGCGGCGGTTGGCTTCGTCGCTGCTCTGGGCGATGGCGGCCGCGAGGGATTCGGTGTAGAGGCCGTTGGCCATGGACATGTCGCCGATGTTGGCAACAGCGGTGATCGATGCCCAGTTGGAGAGCGGCGCGTTGGTGGCGATCTGGCGGGCGAGCTTCATCGCCTCGTCGAGCGCCTTGCCTTCTTCCACCAGGTAGTGCGACAGGCCGAGCCGGTAGCCGTCTTCGGCGTTGTAGCGGCGGCCGGTGAGCATCATCTCGGTCATGCGGTCGGGGCCGATGATCTTGGAGACGCGCACCGAGGCGCCGCCGCCCACGAAGATGCCGCGCTGGCCTTCGGGCAGCTGGTAGAAGGTGGTCTTGTCGGCGACGCGCACGTGGGTGCTGGTGGCAAGCTCGAGCCCGCCGCCCACCACCGCCCCGTGCAGCGCCGACACCACCGGCCGGCCGCCAAACTGGATCTTCTGGAAGACCCGGTGCCACCACTGGGAGTGCTGCAGCACCTCAAAGGGCGAGCGGATCTGGTGTTCCGACAGATCCAGCCCGGCCGAGAAGTGCGCGCCCTCGCCCGAGATCACCACCACCGTGGCGTCGGCGCCAAGGCTGTCGAAGCAGGCTTCGAGATCCTCCAGCAGGCCGTTGTTCACCGCGTTGCGCTTGGCCGGCCGGTTGAGCCGGATGTGGGCGATGCTGTCTTCGATCGTGACCAGGATGTTTTCGTAATTCATGCTCTTTTCCTTGTTGTGGCACGCGGGGGTGCTGTTCTCCCTGCTCGTGCGTGTTGCTCAGACGGCGCCCGCCGGCAGGATCACGCTGTGGTCCGGCTCGTCGGCGTGCAGGCGCAGCACCAGATCGGCGCGGCGCGTCAGCACGAGGCGCTGGTTGATGTAGCCCTTGTCGGTGATCTCCCCGGCGTCGATGGAGGGCGGCTCCACCAGCAGCATCGCCCGCGCCGCCGAGCCCGCCGAACCGCCGCCCTCCTTCTTGAGCCGCGCGAGGCCGCGGGCGACCATCGCGCGCTCCGAGGGCTGGTGCAGCAGTTCTTCCACCGACGCATCGGCCGGCAGGTTGGCGGAGAGCTTTCGCAGCTCGGGGATGTTCGGGAAGATCAAAAAGCCGATCTCGTCCCGGTCGTGGCCGGTGACCACGATGTCCTGGGCCACCGGCACGAGGGCGTCGAGGCCCTTCATGCGCAGCGCGCCCACATGCACCCAGGTGCCGGTGACGAGCTTGAAGTCCTCGCCTACCCGCCCGTCGAAGAGCAGGCCCTTCTGGGGCTTGGTGGGGTCGACGAACTCCACCGCGTCGCCGATCTTGTAGAAGCCTTCCTCGTCGAAGGCGGCCTTCGAGAGCTCGGGCAGCTTCCAGTAGCCGGGCATCACGTTGTGGCCGCGCACCCGCACTTCCATCTTGTCGGCGGACGGAACCAGCTTGAGTTCGGTGCCGGGGATGGGGATGCCGATCACCCCGGAACGCTCCGGCGCGAAGTGGCTGTCGGTGCACAGGGGCGCGGTCTCGGTCGAACCCCAGCCCGACACCAGCGGCACCTGAAAGCCCAGGGTCTCCAGGGACAGGCGGTTGAGCTCGTCGTACAAGTGCTGGGGCAGCGCGGCGGCGGCGTAGAAGATCACCTGCAGGTTCTTGAAGAAGGCTTCCCGCAGGCCGGCGTCCTCATGCAGCGCCGACACCAGCATGTCGAAGCCCCGCGGCACGTTGAGATACACCGTGGGCGACACTTCGCGCAGGTTCTTCAGGCTGGTCTCGAACACGCCCGGCACCGGCTTGCCGGCATCCAGATAAAGCGTGCCGCCGTTCCGCAGCACCATGTTGAAGTTGTGGTTGCTGCCGAAGGTGTGGCTCCAGGGCAGCCAATCCACGATCACCGGCGGCTGGGCTTCGAGGAAGGGCCAGATCTGCGCCTTGGCCTGCTGGTTGGAGCAGATCATGTGCTGGGTGTTGATCACCGCCTTGGGGGCGCCCACCGAGCCCGAGGTGAACAAGAACTTGGCAATCGTGTGGCCATTCACCTGGGCGTAGGCGGCATCCACCGCCGCGGCGTCGGTGCGCTCCAGCAGCGCGGAGAACGGCACCGCGCCCTCGCCCGCACCACCGGCCGTTCCGGCCACCACCACCCCGTCATGGAGCGGCGCGATGGCTGCCAGCGCCGGGGCAAAGCGGGCGTGGTGCTCCACGAAGATCACCCCTGGCGTGATGTGCTCGATGTTGCTCTTGAGCTTGGCAAAGTCCTTCGACACCAGCGAATAGGCCTGGGAGATCGCCGACACCGGCACGCCGATGTGCATCGCCGCCAGCATCAAGATCGCGTGCTCGACGCTGTTGTCGGAGAGCACCACCACCGGGCGCTCCAGCGACAGCCTCTGGCCCAGCAGCCAGGTGGCCACGGCGCGCACGCGGGCCAGGGCCTCGGCGTAGCTCACCCGCGCCCACTCACCGTCGGCGCCGCGTTCGGCGATGAAGGTGCGCTCGGGCGCCTCGGCGGCCCAGCGCTCCAGGTGCTCGCCGAGCTTGGCCGGCACGGCGCCGAGGGTCATCGGCGAGCGCAGGATGCGGCTGCCGTCGGCGCGGTGCTCCACCATCACGGTGGCCGGCGCAAACAGCCTGCCGGGATCACGAATGATCGTTGTCATCGTTCGTGCTCCTTATTTGCCGGAAAGCATCTTCCACTCGCCGCCGGTCACGCGCACCAGCACCCGGGCGCGCTCGTCCAGCCCGAAGTGGTCATTGGCGCTCATGTTGAACACGCCGTGGGCGCCGGCGATCTCGCGTTCGGCCTCGATGGCGTCGCGCAGGCCCTTGCGGAAAGCGGGCGTGCCCGGCTTGCCGGCCTTCAGCGCGGCGGGCACGGCCTTCTCGATCAGCTTGTAGGCGTCGTAGGCGTAAGCGCCAAAGGACGACACGCTGCCCGGGCCGTACTTGGCCTCATACAGCTTGATGTATTCCAGCGCCGGCTTCTTGGACGGGTGCGAATCCGGCAGCTGGGCCGCCACCGCCACCGGGCCAATGGGCAGGATGCCGCCTTCGACGGCCTTGCCGCCGACCTTCAGGAACTCTTTGTTGGCCGCAGCGTGGGTCTGGTAGATCTGGCCCTTGTAGCCGCGCTCGAACAGCGTGGTGTGGGGCAGCGCGGCCGGCGTGCCGGAGCCGGCGACCATCACCGCGTCGGGCTTGGCGGCGACGAGCTTGAGCACCTGCCCGCTCACCGAGGTATCGACCCGGTTGTAGCGCTCCACCGCCACCAGCTTGATGCCGGCGGCTTCGGTGGCGGCGGTGATCTGCTTGAGCCAGTCTTCGCCGTACGGATCGTTGAAGCCGATGAAGCCCAGCGTCTTCACGCCAGTCTCGCGCATGTGGCCCACCAGCGCCTTGGCCATCAGCGAGTTGTGCTGGGGCGCGCGGAACACCCAGGTGTTCTTGGCGGCGGGCAGATCCACCGGGCACATGGCCACCTGCGGCGTGGCGGTTTCGTTGGCCACTTCGGCGATCGCCGCGCAGGCCGGGGTGCTGGAGGAGCCGACCAGCACATCCACCTTGTCTTCGGTCACCAGCTTGCGGGCGTTCTTGGTGGCCTGGCCGGGGTCGGTGGCGTCGTCCAGCACGATGTAGTTGATCTTCTCGCCGGCGATGGTGGTCGGCAGGATCGCGAAGGTGTTCTTCTCGGGGATGCCGAGGGACGCCGCCGGGCCGGTGGCCGAGACGGACACGCCGATGTTGATGTCGGCCTGGGCAACGCCGGCAGCAGCGATCAGAACGAGGGCGGGCAGTGCAGTGTGCTTCTTCATGGTGTCTCCTCCGTGGGATTTGATCCCGTTTCTTGTATCAGATATGAGATTTTGAACCGCGAACAAAATATACTTTACAATACTCACGGATTGCAAGAGATCGTATGTGATATTCGGAGGAGACATGAACAATTACCAAGCCCCCCTGCGCGACATGCGCTTCGTCATTCATGAACTGGTCGGCAGCACCCCGATCTGCGCCCTGCCGGCCTACGCCGACTGCGACGCAGGGCTGATCGACGCGGTGCTGGAAGAAGCCGGCCGCTTTGCCGGCGACATCCTGTCGCCCCTCAACCCGGTGGGCGACCGGGAAGGCGCCCGCTGGCTGGCGGTTGCCGACGGCAAGGGCGAGGTGCGCACCGCCACCGGCTTTGCCGATGCCTACCGGCACTTCGCCGAAGGCGGCTGGATGGCCCTGCCCTGCCCGCCCGAGTTCGACGGCCAGGGCCTGCCGCGCCTCCTGGCGGTGGCGGTGAGCGAGATGTGGAAGTCAGCCAACCTGTCGTTCTCGCATGTGGTCACGCTCACCCACGGCGCCATCGAGGCGCTGCTGATCGCCGGCTCGGACGCGATGAAAGCCACCTGGCTGCCGAAGCTCGTCTCCGGTGAATGGACGGGCACCATGAACATCACCGAGCCCCAGGCCGGCTCGGATCTCGCCGCCATCGCTTGCCGCGCGGTGCCGCAAGCCGACGGCAGCTACCGCATCAGCGGCCAGAAGATCTTCATCACCTATGGCGACCACGACATGGCCGCCAACATCGTGCATCTGGTGCTGGCCCGCACGCCGGACGCCCCGCCGGGCGTCAAGGGCCTGTCGCTGTTCATCGTGCCCAAGTTCATCCTCGATGCCGACGGCAAGCCGGGCGAACACAACGACGTGTATTGCACGTCCATCGAGCACAAGCTGGGCGTGCACGGCAGCCCCACCACCACGCTGGTCCACGGCGACCACGGCGGCTCGACCGGCTACCTGATCGGCGAGCTGGGCCGCGGGCTGGAGATCATGTTCGTGATGATGAATTCGGCGCGGCTCTCGGTGGGCACCGAAGGCCTGGGCGTTGCCCAGCGCGCCTGGCAGCTGGCGTCGGAATACGCGAAGGAGCGGGTGCAGGGCACGGACGTAACGCAAAAGGGCGGCAAGCCGGTCGCCATCGTCCGCCACCCGGACGTGCGCCGAATGCTGATGACCCAGCGCGCCCACACCGAGGCGATCCGCGCGCTGGCCTACAGCGTGGCGGCGTTGCAGGACATCGCCCATCAGTCGGACGACGCCGAGGCCCGCGCCGCCGCCCATCGCCGCGTCGAGCTGCTCACCCCCGTGCTGAAGGGCTGGAGCACCGAGAGCGCGGTGGAGCTCACCTCCCTGGCGATCCAGGTTTTCGGCGGCATGGGTTTTGTGGAAGAGACCGGCATCTCGCAATACATGCGCGACGCCCGCATCACCCCGATCTACGAAGGCACCACCGCGATCCAGGCGGCGGACCTCGCCGGCCGCAAGCTCGCCCGTGACGGCGGCGCCGTGCTCGCCATGTTGCTGGCCGACATGCGCGCCGACCAGCGCACCCTCGCTGGCGCGGGCGACCCCCTCCTCGCCGACATTGCCACCCGCCTCGCCGCCGGCCTCGACGACCTGCTGGCCGCCAGCGACGTGCTCATCGCCCGCATGGGCGCCGCCCCCGCCGCCGCACTGGTGGTGGCCGAGCCCTTCCTCAAGCTGGCCGGCACGGTGATCGGCGGCTGGCTGATGGCGAAGGCCGCCAAGGTGGCCCACGACGCCCTCGCCACCGGCAGCAGCGATCCGTTCTACCGGGAGAAGCTCGCCTCCGCCCAGTTCTACATGGGCCACATCCTCCCCAAGAGCGCCGGCCTGCGGATCACCGTGGAATCGGACAACAGCCTGCTGCTGGGGCTGCCGGACGAGGCGTTCTGATCCAGCCTCAATTACCCGGCGCCATTCGGGATGCGCCGGGTGAAATTGCCAATCGCAGGTCTCAGATTGGCAATTTCACGCCGCGATTGGCAATCGGCGGCGTGAACATTCGATTCTGTCGGCGGCGATTGCCAATCTCAGGCTGTGATTGCCAATTTCGCCCTGAGATTGCCAATCGAGCCCTGCGATTGCCAATCTGCGCCCGCAAACTGTCAATCTGACAGGCCAAACCCTTGATGCGCCCCACCAATCCACCTGGCGGCAGGCGGATTGCCCGCCAGAGCGCAGAAAACGCAAAGGCGCCGCAGCGATTGGCCATCGGGGCATGAGAGAGGGGTTGTCATCCCGTCGAATCCCGCTGCCGCGCCTGCAGACCGGATCGGCGGAGCGTAGCCCGACAACGCAGCATCAGCAGGCAGGCGCGACTGGATTGAAAGACCTCGCGCGGGCCGACCAAGCGGGTGGCACCCCGGATCATCCACGCCCCTTCCCGGGGGGCAAGGACGGAGATGATTCAGCCGCAGCAGGCGCTGCTGCTCATTGGGCCGGCCCGGTGGCATCGGCGCCGAACACCCGCTCCAGCGTCGCGGGCAGCAGCGCGGCGTTGGCTTCGCGGATGGCGGCGTGTCTGGCCTTGAGGGCAACGACTTCTGCCTGCAGACGGTCGAAGGCTTGCTGGGTGGAGAGCGGTGGCGTCGGTACTTCGATCGCCATCAGCTTATTCAGGCCCAACGTCCGATTGCGGCCAGCTCCACCCGGCGATGCCTCCCCGATTTTCAGCATGCCCCCGGTCGTCAAGAAGTAATAGCGTAAAAAGGCGGCCGTTGTAAGTTCAGGATCCACCTTGCAGGTGATGAAGCGATGAGAGCCATAACGGCCAGTGTCTTCAGGCTGGGCAATGGCAATAGCACCTTCCCAAGCAAACACATTGGAAAACACCAGATCACCCGGCTCTATCCGATACAAACGCTTCGTGCCAACCTCACCACCAGACAGCGGCTGTTTGTGGAAGGAGCCTTTACCGAATGAACGGATACCCAACTCCGGATAGCAGCCATCAGGCTCAATGGATTGCTCCCGTCGTATTAACGGAGCCACTTCTGCCATCGGCCGCAAAGGCGCGTCGGCAATGGCATCGCGGAAACGCAGGGCCAGCAGGTGCTCTGCATCGCGCTCGACCGCATCCAGATGCACCTCGACCTGTCGGGTCTTTGCGGCGAGGGCATCGAGACGGGCGACGAGGGCGTGTTGTTCGGCCAGTGGTGGCAGCGCTAAATGCTGATCTAGGAAGCGCCCCTCCTTTATGCGAACTCGGTTTGTAGTGCCCTCGCTCGCCGCCTTGCATAGTTCTGCAAAGGGAGCCGAGCGGACAAGCCAACCCATGAATGCCGCATCACAGCGCCGAGGATCACGAAGCTCAAAGGACGGGAAATCGTTACTGACGATCGCTCCGTCAAGCTCGGGCGGCACCAAGCCGATCGCGCCATTACGTGCGTCGATCTTCGACAATATCAATTGATCACGCCGGACAACCCTACGCACCGATGTAACGTCACTGCCAAGCACCTTACCCCGGCTGACAACACCCTTGCCCCATAGCTTAACCGTCACTTCATGATACTCAGTCGCCGGGTCGACGACGGCCAACTCGTCGGCACGTCGAAGCAACTCACCCAACGCAACTTTCGGCCACGCCTTCATTCCGCGCCCTCCCCGGCATCACCGCGCCCGATCCGTCGTGCCTCCAGCTCGCGCCGGGTCTTGTCCAGTTCGTCGGCCAGCAGCTTCTCATCGGGCAGCACGGTCTGGTATTCGGCGGCCAGCACCTTGTTGGGCAGGCCTTCCAGCGCGTAGTGGGCCTCGGCCGCGCCTTTTTCGGCGCACAGGATCAGGCCCACGGGCGGGTTCTCGCCGGGCTTCATCCAGTGCTCGCGGGCATAGTTGAGGTACAGGTGCATCTGGCCGGCGTCGGCATAGCCAAACCTGCCGACCTTGAGGTCGATGACGAGCAGACACTTGAGGCGACGGTGGAAGAACAGCAGGTCGACCCGAAACCATGCGTCGTCCAGCCTCAGGCGGCGCTGGCGGCCCACAAACGCAAAGTCGTCACCCAGCTCGAGCAGAAAGTCGGCCAGGTGCTGGATGAGTGCGTCCTCGAGTTCGGCTTCGGAGTATTCATCCTTGAGGTTGAGAAACTCCAGGATGAAGGGGTCCTTGATGGCTTGCTCGGGGGTGATGCCGTCATCCGGCAGGGCCGCCTCGCCCTGGCGCAGCATCGCGGCCTTGTTGTGCGACAGGGCGGTGCGCTCGTAGAACTGGCTGCTCACCTGCCGGTCGAGCTGGCGCACCGACCAGCCGCCGCGCAGGGCTTCAGTCTCATAAAAGGCGCGGGCCTGGAGGTTGCGTACCGAGAGCAGGCGCACGTAGGCCGACCAGGGCAAGGGGAACATCTGCGCCAGCAAGGACAGATCGATCGACTTGCGGGACAGCGCGTCGGCGATGGCCGTCGAAGCCGCGGATTGTGCAGACAGCGTCTGCACAATCCGGTCAGCGGGCCAGGCGAGGTAGAAGGCGCGCATCTGCGCCAGGTTGCGTGCGCCAAACCCGCGGCCAAAGGCTCGGGTGAGGTCGGCGGCCAGGCGCTGGATGAGGGCGTCGCCGTATTCGGCCCGCGCCTGCCCGCCCTGCTCGAACTCGACGATGCGCCGGCCGATCTCCCAGTAAGAGGCGGTCATCAGGGCATTGACACTGCGTGCCGCGGCGCGGCGGGCGGCCTCGAGCAGCGCGACGATGCCGCCGTGGACGGCTGCGTAGTCGGCCTGATCCAGGATGGCAGGGGTGCCGGGCGCGGTCATGCCTGCACCTCGGCAACCAGGGCCTCGATCTCGCCCAGAAGCCGCATCACCTCGGCCTCGTGGCTGCGCATCGAGGCGATCAGATCCCTGGGATCCGCGTGCTCCAGCCCCGCCTTGGCGTTGGGGTTCTTGATGTCGAGGTTGTAGATGGGCCAGTACAGCGCGTCGCCCTGGGCCTGCGCAGCCTTGGCGGCCGAGTCGTGGGCTTGCTGCGTGGCCTTGAGGTCACGCAGCCGCAGCTGGAGCTTTGCCTTGTCTTTGGTGCCGGCAGCCGCCAGCGCGCCCTCGGATTCGCGGATGGCCTTACTCAGCGCCATGGCGGCGGCGCGCTCGGCGCTCGCGTGATTCCAGTGCGGAGTGGCGGCTTCAAGGGCCGCAGCGCGGCGGGCGGCAAAATCCACCTTCCAGGCGTGGGGGCCTTCTTCACGGGCGCTCCACCAGGCCAGGGCCGGGGCAAACTCGTCGAACTGCAGCGGCGCGGTCTTGCTGTACTTCTTGCGGCCCTCGGGCAGCGGCAGCTCGTAATACCAGACGGTGTCGGTCGGGCCGCCACGCTCGAAGAACAGCAGGTTGGCCGGGATGTCGGTGTAGGGGGCGAAGACCCCTTGCGGCAGGCGCACGATGGTGTGGAGCCTGAACTCCTTGAGCATCTCCTCCTTGATGACGGCGCACACGCCATCGCCAAACAGCGTGCCGTTGGGCACGACCACGGCAGCGCGACCGCCGCGGAGGGCTGGCTTGCCGCCGGGCACCGGGGCGCCGGCTACCCGCAGCTTGCGCATGATGTACTGCAGGAAGAGGAGCGCGGTTTCAGCTGTCTGCATGGAGGCCGGGAAGTTGGCCTTGATGCCGACTTCTTCCTCTCCGCCGAAGGGCGGATTGGTGAGAATGACATCCACCCGCTCGCTGTGGCCGATCTCGTTGATGCGGCGCTCGAGCGTGTTGCCGTAGGCGATCTGCGGCGCCTCCAGCCCGTGCAACAGGAGGTTCATCTGCGCCAGCATGTAGGGCAGCGGCTTGGCCTCCTGGCCATACAGGGTGTCGTGCTGCAGGGTGCGGCGCAAATCGGGTGAGTTCACCTGTCGGGCGATGTGGTCGTAGGCCTCGACCAGAAAGCCGCCGGTGCCGCAGGCCGGATCGAGCACAGTTTCCCCCAGCCGCGGATCGGTCACCTGCACCATGAAGCGCACCACCGGACGCGGGGTGTAGAACTCGCCCGCGTCGCCAGCCGCGTCGCGCATCTCGCGCAGCATGGATTCATACAGATGCGAGAGGGTGTGGATTTCCTCGCTGGCCGAGAAATGGATGGCGTTGATCTTGTTGATGATGTCGCGCAGCAGATAGCCGCTGACCATGCGGTTCTGCACGCCCTTGAACACGTTGGCGATGACTTCGCGCTGGCTGCCCTTCTCGCCCTCGCCAGCGAGCCCGCGGAGGTAGGCAAACAGGCCCTTGCCGGTGCTGCCGTCCGCACGCCGGGTGGTCTCCTGGCCAATGAAGGCCAGCAGTTCGTCGCCGCTGATGCCATCGTCACGGGCCGCCCAGTCGCGCCAGCGGTAAGGGGATTCGATGATGGGCTGGTAGCGCTTGCCATCGAGTTCGGCTTCTTCTGCGTGAGCGATCTCAAGGTCGTCGAGAAACTTGAGGAACATCACCCAGGTGAGCAGCGGCAGGCGATCCACGTCGCCGTTGAGCCCCTTGTCCTTGCGCAGGATCTTGCGAGCGGTGCCGATCAGAGCCGAGAGGTTTTCGCGGGTGGTGAGCGGCGTGCGGGCCTTGCGGGGCGCACGGGCCTTCTTTTCGCCGGGCGTGGCGGCGGTATTTCTGACCATTGGGGTGAATTCTCGTTATTGGTAGAGCGCGTGCTGGAGCCGGACGACGGCGTCCTTCATGCCGCGCACGCCGCCAAAGTGGCGGGTGGCGATTTCAGTGGGATTTCCGTAGCGGTCGAAGGGCTTCACCTTCAGCAGCTCGGACAGCACATTGAACTGCAGGATGCCGCGCTCGATGTAGCGGTCGAGCAGCAGCGTGAGGATTTCGCGGGCGGTGTCGCCGTATTGGGCGAACAACTCCCGGGCCTGCCGCCTCGCACTGTCTGCGCGCTGCCGCCGGGTAAGCAGCGGCGCGTTCCAGGCCAGATGGCAAAGCAGGTCGAGGGGGTCGGCATCCGGTAGTTCGCTGTTGGCCGCCAGCTCTTCAAAGCTGATGCCCCGCCGGGTGAGTTCGCGCAGCACCTCGGCGCGGGTGTCGGGGTTGGCCCAGGCGGTTTGCAGCGCCTCGCGGGTGGGATAGAGGGTGCGAACGGAACGGCCGGAATACTCGGTGTACTTCACCACCTGCAGCTTCTTGCCGTCGGAGTCGAGGTCGTAGATGAGGTGGCCGATCACCTCCACCTCTCCGCCATCGACGTAGAACTTGCGCGGTTCGGGCGGAGGCTGGTTGATTGGCAGACCAGCGTCCGGCCCGAACTGCTCCTCGGTAAGCCCGTATTCGACTGGCAGATCATCAACTGGCACCTCGGCTTCATGCAGCGTCTCGGACTCCCCCACCGGATCGCCGGCCTCGTCGACGGTAACTTCTTCGATCCGGGCCGGCTCGCCATCGAAATCAGGGTCGGCAAAGTGACGCGTGGCCGTGCCGGTGAAGTCGATGATGTTGAAGTACTCCTTGCCGTAATCGACCTTCAGCCGGGTGCCGCGACCGACGATCTGCTTGAACTCGGAGCGGGAGCCCACCACCCTGGCCAGCACCACATTCTTGACCATCTCGGCGTCCACGCCCGTGGTCAGCAGCTGGGATGTGGTGAGGATGACGGGCGTCGGCTTGTCCACGTCCTGAAAGTTCGACAGGTGGGTGAGGCCGATTGCGCCCTCATCGGCGGTGACGCGGCAGACGTAATCGGGGTACTGCCTGACAAGATCACTGTTCAGATTGAGGAGTTCCTGCCGCATCTCGGCCGCATGCTCCTGATCCACACAGAACACGAGCGTCTTGGCAAAACGGTCGGTGCCCTTGAGCAGGTCGGTGAGATGCCGGGCCATGGCACGCGTACGGGAGCGCAGGGCAACGACGCGTTCGAAATCCTTGGTCTGATATTCCTCGTCGGGCACGGGCCGGCCATAGCGATCCAGTTCGTTCTTGCTGGGGCGCCAGCCGGCGGCGTCCACGGTGGTGATGACCCGATGCACGCGATAAGGAGCAAGAAAACCGTCCTCGATTCCCTGGCGCAGGCTGTAGGTGTAGACCGGGTTGCCGAAATACGCGTAGCTGTCGCGGGATTCCTCGCGCAGTGGCGTGGCGGTCATCCCGAACTGCACCGCAGGCTCGAAGTAATCCAGCACTGCACGCCAGGCGCTCTCGTCGCGACTGGAGCCGCGATGACATTCGTCAATGATGATCAGGTCGAAAAAATCCGGGCGGTACTGGCGGAACACCTCGGCCCCAGCGGTGGAGAGTGCCTGATAGATGCCGAAGTACATGTCCCGGCCCTGGCTCGTGTCGCCGCCGGCGATCTTGTGGCGTGCATCGCCGAAGGGCGCGAACATTTTGGCCATCGGGTCATCGACCAGGATGTTGCGATCGGCAAGAAACAGAATCTTCGGGCGACGGTACTCGCCTGCGCGGTTCCAGCGGCTGCTCCAGAGCTTCCAGCAGATCTGGAAGGCCACACAGGTCTTGCCGGTGCCGGTAGCCAGGGTGGCGAGGATGCGCGTCTGACCGCGGAGGATCGCCTCGATCACGCGGTGGATCGCAATCTGCTGGTAGTAGCGCGGCACCTTGCCGGAAACAAGGTTGAAAGGCTCCAGCAGGTGGGCAGCCGCGTCCGGTGGGAGCAACTGCACCGCGGTCAAACGGGCAAAGAGCTCATCGGGTGTGGGGTAGCGATCGACCTCACGCTCGGTGCCAGCGGTGTAGTCAATCTCGATGATGCGCGGGCCGTTGGTGGCATAGGCGAACTTCAGCCCGAGAATCTCGGCGTACTCACGCGCCTGCTGTACGCCGGCCTCCGCCGGCACATTGCTTTCCTTGGCCTCGACCACGGCCAAGGGATAGTCCCGGCGGTAATACAGCAGGTAGTCAGCCCTTTTCAGCTTGCCGCGCCGAACCTTTCCCCCCGCGACGATGATGCGGCCGTTGGTGAAGCTGCGCTGCTCGCCGATGGCATGGGGCGCGCTTCCCCAGCCGGCCTCCATCAAGCGGGGCGTGACGAGCACCCGGCAGGTGTCCGCTTCGGTGATTAGACCATCCCGTACGATCTCGCCCTTCATCGTGTCACCCTTCGCTCAAATCTGACGGTTTGAACGGGCGGTCAGCCCGCCATCTGCCCCACGATCCGCGCCACCACCTCATCCACCGTCAGCCGCGTCGTATCCACGTCGAACGCGGCCATGCGGTACAGGTGATCGCGGGCCTCCAGCGTGCGGTGGATGTTGTCCATCGCCTCGCGGTGGAGGGCCGGTTTGGCGATGCGGATGTCGTGCTGATCCATCACCCGGCGGAAGTGGGTATCGGGCTCGGCGTGGAGCCACACGGTGAAGAAGGAGTTGAGAAGGATCTCGTAGGTGAGCGGTTCGGCGACGATGCCGCCGCCGGTGGCGAGCACCACCTGCGGGTGCTTCACCACCACCTGCTCCAGGCAGCGCCGCTCGAGATTACGGTAGCCCGACTGGCCGTAGAGGGTGATGATTTCCTGCAGGCTGAGGCCGGCTTCTTCTTCCACCTCGCGGTTGAGCTCGACGAAGGGCCGGCCGAGGCGCGTGGCCAGAGCCTGCCCGACCGTCGATTTGCCGGCGCCGCGCAGCCCGGTGAGCACGATGCGATCCTTGCGCACGCCTTCGGCGGGCTGGAAATCCGCAAAGATCTGCTCGCGGATGCGCGCGAGGTTGGACACCGGCTGGCGCTTGAGGAATTCGACGATCAGGTTGAGGTCGCCGGCGCGGGCTTCTTCGTCGCCGAAGAGGCTCGCCACCGACTGATTGAGGGCCTTCGCCACCTTGCCCAGCACCACCACCGACACGTTGCCCTGGGAGCTTTCCATGCGCGCCAGATGCGGCAGCGACACGCCGGACTGCTCGGCCAGGTTCTTGCGCGTCATGCCGCGCTGGCCGCGGAAATGGCGGATGTTGCGGGCCAGCACCGCCAGCAGCGCCGCCGAATCCGCATCCAGCCCGGCCGATTGGGTTTCGGCTGGTACGTCGGCCTGCACTTCCGTCTGGACTTCCTTCTCGTCCTGCTCCGCTGCCACGATGTCGCCTGTCATTTTTTTGCAATCGCACATTTTAGCGCCTGACAGGCGATCGCCCAACGGTTCGACGTGTTACGTGGCCAGCATGTCCTGGTGCTTGCTGCCGAAGCCCAGATAGGCCTCGACCACCCGCGGGTCGTCGGCGAGATCGGAGGCCTTGCCTTCCATTGCCACCGCGCCCATCTCCAGCACGTAAGCGTAGTCGGCCACCTGCAACGCGGCGCGGGCGTTCTGCTCCACCAGCAGGATGGACACGCCCCGCTCGCGCAGGCCGGCGATGATGCGAAAGATCTCGCGCACGATCAGCGGCGCGAGGCCCAGGCTCGGTTCGTCGAGCATCAGCAGCTTGGGCTTGCCCATCAGGGCGCGGCCGATGGCGAGCATCTGGCGTTCGCCGCCCGACATGGTGGCCGCCGCCTGATCGCGCCACTCCTTGAGCCGCGGGAAGAGCTCGAAGACCTCGTCCATCGTCTTCGCCTGATCCCGGTGCCCCTGGCGGTAGCGCTGGAAGGCGCCCAGCAGCAGGTTGTCCTCGACGCTCATCTCGCCAAACAGGTCGCGCTTCTCGGGCACCAGGGCGAGGCCCTGGATCACCCGCTTCTCCACGTTGGCGCGGCGCTGGGCGTGGCCGTCGAAGACGATGCGCCCGGACGAGTTCATCAGCCCCATGATCGCCGCGAGGCTGGTGGTCTTGCCGGCGCCGTTGGGGCCGATCACCGTGACGATCTGGCCGGCGCCCACGGTGAGGCTGACGTTATGGACCGCCTCGACCTTGCCATAATTGACCCGCAGGTCCTGCACTTCGAGCAGCGTGCTCATTCCACCGCCGTTCATTCCACACCTCCCAGATAGGCCGCGAGCACACGCTCGTTCTGCTGGATTTCCTCCGGCAGGCCCTCGGCGATCTTCTCGCCAAACTCCATCACCACGATCCGATCGACCAGCCCCATCACGAAGTCCATGTCGTGCTCGACCAGCAGGATCGCCACGCCCTCGGCCTTCAGCTTCTTGAGCAGCTCGCCCAGGGCCTCCTTCTCCTTGAAGCGCAGGCCGGCAGCCGGCTCGTCCAGCAGCAGCAGGCACGGGTCGGCCGCCAGCGCCCGGGCGATCTCGACGATGCGCTGCTGGCCCAGGGCCAGGGAGCCGGCCTCGTCGTGCATGTGGGCCTCCAGCCCCACCCGGCGGATCTGCCGGGCGGCTTCGGCCAGCAGGCGTTCCTCTTCCTTGCGGTCGAGGCGCCAGGCGGCGGGGAAGACGCCGGTCGAGCCGCGCAGATGGGTGCCGATGGCGACGTTCTCCAGCACGCTCATCCGCGGCAGCAGGCGCACGTGCTGGAAGCTGCGGCTCATGCCAAGGCGGGCGATCTCGCGGGAGTCGTGCCCCGCCACCGCCTTGCCATTGAAGATGATCTCGCCCGAGGTGGGCGTATCCACGCCGGAGATCTGGTTGAACATGGTGCTCTTGCCGGCGCCGTTGGGGCCGATCAGCGCCAGGATCTCGCCGGCCTTCACGCTGAAGTTCATGTTGTTGTTGGCGACGAGGCCACCAAACCGGCGCGTCACGTCCTTCACTTCGAGGATCGTCTCGCCGCGGGTCGGCATCGTCCGGCGCGGCAGCGCGGCGGCGGAATCCGACACCGGCTTGGGCGGCGCCTTCACCCGCAGGAGCCGCAGCACCGCCGGCCACAAGCCCTCCCGCGCCCGGTGCAGGATGAGCAGCAGCAACATGCCGAAGATGATGATCTCGAAGTTGCCCGAATGGCCGAACACCCGCGGCAGGAAATCCTGCAGCCACTGGTTGAGCAGCGTCACCAACCCGGCGCCCACCACCGCGCCCCACACGTAACCGGCGCCACCCACCACCGCCATGAAGAGATACTCGATGCCGTGGTGCAGGCCAAAGGGCGACGGATTCACCAGCCGCTGCATGTGGGCGTACAGCCAGCCGGCCGCCGCCGCGTGCAGCGCCGCAATCACGAAGATCACGATGCGCGAGCGGGATGTATCCACGCCCATCGCCTCGGCCATCACCACGCCGCCCTTGAGCGCGCGGATCGCCCGCCCCTCGCGGGAATCCAGCAGGTTCTGGGTGGTGACCACCGCCGCCAGCAGGAAGGCCCAGATCAGGTAATAGATCTCCGGGCCTTCATCCAGCGCCCAGCTGCCGATGCGGATCGGCGGCAGGCCCGAGATGCCGCTCTGGGCGCCCAGGAAATCCAGCGTGCCAAACAGGAAGTACAGGCTGATGCCCCACGCGATGGTGCCCAGCGGCAGGTAGTGGCCCGACAGCCGCAGGGTGAGCGAACCGAGCAGTAGCGCGATGAGCCCGGTGATCACCAGCCCGACGCCCAGGGTGAGCCACGGCGACGCGCCAGCCCAGGCGATCCAGCCCGGCAGGCTGGTGGAGGTGGTGAGCACCGCGGTCGTGTAGGCGCCCACGCCCACAAAAGCCGCCTGCCCGAAGCTGGTGAGCCCGCCCACGCCGGTGAGCAGCACCAGGCCCACGGCCACCAGGGCCGAGATGCCGATGTAGTTGAGCAGGGTGACGTAATAGGGCGGCAGCACTGCCGGCAGCACCGCCAGCACAGCGACCACCGCCAGCAGTCGAAGTACGTTCTTCATCGGGCTGGCAGCCCCTTGCTGCGGCAGCGCGCTGCCGGCCGACGTTTGCACATGGGTGTTCATTCCTCGTCCTCCACGTGATGACTGTTGAAGGAGCGCCACAGCAGCACCGGGATGATCAGCGTGAACACCAGCACCTCCTTGAAGGCGCTTGCCCAGAACGACGAGAAGGATTCCAGCAGGCCCACCAGCACCGCGCCAGCCGCCGCCAGCGGATAGCTCGCCAGCCCGCCGATGATCGCGGCCACAAAGCCCTTCAGGCCGATGAGGAAACCCGTGTCGTAGTAGATCGTGGTGATCGGCCCGATCAAGAGGCCCGAGAAGGTGCCCAGCAGCGCTGCCAGCAGAAAGGTGAGCTTGCCGGCGACCACCGGCGAGATGCCCATCAGCTTGGCGCCGGATTGATTCACCGCCGTGGCCCGCAGCGCCTTGCCGTAGATGGTGCGGGCGAAGAAGGCGTACAGCCCGACGATGAAGGCCAGCGAGCAGCCCACCACCCAGATCGTCTGCAGGTTGATGGTGAACTCGCCGAAAGTCAGGCTGCCCTCCGAGAACGGCGCGGTGCGCACGCCCTCGGCGCCGAAGAACACCAGCCCCAGCCCGGTGAGGATCAGATGCACCGCCACCGAGGCGATCAGGAGCACCAGCACGCTGGTGTCGGCGATGGGCTGGTAGGCGATGCGGTAAATCATCGGCCCCAGCGGCACGAGGATCGCGAGCGTGAGGGCGATCTGCGCGACCATCGGCAGGCCGCTGCCATCCACGCTGTACAGCAGCGCGGCCAGGGCCAGCGGATAGGCGAGGTTCCAGCCCACGAGGCCGCCGACGCCTTCCATGTCCTTGTCGCGCACCCGGCCGATCAGGTCGATCACCGCCACGAAGGCGCCCATCGCCACCAGCAGCCACACCGTGGCCGGCACCTTGCCGGCCTGCAGCGCGGCCAGGGTGAGCGCCCCGAAGGCGACGAACTCGCCCTGGGGAATGAAGATCACCCGCGTGACCGAGAAGACGAGGACCAGGGCCAACGCCAGCAGGGCGTAAATCGCCCCGCCGGTCACCCCGTCCTGTCCGAGTATCAAAACGATTCCTGCATCCAAGGCCGAACCCCTCTCCTTAACCAGACTTCCGTCAAGCCGCATCTAATATTTGATATAAGCGGCACCTATCCTCCAACAAATATACTTTATACGATATCTTTGAGTTGCAACAACTCTTTCTTGATATCTTTTATGAGCAGCGCACATATCGAACGATCAAAAAAGAACCGGCCACCTGAAATCAGGTGGCCGGTTCATGGCATTCAGCGCAGCAGGAAGGCAGGCTCCGCGGGCGGCGGAGCCGGGTCAGCTCACCCCCGGTAAGGCCCTGCGCCAAGGCCGATGGGCGCCGGCGCGGCGGCGACGAGCTTCGAGAACACGTCGGCGAAGTCTTCCGGCTTGCCGCGGGTGCCGCTCATGGGGTCGCGGTCGTGGGTGAAGGCGCGATCCACCTCGGCCCAGTCTTCGGCGGTGAGCACCTTGCGGGCCAGCGGCAGGGCTTCGCGCTCTTCCAGCAGCATGTGGCTGCGGTAGAAGTCGGCGTAGTGGTCGAAGGCGGCGGCGAAGTCGGCGAGCTTGGTCGGATCGGCGGCGTAGGCGGCCAGCGCCGTCTCCAGGGCCTGGATGCGCTCGGCCGAGGCCTGGTGCTGGCGGTCGAGCTCGGCCAGGGCTTCGGCGCCTTCGTCGGTACGGGCCTTGAGCCGCGCGAAGAGGATGTCTTCCTTCGGGTGGTGGCGCTTCTCGGGGTAGGCGTCAAGGTAGTGGATCATCGCCTCGAAGAGCTTGAGATCAGGCTGCAGGCGGCCGGAGACGACTTCCTTAAGCATGAAGCGGACGGCGTGGAGGATGGCGGCGAGGGACTGGTGTTCGTCGCCGAGGATGCGAAGGGCTTCCATCGGAAGGGTTCTCCTGAAACGGGGCAGCGCCACAACCGGCCACGCCGCCCCCGGTTGCTCACGTGGCCAGCATGGCCTGGTGCTTGCTGCCGAGGCCCAGATAGCTCTCGATGACGCGGGGGTCGTCGCGCAGGGACTGGGCTTCGCCGTGCATCTTGATGCCGCCGTTTTCGAGCACGTAGGCGTAGTCGGCCACCTGCAGGGCGGCGCGGGCGTTCTGCTCGACGAGCAGGATCGACACCCCGCGCCGACGCAGCTCGGTGATGATGCGGAAGATCTCGCGGACGATCAGCGGCGCAAGGCCCAGGCTTGGCTCGTCGAGCATCAGCAGCTTGGGCTTGGCCATCAGCGCGCGGCCCACGGCGAGCATCTGGCGCTCGCCGCCCGACATGGTGCCTGCCGCCTGGGTGCGGCGTTCCTTGAGGCGCGGGAAGAGCGCGTACACCTCTTCCATCGTCTGCAGGTGATCGCGGTGACCGCTGCGGTGGCGCTGGAAGGCACCCAGCAGCAGGTTGTCCTCGATGCTCATGGAGCCGAACAGCTCACGCTTCTCGGGCACGAGGTTCATCCCGCGCACCACCATCCGCTCCACTTCCGGCACCTGCTCGATGCTGCCGTCGAAGGCCACCTCGCCCCTGGACGGCAGCAGGCCCATGATGGCCGACAGGGTCGTCGTCTTGCCGGCGCCGTTGGGGCCGATCACGGTGACGATCTTCCCCTCGCCGACGCTGAGATTCACATTGCTCACCGCCTCGACCTTGCCGTAGGCGACGGAGAGGTTCTTCACTTCAAGCACGTTCGAAGTCATCAGACACCTCCCAGATAGGCTTCGAGCACGGCCGGGTCCTTCTGCACATCCTCCGGCAGGCCCTCGGCGATCTTCTCGCCGAACTCCATCACCACCACCCGATCCACCAGGCTCATCACGAAATCCATGTCGTGCTCGACGATGAGCACCGCCATGCCTTCGGACTTGAGACGGCGCAGGAGATCGGCCGGGGCCTGCTTTTCCTTCAGGCGCAGGCCGGCGGCGGGTTCGTCCAGCAGCAGCAGGCAGGGGTCGGAGCACAGGGCGCGGGCGATCTCGAGGATGCGCTGCTGGCCCAGGGCCAGGCTGCCGGCATCCTCGTACATGAAATCCTTGAGGCCGACGCGCTCCACCTGGATCGCGGCTTCCTTCAGGAGGCGCGCCTCCTCGTCCCGCTCCAGCCGCCACGCGGCGGGCACGACGCCCTTGCTGCCGCGGCGGTGGGCGCCGATGGCGACGTTTTCGAGCACCGTCATCTTGGGCAGCAGGCGCACATGCTGGAAGGTGCGGCTCATGCCCAGCGCGGCGATCTCCCGCGAACTGTGGCCGGCCACCGACTTGCCGCGGAACAGCACCTCGCCGGATGTCGGCGTATCCACGCCCGAAAGCTGGTTGAACATCGTGCTCTTGCCGGCGCCGTTGGGGCCGATGAGCGCGAGTATCTCGCCGGCATTCACGTGCAGGCTCATGTTGTTGTTGGCGACGAGGCCGCCAAACTTGCGGGTGACGTTCTTCGCTTCGAGGATGGTCTCGCCCATGGGCGGCTGGGGCTTCTTCGGCAGATCCAGCGCGGTGCGGTCGATGGCCTTGGGCGCGGCGCGCA
Source organism: Zoogloea sp. 1C4 (assembly GCF_009469605.1). GTDB lineage: Bacteria > Pseudomonadota > Gammaproteobacteria > Burkholderiales > Rhodocyclaceae > Zoogloea > Zoogloea oryzae. The sequence goes on along the minus strand of NZ_SSXU01000016.1, from coordinate 27,925 downwards.
CCGGCACGAGGCCGGCGATCAGCGGCCACAGGCCGTCGCGGGCGCGTTGCAACACGATCACCATCATCACGCCAAACACGATCACCTCGAAGTTGCCGGCGCTGCCGAACACCTTGGGCAGGATGTCCTGCAGCCACTGCTTGAGCACGGTAATGACGCCGGCCCCGACGATCGCGCCCCACACCTGCCCCGCGCCGCCCACGACGGCCATGAACAGGTATTCGATGCCGATGTGCAGGCCGAAGGGCGTCGAGTTAACAAAGCGCTGCATGTGGGCGTACAGCCAGCCGGCGGTGCACGCCTGCAGCGCGGCCAGCACGAAGATCACCATCCGGGCGCGGGACGTATCCACGCCCATCGCCTCGGCCATCACCATGCCGCCCTTCAGCGCCCGGATCGCCCCCCCTCGCGGGAATCCAGCAGGTTGTGGGTGGTGTAGAGAGCGATCAGCAGGAAGGCCCACACGAGGTAGTAGTAGTGCCGGTTGTCGAGGAGCTCGACGCCGAACAGGCTGACCGGCGGAATGCCCGACATGCCGCCGTGGCCGCCGAGGAACTCCATGATGCCGAACAGGAAGTACAGGCTGATGCCCCAGGCCATCGTGCCCAGGGGCAGGAAGTGACCGGAGAGCTTGAGCGTCACCGAGCCGAGGATGATCGCCACCAGCGCGGTGAGCACCAGCCCGGCGACGAGCGACAGCCACGGCGAGGTGCCGGCAAAGGCCAGCCAGCCCGGCAGCTCCTGGGACGTGGTGAGCCACGCGCTGGTGTAGGCGCCGAGGCCCACGAAGGCCGCCTGACCAAAACTGGTGAGGCCGCCGACGCCGGTCAGCAGCACCAGCCCGAGGGCCACCATCGCCGACAGGCCGATGTAGTTGAGCAGGGTGACGTAGAAATCCGGCAGCGCCAGCGGGGCCACCGCCAGCAGCACCAGAAAGGCAACCAGCACGCTGCGCGGGCCGATGCGCGAGGCGCCGGTGGGCAGGGCCTGGGTTTGAGCAGGCGAGTTCATTCTTCTTCCTCCACGTGGTGGGAAGTGAGGGAGCGCCAGATCAGGACCGGGATGATCAGGGTGAACACGATCACGTCCTTGAAGGCGCTCGCCCAGAAGGACGAGAAGGATTCGAGCAGGCCGACGAGGATCGCGCCGCCCGCCGCCAGCGGATAGCTGGCGAGGCCGCCGATGATGGCCGCGACGAAGCCCTTGAGGCCGATCAGGAAGCCGCTGTCGTAGTAAACCGTGGTGAGCGGCGCCACCAGCACGCCCGAAAGCACACCGATGACGGCCGCCAGCAGGAAGGTGAGCCGCCCCGCCAACGCCGGCGAGATGCCCATCAGGCGCGCGCCGTTGCGGTTGATCGCCGTGGCGCGCAGGGCCTTGCCGTACAGCGTGCGGTCGAAGAACAGGTAGAGCCCGACGATCAGCACCAGCGAGGCGACGATCACGAAGATCGTGTGGCCGCCGACCACCAGCGTGCCGATCTCCAGCTGGGCTTCGCTGAACGGCGTGGTGCGCGAGCCTTCCGGCCCGAACACCAGGAGGCCCAGGCCAACCATCGCCAGATGCACCGCCACCGAGATGATCAGCAGCACCAGCACCGGCGCCTCGGCCACCGGCTGGAAGGCCACCCGATAGAGCATCGGCCCCATGGGCACCACGATGGCGAGGGTCAGGATCACCCGCAACCCGGTGGGCAGCGACGCCAGCGGCACCAGCCACAGGATCGCCGCCATGGCCAGCGGATAGGCGAGGTTCCACAGGGCCGAGCGGCCCAGGGTGCGCCGGCCGGTGGCCGAGAAGGCATCGACGGCCAGCGTGAGTAGGCCACAGCCCACCAGCAGCCACACGGTGCCGGGAAAGTTGCCAGCTTCCAGCGCGGCCATGGTGAGGGCGCCCCAGGCCAGCAGCTCACCCTGGGGAATGAAGATGACCCGGGTGACGGCGAACACCAGCACCAGCGCCAGCGCCAGAAGGGCGTAGATGGCACCGTTGGTGACGCCGTCCTGACCGAGCATCGCAATGATTTCGGCATCCATGAACGGACTCCTGACGCGGCGCAAGCCTGCGCGGCGGTACGACGGGTGGGATCGGAGGGAAAAACGCCTCCGGGCGCGGGAGCGGACGGGGTCCGCCGGCCCGGAGGTCAGGCGCCGGTTCTTACTTGACCAGCTTCCAGTGGTTGTTTTCGACCTTGATCAGCACGATGGCGCTGGGGTCGTAGCCGGCGTGGTCGGTGGCGGACATGCTGTACACACCGTTGGTGCCGACCAGCTTGTTCTTCTCGATGTTCTCGCGCACGGCGGCGCGGAACTCCGGCGTGCCCGGCCTGGCCTTGCCCTTCAGGGCGTTGCCGAGGGCGTTCTGGAGCAGCAGCCAGGCATCCCAGCTGGCGCCGGCGAAGGTGGAGCGGGAATCCGGGCCGTACTTGGCTTCGAGGGCCTGCACGAAGGCCACGCCGTTCTTCTTGGTCGGGTGGGTGTCGGGCAGTTGCTCGGCCACCAGCACCGGGCCGACCGGGATCAGCGCGCCTTCGACGGCCTTACCGCCGACGCGCAGGAACTCCTTGCTGGTCACGCCGTGGGATTGGTAGATGCGGCCCTTGAAGCCGCGCTCGCGCAGGGTGATCTGGGGCATCGCGGCGAGGGTGCCGGAGGCGCCGACGAAAACCGCATCGGGCTTGGCGCTGATGATCTTCAGCACCTGGGCCTGCACGCTCGGGTCGGCGCGGCCGTAGCGCTCGGAGGCGACGATGTTGATCTTGCTGTCGGCGGCCTTGGTGAGCGCCTTGTGGAGGAGCTCGCCCCACGAATCCGAGAAGCCGATGAAGCCGACGGTCTTCACGCCGTTGGCGACCATGTCGCTTACCACGCGCTGGACCATCAGGTCGGCGGAGGGCTCGGAGCGGAACACGAAGCCGCGCTTGTCGCCGGAGACATCCAGCGGGGCGACGGAGATCATCGGCACCTTCTCGGTGTTGGCCACGTCGGCCATGGCGGTGGCGGTGCTGATGAGGTTGGGGCCGAGGATGGCGTCAACCTTGTCTTCGCTGATCAGCTTGCGCACGTTCTTGACGGCGGCGGTGGGGTCGGTGGTGTCGTCGAGCAGGATGAAGTTGATCTTCTCGCCGCCGACGGTGGCCGGGAACATCGACACCGCCTTGCGGGTTTCGGCGCCGAGGGCGGCGGCCGGGCCGGTCATCGAGGCGACGACGCCCACGTTGATGTCGGCCAGGGCAGGCATGGCGGCCAGGGCGCCGACGGTCAGCGCGAACAGGTTTTTGAGTTTGGTCATTATTGTCTCCTCGAGAAGTGGCGCTTCGGTTCTTGTGATGGGCGTTGCCAGACTGCGCGGCGTAGGCGACAGAATGGCCTTATCTTCTTTTATGCCTTGATCAGCGCGATTGATTATAGGAAGCCGGTTTATTGGCTCAAACAATCAAAACAAAACGTCCACTTGTTGCACAATATTGTTTTGACAGGAGCTTTCGACGATGCGCAAGGATGGCGGTGCCGAATACGCCGTGGTTCGCGGCCTCACCCGCGGGCTTGATCTGCTGAAGGCCCTGAACACCCAGGAAGGCGGCCGATCGACCCTCGCCCAGCTCTCCGAAGCCACCGGCCTGCATCGCACCACGGTGCGCCGGCTGCTCGAGACCCTGATCGCCGAAGGCTACGTGCGGCGCAGCCGCTCCGACGACCGCTACGTGCTGGCGCTGCACGTGCGCTCGCTCTCCGAAGGCTTCCGCGACGAGGACTGGATCGCCTCCATCGCCGCCCCGGCGCTGGGCGAGCTGCTGCAAACCGTGGTGTGGCCGTCCGATCTCGTCACCCCCCAGGGCGCGACGATGATCATCCGCGAATCCACCCACCGCTTCAGCCCGCTGTCCTTCCACCGGGCGATGGTCGGCCAGACCATGCCGACCCTCCTCACCGCCGCCGGCCGGGCCTTTCTGGCCTACTGCCCCGACGAGCAGCGGGAGCAGATCCTGCACATCGCCCGGGGCGGCAACGACGACCAGGCCAGGCTCGCCGCCGACGACCGCTTCGTGGCCAACATCATCGCCCGCACCCGCGACGCCGGCTACGCCAGCAACGACGGAGAATGGACCTCCCACCGCAAGATCGGCGCCATCGCTCAGCCGGTGATGCACGCCGGCCGCCCGGTGGGGGCGATCAACATCGTGTATCTCAACAAGGCGGTGAGCCTGAAGGAAGCCATCAGCCGCTACCTGCCGGCCCTGCAGAAGGCCGTCGCGCGCATTGAAGCCCAGTTCGCCGACCATCCGCCGCCCCCGCCCCAGGCAGGTTGACGGGGCCAGCGCGGCCTGCCCGGGCGTTACTTCACGCACAAATGTCTCATCGGAGGCGTATAAGGGAAGCTACGCAGTGATGCACTGCAACAAAAGTGCTACGCTTTCCCGATCTGAATCAACACCCGCGCACCGCGAGAATCATCATGAGCGAAGTTGACCTCAAGAAATTCTTCCTCGAACAGGTACCCCTGTTCGCCAGCTTCCCTGCCGACAAGGTCGAGACCATCGTCAGCCAGTCCCGGCTGACCACCTACGAAGGCAACGAGGCGATGCTCGAGACGGGCGACGAGGCCCGCAACATCGGCATCGTGATCACCGGCCACGCCGAGATCTCCGTCACCGACAACACCGGCACCCGCACCGTCATCAGCCAGCTCGGCCCGGGCGACGTGTTCGGGGTGATGTCCACCCTCACCGGCGACCGCATCGCCGCCGACGTGATCGCCGGCAACCGCTGCTTCGTGCTGCTGATTCCGCAGGATGTGTTCAACCTGCACATCCTCACCAACCCCAAGGCCGTCGCCTACCTGTCGCACAAGCTCCTCGACCGGGTGCGCACCCTGTCGACCGACATGCTCAACAGCCAGCCGGGCCAGCCCGCCAAGGCCGACGACCCGTACTCCCTGTCGCTGCACACCGACTCCCCGGGCAAGGTGCTGGCCCTCAACGTGGGCATCAGCCAGATCCACTTCGGCATCTACGACACCCACGATCTGGGCTCCGACGTCCACGGCATCATCGACAACGCCGATCCGGCCATCTCGCGCGTCCGCGTGTTCGTGGGCACCCAGGTCCGCTCTGCCGAGCGCTCGCCCTTCCCGCTCACCGACCTGTTCCGGGTGATCGAGGAATCCACCCGCCTGCTCGGCGACGCCTTCGCCTTCCATCCCCACGACGTCACCGCCGTCGGCCACCGGGTGGTGCATGGCGGCAGCAAGTTCGCCAGCTCGGTGGTGATCACCCCGGCGGTCATCGCCGACATCGAGGCCCTGTCGGTGTTCGCCCCGCTGCACAACCCGGTGAACGTCGAAGGCATCCGCGAGGCCATGCGCCAGCTGCCCGGCGTGCCCCACGTGGCCGTGTTCGACACTGCCTTCCACCAGACGCTGCCGCCCTACGCCTACCTCTACGGCCTGCCCTACGAGCTCTACAAGCAGCAGGGCATCCGCCGCTACGGCTTTCATGGCAGCTCCCACCGCTACGTGTCGCTGAAGGCCGCTGAGGTACTGAACCGCCCGCTGGGCGAGCTGGAGATCGTCTCCTGCCACCTGGGCATCGGCGCCTCCCTGTGCGCCATCGACCACGGCCGCTCGGTGGACACCACCATGGGCATGACGCCGACCGACGGCCTCATCATGCCCAGCCGCTCCGGCAGCATCGACCCGGCGGTGATGATCCACCTGATGGAGCACAACAAGCTCTCCGCCGACGACCTGTCGACGATGATCAACACCAACAGCGGCCTGAAGGGCATCTCGGGCATCTCCAGCGACATCCACGACATCGAAGCCGCCGCCAACGACGGCCACCACCGCGCCCTGCTGGCCCACAAGGCCTTCTGCTACCAGGTGCGCAAGAACATCGGCGCCTACGTGGCGGCGATGGGCGGCATCGACGTGCTGGCCTTCACCGGCGACGTGGGCGAGACCAGCGCCGCGGTGCGCAGCCTGGCCTGCCAGGGCCTTGGCTACATGGGCATCCGCCTCGACGAGGAAAAGAACCGCAACCTCGACCGGGTCGGCGACTACGCCATCATCTCGGCCGACGATTCGCCGGTCACCATCCTCGTCATCACCAACGACGACGAGCGTCTGGTGGCCTGGGAAGCCCTGCGCGCCATCGAGCGCAATGCGCTGTCGGTGGCCATGCGCGAAGATCAGGCCGAAGCGCCGATCCCCATCGAGATCTCCGCCCACCACGTGCACCTTTCGCAAGCCGACGTGGACAAGCTGTTCGGCCCCGGCCACCAGCTCACCCCGGAGCACGAACTCTCCCAGCCGGGCCAGTTCGCCTGCGCCGAGAAGGTGCACCTCGTCGGCCCCAAGGGCCGCATCGCCAACGTCCGCGTCCTCGGCCCGACCCGCAAGGAAACCCAGGTCGAGATCGCCATGACCGAGCAGTTCAAGGTCGGCATCCAGCCGCCGATCCGCGAATCCGGCGACCTCGCCAACACCCCGGGCATCACCCTCGAAGGGCCGTTCGGCAGCACCACCATCGAGCGCGGCGTGATCTGCGCCCAGCGCCACATCCACATGTCGCCCGAAGACGCCCTGCGCTTCCGGGTGCGCGACAAGTACGTGGTGCGGGTGCGCGTCGAAGGCGAGCGCGAGCTGATCTTCGGCGACGTGGTGGTGCGGGTGAATCCGGCCTATCGGCTGGCGATGCACATCGACACCGACGAAGGCAACGCCGCCAACATCCGCACCGGGATGCTCGGCTACATCGAGGAAATCCAGAACCGCTACTGAGCGGCCCTCGCCTCACCGAAACCGGCATCGCGCCGGCCCCGGGCCCTGCGGCTCGCGGCCGGCGCGATGCCGTTCACGACTCACTTCAGGCACGATCCATAACATTTTCAAATACTTCTCCGGACGGATTTCATGTCCGTCCGGATGCCTCGCGCGTATAATCGCCCGCTTCGCTCGACTGCTGCGCTGCAGCAAATCACCCCAGCGGCCATCTGCCCCCCGTCGAGCGTCCGATTCCCGCCCACGGAGAACGCGCGACAATCATGCGCCCTGACGCCTCAAGACTGCCCGCCATCGATGCCCTCAAGGCCATCGCCTGCGTGCTGATCGTCCTGCACCACCTCGCCTTCTACGGCCCCATGGCCGACGTCGCCAAGCCGCTGATGCCCGGCGTCATCGGCTTCCTCGACGAATACGCCCGGATGGCCGTGCAGGTCTTCCTGGTGGTGTCCGGCTTCCTGTTCGCCGGCAAGTTCGGCCCCGCGGCCCTGTCCGGCGCGCCGCTCAACCTGCTGATCCAGCGCTACACCCGCCTCGTGGTGCCCTACTCTGGCGCGCTGCTGCTGGCCATCGCCTGTTCGGCGCTCGCCGGCGTGTGGATGGTGCACCGCTCGATCTCCGACGTGCCCGATCTGGGCCAGCTCCTCGCCCACGTGCTGCTGCTCCACGACCTCCTCGACCAGGAAGCCCTGTCGGCCGGCGTGTGGTACGTGGCCATCGACTTCCAGCTGTTCGCCCTCGCGGTGCTCCTGTTGTGGCTGCCCGGCCGCGTTGCCGCCCTGCGTCCGCTGGCGCCGGCCCTTGTCGCCGCGATGACCCTCGCCGCGCTGTTCGGCTTCAACCGCGACGCCTTCTGGGACGAGACCGCGTTCTACTTCTTCGGCAGCTTCGGCCTCGGCATCCTCGCCGGCTGGGCCATCCGCCAGCCCCGCTCGGGCCTGTGGCTGGCCGCGCTGACGGTGGTGGCGGTCACTTCGCTGGCGGTGGATTTCCGCCCGCGCATTGCGGTGGCTACCGCGGTGATGCTGTTCCTGGGCCTCGCCGGTCGCAGCGGCTTCCTCTACACCATGCCGGTGCCGGCCGCGGTGAGCCGTCTGGCGCGTATCTCGTACTCGGTGTTCCTGGTGCACTTCCCCCTGTGCCTGCTGGTGAACGCCACCTTCATCACCCTCTTCCCCACCCACCCGATGGTCAACGCGATCGGCATGCTGGTGGCGCTGGGCATCAGCATCGTCGGTGGCGAGTTGTTCTACCGGGGCATCGAGAGCCGCCCCCTGCCGGTGCGCCTGCGCCTGCTGTTCCCGGCCGGCGTGGTTGCCGGCGGCTGGCTGGCCGCCCTGGCCCTCGGAGGCTGAGCCCCGCGGGCCACGCCCGCCCCAGCGTAAAACGCCGTCCCCCGGCTCCGGGCGACGGCGTTTTTCGTTGACCTCTCCCCCCCAGCACCCGCAGCCCGCCAAACGCCGCCCGAGCCCCGCCACGCCTTGATCCATGCCGGGCAGCCACCCGGCGAGCCCACTCCGGGCGCCGACCTCACACCACCACAAAACCCAGCAAAAACAACGTTGTGCATATTGTGCACACTTTTGCATTTGCTTTTTGTGGCTGTGGACCACCGCCCTAGAATCGCCTCACCAACAAAAAAAGACGCAGGGTGGAGACAGCCCAAGGCAAGCGCAGGCCGCAACCCGGCCCGCCTTCTCCGCCCTCGCCTGTAGGCGCCGCACGGCCCGGTCCACACGCTGAGGAGCACGCATGTCCATCAAACTCAAATGCCTGTCGCACACGCCGCTGCGCGGGCTGAACGACCCGGGCGCCGACGTCGTCCGTGAAGTCGACACCGTCCTGGCCCAGGCCCGCGCCGAAGTGGAAGCCTTCGATCCCGAGCTGATCGTGATCTTCGCGCCAGACCACTACAACGGCCTGTTCTACGACCTGATGCCGCCGTTCGTGATCGCCACCGCGGCCGAATCCGTCGCCGACTATCAAACCCTCCCCGGCCCCCTGTCCATCCCGCGGGATCTGGCCCTGGAGATGACCAAGTTCATCCTCGACCAGGACGTGGACATCGCCCTGTCCCACCGCCTGCAGGTGGACCACGGCTGCACCCAGACCCTCGAAGAGCTCACCGGCAGCCTCACCCGCTACCCGGTGATTCCCATCATCATCAACTCGGTGGCGCCGCCCTTCGGCCCCTACCGCCGGGTGCGCAAGCTGGGCGAGGCGGTCGGCAAGTTCCTGACCACCCTCAACAAGCGCGTGCTGATCCTCGGCACCGGCGGCCTCTCCCACGAGCCGCCCGTGCCGCTGCTGTCGGGCGCCCCCGACGAGATCGCCAACTTCCTGATCGCCGGCCGCAACCCCACCCCGGAAGCCCGCGCCGCCCGCCAGGCCCGCACCATCGCCGCCGGCAAGATCTACGGCACCGAAGCCTGCGCCCAGACCCCGCTCAACGAGGAATGGGACCTGGCCTTCATCGACCTGCTGACGAGCCGCCGCCTCGCCGAGGTGGACGACTTCCGGATCGACGAGATCTCGAAGGCTGCCGGCCGCTCGACCCACGAAGTGCGCACCTGGGTCGCCGCCTTCGCCGCCCTCGCTGCCACCGGCCCCTACGCCGCCCGCAAGGATTACTACCGCGCCATCAACGAATGGATCGCCGGCTACGGCGTGGTCAGCGCCGAACAGGCCTGAACCCGCCCGCCGCACGCCCGACACACCAAAGGAGATTTGAACCATGAACGCTGCCGTTGAAACCCTCATCCCGTCCGAAGAAGAGATCGTTGCCCGCGCCGAGGCGCTGATCCCCTGGCTGCGCGAGCGCGCCGACGCCTGCGAGAAGGCCCGCATGGTCTCCCCCGAGACCATCCAGAAGTTCCAGGAAGCCGGCTTCTTCAAGATCCTCCAGCCCAAGCGCTGGGGCGGCTACGAGATGCACCCCAACGTCCTCAACAAGGTGCTGATGGAGCTCGCCCGCGGCTGCCCGTCCAGCGCCTGGAACGTGATGGTGCTGGGCGTGCATCCCTTCGAAGTAGGCCTGCTGCCCAGCCAGTGCGGCGACGAGCTGTGGGGTGAGGACAACTCGCGCCTGGTGTCGTCCTCCTACGCGCCCTTCGGCACCGTGACCCGCGTCGAAGGCGGCTACGTGCTCAACGGCGAGTGGCTCACCTCCAGCGGCTGCGACCACGCCGCCGGCGGCGCCTTCCTGGGCGGCCGCGTGGCCAACGCCGCGGGCGAGATCGAGTTCCGCTCGTTCTGGGTCCAGCGCGCCGACTTCGAGATCATCGACGACTGGTTCGTGGTGGGCCTCGCCGGCACCGGCTCCAAGAAGCTGTCGGTGAAGGAAGTCTTCGTGCCCGACTACCGCAGCCACGTGATCGGCGCCTACGACGACGACTCCCACGGCCACGTGAACAACCTCTACAAGATGCCGTTCTTCTACGTCTTCTACGCCGCCGTGTCGTCCGTTATCATCGGCATGGCTCGCGGCATGGTCGATCTCTACATCGAGCACATGGTGCCGCGCCAGAACATCAACCAGGCCGTTGGCGCCGCGGTTCAGGACCCGTTCATCAAGGCCAAGCTCGGTGAAGCCTATGCCAAGATCCTTGCCAGCACCTCCCGCGTGCTGCAGAACACCGAAGAAGCCTGGAGCTACGCCTCCAAGGGCAAGCTGGTCCCCCTGGACATCCGCATCCGCCACTTCGCCACCAACCAGTTCACCGGCGGCGAATGCTTCGACGCCGGCCACATGATCTTCAAGAAGACCTCCACCCGCGGCGTGTGGCTCAACTGCCCGCTGCAGCGCCAGCTGCGCGACCTGCTGGTGGGCGCCAACCACATCACCCAGAACCAGGACAACATCGGCGACCTGCTGGGCGGCCACCTGCTCGGCAACCCGCTGCCCAAGGTGAACCCCTTCGGCGTCAAGGCCTGATCCACCCGGCGGCCCGGCCACGCACCGGGCCCTTTTTCATGAAGCCACCACACCACGAGAGAGACAAACCATGACCGACCTCACCAACGCCGTCGTCCATCAAAGTCCGGTCAGGGATGTGAAGACGCCGGGCCTTGCCGAACTGCCCACCGTGACGCCCGCCGAGCAACGCAACGGCATGCGCCACCTGGCCGCCGGCGTGTCGATCATCAGCGCGGCCGACAGCGAGCGCCGGGCCGGCCTCACCGCCACCGCGGTGTGTTCCGTCACCACCGATCCGCCGCGGCTGGTGGTGTTCGTGAACAAGAACGTGTTGGCCTGCGAGATCATCCAGCAAAGCGGCGCCCTCGCCGTCAATGTGCTGGCCGGCGACCAGGAAGAAGTCGCCCGCGCCTTTGCGGGCATGGTCGAAGGCGTGCATGGCGACGCCCGCTTCGGCTACGGCAGCTGGGGCACCGCCATCACCGGTGCGCCGATGCTCGAAGGCACCCTGTCGAGCTTCGATTGCCGGGTCATCAAGATGTTCGACGAGAGCACCCACCACGCCTTTTTGTGCGAAGTGCTGACGGTGCGCGAGCGCAGTGACGGCCAGGCGCTGGTGTATCTCAACGGCGCCTTCCGCAAGATCGACCAGTAAGCAGCCCGCTCCTCCTCGTGGGGCGACGGCCTGGCCGGGCGCCCTGCTTTCCGGCCCATCCCGCCCATTCCACCGGGCGCGACGGGCCGTGCTTTTTTAGGGACTCAGCCGGCCCGGGCGAGGGCGGCGTCCAAGTCCACCTCATCCACGTGGTCGGCGCTCATGTGCGCTTCGGCGTATTCGCGGAACACCCCGGACTGCAGGAACAGCGCGAACAGATCCGGGTCGATGTGCCCCTCGTCGCGCATCCGGGACATGATGGCGATGGCCTCCGACAGGGTCTTGCCCTTCTTGTAGGGCCGGTCGGCGGCGGTGAGGGCCTCGAAGATGTCGGCGATCGCCATCATCCGCGCCACCGGGCTCATCTCGCCGCCGGTGAGCCCGCGCGGGTAGCCCGTGCCGTCCATCTTCTCGTGGTGGCCGCCGGCGATCTCGGGCACCGCCCGCAGGTGCCGCGGGAAAGGCAGCGCGTCGAGCATCCGGATGGTCTGCACGATGTGTTCGTTGATGGTGTAGCGGTCTTCGTCGGTGAGGGTGCCGCGGCCCACCGACAGGTTGGCGAGTTCCCCGTGGTTGTGGCGCAGGGCCGGCACATTGAGGCGGAAACCCCAGCGGTTGTCCGGGGCGATCCGGTCATCCGGCCCGCGGGCCTGGCGGTGCTCCGGCTTGTCGGCGAGTAGCGTCTCGACGGCCGGCAGCGGCTGTCCCTGGCCAAGGCGCCGGCGTTCCTCTTCCGACAGCCCGAGGCGGTCGTCCAGCGTACGCAGCCAGGTCTGCCCGCCGATCTGGCGCAGGCGCTCCACGTCGGTCGCCGCCATCGCCTCGCCGCCCACGTTGCAGGCGGCCACGAAGGCGAAGTCGGCGTCGAGCCGGGCGTGGGCCCGCGCCAGCTCCGTGCGGGCCTCGGCGGGGTCGGCGCCCGCGGCGATGGCCTGCAGGCAGGCGATCTCGGCGTCGCGCTTCTTCACCTCGAAACGCATCCGGATCTCGTGGATGCGGTTGTAGCGCAGCTCCAGCTTGGTGGCCTTGTCGACGATGCTCTCGGGCGTCGCCACCTTGCCGCAGTCGTGCAGCCACGCGGCGATGTGCACGGCCTCCCAGTCGTCGTCGCCCAGCTGGAAATCCTTGAACGGCCCGTCGGTGGCGTCGCACGCGGCGCGGGCGAGCATCTTGGTGAGCACCGGCACCCGGGCGCAGTGGCCGCCGGTGTAGGGGCTCTTGGCGTCGATGGCGCCGGCGAGCATCTGGATGAATGATTCGAACAGGCGCTTCTGGGCACGGATCAGCGCCTGGGTCTCGACCGACAGCGCCGCCGCCCCCGACAGCGCCTCGACGAAATGCACCAGATCCCGCTGGGGCTCGGCGTCGAACCACAGCACCAGCAGGCCGATGCGGGTCTGGTCGCGGGCAAGGAGCGGCACCGCCAGATAGGCGAGGCGCGTGGTCTCGAGCGCCTCGGCGAGCCCCGCGCAGCTACGCCCGACGCCATCGGCGCCCACATCGACGCTGCCCACGCCGGAACGCGCCGCCGACGCCACCAGCCCGGCCATCGCGGCCCCGTCCGGCGCAGCGTCCCGCGGCAGGTTGGTGTCCCCCGCCCGGCGCAGCGAGGCGAGTTCGAGCGCGGCACCGTCGTCGTCGGCAAGATAAAGCACGCCGGCCCGGGCGCCGGTCACCGCTACGGTCTCGTCCACCAGCCGGGGCAGCAGGCGGTCGAAGTTCGACTCCCGTGCCATGGTCGCCGAGATGTCGAGGAAGTGGCGGACCGCCCCTTTCATCGAGGCCAGATCGGCGGCCAGGTCGTCCACCTCGCGCACCACCGAGCGGGTCGCCACGTCGGCGGTGAAGTCGAAGCTGCGGATCGCTGCGGTTTCGTCGGCCAGCGCGCGGATCGGCCGTGACACCAGCCTGGCGGTGAGATAGGTGAGGGGCAGCGTGGCCAGCATCACCAGCAGGGTTGCCAGCAGCGCGCGGTTACGCACCTGGCGGGCGTCGGTGAGGAGCTCGTCGTCGGGGATCATCACGCCGAGGCGCATCGGCCGCCCGCCCTGCACCGGCAGCCGGGCCACCGCTCCGTGCCAGCGCTGGCCGGCGGTGCTGAAGGCGGTGAGCGGCAGCTCGCCCTCGCCGCCCGGCGCGGCGGCCAGGGCCGCCAGCTGGCCGTCGCCCAGATCGGACACCCGCGGCCGCTCGCCCTCCGCCCCGGGCCGAGCCTCGGGCAGCCAGCCAGATTCGGAATAGGCCACCACCCGCTGCCCGTCGTCGAACAGCACGAGGCGCGAACCCGGCGTGATGCGCTGGCGGCGCAGGGTTTCGTCCAGCGTGGTGAGGCGGATGTCGGCGCCCACCACCGCGCCGCTGCCGGCCACCCGGTTCGCCACCGTCACGCCCAGCCGGCGGGTCGAGGCGAACAGGTAGGGCGCGGTCTGCACCGGCTCGCCGTGGCGCAGGGCTTCGGCGTACCAGCTGCGCTGGCGCGGGTCGTAACCGCGCGGGTAGTCGGGCCGCAGCACGTTGCGCAGCTCGTTCAGGTCGGCATCGAGGTAGATGAAACGCCCCTCGTCGCCATCGATGCTCTGGATGAGATAGGCGGCCCCCGGCGGCGCGTCCACCAGCTTCCGGTCGCCGTCGTCGGCAAGGCGCAGCAGCATGAAGAAATCGCCGTCCCCGTAGCCCACGTAGAAGGCCGTCACCGACGGCGAGGCGATCAGCGCCTCACGCAGGCTCGCCAGCCCCTGGCGGCGCTCGGCGAGGGTTGTCGCCCGGGCCAAGGGTTGCAGGCCCAGCAGGCGCACCGTGGTGCCCACCGGGCTCAGGAGGATCTCGGTCTCGACCACCGTCTGGCGGGAGATACGCACCAGCAGATCGCCCGCCGCCCGCTCCAGCATGTGGGCGCTGCGCGAGTACGACACCCACGCGATGCTCGCCCCCACAGCCAGCACCAGCAGGAAGAACAGGGTCGAGATGTGGACGTGGAGCGGGAAACGGAAACGGCGCGCCACGGAGCTGGATTTGCGGTGGTTCCCCATGGCGGCCTTTGTGTTTATTGGCCGGCCACGGCGCGGCGGTATTCGCCCGGCCGGGCGCCGGTCCATTTCTTGAACGCCCGGTGGAAGGCGCTGGCTTCGGCAAAGCCCAGGTCATGGGCGATGTCGAGCACGGATTTTTCGGAGTGGCACAGCTGGCTGATGGCCAGATCGCGGCGCAGGTCGTCCTTGATCGACTGGTACGACTGCCCCTCGTCGATCAGGTGCCGGCGCAGGGTGGATACCGAGCTGTGGAGCTGCTGAGCGAGGGTCTCGAAATCCGGCCAGGTGTCGGGCGGGATGTGCCGCAGCTGGCGCCGGATGCGCGCCACCAGGCCGTCGCTGTTGCGGTACTTAACCAGAAAGTTGGCTGGCGCGCTACGCAGGAACACCTTCATCGTGCGCTCGTTCTGGACGTTGGCCATGTCGAGGTATTCGGCCGGAAAGCTGATCGCCGTCTCTGCCTCGCCGAAGCGCAGGTCGGGCGAGAACAGCACCCGCCATTCGGCGCTGAAATCCGGCTCGGCGCAGCGAAAACTGGCGTGATCGAGGGTGATGCGCCGCCCGATGAGCCAGCACGCCAGCCCGTGGAGGATGATCAGGAAGGTGCCGTAGGCAAACGCCCGCCGCGGCCCGGGCAGGCGCTCGGCGAGCACCACCCGGGCGGTGTCGCCGTCGCGCTCCAGCACGCCCTCGAAATCGTCCAGCACCAGCCGGAAGAAACGCAGCGCCCGGCGCAGGGCGCGCTCCAGGGTGTCGCAGTGGATCACGCTGTGGCACAGCAGGGTGAAGCTGCCGGCCTTCATGGGGTGGGAATCCATCCCGAAGAACTCGTCGTCCAGCGCCTCGGCGATCAGGTGCCACAGCAGGCCGTAATGCACCGACGACACCCGCGCCTGGGGCGCGTCGAGGAGCTCCGGCGAGATGCCCGCCTGGTCAAGCAGGCTGCCTGCATCCAGCCCCTTTTCGCGCACCCCGGCCAGCGCCTCCAGCACGAAGGCGATGGAAATGGTGCCCTTGTCGGAAGTGGGTGCACGCATCAAAGGCCGGAAGACGAAAAAGGGTGAGAATGAGCGGGATGACAGGCGCAACGGCGCGCCTGTTTGCTGCTCTGCAATGTGGCAAATTCTACCATTCACATTGATCGATTTCGGCATGGAAGCCGGCCCCGCTTGTGCCTAGAGTTCACGGCCATTGCGGAGCGTGCCCGCCATCCGGGCAGGGCCTTCCGTCCGATCAAAAAACACAACAGAAACAGGAGCGATTCATGGAGATCAAGGACAACGTTTTCGTGGTGACCGGCGGTGGTTCCGGCCTGGGTGCCGCAACCGCAAAGATGATCGTCGCCGCCGGCGGCAAGGTCGTGCTGGCCGACGTGAACAAGGAAGCCGGCGACGCCCTCGCCACCGAGCTGGGCGCCAATGCCCGCTTCGTGGCCACCGACGTGACCGATGAAGCCAGCGCCAAGGCCTGTTTCGCCGTTGCCGTCGAGCTCGGCACCCTGCGCGGTCTGGTCAACTGTGCCGGCATCGCCCCGGCCGAGAAGGTCGTCGGCCGTGAAGGCCCGCACCGCCTCGAATCCTTTGCCCGCACCATCAACATCAACCTGGTCGGCAGCTTCAACATGATCCGCCTCGCCGCCGAGATCATGAGCAAGAACGAACCCAACGCCGGCGGCGAGCGCGGCGTGATCGTGTCCACCGCCTCCGTCGCGGCCTTCGACGGCCAGCTCGGCCAGGCCGGCTACGCGGCCTCCAAGGGCGGCGTGGTTGCCATGACCCTGCCGATCGCCCGCGAACTGTGCCGCTCCGGCATCCGCGTGATGACCATCGCCCCGGGCATCATGGAAACCCCGATGCTCCTCGGCATGCCCGCCGACGTGCAGGAAGCCCTCGGCAAGATGGTTCCCTTCCCCTCCCGCATGGGCAAGCCGGCCGAATACGCCGCGCTGGTCGAGCACATCTTCAGCAACGCCTACCTCAACGGCGAAGTGATCCGCCTCGACGGCGCGATCCGCATGGCAGCCAAATAAACCGGTAAGGAGTGAGGCGTGAGGAGTGAGGAGACCGCGCGTGACGCGCAGTGCCCCTCCCCGCACCTGACCTCGCCCGGCCGACGCCAGCGCACAGCCGCACAACCGCACAGCCCGGCCTCCTCACTCCTCTCGCCTGCCCCCTCACTGAACTTAAAAGGAATTCCGCATGAGCAACGCCAACGACCCGATCGTCATCGTCTCCGCCGCCCGCACCCCGATGGGTGGTTTCCAGGGTGACTTCTCCAGCCTCACCGCGCCCCAGCTGGGCGGCATCGCCATCAAGGCGGCCGTCGAGCGTGCCGGCGTGCCCACCGACGTGGTGCAGGAAGTCATCTTCGGCTGCGTGCTGCCCGCCGGCCTCGGCCAGGCCCCGGCCCGCCAGGCCACCCTCAACGCCGGCCTGCCCCTCACCGCCGGCTGCACCACCATCAACAAGGTGTGCGGCTCTGGCATGAAGGCCACCCTGCTGGCCCACGACCTGCTGGTTTCCGGCAGCGTCGAAGTCGTCGTCGCCGGCGGCATGGAATCCATGAGCAACGCCCCCTACATGCTGCCCAAGGCCCGCGGCGGCATGCGCCTCGGCCACGGCCAGGTGCTCGACCACATGTTCTTCGACGGCCTCGAGGACGGCTACAGCAAGGAAACCAAGGGCCGCCTGATGGGCACTTTCGCCGAAGACTGCGCCACCGCCTACGGCTTCACCCGTGAAGAGCAGGATGCCTGGGCGATCACCTCCACCACCCGCGCCCAGGCCGCCATCAAGGACGGCTCCTTCGAGTGGGAAATCACCCCCGTCACCGTGGCCGGCCGCAAGGGCGACGTCACCATCGCCTCCGACGAGCAGCCGCCCAAGGCCAACATCGACAAGATCGCCACCCTCAAGCCGGCTTTCAAGAAGGACGGCACCGTCACCCCGGCCAACTCCAGCTCCATCTCCGACGGCTCCGCCGCGCTGGTGCTGATGCGCGCCTCCACCGCCGAGAAGCTGGGCGCCAAGCCCATCGCGAAGATCGTCGGCCACACCAACCACGCCGGCCTGCCCGCCAACTTCCCGACCGCCCCGGTCGGCGCCATGCAGAAGCTGCTCGCCAAGACCGGCTGGACCGCCGGCGACGTGGATCTGTGGGAAATCAACGAAGCCTTCGCCGTCGTCACCATGGCCGCGATCCATGATCTGAAGCTGGATCACGCCAAGGTGAACATCCACGGCGGCGCCTGCGCCCTCGGCCACCCGATCGGCGCCTCCGGCGCGCGCATCATCGTCACCCTGCTCGGCGCCCTCAAGAAAACCGGCGGCAAGCGCGGCGTGGCCAGCCTGTGCATCGGCGGCGGCGAAGCCACGGCCCTGGCCGTGGAGATGCTGTAAGGCAGGCAGTCTTCCGGAACGTCGGGTTACGCCCTGCGGGCTAACCCGACCTACGGATCGCGGCGCCGAGCCGACCAGAAAAGGCTCGGTGCCTCGTCAAAGCCCGTCTGAACCGCCGAGCAGCGCAGCAACAGGCGGAGAAGTCCGGCGCAGCTGTCTGAGCCCGAAGGGCGAGTTTGCGACGTCGGCCGGCTGGCGCGAGCAGCGCAGAGGAGTCGTCCGCAACGCGGACGACCGGTGAAGCCGGGTCGCCTTCTTTGCCTACTTTCTTGGCGACACAAGAAAGTAGGTCGCCCGCCGGGGGCGAACTCCCCGGCCAACGTAACGCCCGGCAATGGAAAGCCGATCAGCCAAGGCACTCAGCCGCTGGGCGAACAACGCAACCCAGAATTCAAAGGACACCGCACCATGATCCTCACCCAAGAACAGGAAATGATCCGCGACTCCATGCGCGCCTTCGCCCAGGAGCGCCTGGCCCCCTTCGCTGCCGAATGGGATAAGCACCACACCTTCCCCGCCCAGGCCCTCAAGGAACTCGGCGAGCTGGGCGCGATGGGCATGTGCGTGCCCGAAGAGTGGGACGGCGCCGGCATGGACTACATGAGCCTGGTGCTGACGCTGGAAGAGATCGCCGCCGGTGATGGCGCCACCTCCACCATCGTGTCGGTGCAGAACTCCCTCGCCTGTGGCATCACGCAAAAATACGGCACCGACCAGCAGAAGGAAGAGTGGCTCAAGCCGCTCGCCCGCGGCGAGAAGCTCGGCTGCTTCTGCCTGACCGAGCCCCATACCGGCTCCGACGCCGGCGCCATCACCACCCGCGCCGACCGCGACGGCGACAGCTTCGTGCTCAACGGCGTCAAGCAGTTCATCACCACCGGCAAGCACGCCCACATGGCCATCGTCTTCGCCGTGACCGACAAGGCCGCCGGCAAGAAGGGCATCAGCTGCTTCCTCGTGCCCACCGCCACCCCAGGCTTCATCGTCGGCCGCACCGAAGAGAAGATGGGCCAGCACGCCTCCGACACCGTGCAGATCATCCTCGAGAACTGCCGCGTGCCCGCAAGCGCGCTGCTCGGCAAGGAAGGTGAAGGCTACAAGATCGCCCTGTCCAACCTCGAAGCCGGCCGCATCGGCATCGCCGCCCAGAGCATCGGCATGGCCCGCGCCGCGTTCGAAGCCGCCGTGCGCTACGCCAAGGAGCGCATCACCTTCGGCGTGCCGATCATCGAGCACCAGGCGGTCAACTTCAAGCTGGCCGACATGAACACCCTGCTCGACGCCGCCCGCCTGATGGTGTGGCGCGCCGCCCAGCTCAAGGACGCCGGCAAGCCCTGCCTGAAGGAAGCCTCGATGGCCAAGATGTTCGCCTCCGAAGCCGCCGAAAAGATCGCCTCCGACGCCATCCAGATCCACGGCGGCGTCGGCTACACCAGCGACTTCCCGGTCGAGCGCATCTACCGCGACGTGCGCATCTGCCAGATCTACGAAGGCGCCAACGACATCCAGCGGCTAGTCATCGGCCGCTCCATCGCCGCCGAGTAAAGGGCGCGCCGGGCTACTGCGCGGCCCGATCTTGCGATTCCGGTACTCGCCGTACTCAAGTACGGCTGCGTTCCTCGTCGCAACCTCAGGCCGCTCGCTACGCCCTTCGCACCCTTTACGACGCGAGGGTTGTCGGGGCGAACAAGCGTTCGCCCCCAAAGAAAAACCCCCGCCCCAAAACCTCTTCAAATCCCGAAGAGGCTCGGTGGCGCACCAAAGCCCGTCTGATCCGCCGAGCAGCGGAGAAGCGGGCGGGGCCTTCCGGCGCGGCTGTCTGAGCCGGCGCAACCGGCGAGTTCCGCGCCGGCCGCCCGCTTCGAGCAGCGCAGGGGAGTCATTCGCGCAGCGAATGACCGGTGAAGCCGGGTCGCCTTCTTTGCCTACTTTCTTGGCGAAGCAAGAAAGTAGGTCGCCCGCCGGGGGCGAACACCCCGGCCAACGGCGCGCCAAACAAGCACCGCCAGCCAAATCAAAACAAGAACAACAAAACCAAGGAGACAAAACCAATGGGCCCCCTCCACGGCATCAAAGTCGTCGAATTCGCCGCCCTCGGCCCCTGCCCCATGGCCGCGATGATCCTCGCCGACCTCGGCGCCGAAGTCGTGCGCATCGAACGCAAGCCCGCGCCGGGCGCAAAGCCGGCGTCCGACCTGTTTGATCCCAACATCGACATCCTCAACCGCTCCCGCCGCGTCGTCACGCTGGATCTCAAAAAGCCCGAAGGCCTCGCCGCCGCCCGCGAGCTGGTCGCCAGGGCCGACATCCTCGTCGAAGGCTACCGCCCCGGCGTGATGGAGCGCCTCGGCGTGGGGCCGGACGAGAGCCTCAACGCCAACCCGCGCCTCGTCTATGGCCGCATGACCGGCTGGGGCCAGACCGGCCCGCTCGCCCACACTGCCGGGCACGACATCAACTACCTGTCGCTCTCCGGCGCGCTGCACGCCATCGGCGAGCCCGGCGGCAAGCCGGTGGTGCCGCTCAATCTGGTGGCCGACTGCGGCGGCGGAGCGATGCTGCTGGTGGTCGGCGTGCTCGCAGCGCTCACCGAGGCGCGCAACTCCGGCAAGGGCCAGGTGGTGGACGCGGCGATGACCGACGGCTCGGCGCTCCTCATGACCATGATGTACACCCTCAAGGCCATGGGCCAGTGGGGGCAAACGCGGGGCAGCAACCTGCTCGACGGCGGTGCGCACTTCTACGACACCTACCGCTGTGCCGACGGCAAGTACGTCTCCATCGGCCCCATCGAGCCGCAGTTCTACGCGCTGTTCCTGCAGAAGGCCGGCATCGACGATCCGGACTTCAGCCAGCAGTGGGATCGCGCCCGCTGGCCCGAACTCAAGAGCCGCGTCGCCGAACATCTGGCAACCCGTACGCGCGACGAATGGTGCGCGGTGTTCGACGGCAGCGACGCCTGCGTGGCGCCCGTTCTGGACATGGACGAAGCGCCCGAACACCCGCACAATCGGGCTCGCGGCACCTTCATCGAGGTAGGCGGCGTCATTCAGCCGGCGCCGGCTCCCCGCTTCAGCCGCAGCCCTCCGGCATCGCCCCGCCCGCCCCAGGTTGGGGCCACGGGCGAGGACGTGCTGGCAGACTGGGGCTTCACCCCCGACGCCATCGACGGCCTGCGCCGTGCCGGGGCGATTTAACTAAAACACGCTTGGAGGACACATGGATTACCAGAACATCATCGTCGAGACCCGTGGCAAGGTCGGCTTCATCACCCTCAACCGCCCCAAGGCCCTCAACGCCCTCAACGACGCCCTCGTCGATGAGCTGGGTGTGGCGCTGGACGGCTTCGAGGCCGACGAGAACATCGGCTGCGTGGTCATCACCGGCTCCGAGAAGGCCTTCGCCGCCGGCGCCGACATCGGCATGATGGCCAAGTTCAGCTACATGGACGCCTACAAGGGCGATTACATCACCCGCAACTGGGAGCGCCTCAAGACCTTCCGCAAGCCGGTGATCGCCGCGGTGGCCGGCTTTGCCCTGGGTGGCGGCTGTGAGCTGGCGATGAGCTGCGACATGATCTTCGCTGCCGACACCGCCAAGTTCGGCCAGCCCGAAGTGAAGCTCGGCACCCTGCCCGGCGCCGGCGGCACCCAGCGCCTGCCCCGCGCCGTGGGCAAGGCCAAGGCCATGGACCTGTGCCTCACCGCCCGCATGATGGACGCCGCCGAAGCCGAGAAGGCGGGCCTCGTGGCCCGCGTGATCCCCGCCGACAAGCTGGTGGAAGAAGCCCTCGCCGCCGCCGCCACCATCGCCAGCTATTCCCTGCCCGTCATCATGATGATCAAGGAATCCATCAACCGCAGCTTCGAATCCGGCCTCAACGAAGGCCTGCTCTTCGAGCGCCGCGTGTTCCACTCCAGCTTCGCCCTCGACGACCAGAAGGAAGGCATGGCCGCCTTCGTCGAGAAGCGCAAGGCCGAGTTCAAGAACCAGTAATTCCGCGGTTCGCGCAGCACACGGGAAAGGGGCTTCGGCCCCTTTTCTGCGTTCACCGCCCCCTCAGTGCCCGAACACCCGCAGCCCCAGCAATCCCACCACCGCCAGCGCCAGCACCGCGGTGCTGCACTTCCAGAACAGCACCGGATCACGGTCGATCAGCGGGGTGGCGCGTTCGTTCTGGAACTGCGGGCCCGGCGCCTTCAGATCCTGCACGAACTCCGAGATCACCTCCTGGCGCTTGTCCGGCTGGGGGCTGAGGGCCTTGCCGAGCACCGCGTCCACCCACGCCGGCAGATCCGGGCGCAGATGACGCGCAGGCACGTAGCGCAGACGGCGCAGATCCGCCGGGCTGCGCACGCGGGTGGCCTCCAGCCCGTAGGGCAGCTGGCCGGTGAGGAGCTGGTAGGTGATCGCCGCCAGCGAGAACAGCTCGCTGCGCTGGCTGCCGCCTTTGCCCAGCAGGTATTCCGGCGCGGCGTATTGCAGGGTGCCGGGCACACCGGTGACGAGGGCGTCCCGGTGATATTCGGCCAGCCCTTCCACGTGGGCGTTGGCCAGGTCGATGAGCTTGACCGTGCCCTGGGCGTCGATCATCACGTTCTCGGGGCGCAGATCCTGGTGGAGCATCTCGCGCCGGTGCAGGGCCTGCAGGCCCTGGGCGATCTGCTCGACGATGCCGCGCACGCTCTCGAGGCTGGGCTTGGGGTTATCCACCCGCCACTGGGCGAGGGTCTGGCCGTCGATGAAGGCCATCGCCACGAAGAGGTGGCTGCGCGGGCGGTCGCCGGGCCAGGTCTTGACCACGTGGGGGCTGTCCACCCGGCGGGCGATCCATTCCTCCAGCACGAAGCGGTCGAGGTAATCCGCGTCCTGGCTCAGGTCCACCGACGGCGTCTTGATGACGTACTGCAGCCCGCTGGCCTGATCCACCGCCAGATGCAGGTGGCTGCGGGCACTCACCTGCAGCTCGCGCAGGATGGTGAAGCCCTCGAACTCCATCCGCGGCGCAAGCTGGGGCGGCATCGCCAGCCCCTCGCGACGTAGCTGCGGGTGGGGCGCGTCGCTCGCCGGCAGCGCGTCGATGCGCAGGAGCTGCAAGGTGGCGTCGTCGGTGGAGCCGCGCCGGTGGGCGAGGCTCACCAGATCGGAGGCGGCGGCATCCAGATCATCCGGATGGCGGCCGAGGGCGGCGTGGATGTCGTCGGCCTGCAGGTGGGTGTAGGCGCCGTCGGTGGCGAGCAGGTACACCTCGCCCACCTCGGCCGCCCAGCCCCGGTAGTCGATCTCCACATGGGGCCCGACGCCCAGCGCCCGCCCCAGATACGACTCGGTGGACGACATGCGCACCCGGTGATCCTCGGTGAGCTGCTCCAGCGCCTGGGGGTGCAGCCGGTAGATGCGCGAATCGCCCACGTGGAGCAGGTGCAGGTCGCGCCCCTTGAGGATCAGCGCGCAGAAGGTGCACACGAAGCCCCGATCCTTCTCGAAGCGCCCGTCGCCACCCATCGTCTGGGAATGCAGCCACGAGTTGGTGGCGGAGAGCACCCGCTCGGCCGCCCGGCGCACCGACCACGCCTCGGACGTGGCGTAGTAATCCTCGAGAAACGAGCCCACCGCCGTCTGGCTGGCGAGCTGGCTCACCGCGCTCGAGCTGATGCCATCGGCAATCGCCAGCGCGATGCCTTTGCTGGCGAGCTGGTGCCCCTTGGGCAGCAGGGCGCCGTGGAAATCCTGGTTGACGTCGTGAGCCCCGGCCAGGGATGCCTGGCCGAGGCTCACCCGCAGATTGCCGCTGGCCACGCTCAGGCGGCGCGACGCTTGGGCGCGGTCTTGTAGTGGGTGGAATACAGGGTGGCGCCCACAAAGGTCAGGCCGCCGACGAGGTTGCCCAGCACGGTGGGGATCTCGTTCCAGATCATGTAGTCCATGAAGGTGAAGTTGCCACCCAGCATCAGGCCCGACGGGAAGAGGTACATGTTCACGATGCTGTGCTCGAAGCCCATGTAGAAGAACACCAGGATCGGCATCCACATGGCGATGACCTTGCCCGACACGCTGGTGGACATCATCGCGGCCACCACGCCGGTGGACACCATCCAGTTGCACATCACGGCGCGGATGAACAGGGTGAGCATGCCGGCGGCGCCGTGGGCGGCGTAGCCCACCGTGCGGCCTTCGCCGATGTGGCCGATCTTCACCCCGACGGCGTTGGGCGCCTCGGAGAAGCCGTTGGTGAAGATGATGGCCATGAACACCGCCACCGTGAGCGCACCGGCGAAGTTGCCGGTGAACACCAGCCCCCAGTTGCGCATCACGCCGCCCCAGGTGGCGCCGGCGCGCTTGTCGAGCACCGCCAGCGGCGCGAGGGTGAACACCCCGGTCAGCAGATCGAAGCCCAGCAGGTAGAGCATGCAGAAGCCCACCGGAAACAGCAGCGCGCCGATCAGCGGGTTGGCGGTATTCACCGATACGGTGACCGCGAAGGCGGCAGCAAGGGCCAGGATGGCGCCGGCCATGTAGGCGCGGATCAGGGTGTCGCGGGTGGACATGAGCAGCTTGGATTCACCGGCGTCCACCATCTTGGTGACGAATTCGGCAGGAGCGAGGTAGGCCATGTTGGTTTCCTTCGTGGTGGCCGGCAGGCTCGATCGCGCGGTGGCCGCGCGTCGGGCATTGTTGTGTGCCGGCGGGTTGATTCAGGCGATGTTGTTGCGTTGCGCTCTTCCTGCAGGTCGGACTTCAGTCCGACACCACAGGAGGAGGCAGGGGATGTCGGACTGAAGTCCGACCTACAGATCAGGCCAGCGCCACCTGCACGCGGCCGTCCTCGATGCGCACCGTGTGGGCGCGCACCGAATACTCCGGCGCTTCCAGGCACACGCCGTCGGCGAGGTCGAAGTGGTTCTTGTAGAGCGGCGAGGCGACCACCACGTGATCCCCCAGGTTGCCCACCAGCCCCCGGGAGAGGACGCTGGCGCCGGATTTCGGGTCCACGTTGTCGATGGCGTAGAACTGCGTCTCGCCGACGCGGAAGACCGCCACGTGGCGCCCGCTCACCAGCGCGCTGACGCCGGTGTTGGGCAGGATGTCGTCCACCGGGCACACGGTGGTCCATTCAAGGGGTGCGATGCTCATGGCGGGCTCCTCAGGCGGTTTCGGCAAGTTCGGCGGAATCGGCAGCGCGGCGCTCGTCAGGGCGGGCCGGGCGGATCTGCCCGCGCTCCTCCACGAAGACGATGTGCTCGTCGGCCTTGTCGCTATTCACGAAGGTGCGGAAGCGCTTGCGCACGTCCGGGTTGGTGACGGCGGTCTTCCATTCGCACTGGTAGGTATCCACCACGTGCTGCATCTGGGCTTCCAGCTCGGCGGCGAGGCCCAGGCTGTCGTTCACCACCACGTCCTTCAGGTAGTCGAGGCCACCTTCCAGGTTGTCGCGCCAGGTGCTGGTGCGCTGCAGGCGGTCGGCGGTGCGCACGTAGAACATCAGGAAGCGGTCGATCAGCTGGACGAGCTTCTCCTTGGTCAGGTCGGCCGCGATCAGCTCGGCGTGGCGCGGCTTCATGCCGCCGTTGCCGCACACGTAGAGGTTCCAGCCCTTGTCGGTGGCGATGATGCCCACGTCCTTGCCCTGGGCTTCGGCGCACTCGCGGGTGCAGCCCGATACGCCGAACTTGATCTTGTGGGGCGCGCGCAGGCCCTTGTAGCGGTTCTCCAGCTCGACCGCGAGGCCGACGCTGTCATCCACCCCGTAGCGGCACCAGGTGGAACCCACACAGCTCTTCACGGTGCGCAGGCTCTTGCCGTAGGCGTGGCCGGATTCGAAGCCGGCGGCGATCAGCTCTTCCCAGATCAGCGGCAGCTGCTCGACGCGGGCACCGAACAGATCGACCCGCTGGCCGCCCGTCACCTTGGTGTAGAGGCCGTACTTCTTGGCCACCTGGCCCACGGCGATCAGGCCGTCCGGGGTCACTTCGCCACCCGGCATGCGCGGCACCACCGAGTAGGTGCCGTCCTTCTGGATGTTGCCGAGGAAGTAGTCGTTGCTGTCCTGCAGGCTGGCCAGATCCTTCTTCAGCACGAACTCGTTCCAGCACGAGGCGAAGATGCTCGCCGCGGTGGGCTTGCAGATGTCGCAGCCGAGGCCCTTGCCGTGCTTGGCGATGAGCTCGTCGAAGCTCTTGATCTCGCCCACCTTGATGAGGTGGAAGAGCTCCTGGCGCGAATACGGGAAGTGTTCGCACAGGTGGTTGTTCACCGCCATGCCCAGGCGCGCCATCTCGGCCTTCATCACCTGGGTGACCAGCGGCACGCAGCCGCCGCAGGTGGCGCCGGCCTTGGTGCAGGCCTTCATGGCGCCGATGTCGGAAACGCCATCCGCCACCGCCGCGCAGATCTGGCCCTTGGTGACGTTGTTGCACGAGCAGATCTGGGCGCTGTCGGGCAGGGCATCCACGCCCAGGCCCGGCTTGGCCTTGCCGTCGCTGGACGGGAGAATCAGAAACTCCGGGTCGGCGGGCAGCGCGATGCCGTTCAGCGCCATCTGCAGCAGGGTGCCGTATTCGTCGGCGTTGCCCACCAGCACGGCGCCGATCAGGCGCTTGCCGTCCTCGCTCACCACGATCTTCTTGTAGACCTGCTTCACCTCGTCCATGTAGCGGAAGCTGCGGCAGTTGGGCGTGCGGCCCTGGGCATCGCCGATGCTCGCCACATCCACGCCCATCAGCTTGAGCTTGGTGCTCATGTCGGCGCCGGCAAAATCGCCGCCGGGCTGGCCGGCGATGTGCCGCGCGACCACGCGGGCCATGTCGTAGCCGGGGGCCACCAGGCCATACACCATGTCCTTCCACGCCGCGCATTCGCCGATGGCGTAGATGTCCGGGTCGCTGGTGCCGCAGTGGTCATTCACCGCCACGCCGCCGCGGGCGCCCACCGCCAGGGCGTTCTGGCGGGCCAGTTCGTCCCGCGGGCGGATGCCGGCGGAGAACACGATCATGTCGGTCTCGAGATAGGAGCCGTCGGCAAACACCATGCGATGCCGGGCGCGGGCGCCATCGGTGATCTCCACGGTGTTGCGGTTGGTGTGCACCTTCACGCCCAGCGCTTCGATCTTGCTGCGCAGGATGCGGCCGCCGTCGTCATCCACCTGCACCGCCATCAGGCGCGGGGCGAACTCCACCACGTGGGTCTCGAGGCCCAGATCCCGCAGCGCCTTGGCGCATTCAAGGCCGAGCAGGCCGCCGCCCACCACCACGCCGGTCTTCGAGCGGGCGCCGCATTCGGTCATCGCCTCCAGATCCTCGATGGTGCGATAGACGAAGCAGTCGGCCCGGTCATTGCCCTTCACGGGGGGCACGAAGGGCGTGGAGCCGGTGGCCAGCACCAGCTTGTCGTAGGCCAGCACCTCGCCTTCGGCGGTGGTCACCGTCTTGTTGCGGCGATCGATGGCCGTGGCACGGGTGTTGAGGCGCAGCGCAAAGCCGGTCTTGTCGAAGAAGCCCGGCTCGACCAGCGAGAGGTCGTCGGCCGTCTTGCCAGCAAAGAATTCGGAGAGATGAACCCGGTCGTAGGCGGCGCGAGGCTCTTCGCACAGCACGGTGACTTCGGTAGGGGCGGCTGCGAGCGACTGAAGTTCTTCGAGGAACTTGTGGCCCACCATGCCGTGGCCGACAACAATGATTTTCATGATGAATCCTGCACGTCCTGGCTCCTGCCGGGACATTCAGGACATCCTTGCCAGTGCTCGGGAAACGAGCGGCGCAGACATCATGGCCCCCGCGGAACGCGGATCAAAGTCGGGTTGGAACAACGAGGTTGCAGACGCACACGCGCCCCACTCTCTCGGGTCCCGCCGTCGTTGGCGGAGGCAATACCGCCCGCGACGACACTGCCAGCGGGCAATGACTACTCAGCAGGTATCGTGCCAGGCGGTTTTTCGCGGAAAACCAGGGGTTCGAGGGCCGAAAACAGCCCTACTGCGGTGCAGCAAGCCCCGGATTGGTGCATGAAACCAGCGCGCCCCCCTGTAGGTCAATGAGATGGACTCCTCCCTCCTGAAACGGCTTCGATGAGCCAGACTGGGAAGTGTCACCCCCGGTCAATCAGAAAGAAGGAGTCCGCCATGAAGATTACGCGTATCGGCCTTGATCTG
>NZ_SSXU01000015.1 GCF_009469605.1 Zoogloea sp. 1C4 | reverse complement strand
GCACCGTGGAATCGACGATGACCCGCTCCAGGTCCTTCGGGGCGATGGCCTTCATCGACACCGCCGCCTCGATGGTCTTGGCCAGAAGCTCTTCCACCCCCGCATCCCCCAGCGCACGACGGAAGCGGGTGAGGTTGCTCGGGTCGCAGGGCAGCCGGGTCTCGAAATACTCGCCGCCGCAAAAGAACTGCCAATAGGGATTCTCGGCCCATCGTTGAACGACGCTCTCGTCGCTCTCGCCGAAGGCGTGCTTGAGGTACAGCAGCCCAACCATCAGCCGGATCGGCAAGCGCGGGCGACCCGCTGCGCTCGTGCCTGCGCCCGCCATCTGCAAGGTCGGGCCAAACAGGTCCAGGCCCTCGATCGGACGCCCTTGGCGGTCCTGGCGAGCAAAGCACGGCGCCAGCGCCGATTCGATCTCGGCCCACCGCATTCGGGTTGCCAATACGGCCAGCGGGTGACGCAGATCGATCATTGCGTCCAGCCGGGCGCGGAAAAAGTCCGGGGTGGTCATCGCAAACCTGCGCTCCAAATCTTCCAGAAAGTGAATGCGATTGCACTGGAAACTGGAGGATTCGGCAAGGTCTCAACCGCGCGCAGGCCGCGTGAGGAAAGGCTCCGAGGAGTTCTTCAGGACCGACTCAATACTGCAGCAGCAGATTCAGATTGCTCGTGAAGTCCACGTCCGATACGAGTACCGGGGTCAACTGGTTCGAGGTGTTGATGCGGTATTGCCTGGAGACGGTCCGGGTGTGGGCGCCGGAGGCGCTGTAGTAGAGGCTGGTGACCGATACGAGGGCGGTGGTGGCGGTGTCGGCGGCGAGGCTGTAGGTGGTGCGCATGGTGCCGATGAGGCCGGTCCTGGTGCTGTCGGCGTAGCGGGTGGCGGTGAAGAGGGTGCCGAGGTCGCCGACGCGGGCGGCGGTCGGGATGGCGGGGGTGCCCTGGATCACCGTGTATTCGCTGGTGCTGGCGCTGCCCTTGGGGACGTAGTTGGTGTCGGTCCAGTCGGTGGTGGAGGATGCGAGAGGCAGCGTGATGCCATTGACCACGACGCTGCCGCTGACGGTGGTGGTGCGCTGCAGGGCAGCGGTGCCTTCGAAAGTGCCCGCGGTGACGCTGCCGGCGGTTTCGGTGCCGCTGCCGGTGACGGCGAAGCCGTTCGAGGTGCCGCTCACGCTGAAATTGCGTACGGAAGGCGTGACGAACTCGCTGCGCTGGGCGCTCTGCAGATTGAAGCTGGCGTCGGATGCCACCGGTGCGGGCGTGTTGCCGCCGCCGCCCCCGCAGGCGGTGAGCGTCAGGGCACAGGAGAAGGACACGAGGAGGGTTTTGTGCTGCGTGTTCATGATGTTAGGGCCGCCGGCGAGTGATTGGGTCAATGCAAAATGATACTTTCCAAATGGGATGTATGGCGAAGCGCATATGCATTTCGATGTATTTGCGCTGTCCGATCTGGTCGCCCTGATGGATGTGGGCAGGGCGGCCAGCGGAGCCCGCCGGATCCTGCCAAATCCGGTCGGCCGCGCCCGGTTTTCTTCCTTTTGTAGCGGCGGTTGCCGGAGGGCTTGCGCCGGTGGCTGTGTTGCCTTGCCCCTTGATCTGGTGCGGATATCCGGCCTGCCTGCGGCTGCCGGAGCGCTCTCCGACGCCCGGCGGGGCAGCTCAAGTTGCTCCCGATTTTGCCGTACAGGCAGATGGACCAGAAATGGCGCAATGGCAGTGGGTTGCCGTTCCGGGAGGTCACTGCCGTTCCGGGACTGAGAGGGGTGAAGGTAGGGATCGTGTTTTGTGGAAAGTTGAAGGCGCAGCTCGAGGCGGCGGAGGCGAGGCTGGTCGAGCAGATGGCGGTCAGCCGCGCGCTGGATCGTTCTTCGGCGGTCGTCGAGCTGAGCCCGGACGGCCTGGTGCTCTCGGCCAACGACAACTTCTGCGCGGTGATGGGCGTCCGCCGGGACGACATCGTCGGCCAGAAACACGCCAGCCTGTGCGACGACGACTATGCGCGCAGCGTGGCCTACCAGCAGTTCTGGGCCGATCTGCGCGCTGGCAAGCATTTTCAGGGACGTTTCCGGCGGCGCCACGGCTCGGGCCGCGTCGTCTGGCTGGAGGCGACCTACAACCCGGTGTCCGACGAGAAGACCGGGCAGATCGTGAAGGTGATCAAGTTTGCCGCTGACGTGACCCGGAGCGTCGAGGAGGCGGCCCGGATGACGGCGTTGGTGAAGGCGATCGAGCGGTCGATGGCGGTGATCGAGTTTGCCCCGGATGGCACCATCCTGCGCGCCAACGACAACTTCCTGGCCACCATGGGTTACACCGAGCGCGAGGTCGTCGGGCGCCCGCACCGGATGTTCTGCCTGCCGGACCTGGCCGACAGCGTCGGCTACGAGAACTTCTGGCGCGATCTGCGGGCCGGGCGCTTCTTCACCGGGCAGTTCTGTCGGCTCAACAAGCGCGGCGATCAGGTCTGGCTGGAGGCGAGCTACAACCCGGTGTTCGACGAGGACGGGCAGGTGGTGCGGATCGTCAAGACGGCGTCCGACGTCACCGCCCAGGTGCAGCGCTATCACGCCGAAAAGGAAAGCACGGCCATGGCCTCGGCCGCCGCGCTGGAGACCGAGAAGATTTCGGCCGACGGGGAGGCGATCATCCTCGAGACGGTGGCCAAGATCCTGCAGATCTCCCGGTCCGTGGATGACGCGGCGGTGCAGGTGGCGGCGCTGGGGCAGCGGACTTCCGAGATCTCGTTGATCACCAGGACGATCAAGGAGATCGCCGACCAGACCAACCTGCTGGCCCTCAACGCCGCCATCGAGGCGGCGAGGGCGGGCGAATCGGGGCGCGGTTTCGCGGTGGTGGCCGATGAAGTGCGCAAGCTGGCCGAGCGCACGGCCAAGTCCACCGAGGAGATCACCGGCATGGTCGTGGCGATCCAGACCGAGAACAACGCGGTGACGGCGAACATGAACGCCAACCTCACCGAGGTGGCGGCCGGCGTCGCCCTCGCCAACCGGGCCGGCGAGGCCATCAAGCTCATCCGCCAGGATGCCCGTCGAGTGGTGGATGTGATCCGCGACCTTTCGGAGACCGTCGGCGCCGATTCGCGTCCGGGGTGATGCGGGAGGTGAGTTGAGGCGCGTCGTCGGCTGACGGCGTGGTTTGAAGCCAGAACGCCGGCCTGCGGGTCGGCGTTCTGGCGTTTAGGCGAGTGAAGCCCGGGCGCTTGTCGGCAGCGCCGGTCGTGTCGAAGACGTTGCTGCCTGATCGGCGGCCGAGGCCCGCGGCGCCGCCGAGCGCCATGAGCGGGGTGGTTGCCGGCTCGCCCTGCGGGTCATATCCTTCAGCCCCTCGCGTTGCCCCGGCTCCCGGTGGCAGGGCGGAGGCCGTAACGTCTGGAGTGAATCTGAATGGCTGCCCCCGGTTTTTTCAATGTGGACGTGGATCGTCTCGACACCTGGACCCGCTATCGCAGCGGCTTGTGCAACGACTGCGCGGCCAACTGCTGCACGATGCCGGTGGAGGTCCGGCTGGCGGATCTGGTGCGCCTGGAGGTGGTGGATGCCTTCGAGGCCGAGCACGAGGCGCCCAAGCAGATCGCCAGGCGGCTCACCAAAGCCGGGCTGGTGGGCCATTTCAATTTCCGCAACAGCATCTTCACCCTGGCCCGGCGGGCCAGCGGGGATTGCCTGTTTCTGGATGCGACCACCCGCCGTTGCACGGTGTACGAGCGACGCCCCGACACCTGCCGCAAGCATCCCCAGGTGGGGCCGCGGCCGGGTTACTGCGCCTACGGGCCGCGGGCGAAGGGCGTGTGAGGATCTGCGGCGGGCGCGGCGGGCCGGCCCATGACTCAGGCCTTCCTGCAGGCAGGCCCGCCGGCTCGGGCCGGCAGGGCGCGATCCATCGCCGTACCAAGACGCTGGCCTGATCGGTAGTCCGCCTCAGCGGCCGGGGCGCGGGGGGATGTCCGGGAAGTGGAATTGGGCGAAGGGGCTGTCCGGAAGCCCCTTCGGGGCTTTGGATCCTTGGCGAAGCCCCGATTCGAGGGCTTGTCCCGGCGCGGAGCGGTAGCGCACCGCGCCGATTGGGGCTGACGCGGGCTCAGAAGGAATAGGTGGCCATGAACCACAGCCTCGGGCTGCGGTCGCTGGTGTCGGCGGATGCCGGGCCGCCACGGGTGCGCCAGGCCAGGGTGCTGTCGATGCTCCACTGCTTGTAGTCGACCCGGACGCCCGCGCCGCCGCCGGCGATGCTGCGGCTGGTGCTGGAGGCGGTATCCCACGGCCTGGCGTTGGTGTCGCTGCGGCCGGCGTCGTAGAAGACGAAGGGGGTGTAGGGGCCGGCGAGGTAGCGCAGCTCGAGCTGGCCCAGCCAGCCCCGGTCGCCCATGCCTTCGCCCAGCGGGTAGGCCCGCACGCCATAGATGCCACCGAGGCCGAAGCGCTCGGACGAATCCAGGTTCTGGCTCGTCCATTGGGCCGAGTACCGGCCGTACAGCGCGAAGTCGCCGGGCAGCTTCTGGATGCGCGCGATGTCGAGGTTGTACTTGTTGAAGTGGCCGGCAGTCTGGGCGGTGGCGGCATCCGTGGCGGCGAAGGCGCCGTTCAGGTTGAGGTTGCCGCTGGTCCAGGTGGCCATGCCGTAGGTGATGCCGCCGCCACCAAAACGGTCGCGGTGGTCGAACTGCACCGCAACCGGCCAGCTGTTGCTGGATTTCTCGTTGACCGTGCCGGTGGCGCCGTAGCGTTCTTCCAGTCGCTTGTTCTGGTAGGCGCCGGATACCGTGACGTTGGAGGCCTGGGAGCGCAGGATCGGGTAGCTCAGCCGCGCGGTGGTGACCTTGGCGAAGCCGGTGGCGTCGAGGGCGGCAAACTGGCCGCCGAGCTGGTAGTAGTTGTCGCCGTAGCCGATCTGGCCGCGCAGGCCGGAGCCGCCGATGGGGGCCTCGTAATCCACCGAGCCGAGCCACATGCTGTGGTCGCTGACCATGCCGCGCAGGGTCAGGCGGTCGCCGAAGAGCATCTGGCTGTTGGCGTTGAGGGTGGCCTGGAAACGGTGCTCGCCGGTGTAGCGGCTGCCGGCGTTGTCGATGCCAATCTGGCCGGAGTAGTTGGATTCGCGCTCGACCTTGACATTCAGGTCGCCGGCGCCGGTCTGCTGGCCCGGGCTGATGACGGGCATGATCTTGATGCCCGGTTGGTTGCCCAGGATGAGCATGACCCGTTCGAGGTCGGTGCTCTCGATCACCCCGCCGGTCTGCAGGGCGCCGAGGAACTTCTGGCTGCCGCTGGCGAGCCAGGCGTCGGACGAGGTGGCTTCGACCTTGCCGTAGCGGCCTTCGAGCACCTGAATGCGCAGCACGCCGTCCTTCATGTCCTGGGGTGGGATGACGCTACGGGTGAAGGGGTAGCCCTTGCTGCGGTAGTGGGTGGTGATGCGGTCGGCCAGCTCGCGCAGGCCGGCGAGGTCGAAGTGACGACCGGAGACGTCGCCGATCGCGGTGGCGAGCGTGGCCTGGTCAAACAGGGTGTTGCCGGTGATGGCGACGGCGTTCAGCGTCACCCGGGCGCCGCCCGGGAGCGTGACCGCGGCGCTGCCCGGCATCTGGATGTCGGGCACCTTGCTGGCGCCCGGCTGGGCAGGCGGACGCTTCACTTCCTGGAGGATCTGGCCGGCGTCCGGCGCGGTCTGCGCGAAGGCGGGCAGGGACAGCAGGGCGAGGGTGAGGCTGGAGAGCACGAATCGGGGAGTCATTTTTTTCATGGCATCAATGGGGTTGCAGTGGCGCGTGATGGACGGGCCCGGATCAGCTGGCGCCTTGCGGCGCGCAGCAGTCCGGGGCGGGGCTCGCGTTATTGCAGGCTGCTGAGTCCGTTGGTGTTCACGCCGCCGTTGATGACGAAGATGTCGGTGGGCTTGAAGGTGCCGCCGCTGAAGTTGTTGACGTTGATGTCATCCGCCGCGCGGCCGTTCGATGCGCCGCCGCTGCGGTTGTCCCGCGGAGCTTCGCCAGCGCTGGCCGTGGTGCCGTTGCCGGACTGGCCACCGGTGGTCGGGGCGAGGGAGACGTAGTTCACCGTGTTCGGCGTGCCCGGCGGAACGGCGTTGCTGCCGAGGGCGGGCGTGCCCTGACCGGTCGGGCCGTTGCCGACTGCCACGTAGTTGAGGCTGTCAGGCGTGGCGACCGGCGGCGTGCCGGCCGGCAGGGCTGCGGTGTTGGTCAGGAACTGCTGCACCTGCACGGGTTTGGGCAGGTATTTCTGCGGGTCGGACGGCAGGCTGTTGTTGATCGTCAGCACGCCGTCGCGGAAGCTGATGGCGTAGTTGCCGGCAGTCAGGCCCTGGGGCGTGATCGTGTAGCTACCGGCGCTGGTGGCGCCCTGGCTGTTGCCGCCGTAGCCCAGCGTGCCGCCAAGCACCGTGGCCGATTCGCCATTCACGAAGCCACTTAACACGACCCCGTTGCCGCCAGCGTACGGCACGCCGTTGGCGTCCTTGCTGGCGTTGTTGGCGGTGACGCTGAGCGGGGCCGGGGTGATGGTCAGCGCGGTGCCGTTGCCGGGCGCCTGGACGAAGACGTAGTTGCCGTTGTTGGCGGTGAGGCCGCCGCCGCTGATCCCGTGCCCGCCGGCATTGCTGGCCGCGTTGGCGGCAGTGCTGAAGGCGAGGCCGCCGGTGGTGGCGCTGGCCAGGGTCTCGCCACCCACGAAGCCGCTGACCGTGCCGGTGAAGGCCGGGTTGTCGGCGCCGTAGCTGCGGGATGTGGCTGCGGCCGTCAGGGTCAGCTGGGCCGGGGTGATGTTGGCGGCGAGCGGCGCGGTGACGTCGGTGATCTCGTAGTTGCCAGCATCCGTGCTGCCGAGGGACAGGCCGCCGAGGTTGGCGGTGACGGCCTTGCCGGTGCCGACGTTCTTGGTGTCGAAGCTGCCGGTGGTGGCCGAACCGCCGAGGCTGACCACATCGCTGCCCAGCACGCCGTGGAGCGCGGCGGTGCCGCTGAGGGTGGCGGCGGTGGTGGCGTCGTAGGTCTTGCTGTTTGCCGACAGGCCGGAGATGGTCAGCGCGGCCTTGGTGATGGCGGCGGTGAGCGGCGAGGTGACGCCGGTGATCTCGTAGTTGCCGGCATCCGTGCTGCCTAGGCTTAGACCGCCCAGGTTGGCGGTGACGGCCTTGCCGGTGCCGACGTTCTTGGTATCGAAGCTGCCGGTGGTGGCCGATCCGCCGAGGCTGACCACATCGCTCCCGAGCACGCCGTCGAGGCTGGCGGTGCCGGTGAGCGTTGCGGCGGTCGTGGTGTCGTAGGTCTTGCTGTTGGCGGAGAGGCCGGAGATCGTCAGGGCCGCCTTGGTGATGGCGGCGGTGAGCGGCGAGGTGACGCCGGTGATCTCGTAGTTGCCGGCATCCGTGCTGCCGAGGGACAGGCCGCCGAGGTTGGCGGTGACGGCCTTGCCGCTGCCGACGTTCTTGGTGTCGAAGGTGCCGGTGGTGGCTGATCCGGTGAGGCTGACGGCGTCGCCGCCCAGCACTCCGTCGAGGCTGGCGGTGCCGGTGAGGATGGCGGCGGTGGTGGTGTCGTAGGTCTTGCTGTTGGCGGAGAGGCCGGAGATGGTCAGCGCGGCCTTGGTGATGTTGGCGGTGAGGGGCGAGGTGACGCCGGTGATCTCGTAGTTGCCGGCATCCGTGCTGCCGAGGGACAGGCCAGCAAGGTTGGCGGTGACGGCCTTGCCGGTGCCGACATTCTTGGTGTCGAAGGTGCCGGTGGTGGCCGAGCCGGTGAGGCTCACCGCGTCGGTCAGGAGCACGCCGTCGAGGCTGGCGGTGCCGGTGAGCGTTGCGGCGGTCGTGGTGTCGTAGGCCTTGCTGTTGGCGGAGAGGCCGGAGATCGTCAGGGCCGCCTTGGTGATGTCGGCGATGAGCGGCGAGGTGACGCCGGTGATCTCGTAGTTGCCGGCATCCGTGCTGCCGAGGGACAGGCCAGCTAGGTTGGCGGTGACGGCCTTGCCGGTGCCGACGTTCTTGGTGTCGAAGGTGCCGGTGGTGGCCGAGCCGGTGAGGCTCACCGCGTCGCTGCCCTGCACGCCGTCGAGGCTGGCGGTGCCGGTGAGCGTTGCGGCGGTCGTGGCGTCGTAGGTCTTGTTGTTGGCGGAGAGGCCGGAGATCGTCAGGGCCGCCTTGGTGATGGCGGCGGTGAGCGGCGAGGTGACGCCGGTGATCTCGTAGTTGCCGGCATCCGTGCTGCCTAGGCTTAGACCGCCCAGGTTGGCGGTGACGGCCTTGCCGGTGCCGACGTTCTTGGTATCGAAGCTGCCGGTGGTGGCCGATCCGCCGAGGCTGACCACATCGCTCCCGAGCACGCCGTCGAGGCTGGCGGTGCCGGTGAGCGTTGCGGCGGTCGTGGTGTCGTAGGTCTTGCTGTTGGCGGAGAGGCCGGAGATCGTCAGGGCCGCCTTGGTGATATCGGCGGTGAGCGGCGAGGTGACGCCGGTGATCTCGTAGTTGCCGGCATCCGTGCTGCCGAGGGACAGGCCAGCAAGGTTGGCGGTGACGGCCTTGCCGGTGCCGACGTTCTTGGTGTCGAAGCTGCCGGTGGTGGCCGAACCGCCGAGGCTGACCACATCGCTCCCGAGCACGCCGTGGAGCGCGGCGGTGCCGGTAAGCGTGGCGGCAGTCGTGGCGTCGTAGGTCTTGCTGTTGGCGGCGAGGCCGGAGATCGTCAGCGCGGCCTTGGTGATGTCGGCGGTGCCGCTAGCCAGGGTGTAGTTGCTGGCGGTGCCGTTGCTGCCGTCGCCCAGGGCGAGGGTGCCGAGGGTGAC
The DNA here is from genome assembly GCF_009469605.1 of Zoogloea sp. 1C4. Classification (GTDB taxonomy): domain Bacteria; phylum Pseudomonadota; class Gammaproteobacteria; order Burkholderiales; family Rhodocyclaceae; genus Zoogloea; species Zoogloea oryzae. Next base: position 96,522 of record NZ_SSXU01000015.1, on the reverse strand, counting down.
GGCCTTGCCGGTGGCGACGTTCTTGTCGGCCACGGTGCCGCTGCCGCTGAGGGCGAGGTCTTCGCCGCTCACGACGTTGTCGAGCGTGAAGATGCCCGAGGCGACGGTGTTGGTGGCGTCGTAGGTGCGCGAGCCGGTGAGCGTGACCGGCCGCTGGGTGATGCTGGCGGTGCCGGTGAGGGAGGTGCTGCCCGACAGGCTGTAGTTGCCGGCGTCGGTGCCGCCGAGGGTGATGCCCGAGACGTTGACGCTCCAGGTGCCGACACTGGTGCCGGCGAAGGTGCCGGCGGTGTAGCCGAACACCAGATTGTCGCCGCCGACGACGCCGCTCGCCGAGACGGAAGCGGTGTTGGTGCCGTCATAGACTTTGTTGCTGATGACGGCGCTCAGGGGCTTGGGGGTGATGCTGTAGCTGCCGTTGCTGAAGTAGCCGACCGCGTAGGTGGTGCCACCCGAGCTGTAGTTGAGCGGATTGCTGGCGGTGGGGCTGACCGACGGGTAGCTGCCGACGTTCTTGCTGGCGGTGACGAAGTCGAGAGCGCCCAGGTCGCCGGTGCCAAAACCGACCGGGCCGCCGAGCGAACTCAGGGTGAGGCCGGTGGCGGCGGTGGTGCCGTCGTATTCCTTGGTGCCGCTGCTGGTGAAGATGTAGAGGGGCACGGTCGACATGTTGACGACCTGGTAGCCGGCGTTGGTGTAGCTCTCGTTGCCGCCGGGGATCACCAGCGTGCCGCAGTTGGGGTAGGACGAGCCGCAGGGCGGGTGGATGGTGAAGGTGGCGAGCTTGCTGGAGCCGTTGATCAGGAACAGCAGGTTGGCAACGGAGGGGCCGATGAACTGGACGCGGGCCTGGTTGCCGTTGTTCACGAGGCCCAGGGCGCCCAGCGGGTCGATGGTGTTCTGGGCGTCGACGCGGATGTTGCCGGTGGTCTGGGATGTCTTGAAGGTGGTGACGGTGCCGGAGTTGGCCTCCACGCCGAAACCGAATTCCTTGGCGTCGCCGGTGCTGACGCCGCTCATGTAGATGCTGCCGCCGCCCGAGTCGACGGTGGCGCCGGACTTCACGTACACCCCGCCCTTGGTGCCGTCGTAGCTGGCGGTGGTGGCGTTGGAGCGGCCGTTGATGGTGATGTCGCCACCGCGGGACAGGATGCTCTTGCTGGTGCCGATCAGGACGGCCGGGTTGCTGCTGTCGAGGTTGAGGGCGTAGCCGGTGCCGTACGACTGGGCGGTGGTCAGGCTGCCGCCGGCGCCGCCGATCCGGATCCAGCCGCCGTTCGAGTCGAGGTTGCCATTGATGTTGACGCCGCCGGTGGTGACCGCGGCGCCGTTGGCGGCGCTCAGGTTGATGTTCAGCGCCCCGCCGGTGGCGGTGATGTTGTTGTTGAGGATGATGCTGTGGTCGGCCTGCAGCGTGAGGGTGGCGGTGCCGGAGCCGGTCTTGGTGATGGCGCTGGCAACGGTGATGTCGCCCGTGCCGGCTCCGGTGGCGCCGTAGCTTGCGTTACTGCTCTGAGTGGTCACGGTGACGCTGGTGCCGCCGCTCAGGGAGGTGCCGATGGTGCTGGCTGCGGTCGAGTTGATGGTGTAATCGTACGGGTCGATCAGCCAGGTGCCACCGGTGCCGCTGGCCGCGCCGGCCATGACGTTCAGGCCCGACAGGGTATTGACGGTGGCCGCCGAGGTCTCGATGAAGCCGCCGTCGCCGCCATTGGGCGCGCGGGAGTCCAGCGTGCCGCCGGCGTTGAGGGTGCCGTACTGCATGTCGGCGATCAGGCGGATCTCGCCTTTCTCGCCGGTGGCGAGGGTCTGGGCTTCGATCACCCCGGTGTTGTTGATGACGGCGCTGGTCAGGGCGTTGGCCGCCCTGGTGGTGAGATAGACGAGGCCGCCGTCGGCGCGGATGGCGCCGCCGTTCTCGACCAGCGCGTCGATCGCGCCCTGGGTGATCTGCAGCTTCACCGGGCCGCCGAGGTCGAGGGTCACTGCATTGCCGGCGCCCAGCAGCACGTTGCCGCCGGTGGCGGTGAGGCCGCCGTCGTTGATGACCCGGGCGGCGATGAGGGCGATGCTGCCGCCGTTGGCCGCGGTGATGTTGCCCTGGTTGATGACGGCGTTGCTGCTGGCGCCCTCCAGGCGGTAGTTGCCTTCAAGGAAGTCCTTGTTGCTCATCCCGAGCGTGGAGGCCACGAGGCCGCCCACGTTGACCTGGGCGGTGGGGGTGAACAGCACGCCGTTGGGGTTGAGCAGGAACACCTGGCCGTTGGCCGACAGCGCGCCCTGGATCACCGACGGGTCGGAGCCGAGCACCCGGTTGAGGGCCACGGCGCTGGCCGAGGGCTGGACGAAGTTAACGCGGCTGCCCTGGCCGATGCTGAAACTCTGCCAGTCGGTGGCGAGCTTCGCGGTGTTCTGGGTGATGGTGAGGGTGTTGCCGCTCTGGCTGATGGTGCCGGCGCCCGCCACGATCTGTCCGCCCGTGGGCAGGTTGGTGGCGCCTGCCGCGCTGGCCGCGACCACCCCGAGGGTGATCAGCAGCGCACGGCCCGCGCGGGACATCTTGCCCCGGGCCCGGGTCGTCTCGGCAACTGCCACAAAGGCGTTGGTGCGGTCGTTCCAGACCAGGCGGTAGGTGTGATTCAGGGACGCTCGTCGCATGTTGGGTTCATCCTCGACCAAATGTGCGCGCGCCGGGGGGCGGGAGTGTGGCCTTGATTCCAGGCGCGCAATGGTTATGGCAAAGAGGCGATTACGACACGACAGGTCCGGTCTTTATGGCTAAATTGATTTTTTTGATAAAAACATCAAATTTGCTCATTCTGGGCGGCGCGAAGGTGGTGGTGAGGGCCGTCGGATTGCTGCCATGGCCTGCGGGCCCTGTCCTTTTGCCCCCCGCGTCCGCCCCGGTGGTGGGCGCGGACGTCCTGATGTCTGGAGCAAATCTGAATGGCAGCCACCGGTTTCTTCAACGTGGACGTGGACCGTCTCGACACCTGGACCCGCTATCGCAGCGGCTTGTGCAACGACTGCGCGGCCAATCGCTGCACGATGTCGGTGGAGGTGCGCCTGGAGGTGGTGGACGCCTTCGAGACCGAGCACGAGGCGCCCAAGCAGATCGCCCGGCGCCTGACCAAGGCCGGGCTGGTGGGGCATTTCAATGTCCGCAACAGCATCTTCACCCTGGCCCGTCGGGCCAGTGGCGACTGTCTGTTCCTCGATGCCGTGACGCGGCGCTACACGGTGTATGAGCAGCGCCCCGACACCTGCCGCAAGCACCCGCAGGTGGGGCCGCGGCCGGGCTTTTGCGCCTACGGGCCGTGGGCGAAGCAGGCGTGAGGCCCATGGTGGGGGCGTCACGCCCGAGGGCTGAGGATCAGCCCCGGCGGCGTCGGGCCAGCAGCCCGAGCCCCAGGAGCGCGAGCGCCGCGGTGGTGGGCTCCGGTACGGTGCCGGTGCTGGTGGCGTCGGGGAAGCTGGCGCGGGTCAGCCCCGTGAAATCGAAGGCGAGCGCCGAGTCGAAGGCTTCGTCGCCCCAGTTGACGACGCCGAACTCCAGATAGAAGTCACCCGTGGCGGAGAAGGTGTAGTCGGCGTGAATCCAGCCCGACGGGCCGCAGGTGTTCGCCGCATCCCAGCAGAAGCCGCTGGAGGTGCCGAGGGGGTCCCACACGGTGCTTGCCACGTCAAAGCCGATCGATGCGCCGTTGTTGAGCACGGCGTCGAGCTTGTCGGGCAGGCTGTTGTCCTGCTGGCGCTTGAGCACGTCGCCGGGCACCACGTTGCCCCGTGCCGAGTTGGTGCTGCGGGCGGTGAACAGCCACGCGGCGGTGCTGCCGGAGGCCGCATTCACCAGCCGGGCCCAGGCGTAGTCGTCGTAGCCCCGGCCGTCGGTGGAGACGTAGTTGAACAGTAGCGACAGGGTGTCGCTGGTGGCTGCGCTGAAGGCGCTGGAGCGGACCGTCGAGCCGTTGTTGGCCGCCTCGTTGCCTTTGCCGTCGGTCTTGAGGAGCAGCGGCGAGACGCCGGATACCCCGCCGAAGGTGCTCACGTAGCCGAACTGCGCGTTGCCGGTGGGCGAGGTGGTGACGGTGCCGTCGCCGGTGATCAGGCCGCTGGTGCCGGTTTCCGCCCAGCTGGTGCTGTCGAGGGTGATCGACGCTGCGTGGCTGGCCGGGGCGAGCGCGGCGGCGAGAAGACTGATGGCGATACGTGCTGGCGTGAACTGAAAGTTCATGGTGATGACCCCTCCCTCTTTGTTGTGTCGTTGGCGCAAAGCCCCCGAATCTTTTGCAAGTGCCGTGCCGAAATTGGATGGCTTTGGCAAGGCCTTGGCCGGGAAGGGTTTTTTGTTCTGGCTGGGGAGGTGGTGAGCAGTGCGTCGGGTGATAAGCCCCAGGGGTGGGGCTTGTCACCCAACTTGGGGGTGGTGTGGCGCCGGGAAGTCGCGTCGAGGCTGTGTGGGGCTGCCACCCGCGCTCGGCGGGCCGGCATCCCCCGGTGGGTGGGGCTAGAAGTTCCAGCCGTAGCCCGCGTAGGCGAGAGGCTGGATGCGCGTTTCGACGATGGGGCTGTCGGCCTGGGCGCCGCCGAGGCGGGTGATCGTCAGCCTGAACAGCACCGAGCCGTTGCCGCCCGTGCTCCAGGCGCCATTGACGCCGGCCTGGAGCTGGGTGCCCGAGCTGGCGGTGTAGGCGGGGCGGTCGGGGGTGGCTTCGGCGGGGGCGACGCCGAAGTAGTAGTGGTTCATCTTGCGGTTGTTCCAGGTGGCGCCCACCAGGCCATTCACGCGCAGCCCCTGCCCGCGGACGAGGGCCCGCACGAACTGCAGCTGGACGTTCTGTCCATTGCTCGCCGAGGTGGCGTCGAAGCCCCACTGGGCGTTGAGGGTGCCGTAGTCGGTCTGCCAGCGCAGGGTCGGACCCACGTCGACGGCGAAATCCCGGTCTTCCATGCCCTTGGTGCGGCGGCCGTCTTCGGCTTTCCAGCCGAAACGTGCGTCGGCCGACAGCCCGAAGCGCAGGCGCTTGTCGTCGGAATCGAGCAGCCACACGCCGGCGCGCAGGGCGTTGATGTAGAAGCGGTCGCCATAGCTGGCCTGGATGATGGGCAGCACCCGGGTGCGCAGCTGGTCGGAGCCGGACGTGGCCGGCATGACGCCCACGCCGAAACCATAGAGGTTGCGGACGTGGGGGACGGCGGATTCGGTCTGGTGATCGATCCGGTCGGTGGCAAGGGCGGGGAGGCTGGCGGCCAGGGCGAGGGCGCCGAGTGCGGAGCGGGCTGGATGTCGGAGCATGGCGGTTCGGGTTGATTGGTCGGGATCAGATCGGAGCGTCGGTGGCGGGCTTTGGTTCCCGCTGCCGGATGCATCGCGCATGAAGCTTACATCAGCACGAAGCCGTCTGGCCAGGTCGATCTCGATGGTGCGGGTGATGGCGTCGAGGGGGAGGTCGTTCTGGGCGGTGCCGAAGGGCTCTTCCAGTTCGTCGCCGAGGGCGTCCAGCCCGAAGAAGGTGTAAGCCACCAGGGCGGTGAGCAGCGGGGTGGCGTAACCCAGCGAATGCACCACGCCGAAGGGCAGCAGGAAACAGAAGATGTGCGCCGTGCGGTGCAGCAGCAGGGTGTAGGCGAAGGGCAGCGCGGTGTGGCGGATGCGCTCGCAGGCGCCCTGGATGGCGGTGAGCTGGTTGATGTGCTCGGCCAGCGCGCAGTAGGTGACCGAATCGAGCCGGCCGGCCTGGCGGGCGTCGCACAGCAGGGCAGTCATCAGGCGCAGGATCGCATCGGGCACGTTGTGGCTGGTGGCCACGGCGGCGTGCTCGGCGGCCGTGAGCTGGGGCGCGGCCGCCGCGGCGATGGGGCGGTCGCGCAGGCGGGCGGTGAGGGCGAGGATGAAGGCGGTGGCGAGGCGCAGCAGGGTCTGGCGCTCCTCACGGCCGGCGTCGTCAGTGACCAGCAGCGCGCTGTCGCGGGCAAGGCAGCGCATCACCACCAGCAGGTTGCCGTAGTGCTTGCGGGCTTCCCACCAGCGGTCGTAGCAGGCGTTGTTGCGAAAACCCAGGAACAGCGACAGGGACAGGCCCAGGAAGGTGAACGGGCCGGTGGCGAAATCCGGAAAGCGCGGGCCGAGGAATTCGGCGGCGCCGGTGACCATCGCGGCGACCACGGTGACGAACAGCACCTGGGGCAGGATCAGCGGGATGATGGAGCCCTTCCAGATGAAGAAGAGCTCCCGCATGCGCGGGCGGGGGCGGACGATCATGGGCGATGGGGCCTTGCGAGGGATGGGCCCGGCGCGCCGGAGTGGCGGGGGCGAGGCACTACTTTAGCGTGTTGTGGTGCGTTGCAGCACGATGGGCCGGTGCTTCCGACCGGCCGTTGCGGATCAGTGGGCGCAGGCGCGGGCTTCGGTGCGGCGGAAGACGAGCCCGCCAAAGGCGCCATAGGCCCGGTCGTTGGTGGTGGGGATTTCGGCGACCTGCTCGTAGATGCCGGTGTCGCGGACCGCCGCGAGGAGATCGGGGCCGCCGGGCCAGTCGGTGCGGCTGGTGGTCATCAGCACATCCGGCGGGCAGCGCAGGAGGGCGTCGCGAAGGGCTGGGCCGGAGAGCCCGAGCTTGATGAGGGTCGCGCTCAGGTTGGCGAGTTCGGGCGCCGGCGGCACGTGGCCGGTGAGCGGGTAGAGGGTGAACATGAAGCCGCTGATGGCCACGGTGCCGCCGGGGGGCGTTGCCTGGCGAATCGCCTGGGCAGCCAGCAGGTAGTTGGTCTTGTCGGTGAAGCTTTCCGGCCAGTTGCCCGTCTGGAAGCTTGCCAGGGCTTCCCGGGTCTGGGGCCAGTTGGCGCTGAGGGGGCCGAGGCGCGGGATCACCATTGCCAGCAGGGCGATGCCCAGGGCGCCGGCAGCCAGGTTTCGGCGCATTGCCGGACCGCCCTCGCAGGCGTTGCGCCAGCCCAGGGCGGCAAGGCCCGCCAGGCCCGGCAGGCACACGCCGAAGTGATACGGAAAGCCGATCTTCGATGCGGGCTCGATCAGCGGGATGAGGGCCGCGGCGAGCCAGAAGGCGAGTCTGGGCAGGCTGGTGAGCCAGCTGCCACCCAGGCTGCGGGCCAGGGTGACGACGAGCCCGACGCCCGCCACGATCAGCGCCACCGTGCCTTCGCGCAGGGCCTGGCCGCCGTAGTTGAAGAAGAACTCGACGCGCTTGTCGGCGATGGCTGCATACACGAGGCCGGCGTCCCGGTAGCCCTCGAGGGTGGCGGCAATGCCGCCGCGGGCGGCGAGGATCACCCCGGTGATGAGCAGCCCGGCGCCGGCCGCGCCGGCCACCAGCCGGCCGAAGGCGCGCGGGCCGTGACCGACCAGCACCGCCAGGGCGCCCAGGGCCATCAGCGGCAGGAAGGTTTCCCGCAGCAGCACGGCCACCGACAGCAGCGCGCCGACGCCGAGCCAGCGTCGGGCGGTGGCGTTGGTGGGCGCGGTGAGGCCCAGCCACAGGGCGGCGAAGAGGGGCAGGTAGGCCGCGTGGATGCTGTTCTTGAAACCGTGCTGGGTGAAGGTCGGGTGGTTCATCGTGAACAGGAAGAGCAGCGCGATGAGCAGCGCGCCCAGCCGGCTGCGGCTTTCCACCTCGACCACCCGATAGAGCGCGTAACCCGCCGCCACCGCCACCAGCATATCCACCAGACGCAGGGCGATCATCGGGTTGGCGCCGAAGGCGAACACCCAGTTGACCAGCAGCGAGTAGAACATCAGGGGCCCGGTGTCGGGCAGCCCGTGACCTGCCGCAAGGCTGGCGTGCATGATCTGTGCGTAGTAGGCCTGGAAGCCTTCATCGGTGGTGGGCAGGCCACCGACCACCATCAGCCGGGGCAGCGCCACGGCCAGGAGCGCGACGAGGATGACGACGAGGGCCGGGGTGCGGGGGAAGGCCGGCGACGAGGTGCTGCCGGAAGTCATGCCTGAGTACATAGGATTCCCGAAACGATGAGAAGGGCGCCCACCCAGAAGCGGGGGTGGAGATGTTCGCCGAACAGCCGTCGGCTGCCGAGGGGGACGAGCAGGTAGGCGCCTGCCGCAAAAGGCACCAGCTGCGACAGGGGCAGGGTTTGCAGGGCGAGCACCACGAGACCGATGGACAGCAGCTGGAGACCACCCGCCGTGCCCAGCCGGAGCAGGCGTTGCAGGCGTCCGCCGGGCAGCGCCGCCCCCTTCATGAAGAGCTGGGAGACGCTGCTGCAGGCCAGGGACGACAGGCACAGACCGAGTTCGGCAGGGCTCACGATCGCGTCACGCTCCGGCTGGTGAGGACCACGCCGGCCAGGATCAGGGCCATCCCGAAGGCGTAGCGGCCAGTGAGCGCCTCGGCAAAGAGCGCGGCGCCCGCCAGCGGGGTGAGGACGTAGATCAGCGCCGTCCAGGGATAGGCCGCCGAGAGCGGCATCCGGCGCAGGGTAAGCAGCCAGCAGCCGATGCCGCCGGCCGCTGCGCCCAGCGCGGCCCACAGCCACGGGTTGCGCATGAAACCTTCCACGGCGCCGGCGTGGGCGGCCGAATGCTGGCCGGCCATCTTGAGCAGGATCTGGGAGATGGTCATGCACAGGATCATCCCCGCGAGGCTGGCGACGGATCTCATTTGCGCGCGACGATGATGCTCTGGCCGCAGGCGATGTCGCGCACAAGGGGCAGGCTTTCGACGAGGGGCTCGACCACGCGCAGGGCGCGGGCCATGGAATCCGGGCAGAAGAAGGGCACCAGATTGAGCAGGCGGCAGCTTCGCACCGTCAGGCCGGCCGCGCGAAGCCAGTTGCAGATCAGGCCGGGGCGGAAGGAGCGTTCCTCGTGCTCGATGTGGTAGCGGGAGAAGCGCTCCAGCAGCTTGAGCACCGGGTTGTTGCCGTTGGGTTCGAGGACGACCACGCTGCCCTCGAAGGCGGCCAGCCCGGCAAGGGCGCGGGCCGGGTCGGGCAGGTGGTGGAGCACGCCGCGGATCACGATGCAGTCGAAGCGCCCGGGGACGAGGTAGTCGTCGAGGGCGTAGATGTTGCCGACCTCGAAGCTCACCTTGTCGGCAACGCCCATCGCCTGGGCGCGTGCCCGGGCGGCGTCGATGGCGACAGCGGCGGGGTCGAGCCCGACGACCTGACGCACGCCGAGGGTGGGGAATTCGACGGTGTAGGCGCCGTCTCCGCAGCCCAGGTCGAGCACCGACGCGCCGCGAAAATCGAAGGACTCGGCGATGCTGCGGCTGATCCGGGCGTTGGCGAGGCGGGCCGACAGGCGGTCGCCCGTATAGGCGTAAGCGCCCTGCTCGCGCACATCTTCGTCGAAGCGGCGGACGTTCTGCTTGGTGGTGGGGGGCGGGGTGTGGGTCATGGGTTCAGCGGGGCTTGATGCCGACAGCCAGCATGTTGCCGACGTTCATGGCGAGGCTGCGGTCGGCGAGGCCGAGGCGCTGGAGCACGCCCAGGAGGGCGTTCTTGATTGCGGCGGGCAGCGGCGTGAGGCGCAGCCAGTAGCGCAGCGGGTAGGCGTTGCGGATGGGGCGCAGCTCGACGGCCTCGAAGCCGGCCCGCTGGAGCAGCTCGCGCAGCGCCCGGGGGCTGAAGAGCTGCAGGTGCTCCACGTCGATGATCGGCGAGCGCAGGCCGAGCAGCCGGTTGAGGGGCGCGCGCCAGTCGTGGACGACGACGGCCAGCGCGCCGCCGGGCTCCAGTAGGGCGTGGGCGATGGCGACGAACTCGCCCGGGTCGGGCAGGTGTTCGAGGGTCATGAAGGAGCAGATCAGCGAGGGCGTCTCGCCCGCGAGCAGGTCGGCCGAGAACATGCCTTCCCGCAGCAGCGGGCGCACGGCGGGCGGGGCAGCGTCGATGGCGGCCCGGGACGGCTCAATGCCGATCACGGGCGCAAAGCCCTGGGCCTGCAGCCACGGCAGCAGCGGCCCGCTGCCGGCACCCACGTCCACCGCCGCGTGGCGGCCTGGGAGGCGCTGGATGTGGGGCGCGAGGGCGTCGGCGTAGGTGCGGGCCGCGGCCTGGGCTTCGGGGCCGGAGTCGAAGCCGGCGTCGGCGTAGGCCGCGTGGAGGCTGTCCGCGGTTGGCGGCGAAGGGGCGTACACGAGATCGCAGGCGGTGCAGCGCACGAGGCGCAGGCACATGAACTCCGGCGGCTTGCGGGAGGCGTAGGTGAGCGCGCCGACGCGCTCGGGGTCGATGCGCTCGTCGGCAAAGGGGGCGTGGCTGCGGCCGTGGCAGACCGGGCAGGCGCGCTCGACGCTCATGGCTGCCCTCGCGGATCGGCGGGGCGGATCTCGCCGCGGACGATCAGGCTGCGCCGGATGAAGGCCGGCCGGGCCTTGGTTTCTTCGAAGATCTTGCCGATGTATTCGCCGAGCAGGCCGATGCCGAGCAGCGTGAAGGAGCCGAAGAACATCACCAGCAGCGACAGGAAGGTGACGCCCTTGGGCACCGAGTCGGCGTCGAAGATGCGCACCAGGATGCTGAAGATGGCCAGCAGCACGGTGGCGAGGCAGGTGATGCCGCCGGCGGCGGTGAGCAGGTGCAGGGGCATCCGGGAGAAGGAGAAGATGCCCTTCTTGGCCCAGCCGATGTTCTTGATCCAGTTGTTGGTGCTGACGCCGAACATCCGCTCGGGCCGCAGGTAATCCACCCCTTCCTGACGGAAGCCGACGTAGGCGCGCAGGCCGCGCAGGAAGGCGTCGCGCTCCTGGCACTGCAGCAGCCAGTAAACCACGCTGCGATCGATCAGCGAGAAATCGCCTGCGTCCTTCGGAACAGGCACCTCGCTCATCGCCGCGAAGAGCCGATAGAAGCCCCGGTAGCAGGCTTCGAGGAGGATCGGCATCTCCCGCTTGATGCGTCGGCCATAGACCACGTCGGCGCCGGCGCGCCAGCGCTCCACGAAGGCCTCGATGAGTTCGGGCGGATCCTGCAGGTCGCCGTCCATCAGCACCACGGCTTCCTTGCTGGCGATCTCCATCCCGCTGCGGAAGGCCGCCTGGGAGCCGAAATTGCGCGAGTGGGTGATGCCGATCACGTGGGGGTCGCGGGCGCTGATCTCGCGGATCACCTCGGCGGAGTCGTCGGGGGAGTTGTCGTTGACGAAGATGATTTCGTAGTCGAGCCCCAGGCGCTGGCACACCGCCACCAGCCGTTCGTGCATGATCGGGATGGCCTGGCCATCGCGGTAGCAGGCGATCACCGCAGAGATGGAGTTTTTCTCCTTGCGGGGCTGGGTGCGTTTGGTGAGCCGGGTGAAATCCGCCGTGGCGAGGTGGGCCCGCCACCAGTCGCGGGTGCGCGCGAGCCCGTCGGCGAGCCCGACCCTGGCCGACCAGCCGAGCAGGCGCTGCGCCTTGGTGGTGTCGGCGTACCAGTTGTCGGTGTCCCAGGCGCGGCCGGCGGCGGGGTTGAAGCGCGGCTCGGCGGTGAGGCCGAAGCTTGTTCGGGCCAGCTCGGCGAGCGCCGCGAGGGTGGTGGGCTGGCCACTGCCGATGTTGATGGATTCGCCCGCGAGCTCGGGGCCCATCAGGATGGCGGTGTCGGCAAAGGCTTCGACCACGTCATCCACGTGGATGAAGTCGCGGCTCACCTCGGCCCGGGCGAACACCGGGAGCTCGCCCCGCAGGCTGGTTTCGCACAGCACGGGGATGAGGCGCGAGCTGTCCTCGAAGGGGCCATACACCGCGTAGAGGCGCAGATTGACCACCGGCACGCCGCGCACCTTGCCGAAATAGGCGATGGCCGCGCTGGTGGCAGCCTTGCTCACCGCGTAGTGGCTGTTGGGCACGAGGGCGGCGTCTTCGGCAGGTGCGGCCGAGTTGAGCCCGTATTCGGACGAGCTGCCGGCATGGACGAAGGCGGCCAGATCCAGCCCGGCCACTTCTTCCATCAGCCGGATGAAGCTGAGGTAATTGGTGGCGTGGATGCGCTCGTGGTCCTGCTCGAAGGAATAGGCGCCGAAGGATGAGCAGTCGAAGATCGTCCGGGGCGCGACGCGGCGCAGCACGGAGCCAACGCTGATCGGATCCTGCAGGTTGAGGAAGGCGATGTGGGCCGAGGGGATGCCATCGAGTCGCCAGGTGTCGCCGGAAAAGACGGTGCCGGTGACGTCGGTGCGCACGGCCAGCAGGCGACGCAGCAGGTTGGCGCCGATGAAGCCGCTGGCGCCGAGGACCAGCACGGGGCCGGCCAGATTTCTGAGCTTGTCGTCGAGGTTCATCGTGTCAGCCGGTGACCATCGCGCGGATGGAGGGTGCGTCGAGCCCGCACTGGGCCCGGTGGAAGGCCTGGGAGCCGAAACGCCCGGTGGGGTAGCCGAGGGCCGGACGATGGATGAAGCGCCCGGCGCTGACGCCCTGGCTGGCGAGGGCCAGTGTCAGGTGCATCCCGAGCCCGCCCTGGGCCACGTGTTCTTCGAGGACGTAGAGGGGCTGGTCGTTGACCTGCTCGATGAAGCGCGGCGGGATCGCGGCCGCGTCGAACTCGCACACCGCCCACACGGCCGGGCGCTGTTCGACGGGAAGATCGTCCAGGGCCTGCCACGCAAGGCCGGCAAGGGGGCCCAGCGCCGCGATGGCGCCGCGGCGGCCGGGCAGAACCTCCCGCCACGCGGCATAGGCCGGAACGGGCCGGCCCGCCGGGCGGACGTCGTAGCCCAGGCGCAGGTAGGTGGGCGCATCCAGCCGCGAGAGTTGCGCGGGCAGGTCGTCGTCGAAGGCCGGGACGAGCACCCGCACGCCCAGGGCGTTCATCGCCGCGCAGTCTTCGAGGGCGTGATGGGTCGGGCCCATGTGGCCGTAGGCGTAGCCGCCGCCGTTGCCGACCAGGCACACCGGCAGGCCTCCCAGGCACAGGTCGTTGCGGATCTGCTCGAAAGGCCGGGCGTAGCAGAACGGGGCGATGCTGTAGACGATCACCCGCAGGGATTCCCGTGCCAGCCCTGCGGCCACGCCGATCATGTTCTGCTCGGCCACGCCGGCATTGACGAAGCGGCTACCAAAAGCGGTCTGGACTTCCTCCAGGGCCATGAAGCCCAGGTCGCCGGTGAGGAAGAACCAGTCGTCGTGATTGCAGTGGGCCACCACGGCGTCGGCGAAGGCCTTTCTCATCGCGCACCGTCCTGTTCGAGAGTGAGGCGTGCCGCTGCGTACTGGGCCTCGGACAGGGGGAGGTAGTGGGATTCGAGGGAATCCTCGAAATGCAGGCCGCGGCCCTTCACGGTGTCGAGGATCAGCACACGGGGAGCGCCTTCGGCAGGGGCGGCGAGGGCGCTGGCGATCGCATCGGGATCGTGCCCGTCGGCCTGACGCACGTCGGCACCGAAGGCGGTGATGCGCGGGGTGAGGTCGTCGCAGGAGATCACGTCGGCGGTGCGGCCAAAGCCCTGCAGGCCGTTCTGGTCGATGATCAGCGTGAGGTTGGTGAGGCGCTGGTGGACGGCAAAGCTGAGTGCCTCCCAGCAACTGCCCTCCTGCCACTCCCCGTCGGAGCACAGGCAGAACACCTGGTGGCCGAGCCCACGGTGCCGGGCGGCGAGGGCCAGACCGGCAGCCAGTGACGGCCCGTGCCCGAGGGAACCTGTTGAGAACAGCAGCCCGGGAATGCCGGTGCCGCTGGGGTGGCCGGGGAGCAGGGTGTCGTCGTGGATGAAGGTGCGCAGTTCGGTCTCGGAGATGCGCCCGAGGCTCCACAGGGTGGCGTACAGGGCGCCTGCGGAGTGACCCTTGGACAGCACGAAGCGGTCGTCCGCGCCCATCACCCGGTGGTGGAGGGTCATCAGCGCGTCGATGCACGAAAAATTGCCGCCCAGGTGCCCGCAGTTTGCATCACGGTGTAGCTGCAACAGGCGGAGCTTGGTTGTCCGAAGGACATCCGGGAAATGGGGCATGGGCGACAAGTTTGGGCAAAGATCGTGAAATTTTAACGTATACCGTCCGAGTTCCTTGCCGCGCCGGCCGTGACGCTCCAGGTAAAACGACGCTGATCCTCCTTCTTTGCGTTAAAAGTCCGGGTGTTATAATCGCCGGCTGAAAAATTCCGCCCGCCCCCGGTGTTGCGCATGCAACTCTTTGCCCTCGGACTCAACCATCACACTGCGCCGCTCTCGATCCGGGAGCAGGTGGCCTTTCGGCCGGAGCTGCTCGGGCAGGCGCTGGGTGATTTCGTGCGGGCAAAACCGGTGAAGGAAGCGGCGATCCTCTCCACCTGCAACCGCACCGAGCTCTACTTCGCCACCCAGCAGCCCCAGCACGCGGCCGACTGGTTTGCCGAATACCACCGGGTGGCGCTGCAGGATCTGTCGCCTTACTTGTATACCTTTCCCCAGCGCGACGCGGTGCGCCATGTGTTCCGCGTGGCCAGCGGGCTCGATTCGATGGTGATCGGCGAGCCGCAGATCCTCGGCCAGGTGAAGGACGCGGTGCGCCACGCCGAAGAGGCCGGCACCCTCGGCTCCACGCTGCACAAGCTGTTCCAGCGCACCTTCTCGGTGGCGAAGGAAGTGCGCTCCACCACGGCCATCGGCGCCAATATCGTGTCGATGGCGGCGGCGGCGGTGCATCTTTCCGAGCGCATCTTCGAGAGCGTGCGCGACCAGCGCGTGCTGTTCGTCGGTGCCGGCGAGATGATCGAGCTGTGCGCCGCCCACTTCGGCGGCGAGCAGCCCCGCAAACTGACCATCGCCAACCGCACCGTAACCCGCGCCGAGGCGCTGGCCGCGCGCTTTGGCGCCGACGTGCTGCGGCTCGACCAGGTGGGCGAGGCCCTCGCCGGCTACGACATCGTGGTCTCGTGCACCGGCAGCCCGCTGCCGATCATCGGCCTCGGGATGGTCGAGCGCGCCCTCAAGGCCCGCCGGCATCGCCCGATGGTGATGGTCGATCTGGCCGTCCCGCGGGACATCGAGGCTGAAGTCGCCGCCCTGGACGACGTCTTCCTGTACACCGTCGATGACCTCGCCAAGGTCGTCGATTCTGGCCTCGAATCGCGCCAGCAGGCGGTGGTCGAGGCCGAGAGCATCATCGACCAGCGGGTCGATGGTTTCCTCCACTGGCTCGACACCCGCGGCACCGTGCCGACCATCCGCGCCCTGCGCGAACACGCCGACGCCCTGCGCCGGGCCGAGGTCGAGCGCGCCGTGCGCCTGCTCGCCAAGGGCGAAGACCCGGCCAAGGTCATCGAGGCCCTCAGTCACGGCCTCACCAACAAGCTCCTCCACGCCCCCACGCGCTTCCTCAACGAAGCCGACGGCGCGCCGGGCGACTGCGCCGAACTCGTGCAGCGCCTGTTCAATCTCGACAAGAACCACTAGCCCTCCCGGGCACCTCACCTGCCCGCCGCCGCGGGCCGAACCACCATGAAACAGCGCATCCGCGACAAGCTGGAAAACCTTGCCGACCGTCTGCAGGAGCTCGACCGCCTGCTCGCCACCAGCGAAGCCGCGGCCGACATGGACAACTACCGCAAGCTCACCCGCGAGCACGCCGAGATCACGCCGGTGGTGGGCCTGTACCGGGATTACTGCCAGGCCCTGGAGGACGAGGCCACCGCGAAGGAGCTCCTTGCCGACCCCGAAATGAAGGAGCTCGCCGCCGCCGAACTCGACGCCGCCCAGGAAGCCCAGGCCCGCATCGACGCCGAGCTGCAGACCGCGCTGCTCCCCCGCGATCCCAACGACGACCGCAATCTCTTCCTCGAAATCCGCGCCGGCACCGGCGGCGACGAGGCCGCACTGTTCGCCGGCGACCTGCTGCGCATGTACACCCGCTACGCCGAAGGCCAGGGCTGGCGGGTCGAGATCATCTCGGCCAGCGATTCCGAGCTGGGCGGCTACAAGGAAGTCATCGCCCGCATCGCCGGCAACGGCGCCTACAGCAAGCTCAAGTTCGAATCCGGCGGCCACCGCGTGCAGCGCGTGCCGGCCACCGAAACCCAGGGCCGCATCCACACCTCGGCGTGCACTGTGGCGGTGATGCCCGAGGCGGACGAAGTGGGCGATGTGGAGCTCAACCCCGCGGATCTGCGCATCGACACCTTCCGCGCCTCCGGCGCTGGCGGCCAGCACATCAACAAGACGGATTCGGCGGTGCGCATCACCCACCTCCCCACCGGGATCGTCGCCGAATGCCAGGATGGGCGCTCCCAGCACCAGAACAAGGCCTCGGCCCTGCGCGTGCTGGCGGCGCGGATCAAGGACATCCAGGTGCGCGAGCAGCAGGCCAAGGAGGCCGCCACCCGCAAGAGTCTGGTAGGTAGCGGCGACCGCTCGGAGCGCATCCGCACCTACAACTATCCCCAGGGCCGGCTCACCGACCACCGCATCAACCTCACCCTCTACAAGCTCGATGCAGTGATGCAGGGCGATCTGGGCGAGGTGGTCGCGGCCCTCACCGCCGAGCACCAGGCCGAACTCCTCGCCCAGCTGGCCGACGAGAATGGCTGATCTGCCCACCTCCGTCGGCGCGGCGCTGGCCGCCGCTCGCGGGCGTATCCCCGCGGGCGAGGCGCGGCTCTTCCTGCGGGAGATCCTCGGCGTCTCCGCCGCCCGCATCGCCGCCTATCCGGAAGACACCCTCACGCCCGAACAGGCCGAGCGCTTTGCCGATCTGCTGGCGCGCCGCGAGTCCGGCGAGCCGGTGGCCTACCTGCTGGGCGTGCGGGAGTTCTACGGGCGGGATTTCAAGGTGGGCCCCGCGGTGCTGATCCCCCGGCCCGAGACCGAGCTGATCGTCGATCTGGTGCGCGAGCGCGTTCCCGCCAACGCAGCGCCGGCGATCCTCGATCTCGGTACCGGCAGCGGCGCCCTGGCGGTCACGCTGGCCCTCGAACTGCCCGCCGCCCTAGTGACGGCGGTGGATTTTTCGCCCGCCGCGCTGGCTGTGGCGCGGGCCAACGCCGAGGCCCTCGGCGCCCGGGTGCGTTTCGTTGAAAGCGACTGGTTTGCTGCGCTGACCGCAGGTGAATGCTTCGGTGTGATCGTCAGCAACCCGCCCTACGTGGCCGCGGGCGACCCGCATCTCGCCGAAGGCGATGTGCGCTTCGAGCCGGCCAGTGCGCTGGCCTCGGGCCCGGCGGGGCTCGACGACATCGTGCGTATCGTGGCGGCCGCGCCGGCCTTTCTTGAACCTGGGGGCTGGCTGTTGCTGGAGCACGGCTACGATCAGGCGCCAGCGGTGCGCGAGCTGCTGCTGGCCGGCGGCTTTGCCGAGGTGGCGTCGGCGCGGGATCTCGCCGGGATCGAACGCATCACCCTCGGCCGCCGCCCTTGACGTGGCAGGCGGTCGGGCCTAGACTTTTCCGACTGAATTGCTCAACTATTTTTGCGAGACCACGATGGACGTCCAACAAATCATCGACGAACAAGTCAAAACCCACCCGGTCGTGCTGTACATGAAGGGCTCGCCCTCCATGCCCCGCTGCGGCTTCTCCGCCACCGCCGTGCAGATCCTGCAGGCCTGCGGCGCGAAGGAAATCTTTGCGGTGGACGTGCTGGCCGACGAAGGCATCCGCCAAGGCATCAAGGAATACGCCAACTGGCCGACCATCCCGCAGCTCTACATCAACGGCGAGTTTGTCGGCGGCTCCGACATCATGCGCGAGATGTACCAGTCGGGCGAACTCCAGCAGATGCTGGCCGCCTGAGCGGGGTTTTCGCTCACGTAAAAAAAGCGGCTCAGGCCGCTTTTTTTACGTCTGCCGGCAGCGCAACCTGCTCGGTGCTGAGGGGGTGGGTTTCCTGCCTGGCGGGCAAAACCGCCTTGTGGGCCAGGTGGTAGGCCAGGAGCAGCGGCGGCATCCGCAGCCAGTGGGCGCGGATGTACAGGCTGCGGCGGGCCAGCGGGGTGAGGGCGTCGGCGGTGCTGGGGTGCTGGGGGCGCAGCACGCGGGCGTACATGGCGTCGAGCAACTGCTGGCGGATGCCGCCTTCGAGGCAGCGGGTGCGGGCCTGGACGCGCTCGGGCAGCGGGGTGTCGAGCATCTGGTGGCAGTAGCGCAGCGCGAGACGCAGCGGGCCGGCGAGTTGGAGCTGTTCGGCCCGGTGGACCAGCACGTCCCAGGCGGCGGGGTCGCGGGCCAGGTGGCGCAGCAGCAGGTCGAGGTCGGTCAGGTCGCGCAGCAGGTTGTCCGGTTCGCCCTCGTGGAAGAGGTGGGACGCGCTGTGCAGGATCAGGTCGGGCAGCGACAGGGTGCTCACGCCGGGCAGGTCGGGCAGCGGCACCGCGGCTTCGATCAGCAGCTTGGCGTCCGGCTTGAGGCGTGCGGTGGGCGGCAGGATGGTGTGGTGCACGTCGAGGGCCGAGCCGCGGAAGACGTGGCGCATCGCCGGCAGCTCGTGCATCCAGCGGCGGTAGTAGCGCTGGTCGTAGTCGTCGGTGGCGCTGCTGATCCAGCCCTTGAGCTGGAGCGCCGATTCGGCGTCGGCCAGGCGCGCCTTGGGCAGCAGGATGTCCACGTCCGAGAACAGCCGGCCCTGGGCCGCGGGCAGCGCGCCGGCCACGTAGGCGGCGCCCTTCAGCAGGATGACCGGGATGCCAAGCGGTTCGAGGGCTTCGCGCAGGAAGCGGGCTTCGCGGCGGATCGCGTGGCGCTGCTCGCCGGCCATCTGGGCGCCGGACAGCAGGTGGTTGCGCGGGCGCTCGGGGATGTCATCCTCGACGCCGGCGGCCTGCAGGCGCAGGTAGAGCCGGCCGAGCAGATTGGCGTGGCGGGCCTGGCGGACGAGCAGATCCCATTGCGAGGGGCCGAGCCGGCGGACCGACTGGGGATCACGGTAGGCCTGGAGGAGCAGGTTCATCGGGCGTCCTCGGTGGCGAGGCGGTCGAACACCGCGATGGCGTCGTCGAGGCGGCTGTATTCGAAGCTGTAGTTGCGGCAGTTGTCGATGACGCGGCCCACGGTGTCGAAGCCCTCGGGGCCCAGCACGTGGTAGTTCATCGCGTTGTCGGCGAGCTGCATGAAGGCCGCACCACTGCCCATCGGGGCGAGCACGGCCTCGCTGCCGGCGCGGTAGCGGGGCAGCACCATCCAGGCGGGATCGGCCCACTCGCCGACGGCTTCGACGCTGGCCCGGGTGGGCGCCATCAGGGCCACGGTGCCCTTGGTGGTGTCACGCACCGGTTGGGTGAGGAAGGCGTCCGGCGCGTAGGCGCGGATGATGTCGATGGAGGCGTTCTTGAGATTGACCGGCCGGGCGAGGCCCATGATCTGGCCGGTGTCTACGCGGATCAGGGTGAGTTCGTCCGACAGCAGGCGCCAGCCCCGATTGACCAGCGCGGCGCACAGGGTGCTCTTGCCCGAGCCCGGCGGCGCCGGCAGGATCGCGGCCCGGTTGCCCCGGGCGACGGCGGCGGCGTGGATCACCAGGATGTGGTGGCAGTAGGCCGTGACGCACCAGTTGAGGCCCCACTCGAGCATTGGCAGGGCCTGGGCGCGGGGGAGCGGCGTGAAGGGCTCGACGGCATCGACCACGAAGCGGGCCTGGGGCTTGACCCAGCGGCGCACGCCGTGGCCGGGCTGGACGGCGACGTGGAAGTCGGTGAAATCCGAGGCGTCGGCCAGCGGGTGGTGGGCGTAGAGCCGGGCGAGTTCGTCGGCGATCTCGGGGATGCCGCTCTGGAGGCAGCAGTTGAACGGGCCGGCGGCGAGCCGGATGCCGTCGCCCGTCAGCCGCTGGCGGAACTCGGCGGGGGACAGGTCACGGATTCTCAAGGCGGGGGCTCGACTTGGCTCGGATGAGGCGCGCGCCGAGCAGTGCCTCGAGGGCAGTGGCGACGAATTCGCGGCAGGCTTCGGGGGCAGCTTCGGGTTCTTCGCGCAGCACGGCGGCGACGAGGTCGTCGGCGTTCAGGCTTTGGCCGGGGACGGCCAGCTGGTCGAGCACGAACCGGGTGACCGGGGCGAGCAGCAGGGTCTCACCAGCGGATGGGTCGTAACGGACCCATCCTTCATCCACTTCTTTCCAACGTACTTCGGCCAGGCCCTCGAACAGGGTTTCAGAGGCGATGTACTGGGCGCCGGCCGAAAGCAAGACTCGATGCAGGATCAGGCGTTGAGGACGTAATCCAGGTACTGCTTGACCTGGGTCTTGCCCCACGAGACGCTGGGCACGCTCGGGTTCGGATGCCAGGAGCCGCCGACCACGCCTTCGTTCCACATGGCGATGGCCTGGGCTGCGGTGAACAGCGGGCTGCCGGCCTTGGCGCTGAGCCAGGCGGCGACGATCTGCCGTTCAAGGGGGGCGTCACCCGCGGTGTCGGAGCCGGTGATGATGGCGCGGATGGTTTCGGTGCGACCGGCGGAGGCGGTGAACACGCTGCCGAAGGTCTTGTTGTCGAGGTCGTCGACGGTCGGCGGGTTGGCGGCCGCGTAGGCCTGCCAGAAGGTCACGCCGTTCATCTTCGGGGCGCAGGGGGTGGTGCCGTTCTGGCTCAGGTTGCCGGACGCGGAAAAACCGGACGGCTGCTTGCACTCGGCGGCCAGCGCGGGAACGCTCTTCAGGGCCATCAGCAGCGGCGCGCCGGCCAGGCCGGTCTGGATGAGCTTGCGGCGATTGGCCTTGGGCGTCTGGCCGTCGTTGCTGGCTTGCTGCTCGGCAGATTTTTCGGGGTGTTCCAGATTCATCCTAAACCTCGTTCAACTGGCGCCATGACAGGCGTGATTTATTTGCAGTATATGCAGGCCCGCCAGTCACGAGTGTGACGTGGGTCCGCTTTTTGGTCGGATTAGGTCAAGCAAGTTTCGTTCCGCTTCCCCCTTTGGGGAGTATGGTCATGATTTTTAAGGGTATAAAAAGGCACGACGAAATCGGGGGCGGAAAACGGCGGGGGCGTGTAAAAAATGCCGACAAAATCCGTTCCGCCGCGCCGATGGCGCGACGATGCGGGTTCAGACGTTGGCGATGCGGCTGTTGGCGAGGGACAGGCGGCTGGCCAGGACTTCGAGGAATCCCTTGTAGAAGTGCATCTGGCACAGGCTGGTGGCCCGCAGCAGGGCCGGGGCGCGAATGGTCAGGATGCGCGTCTCGCTGATGGTTTCGACCGAGGCGGTGCGGGCGCCGCGCCCGGCCGCGAAGAGCGCCATTTCGCCGAAGCAGTCGCCGGGGCTGAGGGTGTTGAGCAGGTGCCCCTTCTTGACGATGCGCATGGTGCCTTCGACGACGAAGCAGAAGTAGTTGCCGGGCTCGCCTTCCTTCATCACCACCGAGTCGGGCGGGAACTGCCGCCATTCGGCGAAGCGGACGATCTCCCAGATCTCGACGTCGGTGAACTCGCGGAAGAAGCGGAAGGCGCGCAGGCGCTCGAACTTCTCGCTGTCAGGCATCTCGTGGGGCGCGGTGGTGAGGCCGCGGTTGCGGTAAGCCTGGGCGAGGTCGTGGGAGAACTCGAGCCAGGTGGCGTAGCGCCCGGCCACGTCGCGGCTCATGGCCTTGCAGACGATGGCGTCGAGTTCGGGCGGGATCTCGGGGCGGATGCTCGACGGGGGCGGCGGCGTCTCGTGGACGATCTGGTAGATCAGGCCCACGTTGCTGCTGCTCTCGAAGGGCAGGCGGCCGGTGAGGAGCTGGTACATCACCACGCCAAGGGAATAGATGTCGGTGCGGTGGTCGAGGGGCTGTTCACGCACCTGCTCGGGCGACATGTAGGCCGGCGAGCCGAGGGTGGTGAGCTGGGTGGTTTCGGTGGCGGTGAAGATCGCGGCGCCGAAATCGGAGATCTTGATGTCCTGGCCCTCGGGCGAGACGAGCAGGATGTTGGCCGGCTTGATGTCCCGGTGGGTGACGCCGTGCAGATAGGCATAGTCGAGCGCGCGGGTGCACTTGAAGATGATCTCGACGAGGCGTTCGGAGGGCAGCAGGTGGTCGGGCTGGGTGAAGGCTTCGAGGGTGCCGCCGGGGACGTATTCCATCACCACGTAGGCGTCGCGCTCGTCGATCACCGCGTCGTGGATCTGGATGATGTGGGGGTGCTGCAGCTTGCCCGCGAGGGAGGCCTCGTTGAGCAGCATGTGGTGGTAGAGGGTGGTGTGGTCGGTGACCCGCAGCATCTCCGGGTGAAGCTGCTTGATGGCCACCTCCCGCTGGGCGAAAGGATCGTAGCCGAGATAGACGTTGCTGGTCGCCCCCGCGCCCAGCAGCCGCCGCACCTCGTATTTGCCGATCCTTTCCATGCCTCGTTCCCTCCTCAGGCCAGCCGCTGCCGGGCGCGGGCGATGGCTGCGCGCACCTGGGCCGGGGCGGTGCCGCCGATGTGGTTGCGGGCGGCCAGCGAACCTTCGACCGTCAGTACTTGGAACACGTCGTCGGCCAGACGTTCGACCGCGCCGGGCACGTGGGCCATGGCGGCCTGCAGCTCGGCCAGCGGGATCTGGGGCAGGTCGACGCCCTTGGCGTCGGCGGCGCGCACGGCCAGCGCCACGGCCTCGTGGGCGTCGCGGAAGGGCAGGCCCTTCTTGACGAGGTAGTCGGCCAGGTCGGTGGCGGTGGCGTAACCCTGGGTGAGGGCGGCCTGCATCGCCTCGCGCTTCACGCGGACGTTGAAGACCTTCTCGCCGGTGGCGGCATCAACGCGGCTGCCCATCATGTCGGCGTAGATGCGCAGGGTGTCGATGGCGGTGTCGGCGGAGTCGAACAGCGGCTCCTTGTCTTCCTGGTTGTCCTTGTTGTAAGCCAGGGGCTGGCCCTTCATCAGGGTGAGCAGGGAGATCAGGTTGCCGTTGGCGCGGCCGGTCTTGCCGCGGACGAGCTCGGGGACGTCCGGGTTCTTCTTTTGCGGCATGATCGAGCTGCCGGTGCAGAAGCGGTCGGCGAGATCGATGAAGCCGACCCGCGGGCTCATCCACAGGATGAGCTCTTCCGACAGGCGCGACAGGTGGGTCATCAGCAGTGACACCGCGGCGCAGAATTCGATGCCGAAGTCGCGATCGGAAACGGCATCCAGCGAGTTGAAGCAGACTTCTTCGAAGCCCAGCAGCTCGGCGACGTATTCACGGTCGATCGGGTAGGTGGTGCCGGCGAGCGCGGCGGAACCCAGCGGCAGGCGATTGACGCGCTTGCGGCAGTCGGCGAAGCGCTCGGCGTCGCGGCGGGTCATCTCGTAGTAGGCCATCAGGTGGTGGCCGAAGGTGACCGGCTGGGCAACCTGCAGGTGGGTGAAGCCGGGCAGCGGGGTGTCGGCGTGGTGTTCGGCGAGGTCGAGCACGGCAAGCTGGAATTCGCGGATCAGGCCGAGGATGGTGTCGATGGCGTCGCGCAGCCACAGGCGGATGTCGGTGGCGACCTGGTCGTTGCGGCTGCGGCCGGTGTGCAGGCGCTTGCCGGCGTCACCCACAAGGGCGGTGAGGCGCTTCTCGATGTTGAGGTGGACGTCCTCGTCGTCGAGGTTCCAGTTGAATTCGCCGCGTTCGATCTCGCCGGCGATCTGGGCCATGCCGCGTTCGATGTCGGCCAGATCCTGGGCGCCGATGATGCCCTGGCGGGCCAGCATGGTGGCGTGGGCGATCGAGCCGCGGATATCCTGCGCGGCCATGCGGTTGTCGAAGAAGACGCTGGCGGTGTAACGCTTGACGAGCTCGGAGACGGGTTCGGAGAAGCGACCGGACCAGGCCTTGGCGGCGCCGTCCTGCGGTACGGATTGATCTGCCATAATTGAAAATGCTCTCTGCGATAAAGGGGGGCTATCTGCGGCGAGAATCCCGTGGATTCAAGCTGTTGGCCCGGATTTCGATTCATGAGTATAAAGCAAAAAGCGCGCCCCGCCGGTCGAAGCCGGTATCCGGCGAGCCTGCCTGATTTTCACAACCTTGGCGTCGTGCTGCGCACGGTGGTGCTGGTCAATGCCCTTGGGCTGGCCGCGGTGCTCGTGCGCAACGATCAGATCGAGGCCTTGTTCGGCGAATTCCTCGACATGGCGGTGAGGGTCGAGTTTCCGCTGATTCTCTCGGTGGCGGCCTTGTTCCTGCTCAAGCCGCTGCTGCTTCGGCTGCCCTACGCGGGCGGCGTGGCGGTGGTGATGCTGCTGGTGGCGGGCGTTGCGCTGCTGAGCGGCAGCCTGCTGGCGCCGGTCGAGGTGGACGAGGGGCCGCGGCCGCTGGTGTGGTCGCTGGTGGTGGGGGCGATCGTGCTCATCTACTTTCACCTGCGCGGCGCGGCGCTGGCGCCGGTGCTGGCCGAAGCGCGTCTGCTGGCGCTCACCGCGCGCATCCGGCCGCATTTCCTGTTCAACAGCCTGAACGGCGTGCTGGGCGTGCTCCGGCGCGATCCGCGGCGGGCCGAGGAAGGGCTGGAGGAGCTCGCCGATCTGTTCCGCGCGCTGATGCAGGACAACCGGGAGCTGGTGCCCCTGGCCGACGAGATCGCCCTGTGCGAGCGTTATCTCAACCTCGAACGGCTGCGCCTGGGCGACCGCCTGCAGGTGGATTGGCAGCGGGATACTTCCGCGGGGGCTGCGCTGGTGCCGCCGCTGCTGCTCCAGCCGCTGATCGAGAACGCCGTCTATCACGGCATCGAGCCCGGCGCGGCGCCGGGCACGGTTTCGATTACCATCGCGCGGCGCGGGGCGGAGGTGTTCATCACCATCGCCAACCCGCTGCTCGACGCCGAAAGCCACCACGCGGGCAACCGCATGGCCCTGGACAACATCCGCGAACGACTGATGCTTTTCTACGACCTCGAAGCCACCCTCGATACCGAGCAGGATGCCGATGCCTTCCGCGTGCGCATCCGCCTGCCTTTCCGGAGTACGCCATGAGCGAGCCGGCCGACCACGCTTTCGCCCCGCTTTCGGTGCTGATCGTCGACGACGAGGCGCCGGCCCGGGAGCGGCTCCAGGATCTGCTCGGCGACATCGCCGACACCCAGCCGACCCGCGTCGCCGGGATGGCGGCCAATGGCGTCGAGGCGCTGGCGATCCTCGAGAAGACGCCCGTGGATCTGATCCTCACCGACATCCAGATGCCGGTGATGGCGGGCATCGAGCTGGCCCGCCATGTGGGGCGTCTGGAGCACCCGCCGGCGGTGATCTTCACCACCGCCTACGACGAATACGCGGTGCGGGCCTTCGAACTGGCGGCGGTGGATTACCTGCTCAAGCCGGTGCGCGCCGGGCGGCTCGCCGAAGCCATCGCCAAGGCCCGCCGCCTGCGTCCGCCGGCCGACGAGGTGCTGCGCCGGATCGCGCCCACCACCCGCAGCCATTTCAGCGTCAGCGAGCGGGGTCGCATCCTGCTGGTGCCGGTGGCCGAGGTGCTGTACCTCAAGGCCGAGCAGAAGTACGTGGTGGCCCGCAGCCTGGAGCGGGAATACCTGCTGGACGAATCCCTGGTGCAGCTGGAGGAGGAGTTCCCCGGCCGCTTCCTGCGCATCCACCGCAACTGCCTGATCGCCCGGGACGCCGTGCGCGGCGTGGCCCGGGCCACCACCGGCGTGGATGGCGAGGCCCACTGGGTGATCCTCCTCGAAGGCCTGCCTGAGCAGCTGCCGGTTAGCCGCCGCCAGTGGCCGGCGGTGAAGGAGGCGCTCGGCGTCTGAGTCGTGCGGTCGTCAATAATGTCACGGTGATCTGCTGATTACCGGATGGCATCAACGTAAAAAACTGTAAATTCGCCGTTCGCATATGATGACGGAGCGGTGGAGTGGGGCGGTCCTTTTCGATCTATCTTGATCTGATACGTGTTTCTGCAGCGTTTCTTGTCTATCTGTACCACTCGAACCAGCGCTTCCTGAGCGAAACCGAGCTTCCCTTCAGTGGCTACGGCCACAGCGCGGTGGTGGTGTTCTTCGTGTTGTCGGGGTTCGTCATCCGCCACGTCACCGACACCAAGGAGATGCACTGGCCGGATTACGCCGCCAGTCGCATCGCCCGCATCTTCTCGGTCACCGTGCCGGCGATCTTCCTCACCTTGATCTGCGACGCCATTGGCCGCGCCGTCGAGCCGGCGATCTACGCGCACAGCGCGTCCGGCCAGGTGCTGGCGCGGGTCGTGTTGAGCCTGCTGATGCTCAACGAGGTGTGGCTGATGTCGGTGATGAGCTTCTCGAACCTGCCGTTCTGGTCGATCTGCGTGGAGTTCTGGTACTACGCCGCGTTTGCGCTGGTGGTCTTCCTGCCCCGGCGCAAAGGCTGGGTGGCGGCGGCGCTGCTGGCGCTCGGGCTGGGGCCGAAGTTCATCCTGCTGGCGCCGATCTGGTGCTCGGGCGTCGTGCTGTACCGCTGGCGCTGGCCGCGACGGCTGGGGCAGTGGCCGTCCCTCGCGCTGGTGGCGCTCAGCCTGATCGGCATCTGGCAGTTCCACGCCCGGGGGATCGACGCCTGGAGTTGCGAGTGGCTCAAGGCCACGCTGGGGCAGGATCGGGCCCAGTACCTGGGGTTTGCCAACTACGTTGTCGGCGACTACCTGCTGGCCTTGCTGGTGTGCATGAACTTCGCCGGCATGCGCAATCTGCTGGCCGGGTCGGGCGGCTGGCTGATTGCCGTGGAGCGCCCGGTGCGTCTGCTCGCCGCCTGCACCTTCACGCTCTACCTGCTGCACATGCCGCTGTTCCTCATGTGGAGCGCGGTCGTGGGCGGTAATCCGGCGCAGCCGTGGTACTGGCTGACGGTGACCGGCCTGATGCTGGCGAGCGTGGTGCTGATCAGCCGCCAGACCGAGGCGCAGCGTTACCGGCTGCGTGGCTGGCTGCTCGGGCTTTTCGAGCGGCGCGGCGTGGCGATGGCCTGATTCCGGGGCGGGAACGTCCGCTTTCGCGGGTGTTCCAACATGGGCTCCCGTACAATCGCGCCCCATGGAAAACCCCGGCACCACCCCCTCCCTGCTTTCGTATCCCCGCTACCGGCCCGAGCTCAAGCCGGCGCCTTTCCTGCCCATGAGCCGGGCGGAAATGGACGCCCTGGGCTGGGACGCGTGCGACATCATCATCGTCACCGGCGACGCCTACATCGACCACCCGAGCTTCGGCATGGCGCTGGTGGGGCGCGCCCTCGAAGCCCAGGGCTTCCGCGTCGGCATCATCAGCCAGCCCGACTGGCACTCGGCCGACGCCTTCCGGGCGCTCGGCAAGCCGCGCCTGTTCTACGGCATCACCGCCGGGAACATGGATTCGATGATCAACCGCTACACCGCGGATCGCAAACCCCGTTCTGACGACGCCTACACGCCCGGCGCCGAGCCCGACAAGCGCCCGGACCGCGCCGTCGTGGTCTACGCCCAGCGCGCCCGCGAGGCCTACCCGGACGCCAACATCGTGATCGGCTCCATCGAGGCCAGCCTGCGCCGGATCGCCCATTACGACCACTGGTCCGAGAAGGTGCGCCGCTCGGTGCTGCCCGATTCCAAGGCCGATCTGCTGGTGTTCGGCTCCGGCGAGCGGGCGGTGATCGCGCTGGCCCATCGCCTTGCGGCCGGCGAGCCGATTGAACAGATCCGCGACCTGCGCGGCACCGCCTTCATGGTCAAGCCCGGCTGGCGGCCGGAAGGCTTCGTCGAGGTGGACTCCATCGCCATCGACCGCCCCGGCCCCGTCGAGCCGCACCCCGATCCCTACGCCATGGAGCCCCAGCAGACGGCGCCCGCCGCCGACGGCGCCCAACCGGTGCGCATCATCCCGGCTGCCGAGCGCGTCGCCGCCCGCAAGGCCGACCGCGCGAAGCAGGTGATCCGCCTGCCGGCCTACGAGGTGGTGAAGGACGACCGGGTGATGTACGCCCATGCGTCGCGCACCTTCCACCTCGAGTCCAACCCCGGCAACGCCCGGGCGATGGTCCAGGCCCACGGCGTCGGACCCGGCTGCCGCGACGTCTGGCTCAACCCGCCGCCGATCCCGCTCACCACCGAGGAGATGGACTGGGTCTTCGGCCAGCCCTACGCCCGCCGGCCGCACCCGGCCTACGGCGAGGCGCGCATCCCGGCGTGGGACATGATCCGCTTCTCGATCAACATCATGCGGGGCTGCTTCGGCGGCTGCACCTTCTGCTCGATCACCGAGCACGAGGGGCGCATCATCCAGAGCCGCTCCGAGGCGTCGATCCTGCGCGAGATCGAGGAGATCCGCGACAAGACGCCGGGCTTCACCGGCACCATCTCGGATCTCGGCGGCCCCACCGCCAACATGTACCGCATGGCCTGCAAGGACCCGAAGATCGAGTCGTCGTGCCGCCGGCTGTCGTGCGTGTTCCCCGGCATCTGCGAAAACCTCGGCACCGACCACGGCCCGCTGGTGCGCCTGTACCGCAAGGCGCGGGCGATCCCGGGCGTGAAGAAGGTGCTGATCGGTTCCGGCTTGCGCTACGACCTCGCGGTGCGCTCGCCCGAATACGTGAAGGAGCTCGTCACCCATCACGTGGGCGGCCTGCTCAAGATCGCCCCGGAGCACACCGAGGACGGCCCGCTGGGCAAGATGATGAAGCCCGGCATCGGCACCTATGACCTCTTCAAGGAGATGTTCGAGCGCTTCTCGAAGGAGGCCGGCAAGAAGCAGCACCTGATCCCCTACTTCATCGCCGCCCACCCGGGCACCAGCGACGAGGACATGGTCAACCTGGCCCTGTGGCTGAAGTCCAACAACTTCAAGCTCGACCAGGTGCAGACCTTCCTGCCCACACCGATGGCCATGGCCACCACCATGTATCACTCCGGCAAGAACCCGCTGCGCAAGGTGTCGGCGGATTCGGAGGCCGTGGATACGCCCAAGTCCGGCCGCCAGCGCCGGCTCCACAAGGCGCTGCTGCGCTACCACGATCCGGAAGGCTGGCCGCTGATCCGCGAGGCCCTGCGGGCGATGGGCCGGTCCGACCTGATTGGCACGGCGCCGCGCCATCTGGTGCCCCGCGACCAGCCGGTGGTGCTCGACCGGAGCGGCGGCAACCCCGGTGGCGGCGCGCGTCGTACCGGCAAGGCCGCCAGCCCGGTGGGCGCGCGCCGGGCGCCACCACCCCGCCGTGGCGGAAAGCCGACGCGATAAGGTAAATTTGTGCGTCGCAGCGCCAGGGCTGCACGGGGTGCACTCTCCTGTCGCCGGTATCATCCGGCCACCCATGTCGAGTGGGTTCTCGCGTGTGTGCGGTAGGCAACATAAGCCGGCTTCCGCGGCGCGTGACGGTTTCATTTGTCGATGAAGTGTTGTTACGCTCACGCAGGCGGACACCTCATGTCCATTAAATACGGGTGGTGAAAGAGTGGAAAAGCTGGTCTATAGCCCGAGTCTCTCCGGACGGCTCGCCTCGCTGATCGATGTGAGTTTCGGGACTTTCCGCGGCTTCGTGCGGCTGGTCCTGGGCGAGCTCGAGTTTCTCGGCGGACGTCTCGGCCCCTTCGTGCAGATTCGCCCGAAGGCGGTGAAGCGGCTGGTCTTCGTGTGCCTCGGCAACATCAACCGCAGCGCCTTTGGCCACGTGGTGGCCGAGGGCATGGGTGCCCGGGTGGCGTCGCTGGGGCTGTCCACCACCACCGGTGCGCCGGCCTTCGAGAAGGCCATTGCCGCTGCGCCGGTGTATGGCTTTGATCTCACCGCCCACCGGGCCACAAACTTCACCGACTTCAAATACCAGCCCGGCGACCTGCTGCTGGCGATGGAAGTGCGCCACGCCCACGAACTCATCCGTCGCGGCATTCCCGCCGACGCCATCGCCCTGCTGGGGCACTGGTCGCGCCCGCACCGCATCCACATCCACGATCCGCACCTGCACACCGATCAGTATTTCCGGACCTGCTTCGCGATCATCCACTCCGCCGTGGCCAATCTGATCGAGGAGCTGCGCGAGGGGGAAAGCCCATGCCTGACCCGGTAAAGGTCTACCTGACCTTCGACATCGAAGTCTGGTGTGGAGGCTGGAAGGATCTCGACGCAAAGTTTCCGGCGAGCTTCGAGCGCTACGTGTACGGCCGCTCGTCGGCCGGCGACTACGCGCTGCCGAAAACCCTCGAGATCCTCGACCGTAACGGCCTGAAAGGCGTGTTCTTCGTCGAGCCGCTGTTTGCCGCCCGGTTTGGCGTCGAGCATCTGGCGACCATCGTCGACCTGATCCGCGCGGGCGGTCATGATGTTCAGCTGCATCTTCACCCGGAATGGTCGGACGAGCTGCGGCCGCTGCCGTTTCCTGGCGCCAGCCGCAAGCGCCAGCATCTGGCCTATTACACGCTCGAAGAGCAGACCATCCTGATCCGCAAGGGGCTCGACCTGATGGCCCAGGTCGATTGCCACCCGATCGCCTTTCGCGCCGGCAGCTTTGCCGCCAGCGCCGACACCTTCCGCGCCCTCGAGGCCTGCGGGCTGGGGCTGGATTTCAGCCTCAACGAGGTGAGCGCCGACAGCGCGCCCGACCTGCGCGGGCAGGCGGATTTCCTCCAGCCCAGCCACATCGGGGCGGTCAAGAGCGTGCCGATGACGATCTTCCGCGACGGCACCGGACGCCTGCGTCCGGCTCAGCTGGGCAGCTGCAGCGTGGCTGAGCTGGAAGGCGCGCTGGAATCGATCCGCGCGCTGGGCATCGGCCATTTTGTGCTGCTGTCCCACAATTTCGAGATGCTGAAACAGGGACGAAGCAATCCGGATGGTATCGTCGTGCGCCGGTTTGAAAAATTGTGCAAACTTTTGGCGGCGCGGCGTGACGAATTTACTGTTTCGACCACGGCTATGCTGCCAACATTCAAGGCCAACCCGCAGAAGGTGTCGTTGCCTTCCGTTGGCCTGCCGGCAACGCTGTGGCGTCTTGGCGAGCAGGCCGCGCGGCGTTTTATTGGCTGAGGCCGGTCACCTGACCGCCCAGCCCGCGCCTGAGCGCCTGGCCGAGCGGAACGGGCGATCTGTTGAATCCAGCCCGTGGTGTGCCATGAAACCAGCCTTTCGCCAACGTCCGGCGCGGACTCCATCTGCGCGGAGCCCTTTGTGACCGGGCCTGCGCCGCTGCTGCGTGACCGGCGGCGGGCCACCGTAGCCCGCTACGCGCTGACCGGCGTCGGGTTGCTGGTGCTCGACATGTGTGTGTTCTTCGTGCTGGCCAGGGTCTTCATGGTGGCGCCGGCGTACTCTCAGCTGGCTGCGCGGACGGCCGGCGCGGTAGCCGGATTTTTCGGGCACAAGTATTTTTCGTTCGGCAATGGGGGGCGTGGCGCGGCAGTCCCTCTGCGTCAGGCGCTGCTATACGGTCTCGTGACGGTGGTGACGATCTCCATCTCGCCGCTGGTGCTGGTGGGGCTGCTCGCGCTGATCGACAACCTTTTGGTGGCCAAGCTCGGCACCGAGGTGGTCATGGTGGCCTTCAATTACTTCTGCCTCAGTAAGGTGTTCCGATGAAGCTCGGTGCGGACAGGGTCGATGTGTCGGTGGTCGTGCCCGCCTTCAATGAGGCGGACGGACTGTGCCGTTTCGTCGAGGTGCTCGACCGGGTGCTCGCGCCGCTGAACGTCCGCGCCGAACTGGTCATCGTCAACGACGGCTCGCGGGATGCCACCGAGCGGGTGCTGGCCGACATCGCCAGGCATCGTCCGGATGTGGTGCCGGTCAATTTCTCGCGCAACTTCGGCAAGGAGGCCGCCCTGGCCGCCGGCCTCGCGGTGGCCACCGGTGAATGCGTGGTGTTCATGGACGCCGACCTCCAGCATCCGCCCGAAGCCCTGCCCGAGATGCTCGCCAAGTGGCGCGAAGGCTTCGACGTGGTGAATGGCCGCAAGCGGCGGCGCAGCCACGAGCCGGCGCTCTACCGCAAGTTTGCGGCGATCTTCAACGGGCTGATGAGCCACGCGGTGGGGGGCGACATGGCGGGGGCGAGCGATTTCAAGCTGCTCGACCGGCAGGTGGTCAACACCTTGCTGCAGTTTCCCGAGCGTAACCGGTTCTTCCGCGGCATGGTCACGTGGGTCGGCTACCGGGTCGCCGATGTCGAGTTCGACGTGCAGGAGCGCGAGATCGGCAGCACCAAGTGGTCGCTGGGCGGGTTGATCCGCTATTCCCTCGGCAACCTGCTGGCCTTCTCGTCGCTGCCGTTGGTGGCGGTGGCCTACGTGGGCTTTGCCACCGTGGGCCTCGGCACGCTGCTGCTCATCCAGACGCTTTACCGCTACTTCTCCGGCACCGCGGCGATCGGCTTCACCACCGTGATCGCCGTGCAGGTGATGCTGGGCGGCATGATCCTGACCGCGCTGGGGGTGATTTCCATCTACCTGGCGCGCATGTACGACGAACAGAAGCAGCGGCCGATGTTCATCATCCGCCGCCCGCGACTCCACCCGCCCCACGGCGGCGGCAGCGAGCGTCCGCCGCTGGTGATCGCCGGCGGCCGCGATTTTGGAGATGGTGAATGATCTACTCCCCTTCGGCCCCGGCGCCGATGAGCCTCCGGCAGGGCGTGATCGCCTTCGGGCTGCTCCTCGCGCTGGCGCTGGTGCTGCATTTCCCCCATTTCGGGTCGCACACCGGCGACCCGAACTTCGATTTCTACCTGCACTACCACTGGGCCAAGGAGTACGCCCAGCGCTTTGCCGAAGGCTGGCTGTATCCGCGATGGACCTTCTTCGCCCGCTACGGGCTGGGCGAGCCGATCTTCGTGTTCTATTCGCCGCTGTATTACCTGCTCACCGCGCTGATCACCCTGACGGGCCTCGGCACCTGGAACGCCATGCATGTGGTGGAAGTGTTGAGCAATGCGGTGTTCGGCTATTTCATCTACCTCACCTGCCGCCACTACACCTCGAACCGGCTGGCGCTGGTGGCGGCGTTTGCTGCCTCCGCCAACCCCTTTCTGGTGATGCTGCACTACAAGTTCCAGGGCTTCGCGTGGGCGTCGGTGGGCTACGCGGCCCACGGCATGCTGCTGTGGTCGATGTTCCGCCCCAAGGCCTCGTTCGAGCGGATCAACCTGTGGGCCGCGGCGGCCTTGGGCATCGCGGTGGTGGGCCACACCATGAGCACCCTGGTGATGCTGATCTCCTACTCGGCGGCGGTGTTCGTCGCGCCCACGGCGTGGGGCGGGGTGAGCTTTGCCGGCCTCGTGCGGCGGCTGCTGGCGTGGGCCGGCACGGTGGCCATCGGGCTCGGGCTGGGCGCCTTCTACCTGCTGCCGGCGCTGGGTTCGACCTCGCTGATCAATGTTGAGGGCTGGACGGGCCCGCACATCCTGCAGGCCTTTGCGTGGCCGACGTTCTCGGCGCTGATCAACGGGGTTCAGTGGTTCTCGTTCCAGTGGCCGCTGGCGGTGCCGGTGCTGGCGCTGGTGATCGTCGAGGGCTGGTTCCTGTTCCGCCTGCGGGCGGGTGCCGGGCAGGGGGCCAATCCGCTGCTGATCCGGCTGTTCATGGTGCTGGCGGTGTCGGTGTTCTTTGCGTCGGAGCTGTCGTATCCCCTGTGGACCTTCGAATGGCCGCTGCTGCGCATCCAGCTGCCCTACCGTTTCCTGTCGGTGGGCTATGTGATGGTGATCGTCATCGGCGTGGTGGCCGCCCAGGTTGCCGGCAAGGTCGGGCGACAGGGCTGGGCCGCCGGCCTGGTGCGGTCGGTGCTGGCTATTGGTGTTCTGGGCCTGTTGATCGCCGCCAAGGCCACCTATCTCGACGGTGGCCCGTTGCCGTCCACGGTAGTCAAGGACGAGTACACCTTTGCCCACCTGGCCCAGTGGAAGCGCACGCCGAATGGCGGTTTCCGTTGCGATCTCGAGCCTGCGGCCTGTGAGGCGCTGCCTTTCAGTGCCGGGGCCTTCCGGGGCACCTCGGAATACCTCACGCGTTTTGCGCCACCGGCCTGGGTGGACTACGCCGTGGCCGGTTTTGAAAAGGAATGTCAAAACGATGGCGCCCGCTGCGGCCCCGCGCACCACGTGGCCAACACCGTCACATGGAAAATCGAGGCGCTGGCGGACACTACCGTGCATCTGCCCGTGTTTTACTTCCCGATGTGGGCGCTGGAGCGGGACGGGCAGCCGGTTCCGACGCAGTTTGATGCCAAAAACGGGCTGATGCAGGTGGATCTTGCCCCCGGCCCCCACGAAGTGCGCCTGATCTGGACCGAAACGCCGCTTTTCGAGCGGGCCCGCTGGATTTCGATGGCATCGTTCGGTGTGTTGATCGCCCTGGCCGTTGCTGGCAGAGTGCGGCGCTGAGCCCGATCTGGGCGCATGTTTCAACGAGTATCCCGAATGACCGACAAGCAAGTCCGCCCGCCGTGCTACGTGCTGGGCATCGAGACGCAGATTGGCCTGAGCCTCGTCCGTGAACTGGGCGAGGCCGGCGTGCCGGTGATCGGCATCGCCACGGGCGACAAGGCCATCGGCCTGCAGTCGCGCTACCTCGCCCACGGCGAGATCCTGAAAAAGCCGCGCACCGATGCGGGTCTGGCCGAGCTGCGCGCCAGCGGCGAGCGCCACGGCGCCGGCTATCTGCTGACCGTCTCCGAAGCCAATACCACCTGGCTGATCGAGAACCGCGACAGGCTCGGCGTGATCACCCCGCTGCTGCCCTCGAAGGACGCCTTCGCCATCGTGCTCGACAAGGGGCGCACCCTCGAAGCCGCCGCGGCGGTGGGCATCGACGTGCCGAAGAGCGCCAGCCCGGCCACCTGGACCGATGTGGAGCGGGTGGCGGCGAGCTTCCCTTTTCCTGCGGTGCTCAAGTGGTCCGACCCCAACGGCGTGGCGCTGGCGCTTCACGCGGCGGGCATCGAGCTGGTGAAGGCCGAATATGTCTATACCGCCGACGAGTTCCTGCGCGCTGCCGAGCGCTACCGGCCGGTGGAAATGTGGCCGCTGGTGCAGGAGTACTGCCCCGGCGTGGGTCTTGGTCAGTTCTTCTTCATGCACGAAGGCAAGGCCGTGCGGCGCTTCCAGCACCTGCGGGTGGCCGAGTGGCCGCCCGAGGGCGGGTTCTCCAGCGTGTGCGATGGGGTGCCGCTGGATCAGTTCACGGATCTGCAGGAGAAGTCCATCCGCCTGCTCCAGTCGATCGGCTGGGAGGGCGTGGCGATGGTCGAGTACCGTTACGACCCGGCCTCGGGCCGCGCGGTGCTGATGGAGGTGAACGGCCGCTTCTGGGGCAGCTTCCCCCTCGCCATGTACAGCGGCGCCGGCTTCGGCCTGCTGGCCTACAGCCTGCAGGGGCAGGGCGTGATGCCCAGCCTGCCGGCTCTGCGCGAAAACCTGCGCTGCCGGATGGTGGCCACCGAGATCAAGCGGTTGCGGCGCATCCTGCTGCAGCCGGGGCAGATCCGCGATCGGACCTTCCAGGTGCGTCCGGTGCGCGAGGTGCTGCGCTTCGTGGGCGACTTCCTGCGCCCGTCAGTGTGCTACTACGTGTGGAGCCTGAAGGACGTGAAGCCCTTCATCCGCGACGTGAGGAACGCCATCGGCGTCTGAGCGGCACCGCGACAGATCAAAGCAAAACGGCCAGGCTTGCGCGCCTGGCCGTTCTGTTTTGTGGTCTTGCGGATCGCTCGGGCGCGGCGGTGGCGGAGTGCGCCCAGGCCGGCCAGACCGAGGGCGGCGAGGGCCGCGGTGGCCGGCTCGGGCATGGCGCTGCTGAAGGTGAGCTGCGTGCCGTTGACCTGGCGGCGGGGGTGATGCACCTTCCCCGTTACAAGAAAACAAGGCGGGAGACATCATGAGCATCCACCGGAAGCCCATCGGCGAACGCATCGACTGGCTCTACGACGTGGCACGCCGGTACTCGGCGGCTTACTGTGACCCGGAGGCCAGCATGGCCCGGGAGCGCCATCGGGCGCGGCATCCCACCGCCATCGCCGTGCTCAAGTGCATGGACGGACGCATCAACATTCCCATCGCCACCAACACCCCGCCCGGCATCATCCAGCCCTTCCGCAACCTGGGAGGCTTCTTTGATCTGGGGTGGCCGCACCTGGGCGAGGTGATCGAGCATTACGTCCACGACCGGGTGCGCAGTGGTCAGCGGGTGCTGATGTTCATCACCTACCACTTCTCCCGGGGCGAGCCCCACCGCTGCTGCGCCGGCTTCAACTATCACACGGACCAGGCCATCGCCCACGTGTTCGGCGTCAAGGGCCAGGTGGAGCACGTGTTCGGGCGGGGGCATGCCACGGTTTATCCCCTGGTCTGCGGTTTCGAAACCGACGAGGACGCGCTGGTGCTGCACGGGGCCGGGGGGGCAACCCTGGATGTGTCCACCCTGGGGGCCGACGAAACCGAGGCCAGCCTGCGGGCGCGCCTGCAGCCCCTGTTTCCGGACATGCCGGGTGCGATGCTGGCCGATCTGGCCCGGCTGGTGGCGGGGAATGTCGCCCACGTGGCCGAGGTGCGCAAGCTTGACCGACAGCTCGACATCGAACACCGGGAGTGGATGATCTGCGTGGGGCGCGGCTTCGACTTCCTGCATGCCCCCAACCTGGCGCTGATCATCGGCCCCTACAGCCCCGATCTCGCCGACCCCATCCGCAAGGCCGGCGCGATCATTGCGTCCAACATGCACAAGGGGCGCATTCCGGACGACGGTTTTTTGCTGCTGGCGTCCTCCCCCTATCAGGACATCGGCTCGGACCGGGCCCGGGCCGAGCTCAAGGCGCGCTTCATGGCCCACTTTGCCGCCGAGGTGATCCGCCGCGATCTGCCCGATCTGGCGCCCCGGATGACGGTGCACTCGGCCGTGCTCAACTGGGCCACCCGGGGGCTGGAGGTGCTGGACTGAGCCTCGCCTTCAGCGGAAGTAGTCCGGCACGAACATCTCGGGCGGCACCTCGTGGCGCACGTAGTCCGGGTGCCTCACCCGTTCGGGCAGATCCACCAGCGGCCGCTCGACCTCGGCGTAGGGGATCTCGCCCAGCAGGTGGTGAATGCAGTTGAGGCGGGCGGCCTTCTTGTCGTCGGCCTGGACGATCCACCAGGGGGCTTCGGGGATGTGGGTGCGTTCCAGCATGATCTCCTTGGCCTCGGTGTATTTCTCCCAGCGGGCGCGGGATTCCAGATCCATGGGGCTCAGCTTCCACTGTTTGAGGGGGTCGTGGATGCGTGACAGGAAGCGGAAGTGCTGTTCCTCATCGGTGATCGAGAACCAGTACTTGATCAGCTGGATGCCGGAGCGTACCAGCATGCGCTCGAACTCGGGCACCGAGCGGAAGAACTCCTCGTAGTCGTCGTCGGAGCAGAAGCCCATGACCCGCTCCACGCCGGCCCGGTTGTACCAGCTGCGGTCGAACAGCACCATCTCGCCTGCTGCGGGGAGGTGCGGAACATAGCGCTGGAAGTACCACTGGGTACGTTCCCGGTCATTGGGGGCGGGCAGGGCGACGACCCGGCACACCCGGGGGTTGAGGCGCTGGGTGATGCGCTTGATGACGCCACCCTTGCCGGCGGCGTCGCGGCCTTCGAAGAGGATCACCACCCGGTGCCGGGTGGTGGCCACCCAGTCCTGCAGCTTGACCAGCTCGCCCTGCAGGCGCAGCAGCTCCTTGAAATAGCGCTGGCGCTGAGCCTTCTCCTCGTCGGTGGGTGGGTGCGCCGTGCCGCTGCCGATTTCCTCGAAACGACGGTCGTCGAGTTCCAGCTCGAGCTCTTCGTCGTAGCTGTCGAGGAGTTCGCGTTCCAGGCGACGGTGCAGGTCGCCGATTTCCTGATTGTCCATGGGGTCTCTGGTCAGAGTGCGCAAAAAAGCCGGTTGCAGGGGCTAGCCTGCACCGGCTGTATTGCACCTTGTCGACCGGAGGCCGTGCTCAGCCGCTGTTGCGCAGCCCCGCCGCCACGCCGTTGATCGACAGCAGGATGCCGCGCTGTACCCGCTCGTCCTGGTGGCCTTCCCGGTAGCGGTGGAGGAGTTCGACCTGCACGTGGTTGAGCGGGTCGAGGTAGGGGAAGCGGTTGTGGATCGACCGCTTGAGGAGCGGGTTGGCGTCCAGCAGTGCCTGCTGGCCGGTGATGGTGAGCAGGGCCGCCAGGGTGTCGGCGTGCTCCTTCTCGATGCGCGGGAAGATCGCCTCGCGCAGGGCGCCGTCCTTGACCAGATCGGCGTAGCGGCTGGCGATGGCGATGTCGCTCTTGGCGAGCACCATGTCCATGTTGGAGAGCAGGGTGGCGAAGAACGACCACTCCTTGTGCATCGCCGAGAGGCGCGCCATGCCGGCGTCGCCGTGCTTCGCGATATAGGCCTGCACCGCCGAGCCGAAGCCGTACCAGCCCGGCAGCATCAGCCGGCACTGGGCCCAGCTGAACACCCACGGGATCGCCCGCAGGTCTTCGATGGCGGTCGACTTCTTGCGCGACGCCGGGCGGCTGCCGATGTTGAGGGCGGCGATTTCCGAGATCACGGTGGATTCCCAGAAGTAACGCTCGAAGCCGTCGGTCTCGTACACCAGGTTGCGGTAGGCCTTGAAGGCGGCATCCGAGAGCTCGTCCATCGCCTCGAGGTACTCGGGGCGCGGCGCCGGATCGCGCGGCGCAAACAGCGTGGCTTCCAGCGTGGCGGCGGCGAGCACCTCCAGGTTGCGGCGGCCGACTTCGGGGTTGGCGTACTTGGAGGCGATGACCTCGCCCTGTTCGGTGAGGCGGATCTGGCCCTGCACGGCGCCGCCCGGCTGCGCCAGGATCGCCTGGTAGCTGGGGCCGCCGCCGCGGCCCACCGAGCCACCGCGGCCGTGGAACAGGCGCAGGCGCACGTTGTGGCGGGCGAAGGTATCCACGAGGCCGATCTCGGCCTTGTAGAGCTCCCAGCCGGAGGTGAGGAAGCCGCCGTCCTTGTTGCTGTCGGAGTAGCCGAGCATCACTTCCTGCTCCAGCTTGCGGGATTCCAGCAGCGCCATGTAGGCGGGGATGGCGAACAGCCGGTCCATCACGCCGGCGGCGTTCTGCAGGTCGCCGATGGTCTCGAAGAGCGGGATGATGTTCACGTCGAGCACGCCTTCGGCGGGGCGCAGCAGGCCGGCTTCCTTGGCGAGCACGGCGACTTCCAGCAGGTCGGAGACGTCGTCGGTCTTGGAGATGATGCAGTTGGGCACCGCGGCCTTGCCGTAGCGCAGGTGGGCGGCGCGGGCGGCGCGGAAGATCGCCAGCTCGCCGCGGGTCTCGTCGGAGTAATCCAGCCACGGCGAGGCGAGCAGGCGCGGGGTGGCGAGCTCTTCGAGCAGCATCTCGATGCGGCCGGCTTCGTCCAGCGCCAGGTAGTCGCGGGCGGGGTCGATGGACTTGATGAGCTCGGCCACCACGCGCTCGTGCACGTCGGAGTTCTGGCGCAGGTCGATGGGCGCCAGATGGAAGCCGAACACCGACACTGCCCGGCGCAGCATGCGCAGGCGGCCGCGGGCGAGGCTGCCCAGGCCGTTGGCGGTGAGGGAGCGGTGGATGACTTCGAGCTCGTCGGCCAGGGCGTCGGGGCTGTCGTAGGGCGCGGCCGGGGCCACGGCGTGGCGCGGCGGCTGGTGGCCGAGCAGGCGCGCGTAGGTGGCGGCGAGGCGCGCATACACGCCGGTGAGGGCGCGGCGGTAGGGCTCGTCGGAGCGGTGCGGCGAGCCGTCGGGCGAGGCTTCGGCGAGGCGCAGCAGGGCGTCGGAAGCACTCACCAGGCCCTGGGCGATGGAGAGCTGCGAGCCCAGGGTGTGCACCTCGTCCATGTAGTAGGTGAGGACCTTCTCGGCCTGCACGGCCAGCGCTTTCTCGAGGATCTCGGCGGTGACGAAGGGGTTGCCGTCCCGGTCGCCGCCGATCCAGCTGCCGACCTTCATGAAATTGGGCAGCTCCAGCGCGCCCCAGCTGCGGTCGCGGGTGGCGAGGCGATCCTCGACGTTGGCGTAGAGGCGCGGCAGCTCGCGCAGGAAGGTGTAGTCGAAGTACGACAGGCCGTTGGTCACCTCGTCCATCACCGACAGCTTCTCGGTGCGCAGCATGCGGGTCTGCCACAGGGTGAGCACCGCGCGGCGCAGGGCCTCGTCGTTGGCCTCCTGCTCCTCGGGCGTGAGCTGCATGCGGTCGCGCTCGTCGAGCAGGCGGGCGATCACCATCTGGCAGTTGAGGATGCTCTTGCGCTGGACTTCGGTCGGGTGGGCGGTGAGCACCGGCACTACGTTGGCGGTCTCGAAGAAGGCGGTGAGTTCGGCGCTGCCCATGCCGGCGTCGAAGGCCCGGGCCAGGGCGTGGGCCAGGCTGCCCTCGCGGGGCGCGGAGCCGGCGATCTGGTGGGCGCGGGAGCGGCGGATGTGGTGCTGGTCCTCGGCGATGTTGGCCAGGTGCGAGAAATAGCTGAAGGCGCGCACCACGTCGATGGTCTGGTCGCGGGAGAGCGAATCGAGCGTGGCTTCCAGTTCGCGGCGGGCGGCGTGGTCTTCGTGGCGCCGGAAGCGGATCGAGCACTGGCGGATCGCCTCGACCAGATCGAACACGGCTTCGCCTTCCTGGGCGCGGACGGTGTCGCCGAGAATGCGGCCGAGCAGACGGATGTCGTCGCGCAGGGGGAGGTCTTTGTCGTCGCTCTTGTTGTGTTCGCTCATCGGAAATCCTGTCCAGTCGGTTGCGGTCGGCGCGGGAGGCGCAGCAGGGGGCCATGCTAGAATCGCGGCCCGGATGACCGCCATAGGTGGCAACCCTGATGCTGCACTGCAGAAGCTGCAGATTGCCGTCCAAGGCCGCCGCTGTCCATCCCCGAACCACCCCTCAACCCTTGCCGAGCCCGAATACCGTGAGCGCCCCTACGCCCGACCGCATCGTCATCGCCACCCGTGAAAGCCGCCTCGCCCTGTGGCAGGCCGAGCACGTCAAGGCCCGCCTCGAAGCCCTCTACCCGTCCTGCAAGGTCGAACTGCTGGGCATGACCACCCGCGGCGACCAGATCCTCGACCGGCCGCTGGCCAAGGTGGGCGGCAAGGGCCTGTTCGTCAAGGAACTCGAAACCGCGCTCCTCGACCGCGCCGCCGACATCGCCGTGCATTCCATGAAGGACGTGCCGATGACCCTCGCGCCCGAGTTCGCGCTGGTGGCCATCGCCGAACGCGAAGTGCCGCTGGATGCCTTCGTCTCCAACAAGTACGAGAGCCTCGACGACATGCCGCCGGGCGCCGTGGTGGGCACCTCCAGCCTGCGCCGCGAATCCCAGATCCACGCCCAGTACCCGATGCTGGCCGTCACCAGCCTGCGTGGCAACCTCGACACCCGCCTGCGCAAGCTCGACGAAGGCCAGTACGACGCGATCATCCTCGCCGCCGCCGGCCTCACCCGCCTGGGCCTCGCCAGCCGCATCCGCGGCACGCTGCCGTCCGAGGTCTCGCTGCCGGCCGCAGGCCAGGGCGCCCTGGGCATCGAGGCGCTGTCCGACCGGCCCGAAGTCGCCGCCTGGATCGCCCCGCTGGCCGACGCCAACTCCGCCGCCTGCGTGCGCGCCGAGCGCGCCACCTCCCGCGCGCTGGCCGGCAGCTGCGAAGTGCCGCTGGGCGCCTATGCCGAGGTGAAGGACGGCGAGCTGTGGCTGCGCGGCTTCGTCGCCCTGCCCGATGGCTCGCGCATCGCCCGCGCCGAGCGCCGTGGCCCGATCGACCAGCCGGAAGCCCTTGGCCTCGCGCTGGCCGAAGATCTGCGTGCCGACGGCGCCGACGAAATCCTCGCCGGGCTCTAAGGTTCGCAGCATGGCTGGCCAGCCGCTCGCCGGGCGCAGCGTCGTCGTCACCCGCCCGGCCGGGCAGGCCGACAGCCTGTGCGCGGCGCTGGCGGCCCTCGGCGCCGAGCCCCTGCGCTTTCCGCTCCTCACCATCACGCCGGTGGCCGATCCAGCCCCGCTGCAGGATGCGGCCCGGCGGCTGGCGGATTTCGCGCTGGCCTTCTTCGTCAGCCCCAACGCCGTCAATCTGGCGCTGGACGCGATGCTGCCAATCGCCCCGTGGCCGGGCTCGACCCTGGTCGCCACGGTGGGCAAGGGGAGTGAAGCAGCCCTGGCGGCCCGCGGCTTTGCCGACGTGATCGCGCCGCAGAGCGGTTTTGACAGCGAATCCGTGCTTGCCCTGCCGGCTTTCCAGCCTGGCGCCGTGGCCGGCAGGCGCGTGCTGATCCTGCGCGGCGATGGCGGGCGTGATCTCCTCGGCGACA
Organism: Zoogloea sp. 1C4; assembly: GCF_009469605.1. Classification (GTDB taxonomy): domain Bacteria; phylum Pseudomonadota; class Gammaproteobacteria; order Burkholderiales; family Rhodocyclaceae; genus Zoogloea; species Zoogloea oryzae. The sequence goes on along the minus strand of NZ_SSXU01000015.1, from coordinate 54,502 downwards.
CCCTCGTCCAGCGCGGCGCCACCGTCGAATACCTCACCTGCTACCACCGCAGTGGTCCGGCGGATGACCCCGCGCCCCTCGTCGCCCGGGCCCGCGACGGCCGGCTCGACGCCCTGACCCTCACCAGCAGCGAAGGCGTCGCCCATCTGACGGCTCTGCCCGGCGCGGCCGAACTGCGTCCGGTGCCCGTCTTCGTGCCCCACCCGCGCATCGCCGCGGCGGCCCGGGACGCCGGATTCTCCACCGTCATCGCCACCGGGGCGGGCGACCAGGGCCTCATCGACGGCCTCATCGACCACTTCTCGGCGCGCAACCACAACGCCTATCCGGGTTAAACTCACGCCCATGAGCAGCGAAAACCCCAGCCTCCCGCCCGCCGACGCCCGGCCGGCGCCCGCGCCCTCGTTGTGGCGCCGCCCTTCCGCCATCGTTGCCGCCGTCGCGCTCGCGCTCCTCGGCTGGCAGTGGGTCGAAACCCGCAGCCGCCTTGCCGACATGCAGGAAGAGCTGGCCCGCCGCCTTTCCACGAGCGACACCGCCGCCACCGAAAGCCGCGCGCTGGCCAAGCTGGCCCAGGAAAACCTGCAGGACATCCAGACCAAGATCGGCGCGCTGGAATCCCGCTTCTCCGAATCCCAGGGGCAGCAGGTGGCCCTCGAGGCCATGTACCACGAGTTCTCCCGTTCCCGGGACGACCGCCTGCTGTCCGAAGTCGAACAGGCCGTGCTGATCGCCGCCCAGCAGCTCCAGCTGGCCGGCAACGTGCAGGCCGCGCTGTTCGCGCTGCAAACGGCCGACGCCCGCCTCGGCACCGTCGACCGGCCCCACTGGTTGCCGCTGCGCAAGGCCATCGCCAGCGATCTCGATACCCTCAAGGCACTGCCGCAGGTGGATTCCGCCGGCGTTGCCCTCAAGCTCGAAACCCTCATCGGCCGCATCGACAACCTGCCGCTGGCCTTCGAAGCCCGGCCCAAGGCCGAAGCCGTCAAGGCCGACGAAGCCGCGCCCTCCTGGGCAAAGCGGCTTTGGCTCGATTTCTGGGCCGAGTTCAGCCAGCTGGTGCGGGTCGAGCGCATGGATCGCCCGGATCCGGCGCTCCTCGCCCCGAGCAACGCCGTGTTCCTGCGCGAAAACCTCAAGCTGCGCCTGATGAACGCCCGCCTCGCGCTGCTCTCCCGCGACGGCAACACCTTCCGCGAGGACATGCGGATCAGCGCCGAGTGGATGGGCCGCTACTTCGACCTCTCCAATGCCGGCGTCGAAGCGGCCAAGGCCGATCTGATCGAACTGCAGAAGACCCCGGTGGGCGTCGATCTGCCCAACCTGCAGGCCAGCCTCACCGCCCTGCGCGGTCTGCAGGCGGTGCCCGACCGACGCATCGAAGCGGCCGCGCCGACGCACGCCCCGGCCGCGGCCAAGCCCGCCGCCCCGGCGAAGAAGAACTGAGGCAGCCATGCGCGGATTGCTCTGGCTGCTCGGCCTCTTCGCCCTGGCCGCCATCCTTGCGGTGGCCGGCCGTTACAACGAAGGCTACGCCCTGCTGGTGTGGCCCCCGTATCGGATCCAGATCTCCCTCAACCTGCTGATCGTGCTGCTGGTGGGCGGGTTTGCGGCGATCTACGCCCTTACCCGGCTCGTCGCTCGCACCATGGCCCTCCCGCGGGCGGTGCAGCGCTATCGCCAGCGGGTCGGCCGCGAGCGCGCCGCCCAGGCGATCTACGACGCGGTTCGGCTGCGCATCGAAGGCCGCTTCGGCCAGGCCCTCAAGCAGGCCACTGCGGCCTATGAAGCCGGCGAATCCCGCGGCCTCGCGGCACTGCTGGCAGCCCGCGCGGCCCATTCCCTGCGTGACGAGACGCGCTACCGCTACTGGCTCGGCAAGGTGGCCGAAGAGGGCGAGGAGATGCGTCTGGCCCGCCTGATGACCGAGGCCAAGCTGGCCGTCGAGGATCGCCGCTTCGACGACGCGGCCGAAAGCCTTGCCGAACTCCAGGTGGGCGGTCAGCGTCACATCGCCGCGCTGCGCCTGGCGCTGCGCACCGCCCAGGCCAAGGGCGACTGGGGCGAGGCCGTGCGCGTGGTGCGTCAGCTCGTCAAGGTCAAGGCGCTCACGCCCGAACTGGCCGAACCGGTCAAGCGCCGCGCCCACCAGGAAGGGCTCAAGCAGCGCACGGGCGACGCCCTCGCCATCAACACCTACTGGCAGGATGTGCCCCGCGACGAGCAGCGCGACCCGCGGCTGGTCGCGTCCCTGGCCCGCGCGCTGATCGCGGCCGGCGACGGCAGCGGTGCCCAGAAGGCCATCGAGACGCAGCTCGCGCTGGGTTGGGACACCACCCTTGCCGGTATCTACGGCCGCTGCGAAGGCGGCGAGGTGCGCAGCCGGCTCGCCAAGGCCGAAGACTGGCTCACCCGCAACCCGCGCGATCCGCAGCTCCTGCTCACCCTTGGCCGGCTGTGCGTGCAGTCGCAGCTGTGGGGCAAGGCCGAAAGCTATCTCGAGGCCTCGCTGGCCATCGAGCCGGGCTGGGAAGCCCACGTGGAGCTCGCCCATCTGGCCGAGCGCATCAACCGCACCGACGATGCCAATCGGCATTACCGCGCCGCGGCAGTGCTCTCGCGCCGCTGATCTTTCCGGGGCGAAGCCTGCTTCGCCCCGCGTATTTCCCGCACTTTCCCGTCTTCCCACTTTGTTTCAGCCGGAATAATATTGTCATTCCGGAGCGTCCCAGCGGGGCGTGTTCCTTGATAGCTTTTTTTAATCTGGATGATTTCATCAATCAATTTGAGCGATGGCGCATCCGGGCCTATCATGTGACTTCCGAAGACCCAACTCCCAACCCGTGAAGGAAACATCAATGTCCCTGATCAACACCGAAATCAAGCCGTTCAAGTCCACCGCTTTCCACAATGGCAAGTTCGTTGACGTGACTGAAGCCGACGTCAAGGGCAAGTGGTCCGTGTTCTTCTTCTACCCCGCCGACTTCACCTTCGTCTGCCCGACCGAGCTGGGCGACATGGCCGACGTCTACCCCGAATTCCAGAAGCTGGGCGTTGAGGTGTACTCCGTCTCCACCGACACCCACTTCGTGCACAAGGCCTGGGCCGACGCTTCCGACACCATCAAGAAGATCAAGTACCCGATGCTGGGCGACCCCACCGGCACCATCGCCCGCAACTTCGACGTGATGATTGAAGAAGCCGGCCTGGCGCTGCGCGGCACCTTCGTGGTGAACCCGGAAGGCGTCATCAAGGTCGCCGAGATCCACGACCTGGGCATCGGCCGTGACGCGTCCGAGCTGCTGCGCAAGGTCAAGGCTGCCCAGTACGTTGCCTCCCACCCGGGCGAAGTCTGCCCCGCCAAGTGGCAGGAAGGCGCCGAGACCCTGAAGCCGTCCCTGGACCTCGTCGGCAAGATCTAAGTCTTCCGCCGGACAGCGCTTCACGCTGTTCCAGAACGCCCGGGCGTCTCACGGCGCGCCGGGCGTTTTTACTTCTGCGCTTCGAACAAGAAAGGAATTCGTCATGCTGGATGCCGACCTCAAGAACCAGTTGCAAGCCTATCTGACCAGGGTGAGCCGCCCGGTGGAGATCGTCGCGTCCCTCGATGACAGCGACACCGCCCGCCAGATGCGCGAACTGCTGCAGGAGATCGCCAGCCTGTCGCCGCTGGTCAGCCTCGTCGAGCGCGACGACGGCGCCGAGCGCAAGCCCTCGTTCCGCATCACCCGCCCGGACGAGCCGATCGGCATCCGCTTCGCGGCGATCCCCCTCGGCCACGAATTCACCTCGCTGGTGCTGGCCCTGCTGCAGGTGGGCGGCCATCCGCCCAAGGTGAGCGACGAGGTGCTGGCCCAGATCCGTGACCTCGACGGCGAGTACAACTTCGTCACCTACATTTCGCTCTCGTGCCAGAACTGCCCGGAGGTCGTCCAGTCCCTCAACCTGATGGCGCTGGTTAATCCGAAAATCCGCCACGAGACGGTGGATGGTGCGCTGTTCCAGGATGAAGTGACCCGCCTGCAGATCATGGCCGTGCCGACCATCCTCCTCAACGGTCAGGAGTTCGGCCAGGGCCGGATGGAGCTCGAGGAGATCCTCGCCAAGGTCGATTCCGGCGCCGAAGCCCGCGCCGCCGCGAAGATCGCCGCCAAGGAAGCCTTCGACGTGCTGGTGGTGGGCGGTGGGCCGGCCGGCGCGGCGGCGGCGGTCTATGCCGCGCGCAAGGGCATCCGTACCGGCGTGGTCACCGAGCGCTTCGGCGGGCAGGTGCTGGATACACTCGCCATCGAAAACTTCATCTCAGTGAAGGAGACCGAAGGTCCGCGCCTCGCCGCGGCGCTGGAGGAGCACGTCAAACAGTACGCCGTGGACATCATGAACCTGCAGCGCGCCGAGGCTCTGGTGCCGGGCGAGCTGATCGAGGTGAAGCTGGCGAGCGGCGCGAGCCTGAGGTCGAAAACGGTGATCCTCTCTACCGGCGCCCGCTGGCGCGACATGAACGTGCCCGGCGAGACCGAGTACCGCACCAAGGGCGTGACCTACTGCCCTCACTGCGACGGCCCGCTCTTCAAGGGCAAGCCGGTGGCGGTGATCGGTGGCGGCAACTCGGGCGTCGAGGCGGCCATCGACCTCGCCGGCGTGGTGGCCCACGTGACCCTGCTGGAGTTCGACAGCAAGCTGCGCGCCGACGCGGTACTGGTGAAGAAGCTCGAAAGCCTGCCCAACGTGAAGATCATCGTGAACGCCCAGACCACCGAGGTGAATGGCGACGGCCAGAAGGTGACCGGCCTCACCTACAAGGATCGCGTCTCCGGCGAAATGCATCAGGTGGCGCTGGCCGGGATCTTCGTGCAGATCGGCCTGCTGCCCAACACCCAGTGGCTGAAGGGCACGGTCGAGCTGTCGTCCCGCGGCGAGATCATCGTCGATGACCACGGCCGCACCTCGGTGCCGGGCGTGTTTGCCGCCGGTGACGTGACCACCGTGCCTTACAAGCAGATCATCATCGCGATGGGCGAGGGCGCCAAGGCGTCGTTGTCGGCCTTCGATCACCTGATCCGCAACTGAGCGCCGGCAGTTGCCGGCAAAGGCCTCCCGGGTGTTGCCGCCCGGGAGGCCTTTTTGCATTCTCGTCCTGGTTGCTGCCGGTGGGGCTGGCTATAGTGAGATGGCGTATCCATTCCTGTTGGGGAGAGGTTCATGGCCAGTCTCACACGTGCGGTCGGGCGCGGCGCCGACAAGCCGCTCAAGCGCGAAGTCCTGCTCGTCCAGCAGCTGCTCAACCGCCATCGACCGCCGTCCCTGCCGAGGATCGCCGAAGATGGCGGCCAGGGCGATGAAACCTACGGCGCCATCGAGGAGTTCCAGCGCCGGGTGATGAAGCTCAAGAAGCCCGACGGCCGGGTGGACCCGGGTGGCAAGACCTGGCAGGCCCTCAACCAGCCGCCCGCGGTGGTCGTCACCCCTACGCCGCCGACCCAGCCGCCTGCCGCCCAGCCGACCGGCTCGATGCGCATGAGCACGGCTGCGCGGGAGCTGCTGCGCAAGCTCGAGAGCCTGTTCCTGTTCACCTACGACGACCAGACCGGCAAGGCGACCCATGTGTGGGTGAAGGGTGCGACGATCGGCTATGGCCACCTGATCGCCAAGGCAGAATGGGATACCTACAAGGGTGGCATCACCGAGGCGGGCGCCAACGCGTTGCTCGACAAGGATCTGCAGCCCTTCGAGGCGGCGGTGAATTCGACGATCTCCGCTAGGCTCAGCCAGAACCAGTTTGACGCGCTGGTGATCCTCACCTTCAACATCGGCGCGGCCAACCTGGCCCGCTCGTCGGTGGCAAAGATGGTCAATGACCCCACCGCCCAGACCATGTATAAGACGCTGGAAGCGGCCTGGAAGTCCTGGAACAAGTCCCAGGGCAAGGTGATGCTGGGGCTCGAGCGGCGCCGGCAGTGCGAGTGGAACGTCTATTCCCTGGGGAAATATGAGAAGAACTGGTGAGTGTTTTCCGGCCTGGCTGGCCGGTTGGGCGCTGGTGCTTGCGCTGGGCTTGCCCGCAGGTGCGGCGCTGGCCATCGACAACCCGGACCGGCCCGATCCGGTGGCCGAGTTTGCGACCCGTGCGGGCGACTTTGAAACTCGCATCGCTGGCGCGGGGACGGACCGGGATGCCTTGGCGGTTTATGCCCAGTACGAGCAGTTTCTCGACCGGGAGCTGAACCTCGCCTACACCGCGCTGGTGCGCCAGGGTCGCGACAGCCGTCGGCAGGATCTGGTGCGCAGCCAGAAGAGCTGGCTGATCTTTCGCGACGCGGAGCTGCGCTTCATCGCCAACAACTGGACGCCGCAGGATTTTGGCTCGTCGTCGGCCACGTCGCGGGCGGCGTACCGGGCCGCGCTGATCCGCGGGCGGGTGGAGACGCTGCTGGGCTATCTGCGCAGTTATCCGCCGGGCGGGCTCGTCGCGCCGGCTCACTGATCCGTGGCGGTCGGCTTGCGAGCCCGGACAAAGCGAAGCCCGACACCGATCGCAATCATTCCCAGCAATCCGGCCAGCAGCAGCTTGCCGAGGATCAGTGCCATCGGCACGCCAAGGGCTGACAGCACGCCGATGCCGAGCTCAAAGCCCGTCGCCAGCTGTGCCTTGAGCTGCTGGCGGGCGGCGTCGAACATGGACCTGGTCAGGCCCAGTCGCGCGGGACGAGGAAGTCGGTGTACAGCCGGGCTTCGGGGCTGCCGGCTTCCGGGTGCCAGTCGTAGCGCCACTTCACGATGGGCGGCATGGACATGAGGATGGATTCGGTGCGCCCGCCGGACTGCAGGCCGAACAGTGTGCCGCGGTCGAAGACGAGGTTGAATTCGACGTAGCGGCCGCGACGGTAGGCCTGGAAGTCGCGCTCCCGCTCGCCATAGGGCGTGTCGCGGCGGCGTTCGACGACGGGGATGTAGGCCGGCAGGAAGGCGTCGCCGACGCTGCGGGTCATGGCGAAGGCGGCGTCGAAATCCACCTTGCCGTCGGCGCCGTGGTCGTCGAAGAACAGGCCGCCCACGCCGCGGGGCTCGTTGCGGTGCTTGAGGAAGAAGTAGCGGTCGCACCAGTCCTTGAGGCGCTGGTATTCGGCCTCGCCCCAGGGCAGAACGGCGGCCTTGCAGGTGGCGTGGAAGTGGCGAACGTCTTCCTCGAACGGGTAATAGGGGGTGAGGTCCATCCCGCCGCCGAACCACCACACGTCGGCCTTGCCCGGGGCCGAGGCGATGAAGAAGCGCACGTTCATGTGCACCGTGGGGCAGTACGGGTTGCGCGGGTGGAGCACCAGTGAGACGCCCATCGCCTCGTAGCTGCGGCCGGCGAGTTCGGGCCGGGCTGCGGTGGCGGAAGGCGGCAGGCCTTCGCCCATCACGTGGGAGAAGTTGCAGCCGCCGCGCTCGAAGAAGTTGCCTTCCTCGATGAGACGGGTAAGGCCGCCGCCGCCGGCGGGGCGGGTCCAGCTGTCGGTGACGAAGGGCTTGCCGTCGAAGGCTTCGAGGGCGCCGACGATGCGCTCCTGAAGGTCGAGGAGATAGGCTTTGACAGCGGCGCGGTCAGGCATGGGTGGGCTCCGGGGATGGAAAAAACCGGCCAGCGGCCGGCAGAGATCAGGCGCCGGGAATGAGGCGCTTCGAGTAGGTGTCGCGATCCATGTCGCGGGCTTCGGAGGTGATCTGCACCACCTGCGGGCCAGGTGCGACGAGGGGCGCGATGGCGTCCACCAGGGCGGCGGTGAGGCGCTGCTTGGTGGCGCTGTCGCGACCGGAAAGCAGGGCCAGCCCGGCGTGGATGAAGCCGTGATCGGCACCGCTGCCGACCCGGAAGTGCTCGACGGGCATCAGGCGGGCCTTGATGGCGTCGGCGGGGGCGAACACGCCGCTGGCCACCAGCGCGTCGGTGGCGGCGACCAGCACCGCGACCGGGTCGAACCGGCCGGCGATGTTGGTGCTGTACTCGATGCGCAGGTGGGGCATGGCTCAGCCCTTGCGGGCGACGGCGCGGTAGCCGATGTCGCGGCGGCACTGCATGCCGTCGAAGTGGATCTGGTCGAGCTGTTCGTAGGCGAGTTTCTGGGCGCTACGCACGTTGTCGCCCAGGGCGGTGACGCACAGCACGCGGCCACCGTTGGTGACGACCTGGCCGTCCTTCTCGGTGGTGCCGGCGTGGAAGACGTGCACGTCTTCCGGGGCGCTGGCGGGCAGGCCGTGGATGGCGTCGCCCTTGCGGGGGCTGTCCGGGTAGCCGGCGGCGGCCATCACCACGCCGAGGGCGAAGCGGCGGTCCCATTCGGCTTCGATCTTGTCGAGCTTGCCGGCGATGGCGGCTTCGACGAGATCGACCAGGTCGGTCTTGAGCCGCATCATGATGGGCTGGGTTTCCGGGTCGCCCATGCGGCAGTTGAACTCGACGACGCGCGGTGCGCCCTTGGCGTCGATCATCAGGCCGGCGTACAGGAAGCCGGTGTAGGGCAGCCCTTCGGCGGCCATGCCGACGAGGGTCGGCATGATGATCTCGCGCATGGCGCGGGCGTGGACTTCGGGCGTGACCACCGGGGCGGGCGAGTAGGCACCCATGCCGCCGGTGTTGGGGCCCTGGTCGGCGTCACGCAGGCGCTTGTGATCCTGGGAGGTGGCCAGCGGCAGGGCGTGGCGGCCGTCGGCCATCACGATGAAGCTGGCTTCCTCGCCGTCCATGAACTCCTCGATCACCACCCGCGGGCCGCGCTCGTCGTACTGCACGCCCAGCGTGTTGTGGGTGAGCATGGCGTCGATGGCTTCGTGGGCTTCGTCCGTGGTCATCGCCACCACGACGCCCTTGCCGGCAGCCAGGCCGTCGGCCTTGATGACGATCGGCGCACCTTCGGCGTCCACGTAGGCGTGGGCGGCGGCGGAGTCGGCAAACGTCTGGTACTTGGCCGTCGGGATCTTGTGGCGGATCAGGAACTGCTTGGCGAAGTCCTTGGAGCTTTCGAGCTGGGCGGCGAGCTTGGTCGGCCCGAAGATCGGCAGCCCGGCGGCGCGGAAGGCATCCACCACGCCGGCGGCCAGCGGTGCCTCGGGGCCGACGACGGTGAGGGCGATCTGCTCGCGACGGGCGAGCTCGATGAGCTCGGGGATCGCGGTGACGGCGACGTTCTCGATGCCGGGCTCACGGGCGGTGCCGGGGTTGCCCGGGGCGACCAGCACCTTCTGCACGCGCGGCGAGCGGGAGAGCTTCCAGGCCAGCGCGTGTTCGCGTCCGCCGGAGCCGATGACGAGGATCTTCATGGGTGTGCCCGGATCAGTGACGGAAGTGGCGGAAGCCGGTGAGGACCATCGCGATGCCCTGCTCGTCGGCCGCGGCGATCACTTCGGCGTCACGCACCGAGCCACCCGGCTGGATGACGGCGGTGGCGCCGGCCTGGGCCAGCACGTCGAGGCCGTCACGGAACGGGAAGAAGGCATCCGACGCGACCACGCAGCCGGGGATCACCAGGCCGGCGTTCTCGGCCTTGATCTTGGCGATGCGGGCGGAATCCACGCGGCTCATCTGGCCGGCGCCGACGCCGATGGTCATGCCGTCCTTGCAGTAGACGATGGCGTTGGACTTGACGTACTTGGCCACGCGCCAGGCGAACAGCAGGTCGCCGAGCTCTTGTTCGGTGGGCGCGCGCTTGGTGACGACCTTCAGATCCGCCGCGGTGATCGGGGCGAAGTCGGCGCTCTGCACCAGCAGGCCGCCGCCGACGCGCTTGTAGTCGGGCTGCTTGACGGTGCCCAGCGGATTGACCAGCACGCGGACGTTCTGCTTGGCCTTGAGGAGCTCGAGGGCTTCGTCGGTGTAGGCGGGGGCGATCAGCACTTCGAGGAACTGGGCGCTGACGGCTTCGGCTGCGGCGCGGTCAACGGTGGTGTTGAAGGCGATGATGCCGCCGAAGGCGGAGGTGGGGTCGGTGGAGAAGGCCTTCTTGTAGGCTTCCAGCGGGCTGGCGGCGACGGCCACGCCGCACGGGTTGGCGTGCTTGACGATCACGCAGGCCACAGTGTTGGCAACTGAGTCGAAGGCCTTGACGCATTCCCAGGCAGCGTCGGAGTCGGCGATGTTGTTGTACGACAGCTCCTTGCCCTGCAGCTGGGTGTAGGCGGCGATGGCGCCTGCCTGAGGCTCGGATTCGCGGTAGAAGGCGGCGGTCTGGTGGGGGTTCTCGCCGTAGCGCAGATCCTGCACCTTGTCGAAGGCCAGCTGGAAGCGCTCCGGGTAGGCCATCTTGCTGCCGTCGTCGGCGAGGGCCGTGAGGTGGTTGGAGATCGCCGAGTCGTAGCGGGCGGTGTGGGTGAAGGCCTTGCGGGCGAGGTCGAAGCGGGTCTTGTAGCTGAGCGCGCCGCCGTTGGCCTTGAGCTCGGCGACGATGCCGGCGTAGTCGGCCGGGTCGGTCACGATGCCGACGCCGCCGGCTTCATTGCCGTGGTTCTTGGCCGCGGCGCGGACCATGGTCGGGCCGCCGATGTCGATGTTCTCGATGGCGTCTTCGAGGCTGCAGTCGGGCTTGGCGACGGTGGCCTGGAACGGGTAGAGGTTCACCACCACGAGGTCGATGCGCGGGATGCTGTGCTCTTCGAGCTTGGCCAGGTGCTCGGGCAGGTCGCGACGGGCGAGGATGCCGCCGTGGACCTTCGGGTGCAGCGTTTTGACGCGGCCGTCGAGCATCTCGGGAAAGCCGGTGTAGTCGGACACGTCGGTGACCGGCAGGCCGGCATCGCGCAGGGACTTGGCGGTGCCGCCGGTGGACAGCAGCTTGATGCCGAGAGCGGACAGTTCGCGGGCGAATTCGATGACGCCAGTCTTGTCGGAGACGCTGAGCAGGGCTTGGGTGACTTTCATGGGGTGTTCTCTGGATGGCCGCGGAGGACGCGGCTCGAAAATGACGGAAAGGCGATTACAGGAGTTCGTGCTCGGACAGCTTGCGCCGCAGGGTGTTGCGGTTGATGCCGAGCATCTCTGCGCAGAGGGTCTGGTTGCCGCCGGCCTGCTTGAGGACGAACTCGAGCATCGGGCGTTCGACGTTCTTGATCACCATCTCGTAGAGGGCGTTGGGCTTCTCGCCGTCGAGATCGCGAAAGTAGGTGTCGAGGGCGCGGCAGACAGATTCCGCGATGTCATTGCTGGTGCTGCTCATGCTGCAAGCTCCTGAGGGAATTCTTCTTCGGTGTAAACCAGGCGGCTGTCTCTGTCGGCGAGCCGGCCGAAGAACTCGTCAATGGCGGCAATCTGTTCTTGTACGGTGGGCAGGGTGTTCATGACGCGGCGGAACTGCGCCGATCCGACCAGACCCTTGGTGTACCAGCTGATGTGCTTGCGGGCGACCTTGACGCCGGTGTCTTCGCCGTAGAAGGCGTAGAGATCGGCGAGGTGGTCCTTGCACACCTGGAGGATTTCGGAGACGAGCGGGGGAGGAAGCTCCTCGCCGGTCTTCAGGAAGTGTTCGATCTCGCGGAAGATCCACGGGCGGCCCTGGGCCGCGCGGCCGATCATCACGCCGTCGGCGCCGGTGTAATCCAGCACGAACTTGGCCTTCTGGGGCGTGGTGATGTCGCCGTTGGCGATCAGCGGAATGCGCACGCGGGTCTTGACGTCGGCGATGGTGTCGTACTCGGCGTCGCCGGTGTACTGGCAGGCGCGGGTGCGGCCGTGGATGGCGATCAGCTGGATGCCGGACTCTTCGGCGATGCGCGCGATGGTGGCGGCGTTTTTATTGGCCTTGTTCCAGCCGGTGCGGAACTTGAGGGTGACCGGGGTGTTGCCGGCGGCGCCGACGACGGCTTCGAGGATGCGGGCGACGAGGGGCTCGTCCTGCATCAGCGCGGAGCCGGCCATCACGTTGCAGACCTTCTTGGCCGGGCAGCCCATGTTGATGTCGATGATCTGGGCGCCGCGGTCGACGTTGTGACGGGCGGCCTCGGCCATCATGGCCGGATCGGCGCCGGCGATCTGCACGGAGATCGGATCGGCTTCGCCGTCGTGGTTGGCGCGCCGCTGGGTCTTGGCGCTGCCGTACAGCAGGGAGTTGGACGTGACCATCTCGGAGACGGCGAGCCCGGCCCCCATCTTCTTGCAGAGCTGGCGGAAAGGACGGTCCGTCACGCCGGCCATGGGCGCAACGAACAGATTGTTTCGCAAGGTGAATCCGGCGAATTGCATCGGGGGAGGCGGTGCTTGGGAAAACGCGACATTCTACCCGAAGGGCGGGACGTCGGGCAGGGGCTCAAGTTCCGCAAGGAGGGCGCGACGGCGCTTTTCAGGGCACGTCGGAGTACTGCATGCGCCCCTGGATGCGGGCCGCGTGGGCGGCCAGGCGGGGGCTGAAATTCTTCTCGTACTTGCGCGGATTGGGGAGCATCACGGCCAGCCGGGCGGCCTGGTTGGGCGCCAGCTGCGCCGCCGGGACGCGGAAGTAGCGCTGGGCGGCGGCCTCGCAGCCGAATATGCCGTTACCCCATTCGACCACGTTGAGATAGACCTCGAGGATGCGCCGCTTGTCCCACAAAGTCTCGATCATCACCGTGATGATGGCCTCTTCGAGCTTGCGGAAGTAGCTGCGGGCGGGGCTGAGGAAGAGGTTCTTGGCGAGCTGCTGGCTGATCGTCGAGCCGCCGGCGACGGGCTTGCCCTTCTTCTGGTTCTTCTCGATGGCCTTCTGGATGCCTTCCCAGTCGAAGCCTTCGTGATCGACGAACTTGTCGTCCTCGGCGGCCACCACGGCGCGCTTGAGGTGGATCGAGATGCGCTCGTAGGGCACCCAGCGGTAGTGGAGCTCGGCGTCGGGCTTGTCGGCGGCGAGCTCGTCCAGGCGCAGGCTCATGAAGCTGGTGCCGGAGGGCGGGTTCCACTTCCACCACAGCACGTGGCCGAGCAGCCAGACCTGATAGGCGACGAACAGCAGCACCAGCGCCACGAGGGCGCGCCGTGTCCAGTGCCAGACTCGGGCCATGGCGGGCGGGCTCAGAGGCTGGCGCGCAGGTCGGCGAGCACCGGGGCCGTCTCGGGGCGCACGCCGCGCCACAGGAAGAAGCTCTCGGCGGCCTGTTCGACGAGCATCCCCAGGCCGTCGGCGCGGCGAGCGGCGCCTTGGGCGCGCGCGGCGGCGAGGAAGGGCGTCTCGCCCTTGCCGTACATCATGTCGTAGGCGAGGCTGCCGGGGGCGTAGAGGCCGGCGGGCAGATCGGGCGCGGCGTCCGACAGGCTGGCGCTGGTGGCGTTGATGACCAGGTCGAACTGCTGGCCGGCAAGCTGGGCGAGGCCGCTGCCGGTGGGCGCGACCGTGCCGGCGGTGGCGAACTCGTCGGCCAGCTCGGCGGCCTTGGAGGCGGTGCGGTTGGCAATGGTGAGGCTGGCCGGGCGGGCGTCGAGGAGCGGCAGCACGGTGCCGCGGGCCGCGCCGCCGGCGCCGAGGAGCAGCACCCGCCGGCCGGTCACGGCGAAGCCGAGATTGACGGTGATGTCGCGCAGGATGCCGGCGCCGTCGGTGTTGTCGCCGAGGGTGCCGTCAGCGCCGAAGGCCAGGGTGTTCACCGCGCCGGCGGCCTGGGCGCGGGGGGTGAGCCGGTCGGCCAGGTCGAAGGCTTCGAGCTTGAAGGGGACGGTGACGTTCATCCCCCGTCCGCCGGCGGCCTGAAACTCGCGCACGGTGGCGGCAAAGCCGTCGAGGGGGGCGAGCAGCGCCTCGTAGCTGAGCTGCTGGCCGGTCTGCGCGGCGAAGGCGGCGTGGATGCGGGGCGACTTGCTGTGGCCGATCGGGTTGCCGATCACGGCGTAACGGTCCATCGGGTCAATCCTTGCGGGCGGAGGTCTGCAGCATGTCCGCGTTGGTGAATGTCCAGGTGCGGGTGATCTCGATCACGTCGGTGTCCTTGCGGATGTCCGGCGGGAAGGCGGCGTAGGGCGCGGCGAGCTGCACGATGCGGCGGGCGGCGTCGTCGAGGAGCTTGTGGCCGGAGGAGCGGAGGATCTCGACGCTCTCCACATTGCCGTCGGCGCGGATGGTGACCGACAGCAGCAGGCTGCCGTAGAGCTTGCCCCGGGCGGCATCGGGGTAGTTGAGCGTGCCGACGCGCTCGATCTTCTGGCGCCAGTCCTCGGCGTACTGGGCGAAGCGGTATTCGTGGGCGCGGGCGCCGATGAACTTCTTGCGCGGCCGCGAGGCGTAGTCCATCAGATCCTTGTCGATCTGGGCCTCGATGCGGGCAACCGCGGCGGAGCTGTCGAGGAGGTCGTAGCCGGACACCTGGCGCGGGGCCTCGGAGGGGTTGGCGTGGCGGGGATCGACGGCGAGCGCGGCCTTGGCCTGCCTGGTGGTCATCGCCTGGACCTGGGGTGCCTGCTGCTGTTCGCTGCGGCGCTGGGCTTCGATCAGGCTGTCGCCGGCGCGGGTCTGCTCCATGGGCGGCAGTGGGGTGGCGGGACGGGCCTTCTTGTCGGAGTTGCCGCCGGCGTCGAGGTTGGTCTGGGCGAGGATGTCGGCGGTGTCGGGGCGCTGGGCATGGCGGGAATTGACCAGCACGACCTCCAGCCCCTTGTCGTTGCGCTTGAACTTGGCCGGGTCCGGCATCACGAAGTGGATCGACAGCAGCACGGCGTGGATCGCCAGCGAGATGCCGACGCCCCATTCGAGCGCATAGCGCGCCGACCGCCCGGCGAAGGTCGGCCACGCGCCGCCCGCGCCGGCGGCAGGGCCGGAGACGGGCGTCGGGGAGGGCGACGGGGCGGGCGGACGTTGGAGCGGCTGCATGGCGGACTCAGGCGGCGGGCGGGGCCTCGGTGGTGGCGACGGGGGCCTCCGGCGCTGAGGGCGCAGCCTCGGCCTCCGGCAGGTCTTCGTCGTCGATCTCGATGGGCTCGCTGCCGGCCGGCGCGAGGGTTTCGAGATAGGTGGCGCGCACGTCCACGTCGATCAGGTCGGTGCTGTCGATGGCCAGCTGCACGCGGGTGCCCGGCGGCAGGGTGGGCATCGACGGAACCTTGAAGATCAGCGGGATGGCTTCGAGGCGCACGAGGCTCTCGCGCAGCACCCGGGCGCTCATGGCCGGGTGGCCCTGCTGGCGCAGCCAGCGCAGGCACCAGTAGCGCTCCATGCCGCGCTGGAACTCGGCGTAGGCGGCGTAGGTGAGCTCGAAGTCGCGCATCGCAGCGATCAGCTCGGGCGACTTGGGCGGGAAGGCCGGCGTGCTGCCGCTGAGCCAGCCGATGAGCTGCCATTGATTGACCAGATCCACGTAGCGCCGCAGGGGCGAGCTGGACCAGGCGTAGCAATCGACGCCGAGGCCTTCGTGGGGCGCAGCGGCGGTGGTCATGCGCACCTTGCCGCCGGTCTGGGCCCGATACAGGGCCGGGATACCGGCGTCGGCGAGGGCTTTGCCCCAGGTGCTGTTGGCGGCGATCATCAGCTCGGCCACCAGCTTGTCGAGGGGCGAACCGCGGGAGCGGCGGCCGATCTCGATGCGGCCGGGCCCGTCGGCGGTGGTTTCGGACCAATCGACGCTGAAGTTGAAATCGACGAGGTTCTGGTTGGCGGCGGGCTTGCCGCGGCCGGCTTCGAGCACGGTGGCGAGCTCCCACAGCAGGGTGAGCTCGGTCTTCCAGGGGAAGTCCGGGCCGCCTTCGGCGAGGGTGGTCTCGTTGAAGACCGGCTCGATGTCGTGGTGGCGCAGGTTGGCGACCACCGGCACGCGCTCGATGCGCGAGTGGTTGCCGGTGACGATGAGGTCGCGGCTCACGTCGAGATAGAGCGACAGCGCCGGGCAGTCGCGGCCTTCGCCCAGGGTGAAGCCCTCGACGATGGCGTCGGGCAGCATGGTGATCTTGTTGCCCGGCATGTAGACCGTCGACAGGCGCTCGCGGGCGATGGCGTCGAGGCTGGAATCACGGCCGAAGCCGAGGCCGGGCGCGGCGATGTGGATGCCGATGCGCCAGCCGCCATCGACCGGCGTGACCGAGAAGGCGTCGTCAATCTCGGTGGTGGCGGCGTCGTCGATGGAGAAGGCGCGCACGTCGGCGAGCGGCAGGTCGGTCGGCGCGACCGGCGGCTCGAAGGCCGGGAAGTCGGTGCCCGCGGGGAAGTACTCGAACAGGAAGCGGTCGAAATGCAGCTCGTGGGACGAGGCCAGCGCGCCACAGGCGAGCAGCAGCCGGGCCGGCGATTTGCCGCTTTCGGCACAGGCGGCTTCGAGGGCCTTGGTTTCGAGGCGGTTGCGGTCGGGTTTGTAGAGCAGCTGACGCACCAGCGGCTTGAGCTCTTCGGGCAACTGGCCGGCGAGGAGTTCGTCGCGCATCCGCTCGACGGCGGCGGCCTGCTGGCGCTTCTTCTCGAGGCCGGCGAGGGCGGCCTGGAGGATCTCGGCCGGAGCCTTGCGGAAGCGGCCGCGGCCCTTGCGGTGGAAGTAGATCGGCGCGGCGTGCAGGCGCAGCAGCACTGCGGCGGATTCGACGGGGCTGGGCTCGTGGCCGAAGTATTCGCGGGCGAACTCGGCAAAGCCGAACTCGTCGTCGCCGCAGACTTCCCAAAGGAATTCGGTGTCGAGGCCTTCGGCCTCGGTCTCGGCGCGGTCGAGCAGATCGCCCGCACCCGGCTGCGCGAAACGCATCAGCACGTGGTTGCTCTTCAGCTTGAGGCGCTTGCCGTGGGGTGTTTCCACCTGCAGGGAGGCGTCGTTGTCGGTCAGGATGGTGCCGGTCTTGAAGGCACCATCCTCTTCGAAGAGCAGGTTCATGGGGCGGTCGCGCAGGGAAAACGACCGATTATAGCCAAGCCGGGGCCCGCCCCGGACGAAAGCGGCGCTTTAGTCCGGGTCAGAGTGTGGCGTTGGTGACGAAATCCCGGATCAGCTGCAGCAGCACGTCCTCGTCGTAGGGCTTGCCGAGGTAGTGGTTGACGCCGATCTCTTCCGCGTAACGTTTGTGCTTCTCGGCCGTGCGGGAGGTGATCATGATGATCGGCACGGCCTTCAGGCGGGCGTCGGCGCGGATGTTGCGGGTGAGGTCGAAGCCGTCCATCCGCGGCATCTCGATGTCGGCGATGATGACGTCGGGGCTGGCGGTGAGGAGCTGCTCCAGCGCGTCCACGCCGTCCTTGGCGGTGATGACCCGGTAGCCTTCCCGTTCGAGCAGGCGGCCGGTGATCTTGCGCACGGTGAGGGAGTCATCCACCACCATTACCGTCGGCTGGGCCGGGGTGAGGCTGCTGCGGCTGGTGGCCGGCAGGACGTCTTCGGCGCTGGCGTGGGCGCGGCCGGCCAGCGCGACCGGGTTGAGGATCAGCACGATCTCGCCGTCGCCAAGCACCGTGGCGCCGGAGTAGCCGACCATCCGGGCGTACTGCGGCCCGGCGTTTTTGACGACGACTTCCTGGTTGCCGCGCAGGGCATCCACGTGGAGGGCGAGGGTTTCGGAGCCGGCCCGGAGCAGCAGCACCCAGTTGAAGCGGTCGAGCTGGGGCTGGGATTCGTTATCGCCCAGGAGACGCGGCAGGTAGCGGTAGCTGAAGTGCTCGCCGAGCCATTCGGTGCCCCGCTTGGCGCGGACCTCTTCGAGGGCCTTGGGCTTGAGTTCGAGCACCTGGGCCACCATCGACGACGGAATCGCCAGCGTACGGCCGCCCGCGCGCACCAGCAGCGCCTGGGTGACGGCGAGGGTGAGCGGCAGGTGGATGCGGAAGGTGGTGCCCTGGCCGGCTTCTGTGGCGACGCTGATGCGGCCGCCGACGGCGGCGGTCTCGCTCTTCACCACGTCCATGCCGACGCCGCGGCCGGCAAGACTGGACAGGCTGGCGGTGGTGAAGCCCGGCACGAAGATCAGGTTGGTGAGGCGCTTGTCGTCGGTTTCCTCGCCCGCTTCGATCAGCCCGGTTTCGAGGGCGTGGGCGCGGATGCGGGCGAAGTCGAGGCCGGCGCCGTCGTCGCGGAATTCGATCACCACGTCGTTGCCTTCGTGGGCGACGCGCAGGGTGATCTGGCCGATCTCGGGCTTGCCGGCGGCGCGGCGCACGTCGGGCGGCTCGATGCCATGGGCGACGGCGTTGCGGACCAGGTGGCCGAGGGGGCCGGTCATGGCCTCGAGCACGCTGCGGTCGATTTCGATCTGGCCGCCGATGATGTCGAGGTTGGCGCGCCGGCCGAGCTCCTTGGCGGTCTGGCGGACGAGGCGATAGAGACGCTCGGCGAGGCTGTCGAAGGGCACCATCCGCACGTACATCAGCGACTGCTGAAGCTCGCGGGCCATCCGCGACTGGGCGTGCAGGGCCGATTCGGCGCCGTCGAGGTTCTTGAGGAGGTTCTGCTGGACTGTGGTCACGTCGCCGACGCTCTCCGCCATCATCCGGGTGAGTTCCTGGAGGCGGGTGTAGCGGTCCATCTCCAGGGGGTCGAACTCGGTGTGATGGGTCTCGACCTGGGACAGGCGGGACTGCATCTGGGTGTCGGCCTGGATTTCGACTTCGCGCAGCTGGTTGCGCAGGCGGATGACGTTTTCGGTGAGGTCGAGCAGGGAGCGGCGCAGGGTGCGCAGTTCGCCTTCGATCCGGGTTCGGGCGATGGAGATCTCGCCGGCCTCGTTCACGAACTGGTCGATGCGGCTGGCTTCGACCCGCAGCATGGTGCGGGCGGCCTGGGCGGCGAGTTCGCCGGGCTGGGCCGGGGCGGTGTCGTCCAGATCGATGTGGGTGGCGACGGGGCTTGCCGGCTGGACGGGCTCGGGCGCCGGCGCGGCGGCCTCGGGGTTGCCGAGGGTGTCGAGGGCCTGGCGGGTCTGGTCGAGGGCGGTTTCGAGCTCGTCGAGGATGCCGGACTCGGCGGCGTTCTGGCCGCGCACACGCTCAAGGCGGGTTTCGAGATCGTGCAGGCTCTGGCCGAGGCTCATCGCGCCGACCATCCGCGCGCTGCCCTTGAGGGTGTGCAGCAGACGGGCGATGCCGGCGGCGTTGGTGGTGTCGGTCGGGTTGCCGCGCCAGTTGTGGACGGCGACGTCGAGCTGGTCGAGGAGTTCGTTGCCTTCGTCGAGGAAGATCGGCAGCAGGTCGGTGTCGAGCTCGTCGCGCAGTTGCGGTGCCGCGGCAGTGGGTTCGGCCGGACGCGGCGCCGCAGGCACCGGATTGATCGGCGTGGTCACCAGGGCCGGCGGTGCTTCGGGGCGCAGGCTGATGACTTCGGCCAGATGCGAGGCGAGGATGCCGTCGAGCTGTTCGACGAGATCCGGTGCGGGCTGGGGCAGGCTGCGGGCTGAGAGCTGGACCAGCATGCCTTCGAGGGCGGTGGCCGCGCTGTTGAGCAGGATGGTCTGGTCGGCCGTGGGCGCGCGGTCGTGGTCGGACAGGCGCTGTTCGGCCAGCTCAAGGGCCTTGGCGAGCGCCTGGGGCGCGACGAAGCGGGCGGTGCCGGAGATGCCGGAGAGGGTGTGGGCGGCCCGGATCGCCGACTGGGGCGGGACAAGGCTCGGGTTGACCGACAGCCGGGCGAGCTCGTGGCGCAGGGTGGCCACGTGCTGGCGGGCTTCGACGAGGTAGAGGTCGAACAGCGGGCGGGACAGCACGACATCGCCCAGGCGCACTTCGTCCTGGCTGATGTCGTCGTCGGCCACGTTTTCGGCGTCGATCTCTTCGATGTTGATGGCTTCTTCGGTTTCGGGCTCGGCTTCGATCCCGGCGGCCTCGACTTCCACCGTTTCGAGCGGCTCAAGGGGCTCCAGCGGTTCGTCGGTGACGGGCAGATCGAAGGTGGGCGTTTCGTCGAGGGTCGGGATCTCGATGGTCGGAGCGTCGATGGCTTCGACTGGCAGGGCTTCGACAGCTTCGAAGGTGTCGGGCAGCTCGATGCTCTCTTCGAGATCGGCGAGGGCTTCCTCGACGGTCTGGATGCTGTCGGGCAGCGCTGGCAGGGCTTCGGGCTCGTCTTCGGGGGCCAGATCTTCGAGGGGAAGCGGGGCTTCGATGAGCGTCGGCGGGGCCGTTTCGGCTGCGGGTGCTTCGGCGGGGAAGTCGGTGGGCAGGTCGAAGTCGAGGCTGAAGTCGTCGGCCGGAGCCGGGGCCGGGGCCGCGGGGGCAGGCTCGGCTTCGGGTTCGACGAAGCTCAGGTCGGGGAACTGCAGTTCGATCAGCGGCGGTGCGTCGGGGGCCTCGTGATGGAGGGCCATTGGCGTGCCGATGTCGGTTTCGGTGAAGCTGGCATCCGGCACGATGATCGTGGATTCCAGATCCATCTCTTCGGTGTCGCCGGCGGCGCTCGGGGGCGTGGCGGGGGCGGCAGGCGCGGGTGTGACCCGGGCGGGTGCCTCGGCGGGGGCCTCGGAGCGCAGGCGCTCGGCGTCGGCGAGCAGCTGGCTGACGTCCTTGTGGGTGCCGGCGCCGGCATTGAGCTGGTCGATCCAGGCGGAGAAGGCCGCATGGGCGTCGTCGATGAGCGTGTGGAGCTCGGCGTTGACGGGCAGTTCGAGGCGCAGCCAGTGGTTGAGCGTCTGCTCCATGCTCCACGCGGCTTCGCCGAAGTCCTTGAGGCCGACCATCCGGCCGCTGCCCTTGAGGGTGTGGAAGCTGCGGCGGATGGTGGTGAGCACCTCCACGTCGCGGGGACGCTCGCGCAGTTCGACGATCTTGCGGGCGATAGTGCTGCGGACTTCGATGGCCTCTTCGATGAAGATCGACAGGAGTTCGGCGTCGATCTCCTCTTCGCTGGCGTCGAGGAGACGGGTGGCTTCGGCGGACAGGGCTGGCGCGGCGGGGGCTGCGGCGATCGGTGCGGGGGCGCTGAACAGCTCGCCGGCGTCGAGCATCGTGAGGGCCTGACGGGCCTGCTTTTCGAGTTCGAGGTCGGCCGTGAGGGAGGCGTCTTGGCGCAGGCTCTCGAGGTTGAGCTGGAGCTCGGTGCGCAGGCCGATGTCGTCCGGGTTGTCCTTGAGGGCGGCGGTGAGGGCCGCGGCTTCGCGCTTCTGCTGGGCGAGCTCGGCTTCGACGCTGTCGGCCACGTCGGGCACGTCGTCGGGGCGCAGGATGCGGGCGAGGTCGGCGGGACCGTGCTGGAGGGCTTCGATGTAGACACCGAGGGCCGACAGGCGGTGGGCAATCTCTTCGAAGGCGCGGGTGTTGTCGCCGGCTTCGGCGGGCAGCGCGGCGATGCGCGCGGCGGCGTCCTGGACGAGGCGCACGGCGCCGTCGTCGTTCATCACCGAGAGGGCGCCCTCGACCTGCTTGAGGGGCGCGCGGACGGTGGCGAGGATGTCGGTGTTGCCCGGCGAGCGGAAGAAGCCGTCGAGGCTCGTCTCGACTTCGTTGAGGCTGGTGAGGATCTCGTGGGCGAGCTGGCGATTGACCTGGCGGGCCTGGGCGTCGGGCTCGGAGATGGCCATCGGGGCGAGCTTCTCGCCGCGCTGATGGGCGCGCAGGCGCTCGAGGATGGCGTCGATCTGCACGTCTTCCCGGTTGTCGGCGCGGGCATGGGCGTCGAGCCGGGTGTCGAGGAGCAGCATCGCGGTGGCGACGTCCATCGACAGGGCGTCGGTGAGGCGCAGGGGGTCCTGGCGCAGCCAGCGGGCGAGCTCGCCCAGGGCGGCGGCGAGGTCGGCGACTTCGGGCTGGCCCACGGTGCGGGCCTGGTCGATGATCGGAGCGATGGTGTCCTGGAAGCGCGGCAGGCCGATGGCGCCGCCCTTGGAGAACTGGTCCCAGGCTTCGCGGGCATCGGAGAGTGCTTCGCGCAGCTTGCGCAGGATCGGGGCGATGGGCGTGTCGCGGATCGGCCGGTCGGCGTCGGGGATCAGGTCCTGCAGCTGGTAGGTGCCGCGGATGCTGTCGATGGCCGGCGAGTGGGCCGAGGTGGTGGCGACGTGGTAGAGCACGTCGCGCATCAGGCGCTCGGCGACGATGCTGGAGCCTTCCATGACGCGACGCATCTGGGCGTCGATCCGGCCGCACAGGCGCTTGGTGGCGGCGTCGGCGGGCAGGGCGCCCTGGCCCAGGGCGTCGAAGAAGGCGGTGGCGGCGGCCCAGAAGGCGCGGGACGCGGGCACGGCCTGGAGGCTTTCGATGCCGGCAACGGATTCGCGCATCTCCTGCGGGCCGGCGGTATCGTCGGCGTTGCGGAACCACTTGAGCAGGCCCCGTTCGAAGCGGCCGCGCAGTGCGCGCAGGCGCTTGGGATCGTCGCCGCCTTCGGCGGCGGCCGGGAAGGCCGGGCGCAGGGTCAGATCGGGGAAGAACAGCTCGCCGGCGGTGGGGGCGTCCTGGCCGCGGGCGTGGGCGAGTTCGCCGTACAGGCTGAACAGGCGCAGGGCCTGGTCGGGCTGGCCACGGGTGAGCTCGTCGAGATAGTTGCCGATGGCTGCGATGCAGCGGGTCGCCAGACGGATGGTGTCAGGCGTGGCAGGCACCTGGGTGGACGCCATTTCGCCGAGCAGCCGGTCGAGCTGTTCGGAGAACTGGGTCAGGCCGTCGAGGCCCACGATGGACAGGGCGCCGTGGGCCTGGTGCAGGTGGGTCTGGGCGAACTTGATGCGACCAGGACGGTCTGGCGCGTTGCCGGCCTCGGCGAGCGCGCCCAGGGCCCTTTCGAGGGCCAGGTCGATTTCGCCTTTGACCCAGGTCAGCGGACCCAGGTCGAGTTCATGTGCTGAGCTCATCGGTACGTGGGGGACGGATTCCGTTCCTGGTCGGGGTGTGCGGGTCAGACCTTGAAGCCGGAGACCGAACCCTTGAGTTCAACTGCGAGATCCGCCAGTTCGCCGATCGACACGGCGGTCTGCTGGGTGCCGGTGGTGGTGCGGTCGGTGATCGCCAGAATGCCGCGCATCTTCTCGGCCACCTGGGTTGCGGCCTTGGCCTGGACTTCGGTACTGACCGAGATGCGTTCGATGAGCTCGGCGGTTTCGGCGGACACGCGTTCGATCTCGGCGAGTTCCTGGCCGGCGGTTTCGGACAGGCGGGCGCCGTCGACCACGTCGCGGGTGGCGTTTTCCATTGCCGCCACGGCGTCGCCGGTGTCGGTCTGAATGGTCTTCACGATCGCGCCGATCTGCTTGGTGGCCTCGGCGGAGCGTTCGGCGAGGCGCTGCACTTCTTCGGCAACCACCGAGAAGCCACGGCCGGCTTCACCGGCGGAGGCGGCCTGGATGGCGGCGTTGAGGGCGAGGACGTTGGTCTGTTCGGTAATGTCGGAGATGAGCTCCACGATTTCGCCGATCTCCTGGGAGGATTCGCCGAGGCGCTTGATGCGCTTGGAGGTTTCCTGGATCTTCTCGCGGATGTCGTTCATGCCCTTGATGGTGTCTTCCACCGCGGCGGCGCCCTTCTGGGCGGCTTCGAGGGAGCGGCGGGCCACCTGGGCGGACTGCAGCGCGTCTTCGGACGCCGCGCTCATGGAGCTCGCCATGCTCTGGGCGGTTTCACCGGCGAGGCGCAGTTCCTGGGCCTGACGTTCGGTGGCGGAGAGCAGTTCGTCGGAGGTGCGCTGGGCGGATTCGGTGGCGGTGGTCACGCGGATGGCGGCGTCGTTGATCCGGCGCACCAGCACGGAGAGTTCTTCAATGGTGTAGTTCACCGAGTCGGCGATGGCGCCGGTGATGTCTTCGGTGACGGTGGCGCGGACGGTCAGGTCACCGTCGGCGAGGTCGCCCATCTCGTTCATCAGTCGCAGAATGGCCTGCTGGGTGCCGTTACGTTCGGTTTCGGCGGCTTCCCGGAGCTGTTCGGAGGCGGCGCGGCGGCGGGCGATGTCGTCGTTGTAGGTCTTGGCCATCAGGGCCAGGCAGGCCAGGGCGAGCAGGGCGCAGACGATGATCGACAGGGATACCCAGGTGAAGAAGCCGGTGTAGGCGTTGGAGTAGCCTTCGGCCAGTTCGGAGGTCTTTTCGAGGAGCGGGCCGGAATCCTTGAAGATGTGGCTGCCGGCTTCCTTGGCCTTCACGAGGAGCTGGATGCTGCCGAGGATGGTCTGGACGGCGGAGAGGTTGTCCTTGCCGACGGTTTCGAGTTCGGCGAGCTTGGCCTTGGCGTCGGTGCCGTCGGCGGTCATCTTCTGGAGCTGCTCGATCTGCTCGCGGAAGGTGTTGGTGTCCTTGCCGAGGAGGAAGGCGACTTCCGGGTCGATGGCGTTGGCGATCAGGAGCGCGTTGGCGTTCTTGGCGATCCGCTGGGTGAGCATCACCACCTGGTTGGCGGTGGCGATCTCGCGTGCGGCGGCACCGCCCTGCAGCTTGAGCGTGGCGACCTGTTCGGACAGTTCGAGGAGCTGGGGGTTCTTGTTGTTGATGGTGGCAACGGCCTTGCCCAGGTCGGTGAGCTTCTTTTCTTCCTTCAGGAGCTTCTCGGCGTCGGCGTCGGTCTTCTTCCAGAGGGTGGTGACGGCTTCGAGCTCGGCGGTGACGGCGCTGCTGCCGCCGGGCACGCCGGTGCCGTTGACATCGCCGCCGTCGGTGACGGCACCGTGCAGGGCGTTGAACTGTTCGCGGCTCTGCTTGAGTTCGCCGAAGGCGTTGGTGTCACCCTGCAGGGCGAGCTGACTGGCCTTGGCGATCTGCTGGGAGAGGGTTCGCATCTGGCCGGCGGCCGTGACATAGGCGGTACCGAAGCTGCTGACCCGGATCTGGTAGATGACCAGCGCGGCGGTCAGGACGGCAAAGATCAGGAACGGGACGCGCAGGGTACGCAGCTGCTCGGATGCGCTCTTGCCCGCAAGGAAGGGGAGTGCGCTGGTTTGCGCCCCGTCGCTGGTGTCGATGATCGTGTCCACATTGGTCGTGGCGGCCTTGTTGCCGCCCAGCGACAGTCCCGGTAGCTTGAATGCCATTTTTTTCTTCCTTCAGCGGGTGCGACCCGCTGCTCCTCCAGATTGTTTGGTCACGATTGGGCGGCGTCGAGAAAACGCGCGTGATTCAGTAGTTCGGAAACCTTGAGGCGGGTCCAGTGGGTGCCGTGGGCATCCTGAACCTGATCGCCGATCCATGGCTGGTCCGGGTCGGGCGGTGTGGCGAGGGGTTCGAAATCCTCGACGGCCCGAAGGCCCAGGGCCCGTGTCACGAGCAGCGCACAGTTGAGGCTGTGGCGAACCCCGATCAGCAGCAGCCGGGATTGACCCACCGGCGCGATCGGCGCGTCGCCGTGAAAGGCTGCGAAATCGACGACGCCGAACAGGTTGCCCCGCACGCTGGCGAGCCCGCGAAACCAGTGCTCGGCGAGGGGAACCGTTGCAAGAGGGGGGACGGCCAGGATTTCTCCGGCCTCGGTGAGGTCGATGAGCCAGTTGCGCTTGCCGGCCTGGACGCCGAGCAGGGCCGATGCCCGGCTGTCCTTGGCGTCGGCCAGTCGCCGCGCGAGGCCGGCCTGGAATTCGTGGAGGCTGATCCGCTTCGCCATGGGGTTTCTCAGCTGAAGGCGCGGATCTTGTCGAGCAGGGCCGCGTGGTCGAGGGGCTTGACCATGTAGTCGAACGCGCCCTGGCGCATGCCCCAGATCTTGTCGGTCTCGAGGCCCTTGCTCGTGCAGATGATCACCGGGATGTCACGGGTGGCCTCGTCGCGCACGATGGTGCGGGTGGCCTGGTAGCCGTTGGTGCCGGGCATGACCACGTCCATCAGGATGAGGTCGGGGTGTTCGGTCTTGCTCTTGATGACGGCTTCGTCGCCGCTGTCGGCGGTCACGACCTGGTAGCCATTCTTGACGAGGACTTCCGACAGGGCGAGCCGTTCCGTCGGGGAGTCGTCGACGACGAGGATTTTCTTGATCGGCATGGGCGCAGCGTCTCGTGGGTTCAGTCGAGGGCGGAAAGCTGGCGTGACTGCGTGTGGCTGGCAACCGAACGCAGCAGGCTTTCCTTGGTGAAGGGCTTGGTGAGGTATTCGTCGGAACCGGCGAGGCGGCCGCGGGCGCGGTCGAAGAGACCGTCCTTGGAGGACAGCATGATGACCGGTGTGGCCTTGAGGCGGGGATTCTTCTTGATGAGGGCGCAGGTCTGGTAGCCGTCGAGGCGCGGCATCATGATGTCGACGAAGATCAGGTCGGGCGCGTGGTCGGTGATCTTGGCGAGTGCATCGAAGCCGTCCTCGGCGAGCACGACCTGACAGCCGGCCTGGGCGAGGAAGATCTCTGCGCTGCGGCGGATGGTGTTGCTGTCATCGATGACCATGACCTTGATTCCGCTGAGATTCACATGACCCTCCGGTCTTCTTGCTGCTGTCAATGCCTTCCGCGAGTGGGGCCTCGGGCCCTCAGATCGCGATCATTTCAAAATCGTCCTTGCGTGCGCCGCACTCGGGACAGGTCCAGTTGGGCGGAACGTCCTCCCAGCGGGTGCCGGGGGCGATGCCTTCTTCGGGGGAACCGGTTTCTTCGTTGTAGATATAGCCACAGATCAGGCACATCCAGGTCTTGTACGGGGGGCTTGCCATGTGGGTGCGTCGCTGTGATTTCGGCTAGAATCGCTTGGATCGTGAATGGTAGCGCAGTCGCAGTCAAAATTGTGCGTCCTCGTTTCCCGGAATGACTACTAACCGCAGCGATCCCTCTCCTCCCCTGGTTCTCGTGTTCGCCGCCTCCGATCCTACCGGTGGCGCCGGAATCCAGGCAGACATAATGACGATTTCCAGCATGGGGTGTCATCCCCTGACGGTCATCACCGGCCTCACCGTCCAGGACACTGTCGGCGTCGAGGAGGTATTGCCCGTGGACGCGGATTTCGTCATCGAACAGGCCCGCACGGTGCTTGAAGACATGCCGGTGCAGGCCTTCAAGCTTGGCGTGCTGGGCAGCGTCGAGAACATCGAGGTGATCGCCGAGATCATCTCCGATTACCCTCATATCCCGGTCATCGTCGATCCGATCGTCGCCTCGGGTCGGGGTGACGAGCTGGCCTCCGAGCTCATGCTGGCCACGCTGCGGGAGTTCATCATTCCCCAGGCGACCCTCATCACGCCCAACACGATGGAGGCCCGGCGTCTCGTCGCCAGCTACGGCGATGACGGTGAAGAGCGCAGCATGGCCGACTGCGCCACGATGTTGCTCGAAATGGGCACCGAGTATGTGCTGATCACCGGTTCCCACGCCAACACCCCGCAGGTGGTTAATACCCTTTATGGGGCGAAGGGGGTGTTGCGGGCCGATCCGTGGGAGCGTCTGCCCGGCAGCTACCATGGTTCCGGGTGCACCCTGGCGTCGGCGGCTGCGGCCGCGCTGGCCCACGGGCTCGACATGTCCAATGCCGTCTTCGAGGCCCAGGGCTTCACCTGGCAGACCCTCTCGGCGGCCTTCCGCCCCGGCATGGGGCAGTACATTCCCGACCGTTTTTTCTGGGCCGGCCCGCCCGACCGGGGCGGGGGCTGAAGATGCGGCGCGGTCTTTATCTCGTCACGCCCGATCTCCTCGACACCGACGCCCTGCTCGCCGCCGTGGCGACGGTGCTGCCGTCGCGCCCGGCGATCGTGCAATACCGCAACAAGCTCGCCGACGCCGCCCTCAAGCGTGAGCAGTCCACGCGCCTGCTGGCCCTGTGCCGGGCCGCCGGGGTGCCGCTGGTGATCAACGACAGCCTCGCGCTGGCCCTCGAGATCGGTGCCGACGGTGCCCACCTGGGCCGCGACGACGGCGATCCGGCCCTCGCCCGCGCGGCCCTGGGGCCGGGGCGCATCCTCGGCGTGAGCTGCTACAACGAATGGCAGCGGGCGGTGGCCGGCGCCGCGGCGGGTGTCGACTACGTGGCCTTCGGGGCGATGTTCACGTCCTCCACCAAGCCCGACGCCCCGCGGGCCGGGCTCGACCTGCTCACCCGCGCCCACCGCGAGCTGCGCCTGCCGGTGGCGGCCATCGGCGGCATCACCCTCGACAACGCGCCGGCCCTGGTGGCGGCCGGTGCCGATCTCCTCGCCGTGATCAGCGACGTATTCTCTGCGCCCGACCCGGCCGCCCGCGCGGCGGCCTACGCCGGGCTGTTCGATTGACCTCTCAGGAAGCTCCCAGCATGACCAGTCGCAACGAAGAACTCTTTGCCCGCGCCCAGCGCACCATTCCCGGCGGCGTCAACTCGCCGGTCCGTGCCTTCCGCTCGGTGGGCGGCACCCCGCGCTTCCTCAAGAAGGCGCTGGGCGCGCGGGTGTGGGACGCGGACGGCAAGGAATACCTCGACTACGTGGGCTCCTGGGGCCCGGCGATCCTCGGCCACGCCGATCCGGTGGTGGTCGAGGCGGTGCGTTCGGCCGCGCTCGAGGGCCTGTCCTTCGGCGCCCCCACCGAGCGCGAGATCGACATGGCCGAGCGCCTGTGCGAGCTGCTGCCGAGCATGGAGATGGTGCGCCTGGTTTCCAGCGGCACCGAAGCCACGATGAGCGCGATCCGCCTCGCCCGGGGCTTCACCGGCCGCGACGCGATCATCAAGTTCGAGGGCTGCTACCACGGCCACGCCGACAGCCTGCTGGTGAAGGCCGGCTCGGGCCTGCTCACCTTCGGCAACCCGTCGTCCGCCGGCGTGCCCGAAGACTTCGCCAAGCACACCGTGGTGCTCGACTACAACAACCCGGCCCAGCTGGAAGAAACCTTCCAGGCCCGGGGCAGCGAGATCGCCTGCGTGATCATCGAGCCCATCGCCGGCAACATGAACCTCGTCAAGCCATCGGCCCACTTCATGCACCTGCTGCGCCGGCTGTGTACCGAGCACGGCGCGGTGCTGATCTTCGACGAGGTGATGACCGGCTTCCGCGTCGGCCCGCGGGGCGTGCAGGGCCTGTACGGTATCACGCCGGATCTCACCACCCTCGGCAAGGTGATCGGCGGCGGGATGCCGGTGGGCGCCTTTGGCGGCCGTCGCGACATCATGGAGAAGATCGCTCCGCTGGGCGGCGTGTATCAGGCTGGCACCCTCTCCGGCAGCCCGGTGGCGGTGGCCGCCGGCCTCGCCAGCCTCGAGCAGATTGCCCGCCCGGGCTTCTACGAAACCCTCACCGCCCGCACCGAGCGGCTGGTGGCCGGCCTCAACGCCGCAGCCAGGAAGCACGGCGTGAACTTCATCGCCGATTCTGTGGGCGGCATGTTCGGCCTGTACTTTGCCAAGGCCGTGCCCCAGAGCTACGCCGACGTGATGGCCTCCGACCGCGAGACTTTCAACCGCTTCTTCCACGCCATGCTGGATGCCGGCCACTACTTCGCCCCCTCGGCCTTCGAGGCGGGCTTCGTGTCGGCGGCGCACTCCGAGGCCGACATCGACTCGACCATCGCCGCTGCCGACGCGTGGTTCGCGGCCAACGCGGGCTGATCGGGCCTGAAACTTCGTTTCTCGGCCCGTAGGCGTCGTTTCGGACGCTGAAACGCAGTTTCCCGGCAGAAGGTCTTCGATTCAGGCGCTGAAACCAGGTTTCAGCGCCTGAATCTTTATTGCGCGCCCCTGAAACTCGGTTTCAGGCGCTGAATCGACGTTTCTCGCGCTGAAACGATGTTTGTGTGGGTGGGGGCGTTCCTGTAGGTCGGACTTCAGTCCGACAGCCGCCGCGGGATCAACGCGTAGTGTCGGACTGAAGTCCGACCTACATGTCCGAGATCTTCCTGATGCGTGCCCTACATCAGGAAGATCGTCGCCAGCCCGAGGAAGATGAAGAAGCCGCCGGAGTCGGTGACGGCGGTGATGATGACGCTGGAGCCGACCGCCGGGTCCTGCCCCAGGCGGTGGCGGATCATCGGGGCCATCACGCCCACGAAGGCGGCGAGGAGCAGGTTGAGGGTCATTGCGGCGGTCATCACCGCGCCCAGCTTGCCGCTGCCATAGAGAATCCACGCCAGCACGCCAAGCAGCCCGCCCCACACCAGCCCGTTGATGAGGGCGACGCCCATCTCCTTCTTGAGCAGGCGGGTCAGGGCGTCTTCCTGCACCTGGCCCATGGCGATGCCGCGCACGATCATGGTGATCGTCTGGTTGCCCGAGTTGCCGCCGATGCCCGCCACGATGGGCATCAGCGCGGCAAGTGCGACGAGCTTCTCGATGGAGTGTTCAAAGGCGCCGATCACCCGGCTGGCGAAGAAGGCAGTGACCAGATTGACGGCCAGCCAGGCCCAGCGGTTCTTCACCGAATCCCACACCGGGGCGAAGATGTCTTCGCCTTCTTTCAGACCGGCCTGGGAGAGCAGCTCGTTCTCGGTTTCTTCACGGATGAAGTCCACCACCGCCGCCACGGTGAGCCGGCCCACCAGCTTGCGGTGGTAATCCACCACCGGTGCGGAAACGAGGTCGTAACGCTCGAAGGCCTGGGCAGCGGTTTCGGCCTCGTCGGCGGGTTCGAGCGTGAGGGTGTCGGTGAGCATGATGTCGCTCACCTCGGTTTCCGGGTCGCTCAGCAGCAGCCGGTTGATGGGCAGCACGCCGCGCAGGTGTTCGTCGCGATCGACCACGAAGAGCTGGTCGGTGTGATCGGGCAGTTCTTCGAAGCGGCGCAGGTAGCGCAGCACCACTTCGAGGGTCACGTCCTCGCGCACGGTGACCATCTCGAAATCCATCAGCGCGCCCACCGAATCCTCGGGGTAGGACATGGCGGCCCGCAGCTGCTCGCGCTCCTCGGGGTCGAGGCCGCGGTAGACGTCCTCCATCACCTCCTGGGGCAGGTCGGGCGCGAGGTCGGCGAGCTCGTCGGCGTCGAGCTGTTCGGCGGCGGCCCGTAGGGAGGCCGGGTCCATCGACTCGATGAGGGATTCCCGCACCGCGTCGGAGACTTCGAGGAGGATCTCGCCGTCCCGCTCGGCCTTGACCAGATCCCAGACGAAGAGGCGGTCTTCGAGGGGCAGGGCTTCGAGGATGTGGGCGACGTCGGCCGAGTGGAGGCTGTCGAGCTTGTGGGTGAGTTCCTGGACGTGCTGCTTGTGGACGAGGCTCTCGACCAGATCATGCTTGGGCATGTCCTGCCGGTGCACGAGGCCCTCCACCAGCTTGTGGCGGGCGAGCAGGTGCTGGACCTCCTTCAGGTGGCTGTCCAGGTCGTCGTGGTGCTGGAGGTCGTCGGTATCGGCCATGCTGGAACTTCCCGTGGGCGGCGGGGCGCCGGGCGGCGCGCAGGGAGGCGAATTCTACGGGGTTTGCTGCGCCGCGGCGACCTGCAAATGCACGTCGCGCGGCGCCCCGGCGATCAAGGCCAGGCGCGGGCCCCGAACATCATCCGCTTGGCCACGAAATGCCGCGCCGGGGGCAGCAGATCAAGGGCGAAGAGGCCGGCGCCGCGGGCATGGTGGAGCGGCGCGACGGCGTTGCTGAACAGGCGTACCAGGGTGTCGGTGAAGCGGATCGTGCCGCTGCGGTCGACGCGCCGTTCGCGGGCGTAGGTGGCGAGGGTTTCCGCCGCGCCGGGATCGCCGCCGGCCCGCAGGATCACCTGGGCGCAGGCCCACACGTCGCGCAGGGCCAGGTTGTAGCCCTGGCCGGCCACCGGATGCAGGGTTTGCGCGGCGTTGCCGAGCCACACCGTGCGCTGGCCGACGGGCTCCGGCCGGTAGCGCAGCTTGAGGGGGTAGCGCGCCCGCTCGCCCACCGACGCAAAGCGCAGGCGGTCGCCGAAGTGGCTTTGCAGGCGCGCGAGGTAGGCCGCGTCGTCGAGGGCCATCAGGGTGTCGGCGTCGTCGGGGCTGGCGGTGTGGACGATGGCGCAGTCGTCGCCACAGGGCAGCACGGCCAGCGGGCCTTGCGGCGTGAAGCGTTCCCAGGCCCGGCGGCCGTGGCCGGTGGCCGGGGTGGCGATGCTGATCACCGCGTGCTGGGCGTAGTCCCGCTCGACGAGCTGCGCGTCGTCGGCGCCGTCGATGAGGCCTTCGGCGCAGGCGGCGAGGCGCGCAGTGACGCTGCTGCCGTCGGCGAGGCTGAGGATCACGTCGTTGGCCCCGGCGGCGAGGCCGGTGACCGCCGCGTGGTCGCGGATCGGGATGCCGGCGGCGGCGAGGGCGTCGTCGAGCGCGGCGGCGAGGGGGCCGGCGCCGACCACGTAGCCCAGGGCCGGCTGGCCGTATTCATGGGCGTCGAGCACGGTGCGGCCGAGCCCGCCCTGCTGGGAGACGTGGATGGTCTCGATGGGTGTGGCGGGCAGCTGCGCCCAGATGCCCAGGCGCTCCAGGGTGAGCCGGGTGCCGTGGGACAGGGCCAGCACCCGCGGATCGCTCCGCGCGGCGCCGCGGGTGCGGGCGTCCAGCAGCAGGAGGTCGAGGCCGGCGTCCTTGAGGGCCAGCGCGAGGGTCATGCCCACCGGGCCAGCGCCGACGATGGCGATGTCGTGTCGTTCCATTTCAGCGCGCTGCCATGATGGCTTCGATGTCGGCCACGGACTTGGGTGTGGCGTGGGTGATGATGTCGCAGCCGGTGTCGGTGACGAGGGCGTCGTCCTCGATGCGGATGCCGATGTTCCAGAATGCCTCGGGCACGCCTTCGGCCGGGCGGATGTAGGTGCCGGGCTCGACGGTGAGGACGTTGCCGGCCTCAAGGTTGCGCCACTCGCCGGCGAGCTTGTATTCGCCCGCGTCGTGCACGTCGAGGCCCAGCCAGTGGCCGGTGCGGTGCATGTAGAACTGACGGTAGCTGCCGGATTCGATGGCGCCGTCGAGGCTGCCGGTGAGGAGGCCCAGGTCGAGATAGCCCTGGGCCAGCACGCGCACCGCGGCGTCGTGGCCGGCGTTCCAGCTGGCGCCGGGGCGGATTTCGGCGATGGCGGCGGCCTGGGCGGCGAGCACCAGCTCGTACACCGCCTTCTGGGGGCCGCTGAAGCGGCCATTCACCGGAAAGCTGCGGGTGATGTCGGAGGCGTAGCCGTCGAGCTCGCAGCCGGCGTCGATCAGCAGCAGGTCGCCGTCGGCCAGCTGGCGGTCGTTCTCGACGTAGTGGAGCACGCAGGCGTTGGGGCCGGTGGCGACGATGGAGCTGTAGGCCGGTGCCTGGCTGCCGTGGCGGCGGAATTCGTGGATCAGCTCGGCCTCGACTTCGTATTCGAAGACGCCGGGGCGGGCGGCGCGCATGGCGCGGATATGGGCGCCGGCGGAGATCTCGGCGGCGCGGCGCATGGTGGCGATCTCGGACGCGTCCTTGATGAGGCGCATGTCGTCGATCAGGCTGCGCACGTCGCGGATCTGGGCCGGGGCGTGGGCGCCGGTGCGGGCCTGGGCGCGCACCCGGTTGAGGGCGTCGGCGATGCGCCGGTCCCATTCGGGCTCGTAGCCGATGGAGTGGAACACCGCCGGCTGGTTGGCGAGGAGCTGACCGAGCTGCTCGTCGAGCTCGTCGATGGGGCGGGCCTCGTCGAAGCCGAAGGCGTCACGGGCGGCGTCGGGGCCGAAGCGGTAGCCGTCCCAGATCTCGCGTTCAACGTCCTTGGTGCGGCAGAACAGGATGCTCCGGGGCGTGTCGCCGGCCACCAGCACCAGCACCGCCTCGGGCTCGCGGAAGGCGGTGAGGTAGTAGAAATAGCTGTCGAAGCGGTAGGCGTAGGTGGTGTCGCGGTTGCGATGGCGCTCGGGCGACGTGGGGATGACCGCCACGCCGCCACCGGCGGCCTGCATGGTGGCGAGAAGCCGCGCGCGGCGGGCCTGGAAGGGGGCGATGTCTACGGGCATGGGGCAGAACCGTTGATGCGTCGGGAACCGGCGAGGATATGCCGCTTCCGCCCCTGCTGACAATCGCCGGACGCGGCGCAGAAGTCCGCGCCCGGCGAAAAGGGCGGCTTACTGGAGCATCGGGCTGTTGAACAGCCAGATGGCGGTGGCGGGCTGGGTGCGGTAGTTGCTGCCGAGGCGGATCGCGACCTGGCCGGCGGCGCCCGGGACGAGCTGGCTCGGATCGTCCGGACGGTACGCCGTGTTGAAAGTGAGCACCGTGACCGTGGCGAAGCTCGTGGTGTCGACCGTCACCAGTTTTCCGGTGCCGTAATTGACAACGCACACCATCCGGTTGGCTACCCGCAGGGGGCGACAGCTGCCGTACGGGCTGGTGCCGAGCAGGGCGAGGTCGCCATCGCGGTAGATGCTGCGGCCAATGAGGATGCCCTGACTGGTCCAGTCCACATTGCGCAAGCTGAAGTCTCCAGTGGTGCCGGTGGAATTGGCCATCACCAGGCCGTCGCCACGGACGGACATGGCGTAGAGGTTGTATCCACTGGTCTCATCCTCGTAGCCATATACCGTCGTGCCCGTCCCGTTGAATGCGATGGGGCCGATCGCTGCCGAGGTCGAGATGAATCCGCCCGCGATCTGCGGCTGGAGCGTGCCCGTGCGTACGAGGGCAACGCCCGCGCTGCCAGGGGACGACTGCGGATCAAGAAGGGAGACGGCGATCACGTCGGCCTCTGCTGGCGAGGCGGCGATGGACTTGGCCACCAGTTGTCGTCCGAAGAAGTAGGAGGTTGGCAGGCGCGTCCGGTACTGTTCGGTCATGCCGGGCAGGCTGAGCTTGACCACTTCGCCGCTTCCGTTCAGGCCCACGTAGAGGGCCGAGCCATCCGGCGCGAGGGCCATCGCAAAGGGCTCCGAGCCCACTGCCAGAGAGTTGCTGACGGCGCCGGTGCTGGCGTCGATGGTGGCGATGCTGTTGCCGGTGCCCGCCACGCTGCCGGGAATCGACGCGTAGTAGCGGTTGCGGGTGGCGTCGAAGACGAGGGCGTTGTGGGTCAGGGTGAGTTTGGTGACGGTGCCGTCAGGCGGCAGCTCGAATAACGTCGTGCCGCCGACAGTGCCGCTCGCGATTCGCAGCCGGTACGGCGCGATGACCGTTGCGCTGCTGGAGTCCACTGCCGTGCGGTCGGCTTGCACGAGGCCGATGCCCGGCGCCCACCAGGTCTCTTCGGTGGCGGTGACGGTGTAGGGGGTATTCGCCAGGGACGAGGGCGAAAGGGTGAGCGCCGTGACGGTGCGGAAACGCGCGGTCTCGGCGGCGCCTTGCGGCAGCGCCATGTTCTCGAGACCAACGAGTTGCTGGGTGATCTCCAGCCGGAAGCTCTCGTTGATGCCGTCGCCGTCCGCATCGGCACCCCAGTCCCCCTGCCGGACGATGCTGCGGGTGGCGCCCGTCGGGTAGAAGGGCTCGGGATACATCAGGATCTCGCCGATGAGGGTGCGTGCGGCGGCGGGCGTGCTGCCGTCAGTGAAGTCGGGCACTGCCAGGCCTGCACCGGTGCGGCGATAGGTCTCGGTATCGGGCAGGTCGCTGCCGACGCGCTCCGAGATCGTGTAGCCGTCGGCGGTGGTGCTGCCGACCGTGCGGGTGACCAGGTTGCTTGTCGTGACGCCGTTCTGGATGTAGTCGTAGGTCCAGCTGTCGCCTGCCGCAGCCGGGAAGTAGTTGCGGCTGCGCAGGTCGATCCGGTCGCCGACCGGATTGGTGTCGGACACCACCTGGGGCAGGGGCGCGCGGGTGGTGGGCGACGAACCGCCGCCGCCTCCGCCGCAGGCTGCGAGGATGGCGGCGGCGGCCAGTGTGATCAGGTGGCGCAGGTGCCTGGCGCGCATTGTTGTTCTCCCGACGATGAAAGGCGCCGCCAGGCCCAAAGGCGGCAGCGGATTTCACTTTATTCTCCCTGAATTACTGCGTGTTGATCCAGGGCAAATATCGGGGGCGACAGGTTTGGTGGTTTGTTCAGGCGGTGCGCAGGCTGGCGTCGAGCTCGGCGAGGCGTTCGGGCGTGCCCACGTCCACCCAGCGGCCGTCATGGCGGGCGCCGGTGACCTTGCCGGCGGCCATCGCGGCGCGCAGCAGCGGGGCGAGCTTGGCGGGCTGGTCCGGGGCCACGTCGGCGAAGAGGGCGGGGTGGTAGGCGCCGATGCCCGAGAAGGTGAGGCGTTCGCCGCGGCCGTCGTCCGCCAGGTGGCCGTCGGGCAGCAGGCCGAAGTCGCCGGCGGGGTTGTGGGTGGGGTTGGGTACCAGCAGCAGGTGGGCGAGCGGGCCGTCGGCAGCGAGGCCTTCTGCCACCCGGGCGAGGGCGGCGAAGTCGGCATCGCAGAACACGTCGCCATTGACCACGATGAAGGGCGCGTCACCCAAGAGCGGCAGGGCGCGGGCGATGCCGCCGGCGGTTTCCAGTGCCGTGCCTTCCGGCGAGTAGGCGATGGGCAGGCCGAAGCGCGCGCCGTCGCCCAGCGCGTCCTCGATCATCTGGCCCAGGTGGGCGTGGTTGATGACGAGGCCGGTGACCCCGGCGGCCGCGAGGCGTTCGATGTGCCAGACGATCAGCGGCTTGCCGCCCGCCGGCAGGAGCGGCTTGGGGCAGGTGTCGGTGAGGGGGCGCATGCGTTCGCCGCGGCCGGCGGCCAGGATCATGGCTTTCATCGCGGGGCGCTCAGAAGGAGTAGCCGACTTCGGTGACGGTGGGCTCGAGCTGCTCCAGCAGGCGCAGCAGGGGCTTGAGCTCGCCGTAGCGCTCGCAGGCCTTGCGCAGGTATTGCATGACGAGGGGCATGTCCTTCAGGTAGCCGTCCTTGCCGTCGCGGTGATACAGCCGCGCGAAGATGCCCAGCACCTTGATGTGGCGCTGCACGCCCATCCATTCGAAATCGCGATGGAACTCGGCGAAATCGGGGCGCACCGGGAGGCCCAGGCGGCGGGCGGTTTCCCAGTAGCGGGCCAGCATGTCGAGCACGAAATCCTCTTCCCAGTGGATGTAGGCGTCCTTGAACAGGGAGGCGAGGTCGTAGGTGAGGGGGCCGTACACGGCGTCCTGGAAATCCAGCACGCCGGGGTTGGGCGTGCTCACCATCAGGTTGCGGCAGTGGTAGTCACGGTGAACGAAGACGCGCGGCTCGCCGAGGTTCACGTCGACGATGCGGTCGAACACGTCGTAGAGGTCGGCGGTCTGCTTCTCGGTGAGGGTGACGCCCTTGTGGCGGCCCACGAACCACACCGGGAAGAGCTCCAGCTCGCGCATCAGCAGCTCGCGGTTGTACTCGGGCAGCACGCCGGGGCGGCTGGCGAGCTGGATCGAGATCAGCGCGCCGAGGGCTTCGGCGTAGAGGTTGTGGGCGTTGTCCTTGGTGAGCGCCTGGAAGTAGGTGGTGCTGCCCAGGTCGGACAGGAGCAGGAAACCTTCTTCGAGATTCTGCTTGTGGATGTGCGGCACATGCACGCCGGCGGCCCCGAAAAGCTCGGCCACCTTGATGTAGGGCCGGCAATCTTCGTGGGCGGGCGGGGCGTCCATGACGATCAGCGGCACGGAATCGTCAGCGAATGTAACCCGGAAGTAGCGCCGGAAGCTGGCGTCGGCGCTGGCCGGAGCGATTTCAAAGGCGCGGCCGGGAAATTCGGCGGCGATCCAGGACTGGAGTTGTTGGCGTCGTTCCACGGGAGTCGGTGAGGGGTTCGTGTAAAATCGCGCAGTTTATCAAACCATGCGGTCGGCTCGCCGGCTGGTTCCTGTCCCGGGATGAAACCTCGTACCCAGTTGCGCTTTCTGTCGATCGCCCTGTTCGCCTTGTGGGGGCGTGCCGGAGCCGAAACGCTTCCGCCCTTCTTTGTGTCGCCTGCACTGCTCGGCCCCGCGCCGACGCCTGCGGCCGCACCGGCGGTCTCCGATCCGGCCCCCGCGGTGGTCACCGACAAACAGGCCTTGAAACCGGCCCCGACGCCGGCCGCCGCCACGTCCAGGCCCGCAGCCAAGGCTGCCGACAAGCCCGTGCCGCCGGCCCGGGTGAGCCGGGGCGTGCCCGTAGCGGTCGCGCCAGCCCCCGTCCAGGCGCTGAAGCCCGGCACCACGGTCATCACCGGCGACAAGGTGTCGGGCCTGCAGGATGTGGACGCGGTGGCCGAAGGTGCTGCCGAGCTGCGGCGCGATAACACCCGCGTCGAGGGCGAGAAGCTCCATTACTTCGAGCTGACCGATGAGGTCGAGGCCACCGGCAACGTCCGCGTGACCCGCGCCGGCGACACCATGACCGGCCCTCACATGCGCATGAAGGTGGAGGAGCAGGTCGGCACCTTCGATTCGCCCGAGTACACCATCAGCCGTCCGGGCCGCCCGGCGCCGCCGGGGC
The DNA here is from genome assembly GCF_009469605.1 of Zoogloea sp. 1C4. Taxonomy (GTDB): domain Bacteria; phylum Pseudomonadota; class Gammaproteobacteria; order Burkholderiales; family Rhodocyclaceae; genus Zoogloea; species Zoogloea oryzae. The sequence goes on along the minus strand of NZ_SSXU01000015.1, from coordinate 16,505 downwards.
AGATCCTGCTGCCGGGGCAGTCCGTGCCGCGCGCCCAGCAGCCCCTCACCGGCCACGGCTCGGCCGAAAGCCTCGAACTCGAAGGCGAAAACCAGTTCCGCTTCCTCAATGGCACCTGGACCAGCTGCAAGCCCGAGCGGCCCGACTGGTACATCCGCGCCAACGAGCTGCAGCTCGACTACGACCGGGAAGTGGGCGAAGCCAAGGGCGGCACCCTGGTGTTCAAGGGCCTGCCCCTGGGCTACCTGCCGTGGGCCGATTTCCCGCTGTCGGAGGCGCGCCGCTCGGGCGTGCTGTCGCCCACCTTCGGCACCTCGAACAAGGTCGGCGTCGATCTGTCGGTGCCCTACTACTTCAACCTGGCGCCCAACTACGACGACACCCTCACGCTGCGCTACATGGGCCTGCGCGGCCTGCAGATGCGCAACGAGACGCGCTACGTCACGCCGACTTACCGGGGCATCACCTACCTCGAATACCTGCCCAACGACCAGGTCGAACAGCGCAGCCGCTACGCCGGCACGATCCGCCACGATCACAATTTCGGCGATGGCTGGGCCGGCAACATCAACTTTGCGGGCATTTCCGACCCGAAGTACTTCACCGATCTCTCCACGCGTCTGACGCTCACCTCCACTGTCAACATCCCGCGCCAGGCCAGCCTGACCTACGGCGGGGGCGGCTGGTGGAACGCCAGCGCGATGCTGCAGTCGTTCCAGACCCTGCCCGACACCCTTACCGGCGTCCGCTCCGAGCCCTACAAGCGCCTGCCGCAGCTCACCCTCAACGCCCTGCGGCCCGAGCTGCCCGGCGGCACCACCTTCCATCTGGCCAGCGAGTTCGTCTCCTTCTCGCATCCGACCCAGACCGAAGGCCGCCGCCTCACGCTCTACCCGCAGCTGTCGCTGCCGCTGCAGACCTCCGCTTTCTACGTGACGCCCAAGATCGGTGTCCACGCCACCCGCTACGACATCGACTACCGGGGCACCCCCACCGGCGACACCAGCCAGTCGCGCTCGCTGCCCATCTTCTCGGTGGATTCCGGCGTGACCTTCGAGCGCGACACCAGCTTCGGCGGCCGGGATTACATCCAGACCCTCGAGCCGCGGGTGTACTACCTCTACGTGCCCTACACCGACCAGTCGAAGATCCCCAACTTCGACTCCGGCTTCTACGATTTCAACTTCGCGCAGATCTTCGCCGAGAACGTCTACACCGGCGGCGACCGCATCTCCAACGCCAACCAGGTCACCACCGCGCTGCAGAGCCGCCTGATCGACCCCAATACCGGCGCCGAGACCGTGCGTGCCGCGCTGGGCCAGCGCTACTACCTGGTGGATCAGCGCGTCGCCCTCGCTGACGGCGCGCCGATGCGAACCGGCAAACAGGCCGACCTGCTCGCCGCCTTCAGCGCCACCTTCATGCCCAAGTTCCAGTTCGACACCGCGTGGCAGTACAACCCGCGGGACAACTGGACCGAGCGCTTCAATGTCGGCGTGCGCTTCCAGCCCGCCTACGCCCGGGCGGTGTCGGTCAGCTGGCGCTACAAGCACAACTACTCCACCGATCCCAAGTCGCCCGACGGCTTCCGCGATCTGGACATCTCCGGCCAGTGGCCGCTGTGGGGCAACCTGTACGGCGTCGCCCGATACAACCGCAACCTGCGTGACCACCGCCTCACCCAGGGGATCGCCGGTATCGAATACAACGCCGGCTGCTGGGTGTTCCGCGGCGTGGTGCAGCAGCTCGTCACCACCTCCACCGACGTGAACCGCTCGTTCTTCTTCCAGCTCGAGTTCAACGGCGCCGGCAGCATCGGCTCCAGCCCGCTCACCATGCTCAAGCGCAACGTGCCCGGATATGGGAAGATCAACGAGGGCTCGACGCCCTACGTTGGCAGTGACGACGACGAATTCTGAAAGACCACCCCAACCCCATGAAACTCATCGCTACCCTGATCGCAGCGTCCCTGTTTGCCCACGCCACCCTGGCAGCCAGCCCGGTCGAGGTCGACCGAATCGTGGCGGTCGTCAACAGCGAGGTGATCACCAAGGCCGAGCTGCGTCAGCGGGTCGAACAGGTCACCCGCCAGTTGAATCGCCAGGGCACGCCGCTGCCGCCGTCCGACGTGCTCGAGCGTCAGGTGCTCGAACGCCAGATCATCGAACGCCTGCAGATCCAGCTCGCCGGCGAAACCTCCCTGCGGGTGGACGACGTCACCCTCGAACGCGCCCTGGGCCGCATCGCCGACAACAACAAGCTGTCGATGACCGATTTCCGCAAAGCCCTCGAGCGGGACGGCATCACCTGGGAACGCTTCCGCGAGGAAGTGCGCAACGAGATCCTCCTCGGCCGCGTGCGCGAGCGTGAGGTCGAGAGCCGCATCGTGGTGTCCGACGCCGAGGTGAACAACTTCCTGTCCCACCCCGAGAACGTGGTCGGCCAGGCCGAGTACAACCTCGCCCACATCCTGTTCCGCGCCCCCGAGAGCGCCAGCCCCGAGCAGCTCGCCCGCCTGCGCGCCAAGGCCGAAGACGTCGCCGCCCGCATCGCCCGGGGCGAAGCCTTCGACAAACTCGCTGCCAGCTATTCCGACGCGCCCGACGCCCTGTCTGGCGGCAACATCGGCTGGCGCAGCGCCGAGCGGCTGCCCGGCCTGTTCGCCGAGGCCATCGCCAACCTGCGTCCGGGTGAGGTCACCCCGATCCTGCGCAGCGCGGCGGGCTTCCACCTGGTCAAGATGATCGAGCGCAAGGGCGGCAGCCAGGGTGTGCCGCCCGCCCAGGTGCAGCAGACCCACGCCCGCCACATCCTGATCAAGACCAGCGAAGTGGTGTCCGACGCCGACGCGAAGCGCCGCCTCACCGACCTGCGCGAGCGCGTCGTCCAGGGTGGAGCCAGCTTTGCCGATCTGGCCCGCCAGCACTCCGCCGACATCTCCGCCGCCAAGGGTGGCGATCTGGGCTGGATCTACCCGGGCGACACCGTGCCCGATTTCGAGCAGGCCATGGACGCCCTCAAGCCCGGCGAGCTCAGCCAGCCCGTCAAATCGCCCTTTGGCTGGCACCTGATCCTCGTCGAGGAACGCCGGGTGCAGGATGTCTCCGACGACCGCAAGCGCGCCGCCGCCCGCAACGCCCTGCGCGAGCGCAAGTCCGACGAGGCCTACCAGGACTGGCTGCGCCAGCTGCGCGACCGGGCCTACGTCGAATACCGGCTCGAAGACAAGTAAGCCGCCCGGCTCGACGGCCCTCGCCGTCGGGCCCGCGGTGATTCCCGACAAAGGGCTGGCCCAGGTGCCAGCCCTTCGCCCTTGAAGCTCCCGAAAGCCCTGAACATCATGTCCCATCCCATCCTGGCCATCACCAGCGGCGAGCCGGCCGGCGTCGGTCCCGATCTCTGTGCGGCCTTGCCGCGGCATGAATGGCCCGCGCGGCTGGTCGTGCTGGGCGATCGGGCGATGATCGCGGCGCGGGTTCATGCCGTCGAACCCTCGGTCGACGTGATCGACTACCAGCCCGGCGGCAGCGCCCGGCCCGGCGCGATCGAAGTCCTGCACGTGCCGCTGGCCGTGCCCGCCGTGCCCGGCAGGCTCGACGCCGCCAATGGCCGCTACGTGCTCGACATCCTCGACCGGGCCATCGCCGGCTGCAAGTCGGGCGAGTTCGCCGGGATGGTCACTGCGCCGGTGCACAAGGGCATCATCTGCGATGCGGGTGTGCCTTTCTCCGGCCACACCGAATACCTCGCCGAAGCCACCGGCACGCCGCTGGTGGTGATGATGCTGGTGGGCGGCGGGATGCGCGTGGCGCTGGTCACCACGCACCTGCCGCTGAAGGACGTGTCCGCCGCCATCACCCGGCCGCTCCTCAGCGACACCCTGCGCATCCTCCACGCCGATCTGGTGCGCGACTTCGGCCTGCCGGCGCCGCGCATCCTCGTCGCCGGGCTCAACCCCCACGCGGGCGAAGGCGGCCACATGGGCACCGAAGAGATCGACACCATCATCCCGGTGCTCGAACAACTCCGCGCCGAGGGCATGGATCTCGTCGGCCCGCTGCCCGCCGACACCCTGTTCGTGCCCCACACCCTGCAGCAGGGCGACGCGGTGCTGTCGATGTTCCATGACCAGGGCCTGCCGGTGCTCAAGCACGCCAGTTTCGGCGGCGGGGTGAATGTCACCCTCGGCCTGCCGATCATCCGCACCTCCGTCGACCACGGCACCGCGCTGGATCTCGCCGGCTCCGGCCGCGCCGATCCGGGCAGCCTGTTCGCTGCCGTCGAGCTGGCCATCACCATGGCCAAGGCGCGGGGGCGGGCATGATCGACCGTCGTCGCATCCTTCTGGGCGGCTTTGCCGCGCTGGGCCTCGCGGCCTGCGGCGCCCAGCCGGTCAAGCCCGAGCCGCGCATCGCCCGCAAGCCGAAGATCGCGCTGGCCCTGGGCGGTGGCGCGGCCCGCGGATTTGCCCACATCGGCGTCATCAAGGCGCTGGAGACCAGCGGCATCGCGCCCGACATCGTGATCGGCACCAGCGCCGGTTCGGTGGTCGGCGCCCTCTACGCCGCCGGCCACGGGCCTTTCGAGCTGCAGAAGCTGGCGATCCAGCTCGATGAGGCGTCCGTCACCGACTGGAGCCTGTTCGATCGCGGCGTGATCAAGGGCGAGCGGCTGGAGCAGTTCATCAACGCCAACGTGGGCAACCGCCCCATCGATGGCCTGAAGCGCCGCTTTGCCGCGGTCGCCACCGATCTGGCGAGTGGCGAGCCGATCGTTTTCCAGCGCGGCAACACCGGCACTGCGGTGCGAGCCTCGTCGTCGATCCCCGGCGTCTTTCCGCCGGTCGTCATCGGCGGGCGCGAATACGTGGACGGCGGCCTGGTGGCACCGATCCCGGCCCGCGAGGCGCGCGCGCTGGGCGCCGATCTGGTGATCGCCGTGGACATCTCGGCGCGCCCCAGCGGCAAGCGTAATCAGGGCACGCTGGACCTGCTCCTCGACACCATCTCGATCATGGGCGGGGCGCTCGGCAAGCACGAGCTCACTGCCGCCGACATCGTGATCCGCCCCGAGCTGCGCGGCCTTGCGGCCACCAACTTCCAGCAGCGCCACGAGGCCATCCTCGAAGGCGAGAAGGCCGGCTTTGCCGCCGTGCCGCGGGTGCGCGAGGCCATCGCCGCCTGGGAACGCAGGAACTGACACCGCTGCCCGCCACGGGCAGTGCAACCACACCGGAAGGAAACCCGGATGAGCGAGCAACATCAGGCGCGCAAGCGCTTTGGCCAGAACTTCCTGTCCGACCCCAACATCATCCGCAAGATCATCGAGGCGATCCGCCCCAAGGAGGGCGAGCGCATCGTCGAGATCGGCCCCGGCCTCGGCGCCATGACCGAGCCGCTGATGGAGGCCATGGGCCACCTGCACGTGGTGGAGATCGACCGCGACCTCATCGCGCGCCTCAAGGAGAAGCACCCGCCCGAGCGGCTGACCATCCACGAGGGCGACGCGCTGAAGTTCGATTTCGCCAGCATCGTGCCCGACGGCGTGCCGCTGCGGGTGGTGGGCAACCTGCCCTACAACATCTCCACCCCGATCCTGTTTCACTTGGCCGAGTTTGCCGAGAAGGTGAAGGACATGACCTTCATGCTGCAGAAGGAGGTGGTGATGCGCATGGTGGGCGAGCCCGGCACCGAGGAGTACGGCCGGCTGTCGGTGATGCTCCAGTATCGCTTCAACATGGCCCGGCTGTTCGACGTGCCGCCGGGGGCCTTCCGGCCCGCGCCCAAGGTGATGTCGAGCATCGTGCGGATGGTGCCGCGCCCGGCAGCCGAATGCACCGCCGACGACTACGCGCTGCTGGGCAAGATCGTCACCGCGGCTTTCGGCCAGCGCCGCAAGACCCTCCGCAACACCCTGCGGGATTACCTCGACGAAGGGGATTTCACCGCGCTGGCGATCGACCCCGGCCTGCGCGGCGAACGCCTGAGCGTCGAGGACTTCGTGCGCATCGCCAATCACGTGGCGAAAAAATCGGGTTAATCGGCAAAACCCGTAAATTGACAGCAGTTAAAGATGTCTTTCGGGTGGTTTTGTTGGTTGCTGTCAAATTTGAAAAATAGGCTTCCAGGGGCGTGAATACATCACGGCCCGCCCGGCAGGGGACGAATAGATTGGAGGTGTCGCAGCGAAACCCACTCCGGGGCGTTGCGGCAAATAAAATTTTCGCCTTCAATCAACCAAGTGAGGTTTCAAATGGCTATTCGCGAACTGTCCGCCAAGGAAGTCCAGAACGTTTCCGGTGGCACCTTCTGTCTGCTCGGTGGCCTGCTGTCCTTCAAGCTGAACCTGCTCTCCAGCCTGTTCAAGTCCTGCAGCACCCCGGCCCCGACGCCCTGTCAGCCGGCCCCCACCCCCTGCCAGCCGGCTCCGACCACCTGCTACACCGCCCCGAAGTACGGCTGCTGATCGCTGCTGAATCGGGTTGAGCCGGTCGCCTTTTGAGGTGCCCGGCACCGATGGGCCACCCCGGTTCTCGAGGTGGCCCGTTGTCATTTCCAGGCAGTAGGTCATTTCGCACGCTCTGGCCGGATTGGCGCTGTTCCCTATGGAATAGTTCTTCGCCCGTTTCGGGCAGCGCTGCCATCCTGCGCGCCATGACCCCGCCCAGCGCTGATTGCCGCATTCCGTGAACGACGATTCCCTGTTTCGAACCGAAGCCCTCGAGGCCCAGCGGACCAACTGGCTCGGGCCCGTGGTGCTGGCCCAGCCGCTGTCCTTTGCGGTGTTCGCGCTTGTCGCAGCCCTGTGCGGCGCGGCGCTGATCGCCTTCTTTGCCTTTGGCAGCTACACCAAGCGAGCCACCGTGCCGGGCCAGCTGCTGCCCGCCGGCGGATGGTCGAAGGTCTATCCCCGCGAGGCCGGGGTGGTGGTGGAGAAGCGCGTGCAGGAAGGGCAGGCCGTGCGCCAGGGCGACGTGCTCTATGTGCTGTCCCTCGACCGCCGGAGCGACACCGCGTCCAGCGGGCTGGCTGGAATCTCGGAGCAGGTCACCGCCCGTCGCAACAGCCTGCGCGCCGAGCTGGGCAAGACCGAATCCCTGCAGATCGAGCAGCGCGCCAACCTGCAGCGCAAGGAGGCCGCCTTCGATGCCGAGCTGCGCGTCATCGCTCAGTCCATCGACGGCCAGAAGAGCCGCGTCGCGCTGGCCGAGGACACCCTGCGCCGCTACAAGGGCCTGCTCGACAAGGACTACATCGCCGCCGAGCAGGTGCAGCTGCGCGAGGCCGACCTGATCGACCAGCGCTCGCGCCTGCAGGCGCTGGAGCGGGACCGGCTCAATGTGCAGCGCGAACTCACCCTGCTGCGGGGCGAGCTTACGCGCCTGCCGCTGGAGCAGTCCAAACAGATTTCCGAGCTGCGCCGGGGCCTGTCGAGCACCGATCAGGAGCTGGTCGAGAGCGAACTGCGCCGTCAGGTGCTGGTGGTTGCTCCGCGGGATGGCGTGGCCACCGCGGTGACCGCCGAAGTGGGCCACAGCGTCGACGGCAGCCGGCCGGTGGTGTCCATCGTGCCGCCGGGCGGGCGGCTGCAGGCCTATCTGTTTGCGCCCAGCAAGGCGGTGGGCTTCGTGCGGGAGGGCGATCGGGTGATGATCCGCCTCGATCCCTACCCCTACCAGAAGTTCGGCCACCTGCCGGGCCGGGTGGCCCAGGTGGCGCGGGTGTCGCTGTCCAGCCAGGAGCTGTCGGCCCTCGGCCTGATGAGCGAGACGGCCAGCGCCGAGCCGGTGTATCGCATCACCGCCGACCTGGACGCCCAGACCATCCAGGCCTACGGCGAGGCGCGCCCGCTGCAGGTGGGCATGCAGCTGCAGGCCGACATCATGCAGGAGCGCCGCAAGCTCTACGAATGGGTGCTCGAGCCCCTCATCAGCATCACCGGCAAGCTGTGATGCCGACCTCAACCTGTTCCCGCCCATGTCCCTGATCCCGAGCCTGCCCCCTTTCCTTGGCCGCAGCCTGCCGGTCATCCTGCAGACCGAAGCCACCGAGTGCGGCCTCGCCTGTCTCGGCATGGTGGCCGGCTACCACGGCCGGCGCACCGATCTGGCCCAGCTGCGGCGCCAGTTTTCGATCTCCCAGCATGGCGCCACCCTCGGCCAGCTGATCGGCATCGCGGGCGCCCTGGGTCTCGCCAGCCGGCCGCTGCGGCTGGATCTGGAAGACCTGGACCAGCTGCGCACGCCGTGCATCCTGCACTGGAACCTCAACCACTTCGTGGTGCTCAAGAAGGTGACCCGCCGCGGCCTGCTCATCCATGATCCGGCCAGCGGGCTGCGTCGGGTGAGTCTGGACGAGACCTCGCGCAGCTTTACCGGCGTGGCGCTGGAGCTGTGGCCGTCGGCCGATTTCAAACCCTCGGCGCCGCCGCCGGCGATCCGTTTTCGCGATCTCATCGGCCGCGTCGATGGCCTGCTCGGCGCCGGTGCCCAGGTGCTGGCGCTGGCGGTGGCGCTGGAGATCTTCGCGCTGGTCAGCCCCTTCTACCTGCAGTGGGTGATCGACCACGTGCTGGTGTCGGCCGACCGCGACCTGCTCACCACGCTGGCGCTGGGCTTCGGGCTGCTGCTCATCATTCAGGAGATCTTCGGCGCACTGCGTTCGTGGATCCTGCTGCACATCGGCACCAACCTCAGCCTGCAGTGGCGCACCAACGTGTTCGCCCATCTGGTGCGGCTGCCGGTGTCGTACTTCGAGCGCCGCCATCTGGGCGACATCGTGTCGCGCTTCGGGGCGGTGGACGAGATTCAGTCCAAGCTCACCGCGTCCTTCTTCTCGGCGCTGATCGACGGGCTGATGTCGGCGGTCACGCTGGCCATGATGTTCATCTACAGCCCGCCGCTGGCCTGGCTGGCGGTGGGGGCGATGGTCGCCTACGGGCTGATCCGCGCGATGTGGTTCCGCCCGTTGCGCCTCGCCACCGAGCAGGAGATCGTCCATCACGCCAGCCAGCAGTCGCACTTCCTCGAGACGGTGCGCGGGATCAAGGCGGTCAAGCTGTTCCAGCGCCAGAATGAGCGGCGTTCGAGCTGGCTCGGGCTGGTGGCCGAGCAGGTCAATGCCGGCGTGCGCACCCAGCGCCTGTCCATCGCCTTCCAGACCACCAACGGGCTGCTTTTCGGGCTCGTCGGCATCGCCATCCTGTGGATGGGGGCCCGGCTGGCGCTCGACGGGGCGATGACCGTTGGCGTGCTGATGGCCTTCAAGGCCTACAAGGACCAGTTCGACAACCGCGTTGCCGGGTTGGTGGAAAAGTATTTCGAGCTGCGCATGCTGCGTTTGCAGGGCGAGCGGCTGGCCGACATCGTGCTTACCAAGCCCGAATCCGCGCCAGCCCTGGCTCAGACCGCCGACACCGTGCCGGTGCCGGAGATCCGCCTGCAGGGCGTGCGCTTCCGCTACGCCGAGACCGACCCGTGGGTCGTGGACGGCATCGACCTGACCATCCCGCCGGGCCAGTCGGTGGCCTTCGTGGGCCCGTCGGGCTGCGGCAAGACCACGCTCATCAACCTGATCCTCGGCGTGTTTCCGCCCGGCGAGGGCGACGTGATGATCGGCGACGCCAGCCTGCGTCGCAACGGCGGCGAGGCGATGCGCAGCGTGGTGGGCACCGTGATGCAGGACGACACGCTGTTTGCCGGCTCCATCGCCGACAACATCTGCTTCTTCGACCCGACGCCGGACCGCGCCCGCATCGAGGAATGCGCCCGCATGGCCCAGGTGCACGAAGAGATCGCGGCGCTGCCGATGGGCTACAACACGCTGGTGGGCGACATGGGTACGGTGCTCTCGGGCGGGCAGAAGCAGCGCCTGTTCCTGGCCCGGGCGCTGTACAAGCGGCCGCGCATCCTGATCCTCGACGAAGCCACCAGCCACCTGGACGTGGAAAAGGAGCAGGCCGTGAACCAGGCCATCCAGTCCCTCAACCTGACCCGCATCCTGATCGCCCACCGGCCCGAGACCATCCTCAGCGCCGAGCGCGTGGTGGCGCTGGGCGGCGGCAAGGTGGTGGAGGACATGACCATCACCGAGCTGCTGGCTCGCCAGAACGGTGCGCCGGCCGTGGCGGAGGCCTCCTGATGCGCCGCCTCGCCCTGGCCCTGATGTTCGCGGCTGCCTGGGGCAGCGCCGCCGCCTTCGATCCGCTGGTGAGCGGGCGTGATCTGGCGAGCCTGCCCCAGCCGGGCCAGTTGCCGCTGGACGCCGAGCTGGTGGGCGGCCCGGCCTGCCCGGGGCCGCTGCCGGCGCCAGTGGCGGGCGGCACGATCAGCCTTGCCGAGGTGGTCAAGCGCGCCCTGTGCCGCGATCCGCGCACTCGCGCGGCGTGGGCGGAGAGCCAGCTTCAGGCGGCCCGGCTGGGCGCGGCCCGGTCGGCTTATCTGCCGACCATCAACGGCACGCTCTCGCGGGCGAAGACTGGCCAGACGGTTGCCCAGGGCGGCAGCACGGCGCGCAACGACGGCTCAAGCCGCGTCGCCCAGTTCGACCTCGCCTGGAACCTGTTCGATTTTGGCCAGCGCGAGGCCAACGTGGACAGCGTCCGCCAGACCCTGCTGGCCGCCGTCGCCAGCCAGAACCTGGGCGTGCAGACGGTCTTTCTCGACGCCGCCAACGCCTACTTCGCGCTCCTCAGCGCCCAGGGCGAGCTGGCGGTGGCCCAGGAGGTGGAGCGCATCAACCTGCAGAGCTTCATGTCGGCCGAGGCCAAGCACGCGGCCGGGGTGGGCGACCTGACCTCCAAGCTGCAGACCCAGACCGCCTTCGCCCAGGCCGTGCTGGCCCGGGTGCGGGCCGAGGGCACGCTGGCCAACGCCCGCGGCCGGCTGGCGGTGGCGATCGGCGAATCGCCGGATCGCCCGCTGGCGGTGGATGCGGACGACGCCCGGCTGCCGGATACGAGCTTCGTGAAGGGCGTGGGCGAGATGCTCGAGCTGGCCCAGGCCAGCCATCCGGAGCTCGCCGCGGCCCGCGCGCGGCTGGCGGCCGCCCGGTCGCGCATCGCGGTGGCCGAGCGGGCCTACCTGCCGACCCTCAGCGTGGCGGCGAGCCGCAGCCACACAGGGCGCGACTTCAGCGCCGATCTGCCGGACATCGCCCAGCGCGACCGCAGCGTGGCGCTGCAGCTCTCGGTACCGATCTTCGACGGCTTCTCGCGCCACTACCAGACCCGCGCTGCGAAGGCCGAGTTCGATCTGGCGTCGGCCGATTTGCAGAGCGTGGAGCAGAAGGTGGCGCTGGAGGTTTGGCAGGCCTGGCAGGGCCTGCAGAGCGAGACCCAGGCCCTGGGCAGCACCGAGAAGCTCCTGGGTTACGCCACCAAATCCCTGGAGGTGGCCCAAGGGCGCTTCAAGGCGGGCGTGGGTTCGACCCTCGAGCTGCTGGAGGCCCAGCGCGCGATGGCCGACGCGGCCCAGCAGCGCATCAATACCCTGGCAACGTGGCGGGCAACGCGGCTGCGGCTGGCGGCCAGCCTGGGGCGGATCGGGTTCTGGAGCGTGCGCTGAAGGCGCGTAGGATGCGTGCCGCCCGGGCGAGCAGCACGCAGGGTGGTGCAGCTTACTGGGCGCCGAACTTCACGTTCACGCCAGCGATGAACAGGGTGTCGTTCTGCTTGGCCGGGGACGTGGCGAGGCTGTCGTAGCGATCCTGGAAGCTGAGCGTCAGGTTCATCGTCTTGTTGATGGCGACGGCCAGTCCGGCGTCGAAGATCGCGCGGTATTCGCCGGTGTCACGCAGGTTGGGGAACAGCACCAGACGCTGGCGGAAGCTGGTGGTCTCGGTGAGGCGGTGGGTGGATTCCTCGCCGAGGATCAGCTCGGGGCTGGTGTAGCTGCGGCGGCTGTCGTTGTCGATGATCACGCCGGGCGACATGTAGCGATCCATCTTGTAGGCCACACCGCCGAAGACGTCCCAGGTGGTGTCGGCGTTCTTGATGAGGTGGTAGCCCAGGCCGCCGCTCAGCACGCCGCGCAGGGCGAGGTGCTTGAGCTGGTCGTGTTCCAGGTCGAGGCCGCCGAAACCGAAGAGCTGCTCGTTGAGGTTGTGGTCGTAGCGGGTGCCAGCGCGCCACATGTTGGCGGTGGTGCTGGTGTCGTTGTCCTTCTTCGACTGGGCGAACAGGGCCTGGCCGTACACCGACAGCTTGTCCACGGCGGTGACGCGGGCGGCGTCCACCACCAGGTTCAGGCTGCTGTTGCGGGCGTTGCCGGTGGACATCGACATGCCGGCACCACCGGCGCCGCGCCACTGGCCATCGGCGGGCGGCGCGTCGGCAAAGGCGCTACCGCAGGCCAGCAGGGAGGCGATGCCCAGCATGGAAATCTTGTTCATCGTTGTTATCCTTTCTTGCGAGTTGAGCCCGGAACGGGACCGCCGCAGGATAGGAGGGGGCGCCAGGATGCCCTGTGGCAACGTCTGCAAGAGGGACAAAAGTTTGCAAAACACGCAGCCATCTGCCGTTAAATGTCGTAAAAAAACCCGGCTGCGCCACAGGGCGGAGCCGGGTTTCGACATCGGGCGGCGCAGGCCGCCGGCGGATGCTCAGTCCTTCTTCATGGGGCAGGTGTTCATGCCCAGCAGCGGATAGACCGGGCAGAAGCCGGTGAGGCCGGTGGCCAGCGGCACGACGCCGATCCACGCCCAAACCGGGCCGCCGAGGGCCGCCCAGGCCACCAGCGCCACACCTGCGCCAATCCGCAAAACCTTGTCGATACCGCCCACATTCGTCTTCATGATGGCCTCCTGGCGCACTGGTTAGTTGAGTGAGCGTATTTCAGCATCTGCTGCTTGGGGCGTCTGTAACCAAGGTTACATAGCCGCCGGATGGCGGATCAGCCGCCGGCAACCCGGCGCAGGCCGGCCGGGTCGAGGATTTCGATCTGCTCCCGCGACAGGGCAACGAGCCCCTGGGCGGCGAAGTTCTTGAGCAGCCGGGAGACGATCTCGCGCACGCTGCCAAGCTCGTCGGCGAGCTGCTGATGGGTGGTGTGCAGGCGCTGGCCCTTGCCCAGCAGCAGCGCGGCGAGGCGTTGGTCGAGCTTTCGAAAGGCCACCTCTTCGATCAGCTGCATGAGATCGGCGATGCGCTCGGAGAACAGCTGGAACACGAAATCCCGAAACGCTGGCTCGGCCAGCAGGGCCTGGAAATCGGCGCTGGGCAGCACCAGCAGGGTGGTGTCGGTCTCGGTGATGCCGCGGGCGTTGTAGGGCGTGTGGCCGAGCAGGCAGGCCGAGGAGATCACGCAGGTCTCACCCGGGGCGACCCGGTACAGCGGCAGCTCGCGTCCGTTGGGGGCGGCCTTGACGACGCGGATGCTGCCGTCGATCACGAAGGGGAAGCCCTGGCACGACTGGCGCTCGTCGAACACCGGCGTGCCGGGCGGCAGCTGCATCTTCCGGGCGCGCTCGGCCAGGCGCTGGCGGGCGGCCTCGGGCAGCGCGGCGAGGATCGGGTAGAGGGCGGGCAGCGTGGCCGGCAGGGCGTCGGTGTTCATGGCTCAGGCGAACTCGACGATCACGGGGGCGTGATCCGAGGGGCGTTCGAGCTTGCGCGGGGTCTTGTCCACCACGCAGGCGGTGCACTTTTCGGCCAGCGGCGGCGACACCAGCAGGTGGTCGATGCGCAGGCCGAAGTTGCGGCGGAAGGCCATCATCCGGTAATCCCACCAGGAGAAGCTTTTTTCGGGCTGCTCGAAGAGCCGGAAGGCATCCACGAGGCCCAGCCCCAGCAGCGCCTTGAAGGCGTCGCGCTCGGGCACCGAGACGTGGATCTCGTGCTCCCAGTCTGGGTGGGCGTCGCGGTCTTCAGGGGCGATGTTGTAGTCGCCGGCCAGCACCAGCCGGGGCGTGACGAGCAGCTCGGCGCGCAGCCAGCCAGTGAGGGCTTCGAGCCAGGCCAGCTTGTAGGCGAACTTGTCGGAACCGACCGCCTGCCCGTTGGGGAAGTAGCCGCACACGATGCGCACGCCGTCGAGCGTGCCGGCGATGATGCGCTTCTGGTCGTCGGCAAAGCCGGGGATGTCGAAGCTCACGTCGGCCAGCGGCTTGCGGGTGAGGATGGCCACGCCGTTGTAGGTCTTCTGGCCGTTGAACTGGGCCTGATAGCCGGCAGCTTCGATCTCGGCCAGGGGAAAGGCCTTGTTCTCGCACTTGAGCTCTTGAAGGCACAGGGCGTCCGGCTGGTTGACGGCCAGCCAGTCGAGCACGTGGGGCAGGCGGACCTTGAGGGAGTTGACGTTCCAGGTGGCGATCTTCATGAAGGCTTGAAATCCAGTAGTGGAGCGGGTTTCGCGTTTTAGTTTTGCTGTTAGCTACGCTCTTAGCTACACAATCGCTGAAGGGGTTTCAGCGATTGTGCCAGCCACACGCCTGACCGTGTTCGTGCTTTGCATTTAGCCCTTGCTGCAAGCCCGTTTCACGCTTGCGGCCGAAATTCCGAAGTGATCCGCAGTCGCCTTGATGCTGGCAGAGTGTTCCGCACGCCATGCGACCACGGCGGCATCATCAATGGCCTTGGTTCGCCCAAGGCTCTTGCCTTCGGCCCTTGCTCGCTCAAGCCCCGCGAGCTGGCGGGCCTTGAGGTTTTCCCGTTCCAGTTCCGCCACTGCGGCCAGCATCGTGAGCATGAGCTTGCCGGCCGGTGTCGCCAGGTCGAAGCCTTCCCGCATCGAGACGACCGAGACGCCCTTCGCCTTCAGGGCTTCCACCGTCGAGAGCACGTCAATGGTGTTGCGGCCCAGACGGTCGATTGCTGCGACGATCACCACGTCACCTTCGCGCACGTAGGCGAGCAGGGCGGACATGGCCGGGCGCTGGGTAGCAGCCACCGCACCCGACACGCCATCGTCAGAGAACCACTTCCCCACGGTGTAGCGTGCCGAGATGGTGCGGCGCTGGTTCTCACAGGTTTGGTCGTCGGTGGAGACGCGGACGTAGGCGACGATTGCAGACATGGCAGGCTTCCTTCTGGCTCAAAATCTATGGGTCAGATGTTAGCCTAGCTCAAAACTCAAAACAACTGTTTTGAGCTATAGAGGAAGCGCCCCTTTTGGGGTGGCTCAAAAGGTTTGGGTTTTGATCTACTCGAAAGGTTCACACCGGGCCAGAAAGCACAACGCCGGGGCGTGCCCGGCGTTGCTCGGATCGAGAGTACGGAAGGGGCGATCTACACCCGCTCCCCCAGGGCCAGGCGGGCGATGTAGCCTGAGCGGGTTTCGCCGGCAGCGCGGGCAGCACGATCCAGGCGGGACAGCACCCGCCGCGGCAGGGTGATATTCACCCGTTCGACTTGGGTATCGAGCATGGCAGGATCGATTTCAACCACTGCCCACACCCAGCCCGCGAACTCGGGCCGGCCCTGGTGCTCGCCTACCGGGTGCGGCTGGGGGATTGCCCCCCCATCGTCAAGGAGGCCGTCGAGATGAAGGATGATCGCTTCGCGGGCCTGTTCAATGGCTTCATCAAGGGTATCGCCAGCCGAGAAGCAGCCCGGCAGATCGGGAACGACTACGCCCCAGGCGTGCGTATCGTCGCCGGGTTCAATTGCAATGGGGTAGCGCATGGCAGGGTCTCCGTTACTTGATGCCGGCTTGCTTCAGGATCGAATGCAGGGTGCCGGCCGGAAGGTCTTTCTTCGGGTGCGGCACTGTCACCCGGCCAGGCTTGCTAGGGTGCTTGAACTGGTGATGGCTGCCGCGGACGGCGACTTCTTCCCAGCCATCGGCCTTGAGCATTCGGATCACGTCGGCGCTGTTCATGGTGTGTAGGATACACATTGAGCGAGCTGCAGCAAACCCGTTCCCCTATCGCCAGGGCGAGGGATAGCGCATCCGCTCGCCCACGAAAATATCCCCCATAACACCCCCGCGGGGTCACTGCCAAAACTGCCAAATTGAGAAAAGACAGTTTTGGCAGTGCCCGCCCGGCACGTATGGGCGGTTTTTTCTGCCATCAGTGCCGGGCTGGCGGGTTCGCCTTGGGGTTGGCGAAGTACAGCGTTCGGGGCTTGGTCCGGGTCGGCTCCTGCCAAGCCTCCAGGTGCCCCAGCTCCACCAGCAGATCAAGCCCGGCAGCGACCCGTTTTTGATCGGCCAGGCCGGACCATCCCCGGCGCCACACGTCCCGGCTCCCGAACCCCTCCCGCGGCAGATCGCCCTTCTTGATCCGCTCCACGATCCGCCGGGCCGCGTCGGCTTCGCCGTCGTGGGCCATGCCGTAGCAACGGCGGGCGTGGCTTTCGAGATAGACGGCCCAATGCAGGGCGCGCAGGGTGGAGGCGAAGCCCACCGGGCCGGCGTGCCCGTCCGCCAGGTGGAAGGCCAGTGCGCCAGTCGGTGAAGGCTTCGAGGGCGTCCGGGGCGAGGCGCAGGAAGGGCGGCGCGTCGGGGGCGTCCTGCTCGGCACCGCGGGCCAGGGCATCGAGCACGTCCAGTTCATCAAACACCGCAA
>NZ_SSXU01000014.1 GCF_009469605.1 Zoogloea sp. 1C4 | reverse complement strand
AGACGATCGAACAACTGCACATCCAGGCCCGCCACCGGGTGCGCTCGGAGCTGATCAAGCAGCGCACCGCCAAGGCCAACCAGATCCGCGGCCTGCTCGCCGAATACGGCATCGTGATCGGGTTGGGGGTGCGCTGCCTGCGCCACCGCCTGCCGGAAATCCTCGAAGACGCAGAAACCCGACTGCAGGCGGATTTCCGGATCCTGCTCATGGGGCTGCGCGACGATCTGGTGTATCTGGACGAGCGGATCAAGACCGAGGACAAAGCCATCGAGGCGCTGGCGCGCACCCACCCCAGCGCCCGACGTCTGCAGCAACTACGCGGCGTCGGTCCGCTGGTGGCCACGGCGCTGATCGCAGCGCTGGGGGATGGGCGGCAATTCACGCATGGCCGCCAGGCCTCGGCCTGGGCCGGGCTGGTCCCGGGTCAGCACAGCAGCGGGGGCAAGCAGACCTTGCTGGGCATCAGCAAACGGGGCGACACCTACCTGCGCACCCTGCTGATCCACGGTGCGCGCGCGGCGCTGCGAGCGGCCCGCGACAAGACCGACCCGTTGAGCCTGTGGCTGCAGGGCCTGTGCGCCCGGCGCAACAAGAACGTGGCGGCGGTGGCGCTGGCCAACAAGACCATGCGCCTGGCCTGGGTGCTGCTGAGGCGCGAGGAAGACTACGACCCGCTGCACGGTCACGCGACGCCAGCCCAGCCGGCCTGAAGCGGGCCGGCGCCCAAGCCATTTACCAGTGATGACGGTTTAAGGAGGTGCCCCTTCCTCACGATTGCCCAGCCAGAATCGCCGATGACAAACTGATCGAATCGGCGTCTGAAAACCCTTCAAAGTCCGATGTGCCAGCGAGCACGCTAGGTCGATCAGGAGCAGACGCGCGGATAACTCATCATGGCCCGGGCCACTACGCCCAACCAGGAGGCCGGATATACGTGAGCAATCGATCCCCTTGTTGTCCAACATTCGCGCTGGCAAAACGGGAGGAGTCCATATACGGACTTCAGTCCGACAAACCCCTGCCCGATCAATCCGCGATGTCGGACTGAAGTCCGACCTACAGGGCATCGCCTGGGCCGGCCTTGCGGAAAACCCCGGTTCTTTCGCCTGCCCGGTGCGGGGTAAGCTCGGGGCTTCGCCGATCCGAGTCTGCCCCCACCATGCACCACATCGTCTCCATCGAAGCTGGCGCCCTTGTTGCCGATCTGCGTCGGCCGGCTTTTGAACATACCTGGGCCGAGCACAAAGCCACTTCCCAGAGCCAGGTGGCCGAGCGCCTGCGGGACGCCACCATCGCGGTGGTCAACAAGCGCCTGCTCACCGCCGACATCATCAACGTGCTGCCCAGGCTGCAGATGGTCGCCATCGCCGCCACGGGTTACAACAACGTGGATCTGGATGCCTGCCGGGCGAGGGGGATCGTGGTCTCCAACGTGCGTGGCTACGCCCGCGAGACGGTGCCAGAGCACGTGTTTGCGCTGCTGCTGGCGCTGGCGCGGCAGATCGGGCCGTTTCATCGTTCGGTGGCGGCGGGGCGCTGGCAGCGGAGCGAGCAGTTCTGCTATTTCGACTACCCGATCCGTGATCTCGCCGGGCAGACCCTGGGCATCTTCGGCAGCGGCACCCTGGGGCAGGGCGTGGCGCGCATCGCGGCGGCTTTTGGCATGAAGGTGGTGTTTGGCGAGCACAAGGGCGCCGAAACTTGTCGCCCCGGCTACCTGCCCTTCGAGCAGCTGATCCGCGAGGCCGACGTGATCAGCCTGCACTGCCCCCTCACCGACGCCACCCGCCATCTCATCGGCGCGGCCGAGCTGGCAGCCATGAAACCCACCGCGCTCCTCATCAACACCGCCCGGGGCGGGCTGGTGGATGAAGAGGCCCTGGCCGACGCCCTGCGCGCCCGGCAGATTGGCGGCGCCGGCTTCGACGTGCTGACCGTCGAGCCACCGGTGGATAACCCGCTCCTCGCGCCCGATCTGCTGGAAGCCGGCAACTTCATCCTCACCCCTCACGTGGCGTGGTCCAGCCGCGAGGCCATGCAGACCCTCGCCGACCAGCTCATCGACAACATCGAAGCCTTCGCCCGGGGCGAGCCGGTCAATCGCGTGGCGTGAAACCCCGGCCGGCTCAGCGCGCCGCCCGCAGATAGCCGATGATCGCCCGGCGCTCGGCCGGGTCACTCACCCGGACGTTCATGCGCTGGCCGGGGATCAGGGCTTCCGGGTCCCGCAGCCAGCGTTCCAGCGTCACTTCGTTCCAGACGATCCGCGAGCCCGCCAGCGCGGGCGAATACGCAAAGCCCGCCACGCTGCCCGCCCGGCGGCCGTACACGCCGGCGTGATGGGGGCCGGTCCGGTCTGCATCAAGGGCGTGGCAGCCGCCGCAGCGGGCTTCGTAGAGCGCCTTGGCGTCGAGGGCTTCGTCCGCCCCGGCCTGCGTGGCCAGCACGGCCAGGCAGGTCAGGGCCACGTGGTGGGCGCGCATCACGCACCGAAGCTGAGGGCCTTGGTGGGGAGCGGGCGGCCGAGCGCGCTGGTGAGGGCCGTCCAGTGCATCGTCTCGTCGGCAGCCAGACGGCCGGCGATCTGGGCCAGGTTGTGATCCTTGAAGGCCGGGATGACGCCCAGGTAGGCGTTGGTGGCGCCCATTTCCAGCCGGGCGGCCAGGTTGAGCACGTCGGCCTGGCTCGTCAGCGATGCGGCGTTGAGCGCCTTGGCGTAATCGTTGATCGATTTCTCGGCCACCGGCTTGCCGCCCATCTTCTCGATGGTGGTGATCAGCGCGTCCCGATGGCTCTTGTGGTGGGACTGGAAGAGCACCGCCACGTCGAGCACCGGCTTCTGCAGCAGGCCGCTGGTGGCGCCCAGCTGGTAGGCGTTGATGGCCTCGTGCTCCAGGCCGAGGGCGACGTTGAGGATGTCCACGTCCCTGGCGGCGTCGCCGGCGGCGGCCGAGGCGAGATCGGCGCGCCCGGCGAGCAGGGCGATGGCGGCGACGGAGAGGGTGGCTTTGCCGGACGAGGACAGGAAGCTGCGGCGGGCCGGAACGAGAAGGGTGGTCATGATCGGATCTCCTGGGGGGGTTGAGGGGTGCTTCAACCTCTCTACGCACCCGATCGGCATCCGGATGCAGGCGGCGACGACATTATTTGCGTCGCCACCACCCCTCAGCCGGCGCAGCTCATGAACATCAGCCCGCCGGTCGCGCTCGTCACGCGCCGCTGGCTGCCGGCGCCTGCGGGACGGCCGAAATCGCCGGCCCGCAGCAGCACCTCGTCCACGCTGACTTCGCCTTCCAGTTGCAGGCAGTCGTCGGCCGCCCCGAAGGCCAGATCGGCCCGGGCGCCGGGTTCGAGGCGCAGCAGCATCGAGCGGCGACCGCCCTCTTCGCGCAGCAGCTTGAGATCCACCCCCGGCGCGTGGTGCGCCCACGGCCCTTCATCCCGCGGGATCGTCATCGGCACGACGTCCTCGCCGGGCAGCAGGGCGGTGATCATGTCCCGGGCGAGGGCCAGCGGATGGCCGATGGGCGTGCCGCGCAGGTAGATCAGCGCACCCCCGGCCGAGCGGACGATGCCGTGTCGGCTGCCCGACGGGGCCAGGTGGTAGTCCCCCGGGCCGACGCTGATCTCGCCCATTTCCACCCGCCCGCGCAGCACCACGCACTCTTCGTCTTCATGGTGGCGATGGAAGGGGATCGCCGCACCGGGCTGCAGTTCGAGCAGCGCCGCGCGGCGATCGCCCTGCATGCGCTTGACGCGTACGCCCGGCACAAGGCTCTCCCATTCGCCCTCGTCAAAGCGGATGCGGATGAAGTCCTTGCCGGCCTCGCGGCTGGCGCGAATGCGGTCGAACAGGCGCAGCTTCACCGCCTCGGCGCGCTTGGGCGGAAAGTGCACCGGACCGAGGGATTCGAGCAGTCCGTCCTCCACCTCGCGGGCGGTGGTCGGGTCATCGGGGTCGAGCAGATGTTTGGTGTCCATGATCAGGTCAGGCTCCGGTCCATGGTGGCGGCCAGGGTGCCGCGCAGGCTGAGCAGGGCGCGGCGGACGTGGGATTTGACGGTGCCGAGGGGCAGGCCGGCCTGCTCGGCGACTTCCTCGTGGGTCAGGCCACGGAAGAACACCAGGGCCAGCAGCTGCCGGGGCAGTGGATCGAGGGCCGCCAGCGCGGCGTGGAGCAGGGCGTGGTTGCGGCACGCCGACAGCAGGTTCTGCGGATTGAGGGCGGCTTCGTCGGCGTCGTCGGGCCGCATCAGGATCTCCGGCTCCGGGTGCAGCGTGGCCGGATCGGCGCGGCGCAGGTAGTCCAGGGCCCGGCTGCGGGCAATGGTGAGCATCCAGGCCAGCGGGCGGCCGCGGGCCGGGTCGTAGCGCGCCGCCTGCTGCCAGATCTGGAAGAACACGTCCTCCACGATCTCCTCGGCGGCGGCAGGCGTGCGCACGATGCGCAAAGCGAGCCCATACACCCGTCCGCTGGTCCGGTCGTAGAGCGCGCCCAGGGCGGCGTCGTCCTCCCGCTGGATGCGCGCGATCAGCGCCACCAGCTCGGCGGTGTCCGGCGCCGCCGACCACAGATCCGCGCTGCCGCTGCCGCTCGTCTCGTCCGCGGCCTCCAGCAAGCCCGGGTTCAGGGCTGCTGCCTCAGCCGCAAAGGCCGGCTGAATGTCGTCGATCATGCCTCGTGCTCCTTCCTGCCGGTGCCGGCGGCATCGTCCTGCATGGCCCGTCTGGCCATCGCGGCGGGCTGGTCTGCCCGGCTTCCGCGTTCCCAATCAAGGATACGCAGCCCGGCCGCTTCCGGATGCAGCGCGCCGCAAAAAGAACGTCCGCGCGAGGGCGAGGGCGCCCTGCCCGTCCGCCCGCTTTACCCCAACGAGTTCTCCCTGTACGACACGCACGGCAATGTCTGGGAGACGGGCTTCACCAAAGTCCGGCGGGCCATGCGGGGCAGCACCCCCGATGTCGTACGCCTGGCAAACCGCGGTCGAGAGTATGCCGACATGCGCTTCACCAGCGGTGGATTCCGGCTCGTGCGCCAGCTCGCGCCCTGATCGCCTGGCACGGCGTCGGGTGCGGCACGCAAGCCCCCGACGGTTCTGCGCGAAGACCACAAATACAGCGGAAGAATGTTGATCTTTGCGCCGAGAAACTCCGATTCAGCGCGTGAATCGATGTTTCCCGGCCCAGAAACCATGATTCACGCGCTGAAAGAAGGTCTCGGGCGCCATCATCGTGCTTTCAGCGCCTGAAACTCGGTTTCAGACCGCGAAATCGAGTTTCTTGCCCCCGCAACGCCGTTTCAGGCGCCGAAACTGCGTTTCTGCCGCTGCCGCCTCTTCGTCCCTGGCCCCCAGTGGGTGCTCATGCCCCGGCAGGCTTTCGTCGGCCGCCGGGGCAGTGTTCGGCCATCCGCACCCGGCGATCCATCCCGCAGATCATTAAAATGGCGTACAGGTAGTACATTGGTCTTTACTGTAAATGGCATATTGATTTAACATCGCTGTACTGTAGATGCGTCCAGACCACCCCATCCGCCACAGGAGGCAGCATGTCCAACATCAAGCCTGACACCCGGGTCACCGCCCAGGAAGCCGACGCCGACATCGATTCCTATCTCGCCCTCAAGGCCATCCCCGGTTACACCCCCCACAACCCCGCCCACAGCGTCGAGGCCGCCACCGCCGCCTACAACGAGCTGCTCGCCGCCGAAGAAGACGTGCTGCTGGCCGAGAACGCCCTCGCCGCCGCCCGCGACGCCGTGATGGAAGGCCGCCGCGCCCTGCGCAACGTCATCCTCGGCGCCAAGAACGAAGTGCGCGTCATCTATGGGGTCAGCTCCAACGAGCTGGCGTCGCTGGGCATCAAGAAGAAGTCCGATTACGCCCGTCACAGCAGCCCCGCCAGAAAGGCCGACGGCGACGCCAGCGCCGCGCCCGGCAACCACTGAGTCCGTGCTGCCTCGCGTACCTACTCCTTGGCGCGGGGCGGTTTTTGGCAACGGCGGCCGTTACGCCGCCGTTTTTTTTGATTTCCGTGCGCGGCGTATCACCGTAAAGCCCGAGGTGAACCACCACTCGCCCACCCGCCGGGGTGTGGTTGGCGCCGATGGCGCACACCTGCGCCACCGTTCGTCGTGCCGAGCCTGCGCAGCCCCGCCACCCGTCGTGTTCCACCCCCCAGGAGGACGTATGTCCAAGCCCAAATCCATTGAGGCGCCCACCGACGAGCAGATCGAGGAAGACATCGAGCTGTTACACCGCCTTCAGGCCATGCCCCCCGAAAAGCGTGCCCAACTCCAAGCCAGCATCGACGCCCTCACCGTCGCCTACGAAGAGATGCTTGTCGCTCAGGAGGCTGAACGCGAGATCGAAGAAGCCTATGAGGCCGCCCGCAAAACGCGTGACGAAGCCCTGAAAGCCCTGCGCGAAGGCCGCTTTGTCAGTGTGCGCAGCCGCAGCGCTGAAGACAGTCCCGACGGCGACGCTGGCCTGGAGGCCATCGCCCCGCCCCGCGACAAACCAACCCTCCACTAGAACCATCCAGGGCGCACTGTTTCCGTTCCCTCTTACAATGGCCTGATCAGGTAGCGGCCGCCCCCGGCGCCGCGCTCGACATACAGCGGGCAGCCCGGCCCGGAAACGGAAACCCATGACGCATCTGCACTCAGGTTGGCGCGCACTCGCCCCGGCCGTCGCCAGCCTGGCCCTGCTGCTATGGCCGGGCATCGCCCCGGCCGACGAGAACGAACCCGGCAAGGCCAAGCTCGGCATCGAATACGAACTGGAAAACGGCGCCCGCAACGCCTGGCAAAGCCGCAGCCTCACCCTCGTGCCGGGCATCACGCTCGACAACCCGTGGGTGCACATGGTCGAAGCCCTCATCGAAGGCGCCCACGAACACGACAGCGGCGAGCGCAGCACCGAGCGCAAGCTCGCCCTCCGCCTGCGCCACAACTTCACCCTCGGCCCCGACTCCCGCCTCGTCCTGCGCGCCCTCGCCGGCCACGCCGTGCAGGGCGATGAAAAGTATTTCTACTGGTACGCCGAACCCAGCTTCCGCTACGCCCTCGGCCCCGTCGAACTCATGCTCGGCTACCGCCACCAACGCGCCATCGAAGCCGGCAAGGGCCACGATCTGCACAAGCTAAGGCTGGGGCCGAGCTTCGACCTGTCGGAAAACGCCGAGATTGAATTCAGATGGGCCAGAAGCTGGCACATGCACACGGGGGCGCATGTGAGTGATGCGTATATCGTGGAGGGGACGTGGAGGTTTTGAGGGGGGTTCTGACCGCCATACCCACGTCAGAGATCGACCTACGAAAGGACTTTCCCGGTCGGAGGGGGGGAAGTCCTTTCGTAGGTCGACGGGTTTATATTCAAAGTGCAGTTGATGAAATTTCATATGGACGTTGTTAATAGTTGGAGTCTCTAAATGGGTGAGTTAATCGAGCATTCGGATAATGGAGATGAAAATCTCGGTGTTATTCAAGTTGGCGAGACTGGGGGGAATGTAACTCTAAAGACGTATCAGGATATTTATCACCAAGTAACTGGCCGGACAGAGCAGATAAGAAAACGCTATTCGGATAATCTTTTGATTGATTTTTCTGATGTTGAGCAACTGAATATAAAAATTCAGCAATTGTGTGATGTTCACAAAATTGTAGCTAGCAATGAAGTCGTATCGGTTTTTCACGAAATGGAGCGCAAAGAGCAATTCACCTCCTTTGAGCGGTTCCGTGCATACAATTCTAGTACAGCTAGTCCTACCGTCAATCTCGTGCTGAAATATAGTTTTTCTATTATTCCTTATGGATTGAGGAGGCCTCAGGAATATACGGTTTCAATTCGTCTGGCATCCAGGGTGGCGCTGCTTAAGCAAATTGATGAGGAGGCTCCTCCCTTCATGAGGGGACGGCTTGCTGCATTTGTCGCGGTAAATACGGCTGAAGTTACTATTGATTACGCTGATTACGTAATAGCGAGAGGGTTTGTTGAAGCTTTTGATGAGTGGATTAGAGGTTGTCAGAAATCTCCACCAATTTATTGGCTGAATAAATTGAGACGATGGTCCGAGTATATTCCTGGGGTCGCCAAGTTGAGCGTTGGGTCGCTCATAACGTGGTTTGCCTTTCAGGCCATTCCAACGTACTTTGGTTCGTCGGCGCAGCCAGATGTCTGGGCGCGATTTTTCGTTGTGTACGCGGGTGGGGCCTTGATTCTCGTTCCTCTCGCTGGAGCTGTAGGTACTCTTCTTGAAGAGGCAGTCGATAGCTTTCCGGTTCTTTCTTATTTGAAACTAAACAAGGGGGACGCTAATCTTATTTCTGATTATAAAAACAGAAAAGCTGCTGTCTTTCGAAAGATTGCTGTCAGTTCAGTTTTCTCGATTATTCTTGGTATTGTCTCGGCAAAGCTTGAGAAGTTGCTGTGATGCGCACTGTCACGGTTTGGTTTGGGGTGAGTCAGGTAGTTGCCGCGACTCTGCGGGTTAGTGAATAGCGAGACGTCGGGTTGAGCCGCAACAAGCGACCTACTTCCTTGCCTTCTTCTCCATCCCCGTTCCCTTCTCCGGCAGCGGCGCCAGAGGTGCCTTGATGTCGTCCTCGCCGAACTTCACCGTGCATTCGTGATTCTCGGCGAGGATGCATGCGGCGCGGTCGTTTGCCTGGTTTTCGACGGCGGGCTTCCACCCGCGGGCTACGTGAAGACGGTATCAGCACCGGCATCGCCGCCCTACCTCTCGCGATTTCGGTCCTTTCCTGTAAGGCACCGCCGCTTGCTGCCGTTAAGCCTCCTTGCCGCGTGGCTGAAGTGCGTGGTGGCGAGAACCAATCAGCGTGCCGGCGTATCCACTCCGTTGAAGGAAACCCGGCTGGTGCGGGCCGGGATGCGGCGAGGTTCCGGATTGGTCCGTCGAGTTGCGGCTCGATCAGAAGATAGGTGCACCCGATGGATACAGCCACCCTGCTGAGTACCAACGCGCTGCTTTCTGCGGCGGCGGCGCTCGTGATGTTCGTGGCCTGGCGCACCCGCAAGACGTATCCGGGCTTCGGTTTCTGGACGGTGGGGGTGGCGTGTCTGGCCCTCGGGGCGGCGATGCTGGTGCCCGGGGCCTTGCCGAAGGTCTGGTATGTGGCGGTGATGCGCAACGGGCTGCTGCTGGGTGGCCTGGTGCTGCTCTTGCGCGGCATGGTGATCTTTCGCGGGCTGAAGGTGAGCTATCGCTGGGAGGCGCTGTTCGCGCTGGGTTTCCTGTGCGTGTTCGGCTATTTCAGCCTGGATCCGGCCCATCTCGACACGCGGATCCTCATCTACTGCACCCTGACGGGCATCCTGAGCCTGACGACGGCGGCCCTCACCTTGCGGTTCCGGCCGAAGTACTTCGGGTCGAACGACGTGATGCTGGCGGTGTGGCTGGTGGTGTATGGCGTCCTTTCGTTCGTGCGCATCGGCCAGCAGTTCATCGACCCGAACACCAGCACGGCGTTCGAGGCCTTGAAGGGCTTTGGCAGCTTCTACGCGCTGGCGCAGATCCTGACCGTGCAGCTGGTGACGCTGACCCTCATCAGCATGAATTCCCAGCGCATCGAACACGAACACGCGGAGAGTGAGGCCCATCTGCGGGAGAGCGAGGCGCAGCTGCGCGCCCTCAGCGACAACCTGCCGGATGGTTTCGTCTATCAGTTCGAGCTGCGGCAAGGCCGGCGGGGTTTCCGGTACATCAGCGCGGGGATCGAGAAGATGCTCGGGCTCCATGCGGCCGACCTGATGGAGGATGCGGAGCCGCTGTTTGCCCTGATGGCGCCGGATTCCTACGCCCGCTACCGGGAGGACGAGGCGTACTGCATGCGCGAGCGGACGCAGTATTCGGGCGTGCTGCTGTTCAACGCTGCCGACGGGCGGCAGGTATGGCTGCACGTGCGTTCGGCACCGATTCCCGGCCCGCAGGGGGATTTGTGGGTGGGGGTGGCGGTGGATGTGACGAAGCTGAAGGTGGCGGAAGCGGAGCTGGAGCGCCATCGGAACCACCTGGAGGCGATGGTCGATGAGCGTACTGCGGCCCTGACCGATGCCAAGCGGGCCGCCGAGGCGGCGAATCTGGCGAAAGGAAACTTCCTGGCCAACATGAGCCACGAGATCAGGACGCCGATGAACGCGATCCTGGGGCTCTCGGGCCTGCTGCGCCGCAAGCCCCAGGAGCCGGATACGGCCGAGAAGCTGGTGAAGATCGAGGCGGCCGGCAAGCATCTGCTGGGCATCATCAACGACATCCTGGATTTCTCGAAGATCGAGGCCGGCAAGATCAAGCTGTCGGAAGAGCCGGTGGATGTGCGCGTGCTGGCCGTCAATGTGTGCTCGATGGTGGCGGAATCGGCCAAGGCCAAGGGCATCCAGCTCAGGACCGAGGTGGATTTGCTGCCGCAGCAGTTGCTCGGCGATCTGACGCGCCTGACCCAGACCCTGCTCAACCTGGTCAGCAACGCCGTGAAGTTCACCGAGACGGGTTCGGTGACCATCCGGACCCTCCGGCAGCACGAGGAGGACGAGTCGATCCAGATCCGGTTCGAGGTGATCGACACGGGCATCGGCATTTCCCGCGAGGCCCTGGGCCGCTTGTTCACGCCGTTCGAACAGGCCGATACCTCGACGGTGCGCAGTTACGGCGGAACCGGGCTCGGGCTGGCCATCGCCCGTCGGCTGGCGCAGCTGATGGGCGGCGATGCGGGGGTCGAAAGCGTGCTGGGTGAAGGCAGCACCTTCTGGTTCACGGCAAGCCTGAAGAAGGCTAGCCAGGCGTGCGATGAGGCCGACCTCGCCCCGCAAAGCGAGGTCGTTGCCCAGTTGCAGCAGAAGTTTGCCGGGGCCCGCATCCTGCTGGCCGAGGACAACGAGATCAACCAGCTGGTTGCCCAGGAAATTCTGGAGGACGCGGGCCTGGTCTGCGACCTGGCAGAGAACGGCGAAGTCGCCGTGACCATGGTCCGCAGCGCGCCGGCGGGGACGTACGCCCTGATCCTCATGGACATGCAGATGCCCAGGATGGACGGGGTGACGGCGACCCGGATCATCCGGCAACTGGATGGCGGCGAGCGCATTCCCGTGGTGGCGTTGACGGCCAATGCCTTTGTCGAGGACGAGGCGCGCTGCCGGGAGGCGGGCATGAACGACTTCGTGTCGAAGCCCGTCGATCCCGACAGGCTCTACCAAGCGCTGTTGAAGTGGCTGGGCAGCCAGGCGGGGCCGTGATCGCCCCGCGGCTTACCAGTCCTTCAGGTCTTCCAGCCCGGCAAGGACCACGCCCAGGGCTTCCCGGGTGAGGGCAAAGCGCTCGGCGACGCGTTGGCGGTCTCGCTGGTTCACGGCTACCTCCAGCGCGGCGGCGGCCTCGCCGAGGTCGTAGGCGCCCAGGGTCTGGGCGACGCCCTTCATTGAGTGGGCGAGGCGGGCCTGGGTTTCCCAGTCGTCGGCGGCGAGGGCGCGGGTGTAGTCGGGCTCGAAGCGGCGCCCGGTGGTGTCGCGGAACTTGGCCAGCAGGCGCCGGTAGAGGTCGATCTTCTTGACGTAGCTGAGGCCCACGGCGACGTCGATGCCGGGCACGGCGGGGTGGGCAGGCGGCGCGGCGGGCGCGTCGCCGGGGGCGTCATGCTCCAGCGGGTCGCCGGGCTCGTGATCGGGCAGGCAGCGGGCCATCTCGTCGTACAGGGCGTCCATCCGCACCGGCTTTGCCACGTGGGCGTTCATCCCGGCGGCGAGGCATTTCTCCTGTTCGTCGAGCAGGGCGTTGGCGGTGAGGGCGATGATCGGCACGTCGCGATAGGCCGGAATCTCCCGCAGGCGCCGGGTGGCGGCGTAGCCGTCCATCACCGGCATCTGGATGTCCATCAGGATCAGGTCGGGGCAGCGCTCCTCGACGGCCAGCAGCGCTTCCTGCCCGTCCTTGGCAAAGCGCGCCACCAGCCCGGAGGTGGCCAGCAGTTCGCCGATGACTTCGCGATTGACCTCCACGTCCTCGACGACAAGGATGTCCAGGTTGCGGAACCGCGACCAGTTGGCGACCCGCGGCTGGCGGCGTTCGCCGTCGTGGGGGGCGTCGTCGGCGAGGCCCAGGCAGTGGGCCATCTCGACGTAGAGGTGGCGGGCGCTCACCGGCTTGGCGAGGAGCCCGTCGATCTCGCTGCTGATCTGGTCGATCTCCTCGTGGTGGCTGAAGGCGGTGACGAGGATCATCGGCGGCGCCGTGCGGCCCAGGCTGCGGTAGCGGCGCTTGAGCTTGCGGATCGTCTCGACGCCGTCGAGGCGGGCCATGCGCCAGTCCACGAGGAACATCAGGTAGTCGGGCGGGGATTCGAGCTCGATCTTCTTCAGCGCGTCGCTGCCGCTCATGACCACCTCGGTGCGCAGGCCGAGCTGGCTGATCATGCGTTCGAGGATGGCGCAGGCGATGGGGTTGTCGTCGATGATGAGGACGGGCCGGTGGGCGTGCTCGGCGAGGCGGGCGCCGAACTGGGCGATGCCCAGGCGGCGGTCGGGGCCGAGGGTCTTGAAGCGCGCGCTGAACTGGAAGGTGCTGCCCTGGCCCAGCCCGCTCTCGACCCGGATCTGCCCGCCCATCAGCTCGACCAGCTGGCGGCTGATCGACAGGCCGAGGCCGGTGCCGCCGTACTGGCGGGTCGTGGACGAGTCGGCCTGGGTGAAGGGCTGGAAGAGGCTGGCAGCCTGCTCGGGGCTCATGCCGATGCCCTGATCGGCGACCGAGCAGCGCAGCTCCACCTCGTCGTCGCCCACGGCCACCGTATCGGCCTTGACCAGCACGGTGCCCCCGGCGGAAAACTTCACCGCGTTGGTGACGAGGTTGATCAGCACCTGGCCCAGCCGGAAGGGGTCGCCTTCGAGGACCCGCGAATCGTCGCCGATGTCGTAGTGCAGCTCGACGCCCTGCTCTTCGGCGCGCAGCGCCACGACGCCGGAGAGCTGGTCGAAGAGGGTGTCGAGGACGAAGGGCGACTTCTCCATCGTGAGCTTGCCGGCCTCGATCTTCGAGAAATCGAGGATGTCGTTGATGATGTTCAGCAGGCTCTCCGAGGCCACCTTGACCTTGCTGATGTAGTTGAACTGCTTGCGGCTGAGCTCGGTCGCCAGCGCCAGATCGGCCATGCCGATGATCGCGTTCATCGGGGTGCGGATCTCGTGGGACATGTTGGCCAGGAAGGTGCTCTTGGCGCGGCTGGAGCGCTGGGCTTCGAGGCGCGCCGCGGTCAGGTCGTCCATCAGCCGGTGCATGTGGGTGATGTCCCGCGCCAGCCCCAGCACGCCGATCAGGCGGCCGGCGGCGTCGCGCATCGGCGTGCGGATGGTTTCGAGAATCTCCTCGTGGCCGTCGTGCCGGTAGGTGACGGTCTCCTCGGTGACGCTGGGCTGGCCGCTGGCGATCACCTCGGCGTCGCGCTGGCGGAAGGCGTCGGCCAGCGTCGGGGGAAAGAAGTCGTGGTCCACGTGGCCGATGATGTCGGCCTCGCCGGCCCCCACGAGGCGCTCGAATTTCTCGTTGCAGGCGATGAACACGCCATCCGGGCTCTTCAGCCACACCAGATCGGGGAGGGTGTTGAGCAGGGTGCGCAGCCGCGCCCGCTCCTCCGTCAGCATCTTGATGGTGTTGCGCAGGTTGTCGCGCAGGAGGACGAGGGAGGCGGCCAGGCTGTCCTCGCCGCCACATTCGGGCTCCAGGACGGCGGTGAGGTCGCCCGAGGCAAACTGGCGCGCCGCCTTCTGCATGGCCAGGGGCTCTCCGCCCAGGCGGCACAGGATGCAACGTGCGCTCACGAGCATCAGCGCGCCGGCGACCAGCGCGCCCAGCAGGGTCAGCACCGAGGCGTAAAGGCGCGAATCGGCGGCCGTCTGCGCGAGGCCTGCCGCGGTGTGATCGGCGTACTGGGTGGCGAGCCGCACCGTGGCGTCCACGGCGCTGCGGTGGGTGTGGTAGCGCTGCCAGAGATCCGGCGTCAGCGCTTCCAGTCGGGCTGTGTCGTGGGCGCGGGCGGCCGCGGCGTAGTCGCCCAGCCGCAGCGCCCAGTAGGCGTCGGCGGTTTCCTTCTGGGTGCTCAGGAGCGCCGCCTTCACCGTCGGGTCAAGCGCCCGGGTGGTCCAGTAGGCGTTCCGCTCGTCATAGACGGCTTTCAGATCCTGCAGTGTCCTGAACAGGGATTCGTGTTGCTCGGGCGAGGCATTCAGGAGCTGGAGCGCGGCAAGCTGGGCTTCGAGCACGTAGAGCGGCGGCGGCATCACGTCGGCGATCACGTCCTTTCCCTGGCCCATGCCGTCGGCGGCTTCGGTGATGGTCTGCGTCTCTTCCCAGACGATGGAGGCGAGGTAGAAAAAGAAGGCGACCACCACCGCCGCCACCGCCAACAGCTGTTTTCTTACGCTGAGCGTTCGAAACATTGCAAATCCCCACTTCAACTGATGCGGGGGCGCGGATGCGCGCCGGTCCTCCCGCCTGAATCACCGTGGGCGCGACGGATGCGTCGCGCCCACGGTGATATCGGCTGTCAGGCGCGGTTCATGAGTGCGGTTAACCCTCTCGTGGCCGCCCGGGCTTCTTCGCCTCGCTCTTGACCTCGGGCAGCGGGGCCAGCAGGGCGCGGATGTCGTCCTCGCCGAACTTCACCGTGCCTTCGTGATCCTCGGCGAGGATGCCGGCGGCGAGGTCGGCTTTCTTTTCCTGCAGGGCAAGGATCTTCTCTTCGATGGAGCCGGCGACCACCAGCTTGTAGACGAACACCGCCTTGGTCTGGCCGAGGCGGTGGGCGCGGTCGGTGGCCTGGTTTTCGACGGCGGGGTTCCACCAGGGATCGAAGTGGATCACCGTGTCGGCGGCGGTGAGGTTGAGGCCCACGCCGCCCGCCTTGAGGCTGATGAGGAAGACGGGCACCGGGCCGTCCTGGAACTGGCGCACCGGGGTTTCGCGGTCGGTGGTGTCGCCGGTGAGGGTGACGTAGGGGATCTTGCGGGCGTCGAGTTCAGCGGCGATGAGGCCCAGCATGGTGGTGAATTGTGAGAACAGCAGCAGCTTGCGGCCTTCTTCCACCAGCTCGGGGAGCATGTCCATCAGCAGGTCGAGCTTGGCGCGTTCCTTCACCTTGGCGGCGGCGTCGGTGTGGATGAGGCGCGGGTCGCAGCACACCTGGCGCAGCTTGAGCAGGGCGTCGAGGATGACGATCTGGCTGCGGGCGTAGCCGCGGGCGGCGATCTCGTCGCGGATGCGCTCGTCCATGGTGGCGCGCACGGTTTCGTACAGATCGCGCTGGCGGCCTTCGAGCTCGACGCTGCGCACGACGATGGTCTTGGGCGGCAGCTCCTTGGCGACCTCTTCCTTGCGGCGGCGCAGGATGAAGGGGGCGATGCGGCGGGCGAGGATCTCGCGGCGCACGGTGTCGCCGCGCTTCTCGATGGGCGTGCGCCAGCGGGCGGCGAAATCCTTGGTGTCGCCCAGGAAGCCCGGCAGCAGGAAATCAAACTGGCTCCACAGCTCGCCCAGGTGGTTCTCGAGGGGCGTGCCGGTGAGGCACAGGCGGTGCTCGGCCCGGAGGGTGCGCACCACCTGGGCGGCCTGGCTGGCGGCGTTCTTGACCGTCTGGGCTTCGTCGAGGATCAGCGAGTGGTAGGCGTGGGCGGCAAGCTGCTCCCGATCCCGCCACAGCAGCGGATAGGTGGTGAGGCACACGTCGTGGGCCGGGATCTTCTCGAAATTGGCAGCGCGCCCGGTGCCGCGCAGGTTGAGCACGCGAAGCTGCGGCGCAAAGCGCTCGGCCTCGCGCTGCCAGTTGAAGACCAGCGACGTGGGCAGCACCACCAGCGCGGGTTTGTCGAGCCGGCCGGCGTGCTTCTCGGTGAGCAGGTGGGCGAGGGTCTGGGCGGTCTTGCCGAGGCCCATGTCGTCGGCGAGGATGCCGCCGAAGCCGTGGGCGCGCAGGTGCTGCAGCCAGGCGAGGCCTTCCAGCTGGTAGGGGCGCAGGGCCATCGCGAAGCCTTCGGGCGCGGCCACCGGGGCGATCTGGCCAGCGCCGCGGATGCGCTCGATCATCTTGTCGAGCACCGCCTGGGCGTCGCCTTGCCAGCCTTCGCCCAGGGCTTCGGCGAGGCGTGGGGCGTCGAAGCGCGACACCTTGATGCTCGCAGAGGGGCTGTCGAAGAGATCCACCAGCGTGCGCGCCAGGGGCTTGATGCGCCCGGCGGGCAGCGCGACGCGTTCGCCTTCGTCGAGCTGCACCAGCACCCGGGCGTCGTCGCTGATGGCTTCGAGCTGCTTGCGGTCGAGCCAGCGCGGGTCTTGCTTGAAGACGGCGTGGAGCATTGGCGCGAGGTCGATCCGCCGGCCGTCCACCTCGATGCCCAGCGACACCTGCAGCCAGCCGTTGCCTTCGCCTTCGTCGGTGTCTGCGTCGGCGATGTCCACGTGCCAGTCGGTGGGTGTCAGCACCCGGTGGCGGAAATCCTTCGGGCAGTCGATCCGCCAGCCGGCCTCCCGCAGCGCCGGCGCGGTGAGGGTGAAGAAGTGGCTCCAGTGGGTTTCGCTCTCCAGGCCCAGCATGCCTTCCGGGCGCGGGCCGGTGGTCACCAGCCAGGCCGGCTTGACGGGCTGGAAGCCGGCGCCAAGCAGCGCCCGCCAGGCGGCCTCTTCGCGGGTCGGGTCGCGCTTGACGCGCACCGCGCGGCCGTCGGGCAGGGCGGTCACGTCGTGGATCGAGCCGGGTTCGAAGCGGGCCTCGCCGTAGGCAAAGGCGGGCACTGCCACGTCGTAGTTGCGCCCGGCGAAGTCGACGCCGTAGCCCCGGTGCTTGCGCCAGCTCCAGCACTGCAGGGTCTGCAGGTGGAGCAGCGGCTGGCAGGGGGCGTCGAGGAGCGGCAGCGCGGCGGCGCCGGGCTGCTGGGGCGCGGGCAGATCGGGCGCGACCTGGGACAGGGCGCGGGCCACCACGGGTAGCTCCACCGTCGACAGGGGCGGCAGGGCGAGCACCTCGTTGATCGCCGCGCCGCCGTCGATGGCGACCCGGCCGGCCTCACCGCGGGTGGCGTCGAGGTACATGGGCGGATCGGTGCGGATGACCAGCTGGGCGGCGGGCTCGACCACCAGCCGGGCCTTCAGGCCGCCATCCACCGGGGCCCATTCGAGCAGCCCCGGCCGGGCCGGTCCGGCGACGATCGGGCTGATTCGGCCGCTGTCGTCCAGCGCCACGCAGGTGCGGCCGGTGGCGAGGGCGGCTTCGAGCAGTTCGCGGCCTTCGGTGCCGCGCAGGGCCGGGCGCCCGTAGCCGCCGCCGCGCCGGCTCGTCTCGCGCAGCAGGCGGAACACCTGCATGTCCTCGTCGCGCACGAAGGACGGCGGCTTGAGGAGTGCCTGTTCGTAGTTGTACCACTCGCCGATGGCGCCCACCGGGTCGCCATTCGGGCCGAGGCGGGCCTTGAGCAGGCTGAACTCGATGTCCTCGGTGAGCCACGCCGAGCACAGGTAGAAGATACCTTCCTTGGCGGTGGCCGCCTTGCGTGGGGCGGTGGCCTTGTCGACTCGCTCACGGAGTGTTTTTGCCCAGTTGAGGATCTCGGCGCGGGGCTTGTCCACCAACGCGCCCGGGCGGCGCGCGGCGAGGATCACCGCGGCGGCGTGCTTGCAGCGGTTGCCCACCGGGCAGGTGCAGCGGGTGGTGAGCTCGACGCTGCTCTTGCCGAAGAACTCCTTGCGATCGACCCGCACCGTCACCCGGTAGGGGATGGGCTCGGTGCCCTGCACGAGGGCCTGGATCTGGTTGCCGGCGGTCTCGAGGTTGCGCACCCGCCCCACGTAGCCGCGGGCGCGGGTCAGGGCGTTGGCCGAGAACAGTTCGCCCAGCAGGGTGTCATCGATCTGGGCGAGGAGGCGGGCGAGTTCCAAGGTGGCACCGGCAGGACGAAACCGGCGATTCTAGGCGCATGTGGCGATGCGCGAAACCCGTAGTCGAGCCCTATCCGGCGGCGTCGCGGCCGCTGTCGAGGCTGTAGCCGGCGGCATCGAGCAGCGCCGGCAGCGCTTCGGCCGCGCGCAGCCGGAACCGGAAGCTGACGCGCTCGGAAAGCGGGGTGCCGCCCGGGTTGATCTCGATGGTCGGGATGCCGTTCTCGATGGCCCACACCACTGGCCCGGCGATGTACGGAAAGCCGCTGCCGGTGCCCACCGAGATGATGAGGTCCGGCCCCGCTTTGAGCACCTGCTCGAAGCGATGCACGGCCTGGTCGGGCAGACTCTCGCCGAACAGCACCACGTCCGGCCGCAGCACGCCGCCGCAGTGGGGGCAGTCGGGCGGGATCGCCAGCCCGGCGTAGTTGTCCACGTGGCGGGCGCGGCCGCAGTCGATGCAGCGCAGCCGGCGCAGGGTGCCGTGCATCTCGATGACGTTGCGCGAGCCGGCGGCCAGGTGAAAGCCATCCACGTTCTGGGTGAGCACGGTGACGCCGCCGTGGAGCGCCTCGAGCCGGGCGATGGCAAAGTGCCCGGCGTTGGGATGGGCGCCGCGGCAGCTCGATTCGATCTGCGACAGGTAGTGCCAGGTGATGTCCGGGCGGCGGGCGAACATCGCGCCGGAGAGCGCCTGTTCGATGGGCAGGCCGATGTCGGTGAGGGCGCCTTCGTACAATCCGCCCACGCCCCGGTAGGTGGGCAGGCCCGAATCGGCCGACAGCCCGGCGCCGGTGATGAACAGGATGCGCCGTGCGGTCGAAAGCAGGCGACCCGCGGCAGCGATCTGGTCGGCGTAGTCGGCTAAGGTTAGGCTTGTCATTTTTGTATCCGTAGGTTTGAAGCCGCTTACGGCAGCCCCGCGCGGGAAGTTCAGGCGCCATTCTGAGCGTCCCGGCATCGGGGTCAAGGGCCTGGCGGCCAACTCGATCTCCATCATGTGCCAGCTACTTGGAATGAACTGCAACACGCCGACGGACATCTGCTTTTCGTTCGCCGGATTTCAGGCCCGCGGCGGCCTCACCGACGTCCACCGGGACGGCTGGGGCATCGCCTTCTTCGAGGGCCGCGGGGTGCGCCTGTTTCTCGACCCCCAGGCCAGCAGCGCCTCGCCCGTGGCCGAGCTGGTGCGCAGCTACCCGATCCACTCCCTCAACGTCATCGCCCACATCCGCAAGGCCACCCAGGGCGTCGTCACCCTGGAGAACACCCACCCCTTCCAGCGCGAGCTGTGGGGGCGCTACTGGGTGTTTGCCCATAACGGGAACCTCAAGGGCTTCGCGCCCGAGCTGCGCGGAGATTTCCGCCCGGTGGGGCAGACGGATTCCGAGCTCGCCTTCTGCCACCTGATGGAAACCCTGCAGGCGCGCTTCCCCGAAGGCGAGCCGCCGCTGCCGGAGCTCTTCGCCGCCGTGCGCGAGATCGCCACCCAGATCGGCGCCCACGGCGAATTCAACTTCCTGCTCTCCAACGGCGCCTTCCTGTTTGCCCACTGCGCCTCGCGGCTCGCCTACATCGTGCGCAAGGCCCCGTTTGCCAGCGCCCACCTGAAGGATCAGGACATCACGGTGGATTTCAGCGAGCTCACCACCGCCGGCGACCGGGTGGCCGTGGTGGCCACCACGCCCCTTACCGACAACGAATCCTGGATCACCATCGCGCCCGGCACGCTGATGCTCTTCGTCGATGGCGAGCCGGTGGATGCGGGCCCGGCGGGCACCGTCGCCTTCACCGGGAGCGGGCCGGCGAGCTGCGGATGATGCTGATGTCAAAATTGGTAAAAAACTCAAATTTTGCAAATTAAAGATGCAAGAATCGTCGATGATCTTTTGTGATCCATCCGGGCTAGAATCGCCGGATATCCTGTAAATACGCGGCCCTCACCCACCCATGCCGACCAGCGCCCCACAAGACTGCCCCCTGTGCTTCCCCGAGCGGGAGAACGTCCTCTGGCAGGACGCCAGCTGCCGCGTGATCCGCGTCGACGATCCGGATTACCCCGGCTACTGCCGCCTGATCTGGAAGGAGCACGTTGCCGAGATGAGCGACCTGTCGCCGGCCGAGCAGCGCCACTGCTTCAACATCCTGATGGCTGTCGAGGTGGCGCTGCGGGAATGTTTCAGCCCGGACAAGATCAACCTCGCCAGTTTCGGCAACGTGGTTCCGCATCTACACTGGCACCTGATACCGCGTTATCTCGACGATCGCCACTTCCCGCAGCCGGTGTGGGGTGTTGTCCAGCGCAAGGGCGGCAGTTCGCCGGCGCCCGTGGTCGATGACGCGCGTCTCGCCCTGGCCGTGCGCAACGCCATTGCCGAGCATCTTGCCGGCTGAACCCGGAGAATCCTTCCATGGCGGACAGCCCACAAACCTATCCCGATCTGCGCAGTGTCGAGCAGTACCGCAAGCTCCTGCGCAACCTGCACACGCTCAACGCGACCGAGAGCCACGCCACCCTGGTGCGGATGCTCGAAGGCCTGCTGGCCAGCCCCCTCGGCCCTGAAGAACAGCTCGAAGTCCTCGAATCCGCCCGCCAGACGATCACCTTCGTCCAGCACGAGATGTCGTCGCGCTACGCGGCCCACCCGCTGCCGCCCGACAGCCAGGAAGACGCCACCCTGCGCCAGGTGGTGCGCCTGTGGACGGCCCTCAGCACTGCCTACGCCCGCCTCGCCGAAAGCGGCAGCGGCAGCGACGAGTTCCGCGCCCAGTGGCCGCTGCTCGCCCAGCGCCGCATCCAGTATCTCGGCCAGGTCATCATCGAATATTTCCGCGCCCACCGGGCCGAACCCCCGGGCGCCTGGAAGGCCGTGCATGCCGCCTTCCTCGAGGCCGAACGGGCCGGCATCACCCACAGCCGGGTGATCGACCCCCTCAACAACACCTGGAAGGCCCAGAGCCCCGACGAGGCCTACATCGCGCTGCTGCTGGTGGACCTCACCAACCCCTACGGCCGCAAC
The DNA here is from genome assembly GCF_009469605.1 of Zoogloea sp. 1C4. GTDB lineage: Bacteria > Pseudomonadota > Gammaproteobacteria > Burkholderiales > Rhodocyclaceae > Zoogloea > Zoogloea oryzae. Next base: position 91,644 of record NZ_SSXU01000014.1, on the reverse strand, counting down.
CAGCGCGAGCTCAACTGGATCTGCCGCTGGGCCCAGCGCTTCGCCCCCTATTGCATCATGCAGACCAGCTGGGAGAAGGACGACGCCCGCGCCTATGGCCTCGACCTCACCGAAGACCACGGCCTGCGCCCGATCGCGCTGATCGGCGCCCGCCCCGGCATGCGCCGTTTCGACGGTCACCGGCTGGCGACCCAGATCAAGGCCATGCTCGCCGAGTTCAAGCAGGGCACCACGCCGGCCTCGCTGGGCCTCGGTGACGACTGCTCCCAGCCCGCCTGCGCGCGCCTGCTGGTGTCGCTCTACCGCCCGTGGGGCATGTCGGCCGCCGGCCGACGCTTCCCCCGCCGCAGCAAGAAGGGCGGCAACAAGATCTGCACCCACTGGGACGGCATCTGCCTGCTGGTCTCGGGCAAGGAATTCGCACCGCCCAACCGTCGCCAGACCATGGGCAGCCGCTACGACATCAACGTGATCACCTTCGGCGCCCGGGTGGACGACGAGGTGCCCGACGTCATCAACCCCGAAGCCGAGGTGCTGCGCCGGGGCTTCGGCCTCGACGACTGGCAGACGGTCGATCATTCGGTGTCGGGCTTCCGCATCCAGCGCAAGCACCCGGGCCAGCGCATCGAGCACCACCAGCTGGTGGGCATCAAGCCGAGCGACGGCAGCCAGTATCTGCTGGGCCAGGTGAGTTGGCTGATGTACGAACCCGACGGCACGCTGATGGCCGGCATCCATCTGCTGGCCGGCCTGCCGTCCACCGTGGCGGTGCGCCCGACCGGGGTGAACATCAACGCCAACGAGCCCTTCTCCCAGGCCTTCATGCTGCCCGAGATCGCAGCGATGCGCGCCCCGGCGACCATCGTCCTGCCGGGCGGCTGGTTCCACGCCGACCGGGTGATCGAGCTGCATCAGGGCGAATCGCGCCAGGTCCGGCTCACCAACCTGGTGGCCCGCGGCACCAACTTCGACCAGGCCACCTACGAGGTCGTCAACGTCTGACGCCGGGCGATCGCCCAACAAAAAGGGTGAGCCGCGGCTCACCCTTTTTTGTGTCAATTCACCAGCCGGCGCGTGGGGAAGCTGGCGGTGAAGCGGCTGCCCCGGCCGGGCTCGCTGTCGATCAGCAGATCGCCCTGGTGGCGGCTCAGCACGTGCTTGACGATCGCCAGCCCCAGCCCGGTGCCGCCGGTCTCCCGGGAGCGGCCCCGGTCCACCCGGTAGAAGCGTTCGGTGAGGCGCGGGATGTGCTCCGGCGCGATGCCGATGCCGTCGTCCTCCACGCTGTAATCCACCACCGCGCCACGCTGGCGCCAGCTGATGCGGATGTGGCCGCCCGCCGGGGTGTAGCGCACCGCGTTGATCGCCAGGTTGGCGAACACGCTGTAGAGCTCCTTGGCGTTGCCCAGCAGGTGGGCCTTGGGCGGGCATTCGAGGTCGAGGGTGTGCCGGCCGGCAGACACCACCGACGCCTCCTGGTACACCTCTTCCAGCAGCGCCACGATGTCCACGGGCTCTTCGTGGGCCACCGGGGCGCCGCTTTCCAGCGCCGACAGGGTGAGCAGATCCTGGATCAGCCGCTGCATCCGCCCGGCCTGCTCGAAGGCGAGGCCCAGGTAGTGGCGGATGTCGTCCGGCTCCAGATCCTCGAGCCCGTCAATCAGGGTTTCGAGAAAGCCCATCACCACCGTGAGCGGCGTGCGCATCTCGTGGGACACGTTGGCCACGAAATCCCGCCGCATGGTTTCCAGGCGCTGGCCCTGGGTGATGTCCTCAGACAGCAGCAGGCGCATGTCCTCGCTGAAGGGCACCACATGGACCATCAGCGTGCGGCTGGTGGGCCGCCCGAGGGTGACGGTCAGCGGCTCGGTGTAGTTGCCTTCCTTCAGGTAGCGGACGAAATCCGGCTGGCGCACGATGTTGGTCACCGGCGCGCCCTGGTCGCGGGTCTGGTCGAGCCCGAACTGCTGCTCGCCCTGGTGATTGACCCACTCGATGGTGTTGGTGTCGGACAGGAACATCAGCCCGTGGGGCATCGCCTGGCTGGCTTCGCGGAAGCGTTCGAGGGCCGCGGACAGGCGTTCCTGGCGGCGCGAGGCGGTGCGCGCCCGCAGATTGACCTCGGCGAACACGTTGTCCCACAGCCCGAAGGCGCGGGGCAGCGGAGCCGCCTGCTCCACCGGCGTGCGTAGCCAGCGCACCAGCTTGAACAGGTTGTTGATGTGATAGACGCCGGCCGCGAGCAGCAGCGCCGAGAACGCCAGCAGCCCGGCGATGGCGCCGAAAAAGAAGCCCGTCGCTGTCGCCACGATGGCGATGGCGACCAGCACGGACAAAACTGCAACGCGGATGTAACTGATGGGTCGGACTGCAGCGACCCCTTCTGCAAGATTTTCCGTCACGGGCTATCGCACCGATGCTGCTTCCTGCTGGGTGGAGAAACGGTAGCCACTGCCGCGCACGGTCTGCACGAGGCTGTCGTGGCCGGAAGGTTCGAGGGCGCAGCGCAGGCGGCGGATGTGCACATCGACGGTGCGCTCCTCGACAAACACGTGGTCGCCCCACACCTGATCGAGCAGTTGGGCGCGGGAGTGCACCCGCTCCGGGTGGGTCATCAGGAAGTGCAGCAGGCGGAACTCGGTCGGGCCGAGGGTGATCGGGTTGCCGCCGGCGGCCAGCCGGTGGGTGGCGGGGTCGAGGCGCAGGCCGCCCAGGTCCACCGCGTCTTCGGTGGTTTCCGGGGCGCGGCGGCGCAGCACGGCCTTGATGCGGGCCACCAGCTCGCGGGGCGAGAAGGGCTTGGTGATGTAATCGTCGGCGCCGGATTCGAGGCCCAGCACCTTGTCGGTCTCTTCGCCGCGGGCGGTGAGCATGATGAGCGGAATGCTGCGGGTACGTTCCTCGCTGCGCAGGCGCTTGGCGAACTCGACGCCGGACATGCCGGGCAGCATCCAGTCGAGGAGGATCAGATCGGGCAGGGCGTCGCGGACGATGCGCTGGGCCGTTTCTGCATCGCCGGCCCGCACCACATGGTGGCCGGCACGCATCAGGTTGGCGGCGATCAGTTCCTGGATGGCGGGCTCGTCTTCGACGAGCAGGATCGTGGCGGGCATGTAAACCTCGGTGGGAATCACTGGGACGCCGGCAGTCTATTGCAGCTATTTTACCTTTTCATGACAGGTCATCTGGCTGAAATGCGTGATCCGGCGCGCCAGATGGCGCTGGCGGGAGGGCGAAGGAAGCGCCTTCGCGTATCATTGCAGGCTGAACATTTTTTGATGACGGAGCCTCCCATGGCCGGCCTTCACAAGGACGATCCGCTTCCCACCGAGATCAAGCTCCACCAGCTTTCGCGCATCATGGAAATCGCCTTCGACGACGGCAAGCGCTTCGAGCTGAGTTACGAATTCCTGCGCGTGTACTCGCCTTCCGCCGAGGTGCGCGGCCACGGCCCCGGCCAGGAAGTCCTGCAGCTGGGCAAGCGCGATGTCGAGATCCAGCGCGTCGAGCCGGTGGGCAACTACGCGATCCGTCCGGTGTTCTCCGACGGCCACGAAAGCGGCCTGTATTCGTGGGATTACCTCTACGACCTGGGCGAGCGCCGCGACGAGCTGTGGCAGACCTACCTGCTGCGCCTCGAGACCGAAGGCGGCAGCCGCGACCCGGCCGACCTGCCGCCGCCCGCGCCCAAGGCCGGTGGCTGCGGTCACCACCACTGAACAACCGATTCCCGACTCCGATCATGAACGACAAGACCACCCACTTCGGCTTCCAGCAAGTGGCCGAATCCGAAAAGGCGAGCAAGGTCCGCGGCGTGTTCTCGTCCGTCGCCAGCAGCTACGACGTGATGAACGACCTCATGTCCTTCGGCCTGCACCGCCTCTGGAAAGCCTTCACCGTGCAGATCGCCGGCGTGCGCACCGGCGACAAGGTGCTCGACGTGGCGGGCGGCACCGCCGACCTGTCCCTGGCCTTCGCCAAGAAGGTCGGCCCCACCGGCCAGGTGTGGCTCACCGACATCAACCACGCGATGCTCTCCGTCGGCCGCGACCGGGTGGTGGACAAGGGCTTCCTGCTCCCCGTGGCCCAGTGCGACGCCGAGAAGCTGCCTTTCCCCGACAACCACTTCGATTGCGTCACGGTGGCCTTCGGCCTGCGCAACATGACCCACAAGGATCAGGCCATCGCCGAGATGCGCCGCGTCCTCAAGCCCGGCGGCCGTCTGCTGGTGCTGGAGTTCTCGAAGGTCTGGAAGCCCCTCGCCCCGGCCTACGATTTCTACTCGTTCAAGCTGCTGCCGATGATGGGCGAGAAGGTCGCCAACGACGCCGACAGCTACCGCTACCTCGCCGAGAGCATCCGCATGCACCCGGATCAGGAATCCCTCAAGACGCTGATGGAAGAGGCCGGCCTCGCCCGCGTCGAATACTTCAACATGACCGCCGGGGTCGTCGCCCTGCACCGCGGCTACAAGCTCTGAGACCTTCCAGCGCAGGACACGAGATGTTTGCTTCGCCCGCCATTGCCGGCCTCAACCACCTGCTCGCCGACGCGCCCTGGGCGCGGGAGCGGCTGGCGCCCTTTGCCGGCCGCACGGCGGTGTTCCACGTCAGGCCCTTCGTCCTCAGCCTGGGCATCGACGGCGGCGGCTGCTTCACCGAATCCGCCACGCCCGAGCCCGACGTGACCCTCGAACTCCCGCTGGCGTCCCTGCCCAAGGCCATCGGCGGCACCGACGCGCTGATGGCCGACATCCGCATCAGCGGCAACGCCGACTTTGCCGACGCCCTCGGCTTCGTGCTGCGCAAGCTGCGCTGGGACGGCGAAGAGGCGCTGTCGCGGCTCATCGGCGACATCGCCGCCCACCGGGCCGTGAACACCGCCCGCGACGTGGCCGCCTGGCATCGTCAGGCCGCCCGCAACGTGGTCGAGAACCTCGTCGAATACTTCGGCGAGGAGCAGCCGCTGGTGGTCAAGAAGGCCGCCCTTGAAGATCTGGCGGGCGACACCGCCGCCCTGCGCGACGACCTCGCCCGCCTCGAAAAGCGCCTCAAGAAGCTCGAAACCCGCTAGGCCGCGCCCCGCTCAGGGGTACAGCCCGCGCATCTGGTGGGCGGCGAGCACGCGCTCGCAACCCAGCACGAAGGCTGCGGTGCGCAGCGCGATGCCCTTGGCCCGGGCCGCATCCCACACGGCCGCAAAGGCTTCGCGCATGATCCGGTCGAGGCGGGCGTTGATCTCCTCCTCGGTCCAGAAGAACGCGCTGATGTCCTGCACCCATTCAAAGTAGCTCACCGTCACGCCGCCGGCGTTGGCCAGCACGTCGGGGATCACCGTGATGCCCCGCTCCTGGAGGATCAGGTCGGCCTCCGGGCTGGTCGGGCCGTTGGCCCCTTCGGTGATGAGGCGGGCCCGGATGCGGCCGGCGTTGGCGGTGGTGATCTGGTTCTCCATCGCCGCCGCCACCAGGATGTCGGCGTCCACGCCCCAGAAGTCGGCGTTGTCGATGGGTTCGCTATCGGGGGCGCCGATGAGGGTGTGATGGGCAAGGCTCCAGACTTTCGCCGCGCGCACGTCCAGCCCGCGCGGGTTGTGGATCGAGCCGGTGGAATCCTGCAGCGCCACCACCTTGGCGCCGGCATCGGCAAACAGCCGCGCCGCCGCTTCGCCCACGTTGCCGAAGCCCTGCACTGCCACCCGCGCGCCGGCGATGCTCATCCCGATGCGCTGGGCCGCCTCGACGGTGGTCACGAACACCCCGCGCCCGGTGGCGTCCTTGCGCCCGAGGCTGCCCCCCAGGCTGACCGGCTTGCCGGTGACGACGCCCATCGCCGTCTTGCCTTCGTTCATCGAGAAGGTGTCCATGATCCACGCCATCACCTGCTCGTTGGTGTTGATGTCCGGCGCCGGAATGTCCTTGTCCTGCCCGAGGAAGATGTTGATCTCGCTGGCGTAGCGGCGGGTGAGGCGCTCCAGTTCGGCCAGCGACAGCGTCTTGGGTTCGACCCGCACGCCGCCCTTGGCGCCGCCGAAGGGCACGTTCACCACCGCGTTCTTCACCGTCATCCACGCCGACAGGGCCATCACCTCGGCGAGGGTCACGTCCGGGTGGTAGCGGATGCCGCCCTTGCCGGGGCCGCGGGCGAGGTTGTGCTGCACCCGATAACCCTCGAAATGTGCCATTTCACCGTTGTCGAGGCGGATCGGAACGTCTACGATCAGCGCCCGCTTCGGCCGGGTGAGGATGGGTGCCAGCGGGCGCAGGTCGGCAGCCAGGTGGGGCTCGACCCGGTCGATCTGGACCAGATAGGTTTCCCAGGGCCCCAGATGCTCGGCCGACAGGTAGGACGGGATGTGGGCCACGTTGTCCATGGTTGTGGATCTCCGGCGGGTTGATTGGCGCTGATCGCTGCTCTGTGCTTTGGTTGCGGGCTGCGCCATTTGGTTTCATCAGTCTGGCATGGGGGCGTGTCGCAATACCGCGCCCGTGCAGCTTTAACGGAATTCCTGCAGAACAATTTCGGCTGCTGCTGCAAAACATCGAAGGTTTTATTGGTTCATCCGGCCAAGGGGCGCCGGTAAGGTCTGGCCAAAGGGCTGGCTGCCGGCGGGATGTTCCGGCGCCGGCAGCCCGCCTTCGATCCCAACATCTCTCCGGATAGGAAAACTCGCCATGAAACTCGTAACACCGGCCCTGCTCGTCGGGCTGGCCGTCGTCGGCTGGCCCCTCGCGGCTGCGGCAACCAATGGATATTTCTCCCACGGCTACGGCGTGCGCAGTCAGGGTGTGGCTGGCGTGGGCATCGCCCTGCCCCAGGACGGGCTGGCCGCGGCCGCCAATCCCGCTGGCACGGCCTTCGTCGGCAACCGGCTGGATGTGGAGGCCTCGCTGTTCCGTCCTGATCGCGGCGCCTCGATCCACGGCAACGCCTATGGCGCCGATGGCGATTATTCCGCCAACGGCAAGCGCAACTTCTTCATCCCCGGGCTGGGCTACGCGCGGCAGGTGTCGCCGGAGCTGGCGCTGGGGCTGGCGGTGTACGGCAACGGCGGGATGAACACCGACTATGGCCGCAACCCGTTTGCGGCCTACGGCGCAACCGGCAAGGCCGGCATCGATCTGGCGCAGCTCTTCGTCACCCCGTCGGTGGCCTTCCGGCCGGCGCCGGGGCATGCCATCGGCGCCGCGGTGACCTTCGCCTACCAGCGCTTCGCGGCGCGGGGCCTGTCGCCCTTCGACAACGCCGCGGTGTCGTCGGCCCCGGGCTCGGTGACCGACCGCGGCCACGACAGCGCCACCGGCTGGGGTCTCAAGCTCGGCTGGATCGGCGAGGTGCTGCCGACCGTGCGGCTGGGCGCGAGCTGGTCGTCGCGCATCCAGATGAGCGAGTTCGACCGCTACAAGGGCTTGTTCGAGGGCCACGGTGGCTTCGACATCCCCGCCTCCTACGGCGTCGGCGTCGCGTGGCAGGCGTCGCCGGCCCTGACCCTGGCGGCCGACTGGCAGCGCATCGAGTACAGCGGCGTCAGGTCGGTGGGCAACCCGCTGTCGGTGCTGTTCAGCGGCGGCCAGCTGGGCGCAGACAACGGCGCCGGCTTCGGCTGGAACGACATCTCGGTGGTCAAGCTGGGGGCCACCTATGCGGTGGATGAGCGGCTCACCCTGCGGGCCGGGGCGAGCCGGGCCCAGCAGCCGGTGCCGTCCAGCCAGACCTTCTTCAACATCCTGGCGCCGGGTGTGGTGCGCAACCACTTCAGCCTGGGCGCCAGCTACCGGCTGGCCGGGGGCGAGCTCAGCGCGGCCTACACCCGGGCGCCGAAGGTCACGGTGTCGGGCGACGGGTCGATCCCGGCCAGCTTTGGTGGCGGTGAGGCCAGCAACCACCTGCGCGAGGACGTGCTGACGGTGGGTTACACATGGGCGCTGTAAGCGGATGGAGATTGGTATGAGCATCGCGTGGACGGCTTTCACGCCTGGCAGCGCCCTGGCCGGCGGCGCGTTGATCGGCCTGGCGGCCAGCGTGCTGTGGCTGGTCAATGGCCGCGTGGCGGGCATCAGCGGCATCCTAGGCGGGCTGCGCTGGCGGCCGGGTGACCGGGGCTGGCGCCTCGCCTTCGTGGCGGGGCTGCTGGCGGCGCCGGCGGTGCTCGGCTGGGTGGCGCCCGGTATCGGCGAGTTTGCGCCGGCCGGTCAGGGCAGCGCAGAGGTGATCCGGCTGTTCGTGGCCGGGTTGCTGGTGGGCATCGGCACGCGGCTCGCCAACGGCTGCACCAGCGGCCACGGGGTGTGCGGCCTCGCCCGGCTGTCGCCGCGCTCGCTGGCGGCGGTGGCGGTGTTCATGGGCACGGCCTTTGCGGTGGTGTTCATCGCCCGCCACCTCATCGGGGTCGGGCTGTGAGCGCCCCGGCGGCTTCCGGCCGCAATCCCCTGATCCCGCTGGCGGGGGCGCTCGTCGCCGGGCTCATCTTCGGCGTCGGCCTCATCGTGGCGGGCATGAGCAATCCGGCCAAGGTGCTGGGCTTTCTCGATCTGGCCGGGGCCTGGGACCCGTCCCTCGCGCTGGTGATGGTGGGCGGCATCGGCGTTGCGCGCCTCGGCCTGCTCCTTGGCCGGCGTACCCGGCGCAGCGCATCGGGCGAGCCCTTCCACGCATCGGGCCACCGGCCGGTGAATCGGCGCCTGCTGGTGGGCAGCGCGCTGTTCGGCATCGGCTGGGGGCTGGCAGGTTACTGCCCCGGCCCGGCAGTGGTGGCCGTCGGTGCCGGCAGCCTGGCGGCGCTGCCGCTGGTTGCGGGCATGCTGATCGGGCTGTGGGTGCGCGGCCCCCGAAAGGCAGACTGACCCGTGACGACGGGCCAGCGGCCCGACTGAGGGCCTACAGCGGCGCCGGCTGATAGCCGCGGCGGATCAGTTCGTCGTGCAGATGGCGGGCGGTGGCCACCGCGTCGGGGCCGTCGCCGTGCACGCAGATCGAGCCGATGGGCGTGGGCAGGCGCTTGCCATTCACCGAGATCAGCGCCTGCTCGTCGAGCATGGCCGAGACGTGGGCGAGGGACGCGGCGGCGCCGTGGATCATCGCCTCGGGCCGGCTGCGCGGCACCAGGTTGCCGTCGTCCAGATAGGCCCGGTCGGCAAAGATTTCGGCCACCACCGGCAGGCCGGCGGCCTCGCCCGCCTTGTAGAGCTCGGACAGCGCCGGGGCGAGGAGGATCAGCGCCGGGTTGTAGGCCTTGATGGCACTGGCGACGGTGCGGGCCAGCGCGGCATCGGCGCAGGCCATGTTCGACAGGGCGCCGTGGGGTTTCACGTGGCGCAGGGCCAGCCCCTCGACCCGCGCCATGCCGTCGAGGGCGGCCAGCTGGTAGAGGATGATCGCCTCCAGCTCGGCGGGCGGGATCGTCATCGGGCGGCGCCCGAAACCCTGCAGATCCGGAAACGCCACGTGGGCGCCGATGCCGGTGCCGGCGGCCTTGGCGAGTTGCAGGGTGCGGCGCATCACCAGCGGATCGCCCGCATGAAAGCCACAGGCGATGTTGGCGCTGTCGATGATGGCGAGCAGCTCGGCGTCGCTGCCCATCGTCCAGGCGCCGAAGCTCTCGCCCAGGTCGGCGTTGAGGTTGAGTGTGCGGGTCATGGGGTGGGGCTTGCGGTGAAGGCTTGGGGTTCGATGTCGTCTTCGTCGCCACGGATCGCCGCGCCGGCGAGGTTGGCGGCGAGGAGGGCGGCGCTGTCGGTGCCGGCCGTGCCCCGGGGGCGCAGGGCAGCGATCCATTCTGTCAGCCGGCGGGCGGCTTCGGCGCGGGCGGCGGCCGCTTCGGCGGCATCCACAAAGCGGAAGCGCAGCCCGTCGCCCGTCTGCAGGTGGGCGAGGCGCGGCAGGTCGGCGCGGATCACCGCCGCCAGCTTGGGATAGCCGCCCACCGTCTGGCAGTCGGCCAGCAGCACGATGGCGCGGCCGTCGGCGGGCACCTGGATGGTGCCGGGGGTGACGCCGTCGGACACGATGTCGGCGCCGAGTGCGTTGTGCTGCAACTGGGGGCCAGCAAGGCGCAGGCCCATGCGGTCGCGCTCGGGGGTGACGGTGAAGGTGTCCGCGCTGAAGCGGGCCTGCACGTCGGCGTCGAAGTGATCGATCTGCGGCCCGGCGATCACCCGGATCGGGCCGTCCGGGTGGAGCAGCGGCGCCGGCGCGGTCCATTCCGGGGCGTCGCCGGCGAAGGCCGCGCACGGCAGCGCCGCGGGCAGCAGCCCGAGCCCGGCGCGGGCGTAGGTCGCCCGGCTGCCCAGCTGGGGCGGGGTGAGGATGCCGCCGGCCACGGCCAGGTAGCCCACGCCCCGCGGGCTGCCCACCTGCAACCGCTCGCCGGGTTGCAGGGTGACCGTCGACCAGGCCGCCACCGGCCGGCGTTCGCCCGCGGCGTCGATGTGCCGGGCGTCCATCTCACCGGCCAGCGCCACGCGCACCGGCCCGCCCGTGGCCCGCAGCAGCGGCCCGGCGAGCAGGACTTCCAGCCCGGCGGCGTCCGGCGGATTGCCGGCCAGCGCGTTGGCGGCGGCGAGGAACCGCGGATCCAGCGCGCCGGAAACCGGCACGCCGATGCTGCGATGGCCCACGCGGCCGCGGTCCTGGATCGACACGCCGAGGCCGGGGGATTCGAGGTGGAGCGTAGTCGGGTGCTTGCTGCAATTCACAGTTGTTTTGGGCGGTCAGAATTCTGAATGACTACGCTGCAAGTAGGGGTATCGAACCCCTTCGGCCGGAAAACGCCTGCCGAATGACATTCAGGGAGATACAAATCATGATGAAGCAACTTGCCGCGGCGGTGTCGCTGGCGCTGGCGACGACCGCTGCCAGCGCCGGCCCCACCTTGACGAACGTCAGCTACGCCGAGAGCGGCAACAATGTGACGGTCACGTTTTCGGTGACGGACCTCAATCCGACGGCGTTCAGCCACCTGCCGATCAAACTGTATCTGACGCTGTACGAAGAGGACATCCTCTTCGATGATTTCCTGGGCACGGTGACGACGATCCTCACCGACTCGAATGCCAGCGCGCTGAGTGGTGGCGGCTTCGAGTCGCTCCCGATCACGCTGACCTTCATCAACGCTTCCGACGCCTTCACCGGCTGGGGCAACGACTACCTCCTGAAGATCACCGCGATCCCCGAGCCGGGCACCCTCGCGCTCGCCGGGCTTGGGCTGGCCGGGCTGTTGCGTCGCCGCCGGCTGGGCGTCTGAGCGTCAGCAGGCCACAGCGTCGCGCCCCACCGCCTGCCAGCGCACCCGGTCGCCCGCGGCCAGCAGGGCCGGGCGATCGGGGTTTTCCGGGTCGAACAGGCGGGTGGCGGTGCGGCCGACGAGGCGCCAGCCGCCGGGGCTGTCCCACGGATAGACCGCCGCCATCCGCCCCGCGATGGCCACCGAGCCGGCCGGCACCTTGAGGCGGGGCGTGGCGAGGCGGGGCATCTCGAGGGGCGCGGGCAGGCCGCCCATGTACGGAAAGCCGGGCAGGAAGCCCAGCATGTAAACCTTGAATTCGGTGGCGCAGAGAAGCTCGATCACCGCCTCGCGGGTGAGCCCGCTGGCGGCGGCCACGTCGGCGAGATCGGGTGCGCAGTCGGCGTCGAAGCACACCGGCAGCGTCCAGGTGGTGCCGCTGGCGCTGGCTTCGTGGCCTTCACGGGCGAGGGCCAGCAGGTCGGCTTCGAGTTGCGCGGCATCGACCCGATCCGGGTCGAAATGGATCGTCACCGAGCGGAAGGTGGGCACCCATTCGACGATGCCCGGATGGCGTTCGGCCAGCGCCGGCAGCGCCCCGGCAAAGCCCAGCACGCGGGCGTGGATCGGGTCGGCGATGGCCGAGCCGAACTCGACGGTGAGCGCCGCGTCGCCCAGCGGCAGCAGGCGGACGGGCGACGGTGGCGCGGCGTCGGGCATGGCCCCTGCGGCTTACTGGCCGAGCGCGCCGAAGGCCTTCTTGGCGAGGTTGCCGGCGGCGCCGACCGGATCCTTGCGGATGGCCTTTTCTTCTTCGGCGATCATCAGGTAGAGGCCGTCCAGCGCCTTGCGGGTCACGTAGTTCTCGATCTTCAGGTCGTCGCCCTTGCCGAGGCCAAACGCGCCGGCCTTGCCGGCGAGCTTGTTGTACTGCTCGGCCAGGGCCAGCTTGCTGGTGGTCTCGCGCACCGTGGGCAGGAAGGATTCGGTGAGCTGGGCGGAGGTCTTCTCGCGGAAATACTGGGTGGCGGCATCGTCGCCGCCGGAGAGGATCTTCTTGGCGTCCTCGACGCTCATCTTCTTCACCGCATCCACCAGCAGCGCCTTGGCCTTGGGCACGGCCTGCTCGGCGGCGCGGTTCATGTTGTTGATGAGGGCGTCCAGATCCTTGCCGCGGCCCATGGCGCGCAGGCCGGCCTCCAGGGGCGCGAGGCTATCGGGCAGGCCGATCTTCACTTTCGGGTTGTTGAGGAAACCGCCGTCGGCGCCCAGTTGTCCAACGGCCTTGCCGGCACCCTGCACGAGGGCCTCCTTGAGTCCGCCCGAGGCGTCCTTGTCGGTGAGGTCGGCCAGGCTCAGCGCCCAGGCCTGGGAACAGATGACAAGCAGCACCAAAGCTCTCAGAATCGCACGCATCGCAAAACCTCCTCTAAGCCGAACGCGGTAACAAAAAGATGTTTCTCAAGGCTATCACGCGCCTCGTCGCCCCTGTGCTGCTCGTTGCATTCCTTGACGGATGCAGCCAGCCCGCCACCCCCGACGTGCGCTTCACGACCCTCGACGGCCAGACCACCCCGCTCTCCGCCCTGCGCGGCAAGGTGGTGCTGGTGAACTTCTGGGCTACCACCTGCACCACCTGCGTGGCCGAGATGCCGCAGCTGGTCGACACCTACAACAAGTTCGCCCCACGGGGCTTCGAGACCGTCGCCGTGGCGATGAGCTACGACCCGGCCGACTACGTGCGCAACTACGCCACCAAGAACGCCCTGCCCTTCAAGGTCGCCCTCGACACCGACGGTTCCGCTGCAAAGGGCTTCGAGGACGTGCGCCTCACGCCCACCACCTTCCTCATCGACAAGCAGGGGCGGGTGGTCCAGAAGTACCTAGGTGCGCCGGACTTTCCCAAGCTCCACGCCCTGCTCGACAAACTGCTGGCCGACCCGGCGTGAAGGCCCGCGGCCTGATGCTGGCGCTGGCCGCGGCCGGCGCCATTGCCGTGGCGGTGCTGTGGCCCCGCGGGCGTGACGTGGATGTGGCGGTGGTCAAAACCGCGCCGCTCACCCAGTCGGTGGTCGCCACCGGGCGCATCGCCACGCCGGCGCGGATCGCCATCGGCAGCCCGATCGCCGCGACGGTGCTCGAGATCACCGTCCGCGAAGGCGACGTGGTGGTGCCCGGCCAGGTGCTGGCCCGGCTACGCGCCGACGATGCCGCCGCGCTGGTCGCCCAGGCCGAGGCCGCCCGCGTCGAGGCCGAGGCGCGCCTCACCCAGGTGGAGAAACTCGGCCAGCCGGTGGCCGCCCAACAGCTCGCCCAGGCCGAAGCCAACCTGAAGGTCGCCAACGCCGAGGCCGAGCGCGCCCGCCGCCTCGTCGCCCAGGGCTTCTATGCCCAGTCCAAGGTGGACGACGCCCTGCGCAACGCCGCTAATGCCGCCACCGCTGTGGATGCCGCCCGCGCCCAGCTGGCCGCCCAGGTGCCCGGCGGCACCGAGCGCGAAGCCGCCCGGGCGCGCGTCGACCAGGCCCGCGCCCAGCTCGCCAACGCCAGGGCCCGCGCCGCGCTGCTCACCCTCACGGCGCCGTCCGCCGGCACCGTGCTCACCCGCAAGGCCGAGCCGGGCGACGTGGCCGCCGCCGGCAAGGTGCTGCTGGAGCTCGCCGACGCCGGCGAGACGCGCATCTACGCCACGGTGGACGAGAAGAACCTGCGCTTCCTGAAGATCGGCCAGAAGGCCGGCGGCGTGGCCGATGCCTTCCCCGGCCAGCCCTTCGATGCCGAGCTGTACTACCTCGCCCCGGCGGTGGACCCCCAGCGCGGCACGGTGGAGATCCGCTTCCGGGTCGGCAAGCCGCCGGCCTTCCTGCGGCCCGATATGACCGTGTCCGTCGAGACCGTCACCGGCCACAAGGATTCCACCCTCGTGCTGCCCGCCGAGGCGGTGCGCGAGGCCGACAGCCCGCGCCCGTGGGTGCTGGCGGTGCGCGACGGCGTCGCCACCCGGGTGGACGTGGGCCTCGGCCTTGCCGGCATCGGCCAGGTGGAAATCACCTCCGGCCTTGCCGACGGCGATCAGGCCATCCTGCCGGCCTCCGGCGCGCTGGAAGGCGACAAGGTGCGCGTGCGCCCGCCGAGGAAACCCAAGGTCGGCGGCCTGCAGGTTCCGCAAGGGATGACCAAGTGACGGGGTGTGCTGCAGCTGTAGGCCAGCCTGTAGGTCGGACTTCAGTCCGACATCTGCCTCACGACGCGATTGGCGTTGCAGGTGGGTCGGCGTGGCGGTGTTGTCGGACTGAAGTCCGACCTACAGGGTCGTTGGGCGTGGCTGCGCAATGAAATTCCGCCTGCCCTTTGCCCCGATGGTCGCCCTGCGCTTCCTGCGCGAGGGGCGCATGCAGACCCTGCTGATCCTCGCCGGCACCACCGGCGGGGTGGCGGTGATCGTCTTTCTCACCCAGCTCATCACCCAGCTCCAGGCGCAGATCGTCGACCGCGTGCTGGGCAGCCAGGCCCACGTGGTGATCCGCCCCCTCGAAGAAGCCAACCGCCGCGCCATCGACGCCGACGGCTACGCCACGGTGATCGAACCCCGCGCCCAGCGCCTGCGCTCGGTGGACCAGTGGGAGAACATCGCCCGGCTGGCGGCGGGGATGGAAGGCGTCACCGCGGTGTCGCCGGTGGCCACCGGGCCGGCCTTTGCGGTGCGTGGGCAGGCCAACAAGTCGGTGGCGCTGATGGGCGTCGATGCCGAGCGCTACCGGCGCATCGTGCGCATGGAGGAATACATGGTCGCCGGCCGCTTTGCCGTGGATGGCCCGCGGGCGGTGATCGGCAGCGAGCTGGCCAAGGATCTGGGCATCGGCCTCGAGGACAAGCTGCGGGTGATGCTGCCCAACGGCCGCGACGAGCTGCTGGTGGTGGGCGGCGTGTTCGACATCGGCAACAAGGATCTCAACCGCCGCTGGGTGTTCGTTACCCTGCCGCTGGCCCAGAGCCTGCTCGACCTGCCCGGCGGCATCTCCAACCTGGATCTCACCGTGGCTGACATCTTCGAGGCCCAGGCCGTCGCCGACCGCCTGCGCGCCGCCACCAACCTCACCGTGGATAGCTGGATGACCACCAACGCCCAGCTGCTCGCCGCGCTGCGCAACCAGACGGTGTCCAACAACCTGATCCGCAGCTTCGTGACCATCATCGTGGCGCTGGGCATCGCCAGCGTGCTGGTGGTGAGCGTGGTGCAGAAGCAGAAGGAGATCGGCATCCTGCGGGCGATGGGCGCCAGCCGCTCGGCGATCCTGCAGGTCTTCCTGATCCAGGGCGCGCTGGTGGGGGCGGTGGGCTCGGTGGTGGGCAGCCTGCTGGCCTTCACGCTGCTTCAGGTGTTCTCCCGCATCTACCGCAACGCCGACGGCTCGCCGTTGTTCTCGGCCCAGCTCGAACCCCGCTTCATCGCGATGGCAGCCCTGGTGGCGACCGTCGTCGGCCTCGCCTCCGCCCTCATCCCCGCCCGCCGTGCCTCGCGGATGGACCCGGTGCAGGCGATCCGTTCATGAGCGCCATTGCCCCCGTCATCCAGCTCGCCGGCCTCACCAAGGCCTACAACGTCGGCACGCCGGTCGAGACCGAGGTGCTCCACGGCATCGACTTTGCGCTGGCCGAGGGCGAGTTTGCCGCGCTGATCGGGCCGTCGGGCTCGGGCAAGAGCACGCTGCTCAACATCATCGGGCTGCTGGAGCGGCCAACCGGCGGGCGGCTGTCCATCGCCGGGCGCGACACCGCCACGCTCTCCGAAGCCGAGATCACCCAGCTTCGCGGGCGCAGCATCGGCTTCGTGTTCCAGTTTCACCATCTGCTGCCGGCCTTCAGCGCGCTGGAGAACGTGATGATGCCCACCATCATCGCCCGCGGCCGGCCCGACGACGAGGCCGAGGCCACCGCGCTGCAGCTCCTCGATGCGGTGGGCCTCAAGGCTCACGCCCGCAAGAAGCCGGCCGAGCTCTCCGGCGGCCAGCAGCAGCGCGTCGCCATCGCCCGGGCGCTGGCCCTCAAGCCGCGGCTGATCCTCGCCGACGAGCCCACCGGCAACCTCGACACCCACACCGCCGACGAGATCTTCGCGCTGCTGCGCGAGTTCAACCGCCAGGCCAATTGCGCCTGCCTCATCGTCACCCACGACCCGCGCCTCGCCGCCCGCTGCGACCGCATCGTGCGGCTGGTGGATGGGCGCATCGCCGAAGACGGCCCGGCGGGTGGGTAAGGTCCTGCTTCTGTAGGTCGTCCTGTAGGTCGGACTTCAGTCCGACAACACGGGTTGATCAGAGGAGATTCGCCAGGCAGGGGATGTCGGACTGAAGTCCGACCTACAGGGGTGGTTGGGCTCAGCCTCCCAGCGCCTCTGCCGCCCTTCGCAGCATCACCGCCCGTTCGCCGGCGTTGTGGGTGAGGCGGGCGGCTTCTTCAAAAGCCACTGCGGCTTCTGCGCCGCGGCCGAGCTGGGCGAGCAGATCCCCGCGCACCGCGTGGCGCAGGTGGTAGCGGGCGAGGGCCGGTTCGCTGGCGAGCTCATCCACCAGCTCCAGCGCGGCCTCGGGCCCGTAGGCGCGGGCCACCGCCACCGCCCGGTTGAGGCGCACCACCGGCGACGGGACGAGCTGCGCCAGCGCGTCGTACAACCCCACGATGCGCGCCCAGTCGGTGTCCTCCACCCGCGGCGCGCGGGCGTGGCAGGCGGCGATGGCGGCCTGCAGGGCGTAGGGGCCCAGGTGGCCCGCGTGGCTGGCGAGGGCTTCGGCGCGGGCCAGGGCGTCCAGCCCGCGGCGGATCAGCAGGCGATCCCAGCGCCGGCGGTCCTGGTCGGCCAGGAGCACCGGCTGGCCGTCGGGCCCCACCCGGGCGGCGAGGCGCGAGGCCTGGATCTCCATCAGCGCCACCAGGCCCGCCACCTCGCTGTCGTCGGGCATCAGCCCGGCCAGCACGCGGCCCAGGCGCAGGGCTTCGTCGCACAGGGCCGGGCGCATCCAGTCGGCGCCGGCGGTGGCCACGTAGCCTTCGTTGAAGATCAGGTAGATCACCTCCAGCACCGATGCCAGCCGCGCCTGTCGCTCGGCGCCCCGGGGCACCTCGAAAGGCACCCGGGCGGCGGCGAGGGTGCGCTTGGCGCGGACGATGCGCTGGGCGATGGTGGCCTCGGGCTTGAGGTAGGCGCGGGCGATCTCGTCGGTGGTGAGGCCGCCCATCACCCGCAGGGTCAGCGCCGAGCGGGCCTCGGGCGGGAGCACCGGATGGCAGGCGGTGAAGATGAGGCGCAGCAGGTCGTCGCCGATGTCGTCGTCGAGGCGGGCGTCGATGGCCTCAAGCTGATCGTCGGCCGCCGCCGCGTGCTGGAAATCCAGCTCGGCGCCGATCTCGCCGGCCTTGCCGGCGGCGAGGGCGGCGTGGCGCAGGTGATCCAGCGCCCGGTGGCGGGTGGCGGTCATCAGCCAGGCGGCGGGGTTGGCGGGCACGCCGTCCCGGGGCCAGGTTTCGAGGGCGGCCACCAGCGCGTCCTGGGCAAGATCCTCGGCGAGGCCCACGTCGCGCACCAGCCGCGCCGCCCGGCCGATCACCCGGGCGGCCTCGAGGTGCCAGATGGCCTCGATGGCCCGGCGGGTGTCGGCGTCGCTCACTGGGCTGGCGGCGGGGTGAAGTGGACCAGCTCCCAGATGTGGCCGTCCGGGTCGGCAAAGGCGTGGCCGTACATGAAGCCGTGGTCCTCCGGCGCCTTCCAGGTGGTTCCGCCGTGGGCCAGCGCCGCTGCCACCATGTCATCCACCGCCTGGCGGCTGGGCAGCGACAGGCAGTTGAGCACCTCGGTGGCGGTGTGGGCGTCGCTCACCGGCTTGGGGGTGAAGGTGGCGAGGCGATCCGCCACCATGATCATCAGGCAGTGCTTGTCGCCCAGCACCACGCAGGCGGCGGTGTCGTCGGTCCATTGGGGATTGATGGTGAAGCCCAGCGCGGTGAAGAACGCGATGCTGCGCGGCAGGTCCGCCACCGGCAGGTTGATGAAGAGCTGGTCGACCATGATGGCCTCCGTTGGCAGGGCTTACATCGAGCGGCCGTCGAAGTGGCGCACCGGCAGCGCGGCCAGATCGACGCCATCGAGGCAGCGCACGTTGATGGCGCTCATCGGCGTGCCGTCGGGCATCGCCCCTTCGCCCAGCGGGTGGATGCCGCATTCGGGGCAGAAGCGGTGCTTGATGCGCGCCGGGCCGAAGGTGTAGGTCTTGAGGTTGGCGTCGGGGGGCAGCATCTTCACCGCCGTCCGTGGCACGAACCACAGCAGCGCGCCCTTCTTCTGGCAGATGGAGCAGTTGCAGTCGAGCACCTCCTTCAGCTCGCCTTCCACCTCGAAGGCGACCTTGCCGCAGTGGCAGCTTCCTGTGTAGCGCATGGTTTTCTCCCGGGGTCAGGCCATCGAGTGCAGGCCGATGAGATTGCCCTCGCTGTCCTTCACGATGGCGATGTGGCCGTAGGCGCCGATGGCGAACCTGGGCTTGATGACCTCGCCGCCATGCCGGGCCGCCAGATCGGCCTGCACCGCGCAGTCGGTGCAGCTGAAGTACACCAGCACGGCGTTGCTCCCGCCGCCGGGCCCGAAGCCGTCCATCTTGGCCAGCGCGCCGCTGGCGCCCGAACCGATGGACTGCATCGGGAAGGCCCACAGGTCGATGGGGCTCTCCAGCCGGGTGAATTCAAAGCCGAACACCGCGCTGTAGAAGGCCTTGGCCCGGTCCATGTCGGCCACGTAGATCTCGAACCAGCCCACCGGGTTGGCGCCGCTGCCGCAGCTTTCGGGGGCGGCATCCAGCGCGGCCTGGGCGTCGGGGGAGAGCACGGCGCGCTCGGTGTAGGGGTTGAAGGGGGCGGAGCAGTGGTCGTGGAGGATCAGCCAGCGGCCATCGGGCTGCTTCTGCCACACCGTGGAGCTGCGGAACCAGTGCCGCCCGGCCGGGTGGCCCGGCGGCAGCTGGGTGAAGTGCCACAGGCAATGGGCGCTGGCGAGCTCGGCGCCGACTGTGACGCTGAGGTTGCGCGTCTCGATGCGGGTGTCGTCGGGAAAGTAGGGCAGGCAGCCGATGATCTTCTGGCGCATCCCGGCCACGTCGTCCACGAAGGGCGGGATGGCGTCGAACAGCACGGCGCCCGGGGCATAGAGGGCGATCAGGGCGTCCACGTCCTTGCGGCAGAAGGCCTGCTGCCATTCGGTAAGGCTGGCGCGGATGAGGGATTCGTCGTTCATGGCGGGGTCCTTGGGGCAATGGAGGGTTCTAAGGGCGGCCTGCACCGTGCAACAGACCTGTAGGTCGGACTTCAGTCCGACACGACTGCCGGATCAAGCCTCGATGTCGGACTGAAGTCCGACCTACAGGGCGGGTGTTTACAGCACGTGGCAGGGGGCGCATTCGCGCACTTCGACGGTGGCGAAATCCACCGCCGGGCATTGTCGGGCGATGGCCACGGCCTCGTCGCGGGTGGCCACATCCAGCAGGTAGAAGCCGCCCACCATCTCCTTGGCCTCGGCGAAGGGGCCGTCCACCAGCGCCAGGGCCGCGGCCGGGGCGGGGCGGCGGATGCGTACCGCGTGATCGTCGGGGCGCAGGGATTCGGCGCGGATCAGCACGCCGCGTTCGGCGAGGCCCGCGCCGAAGGCCATCATCGCGTCGTAGCGGCGGTGGGCCTCGTCGCTGGGGGTGGCGGCGCGCCGGCCGCGCACTTCGTTGATCAGCAGCATGAAGGGCATGTCACTGGCCTCCGCAGGCGGCCTTGAAGCCTTCGGTGATCTGCTCGGGGGTGAGATCCTGCTTGTGGGTGGCGACCGACCAGTGGTGGCCGAAGGGATCAAGCAGCCGGCCGTAGCGGTCGCCCCAGAACATGTCCGCCACCGGCATGGTCACGGTGGCGCCGGCGGCCACGGCCTGGGCCACGGTGGCGTCCACATCGGCCACGTAGAGGTGCAGCGTCACCGCCGAGCCGCCCAGGGCCAGCGGGCCCTGGCAGCCCTGCTCGGGAAACTCATCCACCAGCATCACCGCGGCGCCGCCGATGGTGATGAGGGCGTGCATCAGCCGCCCGTCGGGGGCGGGCAGGCGGGCACAGTCCACCGCGCCGAAGGCCTGCTTGTAGAACTCGATGGCGGCCGCCGCGTTGCGGCACACCAGGTGGGGCGTGACGGCGGTCATGCCGGGAGGGATGGCTTGGGTCATGGCTGTCTCCTTGGGGTGGGCGCCGGTCATTCGGGCAGGCCGATGGTCTTGAAGCGCTCGATGGCATCGGACGGGGCAAAGTCTTCCAGCTCGTACAGGGGGCGCACCTCGATCTCGGTGGCGATGCCCTCGCCCGCCGGGTTGGGGTAGCGCCGGCTCCACTCCAGCGCCTCCTCGCGGCTGCGAACCTGGATGAGGGTGTAGCCGGCGATCAGTTCCTTCGTCTCGGCAAACGGCCCGTCGATCACGCTGCGCGTACTTCCATCGTAGCGGATGCGCCAGCCTTGCGAACTGGGCTTGAGCCCGGAGGCATCGAGCAGCACGCCGGCCCGGGCGAGTTCCTCGTGGTAGGCCGCCATGGCCGCCAGCAGCGCCTCGTCCGGCGCGGGAGTGGTCTCGGCATCGCTCTCGGCGGTGGCCTTCACGATGATCATGAATCGCATGGGGTTCTCCTTAACTGCGCCGCGGATTGCGGCTTCATCACCACGACGGATGACCGCGGGCGGAATCGACAGGGTGGCAGAAATATTTTTCATCCGGCTTGCTGCGGCATCGGGCGGCCGCATCCCTGTAGGCCCTGTAGGTCGGACTTCAGTCCGACATCCCCTGCCTGGTAAGTCGCGTAGGTCGGGTTAGCCCGCAGGGCGTAACCCGACATCCTGTCGCAGGTGCGCGTCGGGTTACGCCCTGCGGGCTAACCCGACCTACCTGAATATCCATAAGGCTTATGCAAGTTATCTATTTTGAGGCTAGAATCCGGCCCGCGCCGGACGCCCGGCGCGTCCGACTTCCTTCCGCTACCGGAGAACGCCCCCCCATGACCCAGAATCTCGTCTCCCTCGACCTCGGCACCGAGGACATCACCGCCATCGACAAGGCCCTCGACACCCTCGAAGCGCGGTTTGCCCGCCTCGTGGTGCTCACCCCCGATGAGATCCGCCACCTCAACAAGATGGGCGACAAGAGCGAAGCCTTCTGCCGCCAGGCCGCGGTGGTGCTTGAAGACAACCCCAAGCTCATCCCGCCCGGCTTCAGCGTGGCCGACCTGCGCCAGGACATCACCGACCTCGACCTCATGCGCCCCCGCTTCCTGCGCCTGCGCGAGCTGCTCGAAAAGGTGGACAGCACCGAGATGGCCCTCGGCAGCGACATCATCAACGCCGCGCTGGAGGGCTACGGCTACATGAAGATGGGCGGCAAGAGCGCCGGGCTGGATGGGCTGCGGGAGAGCATGAGCGTGCGGTACACCCGTCGCCCGCCCAAGGCCGCCGGCAACTGATGGCGGCTCGCGTGCAAGCGCTCATCGCTTGCGCGCAACTGAAAATCCGTTGTGCGCAAGCTGCAGCCACGCGCGTGCAAGCAGAAATCACTTGCACGCAAGCAACTGGAAATCGCCCGCAAGCCGCAATCACTCGTGCGCAAGTGATTTTTGCTTGCGGGCAAGCGGTCGAGACTCGCGCACGAGCGCCCGTTGCTTGCGGTTGAATGAAATCCCCTTGCGCGCAAGGGACTGCGACTTGCGCCCCCTGTAGGTCGGACTTCAGTCCGACAACCCCTGCCTGCTCAAGCTGCGCTGTCGGACTGAAGTCCGACCTACAGGGAAATGGGCTTGCGCTATGGGTTGGTCAAAAAGCCATGTTGAGTTGAAATCCGGCCACCCCAATCCGCTGGCCCCGCGCCCCGCCGGGCCCGTGCACCTGATACATTCCCGACCTCGTTCCCGGCCCTGGCGAGCAGCGCACCGCCCCGGCCCGGAATGCCCGCATCGAACCCGGGCGCGGCCCCCACGGCAGCGCGCCCCGTAATCAACGGATCACCGCAATGCCCACGCTCAACTGGATCGGCAAGGACGCCGTCGTCAAACACCACAAGGAAGTGCCCTTCCGCCTGCTCGAGCCGGTGCCGGCGTTTGCCTGCGGCGATGGGGAAGGGCGTGACAGCGGCAACCTCATCGTGCAGGGCGACAACCTTCATGCCCTCAAGGCCTTGCTGCCGCGCTACGCCGGGCAGGTGAAGTGCATCTACATCGACCCCCCGTACAACACCGGCAACGAAGGCTGGGTTTACAACGACAACGTGAACAGCCCCGAAATCCGCAAATGGCTGGGCGAAGTGGTCGGCAAGGAAGGCGAGACCCTCGACCGCCACGACCGCTGGCTGTGCATGATGTATCCGCGGCTGGTGCTGCTGAAGCAGTTTCTGCGGGAGGATGGGGCGATCTTTGTGTCCATCGACGACAACGAGGTGGCGTCGCTGCGGTTGTTGATGGATGAGATTTTCGGGGCGGGGAACTTTGTCACTTCAATTTCGTGGCACAAGCGAGTATCGCCTGCAAACGATGCTAAGTACTTCAGTAGTGATCTGGATTTCATCCTGGTCTACGCGAAGCGCGTTGATACTTGGCGTCCCAATCGGCTTTCCATGACGTCGGCGCAGATGGATAACTACCGAAATCCAGATTTCGATCCTCGCGGTAGTTGGAACTCGTCGGCTTACACCTGCGCAAAAACGGCTGACGAGCGTCCCAACCTCTACTACCCGATCATTCAGCCGAATACCGGAAAAGAGATTTGGCCTAGCAAGACGCGTGTTTGGGCTTACGAACAGAAGACGCACCTTCAGCATGTTGCGGACAGCATGATTTACTGGGGGGCTGATGGAACTTCGGAGAAACCTCGGCTGAAGAAATTTCTGAGCAACGCAAAAATGGTTGTTCCCAGAAGTTTCTGGACCCCAGATGAAACTGGTCACAATCAAGAAGCCAAAGTGGAGTTGAACGACTTTGGCTTTGATGAGTACTTTGCTACTCCAAAACCCAGCCGTCTAATTGAGCGAATTCTCCAGATCGCCACCGACAAAGACTCCCTCGTCCTCGACTCCTTCGCCGGCTCCGGCACCACCGGCCACGCCGTGCTCAAGCAGAACGCCGAGGATGGCGGCAATCGTCGCTTCATCCTGGTTGAGATGGACAGCAAGATCGCCGAGGACGTGACCACCCAGCGCGTCCGCCGCGTGGCGGGGGGCTATACCAACGCCAAGGGGCAGGCGGTGGCGGGCCTGGGCGGGGGCTTCCAGTTCTGCCGCCTGTCTGCCGAGCCCCTGTTCGACGCCGACGGCCAGATCCGCAGCGACGTGCGCTTTGCCCAGCTGGCCGAATTCGTGTGGTTTGCCGAAACCGGCAGCGGCTACACCGGCAGCGCCGACAGCCCCCTGCTGGGCGTGCATGAAGGGCGGGCCATCTATCTGCTGTACAACGGCATCCTCAAGGACAAGTCGGTGGCCGGCGGCAACGTGCTTACCGGCCCGGTGCTCGACGTGCTGCCGCCCTTCGCCGGCCCCAGGGTGATCTACGCCGCGGCCAACCGCCTGGGCAGCCGCACCGCCCGGGAAGGCATCACCTTCAAGCAGACCCCCTACGCCCTGGAGCTGTGAGCGTGGAGCCGGGGCGCAAGATCATCATCATCGCCGGGCCCAACGGGGCCGGCAAAACCACCTTTGCCCGGGAGTTTCTGCCCAACGAGGCAGGCTGCCCGGTGTTCGTGAATGCTGATCTCATCGCCGCCGGCCTGGCCCCCTTTGCGCCGCACACCGCGGCGGTGCAGGCCGGGCGGCTGATGCTGCAGGCGCTGGCACGGCACTTTGCCGCCGGCGAGAGTTTTGCTTTTGAAACCACCCTGTCGGGGCGTGGCTACGCGCCCCACATCCAGGCCTGGCAGGCGGCGGGCTATGCGGTGAAGCTGATCTTCCTGAAGCTCGACAGCCCCGAAGAGGCCATCGCCCGCGTGGCCCAGCGGGTGCTGCAGGGCGGCCACGACATTCCGGAAGCCACCATCCGCCGCCGCTTTGCGGCCGGGCTGCACAATTTCGAGCACCTGTACGCCCCGCTGGTCGATGCGTGGGCGCTGTACGACAACGCCGGCAGCACCCCGCTGCTGCTGGACTGGAGCGAGAAGCCATGAACAAGCAACCCATCGAGAACGCCCGCGACGCCGACCTGCGCCTGTCGTCCCAGGCCCTGCAACGCGCCGCCCAGCGCGCGCGGGAACTTGCCCGCCAGACCGGCACCGCCATTGTGGTGAGCCGCCGTGGCGTGATCGAGACGATCCGCCCGGATGCCGGCACGCCCGGCGTGCAAGAGCCTGCCGTGCCCTACGGAAAAGCCCCATGACCGCGTTTGCTGCCAAGACCTACCAGCAGCAGGTGCTGGAAAGCGTGGAGGCCTATTTCAAGGCCTGCCATGAGCTGCCGTCGGCGTCGATCGCCTTTACCGCCACCACCGAGCGGCTGTGGGGGCGCGGTAATCCGTACAACCCGCTGGCGGGATTTCCGGCCGACATGCCGTATTTCTGTCTGCGGGTGCCCACCGGCGGCGGCAAGACCTGGCTGGCGGCCAAGAGCGTGGCGCTGGTCAATACCCATCTGCTGCGCAGCGAACATTGCGTGGTGTTGTGGCTGGTGCCGAGCAAGCCGATCCGCGAGCAGACGATCAAGGCGCTGAAGGATCGCAAGCACCCGTACCACATCGCCCTGCGCGAGGCCGGCCCGGTCACGGTGATGGATCTGGAGGAGGCGAAGAGCGTCACCCGTGCCACGCTGGATACATCGACCACGGTGATCGTGGCGACACGGCAGGCCTTCCAGGTGGAGGAGGAGGAATGCCGCAAGGTGTATCAGAGCAGCGGGGCGCTGATGCATCACTTCGACAACCTGTCGCCGGATCAGCGCGATGCGTTGCTTTGCGACGGCGAGGGCGGCGAACGCACGGTGCCGTATTCGCTGGCAAACGTGCTGCGGTTGCGCCGGCCGTTTGTGGTGGTGGACGAGGCCCACAACAGCCGCACCGAGCTGGCCTTCGACATGCTGGCGCGCTTTCGCCCCAGCGGGGTGATGGAGCTGACGGCTACCCCGGACATGGAGCGCACGCCCAGCAACGTGCTGCACAGCGTCTCGGCTGCCGAGCTGAAGGCGGAAGAGATGATCAAGTTGCCGGTGGTGCTGGAGACCGAGCCCAACTGGCAACAATGCCTGGCCGACGCCATCGGCCGCCGGGAGGCGTTGCAGCAGTTGGCCGACGAGGAGCGTCGCGGGGGCGCCGCCTATCTGCGACCGCTGGTGCTGATCCAGTCTGAGCCGCGCCGCGCCGGCGTTGAGACGCTGGATTTCGAGCGGGTGCGGAACGAACTGATCACCAATCACGGTATTCCGCCCGACGAGATTGTGGTGGCCACCGGTGAGGAGAAGGGGCTGGAGCAGATCGACGTCGGCTTCAGACTTGGCATCGCAGATCCCGCCTGTCCGGTGAAGTTCGTCATCACCCAGAAGGCGCTGGCCGAAGGGTGGGATTGCCCGTTTGCCTACATTCTCGTGAGCATGGCGTCGCTGTCGTCGGCGACGGCGGTCGAGCAATTGCTGGGGCGCGTGTTGCGTCAGCCGGGGGCGAGTCACCGACAGGCGAAGGCGCTGAATCAGTCCTACGCGTTTGTGGTGTCGCGCAACTTTGCCGAGACGGCCGGCGCGCTGCGCGACCGCCTGGTGGCCGGCGCCGGCTTTGAGCGGCGCGAGGTGGCCGACTTTGTGACTGCCGCTCGTGCGGAGCAGTCGCGGCTCGATCTTGAGGGCTACGGCGGGCGCGTGGTGGTGAAGCCGGTGGTCGTGCCCTTGTCGGAAAAGCCCAACCTGAAGGCCGTGCCCAAAGCGGTGCGGGACAAGGTGAGTTGGGACGGCAAGCTCAATACGCTGACGATCACCACGCCCCTCACCGAGGACGAGGCGGAGGTACTGAAGACATCAGTCAGTTCGGAGTCGGCGGCCCATGCCATCGTCGAGGCCGCCGAGGTGAGCCGCACGACCGCCATCGAGTTTTTCCAGACGCCGGCAGAGTTGGGCGAACGCTTCCGGGTGCCGCAACTGGCACTGCGCGTGCAGGGCGAATTGCAGCTGTTCGACGACCCCGAGGTGCTGGAGTACCCGTGGGAATTGTCGCCCTACGACGCTGCGCCGTCGGCGGACGATCTGTCCGTTCTGGGCGCGGGCTTGAAGGTGTCGGAAGGCGGCGAGATCGATGTGGATGGCAGTGGACACGTGGTGTCGCGGTTCCTTCCGGAACTGCAGCGCGATCTGGGGCTGGTCTATCAGCCTGAGCATTGGGATGCGCTACGGCTCGCGACATGGCTTTGCCGGAATCTGCCCGAGCCGTCGCTGACCCATGCCAGCAAGCAGGCCTTCGTGGCGGCGTGGCTGGCCGATTTGCTGAGTCGCGATGGGTTCTCCCTGGCGCGGGCCAATCTGCAGAAGTTCCTGCTGCGCAATCTGCTGGAGGCGCGCATCAGGGCGCTGCGCAAACAGGCGGTGGGAAAGGCGTTTCAGCAGACGCTGTTCGGCGAAGCTGCGGCCAGCCGGGTGGTGGTGTCCGATCAGTACGTTTTCGAGTTTCACACCCAGGCCTATGCGCCGAGCCGGGACTACGATGGCCGCTTCGGTGTCTTCGATTTCCGCAAGCACTTCTATGGCCGCATCGGGGATTTCGACAGCAAGGAAGAGTTCGAGTGTGCGTGCCATCTGGACATGCTTGCCCAGCAGGGCCGCATCCAGTTCTGGGTACGCAATCTGGTGCGACGTGAAGGCTGCGCGTTCTTCCTGCAGAAGGCAGATGGGCGCTTCTACCCGGATTTCCTCTGCCAGTTGACGGGCGTAGATGGTCAGCCGGGGCCCGTGCTGGCAGTGGAATACAAAGGCGCCGATCGCTGGAATGCAGCCGAAGATGATCGTCTGATCGGTGGCCTGTGGGCGAACCTTTCCGATGGCCGCTGCCGGTTTGTGATGGTGCGGGATAAGCGTTGGGACTGGATCGAAGGCCTGCTGACGTAGTAGTTCGAGCCGCGCAGCTGAGGGATGCCGCTTCTGCCCGTTCCCGCCCGCGCCTTCATCCCCCAGAATGGGCGCCTGTTTTCATTGCGATGCGCTTCCCATGTCTTCCACGCTTCTGTCCTGCGGTCTGCTGGTCATCAACGAACGGGGTGAGCTGCTGGTCGGGCATTCCACCGGGAGCACCCACTGGGATCTGCCCAAGGGTTTGATCGATCCGGGGGAGACGCCTATCGCGTGTGCGCTGCGGGAGGCGCGGGAGGAGTTCGGGCTCACCTTCGGGCCGGGGCGGCTGGTGGATCTGGGGCGTCATGCCTATTACCGGGGCAAGGATCTGCATCTGTTTGCGGTGCGCACCGATTCGGCGGCCACGCGGCCGGAGGCGTGCGTGTGCGCGAGCTTCTTCGATGACGAGCGCACAGGGTGCCGGCTGCCCGAGATCGATGCCTTCGCCTGGGCGGATGACGAGGTGCTAGGGCTGCGGCTGGCGGCGAGCATGCGTCGACTGCTGCTGGGGAAGGGCGTGCTGGCCGAGGCCCGAGGGCGGGTCGGGGGTGCCTAGTTACCCGTTTTGGGTGAATTAAAGCCCCTTTATTGGCTGTGGGTATTTGTTTGTCGTTGTTGGTGGCTTCCCCCTTCAGTACACTGCCCGCCCATGTCATCGGGTTAATGCTGAAGGGGCGGGGTTTGGTCGAGGTGGAGTGGGAGGGGTCGGGTGTCGTGCGCCGCTTGTCAGGGGTGGTGACGATCGACGACCTGGACGTGTCCGCCGCGCAGATCCTGGCCGACAAGCGGATCGGCCGCCTGCGCTATGGCATCCATGATTTCCGGGACGCCACCGACATCGACGTGCTGGACGATGACATCGAGTTCATGGCGATGCGGGCGGTGGTGGCGCTGGAAAGCAACGTGGTGATCCGCATTGCCTTTGTGGGCGATCAGCCGGTAGTCCATAAGCTGATCGAGGCTTTTACCCGCTTGGGCTGCGGGCGGGTGCCGTGCCGGCGTTTTGACTCGATGGCCGCCGCCCGGTGCTTTGCGACGCTGAATTTCTGAGGCGGCGGGGGGGCTTTTCCGGCGGCATCCAGCGCACGCGGCTTGCCCCGCAGCGGGCCGGCTCCGATAATCGATGCCTCTTTCCCTTACCAGGAGCGCTTCGATGCAACCCACAACCCCCGCCCGTCGCCGTTTTGCCGTCCTTTCCCTCGCCGCCGGTGCGCTGTGTTTGCTGGGGAGCGGGGTTGTCCAGGCGCAGACCCCGGCCTACCGCGCCGAGTACCGGCTGTCCACCACGCTGGGCACGGCGTTTCCGTGGGGCCAGGCGGGCGAGCGCTGGATCGAGCTGGTGAAGGAGAAGACCCAGGGCCGCATCAACATCAAGCTGTATTCGGGCAACTCGCTGGTAGGCGGCGACCAGACCCGCGAATTCACCGCGATCCGCCAGGGCGTGATCGACATGTCGATCGGTTCGACCATCAACTGGTCGCCGCAGATCAAGGAGCTCAACCTCTTCTCGCTGCCCTTCCTGATGCCCGACTACAAGGCGATGGACGTGCTGACCCAGGGCGAGGTGGGCAAGGAGCTGTTCGCGGTGCTCGAGAAGCGCGACGTGATCCCGCTGGCGTGGGGCGAGAACGGCTTCCGCGAGCTGTCGAACTCCAAGCGCCCGGTGGCCACCCCGGCCGACCTGAAGGGCATGAAGTTCCGCGTGGTGGGCTCGCCGCTCTATAACGAGACCTTCACCGCGCTGGGCGCCAACCCCACCCAGATGAGCTGGGCCGATGCGCAGCCGGCGCTGGCCTCGGGCGCGGTGGATGGGCAGGAGAACCCGCTGTCGGTGTTCGTCGGCGCCAAGCTGCCCACCGTCGGCCAGAAGCACCTGACCCTGTGGCACTACGTGGCTGATCCGCTGATCTTCGTGGTGAACAAGAACGTCTGGAACAGCTGGACCCCGGCCGACCGCGAGGCCGTGAAGCAGGCCGCCCTGCAGGCCGGCCGCGAGAACGTGGAGAAGGCCCGCAAGGGCATCGCCGGCACCGACAACGCGGTGCTCAAGCAGATCGAGGCGGCCGGCGTCACCGTCACCCGCCTGACGCCCGAGCAGCGCACCGCCTTCGTCCAGGCCACCCGGCCGGTGTACGACAAGTGGTCCAAGCAGATCGGTGCCGATCTGGTGAAGAAGGCCGAAGCGGCCATCGCCAAGCGCTGAGCCGGTTGCCCCTGTAGGTCGGACTTCAGTCCGACATCACGGGCTGAACAAGGCGTTTGTTGGACTGAAGTCCGACCTACAGGATCGTTCGGCCCCTGATCTCCCCCCATCCACGATTTTCCCTCCCCCTCATGTCCCCACCCGACAAGACCGCCCCAGGCGGCAAGTTCTCCCTCGGCGCCATCGAGCGCTTTCTGATGGCCGCCTCGATGGGCGTGCTGTGCCTGCTCACCATGGCCAACGTGCTGGTGCGCTATTTCACCGACATCTCCTTCGCCTTCACCGAGGAAATCTCGGTGGCGCTGCTGGTGGTGATGACGCTGGTGGGCGCGTCCCACGCCTTTGCCAGCAACCACCACATCGCGATCACCTTCTTCGTCGATCGCTGGCCGGCGATCAAGCCGCTGGCCCACCGCCTGGCGATGCTGTGCTCGCTGGTGATGTTCGGGCTGCTGGCCTGGTATGGCGTGCTGATGGCCTGGGATGACTACAGCTTCGAGGTCACCTCGCCGTCGCTGGGCGTGCCCCAGTGGTGGTACACGGTGTGGCTGCCGGTGCTGTCGATGCTGATCGTGCTGCGCCTCGTGGCGCTGCTGCTGCGGAGGGCCAAGTGATGGACTGGCTGCTCTTCGGGCTTTTTGCGGGGCTGATGCTGGCCGGCGTGCCGCTGGCGGTGGCGATGGGCCTCGCCGGCGTGGCGGTGGTGGCCGCGGCCGACCTGGGCATGCTGTCGCTGCCCACCAATGTCTATACCGGCATCGCCAAGTATCCGCTGATGGCGATCCCGGTCTTCGTGATCGCCGGCCTCATCTTCGAGCGCGCCGGCGTGGCGGCGACCATCGTGCGCTTCGCGTCGGCGCTGGTGGGCCAGCGGCGCGGCAGCCTCGCCATCGTGGCGATCCTGGTGGCGATGATCCTGGGCGGCATCTCGGGCTCCGGCCCGGCGGATTCGGCCGCGGTGGGGGCTGTGATGCTCCCGTCGATGCTCAAGGCCGGCTACCCGCGCTCCTTCACCGCCGGGGTGATCGCCGCGGCGGGCTCGACGGATATCCTGATCCCGCCGTCGATCGCCTTCGTGATCTACAGCCTGCTGGTGCCCCAGGCGTCGGTGCCGGCGCTGTTCGCGGCGGGGATGATCCCCGGCATCCTGTCGGGCCTGACGCTGATCCTGGTGGCCTGGGCGCTGTCGGTGAAGCACGGCTTCGAGGCCGAGGTGGATGAAGCCCGCCCGCCCTTCTGGCAGAGCCTCAAGGACGCCGGCTGGGGCCTCGCGGCGCCGGTCATCATCCTGGGCGGCATGCGCAGCGGCTTCTTCACGCCCACCGAGGCGGCGGTGGTGGCGGTGTTCTACGGCCTGGTGGTGGGCATGGTGATCTACCGCTCGCTCACCTGGAAGGATGTGTACGGCGTGCTGGTGGAATCCGCCGAGATATCGTCGGTGATCCTCACCGTGGTGGCGCTGGCCAGTGTCTTCGCGTGGGGCAGCAACACCCTCGGCACCTTCGACCACCTGGCCGCCGCGCTGCTCGGCACCGGGCTGTCGGAGATCCCGATGCTGCTGTCGATCCAGCTGCTGCTGCTGATTGCCGGGATGTTCCTCGACGCCATCTCGATCTACTTCATCTTCCTGCCGCTGCTGGTGCCCATCGCCACTCACTTCGGCTGGGATCTGGTGTGGTTCGGGGTCATCATCACCATGAACATGGCGCTGGGCCAGTTCCACCCGCCGCTGGGCGTCAATCTGATGGTCACCTGCCGGATGGCCAACGTGACGATGGAATCCACCGTGCCGTGGGTGCTGTGGATGATCGCCGCGATGGCGGGCACCATGCTCCTGGTCACCTTCGTGCCAGACATCGCCCTGTGGCTGCCGCGCCACCTGGGGTATCTGTAATGCAGTGCACAAGCGCGTAGCAGAAAATCGCACCGGGCCGTAAAGTTGCGGCACATCACGTCGCTATAATCGGCCCGGAATGCGTATTTCCCCTTCACGCCTGCCATGAAGACCAGGACCACACTCTACGATCTGCTCGGACTGCCACCCACGGCAACCGAGGCCGACATCCATGCTGCCCAGCTCCGGCTGGTTCGCCACTATCAGTCCGGCCCCCACGGCATGGACCAGGTGGACGCCGACAACCAGATCAAGGTGGTCAAGGAGGCCTGCTGGATTCTGTCCGACCCCGGCCGGCGCGCCGCCTATGACGCCAGCCTGGCGCCCACCCAGCCCGAGCTTCCGCCCGGGCTTGGCGTGCCTGCCGGCGTGCTGCCGGTGGATCTGCCGCCGCCCCGCGTCTTCAAGCCGCGCCCGCCCCTGCGCACCATGCTCACCGTGATTGGCGGGCTGCTCGCGGTGGCGGTGGGCATCCAGATCTTCATGTCCATCTTTGCCTTCCGCCAGATGTCCCCGGCCGACAACGGCGCCATGAACGCCGCCCAGGCCAGGGCCGCGGCGGCCGAGCGGCGGCAGATATACGGCGATCTCACCGACGAGGAGATCGCCCGCCAGGCCACCGAGGAGCGCCGTCGCCGCGAGGCCTATCAGCAGGCCGAGGCCGAGCGTCGCGCCGAATACGAACGCCGCGAGGCCGAGCGCCGCCACGAGATGGCCCTGGCCGAGCGCAAGCAGTACGCCGATCAGATCACCAACAGCGTGGAGCGCGCCGAAGAAGAGGCCCGCCGCAAGGCCGAATGGGAGCGCCAGCAGAAGGAAGCCCGCGATCGCGCGGAAGAAGCCCGTGAACAGGCCCGCCTGGAGCAGCGCCTTGCCCGCGAGCGCGCCCGGCTGGGAATGGGTTCCGGCTACTGACACCTCGCCCCGCCGGTTTCGGGGCGCGCGGGGCGGCTTTGCGGGATAATCCGGCATGACTTCCACGCCGCTCCCGCCGCCGGACGACGCTTCCGGCTCCGACCCCAGCTTCGTTCCGCCCCCCGCCGCCATTGCCGCGGCGCCCTTCGACACGCTCGGCCTGCCGCCCGCGGTGCTCGCCAATCTGGCCCGCCTCGGCTACCACACCATGACGCCGATCCAGGCCGCCAGCCTGCCCGTGGCGCTGGCCGGTCACGATCTGATCGCCCAAGCTAAAACTGGCAGCGGCAAGACGGCGGCCTTCGGCCTGCCGCTCCTCCAGCGCCTCGACGCCCGCCGCTTTGCGGTGCAGGCCCTGGTGCTGTGCCCCACCCGCGAGCTGGCCGAGCAGGTCGGGCAGGAGCTGCGCCGCCTCGCCCGCGCCGAAGACAACATCAAGATCCTCACCCTGTGCGGCGGCTCGCCGATCCGCCCCCAGGCCGACAGCCTCGCCCACGGCGCCCACGTGGTGGTCGGCACGCCCGGCCGGCTGATGGACCACATCTCCCGCGGCAGCCTCAAGCTCGACGCGCTGGCCACGCTGGTGCTCGACGAGGCCGACCGGATGCTCGACATGGGCTTCTTCGACGACATCGCCTACGTCGCCAAGGCCTGCCCGAAGCATCGCCAGACCCTGCTGTTCTCGGCCACCTACCCGGAAGGCGTGGTGCGCCTGGCACGCCAGTTCATGCGCCAGCCCCAGGAGATCGCGCTGCCCGAGCAGCACGAGGCCGACAAGATCCGCCAGCGCTTCTTCGAGGTGGCGGCGGACCAGCGCCTCGCCGCGGTCGGGCTGCTGCTGCGCCACTATCGCCCGGAAAGCACTCTGGCCTTCTGCAACACCAAGCAGCAGTGCCGCGATCTCATCGACGTGCTCCACGCCCAGGGCTTTCACGTGCTGGCGCTGCACGGCGAGCTCGACCAGCGCGATCGGGATCAGGTGATGGTGCAGTTTGCCAACCGCAGCTGCTCGGTGCTGGTGGCCACCGACGTCGCCGCCCGCGGCCTCGACGTGGCCGGGCTGGAAGCCGTCATCAACGTGGACGTGACGCCGGACCCGGAGGTGCATGTCCACCGTATCGGCCGCACCGGCCGCGCCGACGAGAACGGCTGGGCGCTCAGCCTGGTCGGCCCCTCCGAGAAAAACCGCGTCGCCGCCATCGCCCGCGCCAACGGCTTCGAGCCCCAGTGGGAATCCCTCGCCGAGCTCCACGCCGAAGACCAGCCGGTACCCCAGCCGCCGATGGTCACGCTACAGATCCTCGGCGGGCGCAAAGAGAAGATCCGCCCCGGCGACGTGCTCGGCGCCCTCACCGGCGAGGCCGGCTTTAGCGCCAGCCAGGTGGGCAAGATCAACGTGAACGACCAATCCACCTACGTGGCGGTGGAGCGCGGCATCGCCCGCCAGGCCCTGAAGCGCCTCGCCGACGGCAAGATCAAGGGCAAGAAGGTCCGCGTCTTCCTGCTCGACGAGTAAACTTCGCGCCTTCGCCAGACATCGCTTCCATCATGGCCGACACCCCATCCCATCGCTTCACCGAGCCGGAGATCGCCGGCGTCTACCGGGCCATCGCCGAGCGGCGCGACATGCGTCACTTCCGCCCTGATCCGGTCGATCCGGCGCTGCTCAATCGCCTGCTGTGGGCTGCTCACCATGCCCCCAGCGTGGGCTACATGCAGCCCTGGCGCTTCATCCGCATCACCGACCGCGCCCTGCGCGAGCGGATGCACGAACTCGTCGAGGTGGAGCGCCGCGCCACCGCCCAGGCCCTGGGCGAGCGCGAGGACGACTTCATGCGGCTGAAGGTGGAGGGCCTGCTGGAGGCTGGCGAGGTGATCGTCGTGGCCCTGGCGGACGGCCGCGAGAAGCATGTCTT
This sequence comes from Zoogloea sp. 1C4, assembly GCF_009469605.1. Lineage (GTDB taxonomy): Bacteria > Pseudomonadota > Gammaproteobacteria > Burkholderiales > Rhodocyclaceae > Zoogloea > Zoogloea oryzae. The sequence goes on along the minus strand of NZ_SSXU01000014.1, from coordinate 57,381 downwards.
CGGGCGCCGCACGCTGCCCGAGATGGACCTCGCCTCGGTGGCCTGCGCGATCCAGAACATGTGGCTGGCCGCCCGCGCCGAGGGCATCGGGCTGGGCTGGGTGTCGATCTTCGATCCGGTCGAGCTGGCCGCGCTGCTGGGCATGCCCGAAGGCGCCCGCCCGGTGGCGATCCTGTGCATCGGCCATGTGGAGCAGTTCTACCCGCGCCCGATGCTGGAGATGGAACACTGGGCCGAGCGCATGCCCATCGAGACGGTGCTGGCCGAGAACGTCTGGCCCGAGCCTTCAGCGGGCTGAAGCGCCGGCCAGTCGGCGCCGGGCGACCAGCCAGGTGCCGCCCATCAGCAGCACCACGCAACACAGCAGCGCCCAGCCGCGCAGCAGCAGGGCCGTCGCGTCGGCCTCATCGCCGCTGCCGTGCAGCGCGCCGGCGGCCACCGCCAGCGCGATCAGCGCCGCCACGCCCGTCGCCGCCCGGCCATACAGGCGGGCCAGCGGGTAGCAGGCCAGCGCCGCGTTGAGCGTGGCCGCGAGGAATCCCTGGCTGATCTGTACTGCGATGGTCAGCGGCCCGGTTTCCGGCACCGGCATCAGCTTCGTCGCCACGATCACCGCCTGGCCGTACAACATCACCCCCGCCAGCATCACCACCGGCAGCAGGGCCACCCTTAGCGCGACGTCGGCGCGGCTCACGAGCCGGCAACCACGCCGCCCAGCGGGTCGGCGGCCGGTTGCGTGCCGAGCGGCAGGAGTTTCTGCAGGGTCTGGATGTAGCGCTGCAGGGCGCCCATCCCGGTGGGGGTGAGGCTGTAGCTGGTCTGGGCGCGGCCGGGGCCTTCGCTGCGGCGCAGGCTCACGTAGTCGGCGGCGATCAGCTTCTTGAGGTGCGATTCGAGGTTGCCGTCGGAAACCTGCAGGTTGCGCTTGAGTTCGGAAAAGCTGGCTTCGTCGCAGCCGGCCAGGAAAGCGGCGATCTGGGTGCGCAGGGGCTGGTGGAGGAGCGGGTCGAGGTTGTCCATGGGGCGGCCCGCCGGGTGGCGGGCGTCGGTTGGGGTGTTTCAGTTTTCTGGTGCGCCGGGTACCGCTTGCATCCCGGGAAGCAGGGGATACGGGCCTTTGGCCGGACGCGCACGGCCGCCCCGAAGCGGCCGGCCCGCCCCCTGTGGGGGGGGTGAGGCAGGGACTTCTTGGAGCATGGCTCCATGCCTGCCGAACGGGCCGGCTGTGTAAAGCCGGCCCTCCGCGCCGCAGGCGCTTCGGGGGGCATCCTTCACTTCAGATTGAATTCTGCACGCATCGAGCCCGGATTGCGCCCGTCCTTCTCGCCGGGCACGGCGATCTCGAAGTGGCCGCCGACCACCTGGTTGCCGGCTTTCCAGGTCTTGCCGTCGAGGCTGGCCCAGTGCTTGTAGGTGTACAGATCCTGCTTGGTGCGCACGGTGAGCACGCCGCGGGCTTCTTCCTGCAGCAGGCTGCCGTGGATGCGCGTCTCCACCGGCAGCGGCGCGCCGGCGGGGTAGAGCAGGATGAAGGGCTGGTCGGCAGGCGGCGTGTCGCCGAAGCGCACGACCGGCAGGCGGGCCATCTCGTCGCCACCGGGGGGAATGCCGGCGCAGGCGGTCAGCGCGCAGGCGCCGAGGATGCTGAGGGTGCGGAGGATCATCGTGGTGCTCCTGGGTGAGGGAAGGTTTCAGTTGCGGGGATGGCCGTGGAAATCCACCACCAGCGCCGACTCCACCACCGGGCCGGCGGTCGGGTCGAGGCGGGCGCGGATCCACGGGATGGAGATCCAGCGGGTTTCGCGGGCGAGCTGCCACGGCTCGCCGGGCAGGCGCAGGTCGCCGGTGGGCGTGCCGTCGCGCAGCAGGATCTCCACCGGGCGGTCGAGGGTGAGGGGCAGCACGGCGTCCGGCGCCGGGCGGAACAGGTCGCCGGACACCGCCACCTTCACCGGCACCGGCTGGCCGGCGGGCAGGCGGACGATGGTCTCGCCGGCCGGGGCCGCGCCGGCCCGGTAGTCGGCCAGGGCGGTGACGGGCAGCTCGGGCGGCAGGCTGGAAGCGGCCACGCGGTGGGCGACGAGGGGCACCGCCAGCACCGCCACCGTCCAGCCCACGGACTGCCCGAGGCGTACCAGGAAGGGGCGCGCGCGGCCGTGGTCGAGGAGCAGCGACAGCAGCGGCAGGCCGATGCCGAACACCGCCGCGGCGATCCACTTCATCGTCTCGAAGGGCAGCCGGGCGACGAGGCCCGCCACGCCGATGGCGATGATGATGCCGCCGGTCCATTCGAGCACTTCTTCCGAGAACAGGCCGTGGACGTAGAACGCCAGCCCGATCATCACCAGCCAAACGGTGCACAGCATGTAGGCGCCGCCGTAGAAGAAGGTGGCGAAGGTGAACAGCGTGCCCACAGCCATCAAGAGCCACAGCAGCTTGACCACCTGGCGGTGGATGAACGACCAGGTCTCGTCCCGCGCGGCCTTCACGCGGCGGGTCAGGTGCCAGTCGGCAAAGCCGGTGCCGCCCAGCACCGCGGCGAGCAGCAGCAGCCAGGCCACCGCGCGGCTGGCGGTGTCGGGGATCTGCTCGGCGGTGAATACCAGATCGCTCGCCGCGAACAGCCCGGCGCCGGCGAGGCCCCACAGGATCAGGCTGTGGCGCTCCATGCGCAGGTTGCGTTGGCCGCGGGTGAGCATGGACTGGATGCTGTCGAGCTGGCGGGTGATCGGGTCGGCCATGGTCGGATATTCCGTGAGGTTTTACTCTGCGGTTCAGAGTTTATTGCTCTGAAATTCAGAGTGTCAACCACCGCGAGGTCACGGCCCCTTCCCGGTCGCGCCCGAGCCGCTACAATGCCGCCTCTTTTCCATCAGCACGGATGTACCCCGCCATGTGGTTCCGCAACCTCCAGATCTACCGTCTCCCCGAAAACTGGGCGCTCACCGCCGACACGCTGCAGGAAAAGCTCGCCGCCCGTCCTTTCCAGCCCTGTGGCAGCCAGGACATGGCGAGCCGCGGCTGGAGCTCGCCCACCAAGGACGACCGCTTCGTGCTGCCGGTGAAGGGCCATTTCCTCATCTCGCTGGCCGTCGAGCAGAAGCTGCTGCCTTCGTCCGTCGTCAATGACGTGGCTGCCGACAAGGCCGAGATGATCGAGGCCCAGCAGGGCTACAAGCCCGGCCGCAAGCAGATGAAGGAGATCAAGGAGGCCGTGCTCCAGGAGCTGCTGCCCCGCGCCTTCACCCGCCGCCGCCGCGTGTTTGCGTGGATCGACCCGGTGGGCGGCTGGCTCGTCATCGACGCCTCCAGCCCGGCCCGCGCCGAGGAAGTCCTCGAAGCCCTGCGCGACACCCTCGACGAGCTGCCGGTGAAGATGGTCAAGACCAGGCTGTCGCCGGTGTCGGTGATGACCGGCTGGCTGGCCGCCAACGAGGCCAGCGGCAACTTCACCATCGACCTGGACTGCGAGCTGCGCGCCGTCACCGACGAGAAGGCCGCCGTGCGCTACGTGCGCCACGCGCTGGACGGCAAGGACGTGCAGGACCACCTCGCCGCCGGCAAGCTCCCGACGCGCCTCGCGCTCACCTTCGACGACCGGGTGAGCTTTGTGCTGACCGAGAAGATGGAGATCAAGCGGGTCGCCTTCCTCGACATCATCAAGGAGGAAGCCGACAAAAACGCCGAATCCGCCGACATGCAGATGGAGGCCGATTTCGCCCTGATGAGCGGTGAACTGTCCCGCCTGATCCCCGCGCTGCTGGAGGTGCTGGGGGGTGAGGACAAGGAAACGGTGATCTGACCCGCAGCCGGGCAGCCGGCGTCAATCAAAAGTGCCGTCAGGTGTCGGAATTTTTAACACCTGGCGGCATTTTTTCGTCCGGCGGTCGTTGGAGGGCGCCCAGAGTGGGCGTCTGACGATTTTCTCAAATCGTTGATTTTTATAAATACCCAAACCGGGTTCATGGTTCGGGCGTGTCCCCGAAAAGCCCATGGCTCAACGTTCTTGGCCATTTTGGGCGACAAGACCCTCGCGGCAGGACAGGGGCATCTTGTGTTTTTTGGCATGGCTTATGCGTCTGTCCGGATATCGCTCGCTGGAAGGCTGGCGCGCGCATTTCTGACCGCATCGGGAGGGTTTTCCATGTCGAGAAGCACTGAATCTCCGACGTTCGCGGGCGCCCGCCTGCGACAGCTTGCCGGCGCACTGGGCGTGGCCGGCGCGATGTTTGCCGCGGCGCCGGCCCACGCGCTGCTGGTGAACATGCAGAACTTCAACAGCCTGGCCGACTTCACCCTCAACGGCGTCACCGCCACCATCGACACGGGCGGTATGGGCGTGGTCGGCCCCAATGTCGGCGACGAGCGCGTGCTGCGCCTCACCAACAACTACGCCCAGTCGGGCAGCGCCTTCCTGACCAACGCCATCTCGCTGGCTTCGGACGCGTCCTTCTCGAGCTACTTCGAGTTCCAGTTCACCAACCAGGGCGGTGGCGGCGCCGACGGCATCGTGTTCACCGTGCAGACCGTGGCCAACACGGCTGGCGGCGGCGGTGGCGGGATCGGTTACGACGGGCTCGCCAACAGCGTGGGCGTCGAGTTCGACAACTGGGACAACGGCCCCTGCGACGGCAACAACGGCAACCACGCGGGCATCAACCTTGCTGGCAGCGTGTGCTCGGTGGTGCGCGCTGACACCCTGCCGGCGCAGCTCGACAGCGGCAGCATCTTCCACGCCTGGGTGGATTACAACGGCGTGACCGACAGCCTCGAGGTGCGTCTGGCCCTCAACGACACCCGCCCGGCGGCCGCGTTGATGAGCTACACCGTCGATCTGGTGTCGGTGCTCGGCACCACCAATGCGTTCGTCGGCTTCACCTCGGGCACCGGCGCGGCGACGGCCGACCACGACATCCGGCGCTGGGTGTTCAACAGCGAGTTCGCCCCGGTGGTCGACCCGACCAATCCGGGCGGCGGCACCGTGCCCGAACCCGGCATCCTGGCCCTGATGTTGAGTGGTCTCGGCTGGTTGGGGGTGCGTCGTTTGCGCGGCTGAGTCAGCCCCGGCTCAACCGTCCGGCGGCCTCGCGGCCGCCGTTTTTCATGGGCGGGTGGATTCGTCGAAGCCCATGAACTGGGCGGTGAAGCGGGCCTTTCCGGTGGCGAGGAAGCGCTGGAAATCCCACTCGCCGGGGCCAAGCCGGCTGGCGAATTCGGGCTTGAAGACGTAGGTCCAGGCGGCGAGCGAGCGGCCGTCGGCGGTGTGCACCGTCACCTGCTCGCGGCTGTATTCGATGCCTTCGAACGCGTCGAGGCGCGGCCAAGCGGATTCGGGCAGGTCGAGGTAGAGCACGCCTTCGACCCGTTCGCCAGGGGCGGGCACCATGCCGGGGTATTCCTCGTCCGTCACCGGCGAGCGCCGGAAGCCGTCGAGGGTGGCGGCGACGAAGGGTGCGCGGGTGGCGCACACGGCGCCCATGATGTCTTCGCACATCAGCGAGCCGTAGGTGAAGCAGTGGGTGGGTTCGGGCGGCATTCGGGAGCTCCGGGGAAAGGTCAGGATGCGGGCAGGAGGCGCTCGCGCAGCACCGCGGCGGCGCTGTCGGTGGCCACCAGGATCAGCTTGAGGGTGGCCCGGGTGGCGCCGACGAAGAGGCGCCGGATGGCGGCGGCGTCGAGCTGGGTGAAGTCGATCTCGGTGAGGATCACGCAGGGCGCGGCCCGGCCCTTGAAGCGGTGCACCGAGTCGATGAGGATGTCGCCGTCGGTGAGGATCGGGTTGCCCAGCAGGTCGTAGCGGCCGGTGGGCGCCTTGAGCGGGAGGTTGCCCAGCCGGGTGAGGGGCGTGAGCAGCGAATGCTCGCGGCCCCGGTAGGTGACGAGGGCGATATGCGGCCGCTTGAAGCCGAGCCCGACGGCGCGGGTGAGGGCGCGGGTCGAGGCGGTGGCGAGATCATCCGGGCCGGCGTAGCTGATGATCTCCACCTCGGCGCCTTCGATCGGGCTGCCGGCTTCCACCCCGCGGCCGGGGAGCAGCCGGTTGAGGCTGGTGAGGATGTCCCGCGGGCTGCGGTAGTTGGTGTCGGCGTGGAGCACGACCCAGCCGGGCAGATCCACCGGCGGGCGGGCGTAGAGGTTCTGCAGCGGGTCTTCGAGCCACCAGGCGCGGCCGCCGGGGCGCAGGAAGCGCAGCAGGTTGCGGGCCCAGCCGGCCTGGAAATCCTGGCCTTCGTCGATGATGAGCTCGTCCACCTGGTCGGCATCGGCGGGCTGGAGGTCGTCGAGGGCGGCTTCGAGGCGGGCGAAGGCATCGGGCCGGGTGAAATCCGGCGCCTCGCCGCGGGCCCGCAGCAGCCGGTCGGCCAGCTGGTGGTAGGTGACCACCACGCCGCCGGGCGGGGCGATCAGCGCGATGTGGTCGGCCAGCGGGCGGTTGTAGCACACGTACATGGGCTGCCTTCCGGCGGCCAGGGCGTCCCGGTAGGCGGCCATCGCCAGCTGGGTCTTGCCCGATCCGGCGGTACCCACCACGCGCAGGCGGAAGGGCGTGAAGTCGATCCGCCGCGCCCAGTCGGTCAGCCCGCCGGCGAGCCGGGTGTACAGGGCGTGGGCCTCGCCGACGATGGCATGTACCTCGGGCACGAGCTCCAGCACGTCGCCCAGGAAGCGCTCGACCCTGGCCCGGTTGATGAGCCGCGGGCCGCTGGCGGGCAGGATGGCGCGGATCACCTCGACCAGATACTGGCGCCGGGTGGCGTCCACGATGCGCGCCGGGTCGATGCCGGCCGTGCCGGGCGCCCGCACGGTGTAGTCGGGGCAGAACAGCAGGGCGTCCACCTCGATGGGCTCGCCCTCGCACACGGCGCGCAGCCGGTTGGTGAGGGCGTCCACGTTGCGGGCGAGCTGCATCGCCACCTGCTTGTCCTTCTGGCCGTAGCGCTTGACGAGGCCGTCCGGGGTTTCGGCCAGGAAGCCGGATTTCTGCTCGACCAGCAGCAGCTTGCCGGTGGGGCCGACGATGGCGAAGTCGATCTCGCCGACGATGGCGTGGCGGCCCTGGTGGATGCGGGTCCAGTGCACGCCGTGGAAGATCGTGTAGTCGTCGGAGAGGCCGTCAGCGAGCTGGGCGAGGGTCTCGATCTCGCGCTGGGCGGCGCCGGTGGCGGCCAGCTCGCGCCAGCCTGCGGGATGAACGATGGCCATGGGTGTCGACGGAATATGGTAGCGTGGCCCGGATGCCGTCCGGGCAGCCGGATGTGCCCCATTCTGTCAGAAAGGAAGCCCCTGATGCGCTATCGCAACGCCTTTGCCGCGATCGTCCTCGGCCTCGCCGCCAACCATGCCAGCGCCGACGAGGTGGGCTGCGTGACCACCACCTGGAAACTCATCGGCGCCAACCACAAGGTGTGCGTCGAGGCCTTCCACGACGCCAGGGTGCCGGGCGTGACCTGCCACGTGAGCCAGGCCCGCACCGGCGGCGTGTCGGGCAGCCTGGGGCTGGCCCAGGACCCGTCCCAGTTCTCGCTGGCCTGCCGCCAGACCGGCCCGATCACCCTGCCGGCCAAGCTGCCCGAGAACGAAGTGGTGTTCTCGGAGGACACCTCGCTGGTGTTCAAGGAAACCCGCATCGTGCGGATGTTCGACAAGGCCAACAACACGCTGGTGTACGTCGCCATCAGCCGTAAGCTGATCGACGGTGCGCCGGCCAACAGCATCTCGACGGTTCCGGTGATGCCCTGGGGCGCGAAGTAGCGCCGGATCGGCCGGTTCAGGTTCCGTCGCGGGTCGGCGGCACGCTGTCGGTCTCGGGGTCGATGTCGAGGCCCCAGTCGCCGAAGGTGTACCAGTCTTCGCCCAGCATCTCGGCCGGGTGCAGGGTGCGGCCCGAGCCGTTGCCGCAGGCGAGGGCGTCCGTCGGGCAATACTTGTCGCAGCCCCAGCAGATGCGCTCGGGGTGCTTCGGGTGCAGGGGAAACTTCTTGGCCATGGCGTGGCGCTGGAGTAGTTGAGTGTTTTTCTCGGATATCGGCAGCTTACCCCCGCCAGCCGGACGCGCTTTGATCCACGCTAACAAAACGCGGCGCTGGAGCCCGTCCGCAGTGCGATCAGCCCTGCGCCGTTGATACCCGTCAAGGTCATGGCGCCCGGGCGGCGGTGACAATCGGGCCATCCCTTACCGAGGCTGCCGTCATGTTCCGCATCTCCGCCTATCTCCGCGAAATCGCGGCGCCCACGCCGATCGGGCCGAAGCGCAACCCGCCGGGCCCGGTGGTGATCTGGAACCTGATCCGCCGCTGCAACCTCACCTGCAAGCACTGCTACTCGATCTCGGCCGACAAGGATTTCGCCGGCGAGCTTTCGACCGACGAGATCTTCCGCACCATGGACGACCTCAAGGCCTTCCGGGTGCCGGTGCTCATCCTCTCCGGCGGCGAGCCGCTGCTGCGCCCCGACATCTTCGAGATCGCCGGGCGCGCCAAGGCGATGGGCTTTTACGTGGGCCTGTCGTCCAACGGCACGCTGATCGACGACAGCAACATCGACGCCATCGCCGCCGCCGACTTCGACTACGTGGGCGTCAGCCTCGACGGCATCCGCGAGACCCACGACAAGTTCCGCCGCCTCGACGGCGCCTTCGACCGCTCGCTGGCCGGCCTGCGCCGCTGCCGCGCGCTGGGCGTGAAGGTGGGCGTGCGCTACACCATGACCCAGGACAACGCGTCTGACCTGCCCGGCGTGCTGCAACTGGTGGAGGACGAAGGCATCGACCGCTTCTACTTCTCGCACCTCAACTACGCCGGCCGCGGCAACAAGAACCGCGCCGACGATGCCCGCCACATCCTCACCCGCGACGCCATGGAGCTGCTCTTCGAGACCGCCTGGCGCTATGAGGAGCGCGGCCTCACCCGGGATTTCACCACCGGCAACAACGACGCCGACGGCCCGTTCTTCGTGCAGTGGGTGCGCCGCCGCTTCCCCGAGCGGGCCGACCACATCGAGGCGAAGCTGATGCAGTGGGGCGGCAACTCCAGCGGGGTGAATGTCGCCAACATCGACAACCTGGGCAACGTGCACCCCGACACCATGTGGTGGCACCACACGCTGGGCAACGTGCGCGAGCGCAAGTTCGGCGACATCTGGACGGACGTCTCCGACCCGCTGATGGCCGGCCTCAAGCAGTCGCCGCGGCCTGTTACCGGCCGCTGCGCCGAGTGCCGCTACCTCGCCATGTGCAACGGCAACACCCGCGTGCGCGCCCAGCAGCTCACCGGCGACCCGTGGCAGGAAGACCCCGGCTGCTACCTCGACAACGCCGAGATCGGCGTGGCCGAAGGCGGGCGGCTGGAGGTGAAGCCGTGGGTGCGCCTGCAGCCGGCCGCCTGATCCGCCCACCGCGCCCCCATCTGACATCGGAACCGTGCGATGAAACGCCTGCTCTCCATCCTCACCCTCGCCACCCTGGCTTTCTCCGGCGCTAGCGCCGCCGCCGACGCCCCCGCGCTCTACACTCAGCACTGCCTGAGCTGCCACGGCGCCGGACGCCTGGGCGGCATGGGCCCGGCGCTGCTGCCCGAGAGCCTCGAACGCCTCAAGCGCAAGGACGCGGTCGCCACCATCCGTGAAGGCCGCGCCGCCACCCAGATGCCGCCCTTCGGCCAGACGCTGCAGCCCGACGAGATCGACGCCCTGGCCGGCTGGATCTACTCGCCGGTGAGCCCCGCGCCCAGTTGGAGCGAGGCCGACATCCGCGCCTCGCGCACCGAGCCCTTCCCGCCCGGCAGCCTGCCCGACGCGCGCCAGGGCGACGTGGCCAAGGCCGACCCGATGAACCTGTTCATCGTCGTCGAGGCTGGCGATCACCACGTGAGCGTGCTCGACGGCGACCGCATGGAGCGGATCTTCCGCTTCCCGTCGCGCTACGCGCTGCACGGCGGGCCGAAGTTCACGCCGGACGGCCGCTACGTGTTCTTCGCGTCGCGGGATGGCTGGGTGAGCAAGTTCGACATCTGGAACCTGAAGGTCGTCGCCGAGGTGCGCGCTGGCATCAACACCCGCAACGCGGCGGTGTCGTCCGACGGGCGCTTTGTTGCGGTGGCCAACTACCTGCCGGGCAATCTGGTGATCTTCGATGCCGATCTCAAGCTGCTCAAGGTCATCGACGGGCGCAACCTCAAGGGCGACGCCGCGTCGCGCATCTCGGCCGTGTACGACGCCGCCCCGCGCAAGAGCTTCATCGTCGGCCTGAAGGACCTGCCGGAGATCTGGGAAGTCTCGTACGACCCGGCCGCCAAGCCCTTCTTCAACGGCTACGTGCACGACTACAAGATGGGCGAGGCCATCGCCACGCCGGGTTACCTCAACCCGCGCCGCACCATGCTCGACGTGCCGCTGGACGACTTCTTCTTCACCCAGGATTACGCCAACCTGGTCGGCGCCAGCCGCGAAGGCCGCGGGCAGGTGATCAACCTCGACGTGCGCCGCCCCATCGCCGCGCTGGATCTGCCCGGCATGCCGCACCTGGGCTCCGGCATCTCGTGGCTGCGCGACGGGCGCCGGGTGGTGGCGAGCACCAACCTGAAGGACGCCCAGGTGAGCGTGATCGACATGCAGAACTGGCAGACGCTGGCGACGATCCCCACGCTGGGCCCGGGTTTCTTCCTGCGCAGCCACGAGAAGAGCCCCTACGCGTGGGTCGATTCGATGATGAGCCCGACGGCGAAGGACACCCTGCAGGTCATCGACAAGCAGCAGATGAAGGTGGTGGCCCAGGTGCGCGAGCCGGGCAAGACCTTCGCCCATGTGGAGTTCGACCGCTACGGCCGCTACGTGATCGCCAGCCTGATGGAGAAGGACGGCGCGCTGATCTTCCTCGACGCCAGCACCTTCAAGGAAATCAAGCGCCTGCCCGCCAGCAAGCCCATCGGCAAGTACAACCTCTTCAACAAGATCCAGCGTTCGGAAGGCACCAGCCACTGAGGGCCAGGCGGGCCATCAGCAGCCCAGCGCCATCCGTTTTTCCACGTAGGTCCGGCGGCGGTTGAGAAGTTGTTCGGCGGAGCCCGGCGATTGGGGGTGGAGGAGCGCAGCGTCCACGCCCTCGATCACTTCCTGCAGCTCGGCGCACAGGGCGGCCTTGTCGGTGGCGTCGCTGGCAGCGTGGACTTCCAGGCGTTCGGGCGCGGCTGGTGGCGGCACCGGGCTGGGCGAGCGGGCGGCCGTCTGCTGGTGGGGGAAGGGGCTCTCCGTCTGCGGGGCGGCGCTCCAGCCGTCCGTGCGGAAGTGATCGGACCAATAGGCGATTCCCGCCGCCAGGGCCAGGGCGGCGAGCAGGGCGGAACCTTCCTTCACGATTGCGTCTCATTCGGCATGGCCGCGAATTTATCACCCATTCCGGGCCTTCGTATGCGACCTGCACCACGCCAACCGTTCATCAGCTTGACCGCGCTCAAGGTTCACTGGGGGCGATTGGGCCAATCTGGTGTCCGCACCGGCGTTTCCGCCACTTTTTCCAGAGCATCCCATGACCGATATCACCACGCCCATCATTGTCGACGCCCGCGGTCTGATGCCGCCGGAACCCCTCAACCTTACCCTCGAGGCCCTCGACACCTTGCCGCCGGACGGCGAGGTGATCCTGATGCTTTATCGGGAGCCGGGGCCGCTGTACGACATCCTGCGGCGCAACGGCTACACCCATCGCACCGAGGCCACGGACGGCGGGGAGTTTCACATCCACATCCGCCACGCGGCCGCCGCCTGAGGCTGTGTTTCAGTCGTGGAGGGCCAGCTTGGCGGCGTCGTGGATCACGATGTGCTTGCCCTGCACCGAGATCAGGCCGGCTTCGGACAGCTCGTGGAAGATGCGCGAGAGGGTTTCCGGGGTCAGGCTCAGGCGCGAGGCGATCACCTGCTTGCTGGTGGGCAGCTCCACCTCATGACGCCCGCCCGGCGCGCAGGGGGCGCTTTCGGCCAGCTGCAGCAGGTAGCCGATGACCCGCTGGGTGGACGAGCGCAGCGCGTAGGATTCCACGTCGCGCACCATCGAGTGCAGGCGGATCGACATGCCCGCCAGCAGCTTGCGGGCAAAGCGCGGGTCCTGCTCGATCTGGTCGAACACCGCGCCCGCGCCGATGTGCAGCAGCAGGGTGTCGGAGAGCGCCTCGCCGAGCACCGGATAGGGTTGGTCGAGGAACATCACCGCCTCGCCGAAGCTCTGCAGCGGGCCGAGGATCTCGACGACCTTCTCGTTGCCCTGGGCCGAGGTGAAGGCCAGCTTGATCTGCCCCCACACGACCAGGAAGAAACCCTTGGGGTGTTCGCCCCGCTGGAACAGCCGTTCGCCTTTCTGCAGGCGCTTTTCCCGCGAGGCCGCCGCCATGTGGGCGAGGTCTTCGGGCGACAGGGCGCTGAACAGGGGCATCCGGCTCAGCAGGCCGGGGATGTCGATCTTGTCGTTACTCATGGCGGACTTTCAACGTGGGCGGCGGCAAGCCCCTGATTCTAACCCCGGGCGCGCGCTTCACAGCCGGCCTTGGGGCCATTTGCTGACTTTTTGACTCATCAAACATGGAAAAGCCCATCCAGCTCCAGCCCCGACCCGCCGCGCCGCCCCCGGTGCCGCCCGCACCCGCGTCCCGCGCGGCGATCCTCTTCGCCGCGCCCCACCGACCGATGTTTCTCGCCGGGGCGGTGCAGAGCGTGCTGGTCTTCCTCCCGTGGGTGTGGGAGCTCCTCGCCCGCACCGGCGCGGTGGCCGGCCCCGCGTGGCCGTGGCCGCCGGGCTGGGTGCATGGGCTGTGGGCGGCCTACGGGGTGTTCCCGTTCTTCGTGTTCGGCTTCCTGATGACCGCCATGCCCCGCTGGCAGGGCATGGCCGACACGTCGGGCAGCGTCGCCCGGCGGCCGTGGCTGGGGCTGGTCTCGGGCTGGCTGGTGTTCGATCTGGGCCTGCTCACCGGCGCCGCGTGGCTGCGGGTGCTCGGACTGGCGCTGGTGCTGGTCGGCTGGGGGCTGGCGCTGGCGGTGCTGCATCCGGTGGCCTTCCGGGAGGGCAAGCCACGGCTGCACGCGGGCACCGCCTGGCTGGCGCTGGCGGCGGGCGCGGTGGGGCTGGTGGCGTGGATCGTCTTTGCGGCCACGGGCACGCCGCTGGCGGCGCGGGTCGGCCTGTCGATCGGCGTGTATGGGCTGCTGGCGCCGCTTTTCATGGTGGTCAGCCACCGGATGATCCCGTTCTTCTCCAGCTCGGCACTGCCCCGCTACGAGGTGGTGCGGCCGGACTGGACCCTGCGGGTGCTGCTGGGCGTGAGCGTGGTCCACGGCCTGCTGGACATCGCCGGGCTGGCCGGCTGGGCCTGGCCGTTGGATCTGCTGGGCGCCGGCACGGCCCTGTGGCTGAGCTGGAAGTGGCAGCTGCCGCGCAGCTTCGAGGTGCGCCTGCTGGCGATGCTGCACATCGGTTTCCTGTGGCTGGGCATCGCATGGCTGCTGGCCGGGGTGCAGGGTGTGCTGCATCTGGCCGGCGTCGAGACGCTGGGCCTTGCGCCGCTGCATGCGCTGGCGGTGGGCTACTTCGCGACGATGACCCTGGCGATGGTGTCGCGCGTCACCCTGGGCCACTCGGGGCGTCCGCTGGTGGCCGACGAGCTCACCTGGCGGCTCGCCCTCGGGCTGCACGGGGTCGCGCTGCTGCGGGTGCTGTCCGACGTGCTGCCGGCCGGGCAGGCGCTGCTGCTGTTGGCGGCAGGCATCGGCTGGCTGGTCGTCTTCCTGCCCTGGGCGAGCCGCCTTGTGCCCATCTACCTGACCCGGCGCAGCGACGGTCGGGACGGCTGATCGGCGGCCTGGCGGTGATAAGTCACTGTTCCGATCCGGAATCTGCGGTTGGCGTGACATCCGTCGCCCTGGCGTGGGACTTCCTGCCTTGGCAATGGCCGCAGTCCCATGCACCATCGCGGAAACTGGAAAAATTGATAAAACAGGATGACGTTAGATCACGCCTCCCGGGAAACGTGGAACTGCGTTGCCGGGCGTTTGTTGCCCGGGAGCAGTCTGCTCGATGCCCTCTCCTGCCTGCTCACCCAGGGCCTCGATACCGTGGCGGTGGGGGACGACGGGCCGGGGCAGCGTTACCTCGGCGCCCACACGGTGCTGCGCGCGCTGCAGGCGGGCCTGCCGGCAGAGACGCCGGTCTCCGAACTCGCGCTGGCTGAAAGCGCCGCCGCGGCGGGCAGCGAGGCGCCCGGCGCAGCGGCCCTGATCAACGGCCTGCCCCTGCGCATGTGGCTCAAGGGGCGCGATGGCCGCTACCTCATCGTGAATCGGAGTTTTGCCGAGTCTTGCGGGCAGGCGATGCCCCAGGCGGTGGTCGGCAAGACCGATCTCGAGCTCTTCTCCCGGTCCGTGGCCGATACCGAGCGGGCCGAGGACGCCCAGGTGATGCAGGAGGGCCAGCCCCTCAGCCGGGTGGACCGGATCGACGGCGATGGCACGGTCTGGTTCGAGACCTACAAGGCGCCGGTGCGCAGCCCCGACGGGCTGGTCGTCGGCACCGTGGGCGTGGCCTACGACGTGAGCGAGCGGGTGCGCGAGCAGCGTTCTGCCCAGCGCAGCCGCAAGAAGCTCGCCGACGTGCTGGCCACCATCGGCGAAGGCATCTGGGATTACAACCTCGTCACCGGCCGCTTCAGCCACAACCGCCACTGGTGCACCATGCTGGGCCTCGACGACCGCTGGCTCAACCACGCCATGGCCGACCTGCAGGCCCTGATCCACCCGGAAGACCGGGAGCGGGTCGATGCCGCAGTGGCCGCCTGCCTCGAAGGCGGCGGCACCTACGTGGCCGAATACCGCCTGTCCCACGCCGACGGCCACTGGCTGTGGGTGCGCGACCGCGGCGACGTGGTGGATTACGACCAGGATGGCCGCCCGCGGCGGATGGTCGGCAGCATCGCCGACATCAGCGCCATGCGCAGCACCACCCAGGCCCTGCTGGAAAGTCAGATCCGCTACCAGCAGGTCTTCGACAGCGTGCGCGAGGTCATCTTCCAGACCGATGCCCGCGGCCGCTGGCAGCTCCTCAACCCCGCGTGGGCCGAGATCACCGGCCATGCGGTGGATGAATCCATCGGCCGCAGCTTCCTCGACTTCCTGCACCCGGACGACCAGGACGCCCGCCGCGAAGCCCTCAAGCCGCTGGTCGAGCGCGCCCAGGACCACTGCAGCGCCACCCTGCGGGTGAAGTGCCGCGACGGCAGCTTCCGCTGGCTGGATCTGTACGCCCGCGCCATCGTCGATGCCGACAACACCCTCGTGGGCACCTCCGGCACCCTCAACGACGTCACCGCCCGGGTGGCCGCCGAAGACTACCTGCGCCTCACCGCCAGCGTGTTCCGCCACGCCCACGAGAGCATCATCATCACCGACCCGGATGCCCGCATCCTCGAGGTGAACGACAGCTTCTGCGCCCTCACCGGCTACACCCGCGACGAGGTCATCGGCCAGCACAGCCGCCTGCTGCGCTCCGGCCTGCACGACGCGGCCTACTACGACGCCATGTGGGCCGACCTGCTGCGCGACGGCGTGTGGCAGGGCGAAACCTGGAGCCGCAAGAAGAACGGCGAGTTCTACGCCCAGCTCGGCAACATCTCGGCGGTGCGCAACGAAGCCGGCCAGACCACTCACTACGTGGGCCTGTTCACCGACATCACCGACATGAAGGAGAACCAGCGCCAGCTCGAGCACCTCGCCTACCACGACGTGCTCACCCAGCTGCCCAACCGAAGCCTGCTGGCCGACCGGATGCGCATGTCCCTGGCCCAGGCCGAGCGCAACGGCACCCTGGCGGCCGTCGCCTATCTCGACCTCGACGGCTTCAAGCCGGTCAATGACAGCCTCGGCCACCACGTGGGCGACCGCCTGCTGGTGGAGATCGCCCGCCGCCTGCAGGCCTCCACTCGCGCCGGCGACACCGTGGCGCGGATGGGCGGCGACGAGTTCGCGCTGATCTACAACGGCCTCGAGCACGCCGACGAATGCGAGCAGGTGTTTGCCCGCCTGCTCGCCAGCATCTCCGCCCCGATCGCCGTCGACGGCCGCGAACTGAGCGTCACCGCCAGCATCGGCGTCACCCTGTGCCCCCTGGATGGCTCCGATCCCGAGGTGCTGCTGGCCCATGCCGACCAGGCCATGTATCTGGCCAAGCGCGCCGGCCGCAACCGTTTCCACCTCTTCGACCCCGAGCGCGACCGCCGCCTGCGTGCCCACCGGGACGCCCAGATCCGCGTCGAATCGGCCCTCTCCGGGGGCGAGCTGGAGCTCCACTACCAGCCCAAGGTCGATGCCCTCACCAACACCTTGTCCGGCGTCGAGGCGCTGATCCGCTGGAAACACCCGGAGCTCGGCCTGCGCCTGCCCGGCGAGTTCCTGCCCACGGTGAGCGAATCGCGCTGCGAGATCGACCTGGGCAAGTGGGTGCTCGCCACCGCGGTGGCCCAGCTCGACTCCTGGCGCGCGGCCGGCCTGGCCACGCGGATGAGCGTCAACATCTCGGCCCGCCACCTGGCGCACCCGGATTTCGTGCCCCATCTGCGCTCGGTGCTCGAAGCCCACCCCGAGCTCGACCCTGGCCTGCTGCAGCTCGAAGTGCTCGAATCCACCACGATGACCGACCTGTCCGGCATCGCCCGGATCATGGCGGCCTGCAATGACCTGGGCGTCAGCTTCGCCATCGACGACTTCGGCACCGGCTTCGGGTCGATGAGCAGCCTGCGTCGCCTGCCGGTGCGCAGCATCAAGATCGACCGCTCGATCATCCACAACATGCTCAACGACGAGGACGACCTTGCCACCGTGCAGAGCATGATCGGCCTTGCCGCCGCCTTCCGCCGCGAGGTCATCGCCGAGGGTGTCGAAACCCCGCGCCACCGTCAGGCGCTGGTCAAGCTGGGCTGCCATCTGGTCCAGGGGCACGGCATCGCCCGCCCGATGCCCGCAGCCCGGATGCAGCGCTGGATGCGCGCCTACGCCACCCGCCACTAGCACGTCCGCTCCGACGTCGGCGCGCCCAGCCTGCGCCGACATCCTCAATCCGCCCCGTTTCGTGCGACCATGCGCCTCGCGTGCTTGCCGACGCGGGCGCGCATCCCGTCATAACCTTTGATGCAAACATGGAATTCCTGACCGACCCGCAACTGCTGATCGCCTTCCTCACCCTCACCGCCCTCGAGCTGGTGCTGGGGATCGACAACGTGATCTTCATCTCCATCCTGGTGGACAAGCTCCCGCCGGAGAAGCGCGCCTTCGCCCGCCGCCTCGGCCTGTTCCTCGCGATGTTCATGCGCCTCGCGCTGCTGGCAGCCCTGTCGTGGATGGCCGGCATGACCGAGCCCGTCGTCACCGTGCTGGACCACGGCTTCTCGGGCCGCGACCTGATCCTGCTGGGCGGTGGCCTGTTCCTGGTGTGGAAGAGCACCCAGGAAGTCCACCAGCTGATGGAAGGCGAGGAAGGCGAAGCCTCCAGCGCCGTCAAGGCCACCTTCGGCGCGGTGATCGTGCAGATCATCCTGATCGACATCGTGTTCTCGCTGGATTCGATCATCACCGCCATCGGCATGGTCAATAACCTCCCGGTGATGATGGCCGCGGTGATCGTCTCGGTGGGCCTGATGATGGTCGCCTCCGGCCCCATCGGCGAGTTCGTGTCGCGCCACCCCACCGTCAAGATGCTGGCCCTGTCGTTCCTGCTGGTGATCGGCGTGGTGCTGATGGCCGACGCCTTCGGCCACCACGTGCCCAAGGGCTACATCTACTCGGCGATGGCCTTCTCGGTGCTGGTCGAGATGCTCAACCTGCGCATGCGTGCCCGTCAGGCGGCCAAGACCGCGCCGGTCAAGCTCCACGAGCCCTACGTGCGTGAGGAAAGCAAGCAGTGACGGCCCCCTTCGGACCGCTGACGCCCGATTTCGTGCTGTCGGCGGTCGAGGCCAGCGGCCTCGTCTGCGACGGCCGCCTGCTCACCCTCAACAGCTACGAAAACCGTGTCTATCAGGTCGGCATCGAGGACGCCCAGCCGCTGATCGCCAAGTTCTACCGCCCCGGGCGCTGGAGCGACGAGGCGATCCTCGAGGAGCACGCCTTCCTCGCCGAACTCGCCGACGCCGAGATCCCCGCCGTGCCGGCATTGGAGGTTGGCGGGAGCACGCTGCATCACTACGAAGGCTTCCGGGTGGCGCTGTTCCCCCGCCGCGGCGGCCGCGCGCCCGAGCTGGACGACCCGGCGGTGCTCGGCTGGCTGGGCCGCTTCCTCGGCCGCATCCACGCCATCGGCGCAAACAAGCCCTTCGCCCACCGGCCAGACCTGACCATCCGCAGCTTCGGCGAAGAACCGCGGGACGAACTCCTCGCCTCGCCCTTCCTGCCGTCCGAGCTGCGTGAAACCTGGCGTTCGGTGGTGGATCAGGCCCTGGACGGCGTGCGCCGCTGCTTCGAGCGGGCCGGTGAGCAACCGATGATCCGCCTGCATGGCGACGTGCACGGCGGCAATGTGCTGTGGACCGACGCCGGCCCGCATTTCGTGGATTTCGACGACGCCCGCAACGGCCCGGCGGTGCAGGATCTGTGGATGCTCCTCTCTGGCGACGCCCCGGCCATGGCCCGCCAGCTCGACCACGTGCTCGAAGGCTACGAGCAGTTCGCCGATTTCGACCCGGCCAGCCTGCATCTGGTCGAGGCCCTGCGCACCCTGCGCCTCATCCACTACGCCGGCTGGATCGCCCGGCGCTGGGACGACCCGGCCTTCCCGGCGGCCTTCAGCTGGTTCGACACCCCGCGCTACTGGCAGGACATGATCCTCTCGCTGCGCGAGCAGGTTGCGCTGATGGACGAATCGCCCCTCGCGCGACAGTTCTGAGCCTGCCTGGCATTCCATCAACGCAGGGTGTATTCGATCTACACCCCGTGAATATCCTTTGTTCACGGGGTGAATATGCTCTACACCCGATGGGATTCCTTTGTTCACGGGGTGTAATCGATCTACACCCGGTGAACATCGTTCGTACACCGCCTGTATTCGATCTACAGCGCGTGAATGTCCTTCGTTAACCCGGTGATGTCGATCTACGCCGGCCTGACATCCTTCTCGCCGGCCCGATTATCGACAGACCGGGGTCGATGAAGGCTGTCGTCAGGCGGGGGTTGCCGTTTCGGCGTCAAATTGGCCGGCGCGGAAGGCGTCCAGCAGCCGGCGCATGCGCCCGGCGTCCTCTTCGGTGAAGCCCTGCTTGAAATCGGTGAGCACCAGCCGTGCGCGGGTCGGCCAGTTGCCCGGCGCGTCGTCGATGGCCAACCACGACGCGGTGGGCGCCTTGGCTGCCAGCCACTGGCGGGCTTCCCGCTCGCGCAGGCCGTAGAGCTCGTTGGGATTGCGCGGAAAGATCGCCGGCGTGGTGTCGATCACCCGGGGCTGGATGTCCGGCGAGAAGCGCGCCCGCAGCTTGGGCAGCGAGAACAGCGTGCGCCAGTCGGATGCGATCACCACCCGGGTCTCGGGGTAATCGCGCAGCACGGCTTCGAGCACCGGCAGACAGCGAAAGTCCTCCGCCTCGCGCCAGGGATGCGTGACCCCATCGAAATCGAGGAAGACATAGACCGGGATCACGCCCGGGCTGTGGAGGTTTTCGGTCATTGTTTGATGCGTCGCAACATTTGGGTTGAGGAAAGGTGGAATCCTGCCGTTATCAAAAAAGTTTGCACGTAACAGTATTCGTAGACCATTCTAAGGTCTGCAATTGTTGCAGTGCAGTAATTTTTTATCGAACCCCATGGAGGTTTTTATGAACCCGATCATCAATCTCGAAGGCAAGGTGGGTCTGATCACCGGTATTGCCAACGAAAAGTCCATCTCCACTGGTGTTGCCGAAGCGTGTATCGAAGCGGGCGCCAAGGTCATCATCACCTACCAGAACGAGAAGACCCTCGCGTTCATCGAGCCGATCGTCAGCCGCCTGGGCATCGAGGACGTCCTGCTCCTCGACGTGACCAAGCCCGAGACCATGGACGAAGTCTTCGCCCAGATCGACGCCAAGCACGGCAAGCTCGACTTCGCGATCCACAGCATGGCCTTCGCCAAGCGCGACGACCTTCACGGCCGCGTGGTCGACACCTCGCCGGACGGCTTCGCGATGGCGATGGACGTGTCCACCCACTCCTTCGTGCGCCTGGCCCGCAAGGCCGAGCCGCTCCTCGAGAAGGCCGGCGGCGGTTCGCTCATCACCATGACCTATCTGGGCAGCGAAAAGGTCATCGCCAACTACGGCGTGATGGGCCTGTGCAAGGCAGCCCTCGAAGCCGCCACCCGCTACATGGCCTTCGAGCTGGGCCCCAAGAACATCCGCGTCAACGCGATCTCCCCGGGCCCGCTGATGACCCGCGCCGCCTCCGGCATCGCCGGTTTCGACGGCCTGATGGCAGCTGCCGTGGATCGTTCGCCGCTGCACCGCCTCGTCACCCCGGAAGACATCGGCGCGCTCACCGCGTTCCTCGTCTCCGACGCTGGCCGGAACATGTCGGGCGGCGTACACTTCGTGGATGCTGGCTACAACATCATCGGATGACCCTCGTCGATCCGCGATGATCGACCCGCCCGCCGTGCTGCCGGAAGCCGGGAGAGCGCTCAGTCGCCTTCCCGATCCGGTTCCGGCTCACCCCCTGCTCGAAGGTCTCGTCGAGATCGGGCGGGGGGAATTCTCGATCGTGCTCGACGCCGGTGACGGCGAGCGCGTCTTCAAGGTGGTCAGCTCTCCTGCCGACTACTTCTATCTTGCCGCGGACGACCGTCCCACCGGCATTCATTTCCCCCGCGTGTTCGCCGATTACGGCGTGATCGGCAAGGCCAGCAACGGCTATTCGTTCCGCCTCGTCGAGGTCGAGCGCCTGCGTCCGGTGTCGGGCGAAGCGTCCCGGCTCGCCCGGCTGCTCGCCGCCGCCTACTGGGAAGGCTGCGAGAAGTGGGCCAACATGGGCGTCAATCGCGGCCGGCTGGCGCTCTATCACATCGCCCAGGAACCGCCGCCCGAACTCCCCGCCAGCCTCGTCGAGGCCGTGGCGCGGCTGTCTGACTTCATCGAGGGCTACCCCGTCCAGCCCGACATCCTCAATCCCGACAACCTGATGATGCGCGCCGACGGCACGCTGGTGTTTGCCGATCCGGTCTTCCTGCCCTGATCTGCGTCCTCAGCCGGCGCGGTGCAGCAGTGGGCGCTTGGGGGCGTTCTTGGTGAGCAGCTTCCAGGCCACGCCGAACACGTCGTCGCCCCGCGAGACCGCCTTGCGCGGCAGGGCCAGCAGGTCGTTCGACGGGATGGCGGCCGCCCGCTCGCAGGTGGTGCCGGAGAGGTAACCGGCCGCGGCGGCGGCTTCCATGCTGCGCAGGTCGTGGCTACCGTAGGGGTAGCAGAAGTGATCCACGCGCTGGCCCAGCAGGTCTTCGAGCGCCGACTTGCTGTCGGTCATCTCGCGGGCGATGCAGGCCTCGTCCTGCTGGGCGAGGCGCAGGTGGCTCTTGGAGTGGGAGCCGATGGTGAAGCCCATGTCCCGCACCTCGCGCAGCTGCGCGGCGTCCATCAGCGGCGCCGGCTCGGGGCCGACGCCCGCATCCCACAACGACGTGCTACCGATCAGGCTGCTCACCGCATACACCGTGGCCGGATAGCCGTGGGCCTTGAGCACCGGCGCGGCGTTCTCGAGGAAATCCACGTAGGCGTCGTCGAAGGTGAGCACCAGCGGGCGCGGCGGCAGCGCCTTGTCGCCGCGCAGGCCGGCCACCGCGTCGTCGAGGCTGATGACGGTATAGCCGAGCACCCGGAACAGCGTCATCTGGGCGCGGAAGCGCGGCAGGTGGCAGTACAGCGCGCCGTGGGCCTTCACCCGGCCGGGAAAGTGCCCGACCCGGTGGTACATGAGGATCTGGATCATCGGCTGCAGGCCTCGCGGTAGGCCGCCAGGGTTCCGTCGAACATCGCATTCTCCGTGAAGCCGGATTCGAAGCGCTGGCGGGCCCGGGCGCCCAGGGCGGAACGCCGCTCGGGGTCGGCCAGCAACTGGGCGATGGCGTCGGCGAGGGCCGGCACGTCGTCCGGCGGCACCAGCAGGCCGCTCGCGCCGTGCTCGACCACCTCGCCGATGCCGCCGACGGTACTGGCGACGATGGGCAGGGCGCAGGCCGAGGCTTCCAGCAGGGTCAGGGACAGGGCCTCCCGCCGCGACGGCGCCAGCAGCATGTCGGCAGCCGCCAGCAGGGCCGGCACGTCTTCGCGCAGGCCGAGGAAGCGGACCCGGTCGGCAATGCCGAGTTCGGTCGCGAGGGCCTGGATCTGTGGGCCCAGATCGCCGTGGTGGTCGCCGGCGAGGAGCAGCGTCCAGCGCTGATCCTTGATGCGGGCCAGCGCCTTCAGGGCCGTGTCGTGGCCCTTGGCGGTGACGATGCGGGCGGCCATCAGCAGGCACGGCACGTCGTCGGCGAGGCCCAGCGCCGCTCGGGTTGCGTGGCGCACGTTGGCGGGCAGCCTGGCGGCGATGTCGGCGATGCCGTGATGGACGACCCGGATGCGCGCCGGGTCGTAGCCCTCGCGCTCAAGAAAGCGCGCCACGGCGCCCGATACGGCGATGATCCGGTCGGCCCGGCCGAAGTGCTTGCCGGCGTTGTCGGAGTGGGCGGTGGCCACGTTGGGCACGCCCGCCAGCTTCGCGGCAAACCCGGTGTACAGCGCCCCGCGGGTGAGGTGGCCGTGGATCAGGTCGGCCTTTTCGCGGCGGGCATACAGCGCCAGGCGGATGACTGACGGCAGATCGTAGATGCCCACCATTGGCAGGTTGATGCCGCCAAAGCCGTCGGCGGTG
The DNA here is from genome assembly GCF_009469605.1 of Zoogloea sp. 1C4. Taxonomy (GTDB): domain Bacteria; phylum Pseudomonadota; class Gammaproteobacteria; order Burkholderiales; family Rhodocyclaceae; genus Zoogloea; species Zoogloea oryzae. The sequence goes on along the minus strand of NZ_SSXU01000014.1, from coordinate 34,485 downwards.
AGCTGCTGGCCGAGCCAGCCGTTCATCGAGCCGGCGAACAGCGCCTCGTGGCCCCGCGCCCGCAGGCCGCGCATCAGCTGCAGGGCGTGGCGCTCGGCGCCGCCGCTGCGCAGGCTGTGCAGCACGGTGATGATCTTCATGGCTGGAGCACCTGGCGATAGACGGCAAGGTTGCCGGCCACCATCGCGTCGATGGAAAACTCGGCCAGGATGCGCGCCCGGCCGGCGGCGCCGAAGCGCGCGCGGAGGGCCGGGTCGGCGGCGAGGCGGTCGATGGCGGCGGCGAGCTGAGCTTCGTTGCCGGGCTCAATCAGCAGGCCGGTGACGCCATCCTGCACGGCCTCCGGCAGCCCGCCGGCGTGGGTGGTGACGATGGGCACGGCGGCGGCCGAGGCCTGCAGCAGCGACACGCCCAGCCCTTCCATGTCGGCCGGATGCACCAGCAGGTCGAGCCCGCCCAGCCAGCGCGGCAGATCGTGGCGGAAGCCGGCGAAGCGTACCGCGGCGTCGAGCCCGCGGCTGGCGACTTCGGCGCGCAGCTCGGCCTCCAGCGGGCCCTGGCCGAAGATCAGCACGACCAGCTTCGGGTGCTTTTCGAGCAGGGCCGGCAGCACGGAGAGCAGGTAGCGGTGGCCCTTGCGCGGGATCATCTGCGCCACCACGCCGGCCACGAGGGCGTCGGCGGGCAGGCCGAACTCGGCGCGGAAGGCGGCGGCATCGACCGGTGCGAGGTAGGGCGTGGCGTCCACGGCGCTGCGCACGCAGGTGACTTTGCCCGGCGCGAGGCCTTCGGACAGCAGCACCTGGCGGATGCCCTCCGAGATGGTGATGACGTGGTCGTACAGCCGGTACTTGATCGCCACCGCGAGGCGGGATTCCGGGTTGTCCACCCGTCGCGACAGCACGCAGGGCACGCCGGCGAGCTTTGCGGCGAGGCCGCCCCAGGTGTCGGCGCCGCGGCGGCTGTGAAGGTGCACGAGGTCGGGCTTTTCGGTGCGGATCAGGCTGGCCAGGCGCAGCACCATGCCCGGATCGCCGTCGCCGCCCATCTTCATGGGCACCACGCGCACGCCGGCGGGCTGCTGGCGGGCGGAGTCGCTGCCGGTGGGGCACGCGAGCAGGTTGTCGATGCCGCGGGCGGCGAGGCCCTCGACAATGTACTGCACCTGACGCGCGCCGCCGTACAGAAACTTGCCGGCTTCCACGTGGAGGATCTTCATCGCGCGCCTCCGTCCTGGATGGCAAGCATGGCCTGGGCGCGTTCGATGACCATCGCCGGGGTGATGTCGCGCAGGCAGGTGAACTTGCCGCCGCAGGTGGGCCGGCGCTTGCACGGCGAGCATTCCAGTCCCAGCCAGATCACGCTGCCGGTGGGCCGGCCGGTATCAAGGTAGGGGCAGGTGGAGCCGAAGATCGCCACCGTGGGCCGGGCCAGCGCGGTGCCCATGTGGGTGAGTCCGGTGTCGACGCCGATCACCAGCGCCGAACGGGCGATGACGGCGACGGCCTCGGGCAGGCGGGTCTGGCCGGCGAGATTGACGATGCGCGGGTCGGCCGCGGCGATGCGGGCCGCGGCGTCGGCATCGGCCGGGCCGCCGAGGATCACCGGGGTGAGGCCGGTGGCGGCGATGAGCTGGGGCGCCAGCGCCTGCCAGGCGTCCTCGAACCAGTGCTTTTGCGGGCGGGTGGTGAAGGGGGCGAACACTGCGTAGCGGCCGGTGGTGAGCCCGTGGGTGGCGAGCTTGGCCTGCACGCTCGCATCCGCCGCCGGGGCGACGTGGAGCGTGGGCAGGAAGTCGCCGGCGTCCGCGCCCAGGTGCTGGGCGAGGAACTGGTATTCGGAGCCGATGCGGTGGATGTCGCCGCCGCGGGGGATGACCTCGGTCATCAGCAGCTGGCTGCCTTCCTTCGAGCCGAGGCCGACGCGGCGTTTCGCGCCCGAGAGCCAGGTGATGAAGCCGCTCTTGAGCAGGCCTTGCAGATCCAGCGCCACGTCGAAATTGCGGGCGTGGAGCTCGCGCCGCAGGGCCAGCACGCGGCGGGCGAGCTCAAGCTTCTGCCCGCCCTTCCAGAGCTTGACCCACTCGGCCTTGCTCCAGGTGATGACCTCGTCGATGGCCGGATCGGTGAGGAGGAGCTCGTGGATGCCGGGCTCGACCAGCCAGGCCACATGGGCGTCCGGGTAGGCGCGCTTGATGGCGGCGGGCAGGGCCGAGGCGAAGACCACGTCGCCGATGGCCGAGCTGCGGACGATGAGGATGCGCTTCACGCGGAGACTCCGGCGCGGCCGTGGGCGGCCGGGCGGCGGGGCTGGGAGCGGAGGCGGAACGTCATGGGCAAAAACCGGGCGGCGCAAAGACCGCTATTGTGCCGCAAGTCGTGCCGCTTTCGCCCGCGGGTGGCTAGGTGCGGCGGATCGGCGGGTGTCGCGGGGAGTTCCTGGCGACGAGCTTCCAGAGCACGCCGAGGGCGGTGTTGCCCTGGGAAACCGGCTTGCGCGGCAGCGTCAACAGATCGTCGGCCGGGGTGGCGACGGCCCGCAGGCAGGTGGTGCCGGTGACGTAGCCGGCCTCGGCGGCGGCGTGCACCGCGCGAATGTCGTGGCTGCCGTAGGGGTAGCAGAAGTGGTCGACCCGCTTGCCGAGGGCGTCTTCGAGCATGCGCTTGCTGATCGTCATCTCTTCGGCGATGCGCTGGGTGTCGACCTGGGCGAGGCGGGGGTGGCTGACCGAGTGGGAGCCGATGGTGAAACCCATGGACTGCACTTCACGCAGCTGGGCGGCGTTCATCAGCGCGGCGGGGCGCAGGCCTTCGGGCTCGACCCACGACGAGGCCTGGCCGAGCAGCCCCGCAACGGCATAGACGGTGGCCGGATAGCCGAAATCCTTGAGCACCGGCGCGGCGCATTCGAGGAAATCCACGTAGCCGTCGTCGAAGGTGAGCACCACCGCGCGGGCGGGCAGGGTGGCCTCGCCACGCAGGCCGGCCACGGCGTCGTCCATGCTTACCACCGAATAGCCGAAGCGCTTGAGCATGCTCATCTGCGCGGTAAAGCGCGGACGATGGCAATACTGCCCCCGATGACTGGGCATGCGCGTCGGAAAATCACCAACCTGGTGATACATCAGGATGTGGACTCGGCTCATTCTGGATAGGGATTTCACGCCCGGGCACGAATCATGCCGGAATTTTGTTTCGGCATGTTCCGTGCCGTGCAGGGAAATGTCACGACCGGCTCATTGAATTAACACTTTCTATCAATGGGCTGCGCCGGCAGGCGCGGGCCTACAGCCAGGTCGTGATCAGCCAGGCCAGCGCCGCAACGAAAACGACACCCAGCACCACGTTGCGAGTCTTTTTCATGGTGCGCTGGAGCTTGACCCGCTGGCGGCTGGCCTGGAAGTGCTCGACCACCGGGGTTTCGCTGCCGCGGTCGAAGATCTTCACGTAGCTCTCGGGCAGCGCGCCGACCTTCAGCTCGGGGTGGCGCTCGACGGCGGTGGTGAAGCTGTCCTGATCGACGCCCAGCACCATGCCGTCCTGGGCGGCGATCCAGTCTTCGACGAAGGCGTGCATCGCCGGGGTGTTGCGCAGGTAGAGCGTGCCGGTGAGGTAGCGGTGGGTCATCCCCGCGTCGGCGGGGGCGATGAACACGCCCAGGTCGGCATCGAAATCGAAGAACAGCTTGAGGGGCGAGCGGACGACCGAGTCGGCGTCGAGGTACACCACGTCGCGGCCAGGAAAGCGGCGCAGGCAGTCGAGCAGGAACTCGGGCTTGATGCGCGTGTTGGCTTCCCAGTAGCCCCGGCTGGCGAAGCGCTTGAGGAAGTACGGGGTGCCGGTGCGGTCGAGGGATTCGCGCAGCTGGGCTGCTTCGGCGGCGTAGCCGTCGGTGAAGAAGCCGCAGGTGAGGAAGGGTACGCCCGGAGCGTCGTTGAGGATTTCGCCGTCGGCGCCCATGTTCATGGTCGGTGTTCGGAATGGAGAAGGCGATCTATTCTGCCCGAATCGGCGCGGCTTGTCGGCCGTCCGCAGGCGGCCCGAGGCTGCGCCGGCCCAGCAGCAGCACCGCGAAGAGCACGTACAGCAGCGAGGTGTTGGAGCGCCACAGGTAATCCTCGAAGAGGCTGCACACGCCGATGAACACCACCAGCGCCACCCGGTGCTGGGCGAGGGCGTCGCGCTGGCGGCGCCACAGGATGGGCGGGAAGTAGGTGAGGAGCAGGATCAGGCCGCCACCGATGCCGGTGGTGGTGACGGTGAACAGATACTGGTTGTGGGGGTTGTCGGTGGTGGTCCAGTCGGGCGTGTAGCGCTGGTTGATGTCCACGTAGGCGGGGTAGAAATCCCCGGCGCCAACCCCGGTGAGGAGGTTCTCGGCGGCGAGGCGCAGGCTGTTGGTGAGGAATCCCAGCCGCTGGGCGGTGGCGGTGTCGAAGGTGTCGTCGCGCCGGGCGAATTCGCTGAGGGTCTCATCCACCTGGGCGGCGATCGGGGCGCTGGTGTGGTAGGCCAGCACGGCGAGGCCGCCGGTGAGGCTGACCGCCGCCAGGGCTGCCCGCAGCGGGTGGCGGCCGGCGAGGCGCTGGAAGATCAGCAGCGCGACGAGGACCAGGAAGACCAGCTGGCCGGTGCGGCCGGTGGAGAAGATCAGGTTGCCGGTGGTGAGGGCCGCGAGCAGGGCGAAGCCGGCGCGTCGCCAGCCCGTGGCGGCGAGGGCTTCGCGCAGCGCCAGATAGCCGGCCCAGGCGAGGATCGGGGCGTACAGGATGTGATCGACGAAGGGCGCGGTCTCGGTGGCTTCCTTCCGGACGCGGATGCCGTCGGGCCACTCGGGGAAGAAGCTCATCTCCAGCCAGTTGTACCAGGCCAGCGTCTCGGCCATCAGGCAGCCGGCCAGGAAGGCGGCGATGCAGCGGGGGGCGAGTTCGCGCCGGGCGATGGTGAGGTAAAGGGGGGAGAGCAGGAAGAAGGCGTAGCGCCCGACCATCCGCAGGCCGGCCTGCAGGTCGTCGGTCCACAGCAGCGACAGAGGCGTGATCCAGAAGAAGGCCTGGAAGATCCAGAACAGCGGATCGCCCTTTAGCTGCGCCCATTTTTCGGCGAAGCGGCCTTCGACCAGCGACAGCAGCAGGATCAGCCCGCTGATCGAGTAGGCCGGCGCCACATGGGCCGGCAGGAAGAAGAACAGGCTCGCGAACAGCAACCCGTTGATGGCGGGGATGTGGGCGGCAATGCGGGCCTGCAGGCCCGCCGGGGTGTTTCGGGAGGACATCGCCGGGAAATGCGCTAGCCGCGGGCGTGCAGTTTCGCCTTCAGCCGGCGGGCCATCAGGAACACGCTGATCTTGCGCCGCTCGGCCTCGGCGACCCGGGCGAAGTGGCGGGTCAGGCGGCGGGCGACGCTGTCTGCGCCCTTGCTGCCGAAGCGCGCGCCGATGCTGCTGGCGATGCTGGCATCTTCGACGACCACGCTCGGGGAGAGCACCGGCACGCAGAGGCCGAACTTCCAGTAGCGGTCGAGGGTGTCGTCGATGGGGCTCTTTGGCACCGGGATGGCGGCCAGCAGGCGGCGGGCGCCTTCGAGGCTGACCATGTAGCCCTGGGTGCCGCTGGGGTGCTTGGTGGGCAGGACGAGCTGCTCGCCGCCCGACAGGGTGGCGACGGGAATCCCGCGGATCGGCTGGAGGGCGGACAGGCGCACCGCGTCGAAGGGCGGCATCAGGGCGGCGGCTTCGCGGGCGACGCGCATCAGCGACGGGCTGCACACCACGTCGTCCTCGAGGACGATGGCGTGGGGCAGGCGGCGCTCGACGACGATCTGCCAGAAGCGCAGGTGGCTGAGGTAACAGCCCACCTCGCCGTTGGAGAGGCCCGGCTCGGCGTCGGGGCCGAGGGTGGCGCGATCGACCTTGACGCCTTCGACGGCCGGGAGGATCTCCGCCTCGAGCCCGAGTTCGCCCAGGTGCCGGAGGATGGCCTCGCGACGGTCGGCGGCACGCTCAAGATTGACGACGAATATCTTCATGGTGTGTTTTCAGTCTTCGTGGCGCTGGTGGTGGCCACACAGCTTCATGATCCGGCGCTTGTGTTTTTCGGTGAAGTGGGCGGCTGCCTGGCGCAGGAGCGCCAGCGGGCCGCGTCGCACGTGGATGCCGAGCACCCGGTGGTCGCGATAGGCCGGGGGCAGATCGACGAGGACGGTCTCGAGCTCCACCCCTGGATCGATGCCGTCGGCGGCGAGCTTGCGGTAGAAGGCACCGCTAGCCTGGATCGGCTTGGTGTGGCGGATCACCGCAGTGTCGACGATGCCGACCTTGCCGCCGGCCGCGTGGGCCAGGTGGCAGTAGGCGTGGTCGCTGCCCCAGGTGCTGCGGGTGATCGGGATGGCGTCCAGGTGGCGGGCCAGGAAGCCGGTCTCGAAGCACGGACACATCACCTCGACGAAATTGGTCTCGCGCCATTCGGCCAGCGGGTTGCGCAGCATGATGCGGTGCGACCAGTAGCCGGACCAGTCCTGGGCCGGGTGCGATACGGTGAGACCCAGGCGCTCGGTGGTCTCGAAGAAATCCGAGATGCTGCCGCCGGTGACTGCCAGGTCGTCATCGGCCAGTAGCACGTAGCGGTAGTCCGACAAATCCAGGACGCCGGACTTCACGCACTGGTGGAAGTGTTCGAGCTTGTTGTAGCCGCCCGTGTGGGTGGCGATGGCGGCGGGGTGAGGCTCCCTCGGGAGATAGCCGCTGACGAACAGATCCCAGTTGCGCTGAGGCTCGGCGGCGAGCCAGTCGGGCAGCAGGTCAGTGGCGCCGACCCGCATGAACACCAGGTAGGGCCGGCGGGCTGCGGGCACGGGTTCCGGCCGGGTGAAGGGCGCCGGCCGGATCTCAGGCGCCATGGACATCAACCCCGGTGGTGCGGAAGGCTTCGAGCATCTGGCGCTTCTCGTCGGCGGACTTGAAGCGCACCCGATCCCAGCCGAAGGCCACCACCTTCGTGCTGGCCGGGGCAGTCTGGCGGGCGAACAGCAGGGCGCTGGAGCGCACCCCGACGACGGCGTTGTAGGGCGTGCGGGCGAGGTGGACTTCGAGCGGCTCGTCCAGATTGACCACTTCGTAATCCGGCTGGTTGAGCTCCCGCGACGGGTCTTTCGGGTGGCCCTTGTAGAAGATGCGGGTGATGCCCTGCCCGGCGAGCCAGGCGCGGATCTCCTCGCTGACGGCGTCCCGGTCGGCGCCCTTCATCAGCCCGGCGCCTTCCAGGGGCTGGCCGATCACCAGGGCGGTGGGTTCGCCGTCGACGACAACGCGGGTCGGGTCGGGTTCGACCAGCGGCGGCAGCACCACCGCCTTGGCGGGCGGGTATTCGTGGGGCAGGCCGGGCAGCACGTAGACGCGGTCGCAAAAGGGCGCGTCGGAGCCGATGCGGTCGCCCGAGAAGCACCAGTAATCGAGCTCGGGCGCCACCAGCTGGCGCAGCTTGCGCACGTACTGGAGGAAGCGCTTGGCGAGCGTGAGCGGATAGCGGCGGATGCTGATGATGCCGTCGGGCAGGATGCGGGCGTGCATCTCGCTGGCGCCGCAGCGGGGCGGCAGGGCGCGCAGGAAGTAGTTGATCGCCTCGGTGTCGAACACCGCGCTGTGGATGTGCAGCACCTTGCAGCGGCCGACCAGATCGGCCACCAGGCGGATGTTCTCGCGCTGGCGGCGCAGGCGGCCGAAGGGGCCGGGCAGGGGTTCCCAGCGGGGCCAGGGCATGTAGCCGGCAGCGTCCCAGTCGGTCTGCTTGATGATCGGGGTGACGCCCCGCTTGTAGCACACCAGCACCTGGCGGGCGCCGGGCTCGAAGTTTTCGGCGATGCGCCGCGCCGCCAGATACTGCAGCGGCGATGCGACGAAGTAGAGGGCGACGCGATCGCTCATGGGTTCAGGCCTCCGGAATGTCGTGGGCCTCGCCGCTGGCGAGCAGCCGGGCGTAGGCGCCGCCAGCGGCGACCAGGGTGTCGTGGGTACCGGATTCGACGATGCGCCCGCGCTCCATCACCACGATGCGGTCGGCGTCGCGGATGGTGGACAGGCGGTGGGCGATGACGATCACGGTGCGGTTCTTGCGCAGCTCGATGAGCGCGTCCTTCACGGCGCGTTCGGATTCGTTGTCGAGGGCCGAGGTGGCTTCGTCCAGCAGCAGGATCGGTGAATCGCGCAGGAAGGCCCGGGCGATGGCGATGCGCTGGCGCTGGCCGCCGGAGAGCTGGCTGCCGTTGGCGCCGACGCGGGTGGCGAGGCCGTCGGGCAGCTTGTCGATGAACTCCATCGCGTGGGCGGCGCGGGCGGCCTTGATGATCTCGGCCTCGGGCACGTCGGGCCGGCCGTAGGCGATGTTGGCGGCCACGCTGTCGTCGAACAGCACCACCTGCTGGCCGACCCAGCCGAGCTGCTGGCGCAGGTGGGCGAGCGGCAGGCTGGACAGCGGCGTGCCGTCGAGCAGGATGCGGCCTTCGTCGATGTCGTAGAAGCGGGCGACCAGATTGACGAGCGTGCTCTTGCCGCTGCCGGAGGCGCCCACCAGGGCGATGGTCTGGCCGGGCGGGATGTCCAGGTCGAAGTCGCGCAGGGCGTATTCGGTCTGGCCCGGGTAGCGGAAGCTGATGTGCTCGAAGCGCAGCGCGCCGGTGGCGCGGGGGAAGCTGCCGGTGGCGGTGTCGACTTCGGCAGGCGTGTCGAGCAGCTCGAAGATGCTCTGGGCGCCGGCCAGGCCGCGCTGGATCACTGCGTTGATGTTGGTCAGGCGGCGGATCGGCTCGAACAGCATCGACATGGCGGTGACGAAGGACACGAACTCGCCGGGGCTCAACTTATCCTGGGCCGATAGTGACGTGGCCGTCCAGATCACCGTGGCCACCGCCGCCGCGGCGAGCACCTGCACCAGCGGCACGTTGATCGCCGACACGCGCACGGTGTGCATGGTCTGCTTGCGGAGCTTTTCGGAGATGTCGGCGAAGCGCGCGTCCTCGTGGTCGTGGGTGCCGAAGAGCTTGATCTCGCGCACCCCGCCGAGGGTTTCTTCCACCGTGCCGGTGAGGCGCCCGGCGGTCTCCTGCATCTCGCGGTTGGAGCCGCGCAGCTTGCGGCTCGCCACGCGGATCAGCCACGCCACGATCGGCGCGATGGCGACGATGACGAGGGTGAGCTCCCAGGCGGTGTAGATCAGGTAGCCGGTGAGGCCGACGATGATCAGCGAGTCGCGCACCACGATGATCCACGCGTTGGACAGCGCCGCGCCCACCTGGGGGATGTCGTAGAGGATGCGCGACAGCATCCGCCCGCCGGCTTCGGCCTGGTGCACCGGGATCGGCAGGTGCATCTGGTGGCGGAACACCTGCTGGCGCAAGTCGTTGATGGCCTTGTTGGCGATCCACTGGCTCGACACGTTGGCGGCGTATTCGGCGACGCCCTTGGCCAGGAAGGCGAGCATCAGGAACAGCGGCACCTGCCACTGGGCGGTCTGGCTCTTCTTGATGAGGCTCTCGTCCACCAGGGGCTTGAGCAGGCTCGGCAGCACGGGCTCGAGGGAGGCCGCGGCGACCATCGCCAGGATCGACAGCAGCACCACCCGCGAGTAGGGCCGCACCGAGCCGAGCAGGCGGCGGTAAAGCTGGAAGGATTCGTTCATTCCCGGTGCAGGACCTTATCGACGATCAGGCTGGCCCAGCCTTCCTCGTGGAAGCGCGAGTGCAGTTCGAGCCGGTTGTATTCGGTGTCCACCCACTCGAGGAAGCTGATCGGCGACTGGGCGTTGCGGGCCACGTAGGTGGCGAAGAAGAAATCCAGCACGCCGGTCTTGGCCTGCTTGAAGTGGCCGTATTTCCAGCCGAGCTCGCTCATGGCGTTCTCGACCGGATGGCCCAGGTGCAGGATGCGGTACAGCGCGGCGCCCAGGCCGGCCCGGTCGGCGCCGGACTTGCAGTGGAGCAGGGCCGGGTATTCGATCTGCTTGAAGAGCTCGTCCATGGCATGGACTTCCTCGATCTCCGGCGGCGTGCGGGAGTAGAGCTTCACGTCGTAGAGCGCGATGCCGGCCTCGTCGCAGGCTTCCTTTTCGAGGGCGTAGGAGCCGTAGCCGTGGGCGCCGCGCAGGTTGATGATGCTCTTGAGGCCGTACTTGCGGGCGTACTTGCGGATCTGCGCCGGGCTGGGCTGGCTGGAGCGGTACATGCCGCCGCCCAGGTCGTAGAAGTTGTTGTAGATGGCGCGGATCGCCCCGTGGTCCACCAGGTGCATGTCGAACCAGGCGCGAACCCGGCCGCTGGTGCTGGAGATGTCCATCGTCATCGGGCGGCCTTCGGGCGCAGGGCGGCGCCGATGGGGGCGGCGCGACGGGCGGGATGGTCCGGCAGTAAAACGTGCATGAGCGCAAACGGCAGCCGCAGGCCGGCACGCCGATCGTGGGAAAGGGCGGATTATCGCATCAAGGGGGGGCGGGCAGGAGGGAGGCAAGGTAAAAGGGCTGACCCCCGTCGGGCCTGCCGCGCCGGACGGCCGGCCCGGCGCGCCCATGCATCGGGTGCTGCGGACGAGCTTGGAAGGGCGTCGGGGAGGGTTTGCGGTGGTCGCCGCGCCCGGGCAGGTGCTCGTGACCACCGGCGCGCTGCGCCCGACCACCGGCGAGGTGGTCGCGAGTACCTCGGAGATAGTCCGGCCTACCTTCGAGGTGGTCGGGCCTATGGCGGAAGCCCTCGGTTGGACCTGCGGGATAGGCGGGGCCTGTCTCCGGGCTGCTCGGGTCTGTCTTCCGGATAGGCGGCCCCTGTCCCGGAGCTCCTCGCGAGCAGCTTTTTGCTCCTCGCGAGGAGCTCGCCGACAGGCAGGGTGTGTCGGCGGGACAGGGGTGGTCTATCCGCGAGGTGCTCGCGAGAGACGCCGGGACAGGGCACGACACTCGCCGAGCTTCTCGCGAGGAGATCCGGGGTGGTCGCGACGGGCTCCGGGCTGGTCGGGAGCACCGGGCGGGGGGCGAGTCGGCCATGCCGGTCGTGTCGAGGGCTTCGCCAGGGGTGGCGAGGGCAAGGGCGGTCGGGGGCCGGGGCGCCGATCTTCTCTGGATGGGCGTGGGGCTGGTCGGCTCGGGTGCGCCGCGCCTTTCCTCAGGCGTCGAGCGTTGCCAGGAAGGTCTGACGGGCGGCTTCGAGTTCCGGCCGGGCAAAGTCGTCGGCGAGGCGCAGGGCCACGGCGTGGTAGGCATCGAAGGCGGCGCGGACCTTGTCGGCGTCCACCTGCCGGCCCGGGGCGGCGGGCGGCGCGGGCGGAATCTCGCCGACGGGGCGCAGCACCGCGTAGCGCGGGATCATGCGCTGGCCGCCTTTCTCGGAGGCGGCGGTCATCGGGCCGGTCTTGGTGTAGATATCGCCTTCGTATTCGAAGCGCGTGCCGAGGGGGATGAGGTTGATTTTCATGGCGATTGCAGTGGATCAATAGCCCAGCGCGCGGGCGATGAAGTTGCGGGGGACGCGGGGTTTGGGCACCTTGGTGTCGAACCAGCGACGCACGTCCTCGTCGAGGCCGATGCCGTGCATGTAGTTGTAGAGGGCCTTGTTGAGGGCCACGCCGAGGGCGTCGTGGTCCACGCCGGTGGGGTCGATGAAGCCCACGTCGTTCTTGGCGAAGCTGATGGGCGGCAGGGGCTTGAGCTTGATGCCGTATTCGTCCGGGTGCTGGCCCACCGGCGAGTGCACGGTGCACACGAAGCGGTGGAAGAAGCCGGACTGGATGCAGCCGGCGTCGAAGAGCTGGCGGACGTACTCCAGCGCGTCCACCGTGTCCTGCACCGTTTGAGTGGGGAAGCCGTACATCAGGTAGGCGTGCACCAGGATGCCGGCGTCGGAGAAACCCTTGGTGACGCGCGCCACCTGATCCACCGAGACGCCTTTCTTCATCAGCGTGAGCAGGCGGTCGGAGGCGACCTCCAGCCCGCCGGAGATGGCGATGCAGCCGCTGTCGGCGAGCTGCTGGCACAGTTCCGGGGTGAAGGACTTCTCGAAGCGGATGTTGCCCCACCAGCTGATGCTGCGCTTGCGCCGGGCGAGCTCGTCGGCCAGGGCCTTGAGCATCTTGGGCGGGGCGGCTTCGTCCACGAAGTGGAAGCCGGTCTGCCCGGTTTCGGCCACCACGGCCTCGATGCGATCGACGAGGACTTCGGCGCTGGCGGCGTCGTAGCGGCCGATGTAGTCGAGGCTCACGTCGCAGAAGCTGCACTTCTTCCAGTAGCAGCCGTGGGCCACGGTGAGCTTGTTCCAGCGCCCGTCGGACCACAGCCGGTGCATGGGGTTGAGCATGTCGAGGATGGACAGGTAGCCATCCAGCGGCAGGCCGTCCCAGGTGGGCGTGCCGACCTCGGCGAAGGGGATGTCGGGCTCGGCGAGGTTGATGTAGCGCACCTGGCCGTCTTCACGCACGTAGGTGCGCACCAGCCGCGACTTGCCGCGCTTGCCGTCGAGGTGTTCGAGCAGCGCCAGCAGCGGGCGCTCGCCGTCGTCGAGGGTGACGAAGTCGAAATAGTCGAACACCCGGGGTTCGGTGAGCTCGCGCAGCTCGGTATTCACGAAGCCGCCGCCCAGCACGGTGACGATGGACGGGTCGTGGGCCTTGATGGTCTGGGCGATGCGGAAGGCGGCGTACACCGAGCCAGGGAAGGGCACCGACAGCAGCACGACGCGCGGTGCGTGGCGGGCGACGGCATCCAGCGCGAGGCGGGCGAGGGTTTCGTCCACCAGCGTGGGCGGCGCGGCCAGCGCGGCGGCCAGGGGCGCGAAGGTGGGCTGGGCCATCGCCAGGGATTCGGCGTAACGGACGAACTCGAAGCGCGGGTCGGCGGCTTCGCGCAGCACGTCGGCGAGGTCGTTGAGGTAGAGGGTGGCCAGGTGCCGGGCTTTATCTTGCACGCCGAGGGCGCCGAAGGCCCAGGCGAGGGGATCGCCGCCGTCCGGGTCGTAGTAGGCGTCCAGCGACGCGAAGCGCGGGCCTTCGGGCAGAAACGCGCGGCTGGCGATGCGGTGGGCGAGGGTCGGGTCGCGCCCCTGCAGAAAGCCCAGCACCGCGCCGACGGTGGCGAGGTAGCGGTCGAACTGGGCGTCGAAGGATTGCAGCGCGGGCGGGCGCTTCTTGGCGGGCATCGCCCGGGTGCGCTCCCGCAGGGCGTCGAGGCCGGCCGGGGAGAAGAGTTCGAGCACCAGCTTGAGGGCCAGGTCGTCCTGCCGCGCGTCCACGCCCCGCGCGCGCAGGAAGCCGGTGAGGTAGGCGGTGGACGGGTAGGGCGTGTTGAGCTGCGTCATCGGGGGGATGAGCGACAGCACGCGAAGGCCGGGGCTTTCGGTCATGGCGGGGGCGGGCCCGAGGCCCGCGGGGCGCGAAAAGGGGGAAGGCCCGAATGATATCAGGCCACCACCACGCGGTTCCGCCCCCCTTCCTTGGCGGCGTAGAGCGCCTTGTCGGCGCGCTCGATGAGGCGCTGGTAATCCGGGTGGCCGTTGTCCTCGGCGATGCCGATGCTGGTGGTGACGCGTACCGACTGGCCGCCGGAGAGCGGGATGGCGGCCGCCTCGATCTGCTGGCGGATCTTCTCGGCGACGGCGAGGGCGCGCTCCTGATCCACCGCCGCCACCACCGCCAGGAACTCCTCGCCCCCGTAGCGGAACACGAAGTCGCCGCTGCGCACGAGGTTCACGATCTGGCTGGCCACGTGCTGGAGCACCCGGTCGCCGGCCTCGTGGCCGTGGGCGTCATTGACCCGCTTGAAGTGGTCGATGTCGAGCATCAGCACGCAGAAGCTGCGCCCGCGCTGGCGCGACAGGGTGATCTCGCGCTTGAGCACCGAGGGCAGGAAGCGCCGGTTGAAGAGCTGGGTCAGCACGTCGCGGCCGACTTCCAGATCCACCAGCCGGTCGAACATCGCCCGCAGCAGGAACTTGATCTCGTCCAGCTGCCTGAGCACCGCCCGGGCCAGGTCGCGATTGGCGTCGGACTGCATGTCCCGGTCGCGGCCGAGGGCGAGCTGAGGGAACAGGGCGTCATCCACCCGCTCGACGCATTCGGTGATGAGGTGCAGCTCGCGGGAGTCGTCGAAGAGCATCGGCGCCTTGTGGTGCAGCCACAGGCCGAACTCGGATTCCTGCAGGTTGGGCATCTCTTCGGCCAGGTTGCCCGAGGCGAGCATGCGGTAGAAGCGCGCTTCCCATTCGAGGAGCGCGACCGACTGCTTCTCCCGCTCCAGCGCCAGGTCGTGTCCGGCCACCGACATGCGGAAGGCCTCGTCGGTGCGGGCGCCGCGCTCCGAGAACATCACGAAGGCGGTACTCATCTCCTCGAAGGCCACGTCGATCAGGGCATCCACATACACCACGGCGCGGACGAGGTCGATCCGCTGGAGGGATGTCTCGATCAGCAGGGCGTTGATGTCGTGCTTGAGCAGGCGCAGGCCCTTGGCCACCAGCCCCACCGGGATCTGGGCGCGGGCATGGACTTCGCCCACGTGGCGCTGCATCGCCAGGGCGGCGGTGAGCTCTTCCTGGCTCGAATGGCAGAACAGCATCTCCATCCAGCGCTGCAGGCCGGGCTTGAGGCGGGCTTCGACGGCGGCAAGGGACAGGAAGGGCCGCGCCGCCGCATCGTCGAGCATGAAGGTGTAGAAGGTGGTGGCGAGCGTGGTCTTGTGTTGCTGGATGAGTCGGGCCACGACGGCCCGGATGCGCTCGGGGGTTTTCTCGCTGAGGAGTAGCCAGGTCTGTGCGGCCAGGCGGGAGGTGGAAGGCATTGGGCTCCCCGGGATTATTGTTGTTGGTACTAGACGATAAGCGGGGCGCCGACAGGGCGGCAAGGGGCTTTGTGGCCGGTTCGTGAGTGGTTGCACGGCTGAGCGGGCTCCGGATTAGCCGTTGTGGGGTCTTGCCCGCGGCCCCGTGGATGGCGGCCTGCCGCGTCGGTGGTGGATTCCGGATTATGCAAATGGCGATTTTCGGCCTAGAATTCCGGCGTTCTATGCCCCCGTTTCCTGCAGGAACCCGCCATGAACGACGACTACGATTACCGTTCCACCTTCGACTTCAGCCAGAGCGATCTGCAGGCCATCGAGCGCGCAGTGGCCATCCTCGAAGAAAAGTTCGCGATCCTCGACGACTACGACGAGACCGAACTTCCCGAAGGCACGCCCTTCTACCCGCGCGACGAAGTCTTCATCCAGAAGGCGGCCGAGGTCATCAAGCGCGAGCGGCTGGTTTTCGAGAACGACGACGAGGTGGACATCGACGAGATCCGCGGCCACATGTTGAGCGTGGCCCAGCTGCGGCCCTTCGTGGTGCGGCTGCGGGCGCTGGTCGAGCGTGGCGAGAGCAACCTGCGCGATCTGCTCAGCGAAGCCCATGACGCCTGCCTGATGGGGGTGCTCTGGCTCGAACACGTGCGGCCCGGGCTGAAGGAGCTGCCCGTGCTGCGCGAGGCAGGCTCCTGGCGGGGCCCGAACGTGATGACGCTGCTGCCGGATGAGGGTGACACCTCGCTCCTCGACGAGGATGAGCTGCGCGAGGCCAAGGGCGGCGACGCGGCCGCCTAAGTGGCCACCTCGGCGGCCCCCTGAGTGGCCCGCTGGCTGCGCCGGTAGATGAGCCCGGCCACGCAGCTCGCCAGCCCGCACACCACCAGCGTCGGGCGCACCCCGAAGGCGTGGGCGGCGCTGCCCACGACGAAGCTGCCGATGGGCGCGAGGCCCAGGAAGGCCATCGTGAACAGCGCCATCACCCGGCCGCGGAAGTCGTTGTTCACGGCGGTCTGGATCAGGGTGTTGCTGCCCGCCACGCACAGCAGGATCGAAAAGCCCAGCACCAGCAGAATCGGTACGCTGAGCCACAGGCTGCCGGAAAGCGCGAAACCGGCCAGCGCCACGCCGGCCGCCGGCGCGGCGCGCCCCACCAGGGCGGTGAGGCCGGCGGTGTCGGTGCGACTCGCCAGCAGCACCGCGCCCGACAGCGCCCCGGCGCCGGCGCAGCCCATCAGCAGGCCGAACAGGCGGGCGTCGCCGCCGAAGATCTCCTTCGCAAACAGCGGCATCAGCACCGCGTAGGGCGTGGCGAGCAGGCTCAGGCTGGCGACCAGCAGCAGCGACGAGCGGATCGCCCGGTTGCCGGTGCAGTAGGCGAGGCCTTCCTTCAGGGCCTGCAGCGGCGGGGCGGACGGACGCGTGCCGGTGCCGGCCGGCAGGCGGATCGCCAGCAGGGCCAGCAGCACCGCCAGATACGATGCGGCATTGAGCAGGAAGCACAGGGCCTCGCCGGTGGTGGCCACCACCCAGCCGGCCAGGGCCGGGCCGACGAAGCGGGTGGCGTGCATCATGAATGAGTTGAGGGCGATGGCGTTGGGCAGGTCGTCGCGGCTATGCACCAGCTGCACCACGATGGACTGGCGGGCCGGCACGTCCAGCGCGTTGATGCAGCCCAGCCCGAAGGCCAGCATGATGAGGTGGGCCGGCGTGGCGGCGTTCTGCCAGGCCAGCAGCGCCAGCAGCAGCGCCTGGGCCATCGACAGGGCCTGGGTGACGAGGAGCAGCCGGCGCCGGTCGAAGCGGTCGGTCATCACCCCGCCGAAGGCGCCCAGCACGAGGATCGGGATCTGGCTGGCAAAGCCCACCGCCCCCAGCACGAAGGCCGATCCGGTGAGCCGGTAGGCCAGCCACACCATGGCGATCTGCTGCATCCAGGTGCCGGCGAGGGACACCAGCTGGCCGGCGAAGTAGATGCGGTAGTTGCGGGAGGCGAGGGCGCGGAGATACGGCGGCATGGGGGCGAGGCGGCGGGCAAACCCGGAAGGTAGTCTGCTTGCCGCCCGCTGTGAAGGGGCTGGCCGCGCCCGGATCGAGCACCGGCGGCGCGGCGCATGCTATCGTCGTTCAGGGGCAATCCGCCCGTTTTCATGCATGAGGTGACAGGATGGAGTGGTATCTGCTGGCTTTCCGCAAGTTCGCCGAGTTCAAGGGGCGTTCGCCGCGCAAGGAATACTGGATGTTCACCCTCTTCAACCTGCTGATCGCCCTGGGGCTGGGCATGCTGGCGGGGCTGGTCGGCGGCAGGGAGGGCGGGCTGACCGACGTGGTGTCGGGCCTCTACACCCTGGTCGTGTTCGTCCCGAGCCTCGCCCTGTCGGTGCGTCGGCTGCACGATACCGGCAAGTCGGGCTGGTGGATGCTGATCACGCTGATTCCGCTGGTCGGCCCGTTGATCATGCTGTTCTTCATGGTTAAGGACAGCCAGCCGGGCACCAACGAATACGGCCCCAACCCGAAGGAAGCGGTGCTGCTGCCCGCCTGACGGGGGTCAGCCCCGTCGCCAGGCCACCGCGCCCAGCACGTGGGTGGCCACCACGCAGCGCTGGTCGCCGAGGATCATCAGGGCGAACAGGCGCTCGGCCAGCGTGGTGGTGCGTTCCATCCGCCACGCGAGCTCCGGCGTGGCGGCCCAGTCGAGGACGACGAAGTCCGCCTCGCGGCCCGGCGTGAAGCTGCCGATGAATTCATCCAGGTAAAGCGCGCGGGCCCCGCCCAGGGTGGCGAGGTAGAAGCCCCGGAGCGCCCCCAGCGGCGTGCCGCAGGTCTGGCTCACGTGGTAGGCATCGCGCAGGGTGGCGAGCAGGCTGAAGCCCGTGCCGGCGCCGATGTCGGTGGCGAGGCCCACCCGCAGGCCGGCGTCGAGGCTGGCCGCGTGATCGAAGAAGCCGCTGCCGAGGAACAGGTTCGAGCTGGGGCAGAAGGCCGCGCTGGTGCCGCTGGCCGCCATCGCCCGGCGTTCGTCGTCATCCAGGTGGATGCAGTGGGCGTGGATCGCCCGTGGGCCGAGAAGCCCGAAATGGGCGTAAACATCCAGATAGCTGCGTTGATCCGGAAAAAGATCGGCCACCCAGGCCAGCTCGGCGCGATTTTCGGCCAGATGGGTCTGCAGGTGCAGATCCGGCACGCTTGCGAAGAGCTCGCCGGCGAGGCGCAGTTGTTCCGGCGTCGAGGTGGGCGCGAACCGCGGCGTGAGGCTGTAGCGCAGGCGCCCGCGGCCGTGCCAGCGGCCGATCAGGTCGAGGCTGTCACGGATGCCCGATTCGGCGGTGTCGCGCAGGTTGTCGGGGCAGTTGCGGTCCATCAGTACCTTGCCGCACAGCAGGCGCAGCCGGTGCGCCTCGGCCACGGCGAAGAAGGCGTCGGCCGAGTGGGCATGCACGGTGCCGAACACCGACGCGGACGTGGTGCCGTGGGCGAGCAGACGCTCCACCACGAAGGCGGCGGCCCGCTCGGCCTCGGAAAGATCGGCCAGCCGCGCCTCGGCGGGGAAGGTGTATTCGTTCAGCCAGTCGAGCAGCTGGCGGCCGTAGGCGCCGATGATCCCGGCCTGGGCGTAGTGCAGGTGGGTGTCCACGAAGCCCGGCAGCACGAGGCGGCCCCGGTGGTCGTGGAAGGCGGCGGATTCGCGCACGCCGGGCGGCAGGGCCGGGACGATGGCGTCCCACGGCCCGGCGCCCTGGATGCGCCCATCGACGATCCACAGACCGCCATCGTCGAAATATTGCCAGGCGGCCGGGTCGGCCTCCGGCCCCGGATCGGACAGGAAGTGGAGCATCTGCCCGCGGACGAGGACGTGCTGCGCGGCCATCATTGGGGCCTCGGCAGCGACGACAGGGGCGGCACGTCGGGCCCGGGGTGGGTGGCGTGGCCGATGGCCATGCGGGTTTCGCGCACCTGGAGGATCTGCGCCGCCACCGATGCTGCGATGGCTGCCGGGTGCTTGCCTTCGATGCCGGGGATGCCGATCGGGCAGGTGAGGTCGTCGAGGCGTTCCGGGTGCAGCCCGCGATGGACCAGCTGTCGGCTGATGGCCTCCCGTTTGGATTCGGAGCCGATGAGGCCCAGGAAGGCGAAGTCCTCGCGCAGGCAGGCGGCCTCGCAGAGTTCAAGGTCGAGGGCGTGGCTGTGGGTCATCACCAGAAGGTAGGCGCCCTGCGGGGCGGTGGCGATCTGCGTGGCGGGCTGGTCGGTGACGAGCGGGCGGACATTGTCGGCCTGGGGGCCGGCCGCCTCGAACAGCTCGGCCCGCCCATCCACCCAGGTGATCTGGGTGCCCAGCGGCGTGAGCGCGCGCACCACGGCCGAGCCCACATGGCCAGCACCGAAGACATAGACCGGAAACGGATCGCCCCCCAGCTGCTGGCTGAAGCGCCAGTGCTCGCCGTGGGTGGTGAGGTGGGCAAAATCCGGCCCGCTACCCGCAAGCCGCGGGTCGATCAGCGTCCAGCCGGATGCGCCGTCGGTGTCGGAGAGCCGGCGGCGTAGGCCCATGCCGGCCTCGACCGCCGAGGCACGCACCTGCCATTCGGGCTGCGTGGCGGTGTCGATGCGCTCTGCCGCCAGCCACACGATGCCGCCACAGGCCTGGCCCATGGTCGGGCTGAGGGTGAAGCGCAGCAGACGGGGTGGGCCGCCCACTTCGAGCAGCGCATCGGCGGCGCTGGTGGCGAGCCATTCCAGCTGCCCGCCGCCAACGCTGCCCAGGTTGTCGCCCGGGGTGACCAGCATGGTCGTGCCGGCTTCGCGGGGCGTGGAGCCGACGGTATGGACGATCGTGAGCAGCACGGCAGAATCGCCGGCGGCGAGGGTTCTGACCAGAGCGGGTAGCCAGTCGATCATGCGGATGGGGTCTCCGGACGAGCAGGGGCGGCGCGCATCAAGGCCGGGCGGGGGCAGGACAACCGCCCCTGCATCCGGGCGTGCCGTGTCTCCCACGGTACCACAGGCCACCCCTGCCGGCGCGCCGTCCGCCCGGGACATGCAATCACCCCTTGACGAAGCTCAGGATTAAGCTAAAATCCATGCCCTTCTGCGCTCCTCGTCAAACAGGTTGCTGCAGTGCCTTGGTGGTGAAATTGGTAGACACGCTATCTTGAGGGGGTAGTGGCGAAAGCCGTGCGAGTTCGAGTCTCGCCCAAGGCACCATTAGGTGTTCCAAAGCAGTCCAAATCAGGCCGGCAAACCCAGCAAAATCAAGGGTTCCGGCCTTTTTTGCGTCCGTAGTGTTCCGAGCTTTCTGCTGCCAGCGGGCGATGCCCGGGGGCATCATTGGGGGTATGTCGCTCGATCTGGAAGCCGATGCCCCCAATCTGAAAACCCGAACTCGGGGGTGCTTCAGGGCTCGTTTCCGCGCAGCCGCGTGCCAGCTGGGCGGTGCGGGATGGTTTGAAGCGCTTTGGTTTTCTGGCTTGATTCAGGCAGGGTAGGCTTCGCGTCTTCTGCGCGCCGACGCGTCTGAAGGTGCGAAACCAATGTGCGGCGCGGGATTGACGCCTTTACTGCTCGTGGATCAATTTGCCAACGCGGCCTTCTTGCCCATGCATCCCGTCGCCCAGTCCATCGTCACCGCGCTTGCCGCCCATGCCGACTCCGCCCGTGCTGAGGGGATGGTGGCTTACATGCGTGGTCAGTTTGCGTTCTTCGGCATTCAGACGCCCGTGCGGCGGGCGCTGACGCGGCCGTTCATCCGCGAGGTGCGGCCGGCGGATGAGCTCTTCGCGATCGCGGCCGACCTGTGGGCGCAGCCGGAGCGCGAATGCCAGTACGTGGGCAGTGATCTGCTCGCCCGCCAGTGGCGGGTGCTGGATGCGGCCCACATGCCGGCGGTGATCGAGCTGGCCCGGGGCAAGGCCTGGTGGGACACCGTGGATGCGCTGGCTGGGGTGGTGGGCGACGTGCTGCGCCCAGTGCCGGCCGACGCAGCGTGGCAGATGGACGCGGCGGTGGCGCACCCGGACAAATGGGTGCGGCGTATCGCGATGCTCCATCAGCTGGGCTGGCGCGGCGACACCGATCTGGCGCGGCTGTTCGGTTACGCGCTGCGGCTGGCGCCGGAGCCGGATTTCTTCATCCGCAAGGCGATCGGCTGGGCCTTGCGCGACTACGCCCGTCACGACCCGGCGGCGGTGAGGGATTTCCTCGCCCGTCACGCCGGCGTGCTGTCGCCCCTCACCCGGCGGGAGGCCGGCAAGCACCTTCCGCCGGGCTGACGCGGGGCGCGGTTCCGCGCCTTCTCCGCGTCCATTCCTCACCGGTTCTGCGTTCCGCTTTGGTGCGCCGCAGCAGGCGTGCGCTGTGTTGTGATGCATTAATCTTTGTTTCTCTGTGGTTAAAACCAGCTAAATCGGGCTTTGGCGCCGTGGCACGCCTCGTGCTTCATGTAGTGAAAAATTTATTCACTTCATGCAATGGAGGTACAGCCATGCAATGCCAGCAGAGAACGGTCGTACGGTGCGCCGCGGCGCCGCTTCGTGGAGGACGCTCCCGTGAAGCTGATTAGCGCAATCATCAAGCCCTTCAAGCTCGACGAGGTCCGCGAGGCCCTCAACGTGGTGGGCGTGCACGGCCTCACCGTCACCGAGGTGAAGGGCTTCGGCCGCCAGAAGGGCCACACCGAGCTCTACCGGGGCGCCGAGTACGTGGTGGATTTCCTGCCCAAGGTGAAGCTGGAGATGGCGGTGGCCGACGAGCGCGTCGAGGACGCCATCGGCGCCATCGAGAAGTCCGCATCCACCGGCAAGATCGGCGACGGAAAGATCTTCGTCTTCGATCTGGAAAGAGCCGTCCGCATCCGTACCGGCGAGTCCGGCAACGAAGCCCTGTAAGGAGTGATAACGATGAAACGCTTGCTCATCAGTGCGTCCCCCTTGCTGGGGATGCTGTTTGCCGTGCCCGGCTTTGCCGAGGACGCGGCCCCTGCCGCCGCTGCGGCGCCGGTGCCCAACAAGGGCGACACGGCCTGGCTGATCACCGCCACGATGATGGTGGTGATGATGGCCGCGCCGGGTCTCGGGCTGTTCTACGGCGGCATGGTGCGCGCCAAGAACATGCTGTCGGTGCTCATGCAGACGCTGGTGGTGTTCTGTCTGCTCGGGGTGTTGTGGGCGGTGTATGGCTACAGCCTGGCCTTCACCGACGGTAACGCCTTCATCGGCGGTTTCGACAAGCTGTTCATGAAGGGCGTGACGCCGGAATCGGTGGTGGCCACCTTCAGCAAGGGCGTGGTGCTGCCGGAGTACATCTTCGCGGCCTTCGAGCTGACCTTCGCGGCGATCACCCCGGCGCTGATCATCGGCGGCTTCGCCGAGCGCATCAAGTTCTCGGCGGTGCTGATCTTCATGGTGATCTGGTTCACCTTCTCCTACATCCCGATGGCCCACATGGTGTGGTACTGGGCCGGCCCGGATGCCTACACCTCGGCCGAAGCGGCGGAGAAGGCGGGCGAAGTGGCGGGTTTCCTGTTCGGCAAGGGCGCGCTCGACTTCGCGGGCGGCACGGTGGTGCATATCAACGCCGGCGTGGCCGCGCTGATCGGCGCCTTCATGATCGGCCCGCGTCTGGGCTACCGCCGCGAGTCGATGGCGCCCCACAGCCTCACCATGACCATGGTCGGCGCGTCGTTGCTGTTCGTGGGCTGGTTCGGCTTCAACGTGGGTTCGTCGCTGGAAGCCGGCGCCACCGCGGGCCTCGCCTTCTTCAACACGCTGGTTGCCACCTGTGCGGCAACCGTCGCCTGGACGGTGATCGAGGCCGTGCTGAAGGGCAAGCCGTCGATGCTCGGCGCGGTGTCCGGTGCCATCGCCGGCCTGGTGGTGATCACCCCGGCCTGCGGCCTGGTCGGCCCGATGGGCGCCATCGTGATGGGGCTCCTGGGTGGCGTGGTGTGCTACTGGGGCGTCAATGGCCTCAAGCGCATGCTGGGCGTGGATGACACCCTCGACGTGTTCGGCGTGCATGGCGTGGGCGGCATCCTCGGTGCGCTGCTCACCGGCGTGTTCGCCGCGCCGGAGCTGGGCGGCACCGGCGTCTATGACTACGTGGCCAACGCGGTTGCGCCCTACGACATGAGCGCGCAGCTGATCGCCCAGGCCTGGGGTGTGGGCACCGCGGTGGTGTGGTCGGGCGTGGTGTCGTACCTGGGCTTCAAGCTGATCGACATGACCATCGGCCTGCGGGTGAGCGAGGACGAGGAGCGCGAGGGCCTGGATCACGCGGCCCACGGCGAATCGGCCTACCACCTCTGAGCGGAGGGCGCCCGGAACGACATCGGGACGCCCGTGGGCGTCCCGATTTGTCAGCGTACCGGATGGCGGTCAGTCGTCGCCGCCCGACGAGGGGTACATCAGGATCGACAGGAACTTGATCGGCACCTGGTTGAGCTTCTCGGGCCCGTGGGGCACGTCGCCCCGGAAGGTGAGGGCGTCGCCGGGTTTGAGCACGTAGGTGTTCTGGCCGTGGCGGTACTC
Organism: Zoogloea sp. 1C4; assembly: GCF_009469605.1. Lineage (GTDB taxonomy): Bacteria > Pseudomonadota > Gammaproteobacteria > Burkholderiales > Rhodocyclaceae > Zoogloea > Zoogloea oryzae. The sequence goes on along the minus strand of NZ_SSXU01000014.1, from coordinate 11,157 downwards.
GATCTCGCCTTCGAGCATGTAGATGAACTCGGTGCCCGGGTGCTCGAAGATCGGGAAGGTCTCGGAGGCGTGGTCGATACTGATCAGGAAGGGCTCGAAGACCTTGGTGGGCCCCTGGTCGTAGGCCAGCAGGTGGTAGGTGTGGCCTCTCTTGGTGCCCCGGCGGACGACCTCCATCCCTTCGCCGTCCTTCACCAGCTGGGCGCTGCCGTCGCGCACGTCGTAGCCGCGGAACAGGGTGGAGATGGACACCCCGAGGGCGTTGGCGAGCCGTGACAGGGTGTCGAGGCTGGTGGCGGTCTGGGCGTTCTCGATCTTGGACAGCATGCCGCGGCTGATGCCGGCCAGGTTGGCCACGTCGGCGATGGTCAGCCCGTGCTTCTGGCGCAGATCCCGGATGGTGTTGCCCAGGTAGCGCTCGAGGCTGGTCGTGTCTTGGTTTTCGGTCATGGAATTTCCCCTCAACAGGCTGGGGCGATTATTGCACACGCCATATGTTTCCTGCTGAGAAAAATAGTTGACACGCAGTTATCGAAGATGCACCATGTTCAAAAATAATTCGTTGTATGAACTTTCCAGCGGAGCAGCGAACATGTCGTCGAATCGTCGTTACACCCTCTCCCTCTCGTGCCCGGATCGGGTCGGCATCGTCGCCGCGGTGAGCGGATTCCTGGCCCACAACAAGGGCTGGATCACCGAGGCCAACCACCACGCCGATGCCGAAGCCGGCCGTTTCTTCATGCGTCAGGAAATCCTGGCCGACACGCTGCCGTTCGGCCTGGGTGAGTTTCAGGAGAAGTTCGCCCCCATCGCCGCCGAGTTCGACATGGACTGGTCGATCAGCGACAGCGCCCGCAAGAAGCGCGTGGTGATCCTGGTCTCGAAGCAGGAGCACTGCCTGTACGACCTCTTCGCCCGCTGGCAGTCGGGCGACCTGGACATCGACATCCCCTGCGTGATTTCCAACCACGAGACCTTCCGGGGCTTCGTGGAATGGCACGGCATCCCCTTCCACCATGTGCCGGTGACGCCCGACAACAAGCCCGCCGCCTACGCCAAGGTCGAGCAGCTCTTCAACGAGGCCGAGGGCGACGTGATGGTGCTGGCGCGATACATGCAGATCCTGTCGCCGGAGCTGTGCGCCAACTACCCGGGCCGGATCATCAACATCCACCACAGCTTTCTGCCCAGCTTCGTGGGCGCCAAGCCTTACCACCAGGCCTACACCCGCGGCGTGAAGCTGATCGGCGCCACCTGCCACTACGTGACCAGCGAGCTCGATCAGGGCCCGATCATCGAGCAGGACGTGATCCGCGTGGATCACTCCGACGCCCCGGACGATCTGGTGCGCTACGGCAAGGACATCGAGAAGGCCGTGCTGGCCCGCGGCCTGCGCTACCACCTGGAGGACCGGGTGCTGGTCCATGGCAACAAGACGGTGGTGTTCCGCTGAGCCGCTTCCGTCGGGTTACGCCCTGCGGGCTAACCCGACCTACGTAACCAAGAGGCAGGCCGGGTTAGCGCAGCACAACCCGGCACCCCTGAACCGAGACTGAGGAATCCACCATGCCCTGGCGTCTCCTGCGCTTTGCGCTCAACAAGAAACATCCCGAGCCGCGGATGTTCACCCCCCACGCCGAGCTCAAGCCGAGCTACGACGTGGTGATCATCGGCGGTGGCGGGCACGGCCTGGCGGCGGCCTACTACCTGGCCCGCGAGCACGGCATCACCAACGTGTGCGTGCTCGAGAAGGGCTACATCGGCGGCGGCAACACCGGCCGCAACACGACGATCATCCGCTCCAACTACCTCACCCCCGAGGGCGTGCAGTTCTACGACGAGTCGGTGCGCCTGTGGCAGGACCTGTCGGAAGACTTCGACCTCAACCTGTTCTACGCCAACCGCGGCCACTTCACCCTGGCCCACACCGATTCGGCCCTGCGCACCATGCGCTGGCGCGCCGAGGTGAACAAGCACTACGGCGTGGCCTCGGAAGTGGTCGGCCCGGAGGTGGTGAAGGAAGCCGCCCCGATGATCGACATCACCTGCAGCGGCCACGCGCCCATCCTCGGCGCCCTGTACCACGCGCCGGGCTCCGTGGCCCGCCACGACGCGGTGGCCTGGGGCTACGGCCGCGGTGCCGACCAGCGCGGCGTCGAGATCCACCAGCAGACCGAGGTGCTCGGCATCGACGTGGAAGGCGGCAAGGTCAAGGGCGTTCAGACCTCCCGCGGCTACATCGCCACCAACAAGGTGCTGTGTGCGGTGGCCGGCTCCACCCCGCGCATCCTCAAGATGGTGGACATCAAGTCGCCGATCTACATCCACCCGCTGCAGGCGATGGTCAGCGAGCCGGTCAAGCCCTGGCTCGACCCGATCCTCGTCTCCGGCAGCCTGCATGTGTACATCAGCCAGTCGGCCCGCGGCGAGCTGGTGATGGGCGCCTCCCTCGACCCCTACGAGCTCCACGGCACCCGCTCCACCCTCGACTTCGTGGAGGGCCTCACCACCCACATGCTCGAGATGTTCCCCTTCCTCTCCAACGTGAAGGTGATGCGCCAGTGGGCCGGCATGGCCGACATGACGCCGGACTTTGCCCCGGTGATGGGCAAGACCCCGGTGGAAGGCTTCTACCTGGATTCCGGCTGGGGCACCTGGGGCTTCAAGGCCACGCCGGTGTGCGGCAAGACCATGGCCCACACGGTGGCCACCGACACCAACCATCCGCTCATCACCGGCTTCTCCCTCGACCGCTTCCGCAACTACGCCCTCACCGGCGAAAAGGGCGCGGCGAGCGTGGGCCACTAAGCGAGGTTCCGACCATGAAGATCCTGACCTGTCCCCTGAACGGTCCGCGCCCCGTCTCCGAGTTCTTCTGCTGGGGCGAAGTCCGGCCGATGCCCGACCCCGCCGCCTGCGACGACGCCACCTGGGCCGACTACGTCTTCAACCGCAACGGCGCCCCTGGCGTGAAGCGCGAGTGGTGGTGCCACACCCCCAGCAACACCTGGTTCATCGCCGAGCGCGACACCGAAAAGGATGTCGTCGTGCGCACCTACTTTTACGAGGGAGAAGCCTGATGCGACTGCCTGCCGTTAGCGGCGAATGGATCGACCGCTCCCGTTCCGTCGAATTCCGCTTCGAGGGCCGCACCTACAAGGGCTACGAGGGCGACACCGTCACCACCGCCCTGTGGGGTGCCGATGTCCGCGTGCTGGGCCGCAGCTTCAAGTACCACCGGCCCCGCGGCGTGCTGTCCCTCGCCAACCACGACACCAACGCCATCCACCAGTGGGGCGACATGCCCAACCTGCGCGCCGACGTGACGCCGCTGGTCGCCGGGATGGATCTCACCGCGGTGAACACCTTCGGCTCGCTGGAGAACGACAAGGGCCGCATCCTCGGCAAGCTGTCGCGCTTCCTGCCGGTGGGCTTCTATTACAAGGCCTTCCACAACAAGCGCCTGTTCCCCATGTGGGAGCGCATGTTCCGGGTGATGACCGGCCTCGGCCGCGTCGATGTCAGCGCCCCGCGCAAGCGCACGCCCAAGGCCTACGACTTCTGCGACGTGCTGGTGATCGGTGGCGGCGCCGCCGGCCTCTCCGCCGCGCTGGCTGCGGCCGCCCAGGGCGCCGACGTGGTGGTGGTGGACGAGAACGCCCGCATCGGTGGCGCCGCCGGCTACCAGCTCGGCAACGACGCCACCCGCCGCCGCACCCACGCCGAGCTCCTCGCCTGCGTGGCCGCCGAGCCGCGCATCCGGGTCGTCACCGCCACCTACGCCGCCGGCTACTACAAGGACCACTGGATTCCGCTGGTCAGCGCCGATCGCATGGTCAAGATGCGCGCCGGCAGCGTGGTGGTCGCCAGCGGCGCCTTCGAGCAGCCCGCCGTCTTCCACAACAACGACCTGCCCGGCGTGATGCTGGCCAGCGCCGCCCAGCGCCTGATCTACCGCTACGGCGTCAAGCCGATGCAGCGCGCCGTGGTGCTCGCCGCCAACGCCGACGGCTACCGCGCAGCCCTCGACCTGCTCGCCAACGACGTGGCGGTGGCCGCGGTGGTGGATCTGCGCCCGACGGTCGGCAGCGCCGAGCCCCTGGCCCGCCTGCTCGCCCAGGCCGGCGTCGAGGTGCTCACCGGCAGCTGCATCGTCGAAGGCGTCGCCGACGCCGCCGGGCTGTGCGCCGGCGCCCGCATCGCCAGCCTCGGCGCCGATGGCAAGCCGGTGGGCGCTGAGCGCGAGATCGCCTGCGACGGCATCCTGATGAGCACCGGCTGGGCACCCGCCGCCAACCTGCTCTACCAGGCCGGCACCCGGATGCGCTTTGATACCGCGGTCGAGCAGTTCGTGCCCGACGTGCTGCCCGACGGCGTGTTCGCCTGCGGCCGCGTGAATGGCGTGTTCGGCCTTGAGCGCAAGCTCGCCGACGGCGCCCGTGCCGGCAGCCACGCCGCCGCTGCGGCCGGCTTCGGCAGCGCCACCGGCGACGCGCTGCCACCGGAAGCCGAGTGCCCCAGCCATCCGTGGCCGATCGTCGATCACCCGGCTGGCAAGAACTTCGTCGATTTCGACGAAGACCTGCAATACAAGGATTTCTGCAACGCCGTGCAGGAGGGCTTCGACAACATCGAACTGCTCAAGCGCTTCTCCACCAACGGCATGGGCCCCAGCCAGGGCAAGCACTCCAACATGAACGGGCTGCGCATCCTGGCCCGGCTCACCGGCAAGGCGCCCCAGCAGGTCGGCACCACCACTGCCCGGCCGTTCTTCCACCCGGTGCCCATGTCCATCCTGGCCGGGCGCGGCTTCAGCCCCGAGCGGCGCACCCCGCTGCACAGCCGCCACGAAGCCCTCAGCGCCAGGTGGATGCCCGCCGGCGTGTGGCAGCGGCCGGAGTTCTACCAGCGCGCCGGCGAGAGCCGTCTCGACTGCATCCGCGGCGAAGCGGCGGCGGTGCGCGGGGGCGTCGGCATCATCGACGTGGGCACCCTCGGCAAGCTGGAGGTGATCGGCCCCCAGGCCGCCGAGTTCCTCGAGCGCGTCTATACCGCCAGCTACGCCAACCTCAAGGTGGGCATGACCCGCTACGCGGTGATGTGCGACGAGGCCGGCGTGGTGATCGACGACGGCGTGGTGGCCCGGTTGGCGGAGGATCACTTCTACTTCACCACCACCACCTCCGGCGCCGCGACGATCTACCGCGAGCTGTCGCGCCTCAACACCATGTGGCGCCTCGACTGCGGCATCGTCAATCACACCGGCGCCTTTGCCGCGGTGAATCTCGCCGGGCCGAAATCCCGGCTGGTGCTGGCCAAGCTCACCGGGCTGGATCTCTCCGCCGCCGCCTTCCCCTACCTGGCGGTGCGCGAGGCCGAGGTGGCTGGCATCCCCGCCCGGCTGATGCGCGTCGGCTTCGTGGGCGAGTGGGGCTACGAGATCCACGTGCCCGCCAACAGCGGCGGCGCCCTGTGGGACGCCCTGATGGCCGCCGGCAGCGCCCACGGCATCCGCCCCTTCGGCGTTGAAGCCCAGCGCCTGCTGCGGCTGGAGAAGGGCCACATCATCATCGGCCAGGACACCGACGGCCTCACCACCCCGCTGGAGGTGGGCCTCGACTGGGCGCTCAAGATGAACAAGCCCTTCTTCGTCGGCCAGCGCAGCCTCGCCGCGGTCGGCCGCCTGCCGCGCCGCCAGAAGCTGGTGGGCATCCGCTTCCCGGCGGATCACGTCGGCCCCGTGCCGCTGGAATGCAACCTGGTCATCGCCGGCGGCGAGATCGCCGGGCGCGTCACCAGCATCGCCTTCAGCCTGGCGGTCGGCTGCCACATCGGCCTCGCCTTCGTGAAGCCCGAGCTCGCCGAAACCGGCACCCGGCTCGACATCCGCCTCACCGGTGGCTCGCTGGTGCAGGCCACCGTCGCCGCCGCCCCGTTCTACGACCCCGAAAACCTCAAGCAGAAGGAGGCCGCATGAGCGCGCACCTCGCCCTGAGCCCGGTGGCCGACCTCGTCGCCGCCACGCTCCTCCCGCCCGAGCAGCAGGCCGCCGCCGCGGCCACCCTGGGCATTGCCGACCGCTCCGACCTGGCCCGCCACGGCTGCAAGGGCCCCGGCGCCGCCGAATGGCTTGTGGCCCGCGGCCTGCCGATTCCGCCGGCGCCCAACAGCTGGCTGCCGCTGGACGACGGCGGGCGCATCGCCCGGCTCGGCTTCACCGAGTTTCTGATTGAAGGCCCGGTCGCGCTGATCGCCCCCCTTGCCGCCGCACCGCGGGGCCCGGGCGTGTATCCGGTGCTGCGCCAGGACGCCGCTTTCGTGCTGTCCGGCAGCCGGCTCGACGAGCTGCTGCGCCAGAGCTGCAGCGTGAATTTCCGCGCCCTCGACCTGACCGCCCGCCCGGTGGTGCTGACCTCGATGGTCGGTGTCGGGGTGACGGCGATCCCCGAGCTCTGCGCCGGCCGCCCGACCCTGCGCATCTGGTGCGACGGCACCTACGGACATTACCTGTGGGAAACCCTGCTCGACATCGCCGGCGATCTCGGCGGCGGCGCGGTGGTTGCCCGCAGCATCGACTGAAAAAACCCCCAAACCCCAACTTCAGGAGAGCGGCAATGACGCCCACAGAAGCCAAGCAGTTTCTCGCGGACAACGACGTCAAGTATGTCCTTGCCCAGTTTGTCGACATCCACGGCGCGGCCAAGACCAAGGCCGTACCGGCCGCGCACTTCGAGAGCATCCTCACCACTGGCGCCGGCTTTGCGGGCTTCGCGGTGTGGGGCCTCGGCATCGAGCCCAACGGCCCGGACTACATGGCCATCGGCGACCTCTCGACGCTCACCCTGGTGCCCTGGCAGCCCGGCTACGCCCGCATCGCCTGCGACGGGCATGTGAAGGGCGAGCCCTGGCCGCTCGACACCCGCGTGGTGCTGAAGGATCAGATCAAGCGCCTCGAGGCCCGCGGCTACACCTTCTTCACCGGGCTGGAGCCGGAGTTCTCGCTCCTCAAGAAGGACGAGGCCGGCCAGATCATCCCCACCGACCCCACCGACACGCTGCCCAAGCCCTGTTACGACTACAAGGGCCTGTCGCGCAACCGCCAGTTCCTCGAAACCCTCACCGACAGCCTGCGCAAGGTGGATGTGGACGTCTATCAGATCGACCACGAGGACGCCAACGGCCAGTTCGAGATCAACTACACCTACGCCGACTGCCTCACCTCCGCCGACCACTACCTGCTGTTCAAGATGGCCGCCTCGGAGATCGCCAACGACCTGGGCATGATCTGCTCGTTCATGCCCAAGCCCTTCGCCAACCGCCCGGGCAACGGCATGCACATCCACATGTCGCTGGGCGATGGCAAGACCAACCTGTTTGCCGACAAGCACGACAAGCGCGGACTGGGCCTCTCCAAGCTGGCCTACCAGTTCCTGGCCGGCATCCTCGCCCACGCCCCGGCGCTGGCGGCGATCTGCGCGCCCACGGTCAACAGCTACAAGCGCCTGGTGGTCGGCCGCTCCCTCACCGGCGCCACCTGGGCCCCGGCCTACATCAGCTACGGCGACAACAACCGCTCGTCGATGGTGCGCATCCCCCACGGCCGGCTCGAACTGCGCCTGCCGGACGGCGCCTGCAACCCCTACCTCGCCACCGCCGCGGTGATCGCCGCCGGCCTCGACGGCATCGAGCGCGACCTCGATCCGGGCGAACCCCACAACCAGAACCTCTACGCGCTGAGCCCCGAAGAGCTCAAGGCCGCCGGCATCGGCATCCTGCCCCAGAACCTCCACGAGGCCCTGCTGGCGCTCGAGAACGACACCGTGCTGTGCAAGGCCCTCGGCCCGGTCGCCCCCGAATTCCTGCGCCTCAAGCACATGGAGTGGGTGGAGTACATGCGCCACGTGTCGGACTGGGAAATCAAGAACTACCTGGAATTTTTCTGATAACAGGACGAAGGAGAACAAACCATGTGTGGAATCGTTGGATTGCTGGTGAAGACACCGGCCCTGCGCGAGCAGCTCGGCGAACTGATGGTGCCGATGCTGATCGGCATGACCGAGCGCGGCCCTGATTCGGCCGGCCTGGCGGTGTTCGGCAACCCGCTGGCCGAGAGCCAGCGCAAGATCAGCGTGTATTCCGGCCTCACCGAGGACGGCGCCGACTTCAACTGGCTGGGCCTCGCCCACAGCCTGAAGGAGCACCTGGGCGTGCCGGTGGACGTCAGCATCAAGGGCAACCACGCCATCCTCAGCTTCGACGTGGCCCCGACCATCGTCAAGCGCTGGATCGCCGAGCATCACCCCAAGCTGCACATCCTCTCCACCGGCCGCAGCATCGACCTCTACAAGGACATCGGCACGCCGGCCGAGGTGGCCGCCCGCTACGGCTTCTCGGGCCTCACCGGTTCGCACCTGGTCGGCCACACCCGGATGGCCACCGAATCGGCGGTGACGCCGGACCGCGCCCACCCCTTCACCGCCGGCGAGGACTTCTGCCTGGTGCATAACGGCTCGCTGTCGAACCCCAACGGCATCCGCCGGATGCTGGAGCCGCGCGGCATCCGCTTCGAGACCGACAACGACACCGAAGCCGCCTGCCGCTTTCTGGAGTGGCGCCTGCGCGAAGGCGACGACCTGGAAACCGCGCTGCAGAAGGGTTTCGAGGAGCTCGACGGCTTCTTCACCTTCCTGATGGGCACGCCCGACAAGCTGGCCCTGATCCGCGACCCCTTCGCCTGCAAGCCGGCGGTGGTGGCCGAGACCGACGACTACGTGGCCATCGCCTCCGAGTTCCGCTCGCTCGCCCACCTGCCCGGCATCAAGCACGCCACCGTTTTCGAACCCGCGCCCGAGGAGATGTACGTATGGAACGCCTGACCTTTGACCTCGCCACCACCCCGCTGCGCGAGCTCAACACCTTCCTGCACAACGACGCCAAGGATGGCAAGCCCCGCCACGTCACCGTGCTCAACCCCGACGGCGCCCACAACATCGCCGTTGGCCTCGACTGCCCCGTGCAGGTGGAAGTGGTCGGCCATGCCGGCTACTACGCCGGCGGGATGAACAAGTCGGCCACCGTCACCATCACCGGCAGCGCCGGCACCGGCGTGGCCGAGAACATGATGAGCGGCAAGGTGCACGTGAAGGGCTTCGCCAGCAACGGCGCCGGCGCCTCGGCCCACGGCGGCCTCCTGGTGATCGACGGTGACGCCGGCCTGCGCTGCGGCATCTCGCTCAAGGGCGGCGACATCGTCGTCGGCGGCTCGGTGGGCAGCTTCTCGGCCTTCATGGCCCAGGCCGGCCGCATGGTGATCTGCGGCGACGCCGGCGACGCCCTCGGCGATTCGCTTTACGAGGCGGTGCTCTACGTGAAGGGCAAGGTGAAATCCCTCGGCGCCGACGCCCAGTACGAGGAGATGAGCGACGCCGACATCGCCGCCGTGGCCAGCCTGCTCGATCAGGCCGGCCTCGACCACGACCCCAAGGCCTTCCGGCGAATCGCCTCCAAGCGTTCCCTGTACCACTGGAACGCCGACGCGAATCAGGAGTACTGAGCAGGAATACCGAGCAGGAATATTGCGCCGCCCCCCGCGCGCCACCCGGAACATCGAGGACACGATCATGGAAACCAAACCCCTGCATTTCAAGAACATCTCCCGCGAGGAATCCTACGGCTACGACCGCAAGACCCTCGACTACATCCGCAACGCCGCGGCCCACGGCCTGTATGAAATCCGCGGCATGGGCGCCAAGCGCAAGCTGCCCAACTTCGACGACCTCGTCTTCCTGGGCGCCTCGATGTCGCGCTACCCGCTCGAAGGCTACCGCGAGAAGTGCCTCACCAAGACCGTGCTCGGCACCCGCTTCGCCAAGAAGCCCATCGAGCTCGACATCCCCATCACCATCGCCGGCATGAGCTTCGGCGCGCTCTCCGCCAACGTGAAGGAGGCGCTGGGCCTCGCCGCCACCGAGATGGGCACCTCCACCACCACCGGCGACGGCGGCATGACCCAGGAAGAGCGCCGCTCCTCCAAGACGCTGATCTACCAGTGCCTGCCGTCCCGTTACGGCTTCAACCCCGACGACGTGCGCAAGGCCGACGCCATCGAGGTGGTCATCGGCCAGGGCGCCAAGCCGGGCGGCGGCGGCATGCTGCTGGGTCAGAAGGTGAACCCGCGCGTCGCCAAGATGCGCACCCTGCCGGAAGGCGTGGATCAGCGCTCCGCCTGCCGCCACCCGGACTGGACCGGCCCGGACGACCTCGCCATCAAGATCCAGGAACTGCGCGAGATCACCGACTGGGAGAAGCCCATCTACGTGAAGGTTGGCGCCACCCGCACCTTCAACGACGTGAAGCTGGCCGTGCATTCCGGCGCCGACGTGGTGGTGGTGGACGGCATGCAGGGCGGCACCGCGGCCACCCAGACCTGCTTCATCGAGCACGTGGGCATCCCGACCCTCGCCGCCGTGCGCCAGGCCGTCGATGCCCTCGAAGACCTGGACATGAAGGGCAAGGTGCAGCTGATCGTCTCCGGCGGCATCCGCACCGGCGCCGACGTCGCCAAGGCGCTGGCCATGGGCGCCGACGCCGTGGCCATCGGCCAGGGCGTGCTGGTGGCGCTGGGCTGCAACGGCGAGACCTACTTCCAGCACGGCGCCCACCACGACGCCCTCGCCGACTACAACGCCCTCGGCACCGCGCCGGGCTTCTGCCACCACTGCCATACCGGCAAGTGCCCGGTGGGCATCACCACCCAGGACGCGATCCTCGAGCAGCGCCTGAGCCCGGCGGTGGGCGCCAAGCACCTGAAGAACTACCTCAAGACCCTCAACATGGAGCTCACCACCATTGCCCGGGCTTGCGGCAAGCAGAACGTGCATCACCTGGAACCGGAAGATCTGGTCGCCCTCACCATCGAAGCCGCCGCCATGGCCGGCGTCCCGCTGGCGGGCACCAACTGGGTGCCGGGCCGGGGTTTCTGATCTGGAAGGGGACGGCGAGCCGTCCCCACGTCGCCCGGAAGCCAGAACTGTAGGTCAATGAGATGGACTCCTCCCTCCTGAAACGGCTTCGATGAGCCAGACTGGGAAGTGTCACCCCCGGTCAATCAGAAAGAAGGAGTCCGCCATGAAGATTACGCGTATCGGCCTTGATCTG
>NZ_SSXU01000141.1 GCF_009469605.1 Zoogloea sp. 1C4 | reverse complement strand
CCAAACGATCAAAGAAGGACTTCGGGAAGGCCGCGTTCATGTGACTGGCGCCACTGTTCCACCACGGCCCACGTTGATTGAGCGCCGAGCGAAACGCGCGCTCCTCCTTCAGTCCCGCCTTCATCAGGTTCTTGGCACGAGTATACGGGCGCTTCCACTGCCGCCACAAAATGCAGCGCAGCTTGCGCCTGAGCCATCCGTCAAGCTCTTCCAGTGCCCGCTTGGTCTCGGTCAGCTTGAAGTACGCTGCCCAGCCCCGGAGCACCGGGTTCAGCTCTTCGATCGTGGCGCGCACGCTGCGCCCCCTCGCGCCTTTAAGCACTTCCCGAATCTTGTCCTCCAGTCGCTGAAGACTGGTCGGTGCGATCCGCAGCTTCGGGGCCTTGTGCCAGGTCAGGCTGTAGCCCAGAAACTTCCGCTCCCACGGCCGTGCGACCGCACTCTTGGCCTCATTGACCGTGAGCTTGAGCCGCTCGGACAGGAACTGAGTGATACCGGCCAGAACACGCTCGCCTGCCGCTTGGGTGCGAACATAGATGTTGCAGTCGTCCGCATAGCGACAGAACGCGTGACCCCGGCGCTCCAGTTCCCGATCCAATTCCGTCAGCAGGATGTTCGACAGCAGCGGACTCAGCGGGCCGCCTTGCGGCGTACCCTGCGTCCTCGGGCTGACGACGCCCTCTGCCATCATCCCCGCTTCCAGATCCCGTCGGATCAGCTTCAGTACCCGCCCATCCTCGATCTTCTTCGCCAACTTCGCCATCAGAATGTCGTGATTGACCCGATCGAAGAACTTCTCCAGATCCATGTCCACCACGACGCGCCGGCCTTCGGCGACATAGTGCTGCGCCGCCTTGACCGCCTGATGGGCGTTTCGCCCCGGTCGGAAGCCGTAGCTCGACTCGGAGAACTCCGCCTCGAAGATCGGTGAGAGCACCTGATGCAACGCTTGCTGGATCAGTCGATCCGTCAGCGTCGGAATGCCGAGCGTCCTCATCCCGCC
>NZ_SSXU01000140.1 GCF_009469605.1 Zoogloea sp. 1C4 | reverse complement strand
CACCGCAAGAAGATCGACACCCTGGGTGATCCGCTGGCCGAGATCGAGTCCTACATCGACTTCGCGGCGCTGGCGGCCGAGGTGGATCGCATCGCGCCCCGGCCGGTCAGCCCTCAGGGTGGCCGCCCGCCGTATCCGACCGAGACGATGGTGCGCATCCTGGTCCTGAAGCGGCTGTACAACCTGTCGGACGAGCAGATGGAGTATCAACTGCTCGACCGCATGAGCTACAAGCGCTTCTGCGGGTTGGCGAACGCGACGAACATCCCTGATCGCACCACGGTCTGGACCTTCGAGAACCGCATCGGCGAAGCCGGCGCGAAGGCGCTGTTCGACGGCGTCTCGGCGCAACTGCTCAAGAAGGGCTTCATCGCCCGCGGCGGGCAGATCATCGACGCGACCCTGGTGCCGGCCCCCAAGCAGCACACCAGCCGGGGCGAGAAGGCCTTGATCGAGCAAGGCGCGATGCCGGCCAGCTGGAAGCCCGCCAAGCGGCGCCAGAAGGACCTCGACGCCACCTGGACCAAGAAGCACGGCAAGAGCCACTTCGGCTACAAACTCTCCATCAACGTCGACACGAAATACAAGATCATCCGCAAGATCGAGACCGACACGGCGAGCACGCACGACAGCCAGCACTTCGACAACGTGTTCGACGCCGCCAACACGAGCCGGGACGTCTATGCCGACCGGGGCTACCCGTCTGCGGAGCGCGAAGCCTGGCTGAAGGAAAACGGTTTCCGGAACCAGATCCAGCGCAAGGGCCACCGGAACAAGCCGCTGTCCGACTGCCAGCAGCGGCGCAACAAGCGCATCGCCAAGACGCGCGCGCGGGTCGAGCACGTGTTCGGGGCTATCGAGCAGATGGGTGGCAAGCTGCTTCGCACCATCGGCCAGGCGCGGGCGAACTTTGCGCTGACGATGATGGCGGCCTGCTACAACCTGAAGCGGCTGGTTTACTTCCAGAAGGCCGGAATCAGGGCCTTCTGACGCCCGAAATGGGCC
>NZ_SSXU01000139.1 GCF_009469605.1 Zoogloea sp. 1C4 | reverse complement strand
GCCAGCGGCACGATCGGCCAGACGGCAGCGCTCGTCGTCGGCGGCACCACGACGCTCGATGCGGGCGCCAACGCCATCACGCTTGGCAACGCCGGCAACGATTTCGGCGGCGCCGTCAGCGCTACCGGCGGTACTGCTACGCTGCGCGATGCCAACGCGCTCGACGTGGCCCTGCACACCGGCGCCACCACCCTCGACGCCGCCAGCCTCAGCGCCAGCGGCACGGCCAGCAGTCTTCTCGCGACCACCACCGGCGCGCTCACCAGCCGCGTCGGTACCGCCGGCGACGCCACCTATCACGCCGGCGGCGCGCTCGTCTTCGGCACCAGCTCCATCGGCGGCAACCTCAACGCCACCGCCGCCGGCCCGGTCAGCCAGACTGGTGCGCTGGCCGTGACCGGCACCGCCACCGTCGATGCGGGTAGCCAGGCCGTCACCCTGGCCGAGGCCAACCGGATCGGCGGTCTGTTCAGTGTCACCACTACGGGCCCCGCCAGCCTGGCCGGGCACTTCGGCAGCTTGAACGCCCACACCGGTGCGCTCAGCTTGGGCGCCACCACCGTCGACAGCAACGCCGCGATCATCGCCAGCGGCACGATCGGCCAGACGGCAGCGCTCGTCGTCGGCGGCACCACGACGCTCGATGCGGGCGCCAACGCCATCACGCTCGGCAACGCCGGCAACGATTTCGGCGGCGCCGTCAGCGCTACCGGCGGTACTGCTACGCTGCGCGATGCCAACGCGCTCGACGTGGCCCTGCACACCGGCGCCACCACCCTCGACGCCGCCAGCCTCAGCGCCAGCGGCACGGCCAGCAGTCTTCTCGCGACCACCACCGGCGCGCTCACCAGCCGCGTCGGTACCGCCGGCGACGCCACCTATCACGCCGGCGGCGCGCTCGTCTTCGGCACCAGCTCCATCGGCGGCAACCTCAACGCCACCGCCGCCGGCCCGGTCAGCCAGACTGGTGCGCTGGCCGTGACCGGCACCGCCACCGTCGATGCGG
>NZ_SSXU01000138.1 GCF_009469605.1 Zoogloea sp. 1C4 | reverse complement strand
TACAGCGGGCTTTTTCATGAGCTGTGCTCAATGAGGCATTATGGTAAATTGTTATGGAGTGGGCATGTCTGTATATGATGCCTGGTGGTATGATTTTGTTTGTAACACTGGAAGGTTGTTGGAATATGGATTTAACAAATATTGAATTTATTAATGATGCCGCAATAAATAGGAGGCGTTACTGGACTAATGAAATTGTCAAATTAAGTGGGCATTTTGTTAATGACTCCAGTAGGGTTGAGGAGGAAATTATTTATGAAGTTTCCAAATCTGGATCTCAGGCTTTATTGGACCACCTTCGATTATGCACAGCCATTCCTGAATCATATGAGCATGATTCAAGCGAAGAAAAGTTATATTCAAAGTATACAGACGCATTGATTTCTGAATGTTTTAAGTTTTTTGGTTTGAATAGCATTGTGTTAACTGAGAGGGCTGATGCGGCAGATGTAGAAGTTGTATGTGATAGTTATTCTTTTGTTGCTGATGCTAAAGTTTTTCGGTTAAGTCGAACAGCTAAAAATCAGAAAGATTTTAAAGTTCAAGCAATGGATGGTTGGAGGAATACTAAAGATTTCGCCATGGTTGTTTGTCCAATATATCAGCTCCCAGTTAAATCAAGTCAAATATATCAACAAGCTATTCTTCGCAATGTGTGTGTGTTTACTTATACTCATTTAGCTGTTCTGGTAAAGTATGCTGACATTGTTGGTAGTGATGTTAGGATATTGTTAGAGGAAATATTCAGATCTGTCATACTCATGAATCCAAGTAAGGATAGTGTGCAGTACTGGACTATGATTAATAGAACGATGTTGAATTATGATAAGAGAATAGAAAAACTTTGGATTGATGAGCGAATTGCTACATCAGAGGGTATCTATGTGCTGAAAAAGATGGCAATAGAATACCTCTCTTCCGAGAGAGGTAGAATTCTAAGCATGAGCAGAGAAGAGGCTGTAAGAGCTTTGATTAAAATGAATAAAATTGAAAGTAGAATTGAGCAGA
>NZ_SSXU01000013.1 GCF_009469605.1 Zoogloea sp. 1C4 | reverse complement strand
GGGACCGCGTGCTGCTACAGCTGCTCTACAACACCGGCGCCCGGGTCTCCGAGCTCATCGGCATCCGCGTCCATGATCTGGAGCTCGATGTCACACCATCGGTACGCTTGCACGGCAAGGGACGCAAGCAGCGCACCGTGCCGCTCTGGAAGGAAACCGTCGTGGAGATCCGGCGCTGGCTCCAGTCCGCGGGCCTGCAGCAGGACCAGGCGCTGCTGCCCAATCGATGGGGAAAGCCGATGACCCGTTCCAATGTCGCCGAGCGACTCGCCCGGGCAGTGAGCGCGGCAACGCCGCGGTGCCCGTCGTTTCAAGGGCGAACGCTCTCTCCCCATACGCTGCGCCATACGACCGCGATGCACCTGCTGCAGGCCGGCGTCGACCTCACGGTCATTGCCCTGTGGCTCGGGCACGAGAGTCCGGTAACGACGCATGGCTACGTCGAAGCGGATCTGGCCATGAAGGAGCGCGCCTTGGCCGCGATCGCGCCTCCCGAAACCCGCGGCGTGCGCTATCGGCCGACCGATGCGCTGTTGAAGTTCCTGCAGGCTCTTTGATTATGCGCAGCCGGTATGGGCGGGGCGCCGCGGATCGGGCGGCCCGCCGCCGGCGACTCAGCATAATCGCGGACTGGACATAATTGCGCTTATGTCGAGTTCAGCATAAGCGCAAGAACTGGCTCTTCGCCGGGTCGCTGCGCGCTGGCAAACGGGCGGCCGCGATCATGAGCCTGATCCAGTCCGCGCGCCTGAATGGCCACGAGCCCTTCGCCTATCTGAAGGACGTCCTCACCCGCCTGCCGACTCAGCCGCAGAGTCGGATCGGGGAGTTGCTGCCGCATCGGTGGAGGCCGGAGTCAGCCTGAGACACGGTCAAGAGGGGATCGCCGGGGGCTTACCTTCGTCGTAGCGCCGATAGCTGTTGAGCTGACGGTCGCCTTTAAGCAGCCCCAGCTTTTCGTAATAGAGCAGCGTGGATCGCGATAGCCCGAGGCTTGAAGCGAACTCAGAAATATTGACCATGACTGGATGCTCCGTCTTCGAAGAAAATTGTTGACGGCGGAATCGTAAGCTGTGGAGTTATAGACAGGTCAAGTCGCGCGATGACTCCGTTTTGCGCTCCATCTCATCACGCGGGTATCGCAGCTACCCCGGTTGCCGAGGCGTGGTCAAAACGCAAAAAAGCCGCTGAACCTTGCGATTCAGCGGCTTAGTGTTCTGTGGTGGTGATGGGCGGAGTCGAACCGCCGACCTACGGGTTATGAATCCGTCGCTCTAACCATCTGAGCTACATCACCAACCTGAGCCCGCTATAATAGAGTTTTAGAGCACCTCGGTCAACAAAAAATGAAGAAGCTTTATATCCGTACCTTCGGCTGTCAGATGAACGAGTACGACTCGGACAAGATGGCGGATGTGCTCGGAGCTGCCGATGGGCTTGAGAAGACCGATAACCCTGAAGAGGCGGATGTGATCCTCTTCAACACCTGCTCGGTGCGCGAGAAGGCGCAGGAGAAGGTGTTTCACGATCTCGGTCGGGTCAAGCACCTCAAGCAGAAGAATCCCAACCTGATCATTGGTGTGGGTGGTTGCGTGGCGAGCCAGGAGGGCGAGGCGATTGTCGCCCGGGCGCCGTATGTGGATCTGGTCTTCGGGCCGCAAACCCTGCATCGCCTGCCTAAGCTGATCGCCGAGCGCAGGTCGTCCGGCCGTTCGCAGGTGGATATCTCCTTCCCCGAGATCGAGAAGTTTGACAACCTGCCGCCGGCGAGGGTGGAAGGGGCGAGCGCCTTCGTGTCGATCATGGAGGGCTGTTCGAAGTACTGCACTTTCTGCATCGTGCCTTACACCCGTGGCGATGAGGTCTATCGTCCGCTGGCCGACGTGCTGGCCGAAGTGGCCGGGCTGGCGGCCCAGGGCGTGAAGGAGGTGACACTGCTTGGCCAGAACGTGAATGCCTGGCGGGCGCCAGTAGATGGCGATGGCGGCGAGATGGCCGACTTTGCCTTCCTGCTCGAATGCGTGCATGACATCCCGGGCATCGAGCGCCTCCGTTACACCACCTCGCATCCGCGCGAGATGACCCAGCGGGTCGTCGATGCCTACGCCAAGCTGCCCAAGCTGGTGTCTCACCTGCACCTGCCGGTTCAGGCCGGCTCGGATCGCGTGCTGGCGGCGATGAAGCGTGGCTACACGGTGCTGGAATACAAATCGCTGGTGCGCCGCCTGCGCGCTGCACGGCCGGATATTTCCCTGTCGTCCGATTTCATCATCGGCTTCCCGGGGGAGACCGAGGCCGATTTCGAGGCGACGATGAAGCTGATCGACGATCTCAAGTTCGATACGTCGTTCAGCTTTGTCTACAGCGCGCGCCCTGGTACGCCGGCTTCGGATCTGCCGGACGACACGCCGGCCGACGTCAAGCTTGCCCGCCTTGCGCGCCTGCAGAAGCGCATCGAGGAGCACGCGGCCGAGATCAGCGCCAGCATGGTTGGCAGCGTTCAGCGCATTCTGGTCGAAGGCCCGTCGAAGAAGGATCCCAACGAGCTCGCCGGCCGGACCGACAACAACCGTGTCGTAAACTTTTCGGGTAACCCTCGTCTGGTGGGCAATTTCGTCGATGTGACGATCACCTCGGCGCTGCCGCACTCGCTGCGCGGCGAGATCGTCGTGAAGGATTGAGCGGCCGGATGACGATCCGATCGTGACAGCCACTTTCCCGCCGGGCGCTGGTCTGGCAGCATGTACCTGATGAAGCCAACCGAAATCACGCTGCATCCCCTCGACAACCTGCGCCTCGCCAACCTGTGCGGGGTGCTCGACGAGAACATCCGCCAGATCGAAACCGCCTACGACGTGACGATCGCCCGCCGGGGCGAGCGTTTCACGCTGCATGGCGAGTCGCCGCAGGCCCACGTTGCGGCGCGCGCGCTGCGGCATTTCTACGATAGATCCGACGCGCCGCTTTCTGTGGATGACATCCAGCTCGGCCTCATCGAGCTGGCCAATCTGTCCCAGGCCAACCCGCCGGCGCCGACCCTGCTCACCCGCAAGAGCGAGCTGCACGGCCGTACGCCGCGTCAGGTGGATTACATCCGGCAGATCCAGGAGCACGACATCACCTTCGGCGTCGGCCCGGCCGGCACCGGCAAGACTTATCTTGCGGTGGCGAGCGCGGTGGATGCGTTCGAGCGGGAGCACGTGGAGCGCATCGTCCTCACCCGTCCGGCGGTCGAGGCGGGCGAGCGGCTGGGCTTTCTGCCCGGTGATCTGGCCCAGAAGGTAGATCCGTATCTGCGCCCGCTCTACGACGCGCTCTACGATCTGATGGGTTTCGATCGCGTCACCAAGCTCTTCGAGCGCGGGTGCATCGAGATCGCGCCCCTGGCCTTCATGCGCGGGCGCACCTTGTCGCGGGCCTTCATCATCCTGGATGAAGCCCAGAACACCTCGCCCGAGCAGATGAAAATGTTCCTCACCCGCATCGGCATCGGCTCGCGGGCGGTGATCACCGGCGACCTGACCCAGGTGGATCTTCCCCGCGGCCAGAAGAGCGGCCTGGGCGAGGCGGTCCAGGTGCTTGCCGATGTGCGCGGCGTGGCTTTCACCCACTTCCTGAAGGAAGATGTGGTGCGCCACCCCCTCGTTGCCCGCATCGTCGACGCCTACGAAAAGCATTCCCAGCGCAACCAGCAACAGCAGACCCAGCAATGACCCAACCCAAGCTTCCTCGCCGACTCGACCTTTCGGTGCAATACGCCTGTAACCGCGAGGGCGTACCCTCCCGCATCGATTTTCGCCGCTGGCTGCGCGCGGCCGAACCCGGCGCGGCGCGCATCACCGTGCGCATCGTGGATGAAGACGAAGGCCGCGAACTCAACCGCGATTACCGCGGCAAGGATTACGCCACCAACGTGCTCACCTTTGCCTATGATGAAGGCGAGGACATGCCGCTGCCCGAAGGCCTGCCGCTGATGGGCGATCTGGTGCTGTGCAGGCAGGTGGTCGAGTGCGAGGCGGCGGAGCAGGGCAAGGCGCTGGACGCCCATTACGCCCACTTATCCGTGCATGGTATGCTGCATTTGCAGGGCTTCGACCACATCGAGGACGCCGAGGCCGAGGAGATGGAAGCGCGGGAGCGCGAGATCCTCGCCGGGCTGGGATATCCCGACCCGTACGCGGGAGAACGATGATCTGGTGGGATGAGCAATGCGCCATGGGCGATGGGTCGGAACCCCGATTCATCGCCCATCGCCCATTTCTCATCAACCCCTTTTATGGAACCCTCCAGTAGTAAACCGTCCTTGCTAGAACGGCTTTCCGCCCTCCTGACCCGGGAGCCGGAAGACCGCGAAGAACTTCTGCACCTTCTGCACGCCGCCCACGACCGCAATCTGTTTGACGCGGACGCCCTGGCGATCATCGAAGGTGCGCTCCAGGTGTCCGAGATGCAGGTGCGCGACGTGATGATTCCCCGCGCGCAGATGGATGTCGTCAATCTTGCCGACTCCGTCGAGGACATCACCCGTTTTGCCATCGGCGCTGCCCATTCCCGCTTTCCCGTCGTCGGCGAAGGCAAGGACGACGTGCTCGGCGTGCTGCTGGCCAAGGATCTGCTGCGGGTCTTTGCCGGCGAATCCTTCAACCTCCGCGAGATGCTCCGCCCCGCGGTGTTCGTCCCCGAATCCAAGCGACTCAACGTGCTGCTGCGGGATTTCCGCGTCAGCCGCAACCACATGGCCATCGTGGTGGATGAGTACGGCGGCGTGGCCGGGCTCGTCACCATCGAGGACGTGCTCGAGCAGATCGTCGGCGACATCGAGGACGAATACGACTTCGACGAGACCGCCGACAACATCCGCATCGACCAGGCCGGCCGCTACCGGGTCAAGGCCGGCACCGAGATCGAGGATTTCAACGAAGCCTTCGGCTGCGAGTTCAGCGACAGCGAGTACGACACCGTCGGCGGCCTGCTGATCCGCAAGCTCGGCCGTCTGCCCAAGCGCAACGAGGTCGTCGAACTTGAAGGTCTGCGCTTCCAGGTGCTGCGCGCCGACAGCCGGCGCATTCACTCCCTGCTGGTCGAGCGCTTGCCCGACACCGACACGGTCGGCGGCTGATGGGCTGGCTGCGTCTCGTCGGGGCCCTCCTGGCCGGAGGGGCTTCGGTGCTCGCCTATGCGCCGGTCGGGTTGTTTCCCCTTGTCTTCGTCGCGCTGGGCGTGCTGTTCTGGCTGCTCGGGCCGGGCGCGCCTGCGGCGCTGCATGACGCGTCGCCGGGTCGTCGCGCCCGGGCCGGATTCGTCACCGGCCTTGCCTGGGGCCTCGGGGCAATGCTCGGCGGTGTCTCGTGGCTGTACGTGGCGCTCCACCGTTTTGGGGGCATGCCGGCGCCGCTGGCCGCGCTGGCCATCCTGCTGTTCTGCGCGCTGGTGGGCGTCTTTGCCGGCCTGGCCGGTGCCGCCTTTGGTGGCCTGCGGCGGGGCAGGGCGGTGCCGGATGCCGCGCTTTTCGCCGCCTGCTGGCTGATTTTCGAATGGACCCGCTGCTGGATCTTCACGGGCTTTCCGTGGCTTGCCGTCGGCTACAGCCAGACGCCGCCCAGCCCGCTGGCCGGGTTTGCGCCGGTGGTGGGCGTGTTCGGCGTGGGCGGGCTGGTGGCGCTGGTGTCGGCCTTGGCCGTGGCCGCGCTGGCCGAGCGGCGTTGGCAGCCGCTGCTGGGTGTGGCGCTGGTGATCGGCGCCGGGGCCGGGCTGCGCCAGATCGCCTGGACGGCACCTGTCGGCGAGCCCGTCAAGGTGGCGCTGCTGCAGACCAACATCGAGCAGAGCCTCAAGTGGCGGCCCGAGATGCTCCAGCACTGGCTCGACCGCAACCTGACAATGGTGCGCGACAACCCGGCGCAGATCGTCGTGCTGCCCGAAACCACCATTCCGCTCCTCATCGACTACCTGCCGCCGGGCTACCTGGAGGCCGTCGGCCGCAGCGCGGCCAGCCACGGCGGCGACGTGATTCTCGGCACCTTCACCCGCGACGCGGAAGGCCATATCTTCAACGCAGCGATCAGCCTCGGCGCGTCGCCCTCGGGCCATTATGCCAAGCAGCATCTGGTGCCCTTTGGCGAGTATTCGCCGCCGATGTTCCGCTGGTTTTACGATCTGGCGAACATTCCGATGGCCGACCAGACCCGGGGCCCGGAGCGTCAGCCGCCGCTGGCCCTGGCCGGGCAGAAGGTGGCGATCAACATCTGCTACGAGGACGTGTTTGGCGAGGAGCTGATCCGCAGCCTGCCCGAGGCCACGCTGATGCTCAACCTCTCCAACCTGGCCTGGTATGGCGACTCCTTCGCCCAACCCCAGCACCTGCAGATCGCCCGCCTGCGCGCGCTGGAAACCGGCCGGCCGATGCTGCGCAGCACCAACACCGGGATGACCGCGCTGGTGAGGCCCGACGGCCACGTCGAGGCGGTGCTGCCGCCGTTCGAGGCGGGGGCGCTGCACGTGTCGGTGCGCGGCTATCAGGGCCTGACGCCCTACGCCCGCTGGGGCAACGGTCCGGCGGTTGGCATTGCGCTGCTGTTTCTGGGCGTGACGGTGCTCGCTGGGCGCCGCCGACGGGCCTGAACCTCCGGTGGCGGGAGCGCTGGCGCGTATGAGCGTATGATCGCGTTTCGCCCTTTATCGAACAGGATCATCGAACCATGCGCGCTTATCCGACCAACAGCCCCGAGGCGCTCGCACGCCTGATCGCCATGGCGATTCTCGCCGATGGCCGGCTGGACAACCGGGAAATCGACTGGCTCAAGCACCACGACACCGTCTCCCTCGTCGGCATCGAGCAGGACGTGCTCATCCAGGCGCTGCTCGACTGCTGTCGCGACGTCATCACCGAGGCCGAGCAGGAACGGGTGTTCCTCCTCGAAGAGCGCCGGCTGGCCCGGTTGGCCGACGACATCGTCGATCCGACCCTGCAGAAGGTCGCCCTGTCGGCGATCCTCATCATCGCCAAGGCCGACGGTGCCGTCAGCGAAGGCGAGCAGACCCTGCTGCGCTACCTGATGAAGCACTGGGGCATCGCCCTGGAAGATCTGGCCGCCTGAGCGTCGGCCGCCCCTTTCAAACACGACAAAACCAAGACCGATCAGGAGGAAAACCATGAGCGACCAGATCAAGTATCTGCTCGACGAATCCCGCATGCCCAAGGCCTGGTACAACATCGCCGCCGATCTGCCGGTGCCACTGCCGCCGCCGCTCCACCCGGGCACGCTCCAGCCTCTCGGCCCGTCCGATCTGGCGCCGATCTTCCCGAACGCGATCATCGCCCAGGAGATGTCCACCGAGCGCTACATCGACATCCCCGAGCCCGTCCGTGACGTGCTGTGCCAGTGGCGCCCCAGCCCGCTGTTCCGTGCCCGCCGTCTCGAAAAGCTGCTCGGCACGCCGGCCAAGATCTACTTCAAGTACGAAGGCGTGTCGCCCGCCGGCAGCCACAAGCCCAACTCCGCCGTGCCCCAGGCCTGGTACAACGCCCAGGAAGGCGTGAAGCGCCTCGCCACCGAAACCGGCGCCGGCCAGTGGGGGTCGTCGCTGGCCTACGCCGGCGGCCTGTTCGGGCTGGATGTGACCGTCTTCCAGGTTCGCGTGTCGTATGACCAGAAGCCCTATCGCCGCGCCCTGATGGAAACCTGGGGTGCCCGTTGCATCCCGTCGCCGTCGCCCGAGACCGATTACGGCCGCGCGGTGCTCGCCGAGCATCCGGACCACATCGGCTCCCTGGGCATCGCCATCTCCGAGGCCGTCGAGGTGGCCGCCAAGAACGACGACACCAAATACGCGCTGGGCTCGGTGCTCAACCATGTGCTGCTGCACCAGACCATCGTCGGCGAGGAAGCCATCCTGCAGATGGAGATGGCCGGCGACGACCCGGACGTGGTGATCAGCTGTGTCGGCGGTGGCTCCAACTTCGCCGGCATTGCTTTCCCCTTCCTGGGCCAGCAGCTGCGCGGCGAAACCACCAAGAAGCGCCGCATCGTGGCGGTCGAGCCCTCGGCCTGTCCGTCCCTTTCCCGCGGCAAGTACGCCTACGATTTTGGCGACACCGCCCACCTCACGCCGCTGGTCAAGATGCACACCCTCGGCAGCGACTTCACCCCGCCGGGCCTGCACGCCGGTGGCCTGCGCTACCACGGCATGGCGCCGCTGGTGAGCCACGTGATGGAGCTCGGCCTCATCGAAGCCCAGTCCTACGGCCAGACCTCGTGCTTCGAGGCCGGCGTGATGTTCGCCCGCGCCGAAGGCATCGTGCCGGCACCGGAGTCCACCCACGGCATTCGTGGCGCAATCCAGGAAGCCCTGCGCTGCAAGGCCGAAGGCAAGAGCGAGACCATCCTGTTCTGCCTGTCCGGCCACGGCCACTTCGACATGACCTCCTACACCAACTACCTCTCCGGCAAGCTGGTGGATCAGGCCTACGACGAGAAGGAGCTGGCAATGGCCCTGTCGATGCTGCCCAAGGTCGACGCCTGACGGTTTGCGGGGCGGCCCCGGCAGCGGCCGCCTCGTTGAACCCGCCTGGCCGGGCTGTGGTCCGACCAGGCAAACCGCTTCAATCTGCCACTGTGCCATGACCGCCTCCGCGCCCTCCGACTGGCATGCCCGTCCTCACGACGAGGCATTCACTGAACTGGCTTCGAGCGCCGACACGGGGCTCGCCGAAGGCGACGCTGCCGAGCGCCTGGCCCGCCACGGCCCCAACCGCATCGACGCCAAGGCCGGCCGCGGTCCGCTCCTGCGCCTGGCGCTGCAGTTCCACCAGCCCCTCATCTACATCCTGATCGTCAGCGGGGCCACTGCCGCGTTTCTCGGCGAATGGGCCGACGCCGGCGTGATCTTCGGCGTCGTCGTGGTCAATGCCCTGATCGGCTTCATTCAGGAAGGCCGCGCCGAGAACGCCCTGGCCGCCCTGGCCCGCAGCGTGGCCAGCGACGTGACCGTGCTGCGCGACGCCACCCGCCGCCGGATTGATGCCGTCGAACTGGTGCCCGGCGACGTGGTGTGGCTGGCTGCCGGCGACAAGGTGCCGGCCGATCTGCGCCTCTTCGACGCCCGCGCCCTGCAGGTCACCGAGGCGTCGCTCACCGGCGAATCCACCGCCGTCGCCAAGCACGCCGACCCGATCGCCGCCGACAGCGTGCTGGCCGACCGGGTCAACATGGCCTACGCCGGCACCCTCGTCGTGGCCGGGCAGGCCGGCGGGCTGGTGGTGGCCACCGGCCGCGCCACCGAGACCGGCCGCATCGCCGATCTGCTCGACGCCACCGAAACCCTCGTCACGCCGCTTACCCGGGCGATGGAGCGCTTCTCCAATTTCCTGCTGGTGGTCATCCTGGGCCTTGCCGCCCTTGGTTTTGCGGTGGGCAGCCTGCGCGGCGAGCCGCTCCTCGACATGCTGATGGCCGCCGTGGCGCTGGCCGTCGGGGCGATCCCCGAAGGGCTGCCGGCGGCGATCACCGTCACCCTGGCCATCGGCGTGGCGCGGATGGCGAAGCGCCGGGCCATCATCCGCCGGCTTCCGGCGGTCGAGACCCTGGGCAGCACCACGGTGATCTGCTCCGACAAGACCGGCACCCTCACCGAAAACCAGATGACCGTCCGCGCCCTCGTCGCCGGCGGCCAGCAGTTTGCCGTGGACGGTGACGGCTACGCGCCGGAGGGGGCGGTGACGCTGGACGGCCAGCCCGCCGCCGTCGCCGGACCGCTCCGCGACCTGCTGGTGATCGGCGTGCTGTGCAACGACGCCGGTCTGGCCCGGAAGGACGGCGCGTGGACGATCACCGGCGACCCCACTGAAGCCGCGCTGCTGGTGGCCGCCCGCAAAGCCGGGCTGGACGAGCAGCAGCTGCGCGCCGATTCACCGCGCGTAGACGAGATCGCCTTCGACTCCGCCCGCCAGTACATGGCCAGCCTCCATCGCCTGGACGGCCAGCCGGTGGCGCTGGTGAAGGGCGCGCTGGAGGCGATCCTGCCCCGTTGTTCTAGCCAGCTCGGCCCGGACGGCGAGCCCGTGGCCATCGACGTGGACGCCATCGATGCCCAGGCCCGGGCGCTGGCGTCCGACGGCCTGCGGGTGCTGGCCTTCGCCCGCGCCGAGGTGGCCAGCGAGCAACTGGACGAATCCGCCCTGGCCGGTGGGCTGTGCCTGGTCGGCCTGCAGGCCATGCTCGACCCACCGCGTCAGGCGGCGCTCCGGGCGATCCAGGCCTGCGCTGCGGCCGGGGTGGCGGTCAAGATGATCACCGGCGACCACGCCGAGACCGCCCTCGCCATCGCCCGCAAGCTCGGCCTCGCCGGCCCCACCTCGCGGGCCGTCACCGGGCGCGAGCTCGCCGCGATGGACGATGCAGCGCTGCAGGCGACGGTGGGCGAGGTGAGCGTCTTCGCCCGGGTCGAGCCCGAGCAGAAGCTGCGCCTCGTCCAGGCCCTGCAGGCGCGGGGCGAGGTGGTGGCGATGACCGGCGACGGGGTGAATGACGCGCCGGCCCTCAAGGCGGCCGACATCGGCGTGGCGATGGGCGCCGGCGGCACCGAGGTGGCCAAGGACGCCGCCGCGATGGTGCTCACCGACGACAACTTCGCCACCATCGAGGCGGCCATCGAGGAAGGGCGGGGCGTCTACGACAACCTCGTCAAATTCATCATCTGGACGCTGCCCACGAACTTTGGCGAAGGGCTGGTGATCCTTTTTGCGGTGCTGGCCGGCGTCACCCTGCCGATCACGCCGCTGCAGATCCTGTGGATCAACATGACCACCGCGGTGCTGCTGGGGATGGCGCTGGCCTTCGAGCCGATCCAGCGGGACGTGATGGGCCGGCCGCCTCGGGCGCCGGGCGCGGCCATCCTCGACGCGGTGTTGATCCGCCGCATCGTGCTGGTGGGCGTGCTCCTGCTGGTCGCCTCCTTCGGGCTGTTCCTGCGCTGGCGTGGCCTCGGTGCATCGCTTGAGGAGGCGCGCACGGTGGCGGTCAATGTTTTCGTGGCCGGCGAAATCGCCTACCTCTTCAACTGCCGCAACCTGCGTGGGCCGTTCTGGTGTTGCGGGTGGTGGTCGAACCCGTGGTTCTGGGGTGGCATCGGTGCGATGGTGGCGCTGCAGGCGCTGTTCACCTATCTGCCGGCGATGAACCGCGTGTTTGCCTCGGCGCCGATCGGTCCGATGGCGTGGCTGGAAATCGGGGCTGCGGCGCTTGCGACGGCGCTGGTGGTGGGGATGGAAAAACGCCTCGGCCGGGGCCGAGGCGTTTAGCTTCGTGCGGGGGAGGGGCGTCAGACCCGGAAGCGGGCGATCTGATCCTTGAGCCCGCCCGCGATGCGTTCGAGATTGACCGCCGCTTCGGCCGCGCCGCGGATGTTGGCCGAGGAGTTTTCGACCATGTGCGAGATCTCCTCGACCTGCTGGGCGATGGACGTGCTTGCGGCGCTCTGTTCGTGGGTCGCGTCGGCAATCTCGTGGGCGCGGGCCAGGGCTTCCTGGGCGCCGGCCTCGATGGCCGTCAGGGCGCCGGTGGCCGCGGTGGCCAGGGCGATGCCGTGATCCACTTCGGGCAGCGCGGCGTTCATCGCGCGGACGGCCTCGCCGGTGTCGCCCTGGATGCCGGTAATCATCTGCTCGATCTCGGTGGTGGCCGACGAGGTGCGTTCGGCCAGCTTGCGCACTTCGTCCGCGACCACCGCGAAGCCGCGGCCCTGCTCGCCGGCGCGGGCCGCTTCGATGGCGGCGTTGAGCGCCAGCAGGTTGGTCTGGCCAGCGATCTCCTTGATCACGTTGGCGATCGACGACACCTCGCCGATGCGCTCCTCCAGCGCGCGGATGCGGTCCGAGGCGCCGATGACGGTCTCCGACATCTTGCGGATCGCGCTGACGGCTTCCTCTACCCGGGTGCTGCCTTCGGCGGCCAGGCGCATCGACTGCTGGGCATTGACTTCGGTCTCGCGGGCGCTGGCCGAGATGTGGCTGGAGCTGACGGTGAGTTCCTCCATCGCGGCGGCCATCGCGGCGGTGGCGTCGGACTGCCGTTCGGCGGCGTCGGCCACCTGGGTGGACACCCGGGAGATGTGGTCGGCGTTGCTCACCAGCTGGTTGGCCCCGTCGTTGATCTCGCCCACCATCCGGCGCAGCGCCCGCATCATGCCCGACAGGGCGTGCAGCATGCTGCCTTCCCGGGTCTCGCCCAGGTCGGTGGTGAGATTGCCGTCGGCCGCCTGCTGCATCACCGAGGTGGCGCTCTGGGGCTCGCCGCCAAGCTGGCGGGTCACGCTTTCGCTGATGCGCCAGCCGAACACCCCCAGCACGGCCAGCAGCAGCGAGATGCCGCCCAGGATTGTGGCGATGGCGCGGAACTCCCGGTCCACGTCGTCCACATAGATGCCGGTGCCGATGATCCAGCCCCACGGGGCGAAGCCGGTGGCGTAGGACACCTTCGGGCTGGATTCCTGGGCGCCCGGCTTGGGGAACCAGTAGTCGACAAAGCCGCCGCCGGCGTTGGCCGCTTTCACGATGTCCTGGATGATGAACTTGCCGTTGGTGTCCTTCAGCCCGCTGGCGTCGCGGCCCTCCATCTCGGGCTTGGTGGGGAACAGCACGTAGTGATTGGCGGCGGTGACGACGAAGAGGTAGTTGTTGCCGTCGTAGCGCACCGCGCGCAGGGTTTCGGTAGCGGCCTTCTTGGCGTCGGCCTCGGAGAGCGTCCCGGCCTGGGCCAGCGCGTGGAAGTGCTAGAGAACGCTCGCGCCGCTTTCGACCAGATGCTTGGTCTGCACCTTGCGGTCGTCCATCATGGACGTGCGCAGGCTGCCCAGGCTGACGGCACACAGGGCGACCAGACCGAGCATCATCATTCCGATGAGCAGGCGCATACGTGCGGCGACGGCCAGGTTGGCTAACTTCATGGTCTGGATTCTCCTTGGTGACGCCTGCTTACCGTCCCATTCCCATGGCGGCCGGCCGAAATGGCCGCTCCCGGAGCAACGGCAGGTCGTTTTCATTGGCAAGTGGTGTGGCCCGAGCTATTACGGTTCGTGGAAGTAATTCCTTGAGTTAAGTAGGGATATTTGGCGGTCGCGCGGCTTTGGCGGGGTGGGCAGCGTGGTTTCCTGGGTTGCCCGTGCGGCCGGGCGTTCCCTGACTGCCCAAACACAGTAAAATCGATACTTTGCCCAAAACCGCGCGGCCCTCGCCGCGGAGCATCCATGTCCGTCCAAAAACCGACTTTCCAGCAGATCATCCTGCGCCTCTCGAACTTCTGGGCCGAGCACGGCTGCACGCTGCTCCAGCCTTACGACATCGAGGTCGGCGCCGGCACCTTCCACACCGCCACCTTCCTGCGCGCCATCGGCCCGGAGCACTGGAACGCCGCCTACGTTCAGCCGTCCCGCCGCCCGAAGGACGGCCGCTACGGCGAGAACCCCAACCGCCTGCAGCACTACTACCAGTACCAGGTGGTGCTGAAGCCCTCGCCGGTCAATATCCAGGAGCTCTACATCGACAGCCTGCGCGCGCTGGGCATCGATCCGAACGCCCACGACATCCGCTTTGTCGAGGACGACTGGGAATCGCCCACCCTGGGCGCGTGGGGTCTGGGTTGGGAAGTCTGGCTGGATGGCATGGAAGTCACCCAGTTCACCTATTTCCAGGAAGTCGGTTCGCTCTCCTGCCGCCCGGTGCTGGGCGAGATCACCTACGGTCTCGAGCGCCTGGCCATGTACCTGCAGGGCGTCGAAAATGTGTATGACCTGGTCTGGTCGATCGGCCCGGATGGCACGCCCGTCACCTACGGCAATGTCTATCACCAGAACGAAGTGGAGCAATCCACCTACAACTTCGAACACTCCAACGTGGAGTGGCTGTTCCGCCTGTTCGGCGAATACGAAGCCGAAGCCAAGCGCCTGATGGCCGTGCCGCTGGTGCTGCCGGCCTTCGAGATGGTCATGAAGTGCTCCCACACCTTCAACCTGCTCGACGCCCGTGGCGCGATCTCGGTGACCGAACGCGCCGCCTACATCGGCCGCGTGCGTGCGCTGGCCCGCGAAGTGGCCCAGGCCTATTACAACTCCCGCGAAGCCCTCGGCTTCCCGATGCTGAAGAAGGAGGCCGCGTGATGACCGGCGCGACCCTGCTCGTTGAACTGCTGACCGAAGAACTGCCGCCCAAGGCGCTGCCCAAGCTGGGCCAGGCCTTCTCCAACGCCATCGTGGCCGGCCTGCGCACCCGTGGCCTGGTGGCCGCCGAAGGCGATTTCCGCTGGTTCGCCACCCCGCGCCGCCTGGCCGTGACCGTGCCGCACGTGGTGGCCGAGGCCGCAGCCAAGGACGTCACCGAAAAGATCATGCCGGTCTCCGTCGCCCTCACGGCCGACGGCCAGCCGACCCCGGCCCTGACCAAGAAGCTCGAAGGCAAGGGCATCCCCCTGTCGGCCGTGGCCAGCTTCGAGCGTCGCATGGACGGCAAGGCCGAGGCCCTGTTCTACACCAGCACCGTGGCGGGCGCGAAGCTCGCCGACGTGCTCGCCGGCATCGTCCAGGACGCCCTCAAGGCGCTGCCGATTCCCAAGGTGATGCGCTGGGGCGACGGCGACGCCACCTTCGTGCGTCCCGCCCACAAGCTCACGCTGCTCCACGGCGCCAATGTGGTGCCGGGCCGCGTGCTCGACATCGAATCCGGTCGCACCACCCGCGGCCACCGCTTCATGAGCAAGGGCGACATCGAGATCGCCACCGCCGACGCCTACGAGCCCACGCTGCTGGCCGAAGGCAAGGTCATCCCCGACTTCGCCGAGCGCCGCGCCAACATCGAGAAGCAGCTCGTCACCGAGGCCGGCCGCCAGCATGCCACCCTCGGCGAATACGCCGACCTGCTCGATGAAGTCACCGCGCTGGTCGAGCACCCGACCGTTTACGTGGGCGAGTTCGAGGCCGAGTTTCTGGCCGTGCCGCAGGAATGCCTGATCCTCACGATGCGCGCCAACCAGAAGTACTTCCCGCTGTTCGACGGCGCCGGCAAGCTCACCAGCCGCTTCCTGATCGTCTCGAACATGGAGCTGGCCGACCCCTCCAACATCGTCGCCGGCAACCAGCGCGTGGTGCGCCCGCGCCTGTCCGATGCCCGCTTCTTCTTCGAGCAGGACATCAAGGCCGGCCTCACGCCGCGCGTGGTCAAGCTTGGCTCGGTGGTCTATCACAACAAGCTCGGTTCCCTGGGCGACCGGGTCGAGCGCCTGTCCACCGTGGCCCGCAAGATCGCCGGCCTGCTGGGCGCCGACGAGAACCTCGCCAACCGCGCCGCGCTGCTCTCCAAGGCCGATCTGCTCACCGACATGGTCGGCGAGTTCCCCGAACTGCAGGGCATCATGGGTCGCTACTACGCCCTGGCCGAAGGCGCCCAGCCGGTGGTGGCCGAAGCCATCGAGCAGCACTACCGCCCGCGCTTTGCCGGCGACGCGCTGCCCGACTCCAACATCGGCCGCGCCCTGGCCCTGGCCGACAAGCTCGACGCCCTCACCGGCTTCTTCGGCATCGGCCAGATCCCCACCGGCGACCGCGATCCTTTCGGCCTGCGCCGTGCCGCCCTGGGTGTGCTGCGGATCCTGATGGAGGGTCAGCTGCCTCTCGATCTGGTCACCCTCATCAACGAATCCGCCGGGGCCTTCAACCCGGGCGTGCTCGGCGCCGAGCTGCCCGGCCCGCTGTTCGACTTCATGCTCGAGCGCCTGCGCAACCTGCTGCGCGACGCCGGCCACGCCCAGGACGTGGTGGATGCGGTGCTGGCCCTCAAGCCGACCCGCATCGATCTGGTGGTGCCCAAGCTCGAGGCCGTCGTGGCCTTCCAGCAGCTGCCCGAAGCCGCCGCGCTCGCCGCCGCCAACAAGCGGATCGTCAACATCCTCAAGAAGACCGAGGTCGCCCCGGGCGAACCGGACGTGGCGCTGCTCGTCGAGGACGCCGAGAAGGCCCTGTTCCACGCCATCGTCGAGGTTGCTCCGCTGGCCCGCTCCCACTTCCAGAACGAGGCCTACACCGAAGCCCTGCGCGTGCTCGCCGGCCTGCGTGCGGCGGTGGACCGCTTCTTTGACGAGGTGATGGTGATGGCCGACGAGCCGCTGGTGCGTCAGAACCGCCTGGCCCTGCTGGCTCAGCTGGCGGGTCTGATGAACCAGGTGGCCGACATCTCGCGGCTCTCCGCGTGAGCCGGGCAAGGGGGCAGTCCATGAAGCTCATCGTTCTCGACCGGGACGGCGTCATCAACTTCGACTCCGACCAGTTCATCAAGTCGCCGGACGAGTGGCGGCCGATCCCCGGCTCGCTCGAGGCCATCGCGCGGCTCAACGAATCCGGCTGGCGGGTGGTGGTCGCCTCCAACCAGTCGGGGGTCGGGCGCGGGCTGTTCGACATGGACACCCTCAATGCCATCAACGAAAAGATGACCAAGTCGCTCGCCCAGGCGGGCGGGCGGCTGGACGCCATCTTTTTCTGCCCCCACGGCGCGGATTCCACCTGCGACTGCCGCAAGCCCAAGCCGGGCATGTTCCAGCAGATCGCCGAGCGCTTCAACGTGGACATGCGCGGCGTGCCGGTGGTGGGCGACAGCCTGCGCGACCTGCAGGCCGGCGTCGCCGTGGGTTGCACGCCGTTTCTGGTGCTGACCGGCAGGGGCGTCAAGACCCAGGCCGATCCGGCCCTGCCGCCCGGCACCCAGATTTTCCCCGACCTGGCGGCCGTGGCCGCGCAGCTCACCGTCTGACTGGAAACCCCTCCGTGGTCCTGATCCGCAACCTGTTGTTCATGCTCGCCCTGGGCATCTTCACGCCGCTCTACGCCCTCATCGGCATGGCGACTTTCCCGTTCCGCCCGCAGACGCGCCACAAGCTCATCCGGGGCTGGGCGCGGATCATGATCTGGGTCATCAAGCACGTGCTGGGCATTCCGTACCGGCTCGAAGGCGCCGCCAACATCCCGGCCGGGCCGGCCATCGTGCTCTCCAAGCACATGTCCGCCTGGGAAACCATCATGCTGCAGGATGTCTTTCCGCCGATGGTCTTCGTGATGAAGCGCGAGCTCCACAAGGTGCCGTTCTTCGGCTGGGGGATCTCCCAGATGCCGATGATCGCCATCGACCGGGCTGCCGGCAAGGACGCCCTCAACCAGGTGGTCGAGCAGGGGAGCGACCGCCTCAACCAGGGCTTCTGGGTCACCGTCTTCCCGGAGGGCACCCGGGTGGCGCCCGGCACCACCAAGCGCTACAAGCCGGGCGGCGCCTGGCTCGCGCGCGCCACCGGCACCCCGGTGGTGCCCGTGGCCCATAACGCCGGCGAGTTCTGGCCGCGCAACGCCTTCTTCAAGCGTCCTGGCGAAGTGGTGGTGAGCGTCGGCCCGGCCATCGACACCCACGGGCTGACGGTGGACGAGATCAACGCCAAGGCCGAAGCCTGGATCGAGGCCGAGATGCGCCGGCTGTTCCCGTCCCACTACCGCCACGCCGGCAAGCGTCAGGAGCCGGCCAAGGCGTGACCGCGCCGGCCGTCGAATCCCGCGAGATCCTTCTCGACGGGGTGCGCGTTGCCTACACCCTGCGGCGCAGCGTCCGCAAGACGCTGGGGCTGCGCATCGATCACCGGGGGCTCACCGTGGGCGTGCCGCTCCGGGTGGGTCTGCGCGAGGCCGAGGTCTTCATCCGCAGCCACGCCGCGTGGGTCGTCGAAAAACTCCACAACCGTCCGCAGCCCGAGGCCCGTCCGGCCTTCGAGGCCGTCGATGGCGCGGCCGTGCCCTTTCTTGGCGAGGCCTGGCGGATCTCCATCGGGCGCGGAAACAACCGGGTGCTGTGGCACGAGATCGGCCCGGAGCGGGTGCTGGAGCTGGCCCTGCGTAGCGGCGGCGATGCCCGCCGGCTATTGTTGCGGGAATTGCAACAAAGAGGCCTCGATTTGTTCAAAAACCGGGTCGAGGAGTTCTGCCTGCGGCTTGGGCGCCCGGTGCCGCCGGTGGCGCTCTCCAATGCCCGCACGCGCTGGGGCAGTTGCAGCAGCCGCAGCGGCATCCGCCTGCACTGGCGGCTCATCCATCTGCCCCTGGGCCTGATCGATTACGTGGTGGCCCACGAGGTGGCGCATCTTGTCGAGATGAACCACTCGCCGCGTTTCTGGTCCGTGGTTGAGTCCATCTATCCCGATCACGTCGCTGCCCGCAAGGCCCTGCGCCAGGTGGCGGCGAGTCTTCCTTCCCTCTGACTCTCAGGAAAACAACCATGCGTCTTCTGCACACCATGCTTCGCGTCGTGGACCTCGACCGTTCCATCGCCTTTTACACCGAAGTGCTCGGCATGCGCCTCCTGCGCCGCAACGATTACCCGGAGGGCAAGTTCACGCTGGCCTTCGTGGGCTATCAGGATGAATCGGAAGGGGCGGTGCTGGAGCTTACCCACAACTGGGGCGTCGAGTCCTACGAGCTGGGCACGGCTTACGGCCACATCGCACTGGCGGTGCCGGATGCCTACGCGGCCTGCGCGGCGATCAAGGCCCGCGGTGGCAAGGTGGTGCGCGAAGCCGGCCCGATGAAGCACGGGACGACGGTGATCGCCTTTGTGGAAGACCCGGACGGTTACAAGGTGGAGTTGATCCAGGCCAAGTCCTGACCCGCACCGGCCCCCGGCCGGGGGCTCAGGCGGCGGCGAAGGCTTCGCGCAGGGCAGCAAGCTCGGCGCGCAGGGCTTCGAGGGCCTGGGGTGCGTCGGCCATGCGCTTTTCGCGGCCGATGCGTTCGAGCTGTGCGGCCCCTGTCTGGGCCCGGCCGGCACAGAAGTTTGACACCGCACCCTTGAGGGCGTGGGCCGCGTTGTGCAGGGCTTCCGCGTCGCCCTCGACCACCGCGGCCTCAATGTCGGCAAACAACCGAGGCTCGTCCTCGATGAACATCCCGATGAGCTGTTCCAGCAGTTCTTCGTCACCGCCGAGGTTGAACAGCACTTTCTGACGTTCGAACACCGGGCCGCTGATGCTGGTGGGTTCGCTGGGCGGCGGCGGCGCCGGGTCGCCCCGTCCGGTGTGCTGGATGAGCACCTCGACCAGGTCCGGGGCGTGCACCGGCTTGGAGAGGTAGCCGTCCATGCCGGCGGCGAGGCAGCGCTCCCGGTCGCCCTTCATGGCGTGGGCGGTCATCGCCACGATGGGGGTGTGGGTGGCGCCGGCGGCTTCGCGTTGGCGTATCTGCGCGGTCGCGTCGAATCCGCCCATGATGGGCATCTGCACGTCCATCAGCACCAGGTCGTAGCGGTTGCGGGCGTGGAGCTCCAGCGCTTCCTTGCCGTTGTTGGCCACGTCGGCCTGATGGCCGAGCTTGCCCAGCAGGCGCAGGGCGAGGGTCTGATTCACCACGTTGTCTTCGGCCAGCAGGATGCGCAGCTGGCGCTTCTGCTCGCGCAGGCTGTGGCGGGTGATGAGGGGCGAGCGGTCGGCGCTGCTGCTGTTGCCGGTGTTGTCGTCGATCGGCTCCACCGACAGCAGGATGGCGTTGAGGAGGTCGGACGCCATGATCGGCATCGGCAGGTAGGCGGAGATGCCCATCTCGCGGCAGCGGGCGCCGTCGCCCCGGCGGCCTTCGCCGGCCAGCATGACGATGCACGGGGGCGGCGCGGCGGCGGAGAGGATGGCTTCGGCTAGGTCGAAGCCTTCGATGTCCGGGAGCTGGGTGCTGATCAGCACCACCTTGAAGGGTTTGTTCTCGGCGGTGGCGCGGGCCTGTTCGCGCAGGGCGCCGCTGGCGTCGGATACGGTGACGGGCTTCATCCGCCACTGGCCAAGCAGCTCGACGAGGGTTGCCCGTTCGGTGCTGCTGTCCACCGCGACGAGAACCGGCAGGCCTTCGAGGTGGGCTTGTTCGTCCAGCACCGGCGTGGCGTGGCCGGCTTCGAAGCGGGCGGTGAAGCGGAAGGTGCTGCCTTCGCCCGGAGTGCTGGTGACGCCGATCCGCCCGCCCATGGCCCGGACGAGCTGGGCGCTGATGGTGAGCCCCAGCCCGGTGCCGCCGTAGCGGCGGGTGGTGGAGGAGTCGGCCTGGGAGAAGGCTTCGAAGATCAGGCTCTGTTTTTCTGGCGGGATGCCGACCCCGGTGTCGTGCACGTTGAAGGCGAGCTCGACCTTGCCCGGGTCGCCGTTGCCGGCTTCGGTGCCCGGTTCGACCAGGAGGCGAACTTCGCCGTGCTCGGTGAACTTGATGCCGTTGGAGATGAGGTTGATCAGTACCTGACGCAGGCGATGGGGATCGCCGATCAGGTTGTCGGGCACCGTCGGGGCCACCTGGGCGGTGATGCGCAGGTTCTTCTCGTCGGCCCGCTGCTGGAGGGTGCGCACGGCGAGGGCGACGCAGTCGCGCAGGCTGAAGTCGATGTGCTCGAAATCGAGCTTGCCGGCCTCGATCTTCGAGAAGTCGAGGATGTCGTTGATGATGCCGAGCAGGGAGTTGGCGGAGGTCTTGACGAGGCTGAGGTATTCCCGCTGCTCGTTGTCGAGGGGCGTGTCGAGGGTGAGCTCGGTCATGCCGATGATGGCGTTCATCGGCGTGCGGATCTCGTGGCTCATGTTGGCGAGGAAGTCGCTCTTGGAGCGGCTGGTGGCCTCGGCGACGTCCCTGGCCTGACGCATGGCGGCTTCGGCGGCCTTGCGCTCGCCGATGTCGCGCACGTAGGCGGTGATCAGCCGGCGACCGGCGCTGTGGACGGCGACCAGGGCGACCTCGGCGGGGAATTCGACCGGGCCGCTGCCGGTGTGCCGGACGGCGATGGCCTCGGTACGCTGGGCGAGGGTGCCGGCCTGGGTGTCGGCCTGGGTGTCGGCCAGCAGGTCGAGGAGGGCCTGGGTCTGGGCGTCGCGGACACGCTCGGGGAAGAGCAGGGCCACGGCGCGCTGCCCGATGGCCTCGTGGGCAGGAATGCCGAAGGTGCGCTCGGCGGCCGGGTTGTATTCGAGGATGAGGCCGTCTTCGCCGATGGTGACGATGCTGTCGAGGGAGGCTTCGGTGATGGCCCGGTTGCGCGATTCGCTGGCGGCCAGGGCCGACTGGCCTTCGTGCAGGCGTACGGAGGTCTGGTTGAGGGCGTCCACCAGCTGGCGCAGCTCGGCGATCGGGCTGTCTTCGTCGAGGGTCTTGCCGTGGCTCGTCTCGAGGGTTTCGGCAAAGCGGGTGGCGCGGGCGAGGCTGCGCAGGGGCGGGCGCAGGAACTGGCGGATGACGAGGGTGCCGACGACGAGGGTGACGATCGCGGCGATCAGGCTGTCGATGATGATGTGCTGGAGGTTGTCGCCGGCCGCCGGGGCGACCTCGATGCGCAGCCAGCCGAGGGGGGCTGCCGCACCAATGCCGGCCCAGGCGACGAAGTGCGTGGAGCCGTTGCCGGTATTCCCCTGGGAGGCCCGGCGGGCGCTGTCCGGGACGAGGACGGGGACGCCTTCGATGGGCTCGACGGCGATCGGCGCACCGCCTGCGCTCCGGCCGACGCTGGTGAGCGGCACGCCTTGACGGTCGGTGACCGTGGCGCGGCGGATGTGGGGGTTGTATTCGAGTTTGAGCAGGTGGCCGGTGGCGCTGGCGATGTTGCCGCTGGCCAGGTGGGGTTCGAGAGCCGAGGCGAGGGCGTGGGTCAGTTCGTCAGCGTGCTGGCGTTCGAGCCGCTCGATGAATTCGACCTGCTCGTTGCCCAGGTAGATCGCGTAGGCGCCAAGGGACAGCGTGAGCAGGAGGGCGAACAGGGCAGTGAGCTGCTGTCCGAGGGTGTGCAGCCCAGCGCCTTGCGCCAGGCGGTGGAGGGCGTCTTTCATTCGTCTTTGAACCGCTCGCGGATTTCCAGTACTTCCGGGATCAGGTCCAGGAAGCTGTCGACGCAGGCCGGGTCGAAGTGGCTGCCGCGGCCTTCGCGGATGAAGTTGAAGGCGGTGTCCAGCTCCCAGGCCGGCTTGTAGGGACGCGGCGAGGTGAGTGCGTCGAAGACATCGGCCACGGCGACGATGCGGCCGACCAGCGGGATGGCGTCGCCGGAGAGCCCGTCGGGGTAGCCGCTGCCGTCGTATTTCTCGTGGTGGGTGAGGGCGATCTCGGCGGCCATCTGGATCATCGGTGACGACGAGCCCTTGAGGATGTCGTGGCCGATGCGCGGGTGCTGGCGCATGATCACCATCTCTTCGGGGGTGAGCCGGCCGGGCTTGAGCAGGATGTTGTCGGGGGTGCCCACCTTGCCGATGTCGTGCATCGGGGCGGCGGTGAGGATGCGTTCGCAGGTTTCGGCATCGAGCCCCAGATCGCGGGCGATGATCTGCGAGTAGTGGGCCATGCGCAGGATGTGGGCGCCGGTTTCCGGGTCGCGGAACTCGGCGGCGCGGGCCAGGCGGGTGATGGTTTCCTGTTCGCGGGTGACGATCTCGGCGGTTTTCAGGATCACGGCGGCCTGCAGGTCGTCGTTCCAGGTGCGCATGCGCTGGTGGCTGGCACGCAGCGACAACATGGTGCGCACCCGGGGGTCGAACTCGTGGCGGTCGATGGGCTTGGTGAGGAAGTCGTTGGCGCCGGCCGCGAGGCTTTCGTAGCGCACTTCCTTCTCGTGGGCCGCGGTGACCATCAGGATCGGGACGGTGTCGGCCGGGTAGAGCTTGCGGACGGTCTCGATGAACTCGATGCCGTTGAGGTCCGGCATCATGTAGTCGACGATGACCAGGTCGGGCTCGTGGCTGCCGCACCACTGGAGACCTTCCAGCGGCGAGCTGAAGGTGACGATCTCGGTGCCCGGTGGCGTGAGCTTGCGGACGAGGGCCTGGATCAGTGTGAGATTGAGCGGCGTGTCATCGACGATGGCAATGGCCATGAGTTCTCCCGGTAGGCCGCCGCTCCCGGCGGCCAGCGTCAGATTATCGGCCCGAGGTCGTCGAAGTTGAGTCCCGGGCCGGGGCTTGCGGCTGCGTCGGCGGCAGTCTGACCCTCGCCGCGGGTGGGCGCCGTGCGCGGCAGGGCGAGGACAAAACGTGTTCCGTTGCCGGGCGAGCTGTGCACGGTGATGCGCCCCCCCAGCACCTGGGTGACCAGATTGTAGACGATATGCAATCCGAGACCGGTTCCACCGCGCCCGAGGCGGGTGGTGAAGAAGGGGTCGAAGATGCGTCGCTGGTCGGCGAGCGGGATGCCACGGCCGTCGTCGGCAAACTCAATCTGGACGCTGTCTTCGTCCATCACCCGCGGGGCGACCGTGATGCTTCCCCGGGGGAGACCTTCGAAGGCGTGAAGCAGGGCGTTGGTGACGAGGTTGGTGAAGATCTGCCCGAGGGGGCCGGGGTAGCTGTCTAGGGTGAAGGGCGCCGTCTCGAGCACGTCGAGGGTGAAATCCCCGTGCTTGAACATGGGGCTGATGGTGATGGCCATCTCGCGCAGCACTTCGTTCAGCTCGAAGCGCCGGCGCTGTTCGCTGGTCTGATCCACCGCCACCTGCTTGAAGCTGCGCACGAGTTCCTCGGCCCGCAGCAGGCTGCGCATCAGCAGATCGACGGCCTGCCGGGTACCCTGGGTGAAGCGGTCGAAATCGGTGCGGCGCAGCTTGCCGGTGCTGTAGGCGGTGATCAGGTCGTCGGTGCGGGCGGCGAGGGTCGAGGCGACGGTGACGCTGTTGCCGATGGGCGTGTTGAGTTCGTGGGCGATGCCGGCGACCAGGGAGCCGAGGGCCGCCATCTTCTCGCTGCGGACGAGCTCTTCCTGCGTCTGATGCAGGATGCCGAGGGCTTTGGTGAGTTCGGCGGTGCGTTCGGCGACGCGCAGTTCGAGGCTCTGGTTGAGATCCTCGATGTGGGCCTGGACGCGGCGTAGTTCGGAGATGTCCACCATCGACCACAGGGCGCAGTCCTCGTCACGAACCCGCAGTCGCCGGGCCGAGACGAGGCAGTTGGCGATGCCCGGACGGCCGATGGGGCGCAGGCGGACTTCCCGCTGCCCGACCACGTCGCTGGTGGCGAAGCAGCCGTAGAGGTCGTCGTAGTCGGCGGGGTCGAGCCAGCAGCCGAGCTCGCCGCTGGTGCGGTTGATGATCTCGTCGCGGGGGCAGTCGAACAGGCGCTCCCAGGCCGGGTTGGCGTCGAGGTAGGTGCGGTCGCTGATGCGGGTGAGGGCGAGGGCGAAGGGCGCCGAGTTGAAGATGGTGGAGAACTTGTTCTGGCTGTCGTGGAGGTTGGCGACGGCGGCCTTCTGGTCGGTCACGTCGCGGATGATGCAGATCAGGCAGGTCTGGCCGGCGATGTCGACAGTTGAGGCATTGACCAGGCAATCCCGGTGGCTGCCGTCGGCGGTGCCAAGGGTGCACTGGAAATCCCGCAGCACGGCGTGCTCCTGGAGCAGCTCGACGATGGCGACCCGTTCTTCCGGGTAAGGCCACAGGCCGAGGGCGTAGGCGGTGGTGCCGAGGGATGTATCCCGCTCCCAGCCGGTGAGGGTGACGAAGGCGGGATTGACGGCCAGCAGCTTGCCGTCGCGGAGGCGGCTGAGGGTGATCGCCTCGGGGCTGGAGTGAAAGGCGGTCGAGAACATCACCTCGGAGATGCGCTGGGCTTCGGCGGCCTCCTGCCGGGCTTTCTCGAGGCGCCGCCGGGGGGTGATGTCCTGGCATACCGCGAGGATGCAGGTCTGCCCGTCGATGTCCAGCGTACGGGCGCGGAGCAGGGTTTCGACGGGCGTGCGGGCTTTGGTGAGGAGGACTACCGGGCGGTCCACCACAGTGTGGCCGGCCAGCAGTTCGGCGCGGATCTGGTGCAGATCGTCGGGGTCGTGCCAGATGCCCAGGTCGCTGCAGCTGTGGCCGACGCTATCTTCGCGCGCGTAACCGAGGGCGGCGGTCCAGTTGTCGTTGACGTCGATGAGCCGGTCGTCTTCCAGGGTGGCGAGGGCGACCATTTCGGGCAGGAAGCGGAAGAGGGCGGTGAAGCCGGCGTGGGCGGGGTCGAGGGGTGGTGTGGCGGGCGGTGGCATGGGGTTTCAGCGCAGGGCGCGGACCAGGTCGGCCATGGTTCCGAAGCCGACGTCGTAGAAGTGCTGGAGCAGCGGGGCCAGGTGATTGAGGGCCAGGATCAGCACGCCGAAACCCACCGTCAGGGTGATCGGGAAGCCGATGGCGAACAGGTTGAGCTGCGGCGCGGCGCGGGTCAGGATGCCCAGCGCGATGTTGGTGATGAGCAGCGCGGTGACGATCGGCAGGGCTATCAGCAGGCCGGCCGAGAACACCGTGGCGCCAAAGCGCGCCAGCAGCAGCCAGCCGCCCTTGTGGGGCGGGGTGGCGCTGATCGGCATCCACTCGAAGCTGTGGGCGAGGGCGTCGACCAACAGCAGGTGGCCATTGAGGGCGAGGAAGATGAGCGTGGCCATGAGGATCAGGAACTCGCCGACGACCCCGGTCTGGCCACCGGCCACGGGGTCGAAGAAGGTGGCGAAGGACAGGCCCATCTGCAGGCTGACGATCTCGCCCATCACGTCGAGGGAGGCGAACACGACCCGCAGCACGAGGCCCATCGCCACGCCGGTCATGGTTTCGAGCGCAATGATGAGCAGGCCGTCCCACGAGCCGAGGGGGATCGTCGGGGGCGGCGGCAGGGCCGGGACGATGCCGATGGTGATCGCCAGCCCCACCATCAGCTTGATCCGCCGCGGAATGCCGTTGTTGGAGAACACCGGCGCCATCCCCACCAGCCCGAGGATGCGGGCGAGCGGGAAGGCGAGCATCGCGAGCCAGGCGTCGAGCTGGGCGCTGGTGACCGACAGCATCGGGCTACCCGATCATCGCGGGGATGTTCTCGAACAGGCGGCGGATGAAGTCGGTCATC
Source organism: Zoogloea sp. 1C4 (assembly GCF_009469605.1). Taxonomy (GTDB): domain Bacteria; phylum Pseudomonadota; class Gammaproteobacteria; order Burkholderiales; family Rhodocyclaceae; genus Zoogloea; species Zoogloea oryzae. The sequence continues at coordinate 89,575 of NZ_SSXU01000013.1, read as the reverse complement.
ATCGTGATCATCCACGGCCCGGCCACCACCAGGGTGATGAAGGTGGCGATGAGCTTGGGCACGAAGGACAGGGTCTGTTCGTTGATCTGGGTGGCGGCCTGGAAGATCGACACCACCAGCCCGGTGACCAGCGCGGCGATGAACAGCGGCGCGGAGACGAGCAGGGTGAGTTCGAGGGCCTGGCGGCCGAGGTCGATGACGGTGGTGGGAGTCATGGCGGGATCCTTCCGGCGGCTATCCGAAGCTCTGCACCAGCGAGCCGATCAGCAGGTTCCAGCCATCCACCAGCACGAAGAGCATGATCTTGAACGGCAGGGCGACGATGGCCGGGCTCATCATCATCATCCCCATCGACATCAGCACCGAGGCGACCACCATGTCGATGATGAGGAAGGGGATGAACACGATGAAGCCGATCTGGAAGGCGGTCTTGAGCTCGGAGGTGACGAAGGCGGGGATCACCACGCGCATCGGCAGCTCCTCGGCCTTCTCGACGCGGGGCGTCTTGGCGAGCTTGGAGAAGAGGTTGAGGTCGGGCTCGCGGATCTGCTTGAGCATGAAGGCCTTGACCGGCACGGTGGCCCGGTCGAGGGCTTCGTTGAAGGTGATGCGGTTTTCCGATAGCGGCTGCCAGGCCTCGGTGTAAACCTTGTCGGCCACCGGCGCCATGATGAAGAAGGTGAGGAACAGCGACAGGCCGACGATCACCTGGTTGGGGGGCGAGGTCTGGGTGCCCATCGCGTGGCGCAGCAGCGACATCACGATGATGATCCGGGTGAAGCTGGTCATCATCAGCACGATGGCCGGCAGGAAGCTCAGGGAGGTGAGCAGCAGCAGGGTCTGCACCGACAGGCTGTACTCGGTGCCGCCACCGCCGGCGGGCGCGGTGGTGAGGGCCGGCATGGCCTGGGCCAGCGCCGGCAGGGGCAGCGCCAGGAGCAGGGGCGGGATGAGCGGCGCCACGCGGCGCAGGGCAGTGAAGGCTTTCATCGGGGGCGACGCTCCAGCGTCTGTTTGAGCCAGGCCTGGAAGTCGGCGCCGCTGGTGGCGGGCGACGGGGTGTCGCCGGGGGCGGTGGGCAGGTCGATGGCATCGAGGGTGTGCAGCGGGGTGATCCGGCCGGGGGATACACCCAGCACCAGCACCTTGTCGGCCACTTCAACCAGCACCACGCGCTCCCGCGGGCCGACGGCGGTGGCGCCGCGCACCTTCAGCAGCCCGGCCTTGCCGACCTGACCCGCGCCGAGGCGCTTGAGCAGGTGCAGGCTGCCGATCAGGAGGCCGATGATGAGGGCGAGGCCCAGCAGCATCTGCACGACGCTGCCCGTCACGTCGGCGCTGCCGTCGGCAGGCAGGACGGGGCCGGAGAGGAGCAGCAGGCCGGCTGCGGGCAGGAAGTGGCGCATGGCGATTGGGGGAGGAATCCGGGGCATTCCGGGGGGAGCCTGGAGGGGAGAATAGCCCCGGCTCGCGGCGCGGCATGGGCCGATTAGGCGGGCAAAACGGCACTTTTTCATGCTTTCGGCTTTTGCCTGCTGAACTGCGCCGGGCGCCTATACTCAAAACGCACGGAGCGCCCGATTCTTGCCGGGCGGCTCGGGAAGACTGCAGATCCAACAGAGTGGAGGTGCGATCATGTTGCTGTGGCATCGTGACAGCCAGCTCGCGGCTGGCGTGACGGACGGAGGGGTGCCGGGCGCGGCGTCGTCCGGCTACGAGGAGAAGCGTCAGCGGGCCCTCAAGATTCTCGGCGAGCGCTGGCTGCTCCATCGGGCCAATGCGCCCGACCGCCGCCCGGCGAGTTCGGTGCTGATGAGGGGGCGGACCGGGGCGGTGTGACGTCCGCCAGATCCTGAATGCAGTTCGGCCCCGCGGTGTTGCGCCGCGGGGCCGAGAGCTTTTGTGGGGCGGGGATCAGGAGCGCAGTTTGCGGATGCGCTCGGCGGGCGTGATGATGTCGGTGAGGCGGATGCCGAATTTGTCATTCACGACCACCACCTCGCCCTGGGCGATCAGGGTGCCATTGACGAGCACGTCCATCGGTTCGCCAGCGAGCCCGTCGAGCTCGACCACCGAGCCGTGGGCCAGCTGCAGCAGGTTGCGGATGGCGATCTTGGTGCGTCCCAGTTCCACGGTGAGCTGCACCGGGATGTCCAGGATCATGTCGTAGTCGTTGATCGAGCCGCTCTTGGCGCCGGCCTGGCCGAAATCCGGGAAGAGCTGGCTGGCGGGCTTGGCCTGGAAGGGGGATTCCTCGCCGAGGGCGGGCTCCGCCGGGTCGGTGAGGCCCTCGGCGGCGGCCTGCTCCTGCATTGCAGCGGCCCAGTCGTCGTCGCTGATCTGGTTGTCGTCGGGGGTATCGGTTTCTGACATGGCTCACTCCTGGCTGGGGGCCGGGGTATCTTCTTCCTGGGCGAGGAAGCGCTCGATCTTCAGCGCGTACTGGCCGCGCTGGACGCCGTAGCGGCATTCCATGAACGGGATGCCGTCCACTTCAGCCTGGATGGTTTCGGGGATGTTGAGGGGGATCACGTCGCCGGGCTTCATGTTGACGATGTCGCCCAGGGTGACCTTGGCGTTGCCCAGCCGGGCCACCAGCGTGACTTCGGCGCTCTGCAGCTGCTTGCCCATCATGCTCACCCAGCGGTTGTCCTGGGTGATGTGGTCGCTCTGCATCGTCGAATAGAGCGTCTCGCGGATCGGCTCGAGCATCGAGTACGGGAAACAGAAGTGCATCTCCGCCTGGGCGCCGCCGAACTCCAGCGTGAACGACGCCGCCACCACCACCTCGGCGGGGGTGGCGATGTTGGCGAACTGGGGGTTCATCTCCGAGCGGACGTACTCGAATTCGAGCTTCTGCACCGGCGACCAGGCCTTGGCGTATTCCTCGAAGGTGACCTTCAGCAGACCCTGGATGATGCGCTGCTCGGTGAGGGTGAAGTCGCGGCCTTCGACGCGCGTATGAAAACGCCCGTCGCCGCCGAACAGGTTATCCACCACCAGGAACACCAGGTTCGGGTCGAGCACGATCAGCGCGGTGCCCCGCAGCGGCTTGGACGTGAACAGGTTGAGGTTGGTCGGCACCACCAGGTTGCGGACGAACTCGCTGAACTTCTGCACCTTGATCGGGCCGACCGAGACCTCGACGTTGCGGTGCATGTAGTTGAACAGCCCGATCCGCAGGTAGCGGGCGAAGCGCTCGTTGATGAGCTCCATCGTGGGCATGCGCCCACGGACGATGCGCTCCTGCGTGGCGAGGTTGTACGGGCGTATGCCGTCTCCGCCCTCTTCGCCGGTGTCCTGCTCGTCGGACTCCCCGGTGACGCCCTTGAGCAGGGCGTCAACCTCTTCCTGGGAGAGAAAGTCCTGAGCCATGGTGGTTGTTCCTGCTTACTGCACGATGAACTGGTTGAACAGCACGGCCAGCACGGGGCCGTCATCCTCGGGGCGGCTGCGCTTGTTCTTCTTCTTGGGGTTGGGCGCGTAGCCCAGCACGTCGTTGGCCTCTTCCTTCACCTCGTCGGCGAGCTCCTCGCGGCCCTCGGTGGTGGCGAGGTCGGACGGTTTCTTGGACGACAGCAGCATGATGACCCGGTGCTTCAGCTCGGGCATGTAGAGCTTGAGCGAGTCGCCCACCTTGGCGTCGGACACCCGCAGCACCATCGTGGCCTGCAGGAAGTGGTCGCCCTCTTCGGGGGACAGGTTGACCGTGAACTGCTCGAGCTGCACGAAGACCGGCGGCTTGGACGGGTCCACCTTCACCTTCGGCGGCTCGTGGGATACCGGCTCTTCCTCTTCCTCGCCTTCGGCGTGCTTCTTCTTGCCCAGCAGCATGAAGGCAGCGCCGCCCGCGATCGCCAGGATCAGGACGGCAACGATGATGATGATGAGCTTCTTCTTGCCCCCCTTGGCAGGGGCTTCGCCTTCGGCGGCTTCGGCTTTGGCCGGTGCTTTCGACATGCTGGATTTCTCCTTATCTCAATGCATTGTTATCCATCACGTCCGCCCGGCAAGCCTCGAATAGGGGCCAAAGCCCCCGTCATTTGTGGCGATTCAGGCGAACGTATCCACCAATCCTTCTGCGCGCCGCAGCCAGGGGCTGGCGGCGGCGGTGCTGACGCCGATCTCGTTGGTGCCGCGCGAGGGGTTGAACTGCCCGCCGCGCCGGCCTTCTCCGGAGCCGCCGGGCTGGCCCGAGGTGCCCACGTCGGTCTGGCCCAGGTTGATGCCGCTCTGCTCCAGCACCTCACGCAGGCGGGGCAGGCTCTGTTCGATCAGGTCGCGGGCGGCCGGCGTGGCGGCGACGATCTGCGCAGTGGTCTGGTCGCCGCTGATGGTGATCGACACCTCCACCTTGCCCAGCTGGGGCGGGGTGAGGGTGAGCTCGGCATGGCTTTCCGACTGGCCGACCATCCAGCTCACCCGGTTGCCCACTTCTTCGGGCCAGCCGGGCGCGCCGGCCGGGGTGGCGACGTGCAGGGGCACCGGGCTCGCGACCGGCTGGGCGCTTTCGCCCCGCAGGTTGGCCAGGGCCGCTGCGTGGATCGCCGCGAAGTTGTTGGTGGGGGCGGCGGCCACATCGGCGCCGGTTTCGGGGCCGTGGCGGCTGCTGGTGATTGCGTCGGTGCCGGCGAGGTCGGCTGGCGGTGTCTTGGTGGTGGGGGCGGCATCCTGACCGGCAGGCGCGGCATGGTGGCCGGCAAGATTTGCCGCGTCGGCCGCCAGATCGGTCAGCCCTTGGCTGAGCTTGCCGGCCTCGCCGCCATCCACGCTGAGGCCCGCGGTAGTGTCGATGGCGCCCTTGGCGGATTCCGGCGTGACGCCGGTGGTGGTGCGGGGCAGCGGCGTCGGGATGGCGTTGGCTGCGGCAGCGGCGCCGGCCAGCAGCGCGGAGAGGTCGGCCGGTGCAGTGGGTGCCTGGGCCAGGGCTGCGTCTTCGGTGGGCTTGGCGGCCTTGTCGCTCGCGGCGGCGGCCCTGGCGTCGCTGGAGGCGGCCTCGTCGGGGCTGGATTCGCCGCGCATCTGGCGTTTCAGTTCGGAGGCGAAACCCTGCTCGGGCGCTTCCGTCTTGCCGGCGTCGGCGGACGCGTCGGGGCGCGTGCCGGTGGCGGTTTTGACGGAGGCGACGGGCGCAGTGTTGGCGATCGGGTTCAGGGCCGGTCCGGGCATGATGTTGAGTCCTGGTGAGGATGCTGACCCACGTTACCCAGCAAGCCACGTGCCAGGGCTGCGCCCGGGCGGATCACTCCTCTTCGGGGCGATCGCGGAATTGCTTGGCGGCGTGTTCGTCGGTGAGCCGTTGTTCCTGCTTGGCTTCCTTGCGGGCCTGCTCGCTCTGGTGGCGGTGCGACAGGGTGTCGAAGGCCTTTACCTTGTTGCGTTGATCCACCCAGGCTTGCTGGCCCTGCTCGGTGCGCTGCCGGGAGTCGGAGACAAGGCGCTGCTGCTGGGCGATCGCGTCATCGAGCTTGCCGAGGAAGGCGCTGAAGTTGCGCCAGGCGTCGGGGCCGATGCCGTTGCGGGCCGCTTCAACGAAGCGGGCCTGGTATTCCTTGCGATAGTCCACCAGCAGGGCGAGTTTTTCCTCCACGGCGTGTTCGCTTGCAATGAGCTCGCCGAGCTTGCGCGCGGCGTCGTCCATGCGGCTGTTCGCCAGATCCAGCAGGGTTTGCAGCGGGAACCGCTCAGTCATCTTCACGTTCCTTCGGCGTTATCGGGCAGGGGACGGGAATCTTTAGGGGCGGGGTGACATCACCTTTCGGGCGCCGGGGGGTGTGAAGGCTGCTCATGGCGTGGCTCCGAAAAGGGCGTGGAGCTTTTCAACGGCGGATTCGTAGGGTTCGCACTCTTCGATGCGTTGCTGCAGGAAGGCTTCGAGCCGTGGATACATGGCCACGGCTTGGTCGAGCACCGGGTCGGAGCCGGCGTGATAGGCACCCACGGCGATCAGGTCGCGGGAGCGCTGGTAACGGGAGAACAGCTGCTTGAAGCGCCGCACCATGTCGAAGTGCTGGCTCTTGACGAGGTTGTGCATGGCCCGGGAGATCGACTGTTCGATGTCGATGGCCGGGTAGTGGCCCTGGTCGGCGAGGTTGCGGGACAGCACGATGTGGCCGTCGAGGATCGCTCGGGCGGAGTCGGCGATCGGATCCTGCTGGTCGTCGCCCTCGGCGAGCACGGTGTAGAAGGCGGTGATCGAACCGCCGCCTTCCGGCCCGTTGCCGGCCCGTTCGACGAGCGCCGGCAGGCGGGCGAACACCGATGGCGGGTAGCCGCGGGTGACCGGCGGTTCGCCGATGGCGAGCGCAATCTCGCGCTGGGCCATGGCGTAGCGGGTGAGGGAATCCATGATCAGCAGCACCTGCTTGCCCTGGTCGCGGAAGTACTCGGCCACCGTGGTGGCGTAGGAGGCGCCCTGCAGGCGCATCAGCGGGCTGCAGTCGGCCGGGGCGGCGATCACCGCCGAGCGGGCCAGGCCCTCGGGGCCCAGGTTGTGCTCGATGAACTCCTTCACTTCGCGGCCCCGTTCGCCGATCAGCCCGACGACGATCACGTCGGCGGCGGTGTAGCGGGCCATCATGCCGATGAGCACCGATTTACCCACGCCGGAGCCGGCAAACAGGCCCATCCGCTGGCCGCGGCCGACGGTGAGCAGGCCGTTGATGGCGCGGATGCCGACATCCAGCGACTGGCTGATGGGCGCGCGCTGCAGCGGGTTGATCGGCCGCGCCTGGAGCGAGCGGCTGTGGCGCACCGCCAGCGGGCCGAGGCCGTCCAGCGGGCGGCCGGCGCCGTCGACCACGCGGCCGAGGAGCTCGTCGCCCATCGGCAGGTGCTTGGCCCGGTCGGAGGCGCGGCGGCGCGGTTCGATGCGTTCGCCGGCGATGAGCGGCGGCTGGGTTGGCTCGACGGGCAGCACCTGGGCGCCGGGCGCCAGACCGAACACGTCGTCGGTGGGCATCAGGAAGATTTTTTCTCCGTGAAAGCCCACCACTTCGGCCTCCACCGAGGCGCCGCCCGGGATCACGATGCGGCAGCCGGAGCCCAGCGGCAGCTTGAGCCCGGAGGCTTCCATCACCAGCCCGTTGATGCGCGTGAGGCGGCCGGACAGCTGATAAGGGGCGGTGGCGCCCACCAGCTTGCGGCTGTCGGCGAGGTAGGCGCGCCAGGTTTCGGTGCCGTGGTCCATCAGCTGCCGTCCCCATCCCACAGGACATTGCGGCCCAGGTTGTCCATGATGCGGCGCCAGCGGGTCTGCAGGGTGGCGTCGATCTGGCTGCCGGCGGCTTCGATGCGCGCGCCGCCACGGGCGATGCTGGCGTCTTCCACCAGCCGGTGGCCGCCGTGGGTGAGCTGCTCGCCCAGGTAGTCGCGGACCATCGCCAGGTCTTCGGGGTTGAGATGCACCATGGCGTGGGCCTGGGGTAGCTGCAGCAGGGCCTCGCGGATCAGTTCGGCGACGGATTCGGGGTTGTGGGCCAGGCTGTGGCGCACCATCTGGCGGGCCACCTCGATGGCGACGGCGAGAATCTCGTCGGCCACTTCCTGGTCGAGGCTGGTCATGGCGTTCTCGAGGCTCTGCACCAGGCCGTGGAGCTGCATCGCCTCCATCCGGCCGCGGGCCGTGGCCTCCTCGTAGCCGGCGTCGTAGCCTTCCTTGCGGGCTTCCTCGTGGATGCGCTCGATCTCGTCGGCGGTGGGCAGGTGGATGTGCGGTTCGGGGATCGGAATCTCGGGCTCGAGCTCGACGGGCGCCTCGAAGACGGGTTCGGGCGGTAGCGGTTCGGGCTCGGGTTCGGCGGCGAGGGCAGGGGCGTCGTCCACGGGCGCCGGCATCAGCGGCTCGTCGAAGGACGGCAGCTGCCAGCGCCGGTAGGCGCCGGATGCCTGGGTCGGGCTCATCGCAGCGCTCCGCCTTTACACGAAGGCATCGTCGCCGCCTCCGCTGGACAGCGCGATCTGGCCTTCCTCGGCCAGACGGCGGGCCGTCTTGAGGATTTCCTTCTGCTCGGCCTCGACCTCGGACAGGCGCACCGGGCCGCGGGATTCCAGATCCTCGCGGAGCATCTCGGCGGCGCGCTGGGACATGTTCTTGAAGATCTTCTCGCGCATCTCGGGCGGCGCACCTTTGAGGGCGATGACCAGCGAGTCGCTCTGGACTTCGCGCAGCAGGGTCTGGATGCCCCGGTCGTCGAGATCCATGAGGTTCTCGAAGACGAACATCTCGTCGAGGATCTTCTGGGCGAGGTCCGGGTCGTACTCGCGCACGTTGTCGAGGATCGCCGTCTCGGCGGCCGAGCCGACGAAGTTGAGGATGTCCGCCGCGTGGCGCACGCCGCCCATGGCGGTCTTCTTGACCGTGGTGGCGCCGGCCAGCATGCGGGTGAGGGCTTCGTTGAGTTCGCGCAGGGCCACCGGCTGCACGCCGTCGAGGGTGGCGATGCGCAGCAGCACGTCGTTACGCAGGCGATCGGTGAAGTGTTTGAGGATCTCGCCGGCCTGGTCGAACTCCAGGTGCACCAGGATCGTCGCGATGATCTGCGGGTGTTCGTTCTTGATCAGGTCGGCGGCGGTGGCGGCGTCCATCCACTTCAGGCTTTCGATGCCGGCGGTGTCGGAGCCCTGCAGCACGCGGCCGATCAGGTGGTTGGCGCGCTCGTCGCCGAGGGCCTTGGTGAGCATGGCCTTGATGTGCTCGTGGTCGGCCTCGATGGGCGAGCCCTTGTCGGAGAAGACGATCAGCTCGTCGAGGATGCCCTCGACCCGTTCCCGTGGCTGGGCCGTCATGGCGGCCATCGACGCGCCCAGCTTCTGGACTTCCTTCGGGCCGAGCAGCTTCAGCACTTCGGCGGCCTCGTCGGCGCCGAGCGTCAGCAGGAGCAGGGCGCTCTTTTCCAGCCCTTCATCGTTGCTGCTCATTGCTTCCCATCCATTCCTTGATCAGGTTGGCAACCATCCGCGGGTTGTCCTTGGCCAGGGCCAGGGCCTTGGCGAGCTTTTCCTCATAGGCGAGGCGCGCGGCGGCTTCGGGCGACAGGGCCACTTGGGCACCTTCCTCTTCGCCTTCCTCGCCCTCTTCGCCCTCCTCGCCGGCGGCAGCGGCCTCGGCGGCGGCTTCTTCTTCCTTGGTTTCCGGCTGCGGCATGACCTGCTTCAGGAGCGGGCGGATCACGCCAAAGGCCACGAAGGCGATCACCCCGGCGATGACCAGATACTTGATGAGCTCCTTGAACAGCGCGACGTTGTCCGGGTCCTTCCAGATCGGCGTCTCGAGCTGGTCCTTGTCCGAGGTCACGAAGGGGCTGCTGGCCACGCTGATGGTGTCGCCGCGGTCCTTGCTGTAGCCCACCGCGTCGCGCACCAGATCCTCGACGCGCTTGCGCTCTTCGTCGGTGAGCGGAACCGGCTTGGCGACGCCGTTCTTGTCCTTCTCTTCCTTCTGGTTGAGGGCCACCGCCACCGACAGCCGGCGGATCTGGCCCAGTGCCTTGCGGGTGTGCTGGATGGTCTTGTCCACCTCGTAGTTGATGGTGGCGCTCTTGGTGGTGCTCAGGGGCGGCTGCTGGTTGGGGCCGGCGGCACCGCCGACCGGCGGGGTGGTGAGCGGCGCGGTGGCCGGCACCGGCGGCTGGTTCGTGAGCGCGCCCGGCACGCCCTGGGCGGCCTGCTCGCGGGTGGTGCTCTCGTTGCTCTGCTGGCTGCGGATGGCCTGCTCAGGCGACGGGTTGGGGCGGTACGTTTCCGCGGTCTGCTCGGTGACGTTGAAGTCCACGTCGGCCGACACCTGGGCGCGGAAGTTGCCCTTGCCGAACAGCGGCGTGAGGATGGCGTTGATGCGCTCGATGTAGCCCTCTTCCAGTTCGCGGGTGTATTTGATCTGGGTGGCGTCGAGGTTGGTGCGCAGCGGGTCCGGCTTCTTGGTGAGCAGGGTGCCGTCCTGGTCGATCACGCTCACGTTTTCGTTGGTGAGCTGGGGCACGCTGGACGCGATGAGGTGCACGATGCCGGCGATCTGGCCCGGGTCGAGGGCGCGGCCGGTGTGGAGGTTCACCATCACCGAGGCGGTGGGTTTCTGCTCGTCACGCAGGAAGGCGGTCTGCTTGGGGATGGCCAGATGCACCCGGGCGCCGGCCACGCTGGCGATGGCGGAGATGGTGCGCGACAACTCGCCTTCGAGAGCGCGCTGGTAGTTAACCTGTTCGTGGAACTGCGACAGCCCGAGCTTCTGGTTCTCCATCAGCTCGAAGCCCACCAGCCCGCCCTTGGGGATGCCCTGGGCGGCCAGGCGCAGGCGCAGGTCGTGCACGTTGGCGGCGGGGACGAGGATCGCGTTGCCGTTGTCGGAGAACTTGTAGGGGATGTTCTGCTGCTGGAGGCTGGCCACGACGGCGCCCCCGTCCTTCTCGGCGAGATTGGAGAACAGCACGGCGTAGTCCGGCTGCCGGCTCCACAGGAGCACGCCGACGACCAGCGCAATGGCGAAGGCCAAGGCGGCGCCCGCGGCGAGCTTCTGGCGCTGCGACAGATTGCGGATGTTCTCCAGCACCTGATTGAAAGGTGAGGCGGGCGGCGGTGGAGCGACGGCGGCGTCTTCTGCTGCCATGGAAACATTCCCCTCTTACGGATGCTCGCATTCTCGGCGAGGCGCAATCCGATCAAGGGCAGGATTAGCAGCAGTTTTTGCCGCCTATTTGCCGGCTTGTCTTGCCGCCGACGGGCCTAAGCTGCGAACCGGTGAATTTCGCCCCATGCCCTTCATGAATCTGCCCGCCACCGAAGACCGTCTCGACGCCCGCCAGCTGGCCGAAGCCTTTCGCCAGTTCAGCGAGGCGTCGGAGGCCCTGACCGGTGCCTACGCCGGCCTGCAGACGCAGGTCGGTCAGTTGACCGAACGTCTCAGCGTGCTGATGGGCGCGCTGCCGGCAGGCGTCGTCGTGCTCGACCGGGACGGCCGCGTGGTGCAGGCCAACCGGGCCGTCGAAGCGATGTTCGAGGCGCCGCTGGCCGGCGTCGACTGGGCGGCGTTTTCTGCCGCCCGCCTGGCGCCCACCGAAACCCCGGGCGAATGGCAACTCGGCGCCGGCACCGAGACCCGCCGCCTGACCCGCGACGACGCCGCGCTTGAATCCGGCGAAGGCCACATCGTGCTCCTCACCGACGTGACCGATGCCCACCGGATGCGCCTGGCCGCCGAGCGCAACGAGCGCCTCGCCGCGATGGGCGAGATGGTCGCCGGGCTGGCCCACCAGCTGCGCACGCCGCTGTCGGCCGCGCTGCTCTACACCGCCAACCTCGTCCAGCAGGAAATGGGCCCCGCCGACCGGGAGCGCATCGGCAATCGGGCGATGGAGCGCCTGCGCCATCTGGAAAAGCTGATCCGCGACATGCTGCTGTTTGCCCGCGGCGAGACCCTCGGCCGCGAGCCCTTCGGCATCTGCGATCTGGTGGCCGAGCTCACCCACACCCTCGAACCCCTGGCCCGCGCCAAGGGGCTGACCCTCGAATCCGCCTGCGCCTGCGGCGACACCCTGGTGGTGGGCGACCGCAAGGCGATTGCCGGCGCCCTCACCAACCTGCTCGAGAACGCCGTCCAGGCGCTGGACGCCGGCGGCGTGATCCGCTTTCAGGCCCGGCTGGACGGCGCCATGGCCCGTTTCACGGTGGCCGACAACGGCCGCGGAATTGATCCGGCACTACAGTCGCGGCTCTTCGAGCCGTTCTTTACCACCCGGCCCGACGGAACAGGATTGGGCCTGGCGATAGCGCGGGGCGTTGCCCGGGCCCACGGGGGAGACATCGGCATCGATTCCGAACCCGGTCGTGGAACGGTTTTTTCGCTGACCCTCGCCATGGGCGGCTGACGCCCGGCTCGCCCAGTTGCACCCAGTTTTAGAGAGACGTCCCATGCCCGAAGCCCTCAACATCCTGGTAGTCGAAGACGATGCGCCCCTGCGCGACGCCGTGTGCCTGACCCTCGAGGTCGCCGGCCACGCGGTGACCGGCGTGGGCGACGGCCCGGCGGCCCTGTCCGAGGTGGAAAGACAGGCGTTCAACCTGGTCCTGTCCGACCTGAAGATGCAGCCGATGGACGGCCTGCAGCTGCTGGCCGAGCTGCGCCAGCGCCTGCCCCAGCTGCCGGTGCTGCTCATGACCGCCTTTGGCGACGTCGAGAAGGCCGTGGACGCCATGCGCGGCGGCGCCTGCGACTTCCTGATGAAGCCCTTCGAGCCCAAGGTGCTGCTCGAACACGTCGAGCGCTACGCGGTCACCCGGCGCGACGACGACATGATTGCCGCCGACCCCCACACCCGCAAGCTGCTGGCCCTGGCCGACAAGGTGGCTGAGACCGACGCCACGGTGCTCCTCAACGGCGAATCCGGCACCGGCAAGGAAGTCTTTGCCCGCTACCTGCACGAACACTCCTCCCGCCGCAGCGGCCCCTTCGTGGCCATCAACTGCGCGGCGATCCCCGATAGCTTGCTCGAAGCCACGCTCTTCGGCCACGAGAAGGGCGCCTTCACCGGCGCCACCAGCAGCCAGGCCGGCAAGTTCGAACAGGCCGAAGGCGGCACGCTGCTGCTGGACGAAATCTCCGAGATGCCCCTGGGCCTGCAGGCCAAGCTGCTGCGCGTGCTGCAGGAGCGCGAGGTGGAGCGGGTGGGCGGCAAGAAGGCGATTCCGCTCGACATCCGCGTGCTGGCCACCACCAACCGCGACATGAGCAAGGAAGTGGCCGCCGGCCGTTTCCGCGAGGATCTGTTCTACCGCCTCAACGTGTTCCCGCTGGCGATCCCGTCGCTGCGCGAGCGGCCCGGCGACATCGTGCCCCTGGCCCGGCATTTCGCGCTGCTCCATGGCGTGCGTCTCAAGCGCGTGGGGCGCCTGTCGCCCGAGGCCGAGGAGGTGCTGCTCACCTATCACTGGCCGGGCAACGTGCGCGAGCTGGAAAACACCGTCCAGCGGGCGCTGATCCTCAGCAGCGGTCAGGCCGTGTCGGGCGAGACCATCCGCCTGTGCCTGCCCCACTGGAACGGCGAACCGGTGCGGATGGTGGTGCCGCCGCCGGCGACGATGCCGGCACCGTTTGCCGTGGATCCGGCAATTTCTGCCGTCGATGCCGCAGCCGAAGCCCGCGAGGCCGCCCGCCCGGCCAACATGAAGGATCTGGAGCGCGAGCACATCCTGCAGGTGCTGAAAGAGGTCGGTGGGTCGCGAAAGCGAGCCGTGGCGCAGCTTGGCATCTCCGAGCGCACCCTCCGCTACAAGCTCCAGCAGTACCGGGAAGAGGGGCTTTTCAGCGGCTGACGCGCACCTTGTGCTCTGTGGCACGTCACTTGCTCTGCTATAGTCGAGTCAAAGGAGCAGGATCATGGATACCCGCGGAATCGATCAGATGTTGTCGGAGCTTCGCGCCACCTCGCAGGTGGCGTCGGGCAAGTCCGCCCAATCGGCCCAGGCTGCCGGCGAGACCGATTTCGGTCAGGTGCTTCAAACCGCCATCGACCAGGTGAGTTCCGCCCAGATGCAGGCCCAGGAAATGTCCAAGGGCTTCTCGGCGGGCGATCCGAACGTCAATCTGCAGGACGTGATGGTCAATCTGCAAAAAGCCAACCTGTCGTTCCAGCAGATGGTGCAGGTGCGCAACAAGCTCGTCACCGCCTATCAGGACATCATGAACATGTCGGTGTGACGGCAGCTCAGGATTTAAAGACAAAAGCCGGCGAAAGCCGGCTTTTGTCTTTGTGCGTGACCGCGGGACTCAGCGGATGCGTTCGCGGGCGTTGCGTTCCCGTTCGGCCTTGAGGATGTAGCGCTGGATCGTCGAGGCCATGCTGGCGGGGAGGTCGGTGAACTCGCAGCCGGCGCGGAGCATGGTGCTGCCGTCGCGGTTGGTGATGCGGAAGATGTTGCGGACCCGCAGCGAGGTGACGATCGGGCCCGTCTCGGGGAGCATCAGGCGGCAGTCGTTCAGGATGGTTTCCGGCTCCAGGGTCGGCTCGTTGGGCGGCAGGAGGATCGCCAGCCCGCCGCTGCTGATGTCGAGCACGGTGGCCTCCATCGACACCATGCGCTTCTCGCCGCCGCTGCTCACGGGGATCAGGCAGCTGAGGCTGTGGGGGTTGCTGGCGATCAGCCGGTAGTACTCGCGGCGTTGCAGGCGCAGCAGCACCTCGGGGAGCGCGATGCGGAAGGCGGTGTGGCCTTCGTGGTTGATGCGCACGGGCCTGTTCGCGGCAAACTGAATCTTGATCTTGTCGAGTTGGGTGACGCAGATCAGCTGCTCGGTACCATCCACGCGGTTGTTGATCACGTCGCTGCTGGCGGCGTCGAGGATCAGCGTGTCGTTGTCAGGATTGACGTCCAGGATGGCGGTGAGGAAGGAATCGGCGCTGGCGTCGATGAAGGCACTGATCATCGCCCGCTTCTGCACGAGGCTGCGCAGGTTGTAGAGGATGTCGGTCTTTCCGCGGAGCAGGTAGCGGGAGTGTTCGTCGGCCTGCAGGAGTTCGAACTTGAGCGGCATGATGGCAGTGGCGTTCGGAGATCGGCTGAAACACCGATTCTAACAGTCGGGTGGATGACCCCGACGGTGGAGCAAGTCGCATGCCCGATGAAATCTGCGATACAAAATGAATCGGGGGACGGTAAACCGTCCCCCGACTGACTGACCGACGGCCAGGTGGATCAGCGCGTGGCTTCCCGCTCGATTTCCTCGAGGCTGGTGTGGCGCACGTCGCGGCCCTTGACCATGTACACCACGTACTCGGCGATGTTCTTGGCGTGGTCGCCGATGCGCTCGACCGACTTGGCGACGAACATCAGCTCGATGGCCTGGGAGATCGTGCGCGGGTCTTCCATCATGTAGGTGATGAGCTGGCGCATGATGCCCTTGAACTCGGCATCCACCTCCTTGTCGTGACGCACCACCTGGGCGGCAGCCACGGTGTCGAGGCGGGCGTAGGCATCCAGCGCGGTGCGCAGCATGTCCACCACCGCGTCGGCGATGTGGCCGAGGCGGATCTGCGGCATGAAGGGCGAGCCGTTGCTGTGCAGCTGCTTGGCCGTCTTGGCGATCTTCTTCGCCTCGTCGCCGATCCGCTCCAGATCGGTGATGGTCTTCTGGACGGTGCTCACCATGCGCAGGTCGACTGCGGTGGGCTGGCGCTTGGCAATGACCTGGTTGCAGGCTTCGTCGAGCTCGATCTCGAGCAGATTGACCCGGTTGTCGTTTTCGATGACCTGATCGATCAGCAGCGGATCGCCGTCGGAAAGCCCTTCCATCGCCTTCACGATCTGCAACTCGACCATCCCGCCCATCTGGAGAACCCGGTTGCGGATTCCTTCCAGTTCGGAATCGAACTTCTTGGAGGTGTGCTCGTTCATTGAAAATCCTAAGGCTGGTAAGCGCAGCAGATTAACAGCGGTTCATGACGTTTTTGTTTCAAGTGCGTTCGTAGGTGACGACCCCGCCGGCCGTGGCGAGTAGCAGCACATCGGCGCCGCGACGGGCGAACAAGCCGTTGGTGACAACGCCCACGATACCGTCAACGGTGGTCTCGAAGGCTACCGGATCGGCGATCTGAAGGCCATGCACGTCGATGATGATGTTGCCGTTGTCGGTGACGAAGCCTTCGCGCAGCACCGGACGGCCGCCCAGCGCCGCGAGCTGGCGGGCGACCTGGGCGCGGGCCATCGGGATCACCTCGACGGGCAGCGGAAAGCGGCCGAGGCATTCGACCCGTTTGGTGGCGTCGCAGATGCAGATGAACTTGTCGGCCACCGCCGCGACGATCTTCTCGCGGGTGAGCGCGCCGCCACCGCCCTTGATCATCGCGAGGGAGGCGTCGATCTCGTCGGCGCCGTCAACGTACACCGGCATCTGGTCCACGTCGTTCAGATCGAACAGGCGGATGCCGTGGGCGGCAAGGCGCTTGGCCGAGGCTTCGGACGAGGCCACGGCGCCGACGATGCGGTCTTTCATCGTGGCCAGGCCATCGATGAAGAAGTTGGCCGTGGAGCCGGTGCCGACGCCGACGATGCTGCCTTCGACGATGTAATCGAGAGCACGCAGCGCCGCCTGTTGCTTGAGTTCGTCCTGAGTCATGGTGTGAGCTGCTTGAAAGCCAAAGCCCGGATTTTACCCTTCCCGGTGCGTGGTTTGCGGTTTGTCACGCTTGCATCTCCATTCCACAAAGCCTTACACCCGGGTAGCAGGGAGCGCGTAAAGTGTTACGCCGCTGCCACAATTTCCCGCTGCGGCGGGCCGGCAGGGTTTCCCGAAACAACACTCAAAGAAGGAGCTTCACGATGGGTTTGCTCGATCAACTGGCAGGTCAGGTTCTGGGGTCGCTGGCTGGCGGCGGCCAGCAAGGCGGTGGTGGTCAGGCTGCCCTGCTGCAACTGGTGATGAGTCTGCTCCAGAACAACGGCCAAGGTGGCCTTGGCGGGTTGCTGGAGCGGCTTGGCCAGGCCGGTCTGGGTGAGCAGGCGGCGTCGTGGGTGGGCACTGGCCAGAATCTTCCGGTTAGCGCAGATCAGATCGGTCAGGTCTTCCGCGGCGGTGAGCTGGGCGATCTGGCGGCCCAGCTGGGCATCCCGACCGAACAGGTGGCCGGCCACATCGCCAACGTGTTGCCCCAGGTGGTCGATCAACTGACCCCGAACGGCCAGGTGCCCGAGGGCGACGTGGACCTCGGCCAGGCGCTGTCCGGCCTGGTGGCCATGCTGGGCAAGTGATCGCCTGATGGCAAGAAAGCCCTGCCGAAGTGGCAGGGCTTTTTTACTGGAACGATGTTCCGTCTGGCGCCGGGTTCAGGTTAGTTCACCTTGAGCTGACCGCCCCGGCCGAGGCCGCCCTTGACGTCCTGGGCCTTGTAGTTGCGCAGGGCGACGACCATCTTGTTGTAGGCGTCGGTGAAGGCGGCGACGGTGGCCTTGCCTTCCGGGGTCTGGGAGAAACCACCCAGGCCGGCAGCGGCGCCAGGGCCGAAGCCGCCGAGGGCCGCACCGAAGTTGGTGGCGGTGGCGTTGCCTTCGGAGATGGCCAGCTGCACGCCCGAGCGGATGTCGAAGATGGTCATGGTGACCACCGAAACCTTGCTCTCGAGACCGGCGGCGAGGAGCGCGCCACCTGCGCCCAGGCGGCCGCCCAGGGCGCCGGCCATGCGGCCGGTGGAGGAGTTGTCGATGATGATCGACGGTTCCATGTAGTAGTCGGCGGCGACGCGCTGGCCTTTCTGCTGCTTGGAGCCGGCCCGGAACTCGCCCGAGTTGCGCTGCTTGTCGGTGATCGCCGACAGCTTGCTTTCGGTGCGGGCGTTGCCGATCGAGGTGATCACGAAGCAGTTGGACTGCTGCACCGCCAGGCGGATCAGCGGTTCGATGGTGGTGACTTTGGTGGCGGCGCCAAAGCTGGCGAACCATTCCTTGCCGCGGCCATCGTCGACTGCCAGCGTGCCCAGCGGGGCGGGGCAGCGTTCGAGGGTGGCATTGGCGCCAGCGCTGGTGCCGCCGCCGGCTGCGCCGCTAACCGCGGTGGCATCGGACGAGCCGGTGCTGATGGAGCCGCCGGCCAGCGGGTTGTTGGCGCAGCCACCAAGGGCCAGGGATGCGGCAATGACGCCGGCAAGGGAAGTCAGTTTAGTGTTCAGCATCGGCACTCATCCTTTGGAAGTAAGTCGTGGGGTGTTTTGTCGCAACCCCGGGGCCTGACGCCCCGGCGTGCTTTTCAGTAGCGTGGCCCGTAATAGGGCCGGTACTCGTACCAGCCGCCGTTTCGCCATTGCCACTCATATTGGTAGCGGTCCATCCAGTAGCTGTTCCAGATCGCCTTTTGCGAATCGACCCAGCGTCGATACGCCACCTCATTCTGCTTTGCCTTGGTGGCCTGGGCCAGCAGGGTCTTGGCTTCCTTGTCACCGCGACCGGCGGCGATGGAGAGCCATTTTTCGGCTTCGGCTGGGTCGGAACCCATTTCTTCGAGGCCCATCAGGTAGAGGCGCCCGACGGCGGTCTGGGCCTTGAGGTAGCCCCGCTCGGCGGCGTCGCGCATCCATTTGAGGGCCTGGTAGCTGTCCTGGCGCACGCCGTCGCCCCGGAAGTAGCGCAGGCCCAGGTCGTAGGCGGCGCGGGGGTCTTTCTCGGCCAGCGCGATTAGCTTGGCGGCCTGCTGTTCGGCGGCGGAGTCGCCCGGGGCGTTGGGGTTGAAGGTGACGGCGTCGCGCGGGCGTTCTTCGCAGCCACGGTCGTCGCAGATACGGACGGTCGGGGACTGCGTCTGCGCCAGCACGGCGGACGACAGCAGTATCAGCAGCAGGCAGACGGCGTGTTTCTTCATCTCGGCGCTCCTACGAATCCATCGGGAAAGATCACTCCGCGATTGCTGGTGGCTCGCCGCGCCCGCCTTGATGGCTGGGCTGCGCGGCAGGCCGGGGTGACGCAGATGCCCCGATGCAGCGAGAAACCAAGCGTGCCATCCAAGGATAGACGCCAATCCGCAAAACGGCGTGATCCGCGAACGGCGATGACTGCTGGATGGCGTGACAAGGGGGCAGAAACCTGCGTCAAGCTGACGGATTATCCCGCTGACCTTGGCCCTGTACAACCGGGTTTTGCTGTCGGGATGGAAGGATTTGGCAATGGGATTTCGATGGCGGGTGCATTTTCCCGCGCCATGCCTGCGCCGCCGGCTGGAGCCGGCGGGCAGCATGCCCTGGCGTCGATATCGCGACGGCGCTCAGCGCGGTGCGCCGAGGCGCTTGATCCAATCCCGCTGGGCTGTCTGGCGGCGTTTGTCGGCGAGGCGTTCGATGATGCGGTCGCGGACTTCCTCGAAGGGCGGTATGCCGAAGGGCAGGATCTCCTCGCACAGGATGATGTGCAGCCCGATGGGCGATTCGAGCACGGCGCTGATCTCGCCGGTTTCCAGCGCGAAGGCGGCGGGTTCGAGCTCGGGGAAGAGCTGGCCGCGCTTGACCGTGCCCAGCTTGCCGCCTTCCATCGCGGTGGGGCACTGGGAGTGGCGCAGGGCGACCTTGCCGAAGGCGTCGGCGTCTTTCACCGTGTGGCGCAGGGTTTCCAGGCGGGCGGTGGCGTCGGCCTTGTCCTTGCGGCTGTCGAAAGTGATGAGGATGTGGCGCAGGCGGCGGGCTTCGGGGCGGTCGAAGGCCTCGGGGTGCATCCGGTAGTAGATCTCGGCATCCACCGCGGTGACGGCGGGTACGGCCGCGGCGATACGTTCGAGCACGGCCTCGATGCGCAGGTCGCGGGAGACGGCCTCCTCGAGTCCGGCTTCGTCGAGCCCGCTGCGGGCGAGGTCCTGGGCCATGGCGTCCGGGTCGGTATAGCGCTGGCGGATCTCGCCCAGGCGGGCGGCGAGGGTGGCGGCGGGCACCACCACCTGGGCGGCCTCGTCGCTCTCGAGGATGCGCTGCTCGATGCCGTACTGGCGGCTGAGCACCTCGCTCACCCGGTTCATCTGGGCTGCGTCCAGCTCGCCCGGTGCGGTCTGGAAGAGTTCCCAGGCGAGCTTGAGCTGAAGGTAGGCGTCGTGCATGGCTTACTCTCCGTCGTCCTCGGCGGTGTTGCGGCCGGCGCCCTCCAGGATGCTCTCGGGAATCTGCAACACCCGGCCGGGCAGGTCGTCGAAGTGGATGTGGTAGGCCACGCCGCCGGGGGCGTCGCGGATGACCTTCATCACCTCGCCGATGGCGCCGTCGCGGATCAGCACCTCGCCGCCCACGGCGAGCTGGCGGGTGGCCTTCACCTTGTCGCGGAACTCGAAGCGCGAGGGCGTCCAGGCCTCGTCGGCGCCGATGAGTTCTTCCTCGCGGCAGCCGACGATCTTGCCTTCGTCCAGGAAGTTCACCGAGTAGATGACCTGATCCTGCAAGAACGTGCCCACGTCCACCACGTAGCCGATGCTGCCGCGGCGGACCAGCGGGGCGCCGGGGTCGAGGCCCGGGTAGGTGCCGTCGTTGCGCACGTTGCGCGTGAGGCGCACGGCTTCGCCGTATTCCCAGCGGGCGTTCATCATGGCGGTGTCTCCTGGCGTTGGCAGGGGCTCGTTACTGGACGAAGACCTTGTCGATGGACACGAAGGATTCCATGCCGCCGTCGGGCTTCGAGACGGTCTGGAACACCGCGAAGACCTTCTCGGTGAGGGAGTTGGAGACGACGAAATCCTGATACGCGCGCTCCAGCCACAGGCGGTAGATGCCGCGCTGCTTGTCCTCTTCGGGCGGCATGTTGGGCACCTGGCGGGCCAGGTAGTCGTGGAAGCGCTGCAGGATGTGCAGGCGGTTCACATGCACCACCGAGGGCTCGTAGGGCACTTCGAAGTAGTCGAGAAAGTCTTCGGCGGAAACCAGTTCTTCCATGGCTTCGGCGAGGGTCAGCGTGTCTTCCATGGCAGCCTCCTCAGGCTAGGGCAAGGTCATCGGTTGAGGGTGTTTCGTCGTCGGTGGCCGGCGATTCGTAGATGGCCACCACTTCCAGCAGGCGGGCGGTGCCGAGCTGGTCGCGGCTGTCGAGGGACGACAGTTTTTGCAGGCGCCGCCGCGAATCGTCGATCCGCCCCAGGCGCAGCAGCACCACGCTGGCGGCCTTCAGGGCCAGCAGGTAGAAGCGCAGCAGCCCGAAGGATTTGGCGGCGGCGTGGGCCAGCCAGGCTTCGTCGAGCTTTTCCCAGTTGTCGGGCAGGTCGAGGTGATGGCCGGAGAGCTGCATCGCCCGCTCGGCCACCTGCAGGGCGTCGTCGAGCCGGTGCTGGTAGAAGTAGTAGCGGTAAAGGCCGACCAGCACCGTGAGGTTCTCGGGCGCCAGCAGGTGGGCGCGCAGCAGGGCGGTTTCGGCCGACGGGTCGCCGTATTCGGCGGAGGCCTGGGCGAGCAGTTGCTCGGCCGCGGCCGGCATCGGCACGTCGAAATACAGTTCGCAGTCGGAGAAGTCGAGCAGGTCCATGGGGGCCTCAGTGGATTTCGGGGTTTTCGCAGCACAGGTCGCCGGCGGAGCAGACGGCGCACTGGCCGCTGTGGTCGGCGGGCGGGGCGTCGTGCCGGAGCGTGGCCAGTTCGCGTTCCAGCTGGTCGATGCGCTCGACGAGGCAGGAGATGGATTTGGCGACCGGATCGGGCAGCACGTTGTGATCGAGGTTGATGCCGTCCTCAAGGCGGCCACCGGCGGCGCGGGTATTGACGATGCGGCCGGGAACGCCGACAACCGTGCGGTCGGCCGGCACGTCGCGTACCACCACCGAGTTGGCGCCCACGCGCACGCGCTCGCCGATGGTGATGGGGCCGAGGATCTTGGCGCCGGCGCCCACCACCACGCCGCTCGACAGCGTCGGGTGGCGCTTGCCGCGGTTCCACGAGGTGCCGCCGAGGGTGACGCCGTGGTAGAGCGTCACGTCGTCGCCCACCTCGGCGGTCTCGCCGATCACCACACAGGCGCCGTGGTCGATGAAGAAGCGCCGGCCGATGGTGGCGCCGGGGTGGATGTCCACGTTGGTGACGAGCCGCCCGACGAAGGACAGGAAGCGCGCCGGGTAGCGCCAGCCGGCCTGCCACAGGCGGTGGGCCACGCGGTGGGCGAGGATGGCGTGGACGCCCGGGTAGGTGGTCATCACCTCAATGGTGGAGCGGGCGGCCGGGTCACGCTGGAACACGCAGGCGAGGTCTTCCTTGAGCAAGGTCCACAGGGCGGGCTGCGCGGCGAGGGCGGGTGGGGTCATGGTGATGGTGTCAGACATGGCGGTGGCTCCGGGCCGAGGCGAGCAGGGCGTGCAGGTCGGCCACGTCGGGCGAGTGCTTGTGGGCGGCGACGAAGAGCCGGATGTGACCGAGGAGGGCGCTGGCTTCGGCCTCGCCGAGGCTGATTCCCAGCCCGGCATAGACCACCTGCACCGCGCGGGGGCCGGAGTGCTTGCCGAGCACGATGCGGTGGCTGCGGCCCACGTCCACCGGGTCGAAGCCCTGGTAATTGTCCGGGTGCTTGAGCAGGCCGTCGATGTGGATGCCGGCCTCGTGGGTGAAGGCGCCGGGGCCGACCACGCTCTTCTGCCAGGGCACGTCGCGGCCCGAGGCGTGGGCGACGCTGCTCGACAGGGCCAGGAAGCCCTTCAGGTCGATGTCGGTGCGGATGCCGTGGAGCTTCTCGAGGCCGACCACCACTTCTTCCAGCGGGGCGTTGCCGGCCCGCTCGCCCAGCCCATTGACGGTGGTGTTCACGTGGGTGGCGCCGGCCTTGCACGCGGCCAGGGTGTTGGCGGTGGCGAGGCCGAGGTCGTCGTGGGCATGCATCTCGATCTCGAGGTCGGTGCGTGCCCGCAGGTGGGCGATGCGCTCGAAGGTGCCGAAGGGTTCGAGCACGCCCAGGGTGTCGGCAAAGCGCAGGCGGCGGGCGCCGGCGCGTTCGGCGGTCTCGGCCAGCTGGGCGAGGAAGTCCGGATCGGCGCGGGAGGCGTCCTCGCAGCCGATGCCCACGTCGAGGCCCAGGTCGAGGCCCATCGCCACGTAGCGGGGAAGCTCGTCCAGCAGCCACTGGCGCGGGCGGCGCAGCTTGTGGGCGAGGTGCTGGTCGGAGGCGGGCACCGAGATGTCGATGAGGTTGGCACCCAGGTTGGCGCAGGCGTCGATGTCGGCGGCGTGCATGCGGCTCCACACCATCAGCCGGGCGTCGAGGCCGAGGTCGGCCACCGCGCGGATCGATTCGCGCTCCTCGGCGCCCATCGCCGGGATGCCCACTTCCAGCTCGGGCACGCCGATGGCGTCGAGCTGGCGGGCGATGTGCAGCTTTTCGTCGAGGGAGAACGCCACGCCCGCCGACTGCTCGCCGTCGCGCAGGGTCGTATCGTTGATGGTGACAAAGGGCTGCTTCATGGCGTTCGGCCTCCTTGCTGGGGATATAGCAAGGCCGATGCCAGGCGCTAAGTCACTGATTTATATGATGGCAGTTTTCGGGCGTCGGGTTCGTGTCGGGAAACCGACAAGGCGGATGGCGGCTGTCAGCCCAGAACGCCCGGCGGCGGAGCGTGGCGCCACACCTCGTCCTGCACGAAGCGGGCGAAGAGGTCGGCGTCGATGATCCGCTGTTCGGCCATCCGGCCCATGATCGCCAGGGCTTCGTCGACGGTGTTGGCGCTGCGATAGGGTCGGTCGGCGGCGGTGAGGGCTTCGAAGATGTCGGCGACGGCGAGGATGCGGGCGGTGACGCTCATCTCGTCGGCCCGCAGGCGGCGGGGGTAGCCCCGGCCGTCGATGGTCTCGTGGTGGCCGCAGGCCATCTCGGGCACGGCGGCCAGATCGCGGGGGAAAGGCAGCCGGGACAGCATGATGATCGTCTGGACGATGTGCTCCTTGATCTTGAAGCGCTCTTCGTCGTTGAGGGTGCCGCGGACGATCTTCAGGTTGTGCAGCTCGCCGTGGTTGTAGAGCCGCTCGGGCACGGTCATCCGGAAGCCCCACGGGTTGCCGGCGGCAAAGAGGTTGTCGTTGGCGCGGGGAATCACCTTGTCGGGCCCGTCGGCGAGGAGGGGTTCGGTTGCCGGCAGGGGGGCGGGGGTGTCGGGCAGGCGGGCGAGTTCGGCGTTGGAGAGCCCCAGCCGATGGTCGAGGGTGCGCTGCCAGGTGCGGGTGGCGATCAGGTCGAGGCGCGCCAGATCGGCCTCGTTCATGCCTTCGCTGCCGCGGTTGCAGTGGGCGATGAAGGCGAAATCGTCGTCGAGCCGGCGCCATTCGGCGTCGCGGGTGGCCTGCAGATTTGCCTGGTTGCCACCGCCCGCCACGCCTTGCCAGAAGGCGATGTCGGCGTCGCGCTTGAGCACTTCGAAGCGGGTGCGGATCTCGTGGATGCGGTTGTGGAGGGTTTCGAGCTTGGTGGCCTTGTCGATGACGTATTCGGGGGTGGTGAGCTTGCCGCAGTCGTGGAGCCAGCAGGCGATCTCCAGCGCTTCCCAGCCGGCGGCGTCGAGCCGGTAGGCGGCCAGCGGGCCGTCGGTGGCGGCCTGGGCCGAGCGGGCCAGCGCCTGGGCGATCACCGTGACGCGCCGGCAGTGGCCGCCGGTGTAGGGCGATTTGGCGTCGATGGCTTCGGCCACCATGCTGATGACGCCCCGCAGCAACGCCTTGCGGCCCCGCAGGAGGCGCTGGTTTTCGAGGGCGACGGCGGCGCTGCCGGCAAGGGCGAGGAGAAAGCTGGCAACTTCGGCGCGGGCCAGTCCGCTGCCGGGGTGGCGCCGGTCCACCAGCATCAGGGTGCCGAGGGCATCGCCGTCGGGCGTGCGCAGGGGGATGCCGAGCACGTGCTCGTCCGGGCTGTCGGGGGTGGCGGCGATGAGGCTGGCCGGGCCGTCGGCTTCGAGGATGCATCGCGCCAGTCGGTCGGCGGCGAGGGCGGGCGGCATGGCGTCGCCGGCGGCGCGGCGCAGCGGGCCTTCGGCTTCGTCGATCACTTCGACCACGCTCAGACGGGCGCCGGCCACTTCCCGGGCGCAGGCCGCCACGTCGTCGAGCACGCCGCCCACGTCCCGCGCGGCGCCCAGATCGCGGCCCATTTCGAGGAAGCGGGAGATGGCGGAGCGCATCAGGGTGATGGCCAGGGCGAGCTGATCCACCTCCAGGATCACCGAGCGGGTTTCGGGCTGGGGCTGGAACTGCAGGGCCGACAGGGCGTGGGCCACGTGGGCGAGGCGGTGGAGCGGGGTGGTCAGGAGGCGCGACAGCCCCCAGGCGAGGGGAAAGCAGAGGAGCACGGCGATCACCGTGAAGCGCACCGCGTGGCGGCGCTGGCGGTCGGCTTCGGCAAAGATCGCGGCTTCGGGGGAGGCGATGACGAGGGTCCAGTGCTGTTCGCCAAAGCCGGTCAGGGGCGCGGTGGAGACCCGCCAGGCGCGCCCGCCGGCATCCTCCAGCTGCAGGCTGCCGGTGTGCCCGGTCGGGTGCGTGCGCAGGGCCGAGGTGATGACTTCGGCGCTGCCTTCTCCGTCAGCGTCGCCCGGGGTGTCGCGGCTGGCGACGGGGGCGTGGCGCCGGTCCACAAGCTGCAGGCGCGAGCCCGGCGGCGTGGCCGGGCGGGCCAGCAGTTGCGACAGGTTGTGCAGCCCGACGTTGACGGCGAAGACCTCGGCGCCACTGCGACGCGCGAAGGTGATGCCGGTCTGCCGGGTCTGGGGCAGGATTTGCGGCGGAGTGACGATCAGGCTGTCGCTCGCCGCGGCAAGCCGGTACCAGTTCGACAGCCGGGGCTCGTAGCGCGCGCTCGGCTGGGTGCTGGCGTCCACCAGCCGCAGGGCGGCGTCGAAGCGCGACACGATGGCGACCGGCTCCTCGTCCACATCGCCCTCGCGGCTCACGTCCACCACCTCCCACGGGCCGCGGTCGTCGCCCACCCGGCGCACCAGCAGGAAGTCGCCGTCGCCGTAGCCGATCATCACCGAGTCGATCACCGGGTCGGCTTCGAGAAAGCCGGTGAGTTCGGGCAGGAAGCGCAGCCGCTCGGCAAAGGTGGTGGCCTCGGCCAGGGGCGAGCCGGTGAGGAGGACGAAGCCGCGCTTCACCGCCCGGTCGGCGTCGCCGAGGGTGCGCTCGACCTCGGCGGTGATGCCCTGGAAGAGCTGGTCGTTGGCGGCGTCCAGGAGACGTCGGGTTTCGCTGAAGTGGTACAGGGTGATGGCCGTGCCGACGCCAAGGATCAGCAGCGAGAACAGCACCGCCACCGGGATGTGCAGCGGGAGGCGCCACGGCAGCATGGGGCGGGCATGGGGACGTGCGAGGGTTGGCACAGGCGGGTTCCGGCAGAGTGGGCGCGGCCATGCGCCGATGGGACGCGCGTCGCCCCACGCCCGCGTGGGTGGGCGCAGGGCGGTTCGATCAACGCCGGGCGGGGTGGCCCGGGGCCGCGGAAACGGACCTCAGCAGATGCGTTCCCAGAGATTCGTCTCACCCTCGAGCAGATCGAGTTCGAGGCCCTGGAAATCGCCACGGGAGACAATGCCCACGACGCGCTGCCCATCCACGATGGGCATGTGCCGGTAGCCGCAGTCGTGCATTCGCCGCAGGGCGTCGATGGCGGTGGCGTCGGGCGCGATGGTGTCGGGGTTCGGGGTCATCGCCTGGGACAGGGGCGTGCGCTCCGGATCAAAGCCCCGGGCGAGGGCGTGGACGGCGTCGCGTCCGGTGAAGATGCCGGCCAGACGCCCGTCGTCAACGACCATCACTGCGCCGACGTGGCGATCCCACATGCACTGGCAGGCTCGCTGGACGCTCACCGCCGACCCGAGCGTCAATGGGTCCTGATTCTTGACGATGTACTGCAGGCTGCGATTCGTCATGATGTGCTCCGCACAGGACAGGAAGAGGCCGCATTTCTCTTACTTTAGTGCTTCGGCACGGGGGGCGGGTTACAAGTTGAAGACAGTTGCTGCCTGCCTGTAAACAGGTTGTCACGTGCCTGAATTAGGCTTGTCATCATGTGGATTCTTGCCTTCCTGAAGCCCGACCGTCCGGCTCCGCAGTCTGTCGGTGGCGGGCTTTTTGCGTCGGGTGAGGCGAGTCCACTTCCTCTCCAACGACCCGCAGTACCTGCCAGGGAGCGTGCCACCATGGTCTTCTTCGAACTCTTCTCCAAAGCCCCCGAAATCGTTCGTGTTCCCCGCGGGGCGGTGCTGTTCCGGGAGGGGGCGCCGGGGGCCGCGATGTATGTGCTGATCCTCGGGCAGGCGTCGGTTGCCATCGGCGGGCGCGAGCTTGAGATCCTCACGCCCGGCGCCATCGTGGGCGAGATGTCCATCGTCTCGCCGGGCCCCCGCTCGGCGACGGTCACCGCCAGTGACGATTGCGAGTTTGTGGAGATCGACGGCCGCCGCTTCAACGAGCTGGTCCGTCAGGTGCCCGAATTTGCGCTGCAGGTGATGCGCACCCTGAGCGAGCGCTTGCGCCGCGCCGACTTTGCCCTGAGTGCCTGACGGCCGGCTTCAGGTAAGCCGCACCGGGCGGGCCGCGAGGGCGGCTTCGAGGGTGGCGAAACGCCGCCGTGGATCGGCGGTGAGGCGGAAGTAGCGGCAGTTGTCTTCTTCGCGGCCACAGTAGCTCTGCACCGTGACCCGCTGGATGCCGGGAAAGCCGGGGTTGTCCTCGATGCTGCGGATGGCGCCGGTGCCGGTGTCGTAGACGCCGGGTTTCTCGCACAGCCAGTCGGGCTTGAGGGGGAAGGCGTTGTTCATGGCGGGCCTCGCTGAGAACGGTTCGCAATCGTGGAAAAGCATAGCACCGGCGCCG
This sequence comes from Zoogloea sp. 1C4, assembly GCF_009469605.1. Lineage (GTDB taxonomy): Bacteria > Pseudomonadota > Gammaproteobacteria > Burkholderiales > Rhodocyclaceae > Zoogloea > Zoogloea oryzae. Next base: position 62,303 of record NZ_SSXU01000013.1, on the reverse strand, counting down.
CCCGGCTGCGGTTGGCGCATTGCGAAAGCGCGTGGCGGGCGCTTCGCCTCTACAATTCCATCTTTGTGCCCGGCGGCCTGTCGGGCGGCGTAGCGGGCGCGTGTCCGGCCCGGGGACATGGAATCATGCAGGGAATGGTGTTCGACCACGCCTTCTGGATCGCCCTGATCCAGATCGTGGGCATTGATATCGTGCTGTCGGGCGACAACGCGGTGGTGATCGCGCTGGCGGCCCGCGGCCTCAACCCCGTCGACCGCAAGCGCGCGGTGATGTGGGGCAGCACGGCAGCGGTGGCGATGCGCGTCACCCTGACCATCGTGGCAGCCGAGCTGCTGCGACTGCCGCTGCTCAAGGCGGCCGGTGCGCTGCTGCTCCTGTGGATCGCGGTTCAGCTGCTGGTGCCCGAGGACGAGAGCGACGGCGAGGGCGGCGCGGTGGTGTCGGGCATGGCGGCGGCGATCAAGACGATCATGCTGGCCGACCTGGTGATGAGCATGGACAACGTGGTGGCCATCGCCGGCGCCTCCAAGGGCAATCTGGCGCTGCTGATCTTCGGCCTGGGCCTGTCGATTCCGCTGGTGGTGTTCTCCAGCACCTTCCTGATGAAGCTGATGGAGCGCTTCCCGATCGTGGTGACGGGCGGCGCGGCGCTGCTGGGTTTCGTGGCCGGCGAGATGCTGGTCACCGACCTGATGCTCGGCCCGTGGATTGACGCCCACGCCCCGTGGCTGCACCGGGTGCTGCCGGTGGCCGGCGCGGTGCTGGTGGTGCTAGTGGGCCGGCTGCTCGCCGCCCGCGCCACCGAAGTCGAACGCGAAACCCTCGAACTCGATCTGGGCGAGGCCGCTGCCGGCGAGCCCGCCGCGAAAGGAAAGCCATGACCCGCATCCTGCTGCCCATCGACGGCTCTCCGGTGTCGCGCCGCGTGGCCGACGCGCTGCTGGCCCGGATCGACGCGGGCCTGACGGCGCCCGAGATCCACCTCATCAACATCCAGCGGCCGGTGAGCCAGGACGTGGGGCAATTTGTAAACCACGAGGCCCTGCGCGACTTTCATCGGGACGAAGGCCTCAAGGCCCTGGCCGAGGCCCGCGCCGTGCTGGAGGCCGCCGGGCTTGCGCCGGTTCCCCACGTAGTGGTGGACGACCAGCCCGCCGCGGCCATCGTCCGCTTTGCCGGCGAGCAGGCCGTCGACGAGATCGTGATGGGCAGCCACGGCCGCGGCGCGGTGGCGGCGATGCTGCTTGGTTCGGTGGCGCGGGAGGTCTCGCGGCTCGCCGGGATTCCCGTCACCCTGGTCAAATGAGACGCCGGCCCGCGCCGGCAATCTCAGCGTTAAAAGGACAGTTCAAGTGAAGACCATCCTCGTGCTCAACGGCATCAACCTCAACATGTTCGGCAAGCGCGACCCGGCCCAGTACGGCACGGCCACGCTGGCCGAGATCGACGCCGCCGTGGTGGCGCTGGGCGCCGAGCTGGGCGTGCAGGTGGAATGCTTCCAGACCAACCACGAGGGCGAAATGGTGGAGCGCATCCACCGGGCCTTTGAAGAAGGCGTGGCGGCGGTGGTCATCAACGCCGGCGCCTGGACCCACTACAGCTACGGACTGCGCGATGCGCTGGCGATCCTCAAGGCGCCCATCGTCGAGGTGCACATGTCCAACATCCACGCCCGCGAGGCCTTCCGCCACCAGTCGGTGCTGGCCGAGATCGCCAAGGGGCAGATCTGCGGCTTCGGGCCTGATAGTTACCTGCTGGGCCTGCGGGCGGCGGTCAATCTGATCGGCTGATCCGTCTCAGCGCTGGCTGGCGAAGGCCTCGACCCGCAGCCAGTCGGACAGCAGCCGCACCTCGGGCCGCGGATCGCCCGAGGCGGCGACCAGAAAATACGCCCGCTGGGAGACATGCCGGTAGCCGCAGGCCATCGGCAGCAGGCGCCTGCTGGCGAGGTGCTCGGCCAGCAGCACGCTGCGCCCCAGGGCCACGCCCTGGCCGGCCACCGCGGCGGCGATCAGCTGGTCGTAGTGGTTGAAGTGCAGCACCGCCTTGGGCTGCACGTCGGCCAGATCCAGTTTCTTCAGCCAGATCGACCACTCCAGCCACGGCTCCGGGGTCGAGTCGTCGTAGTTGAGCAGGGTGAGCCGGGCGATGTCCTCCGCCCGGGCCGGACGCACCGCCAGCTCGCCCAGCACCTCGGCCGTCGCTACCGGAAAGATGTCCTCGCCGAACAGCAGATGGCTGGCCGGCGGCGGCGGGTCGGCCATCACATAGCGCAGGGCCAGGTCGATGCCTTCGCGCTGGATGTCCACCAGCCGGTTGTTGGCCGAGATGCGCACGTCGATCTCCGGGTGCTCGGCCAGAAAGCGCGACAGGCGCGGCACCAGCCACAGGGCCGCGATGCCGATGGTGGTGGACAGCGTCACCGGCCGGCGCTGCCCGACGCGGATCGACTCGACGGTGCGCGTGAGGGTGCGGAACACCTCCTGCACGCTCGTCAGCATCGCCTCGCCGGCGGGGGTGAGGGTGAGCTTGCGATGGCCGCGCACGAACAGCGGCACGCCCAGCTGTTCTTCCAGCGTCTGCACCTGACGGCTGATGGCCGACTGGGTGAGGCACAGCTCGGCGGCGGCGAGGGTGAAGCTCAGGTGGCGGGCGGTGGCCTCGAAGCCCTGCAGCGGGGCGAGGCAGGTGAGCTGTCGGATCGGGTTCTGCATGCGGATTTCGCATTCGTTGGATGAAGATTCAGCGTTTGCTTGTATGCCTTCCGCCGACAATAATCAAGCTGAAACGGTGCGTTCCCGGCGTAGGAACGCATGCACCCGGCGCATGCGCTGCCGCGCCCCCAGCCTTACCGGAGACACATTCATGAACGACGAAGACCGCCAGCGGCTGAAAGTCCTCACGGCCGGCATCCTCGGCCTGCTGTTGTTCCTGGGCATCGCCCGCTTTTCCTATACCCCGCTGCTGCCCCTGATGCGCGAACAGGCCGGCCTCGGCGTGGCCGCCGGCGGCTGGCTGGCGGCGATCAACTACGCGGGCTACTTATCCGGTGCGCTGCTGGCGATGACCATCAGCAGCCTTGCCCTGAAGGATCGGCTGTACCGGGCCAGCATGGTGCTGGCGGTGGCGAGCACGGTGCTGATGGGCTTATCGACCAGCGAGCTGGTGTGGGCGGTGTCGCGCTTTGCGGCGGGGCTGTCCACGGCCGGCGGCATGCTGCTGGGTTCCGGGCTCATCATGAACTGGCTCATGCGCAACCGGCATCGCAGCGAGCTGGGCATCCATTTTTCGGGCATCGGCCTCGGCATCGCCGGGGTGTCGGCGGTGGTGGCATTGCTGAGCCTGTGGCTGGACTGGCGTACCCAGTGGTTCGCCCTGGCCGCGCTGGGCGCGCTGGTGGCGGTGCCCGCCTGGCGCTGGCTGCCGCGGCCCGACGTGACCCCGCTGGCCGGTAGCGGCGCCCACATGCAGGACAAGCCGCCCGGCCGAGCCTTCCTGCTGCTGATGATGCTCGCCTACTTCTGTGCCGGCGCCGGCTTCGTGGTGAGCGCGACCTTCATGGTGGCTCAGGTGGGCAGCCTGCCGGGCATGGCCGGCAAGGGTGCGCTGGTGTTCCTGGTGGCGGGCGTGGCGGCGGCGCCAGCCTGCATCGTGTGGGATCTGATCGCCCGGCGTATCGGCCAGCTGCAGGCGCTCACCCTGGCGAGCGGCCTGCAGGCCTTCGGCATCCTGCTGCCGGTGATCGGCGACGGGCTGCTGGCGGCGCTGGCTGGCGCGGTGCTGTTCGGCGGCACCTTTGCCGGCATCGTGAGCCTGGTGATGGCGATGGCCGGGCGCTTTTACCCGACCCGTCCGGCCAAGCTGATGAGCAAGCTCACCGCCGCCTACGGCGTGGCGCAGATCGGCGCGCCGGCCATCACCGGCCTGCTGGCGGGCCAGCAGGGCAGCTACGCGGCGGGCTTCTATCTGGCCTCCGGCGTGATGGTGGTGGGTACGCTGCTGTTCGGCGTGCTGTGGCTGGTGGAGCGGGCCGGCGGCGCGGCACCGGCGGGCACCCCGCGCACGGCCTAGGTTTGTGGCGGAGCGTCGCGGTGCCGTGCATTGCGGGGGCGCTCAGGGTAACCTGTCGCGCCTCGAACACATGAAAGTTTCATCCCGCGATGTTTGTGTCTCTCTTCCGGCCTCTGCAGATGCGCCCGCTGCGCATCCGGCAGGGGCTGCTGGCCGCCCTGATGGCGGTGTCCGGCCTGGCCTGTGCCGCCAATGGCGAGGCAGGGCTGCAGTGGTTTGACGCCGGCCGGCCCCGCAACACCGCGTGGACGGCGGTCGATCTCCTCCTCAAGGCGCCCGACGACGGGCTCGATGCCGACGACTACGACGCCGGCGGCCTGCGTCAGGTGCTCACCGCGCTGGAGGGCGGCACCAGCCTGCCCGAGGCCGATCTCGCTTCCCTCGACGGCGCGCTGACCAACGCGCTGCAGCGCTTTCTTTCCGACCTGCACTTCGGGCGCGTGCCGCCCAAGGCCGTGCGTGACAACGGCGGCTCCGCCAGCCTCGACCGCTTCGACCCGGCCGCTACCCTGCGCGCAGCGCTGGCCGCCAATCGGCTGGCTGATGTGGTGACCGACGCCGCCCCGGCCCAGCTGCCCTACACCAGCCTGCGTGAGGCCCTGCGCCGTTACCGCGAGCTCGCCGACGACCCGGCCCGAATCAAGGCGTGGAAAACGCCGCTCCCGGCCTTGGCCGGCCGCAAGCTGGAGCCCGGCCAGCCGTGGCCCGGCGTGCCCCTGCTGGCCGCGCGACTGGCGGCCCTGGGCGACATGCCGGCCACGACGCCCGGCGCCCGCTACGACGGCGCGGTGGTGGACGGCGTGAAGGCCTTCCAGGCCCGGCACGGCCTGCTCGCCGATGGGGTGATCGGCCGCGACACCCTGGCCCAGCTGGCGGTGAGCCCGGCGGAGCGGGTGCGTCAGATCGGCGTGAACCTCGAGCGTCTGCGCTGGACGCCCCAGCAGCGGGCCGCGCGGATGATCGTCGTGAATGTGCCGGAGTTCGCCCTGCGCGCTTACGCCCAGGAGGACGGCCAGCCCAAGGCCAGGCTGCAGATGAAGGTGATCGTCGGCAAATCCCTCGACACCCGCACGCCGCTGTTCGCCGAGGACATGCGCTTCATCGAGTTCAGCCCCTACTGGAACGTGCCGCCGTCGATTGCCCAGGCCGAGCTGGTGCCCAGGCTGCGGCGTGATCCGGCGCATTTCACCGATCAGGGTTTCGAGTTCGTGGCGGGGGACGGCCGGGTGCTCACCACGTTGTCGGACGAGAACCTGGAGGCGGTGATGCGCGGCCAGATGCGCATCCGCCAGCGGCCGGGGCCGAAGAACGCGCTGGGCGACATCAAGTTCGTGTTTCCCAACAACGACAACATCTACCTGCATCACACGCCGTCCACCCAGCTGTTTGCGCGGGCGCGGCGGGATCTCAGCCACGGCTGCATCCGGGTCGAGGCGCCGGTGGAGCTGGCGAAGTTCGTGCTGCAGGATCAGCCCGAATGGAGCGAGACGCGCATCCGTGAGGCGATGGAGCGGGGCAAGTCGGCGACGCTGCGGCTGAAGGAGCCGCTGCCGGTGGTGATCACCTACCGCACGGCGGTGGCGAAGGGCGGCAAGATGTATTTCTTCCCCGACATCTACGGGCACGACGCCCAGCTGGACGAGGCGCTGCGCAAGGTGGCAGGGCCGCTGCCCCGCGCCGCGGAGAAGACGCGGGGGGTGGGTTTGCGACCAAGACCACGGGCGTGATGCGGTCGGCGCGGCGCTGAGTCGTCAGTTGCAGCGGATTGCAGGGTGTGCCGGCTGGCCGTGCGCTTCCCCGTGACTCTAACGGAACAGACGGGCTGGCCAACTGTCACGGCGGGCGGCTTCCAGTTGGGGAAGGGCTTCGTGGCTAAAGAGCCGGCCGGGAAATCGGCTTTCAAGTTGGTGCAGGCGCAAGCCTTGGCCGAGGATCTGGCCCAGCGCTCCGAAATACACAAAGAACGACACCGCGTTCATTGCAATCACCGCGATGGCGATGCGCTCGGGCAGATCGAAACGGGTCTTGAGCCAGCCGTACAGCAGCACCGATCCTACGCCGGCGGCCAGCGCGCCGGGCAGGCCGGACGATTCGCCATGCTGTGCCGACAGCGTGCGCTGGCGCAGGTTGATCCGCGTTCCCGGCCAGTCGAGATGCTTTGCTTGCGCGTCGGCGGCGGGCAGTGGGGCGAAGCGCGCATGCCACAGCGCTGCGGTGATCAGGCTGCCGGCGTGAAGCGCGAGGGTGAAGAGGTCAATGCCCGCGATCTGCGCGCCTGTCACGTCCAGGAAGGCCGGCGCCAGCGCCTGGCTGGCTGGCCACAGCATGATGGCGGAGAGCGCCCAAGGCGCCCACAGGTTATGGGCCGAGCCAAATCGCGACCACACCGCGACATATCCGAACCATGCGGCTGAAAGCAGCGCCGCCGCGCCGGCAATGCCCCACGCCCAGCCGCGTTCGTCAAAGCGCAGCGCCGCCCAGCATCCCCACAGCAGGGCCGACAGCAGCGGGCTGCTCCAAAGCGCGGCGTAAAGCTGGTCGACGCGTGACGGTGGATTCAGCATCAGTCGAGCCATCCCTTGATGAGGTTGGCGCTGGCGTCGTCGCCGCCGAAATAGCCCCACGCCGCCTGAACGACGATGCCGACACCGAGCCCGACGAGGATCACCGGCGCGCCGGTGATGCCGATTGCGGTGACGGCTGCACCTGCGGCCAGTCCGGCGCCGAAGCCGAGGGCATTGCCGCTCTGGCTCTTGGCCGAGCGAACCGCGAAATCAGTGGCGAAGCCGGCGCCGGATGGCGCAGTGTAGCTGTCGTAAAGATCGATGGCGGCGCTCGGGCCGAAGGCCAGCACGCTGCCCTTGCCGTAGCTGGCGTAGCGCAGGACCCGGGAAGCCTGGGCACGCGCGCCGGCGACCGAGGTGGCGGCCTCCTCGATGCGCTGCACGTCGCGCGCGCCGATCCGTACCGTGGCCGTGCTGCCGCTGGGTTTGACGACGAAGGGCTGCTCCAGCTTCTGCAGGACGGTGGTTGGCAGGCCCTTGACGTGCACGACGAGCCGCGCGCCCTTGCGCAACTCGCCGCCCTTGCCGATCCGCGAGGCGGTGATGGTGATGTAGGGGCTGACACGGATGCTCGGCGCGTCGCCGGCGAGCAGCGTCTTGAAGCCGGCAGCGGCCTGCTTGCGCCACGCGGCGCGAAGGCCGGCCTCGACGCTGGCGCTGAGGTTGCCACCGATGTTGCCGCCGCCGATAAGGGTGTCCTGCAGCGATTTCAGCATTTTATCGAGCCAGCGGTCGGCGGCGGCCGGCGGGAGGGATTGCTCTGGCGGAAAGGTCGCGGCGAGCAGTACGGCGGTGCCGTCGGGGTCGGTCTGGGCGAGCTGCGGCAGCAGCGCCGCGAAAACGGGAAGGTCGAGCCCGAAATCCTGGTCGAGCGTGCTGCCGTAGGTGTCGAGATAGCCGAGCGGGGCGCTGACGCCGGGGGTGCGCTGGCCGGTGTACCCGGGCGCTGCGCAGAAATTGCGCAGGTCGTCTGTGCGAGAGAAGTTGATCTTCTCCGCGCGAGTGTGCGTCGCGTTCGATGCCATGGATACACCCTCCGTATGTCTCTGTGCTGCAGACGATTATCCACGCAGAACGCGTGTGGCGGAAGGCGGAAGGCGCCGCGCAGGAGGTCGCGCGGCGCCGGGCAGGCTTACTGCTTGATCGCTTCGATCGGCAGGGTGATGGTCACTTCGTCGCCCACGTAGGGGGCGTACTTGCCCATGTTGAAGTCGGTACGCTTGACCTTGGCGGTGGCGGTGGCGCCACAGGCGTCCTTCTTTACCATCGGGTGCGGCATGCACTGGAAGGAGACGACGGTCAGGGTCACCGGCTTGGTGACGCCCTTGAGGGTCAGGTTGCCTTCGACTGCGGCCACCTTGTCGCCATCGAAGACGACCTTGGTGGACTTGTAGGTGGCGGAGGGGTACTTCTCGGTGGCGAGGAAGTCCTCGCCCTGGATGTGCTGGTTGAACAGGGCCGAGCCGGTGCTCACCGAGGTGGTGTCGATGGTCACGTCCACCGAGCCGGTCTTGGCGGCGCGGTCGATGGTGACGCTGCCGGTGGTCTTGTCGAAGCGCGACAGCTGCTGGGAGTAGCCCATGTGGTTGTATTCGAAGCGCGGCAGGGTGTGGCTGCCGTCGATCACGTAGGTTTCCGGGGCGGCCAGGGCCGAAGTGGAGATCGCGGCGGCGGCAAGGGCGAGGGCGGTGAGTTTCTTCATGCTGTTTTCCTTTTAGGTCTTGAGTTGGGGTTGGGGCTTACTTCTTCGTCGGGGCTGCATTGGCCACGACGTGGAACTTGATGTCGATCTCGTTGGCGACGGCGGACACATCAGCCCACGGGCCTTCGCCGATGCCGTAATCCATCCGCTTGAGCACGAAGCCGCCGTCGAACACGCCGCTGGCGCCTTCCTGCTTGAAGGTGAAGGGGGCGACCACGTCGCGGGTCTGGCCCTTGATGGTCATCTTGCCGCTGGCTTCGTACTTGTTGCCGCCCAGCGCACGCACGCTGGTGGACACGAACTTCGCGGTGGGGAAGGCCTTCACGTTGAACCACTGCTTGCCGACCACCTCATCGTTGGCGTCCTTCGAGCCGGCGTCGATGCTGGCGAGGTCGATCTCGAGGGTCGTGTGGGCGGCGGTGGGCTTGGCCGGGTCGAAGCTGATCTGGCTGGTGAAGCGCTTGAAGTTGCCAGGCACCGGCACGCCCATCTGCTTGGAGCTGAAGGCGAGGGTGCTCTTGCCGGCGTCAACCTGGTTGAATTCGACGGCCTGGGCGGTGCCGGCGGCCAGCAGCACGGCGGCGGGCAGGGCGATGAAGCGGATGTTCATGGGTTTCTCCTGGAGATTCGAGATTCGTTATTTGCCGAAGGGCAGCATGCGGCGCAGGGTGGCATCGCGGTCGATGACGTGGTGCTTGAGGGCGCCCGCCACATGCAGGCCGACAAGCAGCAGCAGGCCGAAGTTGAGGGCTTCGTGGACCTCCTTCAGCAGGTCGCCGAGTTCCTCGCTCTTGGCCACCAGATCGGGCAGCGGCAGCACGCCGAAATACACCGTCTGAAAACCCTTGGCCGAGCTCATCAGCCAGCCCGACAGGGGCACCAGCACCATCAGCAGATAGAGCAGGTGATGGGTGCCTTCGGCGATCTTGTGCTGCCACGCGGGCATCGGCAGCGCGGCCGGCGGGCGGTGGGTGATCCGCCACAGGATGCGCGGCACGAAGAGCAGCAGCACGGTGATGCCGATCCACTTGTGATACGAGTAGAGCTTGAGCTTGGTGGGCGACAGGGGCAGTTCGTGCATGTAGGCGCCCAGCGGCCAGGCGGCGAGGATCAAGAGCGCGATGATCCAGTGGGCGGCGATGGCGGGGCCGGAGTAGCGTTGGGAGGCGGTGTTCATTCGGGTCAGTGTTCCGGAGTGAAAGGGGCGGGGCTGGCGTCCTGCCAGAGATAGGCGTCCATGGCCAGACCGCCATAGGTGGTTTCGGGTTCCAGGCGCAGCGGTTTTTCGCCGGGATTGGCGGCACCCAGGGCGGCGAACAGGGGCAGCAGGTGCTCCTCGCTGGGGTGGGCCTCGGCGCCGTAGGGGGCGAGGCGGCGGTAGTCGAGCAGGGCCGGGCGGTCGTCCCGTTCGAGGGCGTCGCCCACCCAGTTGGCAAAGGCCACCGACTTGGCCAGCGGGGCGCTGTTGGTGCCCCAGGTGAGCCAGCCGAAGTTGTGGGTGACCGCGCCGGAGGCGAGGATCAGCACGCCTTCGTCCCTCAGCGGGCGCAGCGCCGCGCCGATGCGGCGATGCCAGTCGGGCCCGGCGAAGGGCTGGAGCGCCAACTGCACCACCGGCACGTCGGCGTCCGGGTACATGGCCTTGAGGGGAATCCACGCGCCGTGGTCGAGGCCGCGGTCGGGCACCTGAGCGTTGGGCAGGCCGGCGGTGGCGAGGAGTTCGCGCACCCGGGCGGCCAGCTGCGGCGCACCGGGGGCCGGGTAGTTCATCGCGTAGAGCGCCGGCGGAAAACCGCCGAAATCATGGATGGTGTCCGGCGTGGCGACGGTGCTGACGGTCGGCTCGCGGGCGGCCCAGTGGGCGGAGATCACCAGGATCGCCTTCGGGCGGGGCAGTTCGGCGCCGAGCTGCGCCCACGCGGCCACGGTGGCGCTGGCGTTGAGCAGCACGTCGGGTGCGCCGTGGGAAACGAAGAGAACAGGGTGTCGGCTCATCTGGGGGCTCCTGACGGCAGTTCATCGACTGCCTGCATTGATGCAGACGAACTTTAGGCTTTTGATTCGTTCAAAAATAGCCTTTAATCGAGACATCTTTGTTGCTGAAATTGAAACAATGGACCGACTGAATGCAATGGACGTCTTCGTCCGGGTGGCCGAGACGGGCAGCTTTACCGCCGTGGCCGAGCATCTGGGCCTCGCCCGCTCGATGGTGACGCGCCAGATCACCGGGCTCGAGGCCCATCTGGGCGTCAAGCTGATCGCCCGCAGCACCCGCAGCCTCAAGCTCACGGCCGAGGGCGAGGTGTACCTGGAGCGCTGCCGCGAGATCCTCGGGCTGGTGGGCGCCGCCGAGGGCGATCTGTCGGGGGGCGGGCGGGCGCCCCGAGGGCCGATCCGGATCAGCGTGCCGGTGAGCTTCGGGGTGCGGCATCTGGCGCCGCTGGTGGCGGATTTCGTCAATCTGTACCCCGACGTGACGCTGGACGTGGATTACAACGACCGCCAGGTGAATCTCATCGAGAGCGGCATCGACATGGCGGTGCGCATCACCGGCCAGCTCGACCAGACCCTGGTGGCGCGGCGCCTGAGTTCGTCGCGGATGCTCACCCTGGCCTCGCCGGATTACCTCGCCCGCCACGGCATGCCCGAGCGCCCCGAAGATCTGGGCTGGCATCACTGCCTGGGCTACACCGGCACGCCCCGGTCGAGCTGGCCCTTCCGGGTGGGCGACGAGACGGTGTGGGTGCCGGTGAAGAGCCGCCTCCAGTCCAACAACGGTGAGGCCTTGCTGGATGCCTGCGAGCGGGGGCTGGGCATTTGCCGCCAGCCGAGCTTCATTGCCGCGCCGGCGGTGAAGGCGGGCCGGCTGGCGGTGATCCTGCAGAACTACCCGGGCCCCGAGGTGGGCATCAACGCGGTGTTCCCGAGCAACCGCTACCTGCCCACCCGGGTGCGGGCGCTGGCCGACTACCTGGCCGAACGTCTCGGCCCGGTGCCGGCGTGGGATCAACTGTGAAATTCATCGGGCGGGTTGACCTTAGGGCATGTTGCATTGCGACGGTCATGATCTTTGCTATAACACCATCATGACCGGCCCCGACAGAGAGCCCCGCGACCGACCGACGGAACATGGATTCCCAGGCGGTGGGGATAGGTGCCGGACTGCAATCTTCGGAAGGGGATGCAACCATGAAACGCACCTATCTGGCGGCGCTTGCCCTGGCCGTTGCCGCAATCGCTTTCTGGTCCTTCCGTCCTGAGGCCGATGTCTCCGGCGTATCGGGGGCGCTGGCCCAGAACACCCCCGCGGTGCAGCCCGCACAGCCCCACGCCCAGGCGCCCGAAACCGGCGTGCAGGATCAGAACCAGCCTTACGTCGAAGCCTGCGCCCGCGAAGGGCTGAGCGAATCGGAGTGCGTGGGCCGGCTGATCTGGTTCAAGGCCACCGGCGGCAACGAGCGCTTCCACACCTACACCTTCCAGCAGCGCGTGGGCGTGCTGGTGGATTGGTACCGGGTGCTGCGCACCGACCAGCGGGACGACCGCTTCTGGGCCTGGGGCATCATCAACGATCCGTCCTGCTGCAAGCCCGGCGACGCCAACTGCCCGGCCAAAACGCCCGACGAAACCTTCGGCCTCGACTGGTGCCCGGGCGACGACGTGCTCCTCAAGTACGTGGGCAAGCAGGGCTACATCGACCCCGCCTGCGGCCTGAAGGACGCTGCCCTCGACGCGGACGACCCCCACAGCCAGGGCGGCAAGCTCGACCAGCGCCACTCGGCGTGCGACCTGCGCTTCGGCAGCTCCACCGGTGCGCTGGGCATCCGCAAGTTTCCCAACCCGCGCTTCGACCCCGAAAAGTGGAAGGCCCTCAACGGCGGCACCGCCAGCTGGGCCGGCTTCGACAGCAAGCTGGATGCGCGTACCGGCGTCGAATCCGACAGCCGGGTGAGCAAGCTGGCCGATGGCTCCATCGAGCCGCCTTTCCTCATCGGCACCAGCTGCGGCTCGTGCCACATCGCCTTCGACCCCCTCAACCCGCCGGCCGACCCGGCCCACCCCAAGTGGGAGAACATCAAGGGCCTGGTGGGCAACCAGTACACCCGGATGTCCGAGCTGCTGGGTTCCGGCATGCCCAAGTCGGCGCTGGAATGGCAGATGTTCGCCCACGCCCGCCCTGGCGTGACCGACACCTCGGCGATCTCCCACGATCAGGTGAACAACCCCGGCACCATCAACGCGCTCGTCAACGTGGCCCAGCGCCCGGTGTTCAAGGGTGAATCGGTGAGCAAGTGGCGCAAGGTGGCGGACTGCGGCGCCGAGAAGGACGAGGCCAAGTGCTGGTGCGAGCCGAACCGCCAGGGCAAGTGCTGGCAGTTCTCGACCCGCAGCGACGACGTGACGCCGGTGTTTCTGGGCGGCACCAAGGTCAATCTGCCGGGCATCCACCACATCCTGAAGGGCGGCGAGGATTCCACCGGCGCCCACGAGGCGATCCAGCGGGTGTATTTCAACATCGGCTCTTGCTCCGAGCAGTGCTGGGTCAATCACTTTACCGACATGCGCCAGGTGGACCCGGAGCAACGTGGCTTCGGTCAGACCCCGTTCAACGTCGGCCAGTGCCGGCGCGATTGCCCGAACTTCCGGGCGGTGGAGGATCGCCTGCAGAACCTCCTCGACTTCTTCGCCTCGGCCGAATCCGATGAGACCGACCTGTACGTCGCCCGCGCCAACGCCCGCAAGGCCAAGGGCGCTGCCGGCAGCTATGGGCGCGCCGAGCTGATCGCCGATCTGGACAAGGAATTCGGCAAGGGCGCGGTGGCCCGCGGTCAGGAAGTGTTTGCCGAGAACTGCGCGCGCTGCCATTCGAGCATCCCCGAAGCCGAAGGCGGCCCCTTCAAGAGCCGCGACTTTGCCGCGCCCAGCGACGCCCACCCGCGCAAGGTGAGGGCCGATTTCCTCGGCAACGACCAGGCCACGCCGGTCACCGAAGTTGGCACCTTCCGCTGCCGCGCGCTGCACTCCAACCACATGGCCGGCCACCTCTACATGGAATACGGCAACGAGACCCTGCGCGCCCGCCCGGTGGTGGCCGACATCCCCGAGGCGGACGCCATGAAGAACGGCGGCCGCGGCTACTACCGCAACGTGTCGCTGGTGAACGTGTGGGCCACCGCGCCCTTCATGCACAACAACGCCATCGGCCCCGAGGTGTGCGGCAAGCCGGCCAACAAGGAGAACGACTTCCACCGCGCCCGCTACGCCGGCGAGAACAACGCCCTGCTGGCCAGCCAGCCCGACTGCGTGCGTTACGACCCGAGCGTCGAAGGCCGCTTCGAGCTCTACAAGCGCTCGATGGCCGAACTCCTTCACCCCACGTCCCGCGGCCGCAAGATCACTTTGACCAACGCCGACCTGCTCATCGACATGGGCATCCGTCCGCTGGAGGGCAAGGTCGAAAAGCCGCTGCATGGCTTCGGGCAGGTGAAGATCCCGATGGGCACCAGCGCCGGTTATCTCAACGGCCTGCAGCACAAGCAGCTGGTCGGCGATCTCTTCCTCGCCAAGCGCGACCCGGCCCGGCTCGAGGCCGCCGGCAAGAAGGCCCTGGTGCCGACCCTGCAGGCGATTGCCGACGAGGTGCTGAAGAACCCCTCGCGCTTTGTCGACGTCCTGCGCCAGCACCACGACTTCATCGCCGCCAACTACCAGAGTTGCGACCAGCTGGTGGAAAACGAGGGTCACCGCTTCGGCGAGGATCTGTCCGAGGCCGACAAGAAGGCCGTCACCGCCTTCCTCGCCACCCTGTAGGGAGAGCCGCCATGAAAGCACTCCAAGCCGTCGTCGCGCTGTGTGCCGCGGCAGGCCTCGCCGCCTGCGGGCCCGAGAAGACCGCCCAGCCCAACATCCCCTTCGCGCCCTACGACAAGAGCTACGCCTCCAAGCCCGACCTGGCCCAGGTGGATCACGCCTTCCCGATCCCCACCGCCGAGATCGCCAGGATCACCCCGGATTACCTGGCAACCCTCGATCAGGAGCAGCTCGACCAGATCTACGCCCGCCTGACCGCCGGGCCGATCCCCGACGGTGCCTTCGACGGCCGCATCCTGCTGCCCAAGGGCGGCAGCGGCAAGCTGCGGCTGGCCGAGCTCGTCGGTGGCTTTGCCGGCACCGCGCTGCAGCTCAAGGGCCTGGTGCTGGAGGAGGTGGGCGAGACCCTGTGGCGGGGCAAGGTCTTCTACCGGGACGAGCGGGTGCTGCGCAACCGCATCGAGGATCTGTCCGTCCTCAAGAGGCTCGAACTGGTGAGGGGCGAGCCCCAGAAGATGAACTTCAATGGCAAGGAAACCTGGCTGCTCTTCCCGGCCAAGCTCTACTGCGGGCAAAGCCTGCTCGACGCCCGGCGCGAGTCGATCATCATCGACTACTTCTTCACCGACGAGATCTCCGGCTATCAGGAATACCCCGATTTCCTCGCCGGGCGCCGTGGCCTGCGGGTGCGCGACGAGATCCGCATGATCCGCCCGGGCCTCTACCTGGGCCGCGCCTATCTCGACAAGGGCTTCGCCCTCAACTTCACGCTCTACAACAAGGCGATGGACGAGCAGGGGCGGGAAGCCTTCATCAAGACCGGCCAGGCCCAGGAGGACTGCTGGCCCGGCACCCAGCAACGCAAGCTGCTGGCCTCGGCAGGCTGACCCCGGCCGGCGCAACCCGGGTGGCGCGCCGTGACGATCCGCCGGGCCTTGCAGTCGATGCTGCTGGCCGCGTTCGTCATCGTCCGGGCGCCGCTGACGGTGGCGGCTGAGCCCGCACCGATGCGCGCCTGGGTCGTCGATCCGGCCGCGCCGGGGCCACACATGCCGCCGGTGGGCGTGTCGCTGTTCGACCAACTTTTTGCCGACGGCCGTGGTGGCCACATGGTGCCCTTTCCCCTCGACACGCTCCTCGCCCGACTCGACCCGCTGCTGGCCCGCGACGGGGCGAGCACGCTGCCGCCGGTCAAGCCGGTGCTGATCCCCCTCGGCCGCTCCCTGCAGCGCACCGCAGCGGCGCCGGATTACTTCCGCTTTCCCCGCGTCGTGCTGGCCGTCGATGCGCCTCCGGCGCCGGGCGCGCCGCTCCTCAAGGACCGGCTCTACATCGGCTACGCCGAGAAATCGGCAGTGCTGGAAGTCATCAGCTACAACGAGGCCGCGGGCCGCTTCGAGTTCCAGCTGGTCAAGGATTACCGGGCCGGCGGCCAGCCGCGGGTCTTCTACGCCAACCGCAACATCTGCTTCGCCTGCCACCAGAACGGCGCGCCGATCTTCTCCCGCGCCCTGTGGGACGAGACCAACGCCAACCCGGCCATCGCCGCGCGGCTCGACGCCGTGGGGCGGCGCTTCTACGGCATTCCGACCGGGCGCGGTGTCGATCTGCCCTACGCCATCGACAAGGGTGTGCGGCGCGCCAACCTGTTCGCCCTCTCCCAGCGCCTGTGGCGCGAGGGCTGCGGGCCGGGCGACCCCGGCACAGCCTGCCGGGCCGGGCTGTTTGCGGCCGCCGTCCGCCTGCGCCTGGCGGGTGGCCGGGCTGGGCGCCCGGACGCCGCCTTCGACGAAGCCGTTGCCCGCCCCCTGCGCAGCCGCGCAAACCAGTTGTGGCCGGACGGGCTGGCCATCGGGCGCTCCGACCTGCCCAACCGCAATCCGCTCCAGGGCGTCACCTGCTGGCCCGACGCGCTGCCGGCGCAGCTGGCGCTGTCCCATGTGCCGGCCCGCTTCGAGCCCCTCGCGCCGCGCCCGCCGGACGCGTGGTGGCGGGCCGATGCGCCGGAAGCGCTGGCCGAGGCCGTGGCCGGCGTTGCCGAGTTCGTCGCCGACGGCCAGTGGCCGCGCGTTGAGGCTGCGCTTGCGCGTCGGGCAGGTAGCCTGCCGCGCGGGGTGCTGGCGCTGGACTGCGTGCCGCAGCCGGCCTCCCGGGCCTCCCGTTGCCGTGGGCCGGGCGGCACCACGCTGGATCTGGCGGATGGGCGGATCAGTCGCCTGTCCCTCGCCGGCGAGCCGCCCCAGCCGGCCTTCGCCCTTGGTGAGGCCGCGCGCCTGGCCGGGGGCGACTGGCTGGAGCGCGTCGACGCCCGCGCGCTGAAGGCCGGCGCCGGCCCGCTGCAGCTGCGCCTGCGCACCGACAGCCGGGCACTCGCCAGCGCGATGGACGCTCTCGCTGCCAGCCCGGAGGGCGCCGCCCTGCTGGCGGACAGGCCGATCCCCGGCGCGGCGTTGGTCACGGCCTTGCTCAAGATGCTGGGTGAGGCCCCGCCCAAACCACCGCAAGGCGTGCCGCCCACGCCCCGCCTCGAAACCCCCGACACGCCGCCCCGGGATGCGCCCATGGGCACGCCGCAGCCCAGGCCGCTGGCGGCCTTCCACGCCTGGTGCGCCGCCTGCCACCTGAGCGCCGAGCAGTTTCCGCCCAACTTCCTGCAAGGCCCGCGGGACGAACTGGAGGCGCGCCTCCGCCAGTGCGCGCCACGCATCCTGGTGCGGCTGACGATGGCCCGGCGTCTGCCCGCCGCGCGGGAGAAGACGCCGATGCCGCCCGAATCCATGCTGCCCGCCTTCGGCATCCATCCGGCCGCCTGGGCGACAAGCCCCGAGCGGGCGGAGATGGAGGCCGTGGTCGCCACCATGCTGCGGCTCGAGACCGGCCGCGAGCCCGACCCCGACGCCCTGCTGGCGGGCGGTTACGAATCCCTGCGCCCCTGCCTTGCCACCGGGGCGCACTGAGAGAGAACGGAGGCCATCATGCCCCACCGCGCCGTGCCGCCCACCCACCGCTGGAAACGCCGTTTCCTCATCCTCTTTGCGCTCACCGTGGTGCTGCCGGCCACCGTCGTCCTGTGGCTCGTCGGGCGCTTCGGCGGCGATTCGCCGGTGGATTACGCCGACCCGGTGGAGCACTTCAAGTACGGCTCCACCGGCGGCGAGCACGAGATGGGTTTTCCGTACTGGATCTGGCGGGCGCTGCCCGAAGTGTGCGGCCACCTGCTGCCCGGCAAGGGCTACGCGTCGCTGGGGATGCTCTACGAGACGAACCCCGACGGCAGCCTGAAGGATCTGCCGGTGGGCACCTCGAAGCGTCGCTACCAGGGCGTGGACCGGGTCTTCGTGAATTGCGCGGTGTGCCACACCAGCACCGTGCGTACCGCGCCCGGCCAGCCGCCGCTGCTGGTGGCGGGCATGCCGGCGGCGCTCTTCAACATGCAGGGCTTCGAGACCTTCTTCTTCAACTGCGCGGCCGACCCGAAGTTCTCGAAGGAATACCTGATCCCGGAAATCCAGCGTCAGGGGGCTGATCTCGACCTGCTCGACCGCTACGTGGTGTATCCGCTCGCCATCGGCATCATGCGCGACCGGGTGCTGGCCCTGAAGGGGCGCTTCGACTGGGTGTATCGCCAGCAGCCCTGGGGGCCGGGGCGGGTCGATACCTTCAACTCGGCCAAGGTGATCTTCAACTTTCCGATGGATCACCTGCCGCCCGAGGAATTCGACGCCCCGGCGGATTTCCCGTCGATCTGGCTGCAGCGCCCGCGCCGCGAACCCCGGCCGATGGAGCTGCACTGGGACGGCAACAACACCGACATGACCGAGCGCAACAAGAGCGCCGCCTTCGGCACCGGCACCACACCGCCGACCCTCGACGTACATCGCATCCGGCGGGTGGAAGAGTGGATCCTCGAGGCCGAGCCGCCGCCCTTCACGCGCTTGTTTCCGGTCGACGCGGCGCTGGCCGCGCGCGGCGCGCCCATCTACAAGGAATATTGCGCCGAATGCCACGGCGCCTCCGGGCGGGATTTCAGCGGCGATCAGGTGGGGCGGGTCACGCCGCTGGCGCAGATCGGCACCGACCGTCGCCGGCTGGATTCCTACACCTACACCCTGGCAGTGAATCAGGCCACGCTCTACGCCGACTACCCGTGGCGCTTCACCCAGTTCCGCAAGACCCACGGCTACGCCAACATGCCGCTCGACGGCATCTGGCTGCGCGCGCCCTATCTGCACAACGGCTCGGTGCCCAGTCTGCGCGACCTGCTGGAGCCCGCGGTCCGGCGCCCGGCGGTGTTCTGGCGCGGCAACGACGTGTTCGACCCGGTGAAGGTGGGCTTCGTGTCGAACCTGCCCGAGGCCGGCGGCAAGCCCTTCTTCCGCTTCGACACCACCCAGCCGGGCAACGGCAACGGCGGCCACGAGGGCCGGGCCTACGGCACCGAACTCCCGGCCGACGACAAGGCCGCCCTCGTCGAATTCCTCAAAACCTTCTGAGCGGGAGCACACCATGAATTCCCGAACCCTGGAAATCCGCCGCGCCGCCCTGAGTGCCGGGCTGCTGGCCCTGGTCTTGCTGGTGGTCGCGGGCATCTACCTGGGCTGGAGCCGGGGCTTCCGCGAGGAGCCGCAGCCCGCCTGGGTGTTTGAATCCGCCGAGAGCCGCTTCAAGTACGGGTCGATCGGCGCCGAGCACGACGCCGGCGTGCCCTACTGGATCTTCTACGTGCTGCCCCGGGTGTTTCCCGAGAAGTTCCGCCAGGACGGCAAGGTCGCCCCCGGTGGCTATGCGGCCCTGGGCGTGGCCTGGGAGCAGGGCCAGGAGCTGCCCGTGGGCTTCACCCGCAAGACCATCGGCTTTGCCCGCGTCGCCAACAACTGCGCGGCCTGCCACACCACCAGCTACCGCACCAGCCCGGATTCCAACCCCGTTTTTGTGGTGGGCGGGCCGGGCCATACGGTGAATATCGAAAACTTCTTCCGCCTGCTGATCGACTGTGCCCGCGACCCGCGCTTCAACGCCGACATCCTGATGGCCGAGATCGACCGGGTGACCGACCTGGACATCATCGACCGGCTGCTCTACCGCTTCGTGATCATCCCGATCACCAAGAAGCGCCTGCTGGAACGCGAGGCCCAGTTCGCGTGGATCTACCGCAGCGATTTTCCGGACTGGGGGCGCGGCCGGGACGACGGGATGAACCTCACCCGCTACTTCATGATCCGTGCGCCCATGGACGATGCCTTTGGTCCGGCGGACATCCCGGCGGTGTGGAACCTCGGCAAGTACCACGCCGAGACCGGCCAGCTCCCCAATTACGCCGGCGACACCCACGACGTGCACTCGGTGATGGTCGATTCGGCCCTCGGCGTGCTCGGCGCGGCGCCGGCCAACAAGGCGGATTTCCTGGCTCAGGTGAAGTGGCTGCAGGACTACCTCTCGAACCTGCCGCCGCCGAAGTATCCCTTCCCCATCGACGCCGCCCGGGCCGCCGCCGGCAAGCCGGTGTTCGACGCCCACTGCGCCGCCTGCCACGCCAGCCCGCGCACCGGCACGCGGCTGCCGCTGGCCGAGGTGGGCACCGACAAGGGGCGTCTCGATACCTGGAACAAGGACGCCGCCATCAAGGCGAATCGCATCGTCGCCGGCATGGGCATCGACCGGCGCGGGCTGGTGGAGGAAGACCTGCCCGGCTACAAGATCCCCTTCCTCGACGGCATCTGGCTGCGCGGCCCCTATCTGCACAACGGCTCGGTGCCGACCCTGCGCGATCTGCTGGAGCCGGCCGCCGACCGCCCCAAGGCCTTCTGGCGGGGCTACGACGTATTTGATCCGGTGAAGGTGGGCTTCGTGACCGAAGGTGAAGGGGCGAAGCAGGTCGGCACGCGGATGGACACCACCCAGCGGGGCAGCGGCAACCAGGGCCATGAGTTCGGCACAACCCTTGGCCGCGCCGACAAGGAGGCGCTGGTCGAATACCTCAAGACGCTCTAGCGCCTAGCGCAGCAGATAGGCCACGCCGACCACGATCGCCACGATGGTGGCCACCAGCACCGCGCCGGCGGCCACATCCTTGACCACGCCGATCTCAGGGTGCTGGCCGGGGTGGAGGCGGTCGGCCAGGGTTTCGATGGCGGTGTTGGCCATCTCGGCCACCAGCACCAGCCCGACGGCCAGCCCGATCAGCGCCCACCACACGGCCGGGGCGCCAGTGAGGGTGAGGAAGATGACCACCGCCACCACGGCCGCGCCGTGAGTGCGCATGCTGCGCTCGCGCCGGAAGGCCACGGCGATGCCGCTACGGGCATAGCCGAAGCGGCGCAGGAATCTTTGTCCTTTCATTCTTCCAACTCTACGCCAAGGCTCGTCGGGCTGCCAGCCTGCGGGGAGCGCCGGGCTGGTTGATCATGACACGAAAATTTTTATTTCAGACAGCTAAAGAAATCGGATTCATCCGTCGTTAAGGCAATGACTCCTCCATACCCGTATCGGGTTTGCGCTGACCGCCGGGGAGGCCTCCAGGCAGCATCCCTCTTCCGGCGGTCGCACTTTTCTTCCTCCCCGCTCCGTTCCCGTCCTGGCCCATGCCGGGCAGTGCCATTCGGCCGATCGAACGCCGGATGTTCACCTTTTCACACCTGATCTGCATGGCGGCGTGCCCTTGCGCACCCGGCCGTCGGCGAGACTCTGCTACAGTGCGCAGTCGCTGGCGCAGGCTGGCGTGATGGTCAATCGATCCGCATGAAAAAGACGCTCAAACTCTCTGTTCTGTGGCTCGCGCGTGCGCTGGGCCTGTTCGGTCTTTCCCGTCGCCTCACCCGCTCGAAGCTGCGCATCCTGTGCTACCACGGGGGCAACATCGGTGACGAGCGCCAGTTCAACCCGCTGCTGTTCTGCTCGGCCGAACACCTGGACGCCCGTGTGCGCTGGCTGAAGGACAAGGGCTTCACCGTGGTGCCGCTGGATGCGGCGGTGGATGGCCTTGCCACGCCCCAGGCCCGCCCGGCGCTGCCGGTGGTGCTGACCTTCGACGACGGCTGGTATTCCACCTATCAGGCGCTGCTGCCGGTGCTCGCCCGCCACGGCGTGCCCTCCACCCTTTACCTGTGCACCCAGTATTTCGAGCGGGGCAATCCGATCCCGCCGGTGGTACTCAACTACATCCTCTGGAAATCCGGCAAGTCCGAGATCGACCTGTCCGGCTTCGGGCCCGGCATCGATGGCCATCACGTGCTAGCCGATCGGCCGGCCACCCGCCGGCTGGTGGAGGCGCTGGTCGAGCAGCTCGAAGCCATCGCCGATCCCGTCGCCAACCGGGCATTCGTCGAACGCTTTGCCGCGGCGGTGGGCGTGAGCGACGCCGAGCTGGATCTGGCCTCGCGCCGCTTCGACTACGTGACCCCCGACGAGCTCGCCCGGATCCCGGGCCTCGGCTGCGCCATCGAGCTCCACGGCCACGTCCATCTTTACCCGGTGGGCGTGCCCCAGCGCCTGAAGGACGACCTCGCCGCCTGCGCGAGCGTGATCCGCGGCCAGGGCCTGCCGGAGCCGCGCCATTACTGCTACCCCAGCGGCGATTACGACCACAACGCCCACGCTGCGCTGCAGGAGATTGGCGTCAGATCCGCCACCACCTGCCTTCCGGGCCTGATCGACACCGCGACGGGGCGCGATGTCTCCTACCTGCCGCGCTTCCTGGACGGCGAGCGCATCCACGCGCTGGAGTTCGAGGCCGAGATGAGCGGCTTTTCGGATTTCCTCAAGCGGCTCGCCGGACGCGGCTGAACATCCGCATCGCCCCATCGAACGAAGCCAGGCCCCGCCTGGCTTTTTTTGCGCCTCGTTTCGGCCGGCCGGGCGACGCAAGGGCGCACGGTGCAGCCCGCTTGGGCGCATGATGGTCGACCACGCTTGCGCGAGACTCCGCGTGAGACACGCGCGCGTGTTCCGTGGTGTCTTCTCATGACTGTCTACCACTGGTCGCTGCTGCTCGGCGTCCTTCTCATCAGCATGGTGCTGGCGGGCACGCTGCTCCAGCGGCTGCCCCTCAGCAGCGCGATGATCTATCTGGGCATGGGTTACCTGCTCGGGCCCGGCGGCCTGGGGCTGGTCGAGCCCGACCCCACCCGCTACGCCGACGCGCTGGGCCTGATGGCCGAGATCGCGGTGCTGATTTCCCTGTTTGCCGTTGGCCTCAAGCTGGGTGTGCCGATGTTCGACCGGCGCTGGGTGCTGCCCTGCGTGCTGGCGTTTCCGGCGATGGCGCTCACCGTTGCGCTGATTGCAGTGGTGGGCGTGTGGGGGCTGGGCCTGTCGCCGGGCGAGGCGGTGCTGCTGGGTGGCATCCTGGCGCCGACCGATCCGGTGCTGGCCTCGGGTGTGCAGTCGGAGCCCGGCTCGCGGCCCGACCGGGTGCGCTTCAGCCTGGCCGGGGAGGGCGCGCTCAACGATGGGGCGGCCTTTCCCTTCGTGCTGCTGGGCCTCGGGCTGATGAACCGGCACGAGCTGGGCGAAGGGGGTTGGCGCTGGTTGCTGGTCGATCTGCTGTGGACGACGGCTGGCGGGCTGCTGATCGGGGCGATCCTCGGGGCACTGATCGGCAAGCTGGTGATCTACCTGCGCACCCGCCACCACAGCGCCGTGGGGCTGGACGAGTTCTTGTGCCTCGGGCTGATCGCCATCTCCTACGGGGTTGCCCAGCTGTGCCTGGCGTCGGGTTTTCTGGCGGTGTTCTCGGCCGGGCTGGCCCTGCATCGGGTGCGGGAGGATCCGCTGCCGGGGTCGGTGTCGCTGGACGCGGCGCCCCAGGCCGCCGCGCACGAGGAGCGGGAGACCCATTCCCACCACGCCAGCGCCGCCATGAGCCACGCGGTGGAGGTCTTCAACCAGCAGCTTGAGAAGCTCGCCGAGCTGGCCATCGTGCTGATCATCGGCGCGATGCTGCCCTACGCGGGGTTCCGCCTGTCGCAGGCGTGGTTCATCCCGCTGCTGTTCGTCGTGCTGCGCCCGCTGGCCGTGCTGGTGGTGACGTATCGGCGCCGCCTGCCGGGGCACCAGCGGGCCATGCTCGGCTGGTTCGGCATCCGCGGCATCGGCTCGGTGTTCTATCTGATGTTTGCGCTGCGCAGCGGGGTTTCCGGCCCGCTGGCGGATGAGCTGATCTCGATGACGCTGCTCACCGTGGCGGCGTCCATCCTGGTCCACGGCATCTCGGTGCAGCCCATCATGCGGTGGTACGCCCGGCGCAAGGCCCGCGCGGCCTGAGCGGGCTCACCAGCCGAAGCGCCGGCCATACCAGGCCTTCATGGCCTGGATCAGCCCCGCGTAGCCCAGCAGGATCGCCGCCAGCCAGCCGAAGTAGCTGCCGGGCAGGGGCGCGAGCTTGAAGTAGGGCGCCAGCGGCCCCATCACGATGGCGATGCCGGTGAGCACCGTGAATGCCGTCATCGCCGCCAGGGGCAGGGCAGGGCGGCTCTCCACAAAGGGCAGCTTGCGGGTGCGGATCATGTGCACCACCAGCGTCTGGGAGAGCAGGCCTTCGACGAACCAGCCGGACTGGAACAGCGTCTGGGCCGCCGGGGTGGTGGCGTGGAAGACGAACCACATCAGCCCGAAGGTGAGCAGATCGAAGATCGAGCTGATCGGCCCGAAGCACAGCATGAAGCGGCCCAGCCCTTCCACGTTCCAGTGCTGGGGCGTGCGCAGGGATTCCTCATCCACGTTGTCGAAGGGGATGCCGGTCTGGGAGATGTCGTAGAGCAGGTTCTGCAGCAGAAGGTGCATCGGCAGCATCGGCAGGAAGGGCAGGAAGACGCTCGCCACCAGCACCGAGAACACGTTGCCGAAGTTGGAGCTGGCCGTCATCCGGATGTACTTGAGCATGTTGGCGAAGGTCTTGCGGCCTTCGCGCACGCCGTCGGCCAGCACCATCAGGCTCTTCTCGAGCAGGATGATGTCGGCGGTCTCCTTGGCGATGTCGGCGGCGGTATCCACCGAGATGCCGATGTCCGCCGCGTGCAGCGCCGGCGCGTCGTTGATGCCATCGCCGAGAAAGCCCACCACATGGCCGTTGGCCCGCAGCGCCCGCACCACGCGCTCCTTGTCGAGGGGCGACAGCTTGGCGAAGACGGTGGTGGATTCCACCGCCCGGCGCAGCGTGGCGTCGTCCATCCCGGCCACCTTACTGCCCAGCAGGGTGCCGGCGACATCGAGCCCGACCTCCCGGCACACCCGCGCGGTGACGAGCGCGTTGTCGCCGGTGAGCACCTTGGCGGTGATGCCGTTGGCGCGCAGGCTGGCCAGCGCGGGTGCGGCGCTGTCCTTGGGCGGGTCGAGGAAGGCCACGTAGCCGGCGAGGGTGAGGCCGGCCTCGTCGGCCACGCTGCAGCGATCCTGGCCCGGCGGCAGGGGCTTGGTTGCCACGCCCACCACGCGCAGGCCGTCGGCGTTGAGGGTGTCGGTCTGCGCGCGGATGTGGGCGAGCAGCTCGGGCGTCAGGGGCTCGGTGGCATCGCCGCGGCGCACCGCGCTGCAGGCCGCCAGCATCTCCTCGATGGCGCCCTTGCAGATCAGCAGGTGCTGCGGGTCGCTGCCATCCTGCCGGGCCACCACCACCGACATGCGCCGGCGCTGGAAGTCGAAGGGGATCTCATCCACCTTGCGGAAATCCCGCGCCGGATCGAGCTTGCCCAGTTCGTCGCTCCCGGCCAGCACGGCCACGTCGAGGAGGTTCTTGAGGCCGGTCTGGTAGTGGCTGTTGAGCCAGGCGTATTGCAGCACCTCGACGGATTTCCGGCCGTCGATGTCGGTGTGGCGCTGCAGGACGATGTGGTCCTGGGTGAGGGTGCCGGTCTTGTCGGTGCACAGCACGTCCATCGCCCCGAAGTTCTGGATCGCATCGAGCCGCTTGACGATGACCTTGCGCCGCGAAAGCAGCACCGCGCCCTTGGCGAGGGTGGAGGTGACCACCATCGGCAGCATCTCCGGCGTGAGACCGATGGCCACCGACATGGCAAACAGTCCTGCCTCGAGCCAGTCGCCCTTGGTGAGGCCGTTGGTGACGAAGACGATGGGCGTCATCACCGCCATGAAGCGGATCAGCAGCCAGCTCACCTTGTTCACGCCGGCCTGGAAGGCGGTGGGGGTCTGCTCGACAGCGGCGACCCGGTCGGCCAGGGTGCCGAAATAAGTCTGCGCGCCGGTGGCGAGCACCACGCCGGTGGCCGAGCCGCTGAGCACGGTGGTGCCCATGAAGGCGAGGCTGTCCATCTCCAGCGGGCTGGTGGCGGTGGCGCGGCGCTGGGTGTCGAACTTCTCGACCGGCAGGGCCTCGCCGGTCATCGCGCCCTGGCCCACGAAGAGATCCCGGGCCGACAGCAGGCGCAGGTCGGCAGGCACCAGATCCCCCGCCGACAGCACCACGATGTCGCCGGGCACGAGATCGCGGGGGGCGATCTCGACGCAGCGCACGTTACGCCCTTCCACCTCCACGTGGCGCGTCTCGACCGGGGCGGCGGGGTTGTCGGTCTGCCGTCGCAGCACCGTGGCCGTGCTGCTCACCATCGCCTTCAGGGCGTCGGCGGCGCGGCTGGAGCGGCGCTCCTGGATGAAGCGGATCAGCGTGGACAGCACCACCATGCAGCCGATCACGGTGGTCGCCTTCAGGTCGCCCGAATACCACGACGCGGCGGCGAGCACCGACAGCAGCAGGTTGAAGGGATCGACGTAGCAATGCCACAGGTGCAGCCAGGCGGGCAGGGGCTTCTCGTGGAGGACCACGTTCTCGCCGGTGCGCCGGCGGATGCGGGCCGCCTGCTGGGCGTCCAGCCCGTCCGGGTGGCTGTGCAGGCGGGCGAGCAGCTGATCCGGCGCTTCGGTGGCGGCGGCGGTGAGGGTGCGCGCCAGATCCGGCGGCACCGTCTTGCTGACCGGCGCGTGGCGGAACAGCTCGAAGCTGAAATGGCGCAGGAAGTGCCGGGCGGCGCGGCGCCGCTGCAGGTGCGAGACGAAATGGGCACGCAGGCGCGATGGCTTCATCGGAAGAGCCCTGATCAAGCCTTGACTCTACGCCGATCAGGCCCGCGCCGCCGTACGCTTGCGCACGTAGCGGGCGGGGGCTATTCGCCCCTGAACACCGGCTTGCGCTTCTCCCGGAAGGCCTGCACGCCCTCGGCGTAATCGCGGCTGTTGTACACCACCCGGCGCAGGCCCTGGATGCGCTCGAAGTCCTCTGGCGACATGGTGTGGGCGCCGGCCAGGATGCGCAGCTGCTCCTTCATCACCGCGATGGACAGCGGCGCGTTGGCGGCGATGCGGTGCGCCATGGCGAAGGTGACGGCCTCGAGCTCGGCCTTGTCCACCACCTTGTTGATCACGCCCAGGCTGCACAGGCGCTCCACCGACAGCGGATCGGCGGTGAACAGCATCTCCTTGGCGATGTTGAGCGGCGCGGCGTTGAGGAAGGTGAGCAGGCCACCCACGTTGTAGGGCACGTTGAGGCGGGCGGGCGTGGCGGCGAATGTGGCGTCGCTGGCGGCAACGATCAGGTCGCAGGCGAACACGGTTTCGCAGGCGCCGCCCCACACGCTGCCTTCGATCATCGCGATCACCGGCGCCGGAAACAGCTCGATCTCGCGGATCAGCTTGCGCATCGGATCACGCCAGGCCAGCGGGTCGAGCCCGGCGGCCGGCAGCTCGTCGATGTCGTGCCCCGCCGACCACACCGTGCTGCCCGGCTTCGCCCGCAGCACCACGCAACGCACCCCCGCCGAGCGGAAGGATTCCAGCGCCGCGGTGAACCCCTGGACCATCTCTTCGCAGAAGGCGTTGCGCCTGTGGTCGCGGTCGAGGGTGATGGTGCCGATGTTGTCGGCAATGGCGAGCAGCAGCATGGCAGGGCCTCGTGGTCGAAACGCAGATGATAACCAGCGCGGCCCCGCTTGGCCGGCGTGGCGGTGCAGAGACCGCCAAAAGCAAAAGGCCAGCCCTCATGAGGCTGGCCTAAGTGCTTGATGCGATTGGTGGGCCCAACAGGACTTGAACCTGTGACCAAGCGATTATGAGTCGCCTGCTCTAACCAACTGAGCTATGGGCCCGACGAAACGGGGTGCGGCCCGACGGGTCAGGCTTCGTTGTCGAGGAAGCTGCGCAGGCGTTCCGAGCGGCTCGGGTGGCGTAGCTTGCGCAGGGCCTTGGCTTCGATCTGGCGGATGCGTTCGCGGGTCACGTCGAACTGCTTGCCGACTTCTTCCAGGGTGTGGTCGGTGTTCATCTCGATGCCGAAGCGCATGCGCAGCACCTTGGCTTCCCTCGGGGTGAGGGAGTCCAGCACTTCCTTGGTGGCGTCGCGCAGGCTGGAGTACAGCGCCGCTTCGGCCGGAGCCAGGGTGGCGTTGTCTTCGATGAAATCGCCCAGGTGGGAGTCGTCGTCGTCGCCGATGGGGGTTTCCATCGAGATGGGTTCCTTGGAGATCTTGAGGATCTTGCGGATCTTCTCCTCGGGCATTTCCATCTTCTCGGCCAGGGTCTGCGGATCGGGCTCGTTGCCGGTTTCCTGCAGGATCTGGCGGGAGATGCGGTTCATCTTGTTTATCGTCTCGATCATGTGCACCGGGATGCGGATGGTGCGCGCCTGGTCGGCGATCGAGCGGGTGATGGCCTGACGGATCCACCACGTGGCGTACGTGGAGAACTTGTAGCCGCGACGGTATTCGAACTTGTCCACGGCCTTCATCAAGCCGATGTTGCCCTCCTGGATCAGGTCGAGGAACTGCAGGCCGCGGTTGGTGTACTTCTTGGCGATGGAGATCACCAGACGCAGGTTGGCCTCGGTCATCTCGCGCTTGGCGCGGCGGGCCTTGGCTTCGCCGGTGGACATCTGCTTGTTGATGTCCTTGAGTTCCTTCAGCGGAATGCCGATGCGGTCTTGGAGGTCGATGAGCTTCTGTTGCTCTTCAAGCACGGCCGGCTGCATGCGCATCAGCACCGGCGCGTTGTTCGGGCCGGCGGCGATCTCGGCCTTCAGCCAGTCGAGGTTGGTCTCGTTGCCCGGGAAGCTCTTGATGAAGTGCGGACGCGGCATGCTGGCCTTGTCGACGCACAGGTGCAGGATTTTGCGCTCATGGGCACGGGCCTGGTCGACCATGTGACGCACGGCGTCGCACAGGCGCTCGGTGGTGCGGGCGGTGAAGCGGATGTTCATCAGCTCGGTGGAGACCTGCTCCTGGAGCTTCAGATAGTTCTTGTCCTGGTAACCCTTCTTCTGGAGGGCTGCGGCCATCTTTTCGTAGAGGCTGCGCAGGTTGGCGAAGCGCTCGAGGGCCTCGGCCTTCATCTTGATGAGGGACGCGGACTGGGCGCCGCTGGCGCCGTCGCCGTCTTCCTCTTCGTCGTCCTCGGCGTCGTCGACCTCGAGATCCTCGGTCTCGGCGAGGGCTTCGATGTCCTCGACGGCGTTCGGATCGATCAGGCCGTCGATGAGCTCGTCGATGCGCATCTCGTCGCGGGAGATCTTGTCGGCGGACTCGAGGATGTCGGCGATGGTGGTCGGGCAGGCGGAGATCGCCTGGATCATGTGCTTGAGGCCTTCCTCGATCCGCTTGGCGATCTCGATTTCGCCTTCGCGGGTGAGGAGCTCCACGGTGCCCATCTCGCGCATGTACATGCGGACGGGGTCGGTGGTGCGGCCGAATTCGGAATCCACGGCGGACAGGGTCTGCTCGGCTTCGGCTTCGGCCTGCTCGTCATCAACGACCGTGGGCGCGACTTCAGACATCAGCAGGTCTTCTGCGGCCGGGGCCACGTCGAACACCTGGATGCCCATGTCGTTGAAGGTGCTGATGATCGACTCGATCTGCTCGGCGTCGACGAGGTCGTCCGGCAGGTGGTCGTTGATCTCGGCGTAGGTCAGGTAGCCCCGTTCCTTGCCGAGGGCGATCAGGGTCTTGAGCCGCGTGCGGCGGACTTCAGCCTCTTCTGCCGAGGGAGCCTCGGCGATCATCGGGGCGAGTTTGTCCTTGACCTTCGCGGCGCGCGGCTTGGCCGGGGCCTTGCGAGGTTGTTTGGGCTTGTCCGTGGTCATGGCGGTCCTCGATTTGTCGTCCGATTGATGGACGGTTGTCTCGGCGGCGCGTTTTGCGCGAAACCGAAAATTATATTACGAATCCGATGCTTTTGGGCGAGGCTTAAGTCTCTGTTTGGCGGAAATCAGCTCCTTGAGGCGCTGTTTTTCGGCCGTATTCAGGCTCGTCTCGCGGGCTCTGGCGTTGAGGCTGACGATTTCCTTCTCGATCAGATCCGCTTCAAGCTTGTAGAGCGTGTCGTTGAAAAGGCGTTCAATGGTCGTGTCGTCGATGGTCTCGTCGGCCAGTTGGCCGGCTGCGCGGGACAGCGCCGCCGCATGGGGCGTGTCGCGGTAGTGCTCGATCAGGGCGCCCAGGCCGTGGGTGGGCAGGTCGCCGACGCTCATCGCATCGACGATGGCGATCAGGGCGAGGCCTTCCGGGGTGTCGCCGGGCAGCAGGTCGATGGGCAGGCGGGCGGCCCACACGGGGTGCTGGACGACCAGCTTGAGGAGCGTCTCGATGGCCGACTGCGGCGCCTGGCGCGGCGGGAGGCGCGGCAGGCCCTGGCGGCGCTTGCCGCGGAATCCGCCGTTGCCGCCGAAGCCGTTGTTGCCACCAAAATCGCCCCGGTTGCCGAAGCCGCCACGATCGAAACCGCCTCGCCCGAAGTCGTCGAAGGGGGGCGGTTCGTCGTTGCGGCGAGGCATGGCCGAGGCGTTCTTGAGACCGAAGGATTGCTCGATCTCGGCCTGGGTGAAGCCGGCGGTCTCGGCCAGCATCTTGATGACCTGCAGGCGCAGCAGCGGGGCGCCGATCCGGGTGACCAGCGGCTTGGCTTCGTGGACGAGCCTGGCGCAGCCTTCGGCGGTGGCGAGATCCACGTCCTTCTTCAGCTCGGCGAGGAGGAATTCGGCCAGGGGCTGGGCGCGGTTCATCGCGGCGCGGAAGGCGTCCGGGCCTTCGGTGCGGACGAAACTGTCCGGGTCGTGCTCTTCGGGCAGGAACAGGAAGGTGAGGGTCTTGTTGTCAGCCAGATGTTCGAGGCTGACTTCGAGCGCCCGGCCGGCGGCGCGGCGACCGGCGGCGTCGCCGTCGAAGCAGAACACGACGCGGTCGGTGAGGCGCAGGAGCTTCTGGATGTGGTGCGGTGTGGCGGCGGTGCCGAGGGTGGCGACCGCGTTACCCACGCCGAACTGGGCGAGGCCGACTACGTCCATGTAGCCTTCGACGACGAGCACGCATTCCTGGTCGCGGATCGCCTGGCGGGCCTGGACGAGGCCGTAGAGCTCGCGGCCCTTCTCGAAGATCGGGGTTTCGGGCGAGTTGAGATACTTGGGCTCGCCCTTGCCGAGGACGCGGCCGCCGAAGCCGATCACGTTGCCGCGCTGGTCCTGGATCGGGAACATGATGCGGTCGCGGAAGCGGTCGTAGCGGCGGCCTTGCTCGTTTTCGAGCACCAGCCCGCATTCGAGCAGGCTGGCGGCGGAATAGTCGGGGAAGGCGGCCTGCAGCGCCTGCCAGCCTTCGGGCGCGTAGCCCAGGCCGTAGCGGGCGGCGATCTCGCCGGTCAGTCCGCGGCCCTTGAGGTAGTCGATGGCGATCGGGCTACGCTTGAGCTGCTCTTTATAGAAGCGCGCGGCCTGGGCCATGAGTTCGGTGAGGGATTGCTCGCGGACGCGGTCGCGGTTGGGTGTGAAGTCATCCTGGGGGACTTCCATCCCGACGTTGCTGGCGAGCTCCTTCACCGCGTCGATGAAGCCGAGGCCGCTGTACTCCATCAGGAAGCTGATGGCGCTGCCGTGGGCGCCGCAGCCGAAGCAGTGATAGAACTGCTTGGTGGGGCTTACCGAAAACGACGCGGATTTCTCGCCGTGGAACGGGCAGCAGGCGAAATAGTTCGCACCGCCCTTCTTGAGCGGCAGATAGCGTTCGATCACCTCGACGATGTCGACGCGGGCGAGCAGATCCTGGATGAAGGATTGCGGAATCATGATGGCCAGCCGGCGCCGGCGGCCTGGCCGCTACGGCGCCATCTTCATGAATCCTAGTTGGTGAGGCGGGATTTCACCAGTTTGGAAACCTCGGCCATGTCGGCCTTGCCGGCGAGCTTCGGCTTGAGGACGGCCATCAGCTTGCCCATGTCGGCGGCGCTGGCGGCGCCGGTCGAGGCGATGGCGGCATCCACCTCGGCGGCGATCTGCTCGACGGTGAGGCCGGCGGGCTTGTAGGCGGTGAGCACGTCGATCTCGAAGCGCTCGGCGCTCGCCAGATCAAAGCGCTGGGCGGCCTCGTACTGGGTGACGGAGTCGCGACGCTGCTTGAGCATCTTGTCTAACACCGTGATGACCGCGGCGTCATCCAGTTCGATGCGTTCGTCTACTTCCTTTTGCTTGATGGCGGCCAGCAGCAGGCGCAGCGCCGACAGGCGGGCGGTTTCCTTGGCACGCATGGCGGCCTTCATGTCTTCGTTGATCTGGGCTTTGAGGGACACGAAAGAGATTCCTGGCGAAAGGGTGGGCGACGCGACGCAGGCCCGACAAGGCAAGGCTGCGGGCTGGCGAACCAAAAGGCAAACGCCACGCGCTCGCGCTGAAGCGCGTATCGCGTGGCGAAGCGGGAAGCGTGTACTCGGGGTGTTGCTTAGTACATCTTCGGGGGCAGGGTCTGGCTGCGCAGGCGCTTGTGGTGGCGCTTGACGGCGGCGGCCAGCTTGCGCTTGCGTTCGGCGGTCGGCTTTTCGTAGAACTCGCGGGAGCGGAGTTCGGGCAGGAGGCCCACTTTTTCAATGGTGCGCTTGAAGCGACGGATGGCTACTTCGAACGGCTCGTTTTCTTTGACGCGAATACCCGGCATTGCGTGCTTCCTCGAAAATTCTTTGGACGGAAAAACGAAGAGTATAACCAAGTCGTTCGGGTCCACCAAGCCCAATTTTCAGTTTTGGGTGTGGCCCAGAGGCCTGGAAGGGTAAAATCGCGTTTTTTCTTCGGGCTGATCCATGCGCGTTCTGGGCATCGAAACCTCCTGCGACGAGACTGGCGTGGCCATCTACGAGACCGGCCGGGGCCTGCTGGGCCATCGTCTCCACTCCCAGATCGACCTGCACGCCGCCTACGGCGGGGTGGTGCCGGAGCTGGCTTCTCGCGACCACATCCGCCGTCTGCCGCTGCTGCTGCGCGAGACGCTGGAAGTCACCGGGCTCGCGATGGCCGACATCGACGCGGTGGCCTACACCGCCGGCCCCGGTCTGGCCGGTGCGCTGCTGGTGGGGGCGAGCGTGGCCGAATCCCTGGGGGTGGCGCTCGAAGTGCCGGTGCTGCCGGTGCATCACCTGGAGGGGCATCTGCTGTCGCCGCTACTGTCGGCTACGCCGCCGAGCTTTCCGTTCGTGGCGCTGCTGGTGTCGGGCGGCCATACCCAGCTGATGCGGGTGGCGGGCGTTGGCGATTACACCCTGCTCGGCGAGACGGTGGATGACGCCGCAGGCGAAGCCTTCGACAAGACCGCCAAGCTGATCGGCTTGGGCTATCCGGGCGGGCCGGCGCTGGCGAAGCTGGCGCAGCAGGGCAAGCCGGGGCGCTTCAAGCTGCCGCGGCCGATGCTGCACAGCAAGGATTTCGATTTCAGTTTCAGCGGCCTGAAGACGGCGGTGCTCACCGCTGCGTCGGCGCCGGATTTCGTGCCGGAGGATCGGGCGGACCTGGCGGCGGAATTTCAGGCGGCGGTGGTCGAGGTGCTGGTGGCCAAGTCGATGGCGGCCCTCAAGCACACGGGGCTCAAGCAGCTGGTGGTGGCGGGGGGCGTTGGGGCGAATCTCGCGCTACGGGCCCAGCTCGATGTGGCGGCAGCGAAGCGCAAGGCGCGGGTGTTCTATCCGGAGCTGGAGCTGTGCACCGACAACGGCGCGATGATCGCCTTTGCAGGCGCGCTGCGTTTTGCCGCCGGCGAAACGGTTGAGCCCGCCGCGGGGCGGTTTGCGGTACGGCCGCGCTGGAGTCTGCAGGACATCCGGCCGCCCATGGTGGTCGGGCAGGCAGATTGAGTTTTGGATTGTGGTTGGGCCGGCGTTTCAGCCGGCCTTTTTCTTGCTGCCGATGCGGCTTTCCTGGCCGGCGACGAGGCGCTTGATGTTGTCCTTGTGGCGCCACACGAGCAGCGCCGACATCACGGCGATGGCGGTGATCCAGTTGGGGCCCAGGTCGAACAGGTAGGCCAGCGCCGGAGCGGCCAGCGCGGCGCACAGGGCTGCGAGGGACGAGTAGCGAAGGGTGAAGGCCACGCCAAGCCAGACGCCCAGCACCGCCAGCCCCAGCAGACCCTTGGCGCCGATCAGCACGCCGGCAGCGGTGGCCACGCCCTTGCCGCCCTTGAAACCGAGAAACACCGGAAACAGGTGGCCGAAGAAGGCAGCAAGGCCCGCTGCCGGCGCGGCGATGGCGCCGATCCCGAAGCCCGGCGCAAAGCTGTCGGCCAGCCACACGGCCAGCCAGCCCTTGAAGGCGTCGCCCACCAGGGTGAGGGCGGCGGCGAGCTTGTTGCCGCTGCGCAGGACGTTGGTGGCGCCCGGGTTGCCGGAACCGTAGGAGCGGGGGTCGGCCATGCCGAAAAGCCGGCTTACGACAACCGCGAAGGGAATGGAGCCGATCAGGTAGGCCGCGAGGAGCAAAAGGGCGAAATGCATTTTGGCGTGAGTGCTTTTGGAGGCGTACGGGCTAGAATGTGCGCGATTTTAGCTGGGACACACGATGGATTTCATTTTTATCGAAGCGCTGCGGGTCAAGTCGCGGGTGGGCATCTATCCGCGGGAGCAGGTTGCCGATCAGCCGCTCGAACTCAACCTGACTTTTGGCGTGCCGGATGCGGCAGCCGAGCATGACGACATTGCGGACACGATCGATTACGCCAAGGTGATCGAGCGGATTCGCGCCGAACTGGCGGTGCGTCAATTCAATCTGATCGAGACACTGGGGGAATTCATCGTCAAATTGTTATTCGACGAATTTGGCGCCCCGTGGGTGAAGCTGGCGATTGCCAAGATTGGCGTGATGAAGGATGTGCGGCGGGTTGGCGTATTCATCGAACGCGGCCGCAATGGCGCCGAACCTCCGGCTCACGCTCCCACTGCCGGCCTGCCGGGCTGAGCCCGGCGGGGGCGTGGCAATGCGCTGAATCAGGCTTCGGCGCTGGTGGCGCGCAGGTCGTCGAGGGCCTTGCCCTGGGCGAGCCAGTCGATCACCCACTGGGGCTTGCGGCCGTGGCCGGTCCAGCCGATGGCGGCGTTTTCCGGGTGACGGAACTTGATCACCGAGGCGGGCTTGGCGGCCTTCTTGGCGGCGGGCTTGGCTGCAGCCTTCTTGGGCGCGGGGGCGGCCTTTTCGGTGGCTTCCTGGCCGCCGATCACGTCGGTGAGGCTCATGCCGTGTTCGGCGGCGAGCTTCTGCATCCGCTTCAGCAGATCCTTCTTGGCCGTGTCGGAACGGCGCCGGATTTCGGTCTCGACTTTGGTCTGGAGACGGCGCAATTCGGCAAGGGAAAGGGTGGAGATATCCATGGCGGTGTTGTCCTTCGGCGTGGCGTTTTGAGTGCGATCAGCGTTTGAGATGAATGTGGCGGCTGGACGACCAATCGCCACGGCAGGCATTTCAATGCCTTTATTCAGGCGCTTATTCTGCCACTTTTATTTGACGATCGGGCAAGTCTTTTTGTTATTCATTCAAGCGCCACTGTGACGATGGTTGGCTTGAGTATCCGCAGAATGTCGTGGGGATGGACGCCGACGAGAAAGCCTCTTTTGCCGCCATTGATGTAAATCAGCGGCAGGTCGAGGATGCTGCGCTCCATGAATAGAGGCATGGCCTTGCGGGTGCCGAAGGGCGAGGTGCCGCCGACCATGTAGCCCGTGTGGCGCTGGGCGACGGCCGGGTCGCAGGGGCTGATCTGCTTGTGCCCTGCCTGGCGGGCGAGTTCCTTGGTGGAGACCTTGCGGTCGCCGTGCATCAGGATGATCAGCGGCTGGCGGCTTTCGTTTTCCATCACCAGGGTTTTGACGACCGCGTGTTCGGCGACATTCAATTCCCGGGACGAGACTTTCGTTCCGCCGTGATCCTCATACGCATAGAGGTGGGTGGAGAAGGGAATCTGGTGCTGCCGCAGGAAGCGGGTGGCCGGCGTTTCCGGCGCGTGCTGGTCGGGACGGGACATGATGGCGATTGGTTGAATGTGAATTTCTGATGAAACGGCGGGCGATGATCCGGCGTATTGCCGGAATTCAGATCGCGCCTTCGTGGCGCAATAACCAGCGTTTTGTGTCTATTAGGTGGCCATGATTCTCGTGGGCGAATCCGCCCACGCCGGCGGCCGCGACGACCCGGTGACACGGAATGACGAGCGGAAAGGGATTGTCGCCACAGGCCTGGCCGACGGCCCGGGCGATGCTGCCGGCGTCGCGGGCGAGTTCGCCGTAGCTGCGGGTGGCGCCCCGGGGAATCGCGGCGATGGCGGCCCAGATGCGGCGCCGGAAAGGCGTTCCACGGCCGGCCAGCGGGAGATCAAAGGGGAAATCCGGGTCCGACAGATAATTGGCCAGCTGCCCGATGGCCTTTTCGGCGAGCCGATTGGCCGGGGAAATCTCCGGCTGGCCGGGGGGCAGGAATTCGATTGTCTGGATCAATTGATCGTCGCTGAGGACGCCGACCGCGCCGAATGGCGCTGACATCACCGCGGAAAAAGCCGGAATGGAGGAAGGCGGCCGATCGGTGGCGGTGGGATTGAACAAGGGGGCCATGCCGGAATTCTGCGCCTGCGGCACGGCCCGGGCAAGGTGCTCAGCCTTTGCCGAGCAGGGCGTTTTTCAGGTCGGCGTCGACGGGCTTGTCGCCCAGCCAGATACGCAGCAGGGCGCGATAGAAGTCTTCGCCGGGAATGTCCTTGCCGCGGGCGTCATTGCCAACCGAGAG
This sequence comes from Zoogloea sp. 1C4, assembly GCF_009469605.1. Lineage (GTDB taxonomy): Bacteria > Pseudomonadota > Gammaproteobacteria > Burkholderiales > Rhodocyclaceae > Zoogloea > Zoogloea oryzae. Next base: position 26,143 of record NZ_SSXU01000013.1, on the reverse strand, counting down.
GCGGGTGCCGCTGGCGGGCAGCCATTCGAGGCGGATCTGGGTGCCCGCGGGGGCGGCCTTGATGGCCAGCAGGGCGTTGCGGAACTCGTCGCTGCGGGCCTGGAGCTTGGCGAACTCGGCTTCGCTGTGATTCTTCTTGAGGCCCTCGACGAGGGCGTCGGCGAATTGTTCGGCGGTGAGGTCGCGCAGGGTGACGATCTGGATGCGCTTGGGGCCGGCCAGGGTGGCGATGGCGTCGGGGGTGTCGGCGTGGCGGGGCAGGTAGAGGCCCATTGCGTACACCTTGAGCATGAAGCGGGTGCGCAGGCCGGCGCCGTTGAGGGCGAGGTCGCTGCCGGCGACGGTGCTCCGGTCGTCAAAGCGCACGCCGGCGACGTCGGCTGCATGGGCCGGCAGGGCGGCGAAGAGGGCGGTGGTGAGGCTGGCTGCGACGAATGCGCGGCGAAGGATGGGTTGCATGGCTGTCTCCTCGGTTTTGATGGGCAAACGCCCGTTCATCGAGTTTCTACTCGATTTCGAACGGGCGTTTGAATCTTAACCGGAAGACTTCCGGCAGGGAAAGCGCGATGTGCGTCGGGCGGGTGTCAGGCGCGTACGTCTCCGTTGCCGAAGACGATCCACTTCTGGCTGGTGAGGCCTTCGAGGCCGACCGGGCCGCGGGCGTGGATCTTGTCGGTGGAGATGCCGATCTCGGCGCCGAGGCCGTATTCGAAGCCGTCGGCGAAGCGCGTCGAGGCGTTGATCATCACCGACGCGGAGTCGACCTCGCGCAGGAAGCGCATCGCCCGGGTGTAGTCCTCGGTGACGATGGATTCGGTGTGCTGGGACGAGCAGGTGTTGATGTGCTCGATGGCATCGTCGAGGCCGGCGACGACCTTGATGGCGATGATCGGGGCGAGGAATTCCTCGGTCCAGTCGGATTCGACGGCGGCCTTGAGCTGGGCTTCGGGCACGCCGGCTTCGCGCAGGATCGCCAGCGACGCCGGGCAGGCGCGCAGCTCGACGCCCTTGCCGGCGAGCATGGCGCCGATGGCGGGCAGCTGGGCGTGGGCGATGGCGGCATCCACCAGCAGGGATTCGGTGGTGTTGCAGGTGCCGTAGCGCTGGGTCTTGGAGTTTTCGACGATGGCGAGGGCCTTGGCCGGATCGGCGCGTTCGTCCACGTACACGTGGCAGTTGCCGTCCAGGTGCTTGATGACGGGCACGCGGGCGTCGTTGGAAATGCGCTCGATGAGGCCCTTGCCACCGCGGGGGACGATCACGTCCACGAACTGGGGCATGGTGATGAGCTCGCCGACGGCGGCGCGGTCGGTGGTCTCGACGACCTGGATCGACATCTCGGGCAGGCCGGCGGCGGCCAGGCCGGCGCGCACGCAGGCGGCGATGGCCTGGTTGGAGTGCAGGGCTTCCTTGCCACCGCGCAGGATGGCGGCGTTGCCGGACTTGAGGCACAGGGCGGCGGCATCGGCCGTCACGTTGGGGCGGGCTTCGTAGATGATGCCGATGACGCCCAGCGGCACGCGCATCTTGCCGACGGTGATGCCGGACGGGCGGCGCTTGAGGTCGGTCATCTCGCCGACCGGATCGGGCAGGGCGGCGACTTGCTCGAGGCCCTGGGCCATCGATTCGATGCCTTTTTCAGACAGGGTGAGGCGGTCGACCATCGCCGGCTCGAGGCCATTGGCGCGGGCTTCGGCGAGATCCTGAGCGTTGGCGTCGAGGAGCTGCGCCTTGCGGGCGCGGATCTCGGTGGCCATGGCCAGGAGAGCCTTGTTCTTGGCGTCGGTGGAGGCGGCGGCGACAGCGCGGCTGGCGGCGCGGGCCTGACGGCCGACGGTCTGCATGTAGGTCTTGATGTCCATCTTTTCTCGCTTTGAATCGATTGCCGGCGGGTCAGCGCCGTGCCGGCGTGGCGCCGCGGGTGAGGCGCAGGCATAGCTGGAGGAATTCGTCCCACACGTCGCCGCCGACCAGACCCTTGATCATCCGGTCAATCCGGGCGGCGTGCAAGATGGCGGTGCGCAGGGGGGCGCCGTCGAGGCGGGGCAGGGCGCGCTGGATGGCCTGACGGCGCCGGTCGTCGAAGATCCGTTCGGCCTTCATCAGGCCCTGCAGGGGCTGGCCTTCGTCAAGGCCCTGGCGCAGGTTGGCGAGGGTGCGGATCTCGTTGGCGAGCGCCCACAGGATGAGCGGCGGGGCCTCGCCTTCGCCCTTGAGGCCTTCGAGAAGGCGTGCGCAGCGGGCCGCGTCGCCTTCGAGCATGGCCTGGCGGAGGGAATCGACGTTGTAGCGGGCGACGTTGAGGATGGCCTCGCGCACTGCATCGAAACTCAGCTCGCCCGGGGGGTGGAGCAGGCCCAGCTTGAGGATCTCCTGGTGGGCGGCGAGGAGGTTGCCTTCCACGTGGTCGGCGATGAACGCGAGGGCCTCGGGGCCGGCCTTCTGCTGCTGGCGGGCGAGGCGCTGGGCGATCCAGTCGGGCAGGCGGTCGCGCTCCGGGGCGTTGGTCTCGATGGCCACGCCGGCCTCGCAGAGCGCCACGAACCACGCGGCTTTGCGGGTCGCCCAGTCGAGCTCGGGCAGGGTGATGAGGGTGACGATGCCGTCGTCGAGGGTCTTGGCGTAGCGCTGCAGGGCTTCTCCGCCATCGCGGCCGGGTTTGCCGTTGGGGATGCGCAGATCGACGAGCTTGCTGGCGCCGAACAGCGACAGGTTGCCGGCGGCGGACTGCAGCTCCGTCCATTTGAAACCCTGGCCGGCCACCAGCACCTCGCGCTCGGCGTAGCCCTGCTTGCGGGCGGCGGCGCGGATGGCGTCGCCGGCTTCGAGGACCAGCAGCGGCTCGTTGCCGTGCAGGACGTAGAGCGGGGCGAGGGGCTTGTCGAGGTGCGCGGCGAGTTGCTCGGGGCGCAGGTTCACGGCTTGGCTGCGGGCGCCGGGGCGGGCGCGGCGGCAGGCGGCGCTTCCGGCATCTTGGCGGCGGCGAGGCGACGCATCAGCTGCTGGACGAGGTCGTTCTGCATGTCGCGGTAGAGCAGGGTTTCTTCCTGCTGCTTGGCGAGGAGCTGGGTGTCGTCGAAGGCCAGGTCGCGGCGCAGGAAGATCTCGCTGGAGGGCATGATCTCCTGACCGTTCTTGCCGACCAGCCGGAAGATGAAGCGCTGGCGCAGCTGGTATTCGCGGACGCGGCCCTGGGTGTTGAGGGCGAGGATCACCTTGTCCTTGACGTCGGCCTGCACCTCGAGACGCACCTGGGCGTCTTCGGCCTTGTCGGTGACGATGGTGTTGCCGTTGGCCCGGATCTGGCGCCGGATCGCGGCGGCCAGCTCCGAGTACTGGTACATGTTCAGGTAGATCGAGTCGAAGGGCAGCGGGCGGGCGCCGCGCAGCTGGAAGCCGCAGCCTGCGAGGAGCGTGGCGCCGCCGAGGGCGAGCAGGGCCCGGCGACGGCCGGCGGAGTGGGGCGCGTTCATTTGGCTTGGTTCTCTCTCAGGCGTCGGCGTTCCTGCTCGTAGGCATCAAAGCTGGGCGGCGGAGGTTCGCGGTTGATGTCGCGGCCGGGTTCGTACTGCCGGCGGGCGTTTTCGTTGGCGAGGCTCTGGTACCACGTACGGTCGCCAGGGGTGCTGGCGCACCCGGTGGCGAGCAGGACGAGCAGCAGGCAGGCTTGGATGCGCATCACGCGAAACCTCCGTTCGATCAGCCGACGATGTTGACGAGACGGCCGGGCACGACGATGACCTTCTTCGCCGGGCGGCCTTCGAGGAACTTGATGGTCATCTCATGGGTGAGGGCGACCGCTTCGATGGTGTCCTTCGGCGCATCGGCGGCCACGCGGACCGAGCCGCGCAGCTTGCCGTTCACCTGCAGCATCAGCTCGACCTCATCCTGCACCAGCGCGGCTTCGAGGGGCTCGGGCCAGGCGGCGGCCAGGATGTCGTCGCCGTAACCCAGCTGGGCCCACAGGGCGTGGCTGATGTGCGGGGTGAGCGGCGAGAGCACGCGCAGCAGGATGCCGAAGCATTCCTCGATCACCTCGGCGGCGAGGGCGCCTTCGCGCGGGGCCTTTTCGAGGGCGTTGAGCATCTTCATGGTCGCGGAGGCCACGGTGTTGAACTGCTGCTTGCCCAGGTCGTAGTTGGCCTGCTTGAGGAGCAGGTGGATCTCGCGGCGGAAGGCGGCCAGGGCTTCCGGCAGCTTGGCGCCGGCGAGCTGGCGTTGGACGCCGATCTGCGGGCGGATCTCGCTGCCGAAGACGTGGCCGAAGCTCCACACGCGACGCAGGAAGCGGTAGGCGCCTTCGACGCCGGCGTCGGACCATTCGAGGGTCTGCTCGGGCGGTGCGGCGAACATCATGAAGAAGCGCGCGGTGTCGGCACCGTACTGCTCGATCAGGGCCTGCGGGTCCACGCCGTTGTTCTTCGACTTGGACATGGTGGTGAGCTCGTGCTCGAGCACCGTGCCGTCCTTCTTGAGCGTCGCGCCGGTGATCTGGCCCTTGGCGTCCTTCTGGATGTCGATCTCGCTTTCCCAGAAGTAGTTCTTGCCGCCGCCTTCGGGTTTGTGGAAGAAGGCGTTGTTGAGCACCATGCCCTGGGTGAGCAGGTGGGCGAAGGGCTCGCGGTACTCGACGAGGCCGAGATCGCGCATCACCTTGGTCCAGAAACGCGAATACAGCAGGTGCAGGATCGCGTGCTCGATGCCGCCGATGTACTGGTCGACGGTCATCCAGTAGTTGGTCTCGTCGTCGACCATCTTGTCGGCGCCGAACGTGGTGGCGTAGCGGGCGTAGTACCAGGACGAATCCACGAAGGTGTCCATGGTGTCGGTCTCGCGACGGGCCGGCTTGCCGCACTTGGGGCAATCGACGTGCAGGAAATCCTCCCGCTTGTGCAGCGGGTTGCCGGAGCCATCCGGCACGCAGTCTTCGGGCAGCACCACCGGCAGCTGGTCGTCGGGCACGGGCACCGAGCCGCAGCTGTCGCAGTGGATGATGGGGATCGGGCAGCCCCAGTAGCGCTGGCGGGAGATGCCCCAGTCGCGCAGGCGCCATTGCACCTTCTTCTCGCCGACTTCCTGGGCGGCGAGGTCGGCCGCGATGGCATCGACGGCTTGAGCAGCTGAGAGGCCATCGTACGCGCCAGAGTTCACCAAAACCCCATATTCCGCGTAGCTGGGCCTCCAAGCATCTACGGAGAAGTCATCAGTATTTCCCTTCCAGTAGAGCTGCTGTTCTTTGTCTTGGAGGGTGCCCGTGATTCCTACGAGTTGAATCGGCGCGATGACTTGCTTGATTTCAATGCCGTACTTTTTCGCAAACGCGAAATCCCGCTCGTCGTGAGCGGGCACGCCCATCACGGCGCCGTCGCCATAGCTCATCAGCACGTAGTTGCCGACCCACACCTCGACCTGCTTGCCGGTGAGCGGATGGGTGACGTAGAGGCCGGTGGGCAGGCCTTCCTTCTCCATCGTGGCCATGTCGGCTTCCATCACCGAGCCGTGCTTGCACTTCTCGATGAAGGCGGCGAGGCCCGGATTGGACTTGGCGGCGTGCAGCGCGAGCGGGTGTTCGGCGGCCACGGCGCAGAAGGTGACGCCCATGATGGTGTCGGCGCGGGTGGTGAACACCCACAGCTTGCCGTCGCCGATCGGGCCGCCACCGTTATCAGCGTCGGCGATGTCGTGCTTGAAGGCGAAGCGCACGCCGGTGCTCTTGCCGATCCAGTTGGCCTGCATCAGCTTGACGCGCTCGGGCCAGCCGCCAAGCTGGTCGAGATCGCCCAGCAGTTCGTCGGCGTAGTCGGTGATCTTGAGGTAGTAGCCAGGGATCTCGCGCTTCTCGACCACCGCGCCGGTGCGCCAGCCGCGGCCGTCGATGACCTGCTCGTTGGCGAGCACGGTCTGGTCGACCGGATCCCAGTTGACCACCTGGGTCTTGCGCTCGGCGATGCCCTTTTCAAGCATGCGCAGGAAGATCCACTGGTTCCACTTGTAGTACTCGGGCGTGCAGGTGGCCAGCTCGCGGCTCCAGTCGATGGCAAAGCCGAGCGACTTGAGCTGCTGCTTCATGTAGGCGATGTTGTCGTAGGTCCACTTGGCGGGCGGCACCTGGTTCTTGATCGCGGCGTTCTCGGCGGGCAGGCCGAAGGCGTCCCAGCCCATGGGCTGCAGGACGTTGAAGCCCTTCATCTTGTGGAAGCGGGACAGGACATCGCCGATCGTGTAGTTGCGCACGTGGCCCATGTGCAGCTTGCCCGACGGGTACGGGAACATCGACAGGCAGTAGTACTTCGGCCTGGATGCGTCGGCGGAGACGCGGAAGGCGGCGCTGTCGTCCCAATACTGTTGGGCGGCACGTTCGATGTCGGCGGGGAGGTATTTGTCCTGCATTTTTTCCTGCATCGGCGGGGAAGATCGAAGAGAATGTCGCGCTACGCGTGGCAGGCCGGGTTGGGTCTGGTGCTGCGGGCGGACCGAAACCGTGCATTATAAACGGCTCTGGCGAAGCCCGCTTCGGGATGCTCAACGCCTTGATGTCACGAGGTAATTCTGGCCGGCATGGGGCTTCCCCGCATGCCACGAAACAAACCCTCTGCTACAATCGACTTCCCGCATTGCAACATTTTTCCATGTCAGAGCCTCTCGTCCGACTCGAAAACGTGCGCTTCGCCTATGGCGAACGAGCGATCCTGCGCGACATCTCCATGTCGATCCCGCGGGGCAAGGTCGTGGCCATCATGGGCGGCAGTGGCAGCGGCAAGACGACCCTGCTGCGTCTCATCGGCGGGCAGGAAAAGGCCTGCGGCGGGCGCGTCACGGTGGATGGGCAGGATGTGGCCGGCCTTGGTCGCGATGCGCTCTACGCCATGCGCCGGCGGATGGGCATGCTGTTCCAGTTCGGGGCGCTGTTCACCGACATGACGGTCTTCGACAACGTGGCCTTTCCGCTGCGCGAACACACCGATCTGTCGCCCGAGCTCATCAACGATCTGGTGCTCATGAAGCTCCACGCGGTCGGCCTGCGCGGTGCCGCGCGCTTGATGCCCGGCGAGCTCTCCGGCGGCATGGCGCGCCGGGTTGCGCTGGCCCGGACGATCGCCCTCGACCCCATGCTGCTGATGTACGACGAGCCCTTCACCGGCCTCGACCCGATCTCCCTCGGCGTGATCGGCCAGCTGATCCGGCGCCTCAACGATGCCCTCGGGGCGAGTTCGGTGATCGTCACCCACGACATCCACGAATCCCTGCAGATCGTCGATTACATTTACTTCATCTCGGAGGGCCGGGTGGTCGCCGAAGGCACGCCCGACGAGATCCGCAACTCCACCGACCCCTTCGTGCATCAGTTCGTCAACGCCGAGGCGGACGGGCCGGTGCCTTTCCACTATCCGGCCGGCGACTACGCCACGGCCCTGACCGGAGGCGCAGCCTGATGGGGGGCGTGTTCCGCAAGCTCGGCCGCATGGCCATCAATGGCGTCTGGCAGCTGGGCTTCATCACCCGCTTCCTGTGGCTGATCCTGGTGTATTCGGGGCAGTCCTTCACGCGCCTGCACCTCACCATCCGTGAGCTGTATTTCAGCGGCGTCCTCTCGCTGCTCATCATCCTGGTGTCGGGCCTGTTCGTCGGGCTGGTGCTCGGCCTGCAGGGCTACGAGATCCTCCAGCGCTACGGTTCCACCGAGGCGATGGGCACGCTCGTCGCGCTCTCCTTGCTGCGCGAGCTGGGGCCGGTGGTGGCCGGGCTGCTGTTTGCGAGCCGTGCCGGTTCTGCCGTCACCGCCGAGATCGGGCTGATGAAGGTCACCGAGCAGCTCAAGGCGATGGACATGATGGCGGTGAGCCCCATCGCCCGCGTGGTTGCGCCGCGCTTCTGGGGCGGAGTGATCTCGATGCCGCTGCTGGCGGCGCTGTTCTCGACGATGGGCATCTTTGGCGGCTGGCTGATCGGCGTGGTCTTCATCGGCGTCGACCACGGCGCCTTCTGGGGGCAGATGCAGTCCGCTGTGGATTTCCAGTACGACGTGCTCAACGGCGTCTACAAGAGTTTCGCCTTTGGCGTGGCGGTGGCGCTGATCGCCGTCTTCGAAGGTTACGACTGCGTGCCGACCGCCGAAGGCGTGTCCCGGGCGATCACGCGGACGGTGGTGAGTTCGGCGCTGGCCATCCTGGCGCTCGATTTTGTGATGACGTCTTTCATGTTCAGAGGTCTATGATGAGTCGCACGACGCTCGATCTGTGGGTCGGGGTTTTCGTGGCGATGGGTATCGCCGCGCTGCTGTTCCTGGCGCTGAAGGTGGGCAGCATTTCCGGCTCCGAGATCCAGTCGCCCTATACCCTGCGTGCCAATTTCGACAACATCGGCGGGCTCAAGCTGCGTGCGCCGGTCAAGAGCTCCGGCGTGGTGGTCGGGCGAGTCGAGCAGATCCGCTACGACAATGAACGCTTTCAGGCCGAGGTGGTCTTCACGGTGGATGGGCGCTACAAGTTCCCGACCGACACCTTCGCCAACATCCTCACCTCCGGCCTGCTCGGCGAGCAGTACCTCGGGCTCGATCCCGGCGGCGAGGAGAAGACCCTGGCGCCCGGTGAAGTCATCAAGAAGACCCAGTCGGCCGTTGTGCTTGAAAAGCTGATCAGCCAGTTCATGTTCGGCAAGGCCGAGGGCGATTCCGCACCGGCCAAGTAAGGCAGAACCGGAACAACGACAGAGAGCGGAGGCGGCCCGGCCAGCCTCCGGAAAAGCCATGAAGAACAGCACACCCGATTCGACCCCCGTGCGGCGCGGCGCCCTGGCGCTGCTGCTGGCCCTTGGCCTGTCGGCCTGCGCCGGCACTGGCGGACATCCCAAGGACCCGCTGGAGCCCCTCAACCGGGCAACCTTCAGCTTCAATGAAACCGCCGACCGCTACGTGATGCGCCCGGTGGCCCAGGTCTACGATCTGGCGCCGCTGCCGGTAAAGGTGGGGGTGGGCAACTTCTTCGGCAACCTCGGCGACTTCTGGATCGGGGTGAACAACCTGCTCCAGGGCAAGTTTGTCGATGGCCTGTCGGATGGCGGGCGCCTGCTGATCAACAGCACCATCGGCATCTTCGGCATCTTCGACATCGCCACCGAAATGGGCCTCGAGAAGCACGACGAGGATCTCGGCCAGACGCTCGGCCGCTGGGGCGTGGGCGATGGCCCCTACCTGGTGCTGCCGCTCCTCGGTCCGAGCAATCTGCGTGACACCGTCGGCCTGGTGGGTGATCTGAACGTTGACCCGATCTGGGGCGTCGAGGACATCGGCGAGCGCAACCGCCTGACGGCCCTGCGCTTCATCAACCGTCGCGCCCAACTGCTCGGTGCCGACACCACCGCCGATCAGGCTGCCCTCGACAAGTACGGCTACATGCGCAGCTTCTACATCCAGTACCGCCGGAGTCAGGTCTACGATGGCCGCCCGCCGCGGGAAAAGGATGAAGACGACGATTCCGGCGCCGAATAAGCCGGAGCGCGCCATCCCCAATACGAACAAGAACACAGAGAATACGCGATGAAGAAAATCTCCTCCCTGATTGCCACTCTCGTCCTCGGCCTTGGCGTGCAGTTCGCCGCCCTAGCCGACACCGTCGCCCCGGACGCCCTCGTGAAGGGCGTGACCGACGACGTCATCACCATCGTCCGCCAGGACAAGGCGATCCAGTCCGGCGACACCCGCAAGGCCGTCGAGCTGGTCGAGACCAAGGTGCTGCCGTACTTCGATTTCGCCCACATGACCCGCCTCGCCGTGGGCAAGGACTGGAAGCAGGCCAGCGCCGACCAGAAGGCCCAGCTCACCCAGGAGTTCAAGACCCTGCTGGTGCGCACCTATTCCAACGCGCTCACCCAGTACCGCAACCAGCAGATCGACTTCAAGCCCCTCAAGGCCAAGCCCGAAGACACCGACGTGGTGGTCCGCACCGAAGTCCGCCAGGCCGGTGCCAAGCCGGTGCAGATCGACTACAGCCTCGACAAGCAGGGCGACAACTGGAAGGTCTACGACGTGATGGTGGCCGGCGTCAGCCTCGTCACCAACTACCGCGACAGCTTCGGCCAGGAAGTGCGGGCCGGCGGCATCGACGGCCTGATCAAGTCCCTCAAGGACAAGAACAAGCAGCTCGAAACCACGGTCTCTGCCAAGAAATGATCCGCGAAGACGGCGCCCGGCTGACCCTCGAAGGTCCGCTCACCCTTGCCACCGTCGCGCCGCTGGGCGAGGCGGGGCGGGCGCTCGTGGCCGCGGCCGACCGGGTTGTCGACCTGGCTGCCGTCACCCAGGTGGATTCGGCCGCACTGGCCCTCTTGCTCAGCTGGACGCGGGCAGCCCGTGGCGCCGGCCGGCAGTTCTCCATCACCGGCGCCCCCGCCGCGCTGGTGAGCTTGGCGTCCCTCTACGACGTCGATACCATTCTGCCTCTCGGGCGCTGAGCGCCTCTCCCGGTTTTTCCCATGAGCCCTGCGATCCGCATTGCCGGCGTCACCAAGCATTTCCGTTCCCTGCAGGCGCTCGCCGGCGTCGACCTGGAGATCGGGCAGGGCGAATTCTTCGGCCTGCTCGGCCCCAATGGCGCGGGCAAGACGACGCTCATTTCCTGTCTCGCGGGCCTGGCGCGGCCTGACTCCGGCACTCTCGAAGTGATGGGGCACGACGTGGTGCGCGACTACCGCGCCGCCCGCATGGCCCTTGGCGTGGTGCCCCAGGAGCTGGTCTTCGATCCGTTCTTTTCGGTGCGCGAGATGCTGCGCATCCAGTCGGGCTACTTCGGACTCAAGAACAACGACGACTGGATCGACGAGATCCTGCACCACCTGGATCTCACCACCAAGGCCAACGCCAACATGCGGATGCTCTCGGGCGGCATGAAGCGGCGGGCCCTGGTGGCCCAGGCGCTGGTCCATCGCCCGCCAGTGATCGTTCTCGACGAGCCCACCGCCGGCGTCGACGTGGAACTGCGCCAGGGCCTGTGGCAGTTCATCCGCAAGCTCAACGAGGACGGTCACACCATCGTGCTGACCACCCATTACCTCGAAGAAGCCGAAACCCTGTGCGGTCGCATCGCCATGCTCAAGACCGGCCGCATCGTCGCGCTCGATACCACTGCCAATCTGCTGCAGCGCTTTGCCAGCCACACCCTCACCCTCAGCCTCGCTGCGCCCATCGTGCTGCCGGCGCCGCTGGCGGCACGGGTGGCCCGGGCCGACGGCGCCGAGCTTGCCTTCGGCTTCGACAGCTTCGATGAAGTGGCGGGCCTGCTGGAGGGCGTCCGTGCGGCGGGCGGCAACGTCCTCGACATGGCCCTCGGCAAGCCCGACATGGAGCAGGTCTTCGTCGGCATCATGAATCAGAACTAGAACGCGAGCCGACGACCCCATGGAAGGTTTCAAGACCCTGCTCTACAAGGAGTGCCTGCGATTCTGGAAGGTCGGTTTCCAGACCGTGCTGTCGCCAGTGCTCACCGCGGTGCTCTACCTGCTGATCTTCGGGCACGTGCTGGAAGACCACGTCCAGCCTTTCCCTGGCGTCAGCTACACGGCCTTTCTGGTGCCGGGCCTGGTGATGATGACGGTGCTCCAGAACGCCTTCGCCAACAGCTCGTCGTCCCTTATCCAGAGCAAGATCACCGGCAACATCGTGTTCGTGCTGCTGCCGCCGATCTCCTACCGGGAGTTCTACGCCGCCTACGTGATCGCCGCCGTGCTGCGTGGCGCAGCCTGTGGTGTCGGGGTGCTGGCGGTGTCGCTGCCCTTCGTGTCGTTCAACATCGCCCAGCCGGGCTGGATCATCGCCTTCACCCTGCTGGGCGGCGCCTTCCTCGGCAGCCTGGGAGTGATCGCCGGCATCTGGGCCGACAAGTTCGACCAGCTCGCGGCCTTCCAGAATTTCCTGATCATGCCGCTGACCATGCTCTCCGGCGTTTTTTACTCGATTCATTCCCTGCCGGCTTTCTGGCAGGGGGTGTCGCATTTCAATCCGTTTTTCTTCATGATTGACGGTTTTCGCTACGGCTTTTTCGGCGCCTCCGACGTGTCGCCGTGGACCAGCATCAGTGTCGTGACCGCCTGCTTCGTCGTGCTCGCAGTCGTCACCCTGCAGATGCTTGCCCGCGGTTACAAGCTGCGCGCCTGAGTTTCTCCAAGGATCAAAAGATGTTTGACGCACGCGAAATCGAACGCCTGATCGTTGCCGGCCTCGACTGCGACTTCCTGCAGATCGAAGGCGATGACGGGGTTCACTTCTCCGGCATCGTCGTGAGCAAGGTTTTCGAGGGCAAGCCCAAGGTCCGCCAGCACCAGGCGGTCTATGCCACCCTCGGCAAGCTGATGGGCAACGAGATCCACGCCCTCCAGCTCAACACCTACACCCCCGCCCAATGGGCCGAATTTCAGAAGGAACTGGGCTGATCGCCCGGACTGTCGATGGATAAACTTTTGATTGCCGGCGGCGCCCGCCTGTCCGGCGAGATCGCCATTTCCGGCGCCAAGAACGCCGCCCTGCCGATCCTCTGCGCTGCCCTGCTGACCACCGAGCCGGTCACCTTCACCAACGTGCCGCGCCTCAACGACATCGGCACGCTGCTGCGCCTGCTCGAGCAGATGGGCGTCAAGGTCACCCGCGATGGCGACACCGTCACCCTCGATGCGGCCGGCGTGAACAACCCGGTCGCCTCCTACGAGATGGTCAAGACCATGCGCGCCTCGATCCTCGTGCTCGGCCCGCTGGTGGCGCGCTTCGGCGAGGCCCGCGTGAGCCTGCCCGGCGGCTGCGCGATCGGCGCCCGTCCGGTGGATCAACACATCAAGGGCCTGCAGGCCATGGGCGCCGAGGTGAAGGTCGAGCACGGCTACGTGCACGCCAAGGTGCCGCGCCTCAAGGGCGCCCGCCTGTTCACCGACATGGTCACCGTCACCGGCACCGAAAATCTGATGATGGCCGCCTGTCTGGCCGATGGCGAGACCGTCATCGAGAACGCCGCCCGCGAACCCGAAGTCGTCGACCTGGCCAACTGTCTGGTGGCGATGGGCGCCCAGATCTCCGGCGCCGGCGGCGACGTGATCCGCATCCGCGGCGTGAAGGCCCTGCACGGCGCCACCTACCGGGTGATGCCCGACCGCATCGAGACCGGCACCTACCTGTGCGCCGCGGCCGTCACTGGCGGTGAAGTGCGCCTCACGCAAACCTCCGGCAGCTACCTCGACGCCGTCATCGACAAGCTGATGGATGCCGGCTGCGAGATCGTCACCGAGCGCGATGCGATCCGCCTCACCGCCCCGGCGCGCCTCAACGCCGTGAGCCTGCGCACCGCCCCGTATCCGGCTTTCCCCACCGACATGCAGGCCCAGTTCATGGCCCTCAATGCGGTGGCCGACGGCACGGCGGTGATTCGCGAGACCATCTTCGAAAACCGCTTCATGCACGCGGTCGAGCTGCAGCGCCTGGGCGCCGACATCAAGATCGACGGCAACACCGCCTTCGTGAAGGGCGTGCCGCGCCTGCAGGGCGCCACCGTGATGGCGACCGATCTGCGCGCTTCCGCCAGCCTGATCATCGCCGGCCTGGTGGCCGAAGGTGAAACCACGGTCGAGCGCATCTACCACCTGGATCGCGGCTACGAGAAGCTCGAAGCCAAGCTCGCGGCGCTGGGCGCCAACGTCCGCCGCCTGAGCTGACCGGCCTGCCCGCCGTGGAAGCGTGGATCGTTTCGCTGGCGGGCAGCAACCCTGTGTTCTCCGGCGGGCTCGCCCTGGGCCTGCTGGGGGCGGTGGCCTACTGGCTGAAGGATGCGCTGCCCGCCACGGCGGTCTTCCTCAGCCGCTACATCGTCTCCACCGTCACCGTCGACAACCGGGACGAGATCCTCTTCCCGACCGTCGTCGAATACATGCACGCCCGCGACGTGCTGCGCCGGATCAACCAGTTCACCGTGCGCGCGGTGAAGGATTCCGACGCCTACCAGAGCTTCTCCGACGACCTGCGCCAGGGCGTGCGCCCGCGGGCCTTTTTGTCGCCGGCCGAGGGTTTCCACATCTTCTGGCTGGACGGCCGGCTGATGTGGATGAAGCGCGAGGTGAGCGTCGGCCAGACGATCTTCGAGAAGATCACCCTGTCGTGCTTCGGGCGCGACAAGTCGGTGCTGGAAGCCTTCATCCACGCCGCCATCGAAGAGCGCGTCGCCCGCGAACTCGACAAGATCGCGATCTACATCCCCAACCCCTACACCCACGGCGACTGGTCGCGGGCGCGGCTGGGCAACAACCGCCAGCTGGCGTCCATCGTCCTCAAGGCCGGGCAGACCGAGCAGATCCTGGCCGACCTGGGCCGCTTCTTCGCCGACAAGGCCCGCTACGACGACCTGGGCATTCCCTGGCGGCGCGGCTACTTGCTGTATGGCGCCCCGGGCACCGGCAAGACGTCGCTGGTCACCGCGCTGGCCTCCGAGATGCGCCTCAACGTGTGCAGCCTGTCGCTGGCCGCGTCGGGGATCACCGACGACAAGATCGGCAGCCTGCTGGCCAGTGTGCCGCCGCGCTCGATCATCCTGATTGAAGACGTGGACGCCTTCTTCCGCCAGCGCGAACAGCAGAGCCAGCAGGTCAGGCTGTCTTTCTCGGGCTTCCTCAACGCGCTGGATGGCGTGGCGGCTCACGAGGGCTCGGTGGTCTTCATGACCACCAACCACCCGGAAACCCTCGACGAGGCGCTGGTGCGATCGGGCCGGATCGACTTCCGGATGGAACTCGGCCCCTGTGACCGGCATCAACTGGCGGGGATGTTCCGCAAGTTCCACGACGACCCGGCGCTGGCCGAGGCCTTTGCCGCCGCGCTGCCCGAAGGCGAGTTGTCGCCGGCGGCGGTGCAGGAGCGGCTGCTCAAGGCCCGCAGCCCCGCCGAGGCCTTTGTCCGCTTCGATCTGCCGGTGCCCGCAGGGCTTGCCGGCGCTGCGGTAACGGCGGCCGACTGACGGCCACCCCCGCGATCGGCTAAAATCACTTTTTGCTCAGACAGATCATCACCTTGAACGGCATCACGCTTGCCCTTTCGAAGGGCCGAATCTTCGAAGAAACCCTGCCGCTGCTCGCCGCCGCAGGGATCACGCCGACCGACAACCCCGAGACGTCGCGCAAGCTCATCATCGGCACCAACCGGCCGGACGTGCGCCTCGTCATCGTGCGCGCCACCGACACGCCGACCTACGTCCAGTACGGCGCCGCCGACCTCGGCATCGCCGGCAAGGACGTGCTGATCGAGCATGGCGGCGCCGGCCTGTACCAGCCGCTGGACTTGAACATCGCCAAGTGCCGGCTGTGCGTGGCGGTGCCCAAGGAGTTCGACTACGCCGCGGCGGTCAAGCGCGGCGCGCGCATCCGCGTGGCCACCAAGTACGTCAATGCCGCCAAGGCGCACTTTGCCGCCAAGGGCATGCACGTGGATCTCATCAAGCTCTACGGCTCGATGGAACTCGCGCCGCTGGTCGGCCTCGCCGACGCGATCGTCGATCTGGTCTCCACCGGCGGCACCCTCAAGGCCAACAACCTGGTCGAGGTCGAGGACATCATGCCCATCAGCTCCCGGCTGGTGGTCAATCAGGCCTCCCTCAAGCTGAAACGCGAACTCATCCAGCCCGTGCTGGAAGCCTTTGCCGGAGCCATCAAGCCATGAGCGAGCAGATCCGCCGCCTTTCGTCCGCCGAACCCGGCTTTGCCGCCACCCTCGACGCCCTGCTGGCCTTCGAAGGCAGCACCGATGCGGCCATCGAACAGGCCGTTGCCGACATCCTCGCCGCCGTGCGCAAGGACGGCGACGCGGCGGTGGTCGAATTCACCCGTCGCTTCGATCACCTCGACGTGGCCGACATGGCCGCGCTCGAACTGCCCCGCGCCGAGCTCGACGCGGCGCTGGCCGGCCTGCCCGCCGAGCAGCGCGCCGCGCTCGAATCCGCCGCGGAGCGCGTGCGCCTTTACCATGAGCGCCAGCGCCTCGAATCCTGGAGCTACACCGAAGACAGCGACGCCATGCGCGGCACCCGTCTCGGCCAGCAGGTCAACCCGCTGGATCGCGTCGGCCTGTACGTGCCGGGCGGCCGCGCGTCCTATCCCAGCTCGGTGCTGATGAACGCCATTCCCGCCAAGGTGGCCGGCGTGGGCGAGCTGATCATGGTCGTGCCCACCCCGCGTGGCGAGAAGAACCCGCTGGTGCTGGCCGCCGCGGCGATCACCGGCGTTGATCGCGTGTTCACCATCGGCGGCGCCCAGGCCGTGGCTGCGCTGGCCTACGGCACCCAGACCATCCCGCAGGTGGACAAGATCGTCGGCCCCGGCAACGCCTATGTGGCCAGCGCCAAGCGCCGGGTGTTCGGCACCGTCGGCATCGACATGGTGGCGGGCCCGTCTGAAGTGCTGGTGATCTCCGACGGTTCCGGCAATCCGGACTGGGTGGCGATGGATCTCTTCGCCCAGGCCGAGCACGACGAGCTTGCCCAGTCCATCCTGCTGTGCACCGACGAGGCCTTCATCGGCCGCGTCGAAGCCAGCATTGCGAAGCTGCTGCCCGAGATGCCGCGCCGCGAAACCATCGCCACGTCGCTCAAGAACCGTGGTGCGCTGGTGCTGGTGCGTGATCTGGCCGAAGCCTGCGAGATCGCCAACCGGATCGCCCCGGAACACCTGGAGCTGTCGCTGGCGGAGCCCGGCCCGTGGGTCGAGAAAATCCGCCACGCTGGCGCCATCTTCATCGGCCACCACTCGGTCGAGGCGCTGGGCGACTACTGCGCCGGCCCCAACCACGTGCTGCCGACCATGCGCAGCGCGCGCTTCTCGAGCCCGCTGGGCGTGTATGACTTCCAGAAGCGCACCAGCCTCATCGAAGTGTCCGAAGTCGGCGCCCAGACCCTGGGCAAGGTCGCGTCCATCCTCGCTCACGGCGAAGGCCTGCAGGCCCACGCCCGCTCGGCGGAGATGCGCCTGAAGGGCTAAATCCCTCTCAGGTTGCGCCCAACAAAAAGCCGCGTCCACGGACGCGGCTTTTTGCCATCTGAAGGTCCCAAAAATCAGCCGAGGATGTCCTTCAGCGCCGCCACCAGCAGATCGCACTGTTCATCCGTGCCCACGGTGATACGCAGGAACTGGTCGATCCGCGCCGCCTTGAAGTGGCGCACGATGATGCTGCGCTCCCGCAGGCGGGCCGACAGCGCGGCGGCGTCGTGGCCCGGGTGGTGGGCAAACACGAAGTTGGCGGCCGACGGCAGTACCTCGAAGCCCAGCGCGGCCAGATCGGCAGCGAGGCGCTCGCGGCTGGCGATCACCTTGCGGCGGGTTTCGTCGAACCACACCTCGTCGTCCATCGCGGCGCTGGCGCCCACCAGGGCGAGGCGATCGAGCGGATAGGAGTTGAAGCTGTCCTTGACCCGGGTGAGGGCCTCGATCAGCTCGGGCTGGCCGATCGCAAAGCCCACCCGCAGGCCCGCCAGCGAGCGCGACTTGGAGAGCGTCTGCGTGACCAGAACGTTCGGGAAGCGGCGCACCAGCGCCACCGCCGTGGGGATTGCGTCGAGCCCACCGAAGTCCACGTAGGCCTCGTCGATCACGATGGGCGCGTCCGGCAGCGCGGCGGCGAGGCGCTCGACCTCGGCCAGCGGCAGCAGACGGCCGGTGGGGGCGTTGGGGTTCGGGAAGATCACTGCGCCGGCGTCGCCCGCGAGGTAATCATCGACGCGGATCGAGAAGTCGTCGGCGAGCGGCACGACGCGGTAGTCGATGCCGTACAGCCCGCAGTACACCGGGTAGAAGCTGTAGGTGATGTCCGGGAAGAGCAGCGGCTTGTCGTGCTTGAGCAGCGCCTGGAAGGTGTGGGCCAGCACCTCGTCGGAGCTGTTGCCCACGAACACCCATTCGGCCGGCACGTCGAAGTGGCGGGCGACGGCGGCCTTGAGCTGGCTCCCGAGGGGGTCGGGGTAGAGCTTCAGGCGGTCGGCATCGGCGCCGAGTTCTGCGTGGATCGCGGCCAGCACGCGGGGGCTGGGCGGGTAGGGGTTTTCGTTGGTGTTGAGCTTGACCAGGTTGGCGAGCTTGGGCTGCTCGCCCGGAACATACGGGGTCAGGCCGTGAACGACGGGGCTCCAGAAGCGGCTCATGGCGATCGACTCGGGCGGCGGTTTGCGCCGCAAGGGACGGTGAAAACGCTAAATGCTATCATGGCCGTTCTCATTACCTCGTTTCGACCGTTTCTCCTGGAAAACCCCCAATGCGGCAAGCCGAAATCTCCCGCGACACCCTCGAGACCAAGATCCGGGTCAAGATCAACCTGGACGGTTCGGGCAACAGCCAGCTCAACACCGGCATCGGTTTCTTCGACCACATGCTCGACCAGATCGCCCGTCACGGCGCCTTCGATCTCGAGATCGAATCCGTCGGCGACCTGCACATCGACGGCCATCACACCGTGGAAGACGTGGGCATCACCCTCGGCCAGGCCTTTGCGAAGGCGGTCGGCGACAAGAAGGGCCTGACCCGCTACGGCCACGCCTACGTGCCGCTCGATGAAGCCCTCTCCCGCGTGGTGGTCGATCTGTCCGGCCGCCCGGGCCTCGAATTCGACATTCCCTTTACTGCCGCGATGATCGGTGCCCTCGACACCCAGCTGGTGTATGAATTCTTCCAGGGCTTCGTCAATCACGCCGGCGTCAGCCTGCACATCGACAACCTCAAGGGCCGCAACGCGCACCACCAGTGCGAGACCGCCTTCAAGGCCTTCGGCCGCGCGCTGCGCATGGCGGTGACGCCCGATCCGCGCCAGGCCGGCGTGGTGCCGTCCACCAAGGGGGCCCTGTGATGAGCAAGGTCGCCATCATCGATTACGGCATGGGCAACCTGCGTTCGGTGGCCAAGGCCATCGAGCACGTCGCCACCGCTGCCACCGTCGTCGTCACCGCCGATCCGGCTGAAGTGCTGTCGGCGGATCGCGTCGTCTTCCCCGGCCAGGGCGCGATGCCCGACTGCATGCGCGAGCTCGACGCCCGCAACCTGCGTCCGGCCGTGCTCGAAGCCGCGCGGAACAAGCCTTTCCTGGGCATCTGCATCGGTCAGCAGATGCTCTTCGATCACAGCGAAGAGGGCAACGTGCCCGGCCTCGGCATCTTCAAGGGCGAAGTGCGGCGCTTTCCTGCCGACAAGATGGTGGCTGCCGATGGCGCCCGCCTGAAGGTGCCCCACATGGGCTGGAACGAAGTCTGGCAGAAGCAGGCTCACCCCCTGTGGGCCGGCATCCCCGACGGCGCGCGCTTCTACTATGTGCACAGCTACTACGTCGATCCCGCCGATCCGGCCATCGTCGCCGCGACCACCGACTACGGCATCCCCTTTACCGGGGCGGTAGCGCAGGCTAATATCTTCGCCATCCAGTTCCACCCGGAAAAGAGCGCCCAGGCAGGTCTGCAGCTGCTGTCCAACTTCATGTCCTGGAAGCCCTGAATCGCTCCCCATGGGTAGCCAAATCCATCCCGTCGTTCCGTTCCCTCCCTTACCGCACTTCTTCCTATGCTGCTGATTCCCGCCATCGACCTCAAGGACGGTCACTGCGTGCGCCTTAAGCAAGGCGAAATGGATGCCGCCACGGTCTTCTCCGAAGACCCGCGTGCCATGGCCCGTCACTGGGTCGAGCAGGGCGCCCGGCGCCTGCATCTGGTGGACCTCAACGGCGCCTTTGCCGGCAAGCCGAAGAACGAAGCCGCCATCAAGGCCATCCTCGAGGAAGTCGGCGACGAGATCCCCGTCCAGCTGGGCGGCGGCATCCGCGACCTCGATACCATCGAGCGCTATCTCGACGCGGGCCTCACCTACGTGATCATCGGCACCGCCGCGGTCAAGAACCCGGGCTTCCTGCACGACGCCTGCAGCGCCTTCGCCGGCCACATCATCGTCGGCCTCGACGCGAAGGATGGCAAGGTTGCGGTGGATGGTTGGTCCAAGCTCACCGGCCACGATGTCGTCGACCTCGCCAAGAAGTTCGAGGACTACGGTGTCGAAGGCGTGATCTACACCGACATCGGCCGTGACGGCATGCTCTCCGGCGTGAACATCGAAGCCACCGTCAAGCTCGCCCAGGCCCTGCGCATCCCCGTCATCGCCAGCGGCGGCATCGCCACCCTGACCGACGTGGAAGCCCTGTGCGCCGTCGAATCCGAAGGCGTGGCCGGGGCCATCACCGGCCGGGCGATCTACGAAGGCACCCTCGATTTCGGCGCAGCCCAGGCCCGCGCCGACGCCCTCAACGGGGCCGCCTGATCCATGCTCGCCAAACGCATCATCCCCTGCCTCGATGTGAACGCCGGCCGCGTGGTCAAGGGCGTCAATTTCCTTGAGCTGCGGGATGCCGGCGATCCGGTCGAGGTCGCCCGCCGCTACGACGAGCAGGGCGCCGACGAGATCACCTTCCTCGACATCACCGCCAGCTCCGACGACCGCAACATCATCCTGCACGTGGTCGAGCAGGTGGCCGAGCAGGTCTTCATCCCGCTCACTGTCGGTGGCGGCGTGCGCACCGTCGATGACGTGCGGCGCCTCCTCAATGCCGGTGCCGACAAGGTCAGCATCAACACCGCCGCGGTCAATAATCCGCAGGTCGTGGCCGACGCCGCCCACAAGGTGGGCAGCCAGTGCATCGTGGTCGCCATCGACGCCAAGCAGGTTGCGCCGGGCAAGTGGGAGGTCTTCACCCACGGCGGGCGCAACCGCACCGGCCTCGATGCCGTCGAATGGGCGCAGAAGGTGGCCGAGCTCGGTGCTGGCGAGATCCTCCTCACCAGCATGGATCGCGACGGCACCAAGAACGGCTTCGACCTCGGCCTCACCCGTGCCGTGTCCGACGCGATCTCGATTCCCGTCATTGCCAGCGGCGGCGTGGGCAGTCTCGATCACCTCGCCGACGGCGTCACCCTGGGCCGTGCGGATGCCGTACTGGCCGCCAGCATCTTCCACTTCGGCGACCACACGGTGCGCGAAGCCAAGGAACTGATGCGCGCCCGCGGCATCGAGGTGCGCCTGTGAGCGCCGCGCCTGGTTCCAACGCCTGGCTGGATGAACTCACCTGGGACAAGGACGGGCTGATCCCCGCCATCGCCCAGGATGCTGAGACCGGCGACGTGCTGATGTTCGCCTGGATGAACCGCGACGCCCTGGCGCGTACGGTCGAGACCGGCGAGGCCGTCTATTTTTCAAGATCCCGCGGCAAGCTGTGGCACAAGGGCGAGGAGTCCGGCCACACCCAGAAGATCCGCGAGATCCGCATCGATTGCGACAACGACGTGGTGCTTCTGAAGATCGAGCAGGTGGGCGGCATTGCCTGTCACACCGGGCGGCGCAGCTGCTTCTTCCAGAGATACCTCGCCGACGGCCGCTGGGAGGCCGTTGATCCGGTTCTGAAAGACCCGAAGGAGATTTACAAATGATCGATATCGAAGTGCTGCACCGGGTGTCCGAGACCCTGGCTTCCCGCAAGGACGCAAGTCCCGAGTCGTCCTACGTTTCCGGCCTGTTCCACAAGGGCACCGACGCCATCTGCAAGAAGGTCGCCGAAGAGGCCGCCGAAACCATCATGGCCGCCAAGGACAAGGATCTGCTGCATGTGGTCTGGGAGGTCACCGACGTGTGGTTCCACACCATGATCCTGCTGCATCACTTCGGCTTGTCGGTGGACGACGTGCTCGCCGAGTTCCGCCGTCGCGAAGGCGTGTCGGGCATCGACGAGAAGAAGGCCCGGACTGCAAACTGACGAAAACCGGTAAGGATTCCCATGCAGGATTGCCTGTTCTGCCGTATTGTTCGCGGCGAGATTCCCGCCGCGAAAGTCTATGAAGACGAAGAAGTCCTGGCTTTCCGGGATATTCAGCCGCAGCGGCCTGTCCACGTGCTGGTGATCCCGAAAAGGCACATCACCTCGCTGGCGCACGCTACCGAGGCAGATATCCCCGTGCTGGGGCGGATGCTCGCAGTGGCCAACCAGATTGCCGTCGATCAAGGAAGTACCGACGGCTTTCGGTCCATCATTAACACAGGCCGCGTCGGCGGGCAGGAAGTCATGCATGTGCACATGCACATCGTAGGCGGGCAGGAGCCGGTCGGGCCGATGCTTAAACGGTAGTTTTCCAGGAGATTCAAATGGGTTCCTTCAGCATTTGGCATTGGCTGATTGTTCTGGTCATCGTCATGCTCGTGTTTGGCACGAAGAAGCTGCGCAACATCGGCCAGGATCTGGGCGGTGCGGTCAAGGGCTTCAAGGACGGCATGCGCGAAGCCGAGGGCGACGCGAGCCAGAAGATCGCCGATGGTGGCAAGCAGACCATCGACGCGGAAGCCCGGGACAAGAGCAAGTCCTGATTCCTGGCCCGCAGCCGGCGCGGAAGGGGCGCTATCCAGCCGCCCCTTTTTCGTTTCTGGTGCCGGCTCTCCGGGTTGTTTTGATAAGTTAGGCGAAGCGGATGTTCGATATCGGTTTTTCCGAACTCGTGGTCATCGGGATCGTGGCCCTTCTGGTGCTCGGCCCCGAGCGTCTGCCCAAGGTGGCGCGTACCACGGGTCACCTTCTGGGGCGTCTGCAGCGGTATGTCTCCGACGTGAAGTCGGACATCAACCGCGAGATGCAGCTCGACGAGCTCAAGCGTCTGCAGGAAGAGGCTCGCACTTCGGCGATGGCCTTCGAGTCGTCGGTTCGCAGCGAGATCGCGGGCGTCGAGAGCAGCGTCAATGCCTCCGTGGCGTCGGCTTCGTCGGCGGTGGCCGATCTCGAGAAGAGCCTGACGTCGTCGGCCGAAGCCGCGCCCGTCGAGGCCCACGACACCGCTGCGGCACAACTGGACCGTCAGCTTGCCGAGGCGGACGCCCATGCCGGGCCAATGCCATCGTTCGCGACGACGCCACCGGTCGAGCCTGCCGCCGTGCCTCCCGGGCCCGCAGCCCCGGAGCCCCAGCTGGGGTTCGATTTCGTCCCGCCTTCTGACTCAAAGAATCCCAAGTCATGAGCGCCCAGGAAGACACTTTCATTTCCCACCTCATCGAACTACGCGACCGCCTGCTGCGGGCGGTGGTGGCGGTGGTGGCGGTTTTCGTCTGCCTGATGCCCTGGGCCGGCGACATCTACGACATCCTGGCCCATCCGATGATGCAGGCTTTGCCCGAAGGCACGCGGATGATCGCCACGGGCGTTGTGACGCCCTTCTTCGTGCCGATGAAGGTCACCCTGCTGGTGGCCTTCGTGATCGCGCTGCCTTTCGTGCTCTACCAGGCCTGGTGCTTCATCGCCCCAGGCCTCTACGCCCACGAAAAGCGCCTGGGCCTGCCGCTGGTGGTGGGGAGCACCATCCTGTTCCTGGCGGGGATGGCCTTCTGCTATTTCTTCGTGTTCGGGACGGTGTTCAAGTTCATCGCCCAGTTTTCGCCCAAGAGCATCACCCCTGCGCCGGACATCGAGCAGTACCTGGCCTTCGTGATGTCCATGTTCCTGGCCTTCGGCATCACCTTCGAGGTGCCGGTGTTCGTGATCGTGCTGACCAAGATGGGTATCGTCGATGTGGCCAAGCTGAAGGAAGCGCGGCCTTACGTGATCGTCGGCGCCTTCGTGATCGCCGCAGTGGTGACGCCGCCGGATGTGGTCTCCCAGCTGATGCTGGCGATTCCCATGTGCCTGCTCTACGAACTGGGGATCTTCCTGGCGCGCTTCGTCACCAAACGCCAGCCAGAGGCAGTGGCCGAGTAGGCCAGACAACAACAGTAAAGGGCGCCGTAGCGCCCCGTTTGCATGACAGAAAGGGCGTCCCGAGGGGCGCCCTTTCTGCTTAGACGTTGGACGGGAAGTCAGGCCACGCAAACCCTTTAAATGCAGCTCTTGGGTTCTCTCGGTTGCCAGTTTGTACCCGGCCCCGTACCCGGTTTTGACGCGGTTATTCTGTATGCCTCGCCGCTTGCAGTGAGCAGGCCCGCTTTACGCTCGCTGCTGAGATGCCGAAGTGATCCGCAGTCGCCTTGATGCTGGCAGAGTGCTCCGCACGCCATGCGACCACGGCGGCATCATCAATGGCCTTGGTTCGCCCAAGGCTCTTGCCTTCGGCCCTTGCTCGCTCAAGCCCCGCGAGCTGGCGGGCCTTGAGGTTTTCCCGCTCCAGTTCCGCCACCGCCGCCAGCATCGTGAGCATGAGCTTGCCGGCCGGGGTCGCCAGGTCGAAGCCTTCCCGCATCGAGACGACCGAGACGCCCTTCGCCTTCAGGGCTTCCACCGTCGAAAGCACGTCAATGGTGTTGCGGCCCAGACGGTCGATTGCCGCGACGATCACCACGTCACCTTCGCGCACGTAGGCGAGCAGGGCGGACATGGCCGGGCGCTGGGTGGCGGCCACCGCACCCGATACGCCGTCATCGGAGAACCACTTTCCCACGGTGTAGCGGGTCGAGATGGTGCGGCGCTGGTTCTCACAGGTTTGGTCGTCAGTAGAGACGCGGACGTAGGCAACGATTGCGGACATGGCAGGCCTCCTTCTGGCTCAAAATCTATGGGTCAGATGTTAGCCTAGCTCAAAACTCAAAACAACTGTTTTGAGCTATTGAGGAAGCGCCCCTTTTGGGGTGGCTCAAAAGGTTAGGGTTTTGATCTACTCGAAAGGTTCACACCGGGCCAGAAAGCACGACGCCGGGGCGTGCCCGGCGTCGGTCTGGTCGAGAACAGGGAAGGGGGTGATCTACGCGGCCCGGCGTAGGTGCATGTCCACATGAATGTCGTCGAAGGGGCACACCAGCCCGCCCCGGTCGGTGCGTTCGATCAGGCCGAGTTCCACCAGCACCCCCGCATCTTCATGGACGCGCTTCACGTCGCGTTCAAGCCGGCGGGCAAGCTCCCTTACCGCCACCTCGCCGACCCCCTGCAAGGCGTGGAGCATGGCCCATCGGTTTTCGGTCAGGCGGGCAAAGAAGGCGGCGGGGCTTTCAAAGTTGAGGGTTTCGCCCTGGTAGGCATCGGCCGCGAAGGCGGCACCCGCGGCGGCGCGAAGGGCTGACCGCCAGTCGGGGTTAATCGTCACGGTTAGTGTTCGCTTTTCCATCGCTCCACCTCCTGAATGAAGTCATCGATCAGCCTATCAACGCCGGCAAAGGCATAGGGCCGCTCTTCGTCGCCGACGTGCTTGTGATCGCCCTTGCCGCGTTCGTTGTCGAAGCCGACCACACGCCGGCCTGCCACCACATAGACGAGCCGATACTTGAAGCGGTGTTCGGACGGCGGCACCGGATCGGGCACCCGCCACACGACCATCTCAAGCCCGGTTCCATCCTCGGCGATGTCACGGAAGCGGGTTATCAGCTCGGCTTTCATGTTGGCGAATGTGCCAACATGAACAGGCGTTGTCAATCGTGCCAACAATCCGGCATGTGGCGCCTGTGCCACTCCCGAAAATTTCCCTCATACCCCCCTGCGTGGTCACTGCCAAAACTGCCAAATTGAGAAAAGACAGTTTTGGCAGTGCCCGCCCGGCACGTATGGGCGGTTTTTTCTGCAATCAGTGCCGGGCCGGCGGGTTCGCCTTGGGGTTGGCGAAGTACAGCGTTCGGGGCTTGGTCCGGGTCGGTTCCTGCCACGCCTCTAGGTGCCCCAGCTCAACGAGCAGATCAAGCCCGGAAGCGACCCGCTTTTGATCGGCCAGGCCGGACCATCCCCGGCGCCACACGTCCCGGCTGCCGAACCCATCCCGCGGCAGATCGCCCTTCTTGATCCGCTCCACGATCCGCCGGGCCGCGTCGGCCTCGCCGTCGTGGGCCATGCCGTAGCAACGGCGGGCATGGCTTTCGAGATAAACGGCCCAATGCAGGGCGCGCAGGGTGGAGGCGAAGCCCACCGGGCCGGCGTGCCCGTCCGCCAGGTGGAAGGCCAGGGCGAGGGCGGGAACCAGCTTGCGGTACTTGGCAAGGTGGCTTTCGAGGGCCGGGAACAGATCGCCACCCCGCAAGCCCGCCTCAAAGCCCGTGCGCCAGTCGGTGAAGGCTTCGAGGGCGTCCGGGGCGAGGCGCAGGAAGGGCGGCGCGTCGGGGGCGTCCTGCTCGGCACCGCGGGCCAGGGCATCGAGCACGTCCAGTTCATCAAACACCGCAA
>NZ_SSXU01000137.1 GCF_009469605.1 Zoogloea sp. 1C4 | reverse complement strand
TGAAACTGTAAAAAGAAAAGTTGAAAGCCTTGTTCATAATGCGAGAATAAAGTCCTTCTCGGTTGCAGCGATGAACTTGTCCATGTCCTCAAACAGCTTCTTTTGGGTTACTCTCGCATACCGCTGCGTCATCTTCACATCCTTGTGACCGAGCATCTTGCAGATGGTCTCCATCGGCACACCAGCCTCCAGCGTAATGAGGCTGGCGAACGAGTGTCGTCCCGAATGGTAGGAATAGGTCTTGCTCGTTTCCGCCAACTTGCAGATGGTGATGAGATCGATACGAACACGATTCGTGCTCAGCAATGGGAAAAGGGTATCTCTTGCCCCGTCCTCGTATTTCGCCATCAGCTCCAACGCCTCGGGCAGGAGTTTCACCCTGGCAAGTGTTCCGGTCTTCTTGCGGTTATAGACGAGCCATTTGTCACCATCCTCCAACACCTTGACATTGGCTTTCGTGATGGAAACGGTGTCTATGAAGGCTGTTCCTGCATAGCAGGCGAAAAGAAACAGGTCACGGCTAACGGATAGTCTCGGCTTGTCTTCGGGCAGTTCCACATCACGGATTTTTATGAAATCAGACATGCTGAGAGCCTTGGGTGTCGTAACCCTTGGAGTGCCAACCCGATAATGGGCGAACAGCAGGTTCTTGCACAAGCCTCGCTCAAAGGCGATGCGGCACATCTTCTTGAAGAGCGACACATAGATGGTGATGGTTCCTGATGAAAAGCCTTTCTCGTCAAGCAGGTAATGGTGAAAGTCACTGATGAAAGGCTCGGTCAGCTGTCCGAAAGCCAAATCAGTCAACCTATACTTCTCCCCGATGAACTCAGCGAGATTCTTGCGAATCTTTCTGTAAGTCCAGACACTGCTCTTCGACATATCGATGCCCTCATGGGTGCTGAGTTCACTGATATGCTCGTCCACGAAGGAGAGAAGGGTGGTCTGTGTCTTGACGCTGCCCTGCAAAGCCTCCTTGACATCCTTAGCCTCGAAGTCCGTTCTCTTTTCCAC
>NZ_SSXU01000136.1 GCF_009469605.1 Zoogloea sp. 1C4 | reverse complement strand
GAGGCTTCTGAAGTGGATGTGGTCACATGAAGATGATATGTTGCTGCCACATGCTCTTGCATTCTGCGGACAAATGCAATTGCTTTGCGCACATACAAGCCTACGGTTCCCAAACAATCCTTTATATGGGGCATTGACAGATGAAAGTCAAGCTCGGTCTCTGCGTATGACAGTGCAAAGACCGCTTGCTTCACGTTGGTGCTGCATAAATCAACCACAACCTTGATAAACTCACGATATGAGTTCTCCAAAGCGTTACCACCTTTGTTCTTATGACCTGCATTCAGCAAGTTGAAAAAATCAGTCTCTATCAATATGTTGTATTCCATGTTGCTGTCTCTTTTATGGGTTTGTACTAATTTGATGTTTCTGTGCGCACATCATTTATTAGTCCAATACCTATGCCATTCCAAGACAGACTAAACAATAGGATGATGATATTTCCTGATAATCAGCAACTTTTTCAAGAGAATAAGATTTTCACGAGGAAATTGCAAGAAGAAATAGTGTAAGGAAAACCGGACACTCGTCCAATCTTCCTTACACGGTTCTTATACCGTTACAACTTGTTAGTAGGAATACCATACTCTTTCATACGGGTATAGAATGTAGTATGGCTCATTTCCAACATTTTTGCTGCATCACGCTTGATGCCATTGCATTGCTTCAAAGCCCACAAGATACGCTCTCGATTGATCTTGCGTTCTTGTTCATCAAAGTCCAAAGCCTCTTCTGTCAATGCCGATTGTGACAACTGCAAGTCCTCGACATCTATTATCTCATTCTCGCATAACAGCATAGCTCGCATGATACATGATTTCAACTCACGCACATTGCCTGGCCATGTATGGCTTACAAGTGCCCTTTGCGCTTCCTTACTGATACATTTTATTTCTTTGTCCGTATGCCTATCATATAGTTTCAGGAAGAAGTTAGCTAATGGCATAATATCTTCCTTGCAATCCCGCAACCGTGGAATCTCAATAACCGCTTCGTGAAGTCGATAATACAGATCGCCTCTGAATCG
>NZ_SSXU01000135.1:717-1031 GCF_009469605.1 Zoogloea sp. 1C4 | reverse complement strand
CTCTGTTGGTTTCCTCACCATTCTTCTCCTGACGGCTGACTGCCAATGAGAAACGTGCTACTGAAGCGTTGGTGAACTGACGGATTTCTGCGTTGTTGCCTACGAATCCTGTTACTACGAAAGTGTTCTCGATCTTTTTCATATTGAATTACTTTTTGAAGTGAAACTTAATTTTTACATGCAATCCAAGAGCAGGGATGTGGCACATGAGGGCAGCACCATGAAAATCGACTATAATACTCGTTTTCTGTTGGCGGTGAGGAGAAAAAGGAAGATTATCGGCTATTTTATTGGTCACAGCGAAGCGACCGCAC
>NZ_SSXU01000135.1:0-631 GCF_009469605.1 Zoogloea sp. 1C4 | reverse complement strand
AAAAATCGGTAATTCAGAAAAGGACGCAAGAACACCGTAACAGCATCGTATGGCTCAATCATTTGCAGTAACCATCACCAATGCAAAACACGTTTCCATGGCGTGTGCCGTCATAAACAATAGTAAACCAACAGGCAATACACTTTTCTGCATGGAGGGTGGTCGCATGAGCATATTGACAAAGACAAGCAGAAGGAGAACCTGCTTCGAAGGCTACTCCTATTTGTAGAGGAAGGTAAGCATGAGCAACCAACTACAATCGCACTGCTGCAAACAAGATCCATCCTCAGACAAAAGGCTTCATTGTACGAAAAGCTCCAAGAAAGGCGTAGTCGCAGATTTTATCTCATACAAAGAGGCAGGTCGCCATTTGGCGAATACAACCATCAAAGCATAGCCATATAAAAGTTTATCGGCAAACGATGAAGGGGGTTTGCCGTTACATACAAAAGGGCTTTTACTGGCGGAAAGAAAAAAGATGCCTGGCGAGTATAACCTTCACCAAGCATCCTTTTCGTCAGTCATAGACAAGAACGTCATCACGTCTTTCTACAATTTCCTTGCCATTGCGCAATTTCACTACGATGTCCTCACCATAGTCTGCAACCACGAAACCTTCTGTGCGTCCTCT
>NZ_SSXU01000134.1 GCF_009469605.1 Zoogloea sp. 1C4 | reverse complement strand
AGGGACACCGCGACGAGCGAGCATGGGTGAAGGAGCTGAGGGCGTGAGCAGGGCTGCAGCGGGCAGGTCCAAGGTAGGTTTGTGTTTATCTTTTTGAGAAGGGAAGAGGGTGCCTAGGATGCTTGGGAAAAGGGGAGGGAAGGTCCCAGGAAGTGTTTGGGGGAAAGGTGCGTGGTTGGGGAGGGACCGGCTTCAGTGCAGGGCAGGTATGGGGGTTGAGTGCAGGAGGGTTAGCTGCGTGGAGGGGAAGGGAGCTCAGAGGGAATGGGGAGGGCCACCGCGAGCGTGGGGGAGGGAGGTGAGGATGGCAGCGGAGCCCCAGCTGAGAGGTTGAAGTTAGGGTTAGTTTTGAGAGGCAGGAAGAGGGTGGATGGGATCCCTTGGAAAAGTGGAGGCGAGGTCCTAGGAAGGGTTGGGCCTGTGCGAGTGCGGGGAGCGTGGAGGCGGGCAGGCACCCCTTGCCCCCCGAGCGTGCGTGGGGGTTGCGTGGGTGCAGGGGAAGGGAGGCCGGAGGGAATGGAGAGGGACACGGAGAGCCTGGGGCCCTGCGGTGAGGTTGTGAGGGGCATTCTAGGGGATAGGTTCAAGGTAGGTTTTGGTGGCTGCTGCGGTGGTGGTGGTTTTTGTTGTTGGTTTTTGGTTTTTGGTTGGTTGTTGTGAAGGGGGAAGAGGGTGGAGGATGAGGACCCCTTAGCACATGGGAGCGGAAGGATGTCAGGAAAGGAGCCCAGAGGGGTTCGTGTGGGAATGGGCCAGGGCAGCTGGGAGGGGCTTGTGGGTAGTGCCTGAACAGAGGGGAAGGGAGAGCTGAAGGGAGTGCTGAGGGCCAGGGCGAGCAGGGGGGGACTGAGGTAAGGCTGTCAGTGGAGTTCCAGCAGACAGGTTCAAGTGAGGTGTTTTTTGTTTTGGTTTTTGGCTTGCTGTGTGTGTTTGTTCGTTTGATTGTTTGTTTGAGAAGGGGGTAGAGGGGTGGGTAGGTTGGATGCCTTTGAGCTGATGGGGAAAGTTTCCAGGAAGGGGGGGGGGGGGGTGG
>NZ_SSXU01000133.1 GCF_009469605.1 Zoogloea sp. 1C4 | reverse complement strand
TCTTCGATTTCAGGACTCCATTCTCCTAAAGACTTCATCAATCTCTTATAGAACTCTGGTCTGATGTAAACAGCAGCATCTGCTTGATTAATTTCTCCGTCAGCATATGGTTTAGCGCTATTTTTAGCTTGTTGTTCAATAAACTTAATAGCATCTGGATTCTTTTTACGTAATCTACCTAATGTACTTTCTATAGCATGATCGTCCTTAACAGCATTTAATGCTTGCTAATCAGTAACACCAAACTCTTTTTGGAACATATCCTTTATTAAGGATTTTCTAAACATACTATATAATGTATCATATACTGTAGATCCTATTTCATTATCTGATAACTATAATACTTGGAATTTAGAATCACTTCTATCTTCCTAATCCTTAGTATCTCCCCATTTAGTTCTCAAGTTTGTTCCAGTAGACAATACTGAAGATAGACGTTTAATTTTATCTACATCTCTACCAGTTATCATATAATAAGCAGAATAACTTGATTTATCTCTATCTGGGTCATGTTTATCTATCCAAGCTTCTAATGTTCTTTCATCTGATATAACAGGCACAAATGAATCATCATTGGGCTTATATACCATAAGTTCTTTTTGCCATTTATATAATGCTGGATCTCCAGTAAAACATTTCTCTATTTCTATAGTAGAAATCGCACTGTTGATGGCATGTGAAGCTATGATAGAGTATATCACATCTGTTCCTTTATCTCTACTATCAGTTTTAGAACTTATTTTTTCAAATTCTTCTACAAAGTTTATAGGTATATATTTATTACTTAAGTCTTCACCTATCACACCTAGTTCTATAGCTTTTGATATTTCATTATTTACATAATCTACTAACAAATCATTGATAGCTTCTTTGATTACTGTATCGTTATCTAATGCCTATTTAATCACACTCAGAATATCTTGTATAGACTGTGAATCATTAGAATATTCAGCTTTAGCTAAAATTTCATTCAGATTATAAGTATCACCATTAATAGTTATCTTATTAAAATATCTAAATCTTCCACCATTACCATCA
>NZ_SSXU01000132.1 GCF_009469605.1 Zoogloea sp. 1C4 | reverse complement strand
GCTCGACTACACCCCCGGCACCTTCAGCGTCGAGCGCCATATCCGTGGCAAGTGGGCGTGTGCCCACTGCGAAACCCTGGTGCAGGCACCGGTGCCCGCCCACGTGATCGACAAGGGCATCCCCACCACCGGGCTGCTCGCGCAGGTGCTGGTGGCCAAGTACCAGGATCATCTGCCGCTGTACCGCCAGGAAGGCATCTTCGGCCGGGCGGGCCTCGCGATTCCCCAATCCACGCTCGCGCAGTGGGTCGGCCAGATGGGCGTGCAGCTCCAGCCCCTGGTCGACGCCCTGAAGGACGAGCTCCTCACCTTCCCGGTGCTGCACGCCGACGAGACGCCGGTGGCGATGCTCGACCCCGGCGCCGGCAAGACCCACCGGGCCTATCTGTGGTCCTACAGCATCGGCGCCCACGATCCGGTCCGGGCCGTGATCTACGACTTTGCCGACAGCCGCGCGGGCAAGCACGCCCAGGACTTCCTGGGCAGCTGGCGTGGCACCCTCGTCTGCGACGATTACTCGGGCTACAAGGCCTTGATCGCCAAAGGGGTGACGGAAGCGGGCTGCATGGCCCACACCCGACGCAAGTTCTTCGAGCTTCAGGAACACGGACAGAGCCAGATCGCTGGAGAGGCGCTGGAGCGGATCGCCGCCCTCTACGCTATCGAGCAGGCGGTGCGTGAGCGCGATGCCAAAGATCGCCAGGCTCTGCGCCAAACCCAGGCGCAGCCACTGCTGGACGACTTCAAGGCCTGGCTGCTGGCGTGTCGGGGCAAGATCCCCAACGGGTCATCCAGTGCCAAGGCCATCGACTACACCCTCAAGCGCTGGGCGGCGCTGACCCATTACCTGACCGATGGAAACGTGCCGATCGACAATAACTGGATCGAGAACCAGATCCGGCCGATTGCCATTGGGCGCAATTATGTCCAGTCCGCGATTATGCTGAGTCGCCGGCGGCGGGCCGCCCGATCCGCGGCGCCCCGCCCATACCGGCTGCGCATAATCAAAGAGCCTGCAGGAACTTCAACAGCGCATCGGTCG
>NZ_SSXU01000131.1 GCF_009469605.1 Zoogloea sp. 1C4 | reverse complement strand
AATCAATATGACAAACGATTGGAAAAAGCCTATGCAAAATACAAATAGGAACACATCAGAACCTCTCACTATATAGAAAAGTCTGCTATATAATGGGAGGTTGAATTGCATTATACACCTCTAAATTCGTCCAAGAGAAGTGCTTGTAAAGTGGAGTATGGATTTATAAACTACAAGAGGTTCTTTAATGAAAGAAAGATTACTAAGAAAGTTTAGAGGTGAAGTTCTGAATGGTAAAGGTGTAAGAGTTAGGTAAACGACTCTCTCATTTACTCATTGATAAAGCTGACAACGCAAAAGACTTTTCAATAAGATTCAGAAGGATGGTAGGATTGAAACTCTTGCCATCCTTTTTCGATTAAGTCTCACAATCTACACTTTATCAGCTTTTGGCTTTCTTGCCAATGGTTATTATTCAATAATGGCTCTTATCTTGACGATATGCTGTTTTTACCAAGAAATTACATAAAAGTTGTTATAATATATATAAATATTCGTCTTTGATACTTCCTGCCATTATCTTTGCCGATTAAAATGTTATTGCAAAGCAATAATGAAGTAATAGAAACGTAAAAAGTAAACAACATGGAACGCAAAGAACAGACCGGGCATATCTGTAGATGGATGGCTTTAGGCATCATGACTGCCATCGTCATCGTAGGATGTACCATTGTTATCGGCCTATTTGAATGGCGCGACAGAAAGGAGATTGAGTGTAGAAATGCAGAACTGCATCAGTGGCGAAAGAATGTGCATGACTTAAACTTGCACATAACGGAATTGTCACTGCTTGGTGAAATGGTTGCGGATTGGGACTCAACAGATGTAAATGAGTATCATTCGCTTCGATTGGAAGTGAACAGTATGCTTCAAGGCATCGCAGATATTTGTCTGCAAGAAGATTCTGATACAATCTGCCATCTTCTTGCAGAAAAGGAACAGCTCCTTTTGGATATAAAGGATGCCATGCAGGATCTGAATGCCACTCAAGAAAAGCTGACCGCAGAAGTTCCAAGAATTGTAGAGCAGAATAAGACTGAAAGC
>NZ_SSXU01000130.1:520-1053 GCF_009469605.1 Zoogloea sp. 1C4 | reverse complement strand
TCTACCGAGGGACGCCAAAAGCTCGAACGCATCGACCCTGAGACTTTGGCCCAGGCAAGCCGCATTCCGGGCGTTTCGCCAAGCGACATCAACGTGATGCTCGTGCTGATGGGAAGATAAGCCGGAAACATCGGCTGTTTCACCGCAAAAGAGTGCGAAACAAAGGATATCGCAGAATGTTTCACGTGAAACCCGCAAAACATAAAACATTTGATATTAAAGACCTTAGATTCTTTTGCATCAAGTAAATTGTGGCTAAAGTAAAACTTCAGCATTTTCGTGGAACAAAAGCGAAGAAAGAAGAAATATAGTATTAATTTTATAGTAAATAAGTAATGAACAATCAGCTATTATTAGACAATCTGCGTTGCATTCCAGATTGGCCTATCAAGGGTGTAAACTTCCGTGACGTGAGTACCCTTTTCAAGAATCCTGCATCTCTCAAGGAGATCTGCGACGAGATGTATGAGATCTACAAAGACAAGGGAATTACCAAGATTGTGGGCATCGAATCTCGCGGTTTCGTAATGTCT
>NZ_SSXU01000130.1:0-429 GCF_009469605.1 Zoogloea sp. 1C4 | reverse complement strand
GGCGGAGTTTTGTGCCGCAAGCCAGGTAAGCTTCCATGCAAAACCGTGCAGGCTAGCTACGCCAAAGAGTATGGCATCGACACCATCGAAATCCACGAAGATGCCATCAACGAGAACGACGTAATCCTCCTCCACGACGACCTTCTCGCCACCGGCGGAACCATGAAGGCAGCATGCGATCTGGTGAAGAAATTCCACCCGAAGAAGGTGTATGCCAACTTCATTATCGAGCTCGTAAACGAGAATTTCGAAGGTAGAAAAATCTTCGATGACGACGTAGAAGTATCAACTTTATTGCAGTTGTAATCCCATTTAGCGTTGCGGTTTCACGTGAAACCACAACGCTATTTTACCCTATTTTTAACCCATAACAAGATGACGAAACAAGAACATGAGGAGCGATTGGCAAGGCTGAAAAACATAGTTTTG
>NZ_SSXU01000129.1 GCF_009469605.1 Zoogloea sp. 1C4 | reverse complement strand
AATCACTATTTATTCATACTAAAAAAGAATATAAGCGTAATTATAAGAATTGGTTCTAGCGACTCCTTCACTTTGATTTTAAAAAACGAACTATTTATAAGTACCAAATTGATAACAGTAACAAGTTAATCAATGTAGAAAATACTAGAATAATAGATTTATCAAAATGAACTTTATAAGTCGAATAATTAAATCAATTAATGCAATGAGAGAAAGACTGAAAATAGAGCGTCATGAGGCTATGTATGGTCCACACTTTAATGAAGAATGTGCACTAAAAGCAGTCTCAAAGATGGAAAACGAAGATGGCTCTCGTGGAGAACATTGGAGTTTAGAAGAAACTACTTCAATCGCTAACCAGTACGGAATCAATCTGAAAGGTGAGAAATACAACAAGTATGATTGGTACGTTGCTCTCAATATGATACGTTCAGACTATTATCGTGCAGTTGTTACTATGACAAGCAGTGATCACATTAAGTACTTTGTAGAACTAGCAAAAGCTTGGTTGAATGATAAAGACATAGAAGAAGGAAAGATGTGGTATTACTATTGCTATATTATGTGTGATAAATTGCGCAAAGAAGCTAAGACGATGTTAATGCTTGAAGACGATGAAGATGAAGAGCATGAGTATCGTTACGCTCGTGGTGGTAGAGGACGTGGAAGAGGTAGAGGAGGAAGAATGACTCGCTACGGTTATGACTATGACGAAGACGATGAATATTTAGATCGTGAACGTGAAGAGGAAAGAATGCATAGATATGAACCTATGTATGAAAGAAGAATATCAAGATATTAATTTAATCAAAATTTATGAGAACTATGTACGAACCTGAAAAAATTTTAGTACAAAACGCTGGTATAGATCCAGGTGTAGCTGCACTTTTGCAGAATGCAAACAAAGGTAATATGGACCCTGCTGCTCTTATGGCTATGATGAACAACGGCGGTTTCGGTGGAAACGGCGGTTGGTGGTGGATTTGGATCATCCTAATCTTCTTCTGCTGGGGCGGTTTTGGAGGTAACGGTTTTGGTAGAGGTAGTGATGATGCTAGTC
>NZ_SSXU01000128.1 GCF_009469605.1 Zoogloea sp. 1C4 | reverse complement strand
TTCTTTAACCCAATGATCAAAGTAAGATAGATATAGATTAGCAAAGAACTAAGATAAGTAATTACCAATAGGCACTCCATCTGATGAATCTATTATTTCATCTAGTAACTATAACAGTTCTCTATCTGCAATCTTTATTCTAATTATTTGTTTTAATGTATCATGATCTACTGAAGGATAAAACTTTCTAATATCTATTTTAAGACAGTATTTAGTATTCTTTCTATCTTTCAGATCATGCTATATCTACTTAAGAACTTTGTGAATTCCTCTTTTCTTGATACAACTATAAGTCTAAGGTATCATCTAATTAATCCACAAAGGTTCCATTATATTCATAATGGCGTGATGTACTATACGATCTGGAAAGTAAGGTAGTTTAAATATTATTCTTTCTTTAGGTTCATATAACTTAAAAGTAAAATATTCAGAAGTTTTATAAGTATGATTGATTAACATATCTTGTATCTACTTACAAAATCCTTCTATATCTTCATCTACTTTTTTTACATCATCTCTGTGAGTTTTATTCTTTCTAGCATTGTGATGAGCTAGTTTTATATTTTCTAAATCTGTTATCTTCTAATATAAATTCTTAAATTTCTTCATAGTCTGAAATTACAAAGAGCTTTCGATATTTCACTACTAACCCTTAATAAATTATTTATATTTTTTACCAAGTGGTAAGGTCCTTCTCAGTAGTTGGCTATTATATGATAAACTGAAAATATTACGATACGCAATTTCATTGAACTGATATTAGCATTGGAATTACTAACCTCATTATTGGAATTAAGATTGAATAGACCTGCTTTGCTGCTATTGTCAGAATTACTACTTTTTTTACTTAAAACTAATAATGTATACTCGTTCTAATTCTAGAGAAGCAACCTGTGGGTATTACTTAACTACACCGTATTGCATAATTAAGTCATTACTCCGCCCACGGGAGATATGTTAATCGAGAACCGATAGTAGCATCGGAATGACCAACCCCACTATTGGAATAAAGAGAGAATAGACCCGCCCGGCCGCCAGCGTCAGAACCACCACCGAGTAACAAAC
>NZ_SSXU01000012.1 GCF_009469605.1 Zoogloea sp. 1C4 | reverse complement strand
GGCGGCCACCCTGAGGGCTGACCGGCCGGGGCGCGATGCGATCCACCTCGGCCGCCAGCGCCGCGAAGTCGATGTAGGACTCGATCTCGGCCAGCGGATCACCCAGGGTGTCGATCTTCTTGCGGTGAAGTTCGTCGGCGAACAGGTCGGTCTTGATGGCGCTGCGCGGTTTCATCGGAGTCGGCTCGGGGCGGATTCAGAACGATGTAATTTTATCAAGGGTGGGCGAGTCGAGGTTTTTCGAGGTGGCCAGTTGATGCGCCGTTCTTCCACCACAACTCGAAATCATAAGAACTAGGCTTATCAATACCTGTAATTACGCATCCAGAGAAAAATAGTATCGAAATAAGACTAATTACTTTCATTTACCACCCGCTTTACCGTAACCGACTTTGGAAACGTCATTCCCCAGTAATCACGGCACGCTTCGCTCCCGTGCCCATAGCAATTATGTACGGTATCTTTTCCCTTGAACATGTACAACCAATCTGCCAACTTTGTCCAGCCTTCGCGAGTTGTTCCGCCGGTGCTCGGATTACCCCCAAGATAGATGCCTACGAGATCATCCATGTGCGTTTGCATTTCCACTCGACCGCCTCCACCGCTCAAGGAACTCAGCATATCGTCCGCTTTTTTTGCGTTGTAAGCGGACCCGAAAAACTTGAGGTTTGTCGCTGTGATTATCTTCTCCGAAGACTTCGTAGCCATCAATGCTTCAAGCGCATTACCCACTGTCATCCCTCCGCGACTATGACCCGATACATCCAGACCATCGTTTTCATATTGATTCATCAGATCGACCGTCTTCTGGGTAGCGTTAGTCAATCCAAAAAAGCCGTTATCCAAGACTTTCATGTAGCCGGCAATCATGAACTCTGAAATGATGTTATCGGACTGCGGAAAATAAATTAAGTATTGAGGCCCTCGGTACTCCGCAGAATTCTGAAGTGCATTTTTCGACGCATCTTCAAGCGTATTGAAGATCCCATTATTTGACACATGAACTTTACCGTCATCTCCCTTTTCGAGATTTAACCAGTCGGCCTGAGCTACCTCCACATAAACCGGTTCATTTTCTTCGTTGCGCTCTATCTTGTAGAGCTTCGCAGCATCCACAAACGCTCGCCGATACGCTTCGTCGGTAAATGCAGTCAGCGTACTGAACGCGAGCATGTTATCCGCCTGCTCCCGTCTGGCCTCCTGAGTCAATTCGCCAACATCCACCTGTTCCAGTGAGCGATGGGTGGCCGACGTGTCCCTCAACAGATTGGCAACTGTCGCTTGAGCTGACTGGCCGGAACGCATGACCTGCCCCACCTCATCACGGATGACGACATTCCCTCCGGAGATCGCGCTGAGCGTCCTGCTCTGGTCGTGAGCCTCTGCATTGCCGTTATTGAGCAGATTGCCGGTTACGCTCTTGATCGTTTGATACTTGCCATCGAACATCGACGAACTGAGCGTCAGGCCGCGGCTTTCAGCGCTTGCGTCGAACCGGTTGGCCAGGTCGGTAGTGCTCAGGGTTCCCGTGATCAAAGAGTTATGAGCAGGAGCGGCGGCGCTCGCAATGACGGCTCCGTTGAGTGCAGTATGAGCGCCGACCAGGATATCGAAGCCCCCCACCCCTGCGCGTACCGCGGTCTGCTCATTGACACCGAGATAATCGCTGTTGCTCGTACTGCGCGCAAAGCTGGCCGAGACGTTGCTTGTCGCGGGACCATAGATGGCGATGCTTGCGGAAACCCCGATGTTTCGCTGGACAGAACGGCTGGTCGACCAATCCTGCAGGCTCGAGAGAGTGAGATCCCGCCCAGCCGACATGGAGATGTGCGGCGCATCGACCGTTGCGCCGGCCAGTTCCGTATCCCGACCTGACTGCATGTAACAGCCTGCCCGCCGGTCAGATGGGAATTCGCGTACGCAACACTCTCGGCATTTCCCTTTCCTTTGCCCATGTTTGCCGCAAGATCGAGCGTAACGCCGGGACTCTTCTTCCCGGCGTTTGCAGAGACACCTACCGAGTAGCCGCTGCTCGAGTTCTGGCTCTGGTTGATCTGCGTATCCTGACTGGCGGCAAGCTTTACGTCACGAGCAGCCGAAAGGCCGACAGCGCCCGCGGCATCGACTCGGCTTCCGCGAATGGAAATGTCCTCGTTGCGCGCCACAAGTGCGATGTTCTGCTCTGATTTGATGCTGCTGCCAGCCGATGTGTTGCTGATGGTCTGGGCACTGCTGTCCGAGCTGTTGCTGCTGAAACTGACGCTAAGTCAGCCGCTGAACACCCGGTGCTGCCGGATCGGCAACGATCTGCGCATGAAGCGATGGAACCCAGATCATCCCGCCCGACAAGAGCAGCATTCCCACACCCGCTGTCGTCCCCACCGACCCACCTTGCCCTGACGACTCTCCGGATTTGGCATTACGCCGGGCAACCTCACCAACGGCCATCAACATGCCGCGGACCTTGTTGAAAACGATGCGGTAACAGAGCTTGTTCATGGCAGGCGCTGAATCGAGTTTCTGGAGATGGGGCCCTACGGGCCCGGTGGATCAAGGAAGGGCGCCCGAAGTGAGTCCAAGATTGCACCCCCGCCCGATGACTCCCGGGCGAGCGACTCATGAAGGTCACAGCAGGCGGATGAAGATGACGATCGGCCAGGGCTCCCCCGTCGGGTCGGCTCGGGTCGGGTCGACTCGTCCGGTACCAACCAGAGCCGGGCTACCAGCTCCATCCGAGGGTGAAGCCCATGAGCCCTTCCGGGCTGGCAAAGCCCCGTGGTCGCGACAAGGGCGCACCCGCAAAGACGTCATAGGTGACGGACGCGATGTTCCCCCTCACGCCGATCACCCCACCGGCCAGGCGACGCCCGATCAGGTGGGTGGTACTTCGTCCGCTGACTGCGCCGGCGTCGGCGCCGAGATAGAGCTCCGCGCCGGTATCCCTCAGCGAAAGTGCAAGATCGTTGCGCCACAGCCAGCCCCGATCGCCGGTCAGGAGCATCTCGCCATCAAAGCCGCGCACTGTGTAACGCCCACCGATGGCAAAGCGATCCTGCGGCACGAGCGGGCCGTCACTGCGTTGCAGCCGACCCGCCGCGAGATAACGGAACCCCAGATCACCCAGCCGAAACGGCACGCCGAGTTGTACCCCGAAAGTCCAGATGCCCGCACGTGCACTACCTTCCCCAAACGGCTCTTCAGGCGACGGCAATGCACCGAAAGCACCAGTCCCGCGACGATTGGCAAGATCGAGATCGACGGAGGCGCTGCCAAGGAATGCACGATGACTGAGTCCCGCCTCCCAGCCAGCCGTACGGCGACGTTGAACGAGGATCTCCGTGTCATCAATGTAGTTGTTTGACTGCCGAACCCACGCCTTGAGGTAGCCGCTCGTCTTGCTCGCCGCATCGCGGTGGAAGAGTCGGGTCAGACGAAGTTCTCCGTTCTCGGACTCACCCCCATAGCGATACGTTTGCGTGGCGCCCGCAACGGCCTGATGGTAAGTCGTACCGCTGGCCGTCGCCCCGAGTAGCCAGTAGCCCACCGGTACCGAGTAATGCGTCGTGTATCCCCGGGTACCCCGACTACCAGCGACCCCACCGCCCAGGTCGTGGTTAAGGCTGATATAGGCAAGGTCATTCAGACCGAGTCCGTTGTCGATCGACAGGGTGAACGAACCAATGAACCTGCCCGTGGCCTTGGTACCACTGTCATCCAGCCCGAGGTTGATACGCGCCCACCGCTCCTGACGCCAGTCCAGAACAAGATCAGACTCGCCGGGCCGGGCCTGAGCATCCCGGGGCGGCAAGATCTGGATGTCTGCGTCGGCCGTGGGCACCCGCCTGAGGTTTTCAAGCCCCTGTTCGATGTCGCGCAAGTTGAGAAGATCGCCGGCTTTCAGCGGCAATGCTGTGCGAAGACCAACAGAGATATCCTTGCCGTCAGCCGTGCGAATCTCCCGGATGCGGCCCGGAACGAGCGTAAGCGTCAGCACACCTGAGTTCAGATCCTGGGGCCCTGCAACGATCCGGCTCGTCACAAAGCCCCGGGAGATCAGGCGGTTCTGCAAGCGAGTCATAAGCTGATTGATCGCCCCGGAACCCAGACACCGCCCCGTAGCGGGATCCTCTGGCCGGTCGATCGCCGCAAGTGCCCATGAAAAATCAGCGCCGCCACCCACCAGATCAATGCGCTGAATCAGAAAGCACGGGGTCTCACCCTGTACCAGTGGCTGGTCATCGGCTCCAACAGCCCGCTCAAGCCTGACGTCAGGCGCTCGTTCCAGCAGCTCCCGGAGGTGACGTTCGCGGTCCTGCTGGCGCAAGAGTTCGTCCGTCGGCGACTGCGCATGAGCACCGACCAGCGCCAAACTGCACGTGACGACAGCACTGACGTATCGAATCAGGGGGCACCAATGTTGCAGAGCCAATCCTGAGCGTTGAAGGACTGATGAAGGCATGAATGTACCCAACCGCATCTCTGGCAACGCGCAAACCTCGATGTTTATCGCGATTCAGAAGCACTATTGAAATTTTTATGTCATTGCCTGTCATTATATTCAGTACACATACCAATAATCAAGCTTCAGCTATCCTGATTAGATTGAATTGCCCATCAGGCATTACCGGGTGATGGCTTTTTGCTCTACACAGGTGATGTCCGAGCACCTGTCGTGCATCGACCAAAGCCCGTGAAACCTCGGCTACATCGACGCGACGGCCGCCATTTCCAATGCCAGACACCCCCGGCGCCTGTCTGCAAGCCCGCACAGGAACGATTTGCGCGAGGCACACAACGCCCTGCGTCGCATGCTGCGTGCGAGTTGCGCATGACGAACTCTTTCCGACGATCCTCAACAGCTGATGCAAGAGCATCTTCAGGCGCTGGTTCCGGCGAGCTGTCCCGGACAACCTGCACATGCTGTTGCGCATGGCGAAAGGGCGCGCCCGAGCCACCGAGGGCCTTCCCTGGCTTGTGGGGTGTCAATGAAGGCAAGGGAAGTGATGCCACTCATGCTGGTGTTCGTCTCAATCTGCCGGACTTGCTCCGGTGGCGATGAGCGCGGCGCGTACAGCGCCGATGAGGTTCTGGACATCGACGCGTCCCAAACGAACCGACCTACCGGCTGCGGAGAATGTGGGGCGCTTGAACGTGGGGCGCTCTGCATGAAACCTTCGACCACGCAATCGCCGCTAGAGGTCGGTCAGCGGATTCAAGTTGAGGGAAAGGCGCCCGCGGTCGCTGACACATCAGCACCAGCAGGGTCCTGGCAAATCTCCTACACCTCGTCAGAGCCGGCGAGGCCGACATCGGCCCCGTGCTCGATCAGGCGGCTAGCAGCGGAACGCTGGAATCCAGACGGGAGTCTCCAAGACTGACACGATCGCACGGAACTACCTCGTTGCGAGGCATTTCAGCCCGCAGGACAGGCTTGACAAGGCCGACCGGTCACCTGATTTCAAG
This sequence comes from Zoogloea sp. 1C4, assembly GCF_009469605.1. Classification (GTDB taxonomy): domain Bacteria; phylum Pseudomonadota; class Gammaproteobacteria; order Burkholderiales; family Rhodocyclaceae; genus Zoogloea; species Zoogloea oryzae. The sequence continues at coordinate 123,462 of NZ_SSXU01000012.1, read as the reverse complement.
CACTTCGCCATCTTCGGACGCGAGCGACCTTTCGGGAGCAAGATGGGTTATGCAGCACAAAAAGAAAAAGGGGCAGCCCTTTCGGACTGCCCCTTTCACATTACCGATACTCGTCGCTATCAGTGACCGCGCTTCTTCAGGCGGTTGATCGCAGCGATTTGCGCCAGTGCAGACGCCAGTTCGGATTGAGCCTTTGCATACTCGAGGGCGGAACCCTGATTCTGCAGCGCCTCTTCCGCCAGCCGCTTGGCATCGAGGGCTTTCGCTTCGTCCAGATCCTTACCGCGGATGGCGGTGTCCGCCAGCACGGTAACCAGATTCGGCTGAACTTCCAGCAGCCCACCGGCCACGAAAATCAGTTCTTCTTCCGGTTGGTTCTGAACCTTGACGCGTACAGCACCCGGCTTGACACGGGTCATCAGCGGCATGTGGCCAGGCAGAATGCCCAGCTCGCCCGATTCACCGGGGAGAGCCACGAATTCAGCCAGACCGGAGAAGATCAACTCTTCTGCGCTGACGATGTCGACATGGATGGTCATTGCCACAGCTATATCCTCCTCAAACCGGCGGTGCCATCAGGCGCCGCCGGGCGATGGTCGCATTGATCAGAGGGTCTTCGCTTTTTCGAAGACTTCTTCGATCGGGCCGACCATGTAGAAGGCCTGCTCGGGCAGGTGGTCAACTTCACCGCTGAGGATCGTCTTGAAGCCCTTGATCGTTTCCTTCAGGGGAACGTACTTGCCGGGGGAACCGGTAAACACTTCCGCCACGAAGAACGGCTGGGACAGGAAACGTTGGATCTTACGAGCGCGGGAAACAAGCAGCTTGTCTTCCGGAGCCAGTTCGTCCATACCCAGAATCGCGATGATGTCGCGCAGTTCCTTGTAACGCTGAAGGGTCTGCTGAACGCCACGAGCGGTGCTGTAGTGCTCTTCGCCCACGACCAGCGGATCGAGCTGGCGGGAGGTGGAGTCGAGCGGATCCACAGCCGGGTAGATACCCAGGGAAGCGATGTCACGCGACAGCACGACGGTCGAATCCAGGTGGAGGAAGGTGGTCGCAGGCGACGGGTCGGTCAAGTCATCCGCAGGCACATACACGGCCTGGATGGAGGTGATCGAGCCCACCTTGGTGGAGGTGATACGCTCCTGCAGACGGCCCATTTCTTCGGCCAGCGTCGGCTGGTAACCCACCGCAGACGGCATACGACCCAGCAGCGCGGACACTTCGGTACCGGCCAGGGTGTAACGGTAGATGTTATCCACGAAGAACAGGATGTCACGACCTTCGTCACGGAAGCGCTCGGCCATGGTCAGGCCGGTCAGCGCCACACGCAGACGGTTGCCGGGGGGCTCGTTCATCTGACCGAACACCATCGCAACCTTGTCGAGAACGTTGGAGTCCTTCATTTCGTGGTAGAAGTCGTTGCCCTCACGGGTACGCTCGCCCACGCCAGCAAACACCGACAGACCGCTGTGCTGCTTGGCGATGTTGTTGATGAGCTCCATCATGTTCACGGTCTTGCCCACACCGGCGCCACCGAACAGACCGACCTTACCGCCCTTGGCGAACGGGCAGATCAGATCGATAACCTTGATGCCGGTTTCGAGCAGATCCACGGACGGGGACAGCTCGTCGAACTTCGGGGCCTTCTGGTGAATGACCCGACGCTCGTCACACTGGATCGGACCGGCTTCGTCGATCGGACGACCCAGCACATCCATGATGCGGCCCAGGGTACCGTGGCCAACCGGCACGGCAATACCCTTGCCGGTATTCGAAACTTGCATGCCACGACGCAGGCCGTCCGAAGACCCCAGCGCAATGGTACGCACAACGCCGTCGCCCAGTTGCTGCTGAACTTCAAGAACCAGTTCAGCACCTTCCAGGGTAAGGGCGTCGTAAATCTTGGGCATCGCGTCGCGCGGGAACTGCACATCCACCACGGCGCCGATGCATTGAACGATCGTTCCTTGACTCATCGTCGTTTCCCCAAACTTGTTAAAGCGTTACACCGCGGCTGCGCCGCCGACAATTTCAGACAGTTCCTTGGTGATCGCGGCCTGACGGGTCTTGTTGTAGACCAGTTGGAGTTCGCCGATCACGCTTCCTGCGTTGTCGGAGGCTGCCTTCATCGCCACCATCCGGGCACTCTGTTCGGACGCCATGTTCTCGGCGACGGCCTGGTACACCAGCGCTTCGACGTAGCGCACCAGGAGTTCGTCGATCACCACCTGCGCATCCGGCTCGTAGAGGTAGTCCCAGTTCCCTTCCGGGGTACCGAGACGCTCGCCGGTCAGCGGGAGAAGCTGCTCAAGCTGAGGTTCCTGCTTCATCGTATTGATGAAGCGGGAGTAAACAATGTGCACTTCATCCAGCTCGCCATTCTGGAACGCATCGATCATGACCTTGACGGGTCCGATCAGCTTTTCCAGGTGGGGAGTGTCCCCGAGCTGGGTGACATGCGAGACCACCTTGGCACCCAGACGCTGCATGAAACCCAGCCCCTTGTTACCGATGGCGGTCACGCGAATGTCGGTGACTCCATTGCTTTCCCAATCCTTGAGCGCGTTCAACCCGACACGCAAGGTGTTGGTGTTGAGGCCACCGCACAGACCCTTGTCGGTCGTGACGACGATGAGCCCCACACGCTTGGCATTGTCCTTCTTGACGAGGAACGGATGCTTGTAGTCGGTGATGTTGGCTGCAGACAGATTCGCGGCGAGACGGCGGATCTTCTCGGCGTAGGGACGGGCAGCCCGCATGCGGTCTTGAGCCTTCCGCATCTTGGACGCTGCCACCATCTCCATGGCTTTGGTGATCTTTTTAGTGTTCTGGACACTCTTGATCTTGTTACGGATCTCTTTACCGCTAGCCATATTGCTCTCCGTATGCCCGCGTTAAGCCCAGCTCTTCTTGAACTCTTCGATGACAGCAGCGAGCTGCTTGGCACCGTCGGCGTCGAGATCCTTGGTCGTTTCGATCTTGGTAACCAGATCGGCGGCCTTGGTCTTGACGTACTGGTGCATCGCGGCTTCGCAGGCCAGGGCACGCTTGACATCGACATCGTCGAAAGCGCCCTTGTCGACCGCGAACAGCGTGATCGCCATTTCCGAAACCTTGAGCGGAGCGTACTGCTGCTGCTTCATCAGTTCGGTAACGAGACGGCCGCGCTCAAGCTGCTTGCGGGTGGCTTCGTCCAGGTCGGAAGCGAACTGCGCAAACGCAGCCAGCTCACGGTACTGGGCCAGTGCCAGACGCACACCGCCGCCGAGCTTCTTGATGACCTTGGTCTGAGCAGCACCACCGACGCGGGACACCGAGATACCGGCGTTGATAGCGGGGCGGATACCAGCGTTGAAGAGGTCGGTTTCCAGGAAGATCTGGCCGTCGGTAATCGAGATCACGTTGGTCGGAACGAACGCGGAAACGTCGCCGGCCTGGGTTTCGATCACGGGGAGAGCGGTCAGCGAACCGGTCTTACCCTTGACTTCACCCTTCGTGAATTGCTCGACGTAGTCTTCGGACACGCGGGCAGCGCGTTCGAGCAGACGGGAGTGCAGGTAGAACACGTCGCCGGGGTAGGCTTCACGGCCAGGCGGACGACGCAGCAGCAGGGAAACCTGACGGTAGGCCCAGGCTTGCTTGGTCAGATCGTCATAAATGATCAGGGCGTCTTGACCGCGGTCGCGGAAGTATTCGCCCATGGTGCAGCCGGAGTACGGGGCGATGTACTGCATCGCGGCGGACTCGGAGGCGGTCGCGGCGACGACGATGGTGTATTCCATCGCGCCGTGCTCTTCGAGCTTGCGAACCACGTTGGCGATGGTCGAAGCCTTCTGACCGACCGCAACGTAGATACACACCATGTTTTCGCCCTTTTGGTTGATGATCGCATCAACCGCAACGGCAGTCTTACCGGTCTGACGGTCGCCGATGATCAGCTCGCGCTGGCCACGACCGACGGGAACCATGGCGTCAACCGACTTGAGGCCGGTCTGCACCGGCTGGGACACCGATTTACGCCAGATCACGCCCGGAGCAACCTTTTCGATCGGCTCGGACAGCTTGGCGTTAACCGGGCCCTTGCCGTCGATCGGCTGGCCCAGGGAGTTAACAACACGACCGATCAGCTCGGGGCCGACCGGAACTTCAAGAATACGACCGGTGCACTTGACGGTGTCACCTTCGGAGATGCCTTCGTATTCGCCCAGAACCACAGCGCCGACGGAGTCGCGCTCGAGGTTCATCGCGAGGCCGAAAACGTTGCCGGGGAATTCCAGCATTTCGCCCTGCATGGCATCGGACAGGCCGTGGATACGGCAGATACCGTCAGTCACCGACACCACGGTACCTTCGGTACGGGCATTCGCCGACAGTTGCAGGTTCTGAATCCGACTCTTGATCAGGTCACTGATTTCAGAGGGGTTAAGTTGCATAGCTTATGCTCCTAGTTCTTTAGCGCGGCGGCCATGTTCGCGAGCTTGCCGCGGACCGAGGCGTCGATGACTTCATCCCCAACGGCGATCTTGACCCCACCGATCAACTCGGGGTCGACACTGACGGTTACGTTGAGCTTGGCCTTGAAGCGGGCTTCAAGGTCGGCGATCAACGTCTTCAGCGTGGAATCGTCCATCGGGAAGGCAGAGGCGATGCTCGCCTCCTTGACACCTTCGTGTTCGTTCTTGAGAGCAACGAACAGGTCACGGATCTCGGGAAGCACTTGCAGACGCTCGTTGTCGACAAGAACGCGGACATAGTTCTGCTGTTCGGCAGTCAGTCCGGTACCGGCCACATCGAGGAAGAGTCCAGCCAGTTGCTCGGGCTGGAGCTTGGGATCGGTGATGCAATCCCGCATTTGCGGATCAGTGGCGATTGCCGACAGCTGATCAAGTGCTTCCGACCAAGGCCCCAGCGCATTGCCCGCAGAAGCGAGCTGAAAGGCTGCTTCAGCATAGGGGCGTGCGATGGTGACGTTCTCGGCCATGGCTTATTGAAGTTCCTGTTTCAGGTTGGCCAGCAGGTCAGCATGGGCCTGAGCGTTGATCTCCTTGCGGAGGATCTTCTCGGCACCAGCGACAGCCAGATGGGCGACCTGATCGCGCAGGGCTTCCTTGGCACGCTGAGCAGCGACGCCGGCTTCGGCTTCGGCGGCTTCACGGGCCTGGGCAATGATTCGGGCGGCTTCGGCGCGCGCTTCGTCGAGGAATACTGCGGCCTGCTTTTCAGCAGAGGCACGGACGTCCGTAGCGGACTCGCGGGCCTTGCGCATTTCTTCGACGACTTTCTTCTCGGCATGTGCGAGATCGCTCTTCGCCTTGTCCGCAGCCGCCAGCCCGTCAGCGATCTTCTTCGCGCGCTCATCGAGTGCCTTCACAATGGGGGGCCACACGAACTTCATCGTGACCCACGCCAGAATGAAGAACACAACGAGCTGGGCTACCAGGGTTGCGTTCAGATTCACGGTAATCTTCCTTTAGTCAGGTTGAACCGCGAAACTTAGATCTTGAACGGGTTGGCGAACGCAAACATCATGGCGATACCGACACCGATCAGGAACGCAGCGTCGATCAGACCGGCCAGCAGGAACATCTTGGTCTGCAGGGCGTTCATCAGCTCGGGTTGGCGAGCGGAAGCTTCCAGGTACTTGCTACCCATGATGCCGATACCGATACAGGCACCGATAGCACCCAGACCGATGATCAGACCGGCGGCCAGAGCAACAAAACCGAGAACGTGTTCCATGACTACTCCTTTAGTTGAGATGATTTAAATAGAAACCGAAACGACTGCTTGAAACTGAAACTTAGTGGCTTTCGTGCGCCTGACCAATGTACACCAGGGTCAGCATCATGAAGATGAAGGCCTGCAGGGCGACGATCAGGATGTGGAAGACGGCCCAGATGGAGCCCGCAACGACATGACCGAGGAAGCCGAAGACAGTGGCGGTGCCGCCCATCAGCGCGATCAGCATGAACACCAGTTCGCCAGCGTACATGTTGCCGAACAGTCGCATGCCGTGGGAGACGGTCTTGGCCAGGAATTCGATCATCTGCATCAGGAAGTTGATCGGATACAGGAGCGGGTGGGAACCGAACGGCGCGGTGAAGAGCTCATGCACCCAGCCACCAAAACCCTTGATCTTGATGTTGTAGTACAGACAGATCAGCAGGACACCAATGGACATGCCGAGGGTGCCGTTCAGGTCGGCGGTGGGAACGACGCGGAGGTAAGCGTGCTCGTCACCGGAGATGAGCGCCCAGATCTTGGGAAGCAGATCGACCGGCAGGAAGTCCATGGAGTTCATCAGGAAGATCCAGAAGAACACCGTGAGAGCGACGGGCGCGACGAACTTGCGGGATTCGGCGCTATGCACGATGCCCTTGGCCTGGTCGGCGACCATCTCGACGAGAATTTCGATTGCGGCCTGGAAGCGGCCGGGAACACCGGAAGTGGCGCTGCTCGCGCACTTGATCAGGATCAGCAGCGTGACGATGCCGAGACCGATCGAGAAGAACAGGGTGTCAAGGTTCCAGACACTCCAGTCAATGATCGCAGTCTGGGCATGACCCGTGCTGTTCAGGTGGGTCAGGTGGTGGACGATATATTCGCCAGCGGTGGGTGCGTGGGCTTCGTGGCCAGTACTCATGGTCAGGTCTTCACCAAAAATGCAAACAAATTCGCCTTAAGCGCCACGACCAACCCGATGAACAACGCCAACCAATGGACGTCTGGATACACGAGTTGAACGGTCGCCAACAATCCTACGGTTGACGCGATCTTCAGAAACTCGCCAACAAAAAACGCAAGCGGGTACGACGCAGCCGGCCGCTTTGAAACAAAGTGCAGGCGCAGGGCGAACAACAAATTGGGAAGAACACAGGCTGCGCCTCCCAACGCCGCCGACAACGCACCGCGCACCCCTGTAATCGCTCCGACGATCAATGCCGTCAGAATTGTCGCGCCTATCTGCAGGAATACCGCTTTGAACATGGCTCTCTGCGTGGCACGCCGGGTGTTGCGCCGTCCGCCGTACGAAAAACACGCGGATCCTACGGGTTAACCGTGACAAAGTCAATTACTGACGCACCGCAACATCGCATCAGGGGCTTGAAATTCCGCAGTTCGCCACAAGGGGGCGCTTGACATGCCCGAAAAACATATCGATGATTATCGACATGAACAAGAACTACTCCCGGTCGATCCCCGAAACATGGCGTGATATCTCCGCCATCTTTGCCGCGCTGGGCGATGAACATCGCCAGCGCATCCTGCTCACCTTCGAGCCGGGTGAGCGCCTCAACGTGGGGCAGATCGCAGAGGTCTCGACCCTCGCCCGCTCCACGGTTTCCCACCACCTCAAGGTGCTCCGCGAGGCTGGCGTGCTGATCGCCGAGCGGCAGGGCAAGGAGATTTACTTCCATGTAAACAAGCCTTTCCTGCAAGACGCCTTCGGCAAGGTGACGACTTACCTCGACACCGATCTCTGATCCACTCCGCACGAATCATGCGAAATCTCGTCAAGTCCGTTCTGCGCCGGGTGGCCGGCCTGCTGTTCCGTGTGCGGGTCGCCGGAGCGCTGCCCGATGTCCGCTCGCGCCTGCTGGTGGTGGCCAATCACGAATCCTTCCTCGACGGCCTGCTCCTCGGGCTGTTCCTGCCCCTGGACCCGGTGTTCGTGGTGCACACCGGCGTGGTGCGCAATCCGCTCTTCAGGCTGATGCTGAGCCTGGTGGATTACCTCGCCGTCGACCCCACCAGCCCGATGGCCATGAAGAAGGTCATCCGTCTTATAGAAGAGGGAAGACCGGTGGTGATCTTTCCGGAGGGGCGCATCACGACCACCGGCAGCCTGATGAAGACCTACGACGGCCCGGCCTTCGTCGCCGCCAAGACCGGTGCGACCATCCTCCCGGTGCGCATCGACGGCGCGGCGCGCAGCTACTTCTCGCGGCTCGCGGCCCATGTGCCGAAGCGCCTGTTCCCCCAGATCAGCCTGTTCCTGCGCCCCACCACGACGATCCCGATGCCGGTGGCGTCCACCGCCCGCCAGCGTCGCCGCAAGGCTGGCGAGGCGATGCGGCGGCTGATGCAGGACATGATCTTCGCCACCCGCCCCACGCAAACCCTGTTCGAGGCGATCCTCGATGCCGCCGACATCCAGGGCCACGGCCACACGCTGGTCGAGGATCTGAAGCAGATCGAATACACCTACCGGGATCTCATCAAGATGTCCCTCGCCCTCGGCCGCCTGGTGGCCCGCGAGAGCACGCCTGGCGAGCGGGTCGGCCTGCTGCTGCCCAACCTGGCGCCCACCCTCGGGCTGGTCTTCGGCCTCACCGCCCACCGACGCGTGGCGGCGATGCTCAACTACACCGCCGGCGTCGATGGCATGCAGGCCGCCTGCACCGCCGGGCAGATCCGCACCATCCTCACCTCCCGCGCGTTCGTCGAGCAGGCCAAGCTGGGCGACAAGCTGGCGGCGCTCACCGATGTGCGTCTGGTGTGGCTGGAAGATCTGCGCGACCGGATGACCCTCGGCGACAAGCTCTGGTTGATGGCCTGGGCGCTACCCTTCCCCCGCGCCGCGCTGCCCGCCGGCTCGCCGGAAGACGCCGCGGTGGTGCTGTTCACCTCCGGCTCCGAAGGCAAGCCGAAGGGCGTGGTGCTGTCGCACCGGGCGCTCCTCGCCAACATCGCCCAGATCCGCGCGGTAGTGGATTTCTCCATCGACGACAAGATCCTCAACGCGCTGCCGCTGTTCCACTCCTTTGGCCTCACCGCCGGTGGGCTGCTGCCGGTGCTGGCTGGAGCCAAGGTCTTCCTCTACCCGTCGCCGCTGCATTACCGGGTGATCCCCGAGCTCGCCTACGACCGCAACTGCACGGTGCTGCTGGGCACCAGCACCTTCCTGGGCAACTACGCCAAGTTTGCCCACCCCTACGATTTCTACCGCCTGCGCTACGTGATCGCCGGCGCCGAGAAGCTCACCACGCCGGTGCGCGACCTGTGGTTCGAGAAGTTCGGCATCCGCATCTTCGAAGGCTACGGCGCCACCGAAACCGCGCCGGTGCTGGCCGTCAATACGCCGATGGCCTTCCGCAGCGGCACGGTCGGGCAGTTCCTGCCAGGCATCCAGCACCAGCTGGTGCCGGTGCCCGGCATCCCGTCCGGCGGCATGCTCCACGTGAAGGGCCCCAACCTGATGTCCGGCTACCTCCGCTTCGAGCAGCCCGGCGTGCTGCAGCCGCCCGTCTCGCCCGCCGGCGAAGGCTGGTACGAAACCGGCGACGTGGTGGAGATCGACGACGACGGTTTCGTGAAGATCGTCGGCCGGGTGAAGCGCTTCGCCAAGGTCGCCGGCGAGATGGTGTCCCTCGAAGCGGTCGAGAAGCTCGCCGCCGCCGCCGCGCCCGGCGCGGCTCACGCTGCCTCGACCCAGCCCGACGCCAGCCGCGGCGAGAACATCCTGCTGTTTTCCACCGATCCGACGCTCACCCGCGACCGCCTCCAGGCCGCCGCCCGCGATGGCGGCTGGCCGGAGATCGCTGTGCCACGCCGGGTCGTCCTGGTTGATGCGCTGCCGCTGCTCGGCACCGGCAAGATCGACTACGTCACCCTCAAACAATGGGCCGAGAAGGCCTGACAACCCGGAGAACCCATGCGTCATCGCACCCTTGCCGCCCTCGTCGCCTCAGCACTGATTTCCACCGGCTGCGCCACCTGGTTCAATCCCCCCGAGAGCACCCACCGCGCCAGCGTCGTGGATTATCTGTACCCGCAGAACGAGCGGCCCGCGCTCAAGCCCACCGTCCCAGAGCTGCACCTGCCGCTGCGCGTCGGCATCGCCTTCGTGCCCGGCGACCTCAGGGGAGACCTGCCGGAAGTCGAACGCAACAACCTGCTCAACCGCGTCAAGAGCGCCTTCTCCAACCGGCCCTACATCGACAGCATCCAGGTGATCCCGACAACCTACCTGCGTAGCGGCGGCGGCTTCGGCAACCTGGAGCAGGCCGCCCGCATGTTCAACGTGGATGTGGTCGTCCTCCTGTCCTACGACCAGATGCAGTTCAGCGACAACAACCGGCTGTCGGTCTTCTACTGGACCATCGTCGGCGGCTATCTCGTCAACGGCAGCCAGTACGACGTGAGCACGCTGGTGGATGCGTCGGTTTTCGACGTGGCGAGCCGCCAGCTGCTGTTCCGCGCCCCGGGCACCAGCCAGCTCAAGGGCAGCTCGCCGCTGGTCAAGTTTGGCGAGGCATCCCGCGAGGCCCGTACCGAAGGCTACCGCCAGGCGGTGGACTCGCTCATCCCGCAACTCGACGCCCAACTGGAAGCCTTCCGGCAGCGGGTAAAGGAGCAGAACGCCGCCCGCATCATCCACACCTCGCGCAGCTCCGGCGGCGACAGCGGGCTCGCCGGCCTGGGCCTGTTTGGCGTCACGGCCGCCGTGGCGATCTACCGACGTCGTGCTGGCTGAACATTGGCGCCTGGGGTTGCCCGCCGGGCTGCTGCTGGTCGCCAGCCTGCTGCCGGGCGAGGCGATGGAGCTGAACCGCCAGGCGGTCGCCGAAGGTCAGCTCTGGCGGCTATGGACGGGCCAGTTCTGCCACTGGTCGGTGCTCCATCTGGCCGGCAACCTGGCGGCGGCGGTGGCGATCTGCGTGATCGCCGGCCGGCCGATCCGCCCGTGGCTGGCCGCGCTGCCGCTGGTGGCGCCGCTGCTTTCCCTCTTCCTGCTGGCGGCCGTGCCAGGGCTGGAGCGCTACCGCGGTCTGTCCGGGTTGGTGGCCATGCTGGTGGTGGGCGCGGCAATCGAAGGCGGGCTCGTCGGGCGGATTCTGGCGGCGGCCTACCTGGCCAAGCTCGGCTTCGATGCCTTCACCGGCAGTCAATCCGCGCTCCTGCCGGAAGGCATCGCCGTCGCCTGGCCGGCCCATCTGGGTGGATTGTTGCTGGGCCTCGCCACCGCCGGCTGGCTTCATTTGAGACGAAACCCACGATGAATCGCCGTCATTTTCTGCTGGCCGGGCTGGGCGCCTCGGCGCTGCTGGGCGTCGGCGCGGCCAGTGCCGCCCGTCAGCGGGTGTGGAATCCGTGCCGCGCCACGTTGCCACCGGCCGTCCTCGAGCACGACATCGTCCGCGCTGCGTGGGACGGCATCGATGCGGGCAAGCTGTGGGACGTCCACGCCCACCTCGCCGGCACCGGCGACAGCGGCGGAGGCATCCAGATGAACCCGCGGATGCTGAGCCCGCTCCACCCCACCGAATACATCCAGCGCCTGTTCTACCTCAACGCCGGCTGCGCCCACGAGGCGCAGGGCCGGGTGGACCAGAGCTACGTGGAACGCCTGCACAACCTGGCCGACGGCATGCGGCCGAGCTTCAAGCTGGTGCTCTTCGCCTTCGAGCAGACCCACGACGCCAGCGGCCGGCCACGCCCCGATCTCACCGCCTTCCACGTGCCCGACCGCTACGCCCGCGACGTGGCCCGCGCCCATCCGGCTTACTTCGAGTGGGCCTGCTCGATCCACCCGCTGCGGGAAGACTGCGTCGAGGCGCTGGAAGCCGCCGCGCGCGATGGCGCCCGGGCGGTGAAATGGCTGCCGCCAGCCATGGGCATCGACCCGGCCTCGCCGGCCTGCGACCGCTTCTACACGGCGCTGGCCCGGCTCGACCTGCCGCTCATCACCCACGCCGGCGAGGAGAAGGCCGTCCACGGCGCCGGCCGGCCGGAATGGGGCAACCCGCTGCGCCTGCGCCGGGCGCTGGATCACGGCGTGCGGGTGGTCGTCGCCCACTGCGCAACCCTCGGCGAAGATCGCGACGAAGACCGCCTGCATGGCGGCAAGGTCGCCAGCTTCGATCTCTTCGCCCGGCTGATGGCCGAACCGCGCGCCGAGGGCCGGCTCTTTGGCGACATCTCTGCGATCACCCTGCGCAACCGGCGCATCGACGTGATCCGCCAGCTCGTCGAGCGCGACGACTGGCATGCCCGTCTGCTGTTCGGCACCGACTATCCACTGCCCGGCATCCTGCCGCTGGTCTCGCCGGCCCAGCTGGCGGCCGAAAAACTCCTGCCGGCCCACGCCGTGCCGGTGCTTGAAACCATTCGCGAGCACAATCCGCTGCTTTTCGATTTCGTCCTCAAGCGCACGCTGCGCGCGGGGGCCCAACGTTTTGCCACCGGCGTCTTCGAGACGCGGGCCTTCTTCGACCGGAAAACCCCATGAGTTCCCAGTTCCGCCTGCTCCGCGAGCAGCGCTTCCGCCCGTTCTTCCTGACCCAGTTTCTCGGGGCGTTCAACGACAACCTGTTCAAGAACGCGCTGGTGGTGCTGCTCACCTTCCAGGCGGCCAGCTGGACGACCATCGACCCGGCGCTGCTGGCCAACCTGGCGGCGGGGATCTTCATCCTGCCATTCTTCCTGTTCTCGGCCAGCGCCGGCCAACTCGCCGACAAGTACGACAAGGCGTACCTCACCCGGCTGGTGAAGGTGCTGGAGATCGCCATCATGGCGGTGGCGCTCGCGGGCTTCCTGGCCCACAGCCTGACGGTGCTGCTGGGCGCGCTGTTCCTGCTCGGCTGTCATTCCACACTGTTCGGGCCGGTGAAGTACGCGCTGCTACCCCAGCACCTGCACGAAGACGAGCTCGTCGGCGGCAATGCGCTGGTCGAGGCGGGCACCTTCGTGGCGATCCTGCTCGGCACACTGGTGGGCGGGCTGTTGGCGGCGGCCGACCACGGTGACCTGTGGATTGCCGGTGGCGGGCTGGTGGTGGCGGTGGCGGGCTATCTCACCAGCCGTGGCGTGCCGCCGGCCCCGGCACCGGAACCCGGGCTGAAGGTCAATCCCAACCCGATCTCCGAGACCTGGCGCAACATCGGCTTCGCCCGCAAGGATCGACCGGTGTTTCTGGCGATCATGGGGATCTCGTGGTTCTGGCTGTACGGCGCGCTGTTCCTGGCCCAGTTTCCGGCCTACGCGAAGAACGTGCTGGGCGGCGGCGAGGGCACGGTGACGCTGCTGCTGGCCACCTTCACGATCGGCATCGGGCTGGGCTCGCTGCTGTGCGAGAAGCTCTCCGGCGGTCATGTGGAGATCGGGCTGGTGCCCTTCGGTTCGATCGGGCTCACCCTGTTCGGGCTGGACATCGCGCTGGCCTCGCCGTCGGTGGTGCCAGCCGGGGCGCCACTGGCGATCGGCGCGGTGCTGGCCCAGCCGGGCATGTTCCGGGTGCTGCTGGCGCTGCTGATGCTGGGGGTGTTCGGCGGCTTCTTCATCGTGCCGCTCTACGCGATGATGCAGAGCCGCTCGGCGCCGGCCCAACGGGCGCGGATCATCGCCGCCAACAACATCCTCAACGCGCTGTTCATGGTGGTTGGCGCCCTGTCGGCCGGGGCGCTGCTGGGCGCCGGGCTGACGATCCCGATGCTGTTCGGCGTGGCGGCGCTGATGAACGCGGCGGTGGCGATCTACATCTACCGGCTGGTGCCGGAGTTCCTGCTGCGCTTCATCGTGTGGCTGCTGGTGCATAGCGTGTATCGCCTGCGCACCGAAGGCATCGAGCACATTCCGGCCGAAGGGCCGGCGGTGCTGGTGTGCAACCACGTGAGCTTCGTGGATGCGCTGGTGATCGCGGCGGCGTGCCGGCGGCCAATCCGCTTCGTGATGGACCACCGGATCTTCCGCTGGCCGGTGCTGTCGTTCGTGTTCCGCCACAGCCGGGCTATCCCGATCGCACCGGCCAAGGAAGACGCGGTGATGATGGAAGCGGCCTTCGCCGAAGTGTCGAAGGCGCTGGCCGAGGGCGAGCTGATCGGGCTGTTTCCGGAAGGGAAGATCACCGCCGATGGCGAGCTGTGCCCGTTCCGTCCGGGGCTTGCGCGCATCCTTGACGCCAACCCGGTGCCGGTGGTGCCGATGGCCCTGCGCGGGCTGTGGGGCAGCATGTTCTCGCGCAAGGACGGCCCGGCCCTGTCGCGCCCTTTCCGGCGCGGCCTGTTCAGCCGCATCGAGCTGGTGGCCGGGCCAGCCCTGCCGCCGGAAACCGCCAGCCTGCCGCAGGTTCAGCTGCAGGTTGCGATGCTTCGCGGCGACTGGAAGTAAGACGCCGCTCAGGCCGCCATGACGGCCCGGATCGGTTGCACGTTGCCCCCCAGCCGCGACGCCAGACGGGGCCGGACGAGCACCACCGCCATCGTGACCGCACACACCAGGATCACGACGAAGAGCGCGATGAAGCCGCTGTAGCCGAAGGCGTTGGTGAGCGGCTTGGCCACCCCGATGAACGCCGCGTAGATCCACGATGAGGCGCTGATCGCCCCAAACACCGAGGGCAGCGTGGCGGCCTTCAGGGCGTCATGATGGCTACTCCTGAAGGTCGGAAACGCCACCAGATGCAGGGCCAGGCTGTTGATGGTGAGCACCGCCACAACGGTGAGCTTGGCCAGCAACTTGGGCTTGCCGAGCAGCGCGTCAAAATCGAGACCAAGATCAAGAACGACGATCGCCACGCCGGTAGCCCACAGCACGGCAAGGGCAATCGTTGCAAAAACAGCTGCCCGCTGGAGCAGGCCCGAATCAATGCGCTCGCGCCCGAAGATCGCGTAATCACCAATGGCCACGGCCGAGGCTGCACCCGCCAGGGCGAGCAGGTGAAGGTAGATCATGAACATCCGGGACGTTGCCACGGGATCGATGGTGAGTTCCATGGTTATCAGCGCTTAGTCATCTTGCGGTAGAGATATTCGATCGAGGTGTGCATCGCCTTGACCGCCGTATTGAGTTCGTGGATTTCGTTGGCCGAGGCGTGCTCACCCTCGACGAACTCCACCTTGTCGAGCTTGGCTCCGGGCTCGGAGTTGGACGCCGCGAGGGCAAACTCCCGCACCTTACGGACCGGCACGATCACCTGCTGACGGATGAAGAGCAGCAGACCGGCCACGCCGACAGCGATCGCCCCCAGCGCCAGCCACACCTGGCGGTCGAAGCGCTGAACGAAGCCGGCAAAGCTGAATTCCAGGGGAATCGCCACGCTGATCACGCCGGCGAGCTTGCCTTCCTCATAGCCGTAGCCCTGGGGCCCAGGGTAGAGCGCAGCAACCGCGGGCGGCGCCTCGGCGGGCACCCCGTGGCAGCGCAGACAGCCCTTTTCCGCCACCAGGCGGCGGGCATACAGCAGCTGGCCGTCGCGGACTTCGCTGTACTCGGTTGCCCCGGATTCGCGGATCGCGTTCATCGCCACCTTGTCGAATTCGGACGGCGCATTGTTGGGGTTCATGAACCGGTCGGACGTCATCCGGAACTTGGCCTTCGCCGGCGAAGCCATCGTGATGTCCGACAGCTCGCGCTGCACCAGCGCGGGGTTCTTGCGATGGAAGGCAGCCAGGTTCGACATGGTCGAATCGCCGCCAGCCGCCGTCGAAGACGCCTCGCGCTCCAGGAAGCTGCCCACCTGCAGTTTGGGATCGCGGGGATCGTCCTTCACCCACACGCCGCGGTAACGGGTGGCCCATTGGCCAAAGTTATCCACCATGTCCGCCACGGTGCGGGCCTGGTTGCGGATCTCGCTCACATAAACGGATGAGCCGATGAGATAGCTGGCCATTGCCGCCACGAGCGCCAGCACGATCAGGATCAGCGTGAATTGATAGGAAAGGGAGAGTTTCTTGAAGACGTTCATGGAGATTTCGGTCAGGCCAGCAATTCACGGAGAAAATCGGACCGCGCCTTGCCGCTATTCACATGGGCGGCAACAGCTTCGGCAAAGACACCGACAGGAACACCATCGGGATGTTTTGAATAGAGCTCGTCGAGAACGTCATCGACCATCATGCTGGCGACCGGACCCGCGTATTTCCTGAGCAGGATTCGCGCGCCTTCTATCACGACGTCAATTTCGGGAAGAGGCTGATCGATTCTCGCCACCGCTTTCGGGGCGGGCTCGGCGGATGGGACGACCCCCATCGCAACCGACTTGAGCGCATCGAGAATTGCCGCTGCCGTGCGGCTGATGAATCCCGTCGCACCAGAAGCGACGGCCATGCCTTCCATGCCGGAAAGCAGCGAATTCGTCATGAGGAATAGCGGCGTCGCGATGCCATTGCGGCGCATCTGCCTTCCGAGGCGGAACCCGCTGCCGCCATTGGCCAGGGACGCTGCGTCGCAGAAGACCGCACCGAAGCTCGCGGATGCGCACATCCTGAGCGCGTCCTCGACGGAATCGGTGATCTTCGCGACCTTCACGAGGCCCGGCGGAACGACCCTGGCATCGGTGGTAACAAACAGAACAGCTGTCGACATGGGGAATTCCCGGTTCGCAAGTTCATGAAGCGAGATGTCATGAAAATCACCGACAAGGTGCGTTTCGACTTCGTGGCGGTCCATGAATCACAATCTGACAAATGATTGTCAAATTATGCAAAGAGGCGAACGGAATTCCCTTCTATAACCTTCGATCTATGTGACGGAAATCACGACCGACATTCCGATGAATTGAACCAAATTGGGTTAATTCAAAACATGTCAATAATTCATTAAAACCAATCAATTCGCGAAAATAGATTCCGGAATAATCGACAGGGTTTTTTCCCCGGCTGAAAACCAGACTTCCCCATCTTGAATGGTGCAGCCTAATTCCATGGAGCGCTCGGCCAATCCGGCGAGTGCGCGGGAACTTTCCACATTCAGCGAAAAAATCTTCAGGTTCTGAAGGCGGCTGAGAGTCGCGCTTTCCTTTTGCCACCAGATATCGACGGTGCGGCCACCGTAGGCCAGTACGATGACTTCATCGGCCCGTCCTGCGGCGCGGCGCAGCAGGCGTTCGTCAGGCAGACCGACCTCGATCCATTTGAGGATCCGGCCGGTGTCGTCCTTCAGCCACAGGGCCGGTTCGTCGTCGGTGGAGATGCCCCGTCCGAACTGCAGGCGCTCGTCGGCATTGAGGGCGAAAGCGAGGATGCGCACCATCATCCGTTCGTCGGTCTCGGAGGGATGCCGGGCGATGGTGAGCCCGTGCTCGGCGTAGTAGCCACGATCGAGGTCGGAGACGTTGAGGGTGGCGCGGAAGATGGTGGACTTGAGGGCCATGAACGGAATACTCGGTCAGAAAAAGAAAAACCGGGCACAAGGCCCGGTTTCGACTGCTGGACGGACGGCTTACTTGCCGACGGCAGCCTTGGCCTTGTCGGCGGCTTCCTTGGCAGCGTCAGCGGTCGCGGCGGCCGCTTCCTTGCCAGCTTCCTTGGCGGAGCTGGCTGCGTCCTTGGCGGCAGCAACGGCATCCTTCGCAGCTTCCTTGCTGGCGTCGACGGCTTCCTTGCCAGCTTCCTTCGCAGCGCCAGCGGCGTCCTTGGCTGCATCGGTGGCGGAGCCGGCAGCGCTCTTGGCAGCTTCGGCGGCCTGCTTGGCGGCTTCTTCAGCCTTCTGGGCAGCTTCCTTGGCGGCGTCGGCAACGGCGGGGGCCGGAGCCGGGGCGGGCGCGGGCTCTTCCTTCTTGGAACAGGCGGCAAGGCCAATGGCGAGGAGGGCGGCGAGAAGAACGGAACGGGTATTCATCGGATGAGTCTCCAACAGGATGTTGAGGGGGTGCTCGGGTGAGCGGGGTCGGGGCAGGGTGCCCGACTGCAAATGCACGCGACATCGTAACGCATGAACCCGCCGATTGGATGACATCGGCCGACAAAGAAAAAGGCCCTGACGGGCCTCTTTCGACGGACAGCTGCACCAGGATTACTTCACGCGGTTGCGGTATTCGTCGGTGCGGGTGTCGATTTCGATCTTGTCACCGATTTCCACGAAGGCCGGAACCGACAGCTCGAAGCCGCTGGGGGCGATGCGGGCGGGCTTCAGGACCTTGCCGGAGGTGTCGCCCTTGACGGCGGGTTCGGTGTATTCGACTTCGCGGACGACGGTGGTCGGCAGTTCCACGGAGATGGCCTTGCCGTTGTAGAACACCACTTCGCAGGGCATGCCGTCGACCAGGTACTTGAGCGCGTCGGTCATGTTCTCGGCTTCGACTTCGTACTGTTCGTACTCGGCATCCATGAAGACGTACATCGGATCGGCGAAGTAGGAGTAGGTCACTTCCTTGCGATCGAGGACGACGATCTCGAACTTGTCGTCAGCCTTGTAAACCGACTCGGACGGGGCGCCGGTGAGCAGGTTCTTGAGCTTCATCTTCACAACAGCGGCGTTACGGCCAGACTTGTTGTATTCGGCCTTCTGAACCACGAGGGCGTCGCTGCCCACCATGATCACGTTGCCGGAGCGGAGTTCCATTGCGGTTTTCATGCTGTTTCCTGCTGTGCTGTTGATCGCGGCACGTGCCACGGATAAAAGGTAACTTATTATTCTATCTTATCTTTACAGAACTGCACCAGGTTTTGGGCGAGCTCGCCCGCCTCGCGCAGACCGCTCGACCATGCCTTGCCTTGGGCGGCCAGCGCGGGCAGCGCCTGCCGGAAAGCCAGCCAGGCTCCGGCAACGCCCTGTCCCCGGTTCCATGCCTGCCAGAAGGCGGTGACGGCCTCGGCGGCGGCCGGTTCCAGCCCCGGCCGGAAGCGGGCCAGGAAGGCATCCAGTTTTTCGAGGTGGGCATCCTCGTCCTGCACGTAGATGTGCCAAACGAAGGGATGCGCCGCCCACTGGGCGCGAACGAACGAATCCTCACCGCGCACGAAATTGAGATCGCAGGCCCACAGCAGCTCGTCGTACCGGGGCTGGGCGACGAAGGGCAGGATCTGCACGGTCAGGGCATCGCGCACCAGGCGGTCGCCGGCACGCAGGTCGGTGAGGCCGAAGATCGGTGCCACGCAAGGCAGCGCCCGCCCTTCCGGCACCAGGCAGGTGACCGGCGTCGGCCCCTGGCGCCAGAGTTCGAGCAGCTCGCCCAGAGCCGGCGTTTCGTAGCAGAACAGCGACACCCGCAGCTCGTCGGGAGCGGGCGGCAGCAGATCCAGGCCACGCCAGAAATCGGCTGGCGAGAAGCGCGCCCGGCGGGCGTCGTAGTCTGCCTCGCGGAGCAGGCCGCCGGTCTGCCGATCCAGCCCGGGAAAGAAGAAGTGCTGCCGCAAGGGCAGGCGCGGATGGGGCGACGGCAGGCGATGGCAGCCGGCCACCCAGTCTTCCGCGCTCAGGTATTCGAGATTGATCCACACCGGTTTCGGATCGCGCCGGGCCATCGCGTCGACAAAGCCATCGGGCAGGCCGCACGCAAAGGCCGCGACCACCACCGCGCCGGGTTCCACGTCCGGAAAGGGCGCGGTCCAGTGGCGGATCTCCACCCCTTCGACCTGCTGCACATCCAGCCCCGGAAGCACCGACGGCACCAGGCGGCAGGCGCTTTTCAGGTCGTCGATCCACAGGCGGACAGCGATGCCGTGTTCGGCCGCCAGTTGACGGGCAAGCCGCCAGCAGACACCTACGTCACCAAAGTTATCCACAACGGCGCAAAAGATGTCCCAGCAGGGCGCTGGAGAATGGGAGAGGGTCAAGGCTGGGGACAAACCGGGGAAAGGTGGACTGACAGATTGTGCACAAACCGGGTAAACGGCGCGAGGCTGAAATTCCTCAACAATCCGCACACACTTCGTGCCCTGCCGTGTCGACAGACTTATGAACTGCCCAAGTGGCTGAATGCGTTAGACTAAAGGGGGTTTTCCACAGAAAACCGGAAAGCGTTAACGTAAACAGTGTTTACATATAAATAAAAACTAACAACACCCTGTTGCGGAGACCACAGGGGCCAGTACGGCGCTGGCCGGAGTCAGAAACAAGAGAGGTAACCGCAATGCTGTCGATCATCGATCTCAGGGATTTCATCGACCTGGACAACGAAACCGTCCAGATCGTCAACGAAACCACCCAGCTTTCCGACGCCCAGGCCACCGCCCTGGCGCGCGAGCTGCTTCGCACCGAACGGGGCATCCACACACTGCACGAGATGTTCCGGGATCAGATCGCCCAGGCGGCCGAGAGCCACGACATCTTCCGGGAGCGGGACCTGCGCAAGGCCTACACCTACTTTGCCCGCAAGTACCCGATGCCCCGGATGCTGTGAGTTCCGGCAGCCAAACTGTGCACAAAGCGGCGGACAGGGCGGGTACAAACTGTGGGCAAGCAGTGATTCAGCACCAGGCTGAAAAACCCTCCCCAATTCGTCCAAGCGTTAACAGGCGCCCTTTCCAGAGCTTTTTCAAGTGAACAAAGGTTTGAGCTAAAACGGTTTTATCGGGTTATCCACAGAAACAGCCCGAGCATAGTTAACAGTATCTTTTATATAAATAGAAAACTTATAAAACCCAGTTCTGCAGCCAGCTCGCCAAACCTGAGCCCAAAATGGGCGTTCAAAACTTTTTTGGTGTGAGGCGTTAAATTCAGCCCTGATCAGGCTGACGGCGCGATACCGGAACCGATACACTGCGCAGCTGACTTCCGGAGCGAGCCTTGCGTTTCGAACACCTCATCGAGATCAACGACCCTCTCAATCCGCTCATCGAACCCCTCAGCCGCGAACAGGTGTGGGACGGCCTGATGTACCGGGTCGACGAACCCACGGTCTTCCTGCCCGGACTGGAACGCTGTGTGATCCTGTCCCGCAGCGCCGACCGGGTCGAACGGGAACTGTATTTCGGCCAGGTCCGCATCCGCGACACGGTGACCTTCGCGCTGCACGACTGGGTGTGCTTCGAATCCGCTGCGAACGCCGAACACGCCGGCGGCAGGCTGACGATCAGCCTCGGTCAGCCCGAGCCCGGGCGGCTGTTCCTGCGTTTCACCTACGAAACCACGCTGCCCGAGGGCATGGAACCGGGCGAATTCCTGCAGGTGTCGGAGTTCGTCAAGTCCGCCTACCGGGAATCGGACGTGGACACCGTTCGCATCATCCGGATGATCGCCGCCAACGGCCGGCCCCAGTAGGCGCCCGCCAGATCACGAAAAGACAAGAACAGCAGGAGATCCCATGACTATCGAACGACCCGCGATCCAATCCTTCCAGCCGCCGGTGCGCACCCTGATGGGCCCGGGGCCTTCCGACGTGCCGCCGCGGGTGCTTTCCGCCCTTGCCCGGCCCACCGTCGGCCATCTGGATCCGAGCTTCGTCGGCATGATGGACGAGGTGAAGACGCTGCTGCGCTATGCCTTCCAGACCCGCAACGACCTGACTTTCCCGGTTTCCGGGCCGGGTTCGCTGGGCATGGAGACCTGTTTCGTCAATCTGGTGACCCCGGGTGACAAGGTCATCGTGTGCGTGAACGGCGTGTTCGGCGGCCGGATGGTGGAAAACGTGCGGCGCTTGGGCGGCACGCCGGTGATCGTCGAGGATGCGTGGGGCTCGCCGGTGGATCCGGCCAAGGTCGAGGACGCCTTCAAGGCCAATCCGGATGCCCGGCTGTTTGCCTTCGTGCACGCCGAGACGTCCACCGGCGCCCTGTCGGATGCGGCAACCCTGGCGGCCATCGCCCGTCGCCACGACGCGCTGACGATCATGGACTGCGTCACGTCCCTGGGCGGCGTGCCGGTGCTGCTGGACGAGTGGGGCATCGACGCGGCCTATTCGGGCAGCCAGAAGTGCCTGTCGTGCACTCCGGGCCTGTCGCCGGTGAGTTTTTCGGAAGCCGCGGTGGCGCGCATCCGCGCCCGCACGACGCCCTGCCCGAGCTGGTTCCAGGATCTGGGCCTGGTGTTGGGCTACTGGAGCGGCGCCAAGCGCACCTACCACCACACCGCGCCGGTCAATCCGCTGTACGGCCTGCACGAATCCCTGGTGATCCTCGCCGAGGAAGGCCTGGAGGCGGCCTGGCAGCGCCATCGCGACAATCACCTGCGTCTGGCGGCGGGTCTGCAGAAGCTGGGGCTGGATTTTGTGGTGCGGGAAGACGCGCGTCTGCCGCAGCTCAACACGGTGTGGGTGCCGCAGGGCGTGGATGAGGCCGCCTGTCGGGCCCGTCTGCTGAACGAATTCGGGCTGGAGATCGGTGCCGGCCTCGGCGCCCTGGCCGGCAAGGTGTGGCGCATCGGCCTGATGGGCCACTCGAGCCGCGCATCCAACATCGCCCTGTGCCTGGCGGCGCTGGAGACGGTGATCCGCGGCTGATTCCAGCCTCCGGATGTGCCAGCGAGGCAGTCGGCCCTAGCGGGTGGCTGCCTCGATTTCTTTCCGGCGCTGCTCGGCCTGTTGCTGGGCAGCGTCGAGCTGGTTGGTGATCTGGACCTGGGCGGCCTTGGCCTGTTCGGCCTCCTGGGCCTTGAGCTTCGCGGCGGTGGCGGCGCTGCTGCCGACATCGCCAAGGCCGCAGGCGCACAGCAGCAAGGAGGCGGCGACGGACACCACGCTGCCCGGCAGGGCGCGGGATGGAAAGCGACGGCCGGATTGCGGATCTTGTGGTCTGGTTGGCATGGTTTTCTCCGGAAAAAAGGCAGGCCAGCGGCCATTCTGCGCCGTCCGGAGCGGGTTCGGGGTGGTTACCGGGAGGTGACGGTGGCGCCATGCCGGCAGCCACCGTCATCGGGGGCGGAAGGCCTTACTTCTTTGCGCCTTCGCCGCCAGCCACGCTCAGTTCGCCCTTCAGCTTGGCGATGCTCTTTTCGCCAAAGCCCTTCACGTTCTTCAGGTCGTCCAGGCTCTTGAACGGGCCGTGCTTGCTGCGGTAATCGACGATGGCCTGGGCCTTGGACGGGCCGATGCCCTTCACGCCGTCGAGGTCGGCCGGGGTGGCGGTGTTGATGTTGACCGCCGCGAAGGCGAGGTTGATGCCGGCAAGGCCGAGACCGAGGGCGCACACAAGGCGGGACAGGATGTTTTTCATGATGCTCTCCGGTTAAATGACCTTTGTATTTTACTGTAAGAAATAACACTAAATGCAAGCGGAATTTTCATGACTGATTTCGTTGTCGCCTGCACGTCCGGCAACATTTGGAGACTGTTTTCGCCATAACCGATGGCAGGTTCGCGCGTTGAAGGGGGACATCCTCGCTGGAGCGCTCCATGAAACGCCTGATCGCCACTGTTCTCCTCGCCGCTTCCCTTGGCGGCTGCATCGTTGCGCCGCCGGCCCCGGGCTACTACGGCCATCGCCATCCGCGCTACGTGGAGCCACCGGTGGTGGTGGTGCCGCCCTACCCCGGTCACGGTGGCCCGCGCCACGGCTGGGATCGTGACCGGGGCGGAGACTACGGCCGGCGCTGGTAAGCCGCTGGCGTAAAGCTGGGCAAATTTCCGCCGGCGGAGGCGGGTTCGGGGTTATCTTTCGCCCTGAATCCCGATCGTCCCCCGCCGATGCACGCCGCCACCGCCCAGACCGCCCGCGAACACCGCCTGACCCTTGTCGAAGTGCTCGACATGCTGGTGGGCGACGGGCTTGTCGCGCAGATGGACGCCGAGGCGCTGCTGGCGTCCCAGGCGCGAAAGCCGGAAGACATCCACCCGCTGCTGCTGGTGGGCCGCCAGAAGTGGCCGTCGAGGCAGCCGCCCCACCGCCCGCTGGGCGCGGAGGAGCTGACCGAGTGGCTGGCCGGGCGGGTCAAGCTCGACTACTACCGCATCGACCCCCTCAAGATCGATTTCGCCGCAGTCACCGCGGTGATGTCGTCGGCCTACGCGACGCGCTTTGGCGTGCTTCCGGTTCAGGTGGGCCTGCGGGAGGTGGTGGTGGCGACGACCCAGCCCTTTCTGCGCGAATGGGAGCGGGAAGTAGCCGGCATCCTGAAGAAGGAGATCCGCCGGGTGGTGGCCAACCCGGCCGACGTGGCGCGCTATCTGGTCGAGTTCTACAACCTCGCCCGCTCGGTGAAGAACGCCGTGCAGAGCAGTGCCGGCCACGGGGGCGGCAGCAGCCTGTCGAGCTTCGAGCAGCTGGTGGAGATCGGCCAGGCCAGCAACCGCCAGTACGACGCCAACGACCGCCACATCATCAACATCGTCGACTGGCTGTGGCAGTACGCCTTCGAGCAGCGCGCCAGCGACATCCACATCGAGCCCCGGCGCGACATGGGCGTGGTGCGCTTCCGCATCGACGGGGTGCTGCATCAGGTCTATCAGATGCCGATGCCGGTGCTGGTGGCGATGACCAGCCGGATCAAGATCCTCGGCCGGATGGACGTGGTGGAAAAGCGTCGGCCTCAAGACGGCCGGGTGAAGACCCGGGTGGCCAGCGGCAAGGAGGTCGAGCTGCGCCTCGCCACGCTGCCCACCGCGTTTGGCGAGAAGCTGGTGATGCGCATCTTCGATCCGGAGGTGCTGGTGCGCAACATGGTCGAGCTGGGCTTCTCGGAGCAGGACGAGGCGCGCTGGAAGTCGATCTCCGGCCGGCCCAACGGGATCATCCTGGTCACCGGCCCTACCGGTTCAGGCAAGACGACCACGCTGTATTCGACGCTCAAGCAGCTGGCCACGCCGGAGGTGAATGTCTGCACCATCGAAGACCCGATCGAGATGGTGGAGCCGGCCTTCAACCAGATGCAGGTTCATCAGGCCATCGACCTGGGGTTTGCCGAGGGCGTGCGGGCGCTGATGCGGCAGGACCCGGACATCATCATGGTCGGCGAGATCCGCGACCTGCAGACCGCCGAGATGGCGATCCAGGCGGCGCTCACCGGGCATCTGGTGCTGTCCACGCTGCACACCAACGACGCCCCGTCGGCGATCACCCGGATGCTCGATCTGGGTGCGCCGGCCTATCTCCTCAACGCCACCCTGCTGGGCATCATGGCCCAGCGCCTGGTGCGGGTGTTGTGCCCCCACTGCAAGGCGGCCCACCCGCCGACGCCCGAGGAAGAGGCGATCTGGGATCACCTGGTGGCGCCCTGGAAGGTCGCCCGGCCGCCGCGCATCCACCGGGCGGTGGGCTGCATGGAATGCCGGATGACCGGCTTCATGGGGCGCATCGGGCTGTACGAAATCCTGCTGATGTCACCGGAGATCCGCAAGGTGGTGTCGGCCGATCTCGATCTGGCCCGGGTGCGCGACCTGGCGATCCGCGAAGGGATGCGGCCGCTGCGTCTTTCCGGCGCGGCCAAGGTGGCGGCGGGCATCACGACCCTCGAGGAAGTGGTCAAGGTCGCCCCGCCCGCCGACGACGAAGGACACTGAGGCCCTCGGGCAAACCGCAACTGACGCAGCGCAGCAAGATCGGTTAGGCTGCGCGGTTTCGATCTGCGCTTGCGCCTCCGATGTCCGGTTTTCTCCACCAGCTCAATCTGGCTGCGCCCTTCTTCGCGCTGGTCTTCATCGGCTATGGGCTGATGCGTTTTTCCGGCTGGCCGAAGGCGATGTCCGAGAACCTCTCGCGCTTCGTGTTCTCGGTGGCGATGCCGGCGATGCTGTTTCACATGATGAGCGACCTGTCGCGCCTGCCGCCGGTGGATGCGCGCCTGCTGATCGCCTTCTTCGGCAGCTGCGTGATCGTCTTCGCGATCGGCCGGGTGGTGAGCTGGAAGCTGTTCGGCCTGGATGGTCAGGCCCAGTCGATCTTCGCGATGGGCGGGGTGTTCTCGAACAACGTGTTTCTGGGGATTCCCCTCGCCAAGGTGGCGCTGGGCGATGCGGCGATGCCGTCGGTGGCGCTGGTGCTGGTGTTCAACTCGCTGATCCTGTGGACGCTGGTGACGATCAACATCGAGTGGGCTCGCCACGGCAGCTTCTCGGTGAAGGGCTTCGCCAAGACCCTGCGCGGCGTGCTCACCAACCCCATCGTGGCGAGCATCCTGTCGGGCAGCCTGTTCGGGGTGTCGGGGCTCGCGGTGCCGGATCTGATCGACCGGCCGCTGGCGATGATCGGCCAGGCCGCCGCGCCGATGGCGATGATCGTGCTGGGCATGGGGCTGGCCGAATACGGCGTGCGCGAAGGCTGGCGGATCAGCACCGCGATCAGCGCGTTGAAGCTGGTGGTACAGCCGGCCATCGTCTGGCTGCTGGCCCGGGCGCTCGGCCTGCCAACCATGGAGACCCAGGTGGTGGTGATGCTGGCGTCCCTGGCGGTGGGCGCCAACGTGTATCTGATGGCCCGCCAGTTCAAGCTGATCGAGGGGCCGGTGGCGGGCAGCCTGATCCTGTCCACCGCCCTGTCGTCGGTGACCACGCCCCTGGCGCTGGCCCTGATGGGCGCGACGCCTCCGTGATTCGGCCCGCCGCCGCGAACTCCGCCTGCTGCAGGCGGTCTTTCCGCTTTGCCTTTCCGTGAGTCGCCGATGCCTTCGTCTTCCCCGTTGAGCCGTTTCCTGCCGGCGATCGCGCTGATCGTGCTGTCCTGTACCTGGGGCTACACCTGGGTGCTCATCAAGCAGGCGCTGACTTACGCGTCACCCTTTGCGGTGGCGGCCCAGCGCTGCGTGGGCGGCACCCTGGCGCTGATCCTCGCGGTGCGCCTGTCGGGCAAGTCGATGCGGCTGGCGGCGCCGGGGGCGACGGTGCTGATCGGGCTGGTGCAGGTGGCCGGCTTCACGCTGCTGCAGACCTCCGCGCTGGTGGAAGGCGGCCCGGGCAAGACCGCGGTGCTGATCTTCACGATGCCGATCTGGACGCTGCTGCTGGGCTGGCCGCTGCTGGGCGAGCGGGTGCGCGGCAAGCAGTGGCTGGCGGCCGCCAGCACCCTGGGCGGGCTGATGCTGATCATCGAGCCCTGGAACATGCACACCAGCCTGCTCAGCAAGGCGCTGGGGCTCGGCGCGGCCCTGTGCTGGGCCGTGGGTACCATCCTCATCAAGCGGCTGCGTCAGGCGCGTCCTGTGGATCTGCTGGTGCTCACCATGTGGCAGATGATCTTCGGCTCGATCCCGCTGGCGATCATCGCCGCGGTGCTGCCCGGTGAGCCGACCCACTGGACGATGGACTACGTGCTGATCCTCACCTTCCTGTCAGTGGCGAGCGTGGCCCTGTGCTGGTGGCTGTGGGTGTGGATCCTCGACCGGGTGCCGGCGTGGGAGGCGAGCTTGTCGGTGCTCGGAACGCCGGTGGTGGCGATCCTGTCGTCGCGGCTAACGCTGGGCGAGGCCTTTGCGGCCAGCGAGGTGGCCGGCATCGTGCTGATCGGCGGCGGGCTGGCGCTGTTGTCGCTGTTCGGCTGGCTGGCCAGCCGGCAGGCGGCGAGGACCTGAACCGCCCGCCCCGGAGGGCGATGTTTTCGGTCGGGGTGCGTCTGGCCTGTTCACTCCGGCGGTGTCCGTCGCTATAGTCCGCCCCGCGGTCTGTGTACCGCCTGATGTGTGACGAGCGGGGCTGCCATGTGCCGGCCCCGGAAACTTAAGCCGGGGCCGTTCTCCCCCGTCCCGGCGGCTGGCGTCGTGTTGCGATGCCGTTTCGAGGAGCTGTCGATGACTTCCGTGCCCTTTGCCCGGCGCGCGCTGCTGCGTGCCTTTGCCGTTTCCGCCCTGGCTGCCGCTGCTGGCGTGCCCTTCGCCGCCCAGGCCGAGGACGTGCTGCGCGTCTCCGCGATCCCCGACGAAGCGCCCACCGAGCTGCAGCGCAAGTTCGCCCCGCTGGGCGCGTACCTCGAAGCGGAAACCGGGATGAAGGTCGTCTTCGTGCCGGTGACCGACTACGCCGCGGTGGTCGAAGCCCTCGCTACCCGCAAGCTCGACATGGCCTGGCTGGGCGGTTTCACCTTCGTGCAGGCCAGGATCCGCACCGGCGGCACCGCCGTGCCGCTGGTCCAGCGGGCCGAGGACGCGAAGTTCACCTCGCGCTTCATCACCGCCAGCGACAGCATCAAGACCTTCGCCGACCTGAAGGGCAAGACCTTCGCCTTCGGCGCGCCCTCGTCCACCTCCGGCCACCTGATGCCGCGCTACTTCCTGGGCCAGGAAGGCATCAACCCGGACAAGGATTTCAAGACGGTCGCCTTCTCCGGCGCCCACGACGCCACCGTGGCCTTCGTGCAGGGCGGCAAGGTGGATGCCGGCGTGCTCAACACCTCGGTGTGGGACAAGCTGGTCGAGCAGAAGAAGGTGGATACCAGCAAGGTCCGCGTCTTCGCCACCACGCCGCCCTACTTCGACTACAACTGGACGGTGCGCGGCGATCTCGACCCGAAGATCCAGGAAAAGCTCAAGCAGGCCTTCCTGAAGCTCGACCCGGCCAACCCGGCCCACAAGGAAATCATGGCCCTGCAGCGCGCCAGCAAGTTCATCCCCACCAAGGCGGAGAACTACAAGGGCATCGAAAGCGCCGCCCAGGCCGCCGGCCTGCTGAAGTAAGGCGCGCCGCCCGGCATGAGGCTTTCCCCGCCGGGCCGCCCAAGGATCACCATGAACCTCTCCCTCGAAGGCGTGGGCCTCGTCCATGCCAACGGCCACCAGGCCCTGCGCTGGATCGACCTGCATGTCGAGGCCGGCGAGCGGGTCGCGCTGATCGGCGCGTCCGGTGCCGGCAAGACCACCCTGCTGCGGGTGCTCGCCGCGGCCCTGCGCCCGAGCGGGGGGCGGCTGCGGATGGAAGGTGGCGACCCGTGGGCGGCGTCGCCGGCTGTGCTCCGCCAGCTGCGCGCGCGCATCGGCCTCGTCCATCAGGCCCCGCCGATCCCGCCCCGCCAGCGGGTGGTGACGGCCGTGCTGGCCGGCCGGCTGGGTCAGTGGCCGCTGTGGAAATCCCTCGCCTCGCTGGTGCTGCCGGCGGACGCCGAAGGCGCGCGGCGCGAACTCGCCCGCCTCGATCTGGCCGACAAGCTCTTCGAGCGTTGCGACCGCCTCTCCGGCGGCCAACTGCAGCGGGTGGCCCTGGCCCGCGTGCTTTACCAGCAGCCCGACCTGCTGCTGGCCGACGAGCCGGTGTCGGCGATGGACCCGGCGCTGTCCGAACTCACCGTGGCCCTGCTGAACGAAGAAGCCAGCCGCCGCCGCGTGACCCTGGTGGCGAGCCTGCACGCGGTGGATCTGGCCCTGCGGCACTTTCCGCGGGTGGTGGGCGTGAAGGATAGCGGCGTGCTGTTCGACCTGCCGGCGAGTCAGGTGACCGAGGGCCAGCTGCGCGAGCTCTACGCCGCCGAGGGCGGGCTGCCGATCGCCGGGGCACCGGCCTCGGCAATCGTCGACCTTTCGCCGCTGCGTTGCTCATGAGCGGGATGCTGTTTTTCGTGAATCCGGCTGTAGGTCGGACTTCAGTCCGACAATTCCCTGCATGCTCGACGCGTGATGTCGGACTGAAGTCCGACCTACAGGATCGGCGGAGCCAGGGGCGATGAGCGCCTCCGTCCGCGATCCTGCCGCCCTGCCCCGCTTGGGCTGGACGCTCGTGGCGCTGGTGCTGCTGTGGCCGCTCCTGCGGCTCACCGATTTCCGTCCGGCGGCGCTGTTCGACGACGGCAACCTCAATGCGATGGGGCATTTCGTCGGCGGGTTCCTGCCGATGGAGACTTCACCAGATTTCCTCGCCCTGCTCGGCAAGGCGACCATCGAGACCCTGGCGATGGCTACCGCCGGCGTGGCGGTGGCTTTCGTGCTGGCGGTGCCGCTGGGCCTCGCGATGACCCGCAGCCTGTCGGTGTCGCGCCTCGGGCCGGGGCGCGGCGGCTGGATCGGCCAGTTGCTGCGGGCGCTGGTGCGGGCCGTGCTGGCGGTGCTGCGCGGGGTGCCGGAGCTGGTGTGGGCGCTGCTTTTCGTGCGCGTCTTCGGCCTGGGCGCGGCGGCCGGCGTGCTGGCGCTGGGCATCACCTACGGCGGCATGCTCGGCAAGGTGTATGGCGAGATCCTCGAATCCACCGACGACCAGCCCACCCGCGCCCTGCTCGAAGCCGGCAGCGGACGCCTCGCGGCCTTCTGCTACGGCCTGCTGCCCAACGCCGGGCAGGAGCTGGTCTCCTACACCGTGTATCGCTGGGAGTGCGCGGTGCGCGCCTCGGTGGTGATGGGCTTCGTGGGCGCCGGCGGGCTTGGTCAGCTGATGGACCAGTCCATGAAGATGCTCAACGGCGGCGAGGCGGCGACCATCCTGGCCACCTTTCTGGCGCTGGTGGTGGCGGCCGACGCCATCTCCGAGCTGCTGCGGCGGAGGCTGGCATGAGCGTGGGCTTCCGTAGGTCGGACTTCAGTCCGACAAACCCCTGCCTGATCAACGCGTGCTGTCGGACTGAAGTCCGACCTACAGGTCATCCACTTTGCGCCGGGGGGCCGCGATGAAACCCGGCGTCACCTTCGGCGGCCTCGCCGCGATCGTGCTGGTGCTGGCGGCGGTGGCGGGTAGCTTCGCCTACCTGGACATGCCGCTGGGCGCGCTGTTCACGGGCGCCGCGGTGGGCGAGGCGGTGGCTTTCGTGCAGCGCTTCTTCCCGCCGGATCTGTCGGCGGATTTCCTCGCCAAGGTGGGCGGCGCGGCGCTGGAGACGCTGGCGATCTCGCTGGTCAGCACGCTGCTGGCGGCCGTTGCCGGGGCGCTGCTGGCGATGCCGGCGGCCGGACGGCAGGGGCGGGCGGTGCGTCGCGTCGCGCGTTTCGTGCTCAATCTGCTGCGTTCGGTGCCCGAGCTGGTGTGGGCCACGCTGATGGTGCTGGCGGCGGGCCTCGGGCCGTTTGCGGGCACCCTGGCGCTGGCGCTCCACACCACCGGCGTGCTCGGCCGGCTGTTTGCCGAGGCGCTGGAGAACGCCCCGCCGACCCCGGCCGAGGCGCTTGCCGGCAGCGGCACGCCGGCGGTCGCGGCCTTCCTCTACGGCACGCTGCCGCTGGTCGCCCCCCAATGGCTGGCCTACAGCCTGTACCGCTGGGAGATGAACATCCGGATGGCGGCGATCCTCGGCTTTGTGGGCGCCGGGGGCTTGGGCGGGTTGCTGTACTACAGCCTGTCCCTGTTCCACGAGGCCGAGGCCAGCACCGTGATCCTCGCCATGCTGGCGATGGCCATCGCGGTGGATGGCGCCAGCGCCTGGCTGCGCCGCAAGGCCTGATCGCGCATACCCCTCCCGGGGGCTTTCGATCTGGATTACCCTTGGGCGATGAGTCGCCTCCATCCGCCTTCTTACCCCTCACGCCGGAGCCGCCGCTGATGCTGTGGGAAGCCCTCGGTGCCGCCCGCGATCTCGGGCGCGTCCATGACATCGCCGCGGTGCTGATCCGCTACGGCTTCGGTGATCTCGTCCAGCGCCTGGGCATGGCGCGGGCGCTGGAGCGGGCCGGCAAGGTGCTGCATCTGCGCGGGCAGGACGACATTGCCCGGCTCGAACCGGCTGCCCGGGTGCGCCGCGCGCTGGAGGAGCTCGGCCCCACCTTCGTGAAGCTCGGGCAGATCCTCGCCACCCGGGCCGATCTCTTTCCGCCGGAATGGATCGCCGAGTTCGGCAAGCTGCAGGACGCGGCGCCGGCGGTGCCCTTCGAGGCCATCCGCGCCCAGCTCGCCGAAGACCTGGGCGATCTCCCCGAAAACATCTTCACCGAACTCGACACCACGCCCCTGGCGGCGGCCAGCCTGGCCCAGGTGCATCGGGCGAAATTGGCGGACGGCACGCCGGTTGCCCTCAAGGTGCGCCGGCCCGGCATCCGCCCGGTGATCGAGGCCGACCTGCGGCTGCTGGCCCGGCTGGCCGAGATCGTCGAGGCCGAGGCGCCGGACCTGCGCCGCTATCGCCCCCGCGAGGTGGTGCGCCAGTTTGCCCATTCGCTGCGCCGGGAGCTGGATTTCTCGGCCGAAGGGCGCAACGCCGAACGCATCGCGGCGAGCTTCGTGGATCAGCCGGAGATCGTCGTGCCGCGCATCCACTGGCAATGGTCGGGCGAACGGCTCAACGTGCAGGACTTCATCGAGGGCGTGCCCGGGCGTGCGGTGACGGCGTTGCCCGAAGGCTATGACCGGCGCCTGCTGGCCCGGCGGGGTGCCCGCGCGGTGCTCAAGATGGTGCTGGAGGACGGTTTCTTCCACGCCGATCCGCACCAGGGCAACGTGTTCTACCTGCCCGACAACCGCCTCGCCTTCATCGACTTCGGGATGGTCGGGCGGCTGCCCGAGGCCCGGCGCTACGAGGTGGCCGAGCTGCTCCACGGGCTGGTGGACCGGGACGGCGGGCTGGTCACCCAGGTGCTGCTGGGCTGGAGCGACGCGGCCGAGGCCGACAGCGTATCCCTGCGCGCCGACATCGACCGCTTTGTGGATGAGTACCACGGCGTGCCCCTCCGGCAGCTGGATTTCGGCGCCATGCTGGGCGACGTGGTGGGCATCCTGCGGGAGCACGGCCTCGCCCTGCCGCCGGATCTGGCGCTGATGATCAAGGCCTTCATCACCCTCGAAGGCCTCGGCCGCCAGCTCGACCCGGATTTCGACATCGCCGGCGAGGCCGCGCCCTATCTGCGCGAGGTGATCCTCGCCCACCACGCGCCGGACGCCATCGCCCGGCGCGGCTGGCGCGGGCTGGTGTCAGTGGCCGATCTGCTGGCCGGGCTGCCCCACGATCTGGCCCGCCTGCTGCGCATCGCCCGCCGGGGCAGCCTGAAGCTGGAGGTGGACGTGCCGCCCCTCAAGGCCTTCGGCGACCAGCTCGACCGGGCCGCCAGCCGGCTGACGATGGGCATCGTCACCGCCGCGCTGATCGTCGGCTCGTCCATCGCCCTCACCGTCAATCGCAGCGATTCGGTGTCGCTGATCGGCCTGTTGGGCTTTGTGGGCGCGATGCTGGGCGGCTTGTGGGTGCTGGTGTCGGTGTGGCGCGGCGGGCGCTGATCCGGCCCGGCAAGGTTTTTCTGACCGAAGACAGGAGGAGCGGCAATGTCGAATCCGATGCTGACGGGAAAACGGGTGCTCATCACCCACGCCGACCAGTTCATGGGGCCGGTGCTGTGCGACGTGTTCGAGCGCCACGGCGCCGTGGTGATCCGCGATACCGATCCCCTGCGGGCGCCCGGTGCCGTCGAGGCCTTGGTGGCCAGGGCCGGGCAGATCGACGCGCTGGTGGCCAATCTGGCGATCACCGCGCCCACCACCGCGGTGACGGATGTGACCGACGACGAGTGGCAGGACTGTTTCGCCGCGCTGGTGCATCCGCTGGCCACCCTGTGCCGGGCGGTGCTGTCGGCGATGATCGAGCGGCGTGCCGGCAAGATCCTGGTGATGGGCAGCGCCTCGGCCCTGCGCGGCATGAAGCGCGCGTCCAGCTACAGCGCCGCCCGGGGCGCCCAGCTTGCCTATGTGCAGGCGGTGGGCGTGGAAGTGGCGCCCCACAACGTGCAGGTCAATGCCATCGCCCAGAACTTCGTCGATAACCCCACCTACTTCCCGCCCGAAGTGCAGGCCAACCCGCGTTTCCAGGAACGCCTGAAGCGCGAGGTGCCCCTGGGCCGGCTGGTGGGCGCCAACGAGGACGCCGAGTTTGCCGCCTACCTGTGCAGCGACGCCGCCAACTGCTTCGTGGGGCAGGTGTTTCCGGTGTGCGGCGGGTGGGTCCCGCGCTAGCGGAAGGCTGCGGCAGCTGAGCCCGGGCCGGGCTTGGGCGGCCCGCCGGGCATGGCCATGCCGCCGGCCTGCGAGGTCCACGGCCGAAGCTCCCATCGTCGGTGCGTGGCCGCCTCCCTCGGCCGCGCGGGGGGCGTCCGGATCATCCATTTATGGCAATTGAATTGCCAGCATGTCCCCCTCGCCACTAGAATGCCGGCCGCACCATGGCGTGCATTTGACATATATCGACAACCGCGAGGAGGCGTTTTCCCATGTCCCAGAATCTGGTTTCCCTGTCCGTATCCGACGAAGCGATGAAGGAGATCGAGGCCGCCCTGGCCTCGCTCGAGAAACACCTCGACGGGCTGATCTCCCTGTCGGTGGCGGAGCGCGGCGAGCTGGTGAAGATGGGTCCGAAATCCGAGACCTTTGCGCGTAAGGCCCACGATGTGCTGGTGCAGAGCCCGGACATCCTGCCGCGCTCGTTCTCGGTGGAGGAGTTTGGGGCCGACATCCGGGCGCTGGACCAGCTGCGGCCGGTGTTCCTGCGGATCACGGCGCTGGCGGTGCGGGCGGAGGATACCGAGATGGCCCTGGGCAGCGACATCATGAACGCGGCGCTGGATGGCTACCGTTTTGCCAAGTCGGCGGGCAAGGGCACGGCGCTGGACGAGCTGCGGGCCCACGCGGCGGTGCGTTTTGGCAAGGGCGGGCGCGGCGCAGGGGGGCCGGCGGCGTCCTGAGGGGGAATGCCCGGCCCCGTTGCGGCGGGGTCGGACCTGTGACCGCCGGGGTTGGCAGTCAGACTGCCAACGCTGGCAGTTCGAAGTGCAGGCGTGGCAGTTTCAGGTGCAGGGTTGCGGGTTTGAGGCGCACGCGTGGACCTCGGAGGTGCAACGCCGGACCTCAGAGGTCCATGCATGCAGGTCGGAGGTCCGACCGTGCACCAGAAAGGGGCATGGTTGCCGGTCTGAGGTCCGCGTTTGCGGGTCGGACATGCAGGGTCGGATGTTCGAGATGCAGCGCTGGCAGTCTGAGGTGCAGGGGTGGCAGGGGGTGGCCCGCCACCGTCTGCCGGTCGCTCACCACATCAGGTCGTCCGGCACCTGGAAGGCGGCGTAGGGGTCGTCTTCGTCCACTTCGGTGCTGGCTTTCTTCACGCGGACGACGATGTTCGGGTCGCGTTCGGCGATCTTGTCGGCGATGACCTTGGGCACCAGCTCGGCGCTCTCGCCCTGGCAGACGATCACCAGATGCCCGGCGACGATGTGGGCCTGAACGGCGGCGGAGACGTACATCCGCTTGATCTTGCCGTCGTGGGTGTAGTTGTAGGCGATGTCGCCGCGGCCCTTGTCCTGGCGGTTCTGCCTGACCATCTGGATGATCTGGGCGGCGATGGCCTTCTGCAGCGCGGCGGCGTCGCGCTGGGCGTTGAGCTCGCGGGCGCGCTCGGCGTTCTTGCGCTGGGTTTCGAGGGCGGCGAGGCGGGCCTCGTCGACGCTCTCGGTGCCGGTGCGGCGTTCGATCTTCTTCTGCCGGGCCTTGTCCTGGTTGGTCTGCTTGACCTTGTTCTTGTCGACCAGGCCGGCTTTCAAAAATTGTTCCTGCAAAGAGGCCATGTGTGCGCCACCCCGTGAGATGAAGTTGGCCGGCGCGGGCTGCGGTGCCGGCCGGCGGGAAGGCGGCAGGATAGCAAAAATGCGGGGGCCGTCGCCCCTGGCGACGCCGGCTTACTTCTGCTGCAGGATGTTCATGCCCGCCGGCACCTCGTCGGCGTCGATGTAGGCCACCGCGCCGGGATTGGTGCGGACGTAGGCGATGACTTCGGCGCTGGTGCGCAGCTCGACCGGGGGCGAGCCGAGCCCGACGAAGCGGCGCACCGTCCAGTAGCTGGTGTAGTGATCTTCGTCCTGCCCCAGGAAGGTGGCGAGGAAGCGGGTGCGCAGCGGGTGGCCGGCGGGCAGGTTGATGGGGCTCACCGATACGCCGCGGATCTCGACCACCTTGCCGGTGAAGAGGCGCCGGATGACGGTGGTGTCGACCCGGGGCAGGGGGTCGTGGCTGATGATGGCGATGCCCTCGGCGCCCGCCACCGGGGCGATCAGCAGGAGCAGGAGGGGCAGCAGGGGCCGCAACAGGATGGTGTGCCGGATCATGTTCGGCACCTTCAGAAGACGAAGCTGTAGGAGAGGGACAGTACGTTGAAGCGCTGGTGGCTCGCGCGCTCGCCGGCCGGGGTATCCACCAGGCTGGAGGCGGCGCCCACGTGGGTCTGGCTCCATTCGGCCTTGAGCTTGCTGGTGGGGGTGAGGGCGTAGGCGGTGCCGATGCTCCAGGTGTATTGGTCGTAGGCGCCGAAGGCGTCGGCGCCGGATTTCTGCATGGCGGTGATGAAGCCGGTGGGGTCGGCGGCGGCCGGTATGGTGGGGTTGTCGAGGGCCCGGTGGAGATCCAGCTGGGCGCCGCTGGAGCGCAGGCGCGCGTGATAGACGTAGGGCGTCCACTGGCCGATCCGCTTGCGCAGGGCAAGGTAGCCGCCGGTCATGTTGAAGACGCTGGGGATGTCGAAGGTCTTGCACTGGACGGCCTCGCCCGCCAGGCGGAAGCCGTTGCCGATGCCGACGTCGGCGCCCAGGGCGAGCACGCTGAGGCGCATCTCTTCGGGGCCGCCGGGGACAAGGTTGTAGTAGCTCACGCCGGGTGCCGGTGTCTCGAGGGTCGGCACCACCCACCGGTAACCGGAGCGCTGCCGGTCGCGTATCTGGTAGTAGGTGAACTTGTAGACGTCCTCGTCCCGGTGGAAGGCGAGCGACAGCCCGCGGACCTCCAGCGTGATGGGCAGGTAGTAATCGCCGGCCGGGCTCATGCCCAGGTAGCTGGTGCGGAAGTACTGGCGCCAGTAGCCGTTGTTGCGGCCCCAGTAGGCCTCGAGGCTGAGGTCGCCGCTGTCGGTCGCCCAGGTCTTCAAGGCCGACCCGCCGATGAAATCGACGATGGACGACAGGAAATACACTTCGGCGGGGAGCCGGGCGTAGTCGAAGGTGGCGCCGACCTCCATGTTCTCGGCGTGGAGGTAGCCGGGGATGCGCAGCTTGCCGGCCCGCAGCTGCCAGTCGTTGCTGGGCCGCCACGATACGAAGGCCCAGGCGAGGGTTGCGTCGAGGCGGTCGTCGGTGAAGTTGGCCGGGGCCAGCCGGCCCTGCAGCGTGGCGCTCCATTCGGGTGAGACGCGGATGTCGAGCTGTGCGCCGAGCACGCTGTCGCGCAGGAAGGTGCCGTTGTCGTCGATGCTGCGCTGATAGGCGAAGGGATGATCGGAGCGGGCGTAGCCCAGCGTGCCGAACACGGCGGTGGAGTAGTCGACGGCAGAGGCCGGCGCCGAAACGGCGATGGCGACCAGTAGCAGGGCGGTGGGCGTTCTCATGGGCAGGACTGGATGCGGTGCGGGTAGCCCGCTCGGGGACGGGATTATCCGTGCTGCCGCCGATTCCTGCATGGCTTATGCGCCGGGGGTCCGCCGGATCGTGCCCTGCCCGGCTCGATCCGGCGGATGGCGCTGCGTCAGGCGCCGTCGTGGTCGCTCTGGTGGAAGACGTGTTCATCCACCGGCCGGCCGCCGACGAGGTGCTCGTGGATGATGCGCTCCATCACCGCGTCGGTGACGCCGTAGTACCAGGTGCCGTCGGGCTGCACGCACAGGATCGGGCCGCCCTTGCAGGCGGCGAAGCAGGCGGTGCGGGTGCGTTTGACGCGGACCTCGCCGGCATCGAGCCCGGCGGCCTTGAGCCGGGGCCCGAGGCCGTCGAAGAGGGCCTGGGCCTGGCCGTCGGTGGTGCAGCGGGGGCCGGTGCACACCAGCAGGTGGCGGCGGTAGGCGCCGATGCGGGGTTTGACGGGTTCGCTCATGCGTCGGCTCCGGTGGGTTCGTCGGCGGGCTCGGAGGCGAGGGGTTCGGCCAGCAGGGCGGCGATGTAGTCCTCGGGCAGCCGGTGGAGGGCGGCCAGCTCGGCGGCGCCGAGGCCGCTGGCGAAGAGGCCGGCGAGCCAGCCGTCGAGGCCCGTGGACAGCGATCGCCCGGCCTGTTCGCCGGCGTGGGTGGTGCCGCTGTCCACGTCGTACTTGTTGCTGTAGCCCCGCGGCGTGACCATCAGCCCGTGGCGGATGAAGGTGTTGGAGTTGCCGATGAGCACCGTGGAGAGCATGCCGATGTCGCACTCGGTCATCTTCTCGAGGGTGGTGAATTCGATGCGCTGCTTGGGGCGGTAGGCCGACTTGACGATGGCGACGGGTGTGTCGGGGCGGCGGTGGCGCAGGAAGAGGCGGCGCGCTTCGACGATCTGGCGGGTGCGGCGGCCGCTCTTGGGGTTGTAGAGGGCGACGACGAAATCGGCGTGGGCGACGGCGTCGAGCCGGCGGGCGATGGTCGGCCACGGGGTGAGCAGGTCCGACAGGCTGATGGCGCAGAAGTCGTGGGTGAGCGGCGCGCCGACCAGCGCGGCGCAGGTGTTGAGCGCCGAGGCGCCGGGGATGATCTCCACGTCGATGCCGCTGTCGGGCGTCCAGCCGGCCTGGAACAGCACCTCGAAGGTGGGCCCGGCCATGCCGTACACGCCGGCGTCGCCGGAGGAGATCAGCGCGACCTTCTTGCCGGCGCGGGCGCGCTCGAAGGCTTCGATGGCCCGGTCGAGCTCTTCGGTCATCGACTTCTTGATGACTTCCTTGCCCTCGAGCAGGTCGGCCACCAGGCGGATGTAGGTGACGTAGCCGATGACGGTGTCGGCTTCGGCAATGGCCGCCCGGGCGCGGGCGGTGAGGTGGGCGTGGCTGCCGGGGCCGAGGCCCACCAGCATGATCCGGCCGCCGGACGGGGTGGAGGTGTCGCTCATTGGGGAATCCTTGCGATGGAGACGGTGGCGTTGCGGCCGTCGGGGCCGCGGAACTTGAGTTTTTCGACGATCAGCTGATCCATGCCGGCGCCGGCCGCGAGCAGCGCCGCGGCTTCGGAGACCGAGGGCGTGCCGGTGTATTTGCGGACGGTTTCGGAGGGGTGGGGTACGGTCACGGCGGCCAGCGCGGCGGCGGGGTAGAAGCGGATCGTCCAGCCCTGCCAGTCGGCCAGGGCGTGCAGGCCGGGCTCATCGGCCTTGAGGTCGATGCTGGCCACCGCGGCCACGTCGGCGAGGCTGGCGCCGCAGCGGGCGAGGGCATCCACCACCGCCCACACGAGGGTGGTGGCCGGCGTGCCCCGGTCGCAGCCGAGGCCGAGGGCGATCGGGCTGCTCACCGGATCACCCGCAGTGCGCCCCGCTGGGGCGGTAGATCACGCGCTTGCCGGCGAGGGGCGCGGCGAGGGCGGCCGGGAGGGGCCGGTGGCTGATCCACAGCACGGCGCCGAAGCGGGCGATGTCCACGTCCTCGAGGCGGGCGAAGCGCTGCAGGTTGGCCGGCAGGGGGCCGCTGCGGCCGTTGGCGTGGCCGCGCCACCAGTCGTCGCTGCCGCTTTCCTGGACGAGGGCGACGGGTTCGTCGTTCACCACCGCGGCGCTGGCGCGGACGATCTCGTCGTGGCTGGCCTCGAAAGTCCAGCCCAGCTCGCGGCCGAGGAGATCCACGGCGAGCGTCTGGCGGGCGTCGGAGGCGGTGGTGAGCACGACGGTGGCGTCGAGGGCGTGGGCGATCTGGCCGGCCAGGGCGTTGGCGCCGCCCAGGTGGCCGGAGAGCATCGGGATGACGAAGCGCCCGGCCTCGTCGATGACGACCACGCCGGGGTCGGATTCCTTGCGGCCCAGATGCGGGGCGACGAGCCGCACCATCGCGCCCAGCGACACGATGGCGACGATGCCGTCGAAGTTGGAGAACAGGATGGGGATCTGCTCGGCGGTCTTGCCGGCGTAGCAGCTGGCGGCGCCCGGGGCGGCGGCGTGGGCTTCGGCGGCGAATTTCTCGGGGGCGAAGAGGCGCGCGCCGGGCAGCGCGGTGACCACGTGGCCGGCCACGGCGATGCCGTGGCGGGTGATCGAGACGACGGCGATGCGGTCGTGGGGGAAGGGCAGGTGGGGTGTCATGGCGGGGCGGCGGGAAAAGGTGGGTGGGGAATCAGGCCGTTTCGGTGGCGCGCTTGCGGCAGCCGCGGCGCAGCTCGCCGCGCACCCGCTTGGGGTTCTGGACGAGCAATAGGGAAAGGTAGTTGACCTTTTCGCCGGCCAGGCTTGCCACGTCCCGGACGATGCGTTCGTCGGGTGAGCCAACCTTCTCGATGAAGCAGCTGGTGGCGAGGAGCCCGCGGCGGGCCAGCAGGGCCAGCACCTCGTCGAGCAGCGGCTTGACCTTGAGCAGCACGAGGGTGTCGAACTCGTCGAGGAGGCGCTCGATCACCGGCACGCCGTAGGCGGCGGGGATGACGGCGAAGGTTTCGTCCTCTTCGGCGAGGGTCAGCCCGGTGCCGGCCGCTGCGGCGGCGAAGGACGACACGCCGGGGATGGTCTCCACCTCCACCTCGGGGGCGAGCTCGCGCACCACCCGGGCGAGGTGGCCGAAGGTGGAGAAGGTGGAGGCGTCGCCCTCGACCAGGAAGACCAGGTCGCGCCCTTCGCGCAGCAGCGCGACGGTGCGGGTGGCGGCGCGGCTCCACGCCTTGGCGAGGGCCACCGGGTCGCGGGTCATCGGGAAGACCAGGGCTTCGGCGTCGGCGGGGATGGCGAGGCCGCCGCGCTCGACGATGCCGAGGGCGTAGGAGGATTCCTCGGCCTTCTTGACCGGGTAGAGCCAGCGGGCCTCGCCGCTGAGGCAGGCCCAGGCGCGGCGGGTGATGAGTGCCGGATCGCCGGGGCCGAGGGAGGCGCCGATCAGGCGGCCGCAGGTGGGTGTAGTCATGGAGCGTCCTTGCGGGTGGAGACTATCCACACCGGGTTGTGGGCGGCGAGGCGGTGCATGTCGAGGATGGGCTGGCTGCGGGAGGCTTGCAGCTGGACCACGTCCCACGTCGCGCCGGCGTCGCTGAGGGCGGCGGTGGCGGTGGCGAGGTTTTCGAGGGTGACGAAGTTCATCACCAGCCGGCCGCCGGGGCGCAGGCGGGTGAGGATGAGGCGGATGAGCCCGGCGAGCTCGCCGCCGGAGCCGCCGATGAACACGGCGTCGGGGTCGGGCCAGGTGTCGAGGCCGTCCGGCGCCCGGCCTTCGACCAGCGTGTAGTTGCTGGCCTTGAGGCGGCGGGCGTTGTCGCGGGCGTTGGCGGCGTCGGCGGTGTTCTTTTCGATTGCCCACACGTGGCCGGCGTGGGCGATGCGCGCGGCTTCGAGGCCCACCGAGCCGGAGCCAGCACCGATGTCCCACACCCGGCTGTCGGGCCGCAGGCCCAGTTTGGCGAGGGACAGGGCGCGGGCTTCCTGCTTGGTGATGAGGCCTTTCTCGGGCGTGCGCTGGATGTAGTCGGCGTCGTCGAAGCCGAACACGGCGCGGGGCTCGGGCGGCGTGATGCGGGTGAGCACGACGATGTTGGGGTCGGGGAAGCGGCGCGCGGCGGCGTCGGCCAGCGGCAGGTCGGCCTCTACGCTTTCGTCCGGCAGACCCAGCCTGGCGGCCACCGAGAGCTGGAAGTCGGCGCCGTGGCCGGCGGCGATCAGGGCCCGGGCGATGCGGTCGGGGCTGTTCTCGGGGCTGGTGAAGGCGCCGATCAGGGTGGCGTCGGCGGCGGCGCGCACGAGGGGGTAGAGCCCGTGGTCGGGCGTGGCGCCGGGTGTCCATTCACCGGCGTCGCGGCTGTGCACCGAGACGATCCGCGCCGCTTGCCAGGGCCGCTTGAGGCGGGCAAAGGCGAGCTGCAGGGTGGAGGCGGCGGGCAGCACCTCGACCCCGTCGGCGCCGAGCCGGCCGATGAGGAAAGCGCCGATGCCGTGGCACAGGGGGTCGCCGGTGGCGAGCACCACGCTGGGCTGACCGGCAGCCAGCGCCGCACGGACCCATTCGGGGACACGGCCGAGCTGGCCGTCCATCGCCCGTTGTTTCACCCGGGAGGGGAGGTGGGGGGCAACGAGTTCAAGCGTGCGGCGGGCGCCGATCAGCAGTTGGGCTGAGCGCAGGCGGTTGCGGGCGGTTTCGCCCAGCCCGGCCCAGCCGTCGTCGAGGATGCCGATGAGGGCACAGGGTTCAGACAAGTTCGTGTTCCTCCACGGTGACGATGGGGACGCCCTCGAAATTGCAGGCGAGCACGGTGAGGCGGTGGGGGCCGGGGTAGCGCTGGCGCAGGCTGCGGATGGCCCGCTCGGCGAGCGCCCGGTGGAAGGCCACCGCCAGATCCAGTTCGGCCAGCCTTTCGGCGGCGAAGCGGGCGGTTTCGGCGGCGCGGATCTCGGCGACCAGATCGGGTGGGGCGCCCACTTCGGCGGCGGCGGAGGCGATCAGCTCGCGGTCGATCTCTTCGCGCCAGGCGTGGGTGACCGACAGGCCCTGGGCGATCTTGGTGAGCTTGCCGACCATGGCGCCGACGATGATGTGCTGCATGCGCTGCTTCACCGCGGTCTGGAAGGCGGCCTTGACGAAGTCGCCCATCTGCACGAAGCAGGCTTCGTCGAGGGCCGGGTAACAGCGCATGGCGCATTTTTCGGTGCGTCCGCCGGTGGTGAAGACGACGCTGGTGTGGCCCTGGTTGGCGGCCACGTCCACGGCCTGCACCACGCTGGCCCGGAAGGCGGCGGTGGAATACGGCCGGACGATGCCGGTGGTGCCGAGGATGGAGATGCCGCCCAGGATGCCGAGGCGGGCGTTGAGGGTCTTCTTGGCCATCTCGTCGCCGCCGGGCACCGAGATGGTCACGGCGAGCCCGTCGCCGGCGTCGAGGATGGGGCTGCCGGCGGCGCGCACGTTGTCGCCGATGTTGCGGCGGGGGACGGGGTTGATGGCCGGGCCGCCCACGTCGAGGCCGAGGCCGGGCTTGGTGACGATGCCGACCCCCGGCCCGCCGCGCAGCACGATCTGCCCGGAGGCGCCGGGCAGGCGCTCGACTTCGACGGTGAGGTGGGCGCCGTTGGTGGCGTCGGGGTCGTCGCCGGCGTCCTTGATGCTGACCGCCCGGGCGCGTTGGCCGTCGGTCCAGCCGTCGCAGATCGGGAAGCGCACCCGCTGGGTGTTGGGGAGCACGCAGTCCACAAAATCCGGCACCCGGCCATGCACCAGCCCGAGGGCGGCGGCGGCGGCGGCGGCGGCCGAATTGGCGCCGGTGGAGAAGCCCGTGCGGTTGCCGCGATCCCGTTTCGGGTCGCCCTTGCGGATTTTTTCGGGGGCTGCGTGGCCGGTCATGGCGATCTCAGCGGCCATTGCGCTGGTGTTCCTCGGCCTGGCCGAGGAGGGCGTGGATGGCCGCGACGACCAGGGTCGAGCCGCCCTTGCGGCCGCGGATCGCCACCCACGGCACGTCGTCGACGGTCATCAGCAGGTCCTTGGATTCGGCGGCCGACACGAAGCCGA
Source organism: Zoogloea sp. 1C4 (assembly GCF_009469605.1). Taxonomy (GTDB): domain Bacteria; phylum Pseudomonadota; class Gammaproteobacteria; order Burkholderiales; family Rhodocyclaceae; genus Zoogloea; species Zoogloea oryzae. The sequence goes on along the minus strand of NZ_SSXU01000012.1, from coordinate 80,645 downwards.
CCGGCATCCCGACCACCAGCGCGGGGCGCGCGCCTTCCTCGCGGATGAGCCGCACCACCTCGATGAGCGCGGTGGGGGCGTTGCCGATGCCGACGATGGCGCCGTCGAGCAGGCCGAGGCGGTGGGCCTTGCGCATGGCCTGGACGGCGCGGGTGGTGTCTTCGCGGCGGGCGGCGTCGATCACGTCGGGGTCGGAGATGAACTGGTGGGTGGTGATGCCGAAGTGTTCGAGGCGGGGCCGCGAGAGGCCGACGCAGATCATCTCCACGTCGGCCACCACCGGCGTGCCGCCGGCCAGGATGCGGGCGAGGCCGGCCTGCATCGCCCGGGGGTGGAAGGTGGTGAGGCCGTTGAACTCGAAGTCGGCGTTGGCGTGGATCATCCGGCGCACCAGCGGCCACTGGTCGGCGCTGTAGGCGTGGGGGCCGGTTTCGGCGTCGATGATGGCGAAGGAGTCGTGCTCGATGGCGCGGCCGGCGGCGGTGAGCTGTTCGGTGACGATGTTGGCGGTGCGCATGGTGGGATCAGGCATGGACGGCGACGGGGTGGACGTGCGCGTGGTCGTGGCCCGGGAGGTGGGTGTGGCTGTGGTCGTGGAGGTGTTCGGCTTCGGCGGCCTGGCGATATTTGCAGCCGTCGCATTCGAGCAGCCCGCCTTCGGGCAGGGCGTGGCCGGCAACCTTGGCGTCGAGGAGGTCGAAGACGCCCTTGTCGAACCCGAAGTGGGTGCCCAGCGCGAAGGCGATCTGCGGGTACTGGGCGTGCAGGCGCGCCACCTGGGCCTTGATGCGCTCCATCAGCACGCCGGTGAAGAGGTACACCGGGACGATCGCCAGCTGGGTCATGCCCAGACGCACCTGGCGCTGGACGACGCTTTCGAGGCGCGGCCAGGTGACGCCGGTGAAGGCCAGATCCACCAGCTCGAAGTCGTTGTCCTCGAACAGCCAGCGGGCCATCTTGGCGAGCTCGCCGTTGGCGCCGGCGTCGGATGAGCCGCGGCCGAGGAGGATCACGCCGGTGGTCTGCGGGTCGGGCATGTCGAGGGCCTTCATCAGGCGGTCGAGCTGGCCTTGCAGCACCTGGAGGATCTCGCGGCCCATGCCCAGGTGGCGGGCGCAGCTGAAGTGCACGGCCGGGTGGCGGGCGCGGGCGGCTTCGATGGCGGCGGGCAGCTCCATCTTCACGTGGCCGGCGGCGTTGAGGATGAAGGGGATCACCAGCACGTGGCGGGCGTCGCCGGCGGCGCGGTCGAGGCCGTCGTCGAGGAGCACGTCGGCGTGCTCGATGAAGCAGGTTTCGATGCGCCAGGCGGGGTGACGCTCGCGCCACTGGGCGGCGAAGTGGAGGATCTCGGTGTTGCCGTCCCGGTTGCGGGAGCCGTGGCCCACCAGGAGGATCGTGGTGTCGTTCATGCGGGGTTCTCCGGGGCGCGGGGCGTTGCCTTGCGGAAACGGTGCGCGAAGGCGGGGTCGTAGAGCTTGGAGCGGGCGAGGGTCGGCCAGTCGGCGGCGCCCAGGGTGGGGCTGGCGATGATCATGGCCTGGCTGGCGATCTTCTCGGCCTGGCAGCGCTGCTTGATGTCGGCGAGGGTGCCGCGGACGATCTTCTCGTCGCCGGGCCAGCTGGCCTTCTGGACGACCAGGATCGGCGCGTCCTCGGCCCAGCCGGCGGCGCGCAGGGCGCGCTGGACCTCATGCAGCAGGGTGATCGACAGGAAGATGCACAGGGTGCTGCGGTGGGCGGCGAGGGCTTCGAGCTCCTCGCCCGGCGGCATGGGCGTGCGCCCGGCCACGCGGGTGAGGATCACCGTCTGGGTGACTTCCGGCAGGGTCAGGGTCTCGCCGGCGGCGGCGGCCGACGAGAAGGCCGACGACACGCCGGGCACCACCGCCCACTCGACGCCGGCGGCGGTGAGCGGGCGGGTCATCTCGACCAGCGCGCCGTAGAGGCCGGGGTCGCCGGTCTGCAGGCGCACCACGCAGGCGTGGCGGGCGCTCTGGTCGAGCAGCCAGGCGGTCATCTCCTCGAGGGTCATGTCCTTCGAGTCGCGGATCTCGCAGCCCTGCGGGGCGAACAGGGTGGCCGCCTGATCCACCAGCGAGCCGGCGTAGAGGATCGCGCCGGCGCTTTCGAGCAGGCGCCGCCCCTTCACGGTGAGGAGTTCAGGGTCGCCGGGGCCGGCGCCCACGAACCAGACCTTGCCGGTCATGGCTCAGGCTGCCTGATGCTGGAAGCACAGCCGCACCACCGCGCTGTGCTGGCGGCGGGCGATGGCATGCACCGCCAGCAGCGTGAGGATCGGCTCGACGGCCACGATGGCGGCGTAGGACGAGGCGAAGGAGAGCCAGGCGCTGAGCGGTGTGGCGACCTCGCCGATGGCCAGCCAGAAGCCGACCATCAGGGTGACGCCGCCGTAGAAGGCCGCGTCGAGCTTGAGGATGCTGCGCAGGGTGGGCCGCGTGTCGGCGGCGCGCAGGCGCTGGCCGAGGGTGGCATGCACCAGCACCAGCGGCAGGGCCAGCGAGAGGGTATTGACGCCCAGGTGGAGCAGGTCGGCCGGCGCGAACATCAGCCCCTGGGCCAGCAGGCCGAGGGCGAAGCCGAACAGCGTCGGCACGAAGCCCAGCGCCAGGTAGAGCGGCATCGCACCGAGGAAATGCAGCTCCGACGGGCCCACCGGCAGGTGGAAGGCCTGCATGAACAGGGTGAAGGCGACTGCCGCGATCAGGCTGCGGACGATCAGCTGCGGCGCTTTGAGGAGGTGGACCGACTGGCTGCCCAGCAGGGCGACGGCGGCGGCGTTGGCGGCGAGGATCTTGGCACTGGCGACGTACCCCGGTTCGATGTGCATCTTGCTTCCCTTCGTGACGATTGGACGAAGTGCGGCAAGGCATCAGGGGGCGCGCAGAAGCAGCGAAAGACGAAAAGACGGACCGGTGGCCGGCGGGCCGGGCAGGCGAAGACCAATGGCGGACGTGGTTCCGGAAAGGCGGATGGAACGGGAACGGACGGACAGTGATCGGGCAAGCCCATCGGTCGGCTCTGCCCACACCCCGGGGCCAATACCACACCAAAACGTCACAGGCCGGTCTTCTGGCTCGCCTTCATCCTCTTCTGCCGACCTTCCCGTGCGCGAGCACAGTGGCGTTGAGCAGATTCGTCAGGCTTACAGCAGCGGGGGCTGCGCCGGAATGGCCAGGGAGCGCGTGCTCCCGACGTCACCGGACTTCCCGTTTCACCTTGCCTGCAGACGCAGGCTCGGCACCCGTAACGGGGCGGAGTCTAACCGCATGTGCTACGACGCGGCAAGCCTTCGTGCCGATGGGCCGGCTTTTTATGAATCCTGCCTTCAGCCCGGTTCGGGCAGTGCCGACAACGCACTACAGGTCCGATCACCGAGGCCAGACAAAACACCGCGGACAGCGCGGGCAAAAAGGAAGAGGGACAACATGAAACCGAGGGTTTCGCCGACGACGGTCGAGCGTTCGCTGGGTGACGATGATTTCATCGTCACCAAGACCGACGCAAAGGGCCGCATCCTCTACGCCAACCGGATCTTCATCGCGCTATCGGGCTACACCGAGGCCGAGCTGCTGGGCAGCCAGCACAACATCATCCGCCACCCGGACATGCCGCGGGCGGTGTTCAAGCTGCTGTGGGATCACATCGCGGCGGAGCAGGAGTTCATCGGCTACGTGAAGAACATGGCCAGGGATGGGAGCTTCTACTGGGTGCTGGCGACCGTGACGCCGGACCGGGACGGGGAGCGCGGCATCGTCGGTTACACCTCGGTGCGCCGCAAGCCGCAACGCGAGGCGGTGGCCGCTGCCAGCGCGCTGTACCGGGAGATGGCCGCTGCCGAAGCGGCGGCCGGGGCCGCGCGGGCCATCGAGGCGGGCACCGCGGTGCTGATGAAGGCGCTCAACGGGAGGGGCTATGAACAGTTCGTCCTTGCGCTCTAGGCTGGCGCTGCTCCTGTGGGGCCAGGCGGCGCTGCTGCTGGCGGCGCTGGTGACGGGGTTCTTCGTCGGCGGATCGCACCCGCTGATGCTGATGTGGCTGGTGGCGGGCGTCGCGCTTGCCGCCTGGGGGCTGCGCCGGCTGCGGCAGGCGCTGGCGCCGCTGGACGGGTTGCTGGCGCTGGCCGGGAAGGTCGGCGAGGGGGATTTCTCGTCGCGCATCACCGGCATCGGCGATCAGGACGAGATCGGCCGGCTGGGGTGGGCGATGAACGATCTGCTCGACCAGCTGGAGGCGTATTTCCGCGAGTCCGAAAGCGCCTTCCGGGCGCAGATGGACGGGCGCTACGCGCGCATCGGCCAGCGCTCCGGCCTGCACGGCGGGCTGCAGGCGGCGATGACCGCCCACAACACCCTGCTGGCGTCGATGGCGGCCCATCTGCGCGGCCAGATGAAGACCCTGCTGCTGAGCAACGCCGGCATGCTCAACGCCGGCAACCTGATCAACAACCTCACCGGCAACCAGGCCGACATGCTGGCGATCACCGCTCAGATGCACGAAGCCGCGGCGACCGCCACGGCCACCGCCAGCGAGGCGGGCGAGAGTCAGCGCACCGTGACCGAGGTGGTGTCGCAGCTCGACGGCATCGGCACGCGCATCCTGCAGGTGGCGTCGGCCATCGACGAGATGACCGCCCGCAGCCGCGAGGTGGCGATGTCGGTGGCGCTGATCAACGAGATCTCCGACCAGACCAACCTGCTGGCCCTCAACGCGGCGATCGAGGCGGCCCGGGCCGGTGAATCGGGCCGCGGCTTTGCGGTGGTGGCGGACGAGGTGCGCAAGCTGGCCGAAAAGACCCGCGGCGCATCCCAGTCGATCGGCGAGGTGATGCAGGGCCTGATCGGCCAGAGCGAGGCGATGCAGTCGAATGCCCGCGAGATGAAGGAGATGACTGCGTGTTCGCAGCAGGTGGTGGGCGATCTGGCCGCCACCTTCGGGCGCTTTGCGACAGCGGCGAGCCAGACCGAACACCAGGCCGCGGAGGTACACGACAAGAGCTTCGCGACCCTGGTGAAGCTCGACCACATGATCTACAAGCAGCGCACCTATCTGTCGCTCAACAGCGACGGTGACTGCGAACACGGTGCGCCGGTGGCGGTCGGCCACGAGGAGTGCCGCCTGGGCCGCTGGTACCGGGGCGACGGGAAGGCTCTGTTCGGGCAGCTGCCGGCCTACGGCAAGCTGGAGGCGCCCCACGCGCTGGTGCACGACAGTGCCCACCGGGTGCTGGCGCTGCTCGAAAAGGACTGGCAGAACGACGCCACGATCCAGTCGCAGATCGTGGACGAGCTCAACAACATGGAAACCGGTAGCCGCCAGGTGATGGAGCTGCTCGACCAGTTCGTCGCCGACAAGCACGCCGGGCGGGCCTGAAGGTTCAGGAGCCCCGTAGTCGGCTGGGTTGTGCTGGGCTCGCGGAACTGCAGCAAGGCTTGTGCGTCTGGCCCGCGATCAACCGGGAGCCACATGCAGTTCGAGACGGTGGTCGAAGCACCTGAGCGCAGAGGCGAGATGCCTGCCGGCGGCGGCTTGAGCCGGAAGGTGTTGGGTCCGAGTCGGCCGGCGTTTGTCCGAGTTGCCGGCCTCGTTGCGTGGCGGTGGTCAGCCCAGGGTCAAGCCGTGCATCACGACCGTACCCGAAACCACTCCGTTCGAGCCGCGGGAAAAACCGCCACCACCTCGCCCGACGGCGCGGCAATCAGCTTCATTGCCCACTCGGCGCGGGACAATGATTCTGGCAGGTAACGCTCGATCGCTTCGCCGAGCGCCTGCCAGCCTGGCATTTCCTCGTTGAATTCATACACGCGCCCATCCTTGGCAAGGATCACCAGACAAAGCAATTCGCCAGCGTAGATGTCGCGCTTGCAGGCATCCAGACGACGCACGTCACACCACGACACCCGCTCGCTACCCATCGACACGCCAGCGGCGTCAGCCGAAACCGCCAGCGCTTCGACTCGCCCCCGCCGAATCAAGGCAGCCAGGCGTTTGAGGTAGCGCGCGATCATTCCCATCTGAACGTCGTCACAAAATCGTAAGCGGCTTCACCCGCGGCTTTCCCGGTCTCGCGCCCAATCCAGCCACCTCCGAGTCCGCCCAAAATACCGCCGACAACACACAACGTCCCCGTGGTCACCTCACCAACGACCGGTACAGCCAGGGTTGGCGATCCCAGGGCCGCCAGGGAAACGCAACCGGCCCACGCACCGCCGACACCACCTGCCGCACCAACGCCCAAGCCTGTGTATTCACGTGCAGCCGTACGACCGCGCTGTTCCGAAGGCACCTGCATCACGACCATGGTCGTCACTGTGATGTCCAGAACAATCAGGGTCGATCCCGCCACGCGAAACACCATGCTCAACCGATTAACGGTAGCACGTGATTTGCCGACACTTTCCAGCACGGCTTCGATGCTGCCCTTTCGGGCCAGCAAATCGCTCGGCTGCGGGAGCTTGGAACCCGGTTTCAGAATTTCCGAATACTGCTTGGCGAAAGGAGTCAACGGCTTTCGAAACTCTTCGACCAATGTGTTACGCGCCCGGACCATTTCCTCAAACTCGATGTTGGTGATGTTCCCGCGCCGAAGGAGTTCATTGGCCTGCACCTGCAATACCTTGTCGGCGTGATCGTACGCTAACCGCCAATACGCATCCCATGCCATTGGCGCAGTCATGCTGCTGGTAATCTGGACAGACTCTCGGAAAGCCGGGCTGAGCAGCACCTTTTGCGCCCGCGGGAGAAACTGGGGGCTCCCGGGCGAGGCTTGATAGATGCCGAGCGGGCCCGGAACGGCATACGGTGCTTGAGACGAGATTCCGAAATCGAAGCCTTGCTGTTCAACCGGATTCAAAAGGCTGTCAGGTATGCGCGAACCGACCATTCATGTCTCTCCAAGGAACTTCATCCCGATCCTTCAGCCCAGGAACATCTTGTAGGCCGGGTTGGCGGTTTCGTCGACGTATTCGTAGCCCAGCTTGTCGAGGAAACCCTGGAAGGCGTCCCGGTCGGCTGCCGGCACCTGCATGCCCACCAGCACGCGGCCGAAGTCGGCGCCGTGGTTGCGGTAGTGGAACAGGCTGATGTTCCAGTCGGAGCGCAGGGTGTCGAGGAAGTTGAGCAGCGCACCCGGGCGCTCGGGGAAGACGAAGCGGTACAGCACTTCGTTTTCTGCCTGGGGCGCGTGGCCGCCGACCATGTAGCGGATGTGGCTCTTGGCCATCTCGTCGTCGGTCAGATCCAGGCACGGCAGCTCGTGGCGCTGCAGCAGCTCGGTGATGCGCACGCCCTCGGCGCGGTTGTGCACGCCCACGCCGACGAAGATGTGGGCGCGGTTGGCGTCGGCGTAGCGGTAGTTGAACTCGGTGATGTTGCGGTTGCCGAGCAGGTTGCAGAACTTCTTGAAGGAGCCGGGCTTCTCGGGGATGGTGACGGCCAGCACGGCTTCGCGCTGCTCGCCCACTTCGGCGCGCTCGGCCACGAAGCGCAGGCGGTCGAAGTTCATGTTGGCGCCGGAGGCCACGGCCACCAGGGTCTTGTCCTTCAGGGCGTGGCGCTTGGCGTATTCCTTGGCGCCGGCCACGGCCAGTGCGCCGGCGGGCTCGAGGATCGAGCGGGTGTCCTCGAACACATCCTTGATGGCGGCGCAGATGGCGTCGTTATCCACCAGGATCATCTCGTCCACGTATTCCTGGCACAGGCGGAAGGTTTCCTCGCCCACCAGCTTGACCGCCGCGCCGTCGGCAAAGAGGCCCACGTTGGCGAGCTCGATGCGCTTGCCGGCGGCCAGCGACTGGGTCATGGCGTCGGCGTCGACGGTCTCGACGCCGATCACCTTGATGTCGGGGCGCACGCGCTTGATGTAGGCCGCGACGCCCGCCAGCAGGCCGCCGCCGCCCACGCAGCAGAACACCGCGTGGATGGGCTTGGGATGCTGACGCAGGATCTCCATCGCGATGGTGCCCTGGCCGGCGATCACTTCCACGTCGTCGTAGGGATGGACGAAGGTCAGCTTCTCGGTCTTTTCGAGTTCCTTGGCGTGGCCGTAGGCGTCGGAGTAGCTCTCGCCGGCCAGCACGACTTCGCCGCCGTGGCGCTTGACCGCGTCGATCTTGATCGCCGGGGTGGTGGTGGGCATCACGATCACGGCGCGCACGCCGAGCTTCTTGGCCGACAGCGCGACGCCCTGGGCGTGGTTGCCGGCGGAGGCGCAGATCACCCCGCGCTTGAGGGCCGCCGGGCTGAGGCTGGCCATCTTGTTGTAGGCGCCGCGCAGCTTGAAGCTGAACACCGGCTGCATGTCCTCGCGCTTGAACCAAATCTTGTTGTGGATGCGCGCCGACAGGTTCGGAGCCAGGTCGAGGGGCGTCTCGATCGCCGCGTCGTACACCTGGGCGGTGAGGATCTTCTGGAGGTAGTCGGGGTGCTGCGCGCTCATGGCTGAACCTGTGCTTGTCGGCTGGGGAAGCATCAAAGGGTAGCAGCCGGACGAACTGCACTGCAACATACGGGTTTTTCTCCGGGAGCATCCATGAGCGACATCCAGCGGGCCGGCACCACCCGGCGCTACTCCGATTTCTGCGTGCACAACGGCGTGGTGCATTGCGTCGAGGTGCCCCCCGACGAGACCGCCGACGTGGCAACCCAGACGGCGCAGATGCTGGCCAGCCTCGAGCGTTACCTGGTCGCCGCCGGCAGCGGCAAGGATCGCCTGCTGATGGCCACGCTGTATCTCGTTGACATGGCCGACTACGACGCGGTAAATGCCGTGTGGGACGCCTGGGTGCCGGCGGGCACGGCGCCGTGCCGCGCCTGTGTGCAGGTGGTCCGCCTGGCGAACCCCGGCTGGCGGGTGGAGGTGGCGGTGCAGGCTGCGGTGGGCTGAGGACGCGGGCGGGCACTTCCCGTCAGCATGGCGGCATGGCTAGCCCATATTGGGTTTTTGCTGCCTTTACATCTTTCGTCCCCTGCCTATAGTGTCGAATTGGGCGCGTCGCAGGGGAAAGCCCCCCGAAGAGGGGTGAGCGGGCGTTTGCCCGCCATCCAACTTGCTCCCGGGAGGTAGTCATGACTTTGCGTCAGCGCTTTATTGTTGGTGCCGCCGGCATCGCCCTTGCCTTTTCGGCATCCCTCGCCCAGGCCGGGCCCTACTCGGCCATGTACGTCTTCGGCGACAGCCTCTCCGACGTCGGCAACGACGCGCTGATCTCCGGTGGCGCCGTGCCCCGGACCTCGATCTTCACCAACGGCACCACCTCCGGCCGCTTCACCAACGGCTACAACTACATCGACTACATGGCCAGCTTCATGGGCCTCTCGGTCACGCCTTCGGTGGCGGGTGGCACCAACTACGCCTACGGCGGCGCGCGGGTCGATGGCATCACGCCGGCGCTGGTGCCGCTGGGTGGTCTGTCGTTCAACCAGCAGGTGACGTCTTACGTGAGCAGTCACGCGGGCGCCGCCGACCCCAACGCGCTTTACGTGCTGTGGGCCGGTGCGAACAACGTCTCCGACGGCATCACCACCGTGGCGATGGGCGGCAGCCCGTCGGCCATCGGCACCCAGATCGGCACCTCGATCTCGGCCATCGGTTCGGCCATCGGCGCGCTGGGGCTCAATGGCGCCCAGCACTTCCTGGTGCTCAACCTGCCCGACCTCTCCCAGACCCCGGTCATCCGTTATGCCGGCAGTCCGCTCCTGAGCAGCATCGCCCAGTCGGCCAGCGTCGGCTTCAACTCGGCCCTGGCGGGCCTGGTGGGGAGTGCAGCCTTTTCGGCGCTCGACATCACCCTGTTCGACGTCTTCACCGAGCAGACCAAGGTGACCAACGACCCCGCCGCCTACGGCTTCACCGACACCACCCACGCCTGCTACACCGGCGATCCCGACGGCGCGCCGCGGCCTGGCTGGGGCACCCCGACCACCTGCGCCGACGCCAGCGGTTACATGTACTTCGACTACATGCATCCGTCCCAGGCCTTGCACAACCGGCTGGCCCTGCTGGCCTACGATGCACTGGCCGTCCCCGAGCCCACCACCCTCTCGCTGCTCTTCGCCGGGCTGGGCATGATGGGCTTCCTGCGGCGTCGCCAGATGCGCGGCTGAACCTCTCCAGCAGCCCTGTTGTCGAACGGCCTGCCCCTTCCGGGGTGGGCCGTTCTGCTTTTCCCTTCCCGCTGTAAGGCTTTGTTTTTCGACAGAAGGCGGGCCGCTCCGCTAGAATGCAGAGTTCTCCGCCGTACGAATCCAGGTAACGCAATGACTCAGCGCCTGCGCGAAATCCCCTACAACTACACTTCGTTCTCCGACCGCGAGATCGTGATCCGCCTGCTCGGCCATGACGCCTGGCAGACGCTCGACGCCCTGCGTTCCGAGCGCGTCACCGGCCGATCCGCGCGGATGCTCTACGAGGTGCTGGGCGATGTGTGGGTCGTTCAGCGCAACCCCTACCTGCAGGACGACCTGCTCGCCAACCAGGATCGTCGCGCCGCGCTGATCGACGCCCTGCGCCACCGCCTCCATGAGGTCGAAAAGCGCCGCGAGGAAGCCAGCGGCGAAGATCCCGAGCGCAGCGCCAAGGTGGCGAGCCTGGTGCTGGCCGCCCACGCGGCGGTGGATCGCTTCAAGGCCTTCTTCGAAGAAACCTACGACCTCCGGAAGCGCGTCCGGCACGAGCTGGCCCGCCACACCCGCAAGGACAACATCTGCTTCGACGGCCATGCTCGCGTCTCCCACGTGACCGACGCCACCGACTGGCGCGTCGAGTACCCCTTCGTGGTCCTGTATCCGGACACCGAAGAAGAGATGGCGCCGCTGGTCAAGAGCTGCATCGAACTCGGCCTCACCATCATCCCGCGTGGGGGCGGCACCGGCTATACCGGCGGCGCCGTGCCGCTCGACCCGCGCTCGGTGGTCATCAACACCGAAAAACTGATTTCCATTGGCCCGGTCGAGGAAGTCGCCCTGCCGGGCCCGGGTGGCGCTGGCACGCTGGCGCCCTACGCCACCATCCGCACGGGTGCCGGTGTCGTCACCGAGCGTGTTTCCGAAGCGGCGTCGTCGGCCGGCCGCGTGTTTGCCGTGGACCCGACCTCCGCCAGCGCCTCGTGCATCGGCGGCAACATCGCCATGAACGCCGGCGGTAAGAAGGCCGTGCTGTGGGGCACCGCGCTCGACAACCTGGCCTGGTGGAAGATGGTCACGCCGGATGGCAACTGGCTGGAGGTCGAGCGCCTCAACCACAACTTCGGCAAGATCCACGAGCAGGAAACCGTCGAGTTCCGCCTGCGCCGCTTTGACGCGCGCAGCTACAAGCAGATCTCCGAAGAGATCCTGCGCATGCCGGGCGCGGCCTGCCGCAAAGAGGGCCTCGGCAAGGACGTCACCGACAAGTTCCTGGGTGGCGTGCCCGGCGTGCAGAAGGAAGGCACCGACGGCCTGATCGTCGCCTCACGCTGGGTGCTCCACAAGATGCCGCCGGTCACCCGCACCGTGTGCCTGGAGTTCTTCGGCCAGGTGCGCGAGGCCGTGCCGGCCATCGTCGAGATCACCGACTACTTCAAGCCGGGCGGCGCCGGCCACGCGGCAGGCATCCAGCTCGCCGGCCTGGAGCACCTGGACGAGCGCTACGTGCGCGCGGTGGGCTACACCACCAAGGCCAAGCGCCACGGCCGGCCCAAGATGGTGCTGATCGGCGACGTGGTGGGCCACGACGAGGTGGCGGTGATGACCGCCGTCTCCGACGTGATCCGCATGACCAACACCCGCGGCGCCGAAGGCTTCATCGCCGTCAGCCCCGAGCAGCGCAAGAAGTTCTGGCTCGACCGCTCGCGCACCGCCGCCATCTCGCGCCATACCAACGCCTTCAAGGTGAACGAAGACGTGGTGATTCCGTTGCCGCGGATGGGCGATTACTGCGACGGCATCGAGCGCATCAACATCGAGCTCTCGACGCAGAACAAGCTGGCCCTGTGCGACGCCCTCACCGGGTTCCTGCAGGGCGATCTGCCGCTGGATGCCGGCGACGCCACCATCTCCCGCGACGAGCTCATCGGCGAGCGCCGCAAGGACGCCCTCGACCACGTGGCCGCAGTGCGCCGTCGCTGGCAGTGGCTGCTCGACAACCTGGATCTGCCGCTGGCCGAGGCCGAGCCGCAGTTTGCCGAATACGGCATCCAGGCCGGCGAGCTGTCCAACCGCGCCGCCAACCCGAAGCTCTTCCACCGCCTGCAGGACTACTCGGTCCGCACGTCGTGGAAGACTGAGCTCCGCGCCCGCCTCGACAAGATCTTCGACGGCGTGCTGTTCGGCCTCGTGCGCGAAGAGATCAAGAAGGTGCACAAGCAGGTGCTGCGCGGCCGCGTCTTCGTGGCCCTGCACATGCACGCCGGCGACGGCAACGTGCACACCAACATCCCCGTCAACTCCGACAACTACGAGATGCTGCAGACGGCCAACAAGGCCGTGGACCGCATCATGGAGCTGGCGCGGAGCCTCGACGGCGTGATCTCCGGCGAGCACGGCATCGGCATCACCAAGATCGACTACCTCACCGACGCCGAGATGGCCGGCTTCTGGCAGTACAAGGCCAAGGTCGACCCGGAAGGCCGCTTCAACCGCGGCAAGCTGATGCGCGGCGGCCCGCTCAAGGGCAACCTCGACAACGCCTACACGCCCAGCTTCAACCTGATGGGCCACGAGTCGCTCATCATGGAGCAGACGGCGATCGACGAGATCGCCCACGACATTAAAAACTGCCTGCGCTGCGGCAAGTGCAAGCCGGTGTGCTCGACCCACGTGCCCCGCGCCAACCTGCTCTACAGCCCGCGCAACAAGATCCTCAGCACCTCGCTCCTGATCGAAGCCTTCCTCTACGAAGAGCAGACCCGCCGCGGCGTGTCGCTGGCCCACTGGGCCGAGTTCGAGGACGTGGCCGACCACTGCACGGTGTGCCACAAGTGCGAGAAGCCGTGCCCGGTGGACATCGACTTCGGTGACGTGTCGATCAAGATGCGCAACCTGCTGCGCGAGCAGGGCAAGAAGTCCTTCAACCCCGGCAAGGCCGCGGCGATGGCCTTCCTGACCGCCAAGGACCCGGCCACCATCAAGCTGATCCGCTCGACGATGATCGGCTGGGGCTACAAGGCCCAGCGCCTCGGCCACCGCATCGGCAAGAGCCTCGGGCTGATCCAGGGGCAGGTCCAGCATCCGCCGGCAACCCTCGGCAAGCCGCCCATCAAGGCCCAGGTGATCCACTTCATCAACAAGCCGATGCCGGGCGGGCTGCCCAAGCGCACATCCCGCGCGCTGCTGGACATCGAGGACGACACCATCGTCCCGGTGATCCGCAACCCGAAGGTGAAGCGCGACGAATCCGAGGCGGTGTTCTACTTCCCGGGCTGCGGCTCGGAGCGCCTGTTCAGCCAGGTCGGCCTCGCCACCCAGGCGATGCTCTACCAGGTCGGCACCACCACCGTGCTGCCGCCGGGCTACCTGTGCTGCGGCTACCCGCAGACATCGGCCGGTGAAGAGGACAAGGGCCAGCAGATCACCACCGACAACCGGGTGCTGTTCCACCGGGTCGCCAACACGCTCAACTACCTCGACATCAAGACGGTCATCGTGTCCTGCGGCACCTGCATGGACCAGCTGATGAAGTACCAGTTCGAGAAGATCTTCCCCGGCTGCCGCCTGCTCGACATCCACGAATACCTCATGGAAAAGGGCCTGAAGCTCGACGGCATCACCGGCGCCCGCTACATGTACCACGAGCCCTGCCACACCCCGATGAAGGTGCACTCCGGCATCAAGGTGGCCAACGAGCTGATGGGCACGCGGGTTGATCTGTCCGACCGCTGCTGCGGCGAATCCGGCACCCTGGCCGTGTCGCGCCCCGACATCTCCACCCAGGTCCGCTTCCGCAAGCAGGAAGAGATCGAGAAGGGCGCTGAGAAGCTGCGCGGGGCCGACGCCGCCACCCCGGTGAAGATCCTCACCTCCTGCCCGAGCTGCCTGCAGGGCTTGTCCCGCTACAGCGGCGATGCCGGTGGCGTGGATGCGGACTACATCGTGGTCGAGATGGCCAAGCACATCCTCGGCGACAACTGGATGTCCGACTACGTGGCCAAGGCCAACAGCGGCGGCATCGAGCGCGTGCTGCTGTAAGCCGGCATTCCACGGCACCAGAAAGACAAGGCTCGCGAAAGCGGGCCTTGTCGTTTCAAAGGGTCAGGCGTTGCTCAGTACCACGCCACCTTGCCGCTGCTGGTGTCGTACAGCGCGCCGACGATGCGGATCTTGCCTTCGTCTTCCAGCGCCTTCAGCACCGGGCTTTCGGTGCGGATGCGGGCCACCACCTGCTTCACGTTGAGCTCGGTCACCTCATCCACGAAGGCGTGGTTGTGGGAATTGCGCTCGCCCGGCGTCGAGGCGGCGGCGACGGCCGGCTTGAACTTCTCGAGCAGGGTGGTGAGGTTGCCCATCTTCACGTCGTCGCAAGCGCCCTTGATGGCCCCGCAGCTGGTGTGGCCCAGCACCACGATCACCCGCGAGCCGGCCACCTTGGCGGCGTACTCGAGGCTGCCCAGGATGTCCGGATTGACGGTGTTGCCCGCCACCCGCGCCACGAAGAGATCGCCGATGCCCTGGTCGAACACCAGCTCCGGCGCGGCGCGGGAGTCGATGCAGCCGACCACGCTGGCAAACGGGAACTGGCCCAGCGCGGTGGTCTGGACCTGGGCCTTCAGGTTGCGGCGCAGCGGCTTGTTGGCGGCGAAGCGCGCGTTGCCGGCCTTCAGGATGTCGATGGCCTTGTCCGGCGTGATGCTCGCCTGGACCGACTTGGTGAGGGTTGCGCCGGTGGTGTAGGGCTTGGGCACCACCGGGCCGCCGTGGTCGTCCGCCGCGAAGGCGACGCTGCTGGCGGCCAGGGTGGCCAGGCCGAGGGTGAGGAAGCGGGTGGTCAGTGTTTTTTTCATGGTGTCTCCCTTGGAGGATCGCGTGTCACAGGATTGCGGCCGCGCAGTCGTGATTCAACGGCACGGCGCGGGCAAAATTTAAGATCAACACGCATGGCATGAACACCATTTCGGTCAGGCAGATTGCCCACTGTGGGCGGCCGATGCCGGACTCGGCCGGAAAAGGCTTCGTGCTATCCTGCGACCCCCGTTTTTCCGGTCGCGCATGGGCGCGGCCGTCCCCCATGAACGACGAACAACTCATCACGCCGGCGCCCGCCGCCGACGAAGCCGCCAAGCCTGCCGCTCGTGCCAAGGCGCCGGCCCGCAGCCGCAAGAAGGCCGACGCAGCGCCCGCCGATGGCGCGCCGACCGAGGCAGCCGCCGCCAAACCCGCCCGCGCCAAGCGCGCCCCCCGCAAGCCCAAGGCCAAGCCGGAGGCCGAGGCCCCGGCGGCCGAAGTGATCGCCGATCTGTTCGCCGTCGAAGCCGAGGCCGAACCCGTCGCCGCGCCGGTCGAGGATTCGCCCGTCGCTGCCGAGCCTGAAGTCGTGGCCGAAGCACCTGTCGACGTGGCCGCCCAGGCCATCGAGCCCGCCACCGACGAAGCCCTCGCCGCGGAAGCTGAATCCGACACCGCGGCCGACGAAGCCACCACCGCCGACGACGCCGAATCCCCCGCCGGCCCCCGCCGTCGGCGCAAGCGTCGCCGCGGCAAGGGCGAGCGCAGCGCCAACGGCCCGGCGGACGACAGCGACGCCCAGGCCGAACTGCCCGAGCTTGCCCTCGTCGCCGAGGCCCCGGTGGCCGAAGCGCCCGTGGAGGCGCCCGTGGATGTGCCCGCCGTCGAAGCCATCGCCGATGCGCAGCCCATGGCCGACATCGCGCCGGAACCCGAACCCGCCGAGCCGCTGCCTCTCACCGTGGTGAGCCTGGGCCTGGAGCAGCCGCCGGTGCTCTCCGCCGCGGCCCTCGACGCCCTGCGTGGCGCCCGGGTGATCCTCGGCACCGCCGAAGCGCTGGACCGCCTCGCCGGCCTCGCGCTGGAGGTGCCCCAGGAGCTGTGCGGCGCCGATTCCATCCACCTCGACCTCCGCCGGGTTGGTCACGCCGGCAGCGTGCTGGCGGTGGTGGGCGACGGCGCCGGCGACGGCCCCGGCCTCGAACTGCTGGCCGAACTGGGCCCCGGCAACGTGTGCCTGCTGGCCGGCGTCGGCCGGGTTCAGGCGGCGTGTGCGTCGCTGGGCCTGTCGGGCGAGATCGTGTCGCTGGTGGATCTGCGTCGGGCGCCGATGGCGGCGCTGCGCGGCCAGCTGCGCGCCCATCGCCTGCTGGCGGTGCCGGTGGCCGATGCCGCCGCCCCCGGCGCGGTGGCCCGGTTGCTGGTGGACAGCGGCTTTGCCGGCGCCCGGGTGTGGGTGTGCGAATTCACCGCTGACGGCCTGCGCTCGCGGGCGTGGCTGGCTTCCGAGTTGGCCGAGCTGCGCGAAAACTTCGACGCCCACGCGGTGTTGATCCTCGCCACCGGCCCGTCGGCCGGCGTGTTTGCCGAACTGCCCGGCCTCACCGACGCTGCGCTGGGCGAGGACGCTCCGGCCGCCCTGCCCCTGGCCGCGCGTCTGCTGGCGCTGGCGTGGCTGCAGCCGGCGGCGTGGGAGCAGGGCTGGGCGATCTCCGACGGCGAAGCCAGCCTGGCCCTCGAATGGGCCCGGGCGGTGCCGACGGCCCGCGTGCGTGCGGTCGGTGTCGAGCCGAGCCTGCTGGGCGTGGCGATGGCCCGCGCCGGGGTGGGTGAAAACCTCGCCGCGATCCCGTCCGCCTCGCCGCTGCGCAGCCGCGAGTGGCCGATGCCCGAGGCGGTGTTCGTGCGGGGTGGCGTCGGTCTGTCGGACTGGCTCGCCGCTGCCTGGACGCGCCTTGCCCCGGGCGGCCGGCTGGTGGCCACCGCCGAGGACGACCACGCCCGCGCCGACCTGCTCGCCTTTGCCGCCCAGGTGCCCGCCGAGGCCTGGCAGGAGCTGAGCCTCGCCCGCGGCGAGACGGTGGCCGGCCGGCTGCGTTTTGCGCCCGCCGCGCCGATCCGCCTCGCCCTGTGGCGCAAGCCGCTAAACTGAATCGTCGAGTCCGCCAGGAGCACCGTCGTGCCTGATACCGTTTTTCCCGCCAGCCATCGTCCGGCCCAGCCGGGCTGGGTCTATCTCGTCGGTTCCGGGCCGGGCGATCCGGAACTCCTCACCCTGCGCGCCGCCCGCCTGCTGCTGGAGGCCGACGTGCTGGTCTACGACAACCTGGTGAGCGCCGAGGTGCTGGCCTGCGTGCCGGCGGCGGTCGAGCGCATCTACGTGGGCAAGAAGGCCTCCAACCACGCCCTGCCCCAGGGCGACATCAATCTGCTGCTGGTCGATCTGGCCCGCCAGGGCAAGCGCGTGGTGCGCCTGAAGGGCGGCGACCCGTTCATCTTCGGGCGCGGCGGCGAAGAGGTGGAAGAGCTGGTGAAGGCCGGCGTGTCCTTCGAGGTGATCCCCGGCATCACCGCCGCGGCGGGCATCGGCGCCTACGCCGGCATCCCCCTCACCCACCGGGATTTCGCCCAGGCCTGCGTGTTCGTCACCGGCCACCTGAAGGATGGCACGGTGGACCTGGACTGGGACATGCTCGCCCGCGGCAAGCAGACCCTGGTGTTCTACATGGGCATCACCCAGCTGGCGACGATCTGCGACAAGCTGGTGGCCCACGGCCTGCCCGCCACCACCCCGGCGGCCGTCGTGCGGCGCGGCACCACGAAGGCCCAGCGCGTCGTGACCGCCGATCTGGCGACGCTGCCGGGCGCGGTCAAGGCGGCCGGCATCACCCCGCCGGCGCTCACCATCGTCGGCGACGTGGTGTCGCTGCAGCCGCGGCTGGCGTGGTTCCACCCGGAGCGCGACGAATGACGGCGGCCCGCTGCCCCGCGCTGTTCGTCGCCGCGCCGTCTTCCGGCCAGGGCAAGACGACCGTCACCGCCGCCCTCGCCCGCCTGCACGTGCGCCAGGGGCGCAGGGTGCGGGTGTTCAAGTGCGGGCCGGATTTCCTCGATCCGCAGATCCACACGGTCGCCACCGGCGCGCCGGTGTACAACCTCGACCTGGGCATGTGCGGCGAGATGGACGCCGCCTGGCGCCTGCACGCCGCGGCGCAGGAGGCCGACCTGATCCTCGTCGAAGGGGTGATGGGCCTCTTCGACGGCAAGCCTTCGGGCGCCGACATCGCCCGCCGCTTCGGCATTCCGGTGATGGCGGTGATCGACGCCAAGGCGATGGCCCAGACCTTCGCCGCTGTGGCCCACGGCCTCGCCACCTGGCAGCCGGATCTGCCCTTCTCGGGCGTGCTCGCCAACCACGTGGGTGGCGAGGGCCACGCCAAGCTGCTGCGCGACTGCCTGCCCGGCGAGATCGCCTGGTACGGCGCGATCCCCCGCGACGCCGACGCCGCGCTGCCGGAGCGCCACCTGGGCATTCTGCAGGCTGCCGAGATCGCCGATCTGGACGAGCGCCTCGATCGCCTGGCCGACCATCTCGCCCGCACCGGCGCGGCCGATCTGCCGCCGCCGGTGAGCTTTCCGGCCGCCGAACCGCCGCCTGTCGCGCCGCTGCTGGCCGGCCGCACCGTGGCGATTGCCCGGGACGCCGCCTTCGGCTTCATCTACCCGGCCAACGTGGATCTGCTGAAAGCCCTTGGCGCGCAGGTCGAGTTCTTCTCGCCGCTGGCCGGCGACGCCCTGCCCGCCTGCGACGCCCTGTGGCTGCCCGGCGGCTACCCGGAGCTCCACGCCGCCCAGCTCGCCGCCAACGCCCGCTGGCAGGCCGATCTGCACGCCCATGTGGCGGCCGGCAAGCCGCTGCTCGCCGAATGCGGCGGAATGATGAGCCTTTTCGAGCGTCTTACCGACAAGGAAGGCTTGACCCACCCGGGCGCCGGCCTGCTGCCCGGCCACACCCGGATGCAGGCGCGTCTCGCCGCGCTGGGCACCCAGGTGGCCGAGCTGCCCGAAGGCCGCATCACCGGCCACACCTTCCACTACTCCGTGAGCGATACGCCGCTGGCGCCGCTGGTCCGTGCCACGTCGCTGGCCGGGCGTGAGGGCGAGGCGATCTACCGGCTCGGGCGGATCACCGCGTCCTACGTGCATTTCTACTTTCCGTCGAACCCGGCGACCGCGGCGGCGCTGCTGGGCGGGTAGTCGCCGCCCCGTCGGGCGCATGCGTTGCCTGACGCACTGACCGAAGCCGGTTCCCGCGTGTCCAATTTAGGGCCGTGATTGGCCGCATCTCTCCGGTGCGGTGGATTGACGGACGGAACGCCGGGAGGATCGCGATGGAAGATTTCCGTGTTGCCGGGCCCGCCCTCCGGTTTCCGGCTTCGGTGCTGATGCCCATGCTTGCCGTGGTGGCGCTGACGGCGGGATGGCTGCATGTCGACGCGCGCGGCTGGGCCGTCGGGGCCGCCGCGCTGCTGGCCGGGCTCGGCGCCTGGACCTTTGCCGAGTACGCGCTGCACCGCTTCATCCTGCACAGGCTTGACCCCTTCCGGCGCTGGCATCTGGAACACCACCACGCGCCCGACGTGCCGATGCGCACGCCGCTGCTGTTCAGCCTGCCGATGGTGCTCGTGCTGGCCGGGGCGCCGTCGCTGCTGCTGGGCGATCCGGGCCTGGGGCTGGCGTTTTCCGGCGGGCTGATCCTCGGCCACCTGGCCCAGGAGGTCGTCCATTTCCATCTGCATCAGCCCGAGCCGTGCCGCGAGGGCTGGCTGCGCCGCCGCTGGCGGCATCACCATTTTCACCACCAGGTGGATGAGCGCCGCGCCTTCGGCACCCTCGGCGGGGCGTGGGACCGCCTGCTGGGCACCGGGCGGGGCTGACCGGGAGCGCCGCTGGTGTGGCTCAGACCGGCGCGCCGAAAAGGGCGCCGACGCCGGCGGTGACCGCCATGGCCAGCGCCCCCCAGCCGCTCACGCGGGCCGCGCCGACCAGCGGGTCGGCCCCACCGGCCCGGGCCGCGACGGCGCCGAGGATCGCCAGAAAACTGATGGAGCTTGCGCCGACCCAGGGGATCAGCAGCCGCTCGGGCGCCAGCGCCGTCACCGCCAGGGGCAGGATCGCCCCCACGGCGAAGCTGGCCGCCGAGGCCAGGGCGGCCTGGATCGGCCGGGCGCTGGTGGTGTCCGACAGGCCGAGTTCGTCGCGGGCGTGGGCGCCGAGGGCGTCGTGGCGGGTGAGCTGCTCCGCCACCTGCGTGGCCAGCTCGTAGCTCAGCCCGCGGCCCACGTAGATGGCGGTCAGCTCGCGCAGTTCGGCGGCGGGGGCGTGTTCGAGCTCTTCGCGCTCGCGGTTCAGGTCGGCGTTTTCGGTGTCGGCCTGGGAATGCACCGAGACGTATTCGCCGGCCGCCATCGACATAGCGCCCGCCACCAGCCCGGCAACCCCGGCCACCAGGACGCTGGCGTGGCTCGAACTGGCGCTGGCCACGCCCAGCACGAGGCTGGCGGTGGACACGATGCCGTCGTTGGCGCCGAGCACGGCGGCGCGCAGCCAGCCGATGCGGTCGGTGCGGTGTCTTTCCTTGTGGCGCTTGGGGGAGAGCATGCTGGCGGGTTCCTTACGTGGTGTGAGAGACCTTGGCGGCCTGGTCTTCCGGGGCAGCCTGGGGCGAGGGCGGCGTGGCCTGGAGTGGGGAGTCTCGACTATGCGGCTGGCCTGCGTGCGGGTCTGTGCGCTGCCGCACCGCCGTCACCCCGCCGGGATTGTCGCGCACTTGCGGGCCGGGCTTGGTGCGCTCTCGTACAGACGCGGTGGCGCGGGGTGGAGATGATGGGCTGCGTCAATTCGCGCGCACGCCGAAGGTTGATTCCGTGACCCATGTTCCCCCCGCCGTGCTGCCCCGACCGGGCAGCAATCTAGACCGTTTCGTGCATGCCCAGTTCTCGCACCTGACCGGCGGCATCTCCCCGGTGGCGCTGGCGATGGCCTTCGACGACTGGCTGATGCACCTGTCCCACAACCCGGCGGAGCAGGCCGAGCTGGCTCAGGCCTGGCTCGATGCCTGGGCCAGGCTGCCTGGCCTGCTGCTGGAGGCGGGCCGTCCGGCCGGGCGCCCGGGCATCGAGGCGGGCGTGCAGGACCACCGCTTCGACCATCCGGGCTGGCAGGCGTGGCCGTTCAACGTGATGAGCCAGTCCTTCCTGCTCACCGAGGCCTGGTGGAAGGCCGCCACCACCGGCGTCCACGGCGTGTCGCGGCACCACGAGAACGTGGTGAGCTTCACCGTCCGGCAGCTGCTCGACGTGCTGTCGCCGGCCAACTTTCCGTGGGCCAACCCCGAGGTGCTCGAACGCACCGCGCAGACCGGCGGCGCCAATCTGGTGGAGGGCCTGCGAAACCTGATGGCGGACGCCCGTCACCTGCAGTCCGAATCGCCGCCGCCGGGGGCCGAGCATTTTCGGGTGGGTCACGAGGTGGCGGTCACGCCGGGGCAGGTGATCTTCCGCAACCGGCTGATCGAGCTGATCCAGTACGCCCCCGCCGGCCCGCAGGTTCGGCCGGAGCCGGTGCTGCTGGTGCCCTCGTGGATCATGAAGTACTACATCCTCGACCTGTCGCCGGCCAATTCGCTGGTCCGCTTTCTGGTGGATCAGGGCTACACGGTGTTCGCCATCTCGTGGGCCAACCCCGGCCCCGAGGGGCGCGACCTGGGCATGGACGACTACCTGCGGCTGGGGGTGATGGATGCCCTCGATGCAGTGGCCGCGGTGGTGCCGGGGCAGCGGATCCACGCCGCCGGCTACTGCCTGGGCGGCACGCTGCTGGCGATCGCCGCCGCGGCCATGGGGCGCGACGGGGACGAGCGGCTGGCGTCGGTGTCGATGCTGGCGGCCCAGACCGACTTCACCGAGCCGGGGGAGCTGGCGCTGTTCATCGACAACAGCCAGGTGAGCTTTCTGGAGGACATCATGTGGGATCGGGGCTACCTGGACACCACCCAGATGGCCGGGGCCTTCCAGCTGCTCAACTCCCGCGATCTGGTGTGGTCGCGGATGCTCAAGGACTACCTGATGGGCGAGCGCCGCCCGATGAGCGACCTGATGGCCTGGAACGTGGACGGCACCCGCCTGCCCTACCGGATGCACGCCGAATACCTGCGCCGGCTGTTCCTCGACAACGACCTGGCCAGCGGCCGCTACCCGGTGGGCGACCGCCCGGTGGCGCTGACCGACATCACCTGCGAGATCTTCTGCGTCTCCACCCTGCGCGACCACGTGGCGCCGTGGCGATCGGTGCACAAGCTGCACCTGCTCGCCGACGTGCCGGTCACCTTCCTGCTCAGTTCCGGTGGCCACAACGTGGGCATCGTCAATCCGCCGGGCGTGCCCGGGCGCAGCTACCAGATGCTCACCCGGCCCCACGACGGGCGCTACCTTGCGCCGGACGCGTGGCTGGCGGCGGCGCCCACGTCAGAGGGGTCGTGGTGGCCGGCGTGGCGGGCGTGGCTCGATGCGCGCTCCGGCCCGCCCGGTGATCCGCCGTCGATGGGCCATGCGGCTGGCGGGCTGGCGACCCTGGGCGCGGCGCCGGGCACTTACGTGCTGCAGACCTGAGCGGGTGGCGGGGGCAGCCACTGCAGCAGCGTCCCGAAAAACGCATCCACATCCAGCGGCTTGGCGATGAAGTCGCTCATCCCGGCGGCGAGGCAGGCCTCCCGCTCGGAGACGAAGGCGCTGGCGGTGATGGCGACGATGGGGGTGCTGGCGTGGCCCGGCAGGCGTCGGATCGCCCGGCTGGCCTCCAGCCCGCCCATGAGGGGCATCTGCAGGTCCATCAGGATCAGCGCGTAGGGCTTCTCGCGGGCCAGGCGCAGCGCCTCGGCGCCGTCCCTGGCGATGTCGACCGCCAGGCCGAGGTTCAGCAGCAGGCTCAGCAGCACATCCAGGTTGACCGGGTCGTCGTCCACGGCGAGCACCCGGGCGCCCCGGTAGTCGCGCCGGAGGATCAGCTCGGCGTGCTCCCGGTCCCGCATGTCGGGGGCCGGGCGGGTGGGCCGGCCTTTGCCCAGCCGCGCCGTGAGCCAGAAGCGGCAGCCCTCGCCTGGCGTGCATTTGACACCCACCTCGCCGCCCATCAGCTGGGCGAGCCGCCGGGTGATGGCCAGCCCCAGCCCGGTACCGCCGAAGCGGCGGGTGGTGGAGCTGTCGGCCTGGGTGAAGGGCCGGAAGAGCTGGGCCTGCTGTTCCGGCGTCATGCCGATGCCGGTATCGACCACGTCGAAGCGCAGCAGGTAGCCCTGCCGGGTTTCTTCGAGCAGCCGGGCGCTGAGGGTGACGCTGCCGGCGGCGGTGAACTTGATGGCGTTGCCCACGTAGTTGAGCAGCGCCTGGGCCAGATGCACCCGGTCGCCCCGGAGGTGGCGGGGGATGCCGGCCGTGTCGATGTCGAGCCGGAGGCCCTTGGCGGCGGCGCTGTCGGTGACGATGGCGGTGACGTCGCGCACCAGCTCGTCGAGGGTGAAATCCACGGTTTCCAGTTCGAGGCGGCCGGCCTCGATCTTCGAGAAATCCAGGATGTCGTTGAGGACCGCCAGCAGATGGCGGCCTGACACTTCAATCTTGTCGAGCTGGTGGGCCTGGGTGGGGGTGAGGCCGCTGCGCCGCAGCAGGTGGGCCATGCCGAGGATGCCGTTCAGGGGCGTCCGGATCTCGTGGCTCATGTTGGCGAGGAAGTGGGTCTTTGCCCGGTCGGCGGCCTCGGCGGCGTCGCGGGCGGCCACGAGCTCGGCGGTGCGGGCGGCAACCAGCGTTTCGAGGTGGGCGTTGAGCTGGTGGAGCTGGTCGAGGGCCGCGTCGGTCTCGGCCCGGGCCCGGCGCAGCTCTTCGTTCTGCATCTCGAGCTCGATCTGGTGCACCTGCAGTTCATGCACCAGCCGGGCCTCGGCGGCCTGCCGGAGGGGCGTGGTGTAGGGTCGCTGGTCAGGCTCGTCGGTGTCTTCAGTGGTCACGGCGATTCTCCCGCTTGCGCAGCTTGGCTTCGAGCTGCTTGATGGCGGTGATGTCGATGAAGGTGAGGACCACCCCGTCGATCACGTTGTCCTGGGTCCGGTACGGCATGATGCGCACCCGGAACCAGCGGCCGTCGCCGGTGCTGACCTGCTTCTCGCAGTAGATCAGGGTGGTGAGCACGGCGCTGGCGTCGTTCTGCAGGCCGGGGTAGTCCAGGTCGGTGACGATGTCGGACAGGGGCCGGCCCACGTCGCCCGGGATGAACTTGAACAGGTGCGTGGCGTGGGTGGTGAAGCGGCGCAGTCGCATCTCGCTGTCGAGGAAGACGGTGGCGATCTCGGTGCTGTTGAGCAGGTTGGTCATGTCGTTGCGGGCCCAGGTGAGGTCGTCCACCTTGGATTGCAGCTCCGCATTGATGGTCTGCAGCTCTTCGTTCATGGATTGCAGCTCTTCCTTCGAGGTGGTGAGTTCCTCGTTGGTGACCTGCAGCTCCTCGTTGGCCGATTTGGCTTCCTCGAGGGAGGCCTGCATCTCCTGACGGCTGATCTGCAGGGCTTCGCGCAGCTGGGCGAGTTCGAGCAGCAGGGCGCTTTCGCGTTCGGACGCCAGCTGCCTGCGCGGCCGGCGGTTGCCGGGCGGTGCCTTGACGTCGTTGAACACCACCAGCACCCGGTTGCGCAGGGCTTCGGGCTTGTCGATGCCCTGGACGGTGATGTTGACCAGCTGGGGGTGGCTGTTGCCTTCGACCTGCAGGCCGTTGAGGTGGATCGGCTGGGGCTGGCGCAGGGCCTTGCCGATCACGCCGGTGAGGGCGTCGCGGAGGCCTTCGCGGGCCATCGCGTGGAGGTTGATGTTGACCTTGCCGGCGGCCGGTTCGAGGTATTTGCCGGTGCGCCCGCTGATGTACAGGATGTCGCCTTCGCCATTGACCAGCACCGCGGCGGGCGCGTAGTGCTGCTGGATGAGCTGGTCGGTGAGGTATTCGACGCTGTCGCGGAAGTCGGGCCGGCTGCCGTCGGTGCTGGCGGGGCCGGCCGGGGTGCGGGCGGGAAAATCCAGCCACGAGGATTGGTTGCGGTGTTCGGTGCGCCGGAAGATGTGGGTCTTCTTGTCGAGGGGCGAGAACAGGGCGTCGAAGCCGCCGATGGTCTCGGCGCTGCCGAGCACCAGGATGCCGTCCCGGTTGAGGGCGTAGTGGAACAGGGGCAGGACCTTCTTCTGCAGTTCCTGGCCGAAGTAGATCAGCAGGTTGCGGCACGACAGGATGTCGAGCTTGGTGAAGGGCGGGTCGGAGATGAGGTTGTGGGGCGCGAAGATGACCATCTCGCGCAGCTCGCGGTTGAGCCGGAAGCCGTCGTCCTCGGCAACGAAGTGGCGGGCCAGCCGCTCCGGCGTCACGTCGGCGGCGATGTTGGCGGGGTAGCAGGCCCGGCGGGCCCGGTCCACGGCGTCGGGGTCGAGATCGGTGGCGTAGATCTGCAGCGAGAACTGGCCCGGCGGCCGGGTGTTGTCGAGGGCTTCCCGGAACACCATGGCCAGCGAGTAGGCTTCCTCGCCGGTGGAGCACGCCGGCACCCAGGCCCGCAGCGCCTGCCCGTCGGGGTGACGGGCGAACAGGGCCGGTAGGGCGACGTCGCGCAGGTAATCCCACACGGGCGGATCGCGGAAGAAGCTGGTGACGCCGATCAAGAGCTCCTTGAACAGCAGGTCGAGTTCCTGGAGGTTGTCGCGCAGGTAGCCCACGTAGTCGGCGATGGCGGCGATCTGGAGCAGGGCCATGCGCCGCTCGATGCGCCGGAGCAGGGTGTTCGGCTTGTAGAGGGAGAGGTCGTTGCCGCTGCGGTTGCGCAGCAGCACGATGATCCGTTCGAGGGCGCCCTGCTCGCCCGGCGCGGCGTCGGGCTGGGGCGGGCGCGGAACGTGCCGCAGGAAGGCGGCGATGCGCTCGGCCAGCGCTTCGGCGGGCGCGACGATATCCACCACGCCGGCCTTGATGGCGCTGGCGGGCATGCTGTCGGCGCGGGCGCTGGCCGGGTCCTGGGCGAGGGTGAGGCCGCCCTTTTCCTTGATCGCCGCGAGCCCGGCCATGCCGTCGGAGCCCATGCCGGAGAGGATCACCCCGATGGCCCGCTCCTGGCGGTCGGCGGCCAGGGTGCGCAGGAAGAAGTCGATGGGCAGGCGCAGGCCGCGCTGGGCGGTGGGGTCGAGCAGGTGGAGCACGCCGCCCAGCAGGGACAGATCCTTGTTGGGGGGGATCACATAGACGTGCTCCGGCGCGACGACCATGCCTTCGGCGACCTCGATGACCGGCATCGGGGTGATGCGCTGGAGGATCTCCGGGAGGGTGCTGACGTGCTCTGGGTCGAGGTGCTGGACGATCACGAAGGCCATGCCGGTGCCGTCGGGCACATGGCCGAGCAGGGCTTCGAGGGCTTCGAGCCCGCCGGCCGAGCAGCCGATGCCGACGATGGGGCAGTCCGGGCGCTGCCGGGGCTGCGCATCGGGTGTTTCTACCGGGGTTGAATCGAGGGGAGGTGCGCAGCGCATACGGAATTTCGATTCAGGTTCGTAGTTCGTCTTATGGATTATCCGCCTGATCGGCCGGCGGGATGAGGCATTGCTGACGCCGGGGGCGTTCAGCCGCTTTCGGGTGGGGCTTCCGGCGGAGTGTCGGGCTGATGGAGGGCGCAGCGCCCGCCGCCGGCGCGCTTGGCGGCGTACATGGCGGCGTCGGCGTGGGCGATCAGGCTGGCGGCGTCGGTGCCGTCCTGGGGGTAGAGGGCGATGCCCACGCTGCCCGACAGGTTGAGCAGGTGGTCGCCGATCCGCGCCGGGGCGGCGAGGGCGGCGAGCATCTTGTCGGCGATGAGGGTGGCGTCGGTGGGCTGGGTGATCTCGGTGAGGAGGGCCAGGAACTCGTCGCCGCCGTGGCGGCTCACGGTGTCGGAGTCGCGCAGCACCGACTGCAGGCGCTGGGCCACGAGCTGCAGGGTTTCGTCGCCGACGGCGTGGCCGAGGACGTCGTTGATCTGCTTGAAGAGGTCGAGATCGAGGAACAGCACGGCGATGTGGGTGCCGCGCCGGTGGGCCAGGGCGATGGCGCTTTCGAGGCGGTCGAGCATCAGGCTGCGGTTGGGGGTGCCGGTGAGGGGGTCGCGCTGGCTGCGGTTGGCGAGCACGTCCCGGTCATTCACCGCGCTCTCGGCGATCTGGTCGGCCTGGAGGGCGGCGAGGAGAAGCTTCTCGTTGGCCTCGCGCAGTTGGGCGCTGCGGCGCGCGTCGCAGTCGTTGCGGGCGGCGGTGAGCTCCTGCCTTAGTCGGGCGAGTTCCGCCACCAGGCGGTTGGCGGCTTCGTCCAGCTGCGCCAGGGTCGCCAGGGCGGCGTCGGTCTGGTGGGGGTCGGAGGCCGGCATGGTGGCGGGTCGCCAGGGCTCAGTCGGCGGGCAGGCGGAGCGGCCGGCCGGTCAGGAGGCCGGTGTGGCCGGCGAGGCGCTCGTCGATGTGCAGGCCGTCGTCGTCCACATGAAAGAGGCGCAGCTCGTCGGAATGGGGGCTGCCCCGCAGCTTGACCACCGCCAGCGCCCGCAGCAGGCGGCCGGCCAGCTCGACGTAGCGGTGAACGATGATGGCGTCGGTGAGGAAGGCGGTGCCGTGGGGGCTGAAGCGCAGGTCGGTGAAGCGGTCTTCGAGCTCGGAGGTCATCAGCAGGGTGACGCCGCTGCCGGTGAGGGCCGCCACGAGGCGCGCCAGGGATTGCCGGAAGTCGTTGCGGAAGGTGGGCGCGAGGGCCAGCTCGAAGCCTGACAGCGAATCGATGACCACCCGGCTGGCGCCCAGCCGGCGGATCTCGGTGATGAGGAGCATGGCCATCTCGTCCACCGACAGATCCGGCGCGCGGGTGTCGACCACGCCGACCTGCCCGCTGGCGATGAGGTCGGCGAGCCGGTGGCTGCGGGGGCGCCGGGGGCGCTGCTCGAAGGCGGCGATCACGCCGGTCTCGCCGTGGCGGGCGCCTTCGGCCAGGTAGGCTTCGGCGAGGAGGGTCTTGCCCGAGCCGGAGGGGCCGGCGACCAGCAGCGAGTAGCCCCGGGGCAGGCCGCCGCCCATCATCCCGTCGAGCCCGGGCACGCCCATCGGCAGGCGATCGGCCAGGCCGGGTCCGGCGTCGGCCAGCGGCGCGCTGCAGGGCGGCGGGCCGAACACGGTGATGCCGGCGCTGCCGATGCGGAAGGTGTGCAGGCCGGGCACGGTGGCCTGGCCGCGCATCTTGATGATCTCGAGCTTGCGTACCACCGAGTTGCCCTGGACGCTCTGGCTCAGCCAGATCAGGCCGTCGGCCACGGTGAACACCGGGTTGGGGTCGTTCGGGGTGAAGTATTCGCCGACCAGGAAGGTGGTGGCCTGCCAGCAGGTCATCAGCACGCCGAGGTTCTGGATGAAGTGCTGCAGGCCGAGGGACGGAATGCCGGCGCGGGCGGGGCTGCCGGCCACCGAGCGGAAGGAGTCCACGAACACCAGGCCCGGCGCGTGGGCCTCGACCTCGCTGGAGATGCGGGCGAGCACCTTGTCCAGATCGCCGCTGGCGGTCTCGTCGGCCAGGCTGATGAAGCGGATCGAATCCTTGACCCGCTCGTGCTCGAAGAACTCGAACTGCTGCTGGTAGCGCAGCATCTTCAGGGGCGGCTCGCCGAGCACCGTGAAGTACAGCGCCGGGCGCTCGGGCGAGTCCAGCGCGAACATGATCTGATGGGCCAGGGTGGTCTTGCCGCTGCCAGGCGGGCCTGCGATGAGGCTGAAGGAGAGCTCCGGCAGGCCGCCGCCGAGCACCGCGTCAAGCCCGGAGACGCCGGTGGCCATGCGTTGGAGGCGGGTGGTGTCGGTGTTCATGGCGAGGGGTCCGGGGCGGCGTTGGGGGCGGGTGGGGCTGGCGGGATCGGGGGCAGCAGGCGCTCGGTGAGCGAGGCGCCGATCAGGCGGGTCAGGAGATCGCGGAAGGTGGCGAGCAGCGCGCTGCAGGCGCCGGCCGCGGTGGCGCTGGTCTGCTGGGAGAGCACGGTGTGGAGCGGCGCGAATTCGCCCGCCCGCACGGTGGCCTGGTGTACGCCGGCGAGCCACGGGTAGTCGATGCGGGTGAGGTAGAGGCTGCGCTGGTAGAGGGCCGCGACGCCCCGCTGGCCGATGATGGGCGACAGGGCGGCGTCGAGTTCGCGCCACGCGGTGACCGCCGCGTCGGCGACCCGCAGGGCCAGGACGCGATCTTCAGCCGGGGGTATCAAAGGGGCTTGCAAGGATGGCGCCTCCTGAAGTGATCGCCGCGGGGTGCCGGCGCCGGCCCGCCGGGATTGGCTGAACCGATTGTGGTCGTCGCGGTGCCGGCTGTATGTACGCCAGCGAACGGAGCCGGCGTGCCTGCCGCGCCGGGTGGCAGGGGTGAAGCGGCTGGCGTGGGCGGAAGAAAGGCCGGGTCGGCCATCCGTTGTGGGATGGGCCGGTCCGGCCTTGCTGTCCGGCCGGCGCGACCCCGGGCGGGGTCGGCCGGCAGAAGCCGGTCACTTGCCCATGTTGGCGCGGGCCTGGTCCAGACACTGGGCCTTGGCGGTGCCGGCGAGGCTGCCGCACTTTTCCTTGTCCACCGTGTATTGGGCGTCGCGCTTGTCGGTCGCCGCGTCCTTGCGGGCTTCCGCAGCCTTGCCCTTGGCGTCGCTGCGGGCTTCGGCGGCCTTCTCGTTGCCGGCGGCGGTGGCGGCCGAGGTCTTCATCTGCGCCTTGGCGTCGGCCTTGGCGGAGGTTTCGGCGGCCTTGGCTTCCTTCACGCAGACGTCCTTGGCGTTGCCGGCCATGTCATCGCAGCGTTCGCGGGCCACTGCACCGGCGGCTTCGGCCTTGGCCACCTGGACTTCGTAGTGGGCCTTGCGGCTGGGCTTGTAGCTGGCTTCGAGCTCGGCCAGGGCGACCCTCTCCTTGCCCTTGGCTTCGGCCACGCAGATGTCGTTCTGGTTGTCGGCCTTGGCGCCACAGGCGGCGCGGGCGGCCTTGTAGTCGGCGGCAATCTTCGTCTCGCCGGCCTTGTAGTCGTCCTTCGACATGGTTTCGGCGGCGGCGCCGAGACTGAAGGCGAGGCCGATGGAGAGGGCGATGAGCTTGAGGCTGGATGTTTTCATGATGTTTTCCTTGAAAGGATGAATCCGGCTTGCCGCGCAGCCCGATGGGCTGGCACGACAGGTTCTTCGCCAGGATGGGGGCGCCGGAAGCGCCCTCCATCGTCACGGGGAAGACTGCTGGCCCCGGTGGTTCGGATGGACCCAGCCTGCGGGAGATGGGACGGGGCGTCTGTCTGCTGGCGCACCCACCCGGATTGCGCCGCTGTTCGATGGCGCACAGACGCGCCGGCCCTGCTGCGTAGCATCGACAGTGCAACGCAACCCAGGCAAGGAGACCTCAAATGTCCATCGGAACCATTCTGCTGATCGTGCTCATCGTGCTGTTGATCGGCGCCTTCCCTAGCTGGCCCCACAGCCAGAGCTGGGGCTACGGCCCGAGCGGAGGCATCGGCTTCATCGTCGTGATCCTGCTCGTCCTCGTGCTGCTGGGCCGCATCTAGCCCGGCTGCCGCGCCGGCTCGCCACCGGCATGACTTGAAAGGAACCAAAATGCTCCACTACGCCGGCGTGTTTCTCGTCATTGCGCTGATCTCGGCCCTGTTCGGTTTCACCGGCATCGCCGCCGGTGCGGTCGAGATCGCGCGCATCCTGTTCTTCATCTTTCTGGTGCTGTTCGTCGCATCCTTCGTGGTCGGCCTCATCCGGCGACGCTGAACGCACCCGCTCCGCCCGGCGGCCGGTCTTCGTAATCCGGCCGCCGGGCGTTTGCGTTTCCGGCTTCGGTGCGGCCCGTAAACGACGGCGGACCGGCCCGTGTCACCGGGCCGGTCCGCCGTCACGCGGGAACCGCTACGCCGTTCAGCGCTTGATGCGGGTGATCTTGGTGCCTTCGATGCTCAGGCTGGCCATCAGGCCCTGCTGGTCGAAGATGAAGGCGTAGGCGTCGTTCTTGAGGGTCGAGGACGAGAGGTTCTTGGCCATGCCTTCGTTCACCACCACCACCGACGGGCCGACACCGATCTCCCAGCCCTGGCTGGTGTTGAGGTACTTGACGGCCTTGTCGCTCATCAGGAACACCACGTAGCCGTAGGATTCGGCCCCGGCCTGCCAGCCCCAGGAGGCCGACACGGAGTTGTAGTAGCCGAGGTGTTCGGTGCCCCGGGTGAGGACGCCCTCACCGTAGCTGCCGCCGAACACCAGGCCGGCCTTGATGATCTTCGGGAAGACCAGCACGGCCCGGGCCTTCCTGGAGATGGCTTCGGCGGCCGGGTTGCTCTTGTAGAGGGTCTGCAGGGCCTGGGCGGCGTCCCGGTCGAGGTCTTCGGACGTGGCCGCGAAGGCCGGGCCGCCGAAGGCGCCGAGGGCGAGGGAGGTGGCGGTGACGAGGACGAGCTTGTGGAAGTTGCGGCGTACGTTGGTCATGGTGTGTTCCTTCATGTTGTCCCGGCATCGGGAGTGATGTCGGAAGCGGGATCGAGGGCGGTGCCTGACCGGACATTCCGCTGATCGGGCACGACTGCGAGCTTTCATCCTGCGCCCATTGATCCGGGTATTCCGTACGCTGGCGAACAGAGCTGCAAACCGGCGGGATCATGCCCCGGGGGTGCCGAGGGCGCGCAGCTTCTCCCGCAGGGCGTCCAGTTCGTCGAGCAGCTGGATGGCCAGCGCGGCGCCGGCGAGGTTGAGCCCGAGGTCGCGCCGCAGGCGCAGGGCGACGGTGGCGCGGCGCACGTGCAGGCCGGTGAAGCGCCAGCGGTGGGGCTCGCGTCCGAGGGGCGCCAGCAGGCCTTCGTCCACCAGCTCGACGATGCCGTCGGCGTTCACGGCGCAGGCGCGGCACACCTCGATGAGGCTGAGCCCGGTCTGTTCCTCGAGGATGGTCACGGTGGCTTGGGGCAGCATGCTTGGGTGGTCCATGGGTCAGGCTCCGGCGGTGGATCGGGGATCGAAGGCGGCGAACTGTCCGGCCATGCCGGTGTAATAGGCGCGGCTCGCCTCGCTGTCGGCGGGTGGCACGACGATCTGCAGCACGGCGTAGAAATCGCCCGCCACCGGGCCGGGAATGCCGCGCCCCTTGAGGCGCAGCTTGCGGCCGGCCCGGGCGTCGGCGGGCACGCTCAGTTCGACTCGTCCGCCCGGTGTGGGCACCTCGACCTGGGTGCCGAGGGCGGCCTCCCAGGGGGCGATGCGCAGGTCGAAATACACGTCGCGCTGGTCGACCCGGTAATGGGGGTGGGGGTTGAAGGCCACTTCGAGATAAAGGTCGCCGGCGGGCCCCTGCCCCATGCCCGGCATGCCCTGCCCGACCAGGCGGATGTGCTGCCCGGCGCGGACGCCCTTGGGGATCGTGACCTTCAGGGTGTGCCGGCGCAGATGCACGCGCCCGCGCTCATCCACCTCCGGTGTCTGCACGCTGATGCTGCGGGTGGCGCCGGTGTAGGCGTCTTCCAGGTCGATGAACACCTGGGCGTGATGATCCTGGCCGCGGGCGTGGAAGCCGGCGCCCTCCTCCCGCCCCTGGGACGGGCCGCGCCCGTAGATGGATTCGAACAGATCGTTGAACTCGTCGTTGGAGAAGGCCGCGTCGCCGCGGCGGCCGTGGGGTGGCTGGAAATCCGGCCCGGGCTGCCAGTCGCTGCCCAGCTGGTCGTAGGCGGCGCGCTTTTCCAGGTCCTTGAGCACCGCGTAGGCCTCGCCGAGGGCCTTGAAGCGCTGCTCGGCGTCGGGCTCCTTGCTCACGTCCGGGTGGTACTTGCGCGCCAGCTGGCGGTAGGCGCGCTTGATCTCGTCCTGGGTCGCGTCGGGGGCGACGCCCATGACTGCGTAGTAGTCCTTGAATTCCATGCCGGCCGGCCTCCGGGGCTAGGGCCGGGCCGGACGCGCCGGCGCAATGGCGGCGGGGTCCGGTACGGGGTGGGGATTCGGTTTCATGGGGCAGCTCCTGCGACGACTCGCGGCCAGTCGGCCGGGATATCAAGCCTAGGAGGCGACCCGCGGCGCGTCTGTACGCCTGCGCACAGATCCCGCGCCGTGCAGCGTCCAGCTGCCGTCGCTGCGAAAATCCAGCACCTGGCGGTGGAAGTGGCGGATCGAGGCCCGGTGGGCGACGCTCACGAGGGTGATGCCGGTGGCGGCGAGCAGGGTGTAGAGGCGGTCCTCGTTGGCCACGTCGAGGGCGCTGCTGGCTTCGTCGAGCACCGCGTAGCGCGGGGCCGCCAGCAGCACCCGGGCGAAGGCCACCCGCTGCTGTTCGCCCACCGACAGCACCTTGGCCCAGTCCTGGGCGGCGTCGAGGCCACCGAAGCGGGCCACCAGATCGGGCAGGTTGACCTGCTCGAGCACGGCCAGCAGTTCGGCGTCGGGGATGGCCTGGTCCTGCCGGGGGTAGAGCAGCTGGCTGCGTAGGCTGCCCAGCAGCATGTACGGGCGCTGGGGCAGGAACAGCATGTCGCCGGAGGCCGGCCGATCCGCCCGTGGCCGGACCGCCACAGGCCGGCGATGGCCCGCAGCAGCGAGCTTTTGCCGCAGCCGCTGGCGCCGACGATCATCAGGCTCTGGCCGGGGTCGATGGAGAGGGACAGGTCGCAGATCAGGGTGCGCTCGCGGTTCGGCGTCCACAGGGTCAGCCCGTCGATGTGGATCCGCGAATCCTCGACGAACTCGATGCGCTCGTCGCTGGTGGCGTCGTGCTTCCCGTCCATGAAGCCGGCGAAGCTGTCCAGCCGGTCGATGCCGGCGGCGAACTTGCTGAAGCTCTCGAAGTTGTCGACGATCACCGCCAGCGCCGCCAGGATCGCCGCGAAGGCGCCGGCCGCCTGGATGGCCCGGCCCACCTCGAGCTCGCCGGACAGGACCCGCCCGGCGATGATCGCGCTGGGCAGCACGATGGTCATGAAGCTGTAGGCGTACTGGAACAGGTTCAGCCGGAGCTGCGCCCCGATGAGCCGGCTGGCGTTGCCGTACACCGCGTCGAAATGCTGGTCCACCTGGCGGGATTCGCGCGCTTCGCCGGCGTAGAAGGCGATCGCCTCGGCGTGCTCGCGGATGCGCACCAGGCTGAAGCGGAAATCCGCCTCGCGCCGGAGCTGGTTGAAGTTGAGCCCTACCAGCACCCGCCCGAACAGGCGCACGGTGACGGTGGTGCCCACCACCGCATAGACGATCAGGAACAGCACCAGCTCCCGGGAGATCGCCCACAGGACGCCCGAGAAGGCCGCCAGCTGCAGCACCGCGCTGGCCAGCACGAGCAGGAACTGGAGGGATTTCTGGGTGAAGGTGTTGATGTCCTCGGCGATCCGCTGGTCCGGGTTGTCGATCTCGGCGCTGGCGTTCAGCCGGTAGTACATCCCGTTGCCCAGGTAGGCGGAGAGGTAGTCGCGGGTCAGCCAGCGCCGCCAGCGCAGGCCGAGGGTGTCGCGGACGTAGTAGTAGAAGGCGTGGGTGGGCACCGCCACCACCAGCAGCACCAGGCACTGGCGGATCGATGACCAGAACCGCGCCTCGTCGTGGGCGGCCAGCGCCGAGGTGAATTCGCCGGTCTGGGCGTTGAGGAGCACCGCGAACAGGGCCTGGCCGAAGAGCAGCGCGACGAGGAGCGCCAGCAGCCCCAGGGCGCCCCGCCGGCCGTCGCTGAACCAGTAGGGCCCGGCAATCTGCCAGAAGCGCCGGAGGAGCTGACCGTCGAAGGGGATCATGGGCGTGGCGGGCCCGCGGATGCGCTCAGCGGCCAGCGGTGACGAAGGCGATGCGCACCGGCCGCGCGGCGGCCCCGATGCGGATCTGCCGGGCCTGCCAGGCGCCGTCCAGCCGGGCGCCGATCCGGTAGCGGCCGGGCGGCAGGCGGATGTACAGCAGCGGCCCGGCGCTCACCGCGGCGTAGCGCGGGCCGGCGGGCTGGGCCTTGATGGAGAAGGGCACGTCGGCCAGATAGTGTCCGGCGCGGTCGCTGAAGACCACCTGCAGGTTGTAGTCGGCGGCGGCGCGGTTCATCTGGGCGCGGTCGGCCTCGCCGATGCCGCCGCTCATCCAGGCGACGGTCTCGACGGGGACGGCGGGGATGGCCGGCACGCCGCAGCGGAGCAGGTCGTTCCCGTCCTGCGCCAGCGCCGGCGGGCCCAGCTGCAGGGCGATCGCGCCGAGAAGGCTGGCCAGCCGCCACGGCCCGCGCGGGCGCTGGCGTGAGGCCGGATCGGGCATGGGGATTCGCTGCGTCATCGTCTGCTCCTGGAAAAGCCGGACATCGTCCGTCGGGTGCCAATGCCGTCAGCTTATGGGGCAGGCCGGGAGCGGTCTGTCTGATAGCGAACACGGGCGGCGCGCGCCCGCCGCCTTCAGCTTGCGATGCGCGAGGGGAGCAGGCGGTCGTATTCCTTGCGGACCACGGCGTAGCACTCGCAGGTGCGGGCCTCCAGCCCGGCCCGGTCGAGCACCGTGATGTGGCCGCGGGCGTAGCGGATCAGCCCGGCGGCCTGGAGCTTCAGCGCGGCTTCGGTGACGCCCTCGCGGCGCACCCCGAGCATGTTGGCGATGAGCTCCTGGGTCATCACCAGCTCGTTGCCCGACAGGCGGTCGAGGCTCAGCAGCAGCCAGCGGCACAGCTGCTGGTCGAGGGAGTGGTGGCGGTTGCACACGGCGGTCTGGGCCATCTGGGTGATGAGGGCCTGGGTGTAGCGCAGCAGCAGGTGCATCACCGGGCCGGTGCGGTTGAACTCGTCCTTGATCGCCGGTGCGCGCAGCCGCAGCCCGCGCCCGGCGCTCTGCACCACCGCCCGGCTGGGGGTGGTTTCGCCGCCCATGAAGAGGGAGATGCCGACGATGCCCTCGTTGCCCACCACGGCGATCTCGGCCGAGGCGCCGTTTTCCATCACGTAGAGCAGCGAGACGATGGCGGTGGTGGGGAAATACACGTGGCTGAGCTGCCGGCCGGATTCGTACAGCACCTGCCCGAGGGGCATGTCCACGACCTCCAGCTGGGGCAGGATGCGCTGGGATTCGGCATCCGGCAGGGCAGCGAGCAATTGGTTTCCGCGGGCGTTGTCGGCGCTGACCATGATCGGGCTCCAATGCGTGGGGCGGGCGCACCTGTCGGAGCGACGGGGCTGCCACATGCCCAGTATAGGCACCCATGGCGGCCGGATATGTGCGCTACCGAACATATCCGGCCGTGCCGGGCGGGCTCAGCCGAGGCGCAGCTCGACCTGATGGGGCTGGCGGTCGTCCACCAGGCGGATGGCCCCGTCGGCCTGCGCCACGCCATCCACGCGCAGCCCGACGTCTTCGCCCGCCACCGCGCGGGTGACGACGATGGGGAAGCAGGTTTCGCCGAAGCGGTAGCGCAGGGTGCAGCCGGGCCAGTCGGTCGGCAGGCGCGGCGCCACGTAGAGCAGCGTGCCTTCCCGGCGCAGGCCGAGCAGGGATTCGACGATCAGCCGGTACATCCAGCCGGCGGCGCCGGTGTGCCAGCTCCAGCCGCCGCGGCCCACGTGGGGCGGGCAGGCGTACACGTCGGCGGCGACCACGTAGGGTTCGAGCTTGTAGGTGGCGACGCCGTCGGCGCTGCGGGCGTGGTTGGTCGGGTTGATCAGCCCGAGCAGCGCCCAGGCCTGGGTGGTGTCGCCGAGCTGGGCGAAGGCCATCGCGGCCCACACCGCGGCGTGGGTGTATTGCCCGCCGTTCTCGCGCACGCCGGGCACGTAGCCGCGGATGTAGCCGGCGGGCAGGCTGGCGGTGTCGAAGGGCGGGTCGAGGAGCAGCACCAGCCGGTCGGCGGGCCGCACCAGATGTTCGGCCAGGGCGTCCATCGCCCAGCGCGCCCGGTGGGGTTCGGCCGCGCCGGAGAGCACCGCCCAGCTTTGGGGGATCGAGTCGATCCGGCATTCGGCGTTGCCGGCCGAGCCCAGGGGCGTGCCG
This sequence comes from Zoogloea sp. 1C4, assembly GCF_009469605.1. Classification (GTDB taxonomy): domain Bacteria; phylum Pseudomonadota; class Gammaproteobacteria; order Burkholderiales; family Rhodocyclaceae; genus Zoogloea; species Zoogloea oryzae. The sequence goes on along the minus strand of NZ_SSXU01000012.1, from coordinate 43,633 downwards.
TCGTCGAAGTAGGCCCGGCGATACCAGCCGGCCGGTGTCACGCCGCCGTCCCAGCCGTGGGTTTCGAGGGCGCCCTGCAGGCGGGCGCCTTCCTCGCGGCACAGGGCGGCGAAGGCGTCGTCGCCGCGGGATTCGGCCAGCCCGGCGAACTGCCCGAGCACGGCGTACAGGAAGAAGCCCAGCCACACGCTTTCGCCCTGGCCGGCCAGCCCGACCCGGTTCATGCCGTCGTTCCAGTCGCCCGAGCCCATCAGCGGCAGCCCGTGGGCGCCGGCGGTGAGCCCGTGGCGGATGGCCTGCACGCAGTGGGCGTAGAGGTCGGCGGACTCGCCCGAGACGGTGGGCTGGTCGTAGTAGGCGTCGGCTTCGGGGTGGACCGGACGGCCTTCGAGGAAGGGCTGCACTTCGTCGAGCACGCCGGTGTCGCCGCTGGCGGTGACGTAGCGGCACACCGCCAGGGGCAGCCACAGGTAGTCGTCGGAGCAGCGGGTGCGCACGCCGCGGCCCGAGGGCGGGTGCCACCAGTGCTGCACGTCGCCCTCGCGGAACTGGCGGCCGGCGCACAGCAGCAGGTGGGCCCGCAGCAGCGCCGGTTCGGCATGGACCAGGGCCATCGCGTCCTGCAGCTGGTCGCGAAAGCCGAAGGCGCCGCCCGACTGGTAGTAGCCGCTGCGCGCCCACAGCCGGCAGGCCAGGGTCTGGTAGAGCAGCCAGCCGTTGGCGAGCACGTTCACCGCCGGGTCGGGGGTGTCGATCTGCACCGCGCCGAGGGTGCGCTGCCAGTAGGCGTGCACGTCGTCGAGGGCCTGGCGGGCGGCGGCGGAACCCCGCACCCGCGCCACCAGCCGGTCGGCGTCGGCGCTGTCGTGCCCGACGCCGAGGCGGAACACCAGCTCGCGGCTGGCGCCGGGGGCCAGGTTCACCTTCAGGTGGAGGGCGGCGCAGGGGTCGAGGCCGCCGCCGACGTGGCCGGACAGGCCGGCGCATTCGAGGGCCGCCGGGTCGTCGAGGGTGCCGTTGCGGCCGAGGAACTCGCGCCGGTCGGCGCTGCGGCTGTGCACCGGGCCGTCCGCATCGAAGAAGGCCACCCGTTCGGCGAACTCGGTGTTGAAGGGGTTGCGGGCGTACAGGGCGCCGCCGGGATGGGCGAGGGTGGTGCTGACGTGCATGGCCGACTTCTCCCGCAGGTCGCCCAGCACCCATTCCACGTAGCCGGTGGCGGAGAGCTGGCGCGGCCGGCCGGAGTCGTTGCGGAGGGTGAGCACCGAGAACTTCACCGCCGCGTCGATGGCGACGAACACCGTGAGCCTGGAGTGGATGCCGTCTTCCCGGGTCTCGAACACGCTGTAGCCGAAGCCGTGGCGGGTGAGGTAGGTGCCGCTGCCGCGCAGGGGCAGTGGGGTGGGCGACCACAGGTGGCCGCTTTCCTCGTCGCGCAGGTAGATGGCTTCGCCGGACGGGTCGCTCACCGGGTCGTTGTGCCACGGGCTGAGGCGGAACTCGTGGGCGTTCTCGCTCCAGCTGTAGGCGCTGCCGCTCTCCGAGATGACGGTGCCGAAGCCGGGGTTGGCGATCACGTTGGCCCACGGGGCGGGGGTGTGCTGGCCGGGGGCCAGGGTGATGAGGTATTCGCGCCCGTCCGGCGAGAAGCCGCCCAGCCCGTTGGCGAGGATCGGCGTGACGGCCTGGGGCGGAGCGTCGGCGGGCGGGGCCGGGCGGTGGGCGCGGGTGGCCAGCAGGGGTGGCGGGCGCGGGGCGGCGAGTTCGCGTCGGTCGAGCTGCTCGGCGAGGGTGCCGCGGCAGTCGGTGATGACGATGCGGGCGACGGCCTGGAAGAGCAGCCGGTCTTCGGCGGAGATCTGCTCGGCGGGGCGCACGAAGATGCCGCCCGGCCGGTCGATGACGCTGGCGCCGCTGCCCGAGGCGATCAGGCCGACGATCTCGTCCTGGAGGCGCTGGCGGTAGCCGGCGTGGTCTTCGTTCCAGATCACCAGATCCACCGCCAGCCCCTTGAGGCGCCAGTAGGCGTGGGCCTGCACGAGCTGGCGGACCAGCTCCACGTTGCTGGCGTCGCCGATCTGCAGCAGCACGATGGGCAGGTCGCCGGAGATGGCGTAGCCCCACAGCCCGGACTGGCCGCGCCGGTTGCGGATCAGCAGGCCCGGGTCGGCCCGCAGGGCGGCGCCGGCGTAGAGGATGGCCCCGGCCAGCCGGGCGTAGAGCTGGGCGTCGGCTTCCACCGCGTTGAGCTGCTGGAGTTCGACCTGGCTGTGGGTCCACGCCAGATCGAAGACCCGGTCGGCCAGGTGGCGGTCGAGATACTTGCCCACCAGGCCCACGGCGATGTCGCGGGTGTCGGCCATGCCGGTGACGATGTCCACGATGGCGGATTGCTCCGGCGCCAGGGTGACGCGCTGGCGGATGGCGACGATGGGGTCAAGCACCGGCCCGGCGCTGCCCGACAGGGGGGCGCTGTCGAGCATGGCCAGCGGGGCGGCGGTGTCGCGGGTGCGTCCGATGAAGCGGGCGCGGTCGGTCTCCCACGACACGGCGTCGGACGGCACGCCGTGCACCGCCATCAGGTGAAGCAGCCAGGGGGTGGCTTCATCCGGCGAGCGGGGCCGGCGCTTGCACAGGATGGCCCGCTGGCGGGGCAGGATCTCGGTCTGCACGAAGAGCTTGCTGAAGGCCGGGTGGAGGGCGTCGGCGGCGGGCGGGGCGATCACCACCTCGGCGTAGCTGGTGATCTCGATCTCCCGCGGGCGGCTGCTGCGGTTGGTGAGGCGCACCCGGCGCAGCTCGATGTCGTCTTCGGGGGAGACGACGATCTCGGTGTAGGTCTCGATCTCGCCGCCGGGTTCCACTTCGTCCCGGCGCCGGAACTCGACCCGCCCTTCCGAGAGGATCGCCTCGTAGCTGGTCGGGCGGCGCCGGGTTGGCTGGTGGGCGACGGACCAGAAGGCGCCACTCGCCACGTCGCGGATGTAGCAGCAGGCGCCCCGGTCGTCGCAGGTGCCGTCCTCGCGCCAGCGGGTCACCGCCAGATCGCGCCAGCGGCTGTAGCCGCCGCCGGCGTTGCTGATCATCACGTGGTAGCGGCCGTTGGACAGCAGCTGGACCTCAGGCATCGGGGTGTCGGGGGTGGTGAAGGCCCGCAGCGGCGTGTCGAGGGGCTGGACGCGGGCCTGCAGCCCGGACAGCTCGGCCGCCATCGAGAACAGCCCCGACGGGCGGGGGATGCGCTCCTGCAGCAGCGGCAGCGCGGCCTGGAGCTGGCGGTCGGCGGCGAAGCGACGCTGCATGGGCTGCCCCAGCAGGTGCGAGGCGAGGGCCAGCAGGCTCATGCCCTGGTGGTGGGCCATGAAGGCGCGCACCACCACCCGGGCCTGCCCGCGACGCTGGCGGGCCGGGGTGTAGTCGATGGCCTCGTAGAAGCCGAAGCGCCCGACAAAGCCTTCGGCGGCGAGGCGCCGGAGGTTGGCGCAGGCCTCGGCCGGCACCACCATCAGGGCCAGGGCCGAGGCGTAGGGGGCGACCACCAGATCGTCGGCGAGCCCCCGCTTGAGGCCCAGCCCGGGCACGCCGAAGGCCCGGTACTGGTAGTTGAGCTGCACGTCCACGCTGTTGTAGGCCGACTCGGACATGCCCCAGGGCACGCCGCGCTGGCGGCCGTAGTCGATCTGGCGCGCCACCGCGGCCCGGCAGGTCTGGTCGAGCAGGGTGTGGGCGTAGGCGGGCATCACCAGCTGCGGCATCAGGTATTCGAACATCGAGCCGCTCCACGACAGCAGCACGGGCTCGCCGCCGGCGCGGGTGAGCAGGCGCCCGAGGGCGAACCAGCTCTCCTGGGGCAGCGCGCCCTGGGCGATGCCGACGAAGCTGGCCAGCCGGGCCTCGGAGGCGAGCAGGTCGTAGCAGCCCGCGTCGAGCCGGCGGTCCTGCACGTTGTAGCCGACGCACAGCAGGTGGCGGGTGGTGTCGTACAGGAAGGCGTAATCCATGCAGGCCATCGCGGCGAGGCGGGCGCGCAGGCTGTCGATGGCGGCGAGGCGCTCCCGGGCGCGGGTGCCGCCTTCGGCGATGCCGTGCAGCAGATCCTGCAGCCAGGCGCGCTGGGTCTGGTTGGTGTCGTCGTCGAGGCGCTGGCGGATCTGGGCGCACAGCGCGCTGTCGACGTGGGCCAGCTGGCGCAGGGTGGGCATGCCCAGGGTCTCGGCGATCCGGTCGGCAAAGCCGTCGAGCCCGCGGGGCGGCGGGGGCAGCTGCAGCCACGGGGCGAGCTGGGTGAGTTCGGCCTGGGCTTCCTGCACCTGCCGCAGCAGGGCTTCGGCCCAGCGGCCGGCCTCGGTGGCGGGGCGGGGGTCGGCGCCGGTGTCGGGCCGTCCGGCGGTCTGCACCAGCACGTTGGCAGCGCAGCCGGCCAGCCCCTCGAGGATGAGGCGCACCGCCGGCAGGCTGGCCGGCTGGGCCACGGAGGCGCTCTCCAGGGCCCGCCAGCAGGAGGCGAGCCGCTCGTCGGCGTCGCTGCCGATGGCGGCGGCGAGGATGTGAACGGTGTCGGCCAGCCCGTCGAACAGGTGGGCCGGCACGACAGGGTCGTCGGGCAGTTCGCCCAGGCCCGCCCGCAGGGTGAGCAGATGGCCGGCGAGGTTGCCGCTATCCACCGTCGATACGTAGGCGGGGGCGAGGGGTTCGAGGCTGCGGGTGTCGTACCAGTTGTAGAAGTGCCCCCGGTAGCGGGTCAGGCGCGCCATGCTGTCGAGGGTGCGGGTGGTGCGCGCCAGCAGCGGGCCGGCGAGGATGTAGCCGAAATCGCAGGCGGCCAGGTTGGCCAGCAGGGCGAGCCCCATGTTGGTGGGCGAGGTGCGGTGGGCCACCGAGGCGACGCGGTATTCCTGGAAGTTGTCGGGCGGCAGCCAGTGGTCGGCGGGCCCGACGAAGGTGTCGAAGTAGGCCCAGGTCCGCCGGGCCACGCCGCGCAGGAAGAGGGTCTGGTCGATGCTGAGGCTCACCGCGCGGGGGGCCATGGGCCGGCCGAGCCACCAGGCGATGGCCGGCGAGGCCAGCCACAGCAGGAGCACCGGCACCGCGGCGGGCAGCGCCCCCGGCGCCAGGGCGACGAGGCCGGTGGTGATCGCCACCACGGCGAGGGGCGCGGTGGCCATGGTCCGGAAGGCGCCGGGCAGGTCGTCGTGGGCGGCGGCTTTCCGCTCGACTTCGCTCGACGGGCACCATTCCAGCAGGCGCCGGTGGCTGACGCCCAGCCGCCACAGGGTGCGGCCGATGGCGTCGAGGCTGAAGCCGGCCTCGAAAGGCAGGCAGGCGAACTCGAAGCCGAGCTGCGCGGCGCGCTGGCCGGCGCCGTGGGCCACGGCGGCCAGGTGCTGGCGCGGCACGCTGTCCTTGGGCTTCTTCAGCAGATCCAGCAGCACGGCGCACAGGGCGGGGAGGATCAGGATGCCGACGAGGAGCCCGGTCCACAGCCCGGGCCGGTCCAGCGTGGCCCAGCCGAGCACCAGCAGGGCCAGCAGGGCCGGGGGCACGAGGCTGCGCCGGAGGTTGTCCACGAGCTTCCACTGGGACAGGGCCGACAGGGGGTTGGGCTGCCGGTGCGGCCCGGCGCCGTCGTCGCACAGGCACGGCACGTGGCGCAGCAGCCAGCCGGCGAGCTGCCAGTCGCCGCGGATCCAGCGGTAGCGGCGGGTCACGTCCACCGCGTAGCGGGCCGGGTAGTCCTCGTACAGCAGGCCGTCGCTGAGCAGGCCGGCGCGGGCGTAGCAGCCTTCGAGGAGGTCGTGGCTGAGGATGCGGTTGTCGGGAAAGCGCTCTCCCAGCGCCGCCTCGAAGGCGTCCACGTCGTAGATGCCCTTGCCGATGAAGGAGCCTTCGCCGAACACGTCCTGATACACGTCGGACACCGCGCGGGTGTACGGGTCGATGCCGGCCTCGCCGGCGTGGAGCCGGGCGTAGCGGGAGCGGTTGGCCCCCGGCAGGCTGATGCCGACCCGCGGCTGGAGGATGCCGTAGCCGGCCACCACCCGCCCTGCCCGCTCGTCGTAGACCGGCTGGTTGAGGGGGTGGGCCATGGCGCCGACGAACTGCCGCGCCGCATCCCGCGGGAGCTGGGTGTCGGTGTCGAGGGTGATGACGTACTTCACCCCGCCGAGAATGGTGGTGTCGCCGGCCACCAGCGCAAAGGCGTCGCCGGCAAAGCCGCGCAGCAGGGCGTTGAGATCGGCGAGCTTGCCGCGCTTGCGCTCGGCGCCCATCCAGGCCTGCTCCTGGGGGTTCCAGCGGCGCGGGCGGTGGAACAGGAAGAACACGTCGCCGTCCGGCGTGGCGTAGGTGGCGTTGAGGGCGTCGATGCAGGCCCGGGCGCGGGCCACCAGCGGGGCGTCGGTGGGCAGGGTCTCGTCGGCGGCGTCGAGGAAGTCGGTGAGGAGCCCGAAGTGCACGTGGGGATCGCGGTTGGCCAGGAAGCGCACTTCGAGGGCTTCGAGCAGGCCATCCACCCCCGCTTCGCTGCCGAGCATGGTGGGCACCACCACCAGGGTGCGGCAGGGCGCCGGAATGCCCCGGGAGAAATCCATCCGCGGCAGGGGATGCGGCTTGACCAGCAGGGTGGCGGCCCAGTTGACCAGCGACACCGCCAGCTGGCTGGCCACCATCACCGCGAGCAGCCCGGCCGGGGCCAGCGCCCACACGGGCAGGCCGTCGGCCAGCGCGAGGCCCGACAGGCCGCCCGCCACCAGCAGGGTGATGAGGGCGATGCCGCCCAGGTAGAGCCACAGGGGCGCGTGGGCGGCATCGCGGCCGATGCGGCGGACGAGGCCCGGACGCAGCCCGGCGGCCTCTTCGAGCGCCGGGCGGCCGGCATCCACCAGGTAATAGCCCACGTGGGCGGCCCGCCCGCCGGTGCCCCGGGCGGCGGCCCGGGCCAGATCCACCGCGAGGCGGGCCACCTGGTTCTCGCCCAGGCCGCCGCGCCGGGCGATCTCTTCGGTGGCGTGGCGGTAGTGGTCGCGGGTGGCGAAATCCATCCGGCCATACACGCCGCCGGGGTCGCCCCGCAGGGTCTGCTCGACGAGGCTCAGGTTCTCGACGAAATCCCGCCAGTCCAGGGTGCCGAGCACCCGCAGGCTGCCGATGCTGTTGCTGATGGATACCTGGTCGGCGGCCTGCTGCTGGTTTTCGGACTGGACGAGCTGCACGATGGTCTGGCCGGACTGGGCCAGACGCTGCTCGATCCAGGTGAGGGGCAGGGCCAGCGCCGGCCCCCTGCCCTGCAGGCGCCGGGCCAGCTCGGCCACGAAGGCGCCGACCATCGGCGGGTTGGAGCGCACCATGTCGGCGATCACCAGGATCAGGCTGCGCGGGTCGTCCTCGACGGTCTGGATCAGGCGGTCGGCCCAGGTGCCGGCCAGCTCGCGCTCGACCCAGCCGGCGGCCACCCGCACGCTGACGCGGCGCAGGTTCTCGATCACGGCCAGCCGCAGCATGATGGGGATCGCCCACAGCTCGCCCAGTTCGAGGGGGGTGACGGTCTGGTAGGCGGTCACGAAGCGGCCGAGGCTCTCCGCGTCGACCCGCCCGTCGCCGTGGGAGACGGTCTCGAGGGCGATGTCGTACACCCGCGGGGCGCCGGGCTCGGTGGGGCTGTCGGCGAGGCGCGGCAGGGCGCGGCTGTAGCCTTCGGGCAGCAGGCTGCGGGCCATGCGGACCTGTTCTTCGAGCAGGTAGAAGTTGTCCAGCAGCCATTCGCCGGCGGGGGTGACGCGGCGCTTGTCGGCCACCGCCTCGGTGAGCTGGCGGCACACGTCCACCAGCACCCGCTCGTTGTCGGCGAGGCGGGCCAGCAGGCGGTCGCGCACCCGGCCGCGGGCCAGGGTGGTGTGGGAGGCCGCCAGGCGCTTGCCGTGGGTGGCCATCTGGTCGGCGCTGAACAGCTCTGCGCGGAGCGGCGGCTCGTCGGCATCGGCGGAGGGCTGCCGGGGCTTGCCGGCCAGCCAGTCCCTGAGGCGCGGGAAGGAATCGACGGGCGCGTTCACGAGAGTTCGGCGCGTTGCACCGCGCGGCGGATGTGACGCACGCCGACGGCGGCGGCGATCACCACCACCGGTATCGCCAGCCCCACCACGATCTCCGGATTGACCGGCGCGCCGCCGGCCTTGAGGGCCTTGGCGAGGTAGGCGATGAGGCCGGCCACGTAGTAGCTGATGGCCGCGATGGACAACCCCTCGACGGTCTCCTGCAGGCGCAGCTGCATCCGGGCGCGGCGGGCGGTGGCGTTGAGGATGATCTGGTTCTGCTGCTGGAGGGTCATGTCCACCCGGGTGCGCAGCAGTTCGCTGGCCCGGCTGATCCGCTCGGACAGGCTCTCCTGCAGGCGGGCCACGGTTTCGCAGGTGTTCATCGCCGGGAGCAGGCGCCGCTCGACGAACTCCCGCAGGGTCGGCAAGCCCTCGACCCGCTGCTCGCGCAGCTCGGCGATGCGTCGGGTGACGAGTTCCTGGTGGGCGCGGGCGGTGCAGATGCGGTACAGGGTGGCGGAGATGGTGCCCTCCACGGCGGCGGCGAGGCGGGTCAGGCGGTCGAGCAGCGCGGGTTCGTCCTTGCTGTGCACCTCGGCCATCTCGGTGATGAGGGCGGCCAGCTGGGCGTCGGCATCCACCAGCACCGGCAGGGTCGCGCGGGCCAGCGGAGAGGCCTGGAGGGCGCGCATCAGGTAGGTCTCGATCTCGAACAGGCGCAGCACCGTGCGTCCGGCCTGGCCGGGGGCGAGCCGGATGTCGTCGATCAGGATGCGGCTGAAGCCATCGGCGTGGATGCGGAAGTCCGTCACCACGCTGGCGACGCCGTCGCCCACCCGCGAGGCATTGACCGGGTTGCCCTCGAACAGCAGGGCCAGCTCGTCGTCGGCGTGCTTGACCGGCGGCACCGCGCGCAGGGCCATGTGGGCGGCGACCAGCACGGTGCCGGGCAGCTTCTCGAGCCAGTCCTGGGGAACGCTGCCGATCACCGGATCGGCAAACGGCGTCTCGAAATCGCCGTGGCGGAAGAAGGTGTAGCTGCTGCAGTTTTGGCGGTGTTCCCAGCGCAGGCGGAAGACGCCCAGATCCACCTGGAAGTGGGTGAGGTCGGCGGCCGGCGAGGGCACGCCGTAGCGGGTGCACAGCTCGACGAGGTGTTCGTACTCGGCCTGCCGCCCGTCGGGTTCGGTGCACACGGCCAGGTAGGACGCCTGCTCGGGGGCCTGAAGGGCTTCCAGCGGGCGGGCATGCAGCTCGTAGTTGAGCGCAAAGCGCTGCGGGTGATTGGCCAGGATTGCCATGAATGAACCTCCCCCAGTTCGTCATGCAACGGCTGACGATGAACCGGAGGGGACGCCGTGCCGCAGGGCGCGGAGCCACGGGAAACCTCGCAGGCAGCCTAGCCACAAGGCGTTGCGGGGTCGGTGCGCTGCCGCACACAGGGGCTGGCCATGCCGGATTCATCGTTCCGGGTGCGTCAGCGCACCGACCGCGCCGCACGTCCCGTGCATGCTCGGCCGGTGAGCCAAGACGCGGCGGGCTTCCGCCCAGCCGGTCAGCCGCTTCATTCAACGAAGGGAATCACCATGAAAACCCGATCCGCCGGAGCTCTCCGGTTCGGCCTGCCGGTACTCGTCGCCGCCGCGGCGATGCTTGTGGGCGGCTGCGCCAGCACGCCCGCCCCCGTCGAACAGTTGGCCGTGTCCACCGCCGCGGTCGGCCGGGCCGGCAGCGCCGGCGGCAGCGAGATGGCCCCCGCCGAGATGCAGATGGCGCGGGAGAAGCTCGACCTGGCCAAGCGCGCCATGGTCAGCGAGGACTTCGACAGCGCCCGCCGGTTTGCCCAGCAGGCCCAGGTGGACGCCCAGCTCGCCGAGGCCAAGTCGCGCTCGGTGAAGGCCCGCAAGGCCGCCGACGAATTGCAGGAAGGCATCCGCGTGCTGCGCGAAGAGCTCGGCCGCAAGAACAAATGATTGCCCAGACAAAAGGAACGACCATGACTGAAAAACGGATTTTCGCGATGACCCTCGTCGCGCTGGCCACCCTGGCCGGCTGTAGTTCGACGCCCCCGAAGAACGCGCTGCTGGACCAGGCGCGCAGCGACTACCAGATCGCCGAGGCGAATCCCCAGGCCCGCGAGTTTGCGGCGGGCGAGATGAAGCAGGCCGGCGACGCCCTGAAGCTGGCCGATGAGGCGTCGATGCGCGGCGACAAGCCGGCCGACGTGGATCACCTGGCCTACCTGGCCAAGCAGCGGGTGGCGATCGCCCAGGAGACCGGCAACCAGAAGGCCGCCGAGAAGGCTGTCGCCGGTGCCGAGGGCGCCCGCGACAAGGTGCGCCTGGCGGCCCGCACCACCGAAGCCGACATGGCCCATCGCAGCGCCGACAGCGCCCGCATGGCCACCGGCGATGCCCAGGCCCGCAACCGCGAGCTGGAAAGCCAGCTGAAGGCCCTCAACGCCCGCCAGACCCCCCGCGGCATGGTGGTAACCATCGGCGACGTGCTCTTCGACACCGACCGGGCCGAGATCCGGTCGGGTGGCCGGCGCAACATGGAGAAGCTGGCGGCCTTCCTGAAGGCCAACCCGGAGCGCAAGGCGATGATCGAAGGCTTTACCGACAGCACCGGCAGCGACGTCCACAACCGGGAACTCTCCGGCCGACGTGCCGATGCGGTGATGGGGGCGCTGGTGGAGATGGGTATCGGCAGCTCGCGCCTCTCGGCCCACGGCTACGGCGAGGCCTATCCGGTGGCCGGCAACGGCAGCATCGGCGGCCGCCAGATGAACCGTCGGGTGGAGGTGGTGCTGTCGGATGAGAACGGCAACATCCCGGCCCGCTGAGCCGGTGCCCGCCGGCGCTTTGGGGTGTCGGCGGGGGATGTTCCGGGCAGCCCCGGCAAGGCCGTGCAAATGGCCGGGCCGGGGCGTGCCCGTTTACCGGCCGGGTGAACGTGCGCTTCCCGGCAGGGCCGGGAAGATTGGGGAGGTGTTTCGGGGGCCGGCCGGGGATGCCTGCCAACCCCGGGGATTCAGTGGCGTGGCGGGCGGAGGTTGCCCTCCCAGCCGCAGCCCATCGCCGTGCATCGGTATCGCCGGACCGCGCCGAAGAGGCCGCGCAGCACATCCACGAAGCGGCGCGGCACCCGGTAGGCGGAGCTGTCGCAGCGGGGGCATTCGCGGTCGAGCCAGTCTTCGGTGGCGTCCTTGCCGGGCTTCACAGGGGCGGCGCGGCGACGGGGGCGGCCAGACTGCCGCCTTCGTCTTCCCACACCTTCAGCGGCGTCCGCGGGCGCCGGGCCTGCCGGGCGCTCAGGCGCTCGGCCATCTGGGTTGCAAAGGGGGAGAGGCTGACGGGGCCGTCGACCGGCCCCGCCCGGGGGGTGAAACGCATGAATGTGTTCATGACCACAATCCTTCCATGTAATTGCCGGCCCGCCTGGGCCCGTGCCGTGCCATGCGCGGGGCGTGCTGCGAGGCCCCCGCATGGCGCGAACGGGTCAGGACGGGCTTTTCGGCGGTGAATCCTTGTTGGCGTCCTCGAACTTCTTGAGCTGCGCCTCGGCTTCGTCCTTGGTGATCCCGTAGGCTTCCTGGATCTTGCCGGACAGGTCGTCGCGCTTGCCGGCGATCACGTCCAGGTGGTCGTCGGTGAGCTTGCCCCACTGCGCCTTGACCTTGCCCTTGAATTGCTTCCAGTTACCTTCAACGATGTCCCAGTTCATTTTCGACTCCTTGTGTTGATCTGCCGGACGGCGGAATTGCCGGCCGGACGCGCCGTTCAGCGCCGGCTCATCAGAAAGCCGATGAGAAAGCCGGCGACCGCGGCACCCCCCAGCACCTGCCAGGGGTTTTCCTTCACGTAGGTCTGGGTGACGTCGGCCGCCACGCGGGCCTTGTGGGCCATCCGGTTGCGGGTGTCGTCGTAGCGGGAGCGGGCCTCGCCCATCGCCTCGTGGAGGCTCGCGCGGGCCGCGGCGTAGCCTTCCGCCGTGGTGTTGGCGGCGTCGGTCATCAGCTCGTCGGCGCGGCCGGCGGCGTGCTTCACGTCATTCACGAAGCCGGACCGGCGGCTGTCGCCGGTGTCCTGCAGAGCGGTGGTTTCGGTGGTCATGATGTCTCCTGCTGCAAATGGATTGAGTGCGGGGCGATCGGCGCCGGGGGTTTGGGCCACGGGCTCCTCTGGCTGCATCGTGGCCCTGGTGGTACCCGATGTCGGTGCGCCAACGTACGCAGCGGCGTACCGGGGCCTTGGTTCGGTAGCGCACAGACCCGCCGGCCCTTCCTGCGCACACTGGGCTGCAACCCTGGAAAGGACGCCCATCATGTTGATCACCTTCAAGTCCGCCGCCTCCGGCGACCTCATCACCTTCGAGAAGAACGCCCGCCAGATGCTGAAAGTCCTCGGCAAGGACCGGGACGACGGCCAGGGCATCTTCACCGTGGAACAGCTGCCGGCGGCCATCGCCTGCCTGCGCCGGGCCATCGCCGACGACGTGGCCACCTATATCGTCAAGGCTGCCGCCGCGCCCCAGCCGATAGCCGACGAAGGGGAAGGCGTGAGCTTTCACCAGCGCGCGGTGCCGCTGCTTGACATGCTGGAACGGGCGGCTGCCGACGGCGTGCCGGTCACCTGGGGCGTGTAGGCCGGAAACCGGGGCGGGCCTGCGTGCGCTACCGCCCCGACAGGGGGCGACGATCGGCCCACGCTGCAGCGGGTCGATCCCCACGGCGCCGACCCCCGGCGCCGCCTAACCGGAGGCCTCCCGTGCCGTCAACCGTCGCTGCCAACCGCCTGCTCGAAGCCCTGCCGGCCACCGAACGCGGGCGTCTGCTGGATCACTGCGAACCCGTCGAACTGCATTTCGCCGCGATCCTTGCCGAAGCCGGCGAGCCGATCCGCGAGGTGTGGTTTCCCATCCGCTGCGCCATCGTCCAGGTGGCCCGGATCGACGGCCACGCCAATCTGGAAGTCGGGCTGGTGGGCGACGAAGGAGCCCTTGGCGCCTCGCTGGTGCTGGATGTGGCGGAATCGCCCCAGCAGGCGCTGGTGCAGGAGCCGGGCGAGGCGCTGCGCATCGAGGCCGGCCGCTTTCGCCGGGAGCTGGCGCGCAGCCCGGCACTGACCCGGGTGCTGCGCCATTACATCCACGCCCAGATGGGCCAGCTGGCCCAGACCGCCGGCTGCACCCGCTTTCATGTGGTCGAGGCGCGCCTCGCCCGCTGGCTGCTGATGACCCAGGACCGCGCCCATTCCAGCCAGTTTCATCTCACCCACGAGTTCCTGGCCAACGTGCTGGGGGTGCGCCGGGTGGGCATCACCCGCGCCGCCACCACGCTGCAGAACCGCCGGCTGATCCGCTACGCCCGGGGCGACATCACCGTGATCGATCGGGCCGGCCTGGAGGCCGCGGCCTGCGGCTGCTACGCCGCCGACAAGGTCTGCTACCAGCGCAGCATGGCGATGCCCGCCGCTGCCCGAACCCAACCGCAACCGTGAATCACCCTCTGCCATGACTTACTGCGTTGGCATCATGCTCGACACCGGACTGGTCTTCGCGTCCGACTCCCGGACCCACGCGGGCGTCGACAACTTTGCCCGCTTCTGCAAGATGACCGTCTTCGAGCGCCCCGGCGACCGGGTGCTGGTGCTGCTCAGTTCCGGCAGCCTGGCCGGCACCCAGGCGGTGATCAGCCTGCTCAAGCAGCGCAACGAGCGGGCCGAGGGCGCCACCCTGTGGCAGGCGGCGTCGATGTTCGACGCGGCCATGCTGGTCTCCGACGCCATGCGCGACGTGGATCGCCGCGACGGGGAATACCTGGAGGAAACCGGCTTCAACGCCTCCTTCGTCTTCGGCGGCCAGATCGCCGGCGGGCCGCCCCACCTGTTCCGCATCTACGCCGAGGGCAACTTCATCGAGGCCAGCCTCGAGACGCCCTACCTGCAGACCGGCGAGACGAAGTACGGCAAGCCGGTCATCGACTGGGGCATCACCCGCGCCACCACCCTCAACGACGCCGCCAAGTGCGTGCTGGTGTCCTTCGATTCGACGATGCGCAGCAACCTGTCGGTGGGCATGCCCATCGACCTGATCTGCTACCAGCGCAACAGCCTCGAAGTGCGCATGCGCCGCCGTTTCGACGAGGGCGACGGCTACTTTGCCCGGCTTGGCGACGAATGGAGCGCCGGCACCCGCGAAGTGTTCCGCCGCCTGCCCCGGCTGGACTGGTGATGACCGGGCCGGCTCCCGGCGTGGTGGTCACCTGCGAGCACGGGGGCAACCACATCCCGGCCCTGTACCGCGCCCTCTTCGGCGACCTGCAGGCCGCGCTGGCCAGCCACCGGGGTTTCGACCCCGGCGCCCTGGAGATGGCCGAAGACCTGGCCCGGGCCTTTGGCGCGCCGCTGGTGTCGTCCACCGTGAGCCGCCTGCTGGTGGACCTGAACCGCTCGGTGGGCCACCCGCGGCTGCATGCCGGCCCCGTCCGCAGCCTGGGCGAGGGGCAGAAGGCCGAGATCCTGGCGCGCTTCTACCGCCCCTACCGCAGCCGCGCCGAGCAGGCCATCCGCACCGCCATCGCCGAACACGGCGCGGTGCTCCACCTGTCGTCCCACAGCTTCACGCCGGAGCTGGACGGCAAGCGCCGCACCGCCGACATCGGCCTGCTCTACGACCCCCGGCGACCCGGCGAAGCCGCCCTCTGCGAGCGCTGGAAGGCCGCCCTCGGCGCCCGCCTGCCGGCGCTCAACATCCGCCGCAACTACCCCTACGCCGGCAAGGGCGACGGCCTGACCGCCTGGCTGCGCCAGCGCCTGTCGCCCGAAAGCTACGTGGGCGTGGAGCTTGAAGTGAATCAGCAGCACATCCTCGGCACGGGCAGCCACTGGCCGGCCCTGCGCGAGGCCATCGTCACCGCGCTGCGCGACGCCCTCGCCGGCGATCCGCCCGCTGCGCCGCGCTGACCCCGTTCCATCGCCCCCTTCCCCCAGGAGCCCGCCATGAAGATCCGCATCGGTTTCGACCTGATCTACGATTGCCCCCAGCCCACCCCGATGATCCTGACGCTGACCGTCCACGCCTCCCGGGTGGCCGATCTCATCACCCCCGACCTGCTGGTCACCGAGCCGGCGGTGCCGGTGACGGCCTACCGGGACACCTTCGGCAACTGGTGCTCGCGGCTGCTGGCCCCCAAGGGCACGCTGCGCCTGACGACGGACGCCATCGTCCACGACAGCGGGCTGCCCGACGTCGTGGTGCCCAACGCCCGCCAGACCCCGGTGACCGAGCTGCCCGACGAGACGCTGCTGTTTCTGCTGGGCAGCCGCTACTGCGAGACGGACCGCCTGACCGACGTGGCCTGGAAGCTGTTTGGCCACACGCCGCCGGGCTGGGCGCGGGTGCAGGCGGTGTGCGACCACGTGCACAGCCACATCGCCTTCGGCTACGAGCACGCCCGCCACACCAAGACCGCCTGGGACGTGTTCCACGAGCGGGTCGGCGTGTGCCGGGATTACGCCCACCTGGCGATCACCTTCTGCCGCTGCCTGAACATTCCGGCGCGCTACTGCACCGGCTACCTGGGCGACATGGGGATGCCGCCGCCCTACGGCCCGATGGATTTTGCCGGCTGGTTCGAGGTGTGGCTCGACGGCCACTGGTACACCTTCGATGCCCGCAACAACACGCCGCGCATCGGCCGGGTGCTCATCGCCCGGGGGCGCGACGCGGCCGACGTGGCGATCAGCAACACCTTCGGGCCCAACGCCCTGAAGCGCTTCATCGTGCGCACCGACGAGGTGCCGGAGAGCGTGCCACCCTGGCCGGCTGTCTGATCCGCTGAAATGCCCGCGGGGGCTCGCCGCTACTGCAGCGTGTCGAGCCCCCGCGGTGCGTCGGTGGCCGGCCTGGCGCCGGCCTTCTGGCGGGGCCAGCCCTTCTCGGCCACTTCCACCACCACGATGCGGCATTCCCGGCGGGCCTCGTCGGCCACCGCCTCGATCCGCACCAGCACCTCCGGCCGCTGGGCAGTGGCCATCAGGGCGATCTCGCACTTGTTGCGGGCCTTGCCGCCGAGCACCTCATCCACGAAGGCGTTGAACTCGGGCAGGAAGGCCGGCTTGACGAAGGCGCCGAAGCGCAGGCGCCCCATCTGCGAGCGCTTGATGCCGAGCAGGATCGCCCCCGCCAGGTTGATCTGCAGGATGGTGCCCTGGTTGTCGAGGGTGAAATAGCCCACCGGCGCGAAGTCGTAGAGGTCGGCGTATTTCTCCCGCAGGGCGTCGGCCTCGTCGTAGGCCTGGCGGAGCTCCTCGTTGTGCATCTCCAGCTCGATCTGGTGCACCTGCAGCTCGTGGAGCAGGTGGGCGGTGTCCCACGGCATGCTGCCGTCGGTTGCCGGGCTGGTCAGCTTGAGGCGGGCTTCGGCGCGCTGGCGCAGGGTGGCCGGGTTGGGGCGGGCGCGCCGGGTGGCGAGGCTCGCCGCCATCAGGCGGAGCAGGCGCTGGTATTCGGCGCGCACGATGGCGTAGCACTCGCAGGCCCGCGACTCCAGCCCAGCCCGGTCGAGCACCGTGATGTGGCCGCGGCGATACTGGATCAGGCCGGCGGACTGGAGCTTGCAGGCGGCCTCGGTGACGCCTTCGCGGCGCACCCCGAGGAGGTTGGAGATCGTCTCCTGGGTGACGTCGAGCTGCATGCCGGAGATCTGGTCGAGGTTGCGGAGCAGCCACCGGCACAGCTGCTGGTCGACGGTGTGGTGCCGGTTGCACAGCACGCTCTGGGCCATCTCGGTCATCAGGGCCTGGGTGTAGCACAGGGACATGCGCCGCAGGTTGCCGCCCTGGTTGAGCTCCCAGCTCATCAGCTCGGCCCGCAGGCGGTAGGCGCCGCCGGCGTGCTGGACGACGATCCGGTAGTTGGCGGTGTCGCCGCCGAGGACCAGCGGAATGCCGATCAGCCCGTCGTTGCCGGTCATCGCCAGCTCCACCGACGAGCCATCCTTGAGGCTGGAGATCAGCGAGAAGATGCAGGTGGTCGGAAAATACACGCTGGTCAGATCGTCCCCCGATTCGAGGATCGTCTGGCCGGCGGTGAGGCTCACGAACTCCAGGTCGTCCGCCAGCCTGGCGTACTCGTCGGGAAGCAGCGCCGCCAGGATGCGGTTCTGTCGCGCACCGTCAAAGATGTTGTCGGGCATTCGCCCCTCCTGCCTGTGGAAGCCTGCCGTGAATGGGTGCGCGGAAGTGCCATCGCAGTCGATTCAGCTTAGTCCAAAAAGCGTATTGGCTACGTGCGGTGGCCCACATATGACCACGGCACGTCCGGCAGGGGGCGGAGGTCAGTTTTCCAGCAGGCTGCGCAGCACGTAGGGCAGGATGCCGCCGTTGCGGTAGTAATCCACCTCCACCGGGGTGTCGATGCGCAGCAGGAGGGGGATTTCTCGGGTGGCGCCGTCGGGGCGGCGGATCTTCAGGGTCACGCTCTGGCGGGGGGCGATGCCGGCCTCCAGGCCCGACAGGTCGAACACCTCGTCGCCGCGGATGCCCAGGCTGGTGGCGTCGCTGCCGGCGGCAAACTGCAGGGGCAGCACGCCCATGCCCACCAGGTTGGAGCGGTGGATGCGCTCGAAGCTCTTCGCCACCACGGCCTTCACGCCGAGCAGCCGGGTGCCCTTGGCGGCCCAGTCGCGGCTGGAGCCGGTGCCGTATTCGTCGCCGGCGAAGATCACGGTGGGGGTGCCGGCGGCCACGTAATCCATCGCCGCGTCGAAGATCGTCTTGAGGGCGCCGCCGGGCTGGGCGAGGGTCAGCCCGCCTTCCACCGGCCGGCCGTCCTGGTCGGGCGGCAGCATGAGGTTGCGGATGCGCACGTTGGCGAAGGTGCCGCGCATCATCACCTCGTGGTGGCCGCGGCGCGAGCCGTAGCTGTTGAACTCGTCGGGGGTGACGCCATGGGCCTGCAGCCAGCGCCCGGCGGGGGAGCTGGCCTTGATCGAGCCGGCCGGGCTGATGTGGTCGGTGGTCACCGAATCGCCGAAGATCGCCAGCGCCCGGGCGCCGCGGATCGACGGGATGGGCGCGGGGGTCATCCCGAAGTCGTCAAAGAAGGGCGGCTCGGCGATGTAGGTGGAGGTGTCCCAGCCGTAGCTGTGGCCGGTGCTGGTGGCGATGGCGTTCCACAGGGGGTTGCCGGTGGCGAAGTCGGCGTACAGGCGGCGGTAGGTTTCGGGCCGGGTGGCGCTGGCGATGGCGGCGCCCACCTCTTCCTGGCTGGGCCAGATGTCGCGCAGGAACACCGGCCGGCCGTCGCTGCCGGTGCCGAGGGGCTCGGTGTCCAGGTCGATGCCGACCCGTCCGGCCAGGGCGAAGGCCACCACCAGCGGCGGGCTCATCAGGAAGTTGGCCTTGATGGCCGGGTGGATGCGGGCCTCGAAGTTGCGGTTGCCCGACAGCACCGAGGCGCAGATCAGATCGTGGCCGGTGACCACGCCTTCGAGCTCGGGCGCCAGCGGACCGGCGTTGCCGATGCAGGTGGTGCAGCCGTAGGCCACCACGCGAAAACCCAGGGCTTCCAGCGGCTCGATGAGGCCGGCTTTGCCGAGGTAGTCGGTGACCACCCGCGAGCCGGGGGCGAGGGAGGTCTTGATGTGGGGCGCGACCCGCAGCCCGCGGGCCACCGCCTTCTGGGCAAGCAGACCGGCGGCGAGCATCACGCCGGGGTTGGAGGTGTTGGTGCACGAGGTGATGGCGGCGATCAGCACGTCGCCATGGGTGAGGCGGGTGCCGTCGGCAAGGGGGGCTGCGGCGTCGCCGTGATCGGCTGGCTTGCCGTAGCCGCCCTCCCCGGCCGGCGCTGCCAGCAGCTGGGCGAAGCGATTCTTGAGGGCCGGCAGGGCGATGCGGTCCTGGGGCCGGCCGGGGCCGGCGACGCTGGGCACGACGCTGGCGAGGTCCAGTTCGAGCTGGGCGCTGTAGTCGATCTCGCCGGTGCGCGGCATGCCGAACAGGCCCTGGGCCTGGTAGTAGCGCACGAAGGTGTCCACCTCCTCGTCGCTGCGCCCGGTGGCGGCGAGGTAGGCGGCGGTGACTTCATCGGGCGGGAAGAAGCCCATCGTCGCGCCGTACTCTGGCGCCATGTTGGCGAGGGTGGCCCGGTCCGGCAGGGTGAGGGAGGCCGCGCCGTCGCCGAAGAACTCGACGAACTTGCCGACTACCCGGGCTTTGCGCAGCATCTCGGTGACGGCCAGCACCAGATCGGTGGCGGTGACGCCTTCGCGCAGCCGGCCGGCCAGATGCACGCCGACCACGTCCGGGGTGAGGATGTACACCGGCTGGCCGAGCATGCCGGCCTCCGCCTCGATGCCGCCCACGCCCCAGCCCACCACCCCGAGGGCGTTGATCATGGTGGTGTGGGAGTCGGTGCCCACCAGGGTGTCGGGGTAGTACAGGTCGTCGTCGTGGATCACCCCGCGGGCCAGGTATTCGAGATTCACCTGGTGCACGATGCCGATGCCCGGCGGCACCACGCGGAAGGTGTCGAAGGCCTGCATGCCCCACTTGATGAAGCGGTAGCGCTCGGCGTTGCGGCCGAATTCGAGGCGCATGTTGAGGTCGAGGGCGTCGCCTTCGCGGTAGTGATCCACCTGGACCGAGTGGTCCACCACCAGGTCGACCGGCACCCGCGGTTCGACCACCCGCGGGTTCTTGCCGAAGCGCCGGGCCACGTCGCGCATGGCAGCCAGATCGCACAGCAGCGGCACGCCGGTGAAATCCTGCAGCACGATGCGGGCGACCACGAAGGGGATCTCGTCGGTGCGTTCGGCCCGGGGCTGCCAGCTGGCCAGCCGGCGCACGTCGGCCTCGGTGATGCGCCGGCCGTCGAGGTTGCGCAACAGGGATTCGAGGATGATCCGCAGCGACACCGGCAGGCGTCCCAGGCGCGGAAAGCCGGCGTCGGCCAGGGCGGGCAGCGAATGGAAGCGGCCGCTGCGGCCGGCGGCGAGGAAGAAGCGGTTCAGGGTATGAAAGGGGTTGGCGGACATGGCGTTCTCCTGGTGACGCCGCCGCCCGGACTGCGGGGCGGTGGGAACGCCGGCACGGCCCGACAGGGCGCGGGAGGTGGTATGGAACTACACTCAGGTATGACCCCTGCCATCCGGCATCGTTCGTCCAACCGGGAGATTGTCATGCCGCGCCCGACCCGCACCGAAACCGACGCCTTCGGCCCCATCGAGGTGGCCGCCGACGCCCTGTGGGGCGCCCAGACCCAGCGCTCCCTGCATCACTTCGCGATCTCCACCGAACGCATGCCGGTGCCGCTGATCCGCGCGCTGGCCGAGGTCAAGCGCGCCTGCGCCCGGGTCAATGGCGAGCTGGGCCTGCTGCCGGCCGACAAGGCTGCGGCCATCATCGCTGCCGCCGACGAGGTGCTCGCCGGCGATCACCCCGAGGCCTTTCCGCTGTCGGTGTGGCAGACCGGATCGGGCACCCAGACCAACATGAACGTGAACGAGGTGCTGGCCAACCGGGCCTCCGAGATCCTCGGCGGTGAGCGGGGCATGGGGCGGCTGATCCACCCCAACGACCACGTGAATCTCGGCCAGTCGTCCAACGACGTGTTTCCCACCGCGATGCACGTGGCGGCGGTGACCACCGTGAGCGGCACGCTGCAGCCGGCGCTGCGGGCCCTGGCGGCGACGCTGGCGGCCAAGGCGGCGGAGTTTGCCGACATCGTGAAGATCGGCCGCACCCATCTGCAGGACGCCACGCCGCTCACCGTCGGGCAGGAGATGTCGGGCTGGGTGGCCCAGCTGGATCACGCCGCCCGGAGCATCGAGGCGAGCCTGTCGGCGCTGGAGGAGCTGGCCATCGGCGGTACCGCGGTGGGCACCGGGCTCAACGCGCCGCCGGGCTTTGGCGAGCGGGTGGCGGCCGAGCTGGCCGTGCGCTGCGGCCTGCCCCTGCGCAGCGCGCCCAACAAGTTTGCCGCGCTGGCCGCCAACGACGGGCTGGTGGCGGCCCACGGGGCGCTCAAGACCCTGGCCGTGGCGCTGATGAAGATCGCCAACGACGTGCGCTGGCTGGCCTCGGGTCCGCGTTCGGGGCTGGGCGAGCTGGTGATCCCGGAGAACGAGCCGGGCAGCTCGATCATGCCCGGCAAGGTGAACCCGACCCAGTGCGAGGCGCTGACGATGGTGTGCTGCCAGGTGTTCGGCAACGATGTGGCGATCACCGTGGGCGGGGCGTCGGGCAACTTCGAGCTGAACGTCTTCAAGCCGCTGATCGCTCACAACTTCCTGGCGAGCGTGCGCCTGCTGGCCGATGCGATGGCCAGCTTCGACGCCCACTGCGCCCGGGGCATCGAGGTGAATCGGCCGCGGGTGGCGGAGCTGGTGTCGCGCTCGCTGATGCTGGTGACGGCGCTGAGCCCGCACATCGGCTACGACCGCGCCGCGGCCATCGCCAAGCACGCCCACCACGCCGGCCTCACCCTGCGCGAGGCGGCGCTGGCGCTGGGCGACGTGACCGGCGAGGAGTTCGACGCCTGGGTGCGGGCCGAGGCGATGACCGGCCCGGAGGCTTGAGGCGGCTCAGGGGGCGTTGGCGACCAGCTCGGCGAGCTTCGCGAGGCCGGTGTCCATCTCGTCTTCGGCCGCGTGGCTGAAGTTGAGGCGCAGGGTGCCGAGGGCGGCGTCGCTGGCGTAGAAGGCCTCGCCGGGCATGAAGGCGACGCCGCGCTGGATGGCGGCCGGCAGCAGCAGGCGGGTGTCCACCGGGCGCTTGAGCTGCAGCCAGAAGAACAGCCCGCCGGCGGGCGTCTGCCAGTCGGCCAGGGCGCCGAAGTGGCGGCGCAGGGCGGCGTCGAAGGCGTCGCGCTTGGCCCGGTAGAAATCCGCCAGCCGGGCAAGCCGCGCCGGGCGTCCGGCGGCTTCGAGCTGCTGCAGCACCAGCCACTGGCTGAGTCGGTTGCTGTGCAGGTCGGCGGCCTGCTTGAGGCGCACCAGCGGGGTGAACAGCTCGGGCGACGCCGCCAGGAAACCCAGCCGCAGGCCCGGGGCGAGGCTCTTGGAGAACGAACCCTGGTAGATCCACGGGCTGCCTTCGATGCCGGCGCACACCGGGCGGCGGTCGCAGGCGTCGAACACCAGATCGCGGTAGGGGTCGTCCTCGAACAGGGGCACGCCGGATTCCATGCACGCTTCGGCCAGCGCGGCCCGCTCGGCGGCGGTGTAGCAGCGGCCGGTGGGGTTCTGGAAGGTGGGGATGGCGTAGGCGAGGGCCGGGCGGTGGTCGCGGAAGAAACCGGCGCTCACCGTTTCGGGCGCGAAGGGCAGGAAGCGTGCGCCGAAGAAGCGGAACACCTGCAGCGCGGCGAGGTAGGTGGGCGATTCGACGGCGACCGGGGTGCCGGCGTCGACGAACAGCTTGCCCACCAGGTCGATGCCTTGCTGGGAGCCGGAGAGCACCAGCACGCGGTCCGGCGTGGCGTCGAGGCCGAGGGCGGCGAGTTCCAGCGCGATGCGCTCGCGCAGCGCCGGGTCGCCTTCGGACGGGCCGTATTGCAGGGCCGAATCCGGCGCGGTGAGGCCGAAGTCGGGGAAGGTCTCCGCGGCGGGCAGCCCGCCGGCGAAGGAGATCATGCCGGGCCGCCCTACGACTTCCAGGATCTCCCGGATCGGCGACGGGTGCAGGTCGTGCACGCGGGCGGAGAGGGAGAGCGGAAGGCGGTCGGCGGTGCGGGAAGGCATGGCTTTCTCCAGAGACGATGGGGTAGAATTGGTCAAGTATATTGACCTATTAATCCTGATCCTCTCGCCGAGAAATGTCAATATGGTTGACCTAAATCGTCAGGCCGAGCTGCGCGAGGCCATCGAGCTGTTCTTCTTTGGTTATCGGGCCTTTACCGCGCCGCCGGATCGCCTGCTGGAAGCCTGGGGCCTGGGCCGCGTGCATCACCGGGTGCTGTATTTCGTGGCGCGCCAGCCGGGCATCACCGTGACCGAGCTGCAGGGCGTGCTGGGGGTGAGCAAGCAGGCGCTCAACGGGCCGCTGCGTCAGGTGGCCGAGGCCGGGCTGGTGGGCAGCGCCGCCGATGCGTCGGACAAGCGGGTGCGCCGGCTGCACCTGACCGACAAGGGCGGGCAGTTGGAGGCTGCGCTCACCGGTACCCAGGTGGAAATGCTGGAGAAGGTGTTTGCCCAGTTGGGCGCGGACACGGAGCTGGCCTGGAAGCAGGTGATGCAGGCCCTGGCGGTGCCGCCGGAGGCCTGATTCGGGGTGTCGCGGGGGTGGGGCTCAGTGCCCCTTGAGGGCGTAGATGCCGGGGGCGTTGCGCCAGTAGCCCTTGTAGTCCATGCCGCTGCCGAACAGGAAGCGATCGGCCACTTCGAGCCCGGTGAAATCGGCGCGCATCGCCGGCCAGGCCTTGCGCTCGTGGTTCTTGTGGACGAGCACCGCGGAGAAGACTTCCCGCGCGCCTTCGGCCTTGAGGAAGTCGATGATCGCGGCAAGGGTGTGGCCCTCGTCGAGGATGTCGTCGAGCACCAGCACCGTGCGTTCGCAGAGGTCGTGGGTGGGGCTCACCAGCCAGTCGAGCAGCGTGCCGTGCAGCGCATGGCCGTAGCGGGTGGCGTGGAGATAACCCACTTCGAGGGGAAACGGCAGGCGCGGCAGCAGCCGGCCGGCCAGCACCAGCCCGCCGTTCATCACGGTGTAGACCAGCGGGTTCTTGTCGTGCAGGCGGGCGGTGATGTCGGAGGCGAGGCGCGTCAGGGCGGCGTCCACTTCGGTGGCGTCGCACAGGCAGTCGGCCTCCTCGCGGACGCGGCGGATTTCGTCGAGGTCGACGGGCTTCATGGGGTGGATCTCAGGAAACGAGGTTGCGTGCCCGGCGGACGAGCTGCCAGCCCATCCAGCCACGCCTGAGCCAGCGGATGGCTGCCCGGGGCCGGGCGACCAGCACGAAGATGCCGATGCCGGACAGGATGGGGGCGTTGTTGCGGGCCCACAGGACACCATCGACGACCTTGTCGACGCCACGGAAGACGGGCGCAAAACCCTGGGCGTGATGGATCATCGCCGCCCGCTGGTCGGCACTGCGGATCTGCAGGCGCTGCTTGCGCAGCGCCAGTTCGACGAGTTCGGGGCTCATTCTTTGCGTCGCAGGGCTTCCCGGTCGTGGGCGATCTCGGCCAGGCTCGCGCTGAACAGCCGGGAGCCGGCACGCAGCCGGGCGGCGGCACGGGTGGCGGCCCATACCCCGGCGATGAACAGCCCGGTGGTGCCAAGGCCCAGGGCCAGCAGGCGGTGGCTATCCCAGAACAGCACCGTGAGGAAGGCCATCAGGAAGATCACGCCAAAGCCGATGAACAGCGCGGCCAGCACGGTATCGAAGAGGAAGCTGCCGGCGCGCAGCTTTTCTTCCTTGAGCTCGACGGCAAAGAGTTCGATCCGGGTCTGGAGCGTGGCCAGCCCGGATTCGGCGAACCCCTTCAGGGATTCGCCAAGGCGCGTGGGCGCGGGATCGCTCATGCGATGTCGCGCTTAGCGGCGGTTGACCAGCAGACCCAGCAGGAAGCCCACGCCGGCTGCCACGCCGACGGCCTTCCAGGGGTTGTCGTGGACGTAGTCGTCGGTGGCGCGGGCAGCGGCCTTGGTCTTCTCGACGACGGCGGCTTCGATGTCCTGGAACTTGTACTTGGCGGAGGTGAGGCGCTCGCCGAGGCGGGCGCGCACGTCGGCGACCTTGTCACCGGCCTGGCCGGCGGTGAGCTTGAGGAGCTCTTCGGTGTCGGCGACGACGGCCTTGAAATCGGAAACGAGTTTTTCCTTGGTGACTTGTGCTTCGCTCATGGTGTTCTCCTGGTTTTTTTACTGAGGCAAGGGAAGACGGTTGGGCTGACCGGGGTGCTGCTTTCGGTGGCCATGTGATCCTGACCAAGGCTAATCCCAATCGTTCCCGAAGGCAAACAACGATGGTGCACGCCGCGGCGGGCGCTGATGCGTGCCGGACCGCGCCACGCATCAGGCATCTTGCGATGTTTTATAAATTAATTCTATTGAATAAAGACATCGCCTCGGCCGAAAAGGGAAAGCGCGTCGTCATTCGCCGAAGGGGTAGTCGTAATCGACGGTGAGGGGCGCGTGATCGCTGAAGCGCTGGTCCTTGTATACAGCGGCGTGCCGGGCGCGTTGGCCGAGTTCGGGGGTGGCGATCTGGTAGTCGAGCCGCCAGCCGACGTTCTTGGCCCAGGCCTGGCCGCGGTTCGACCACCACGTGTAGCAGGCGTCGGTGGCTTCGGGGTGGAGCCGGCGATAGGTGTCGATCCAGCCCTGCTCGTCGAAAAGCCGGCCGAGCCAGGCGCGTTCTTCGGGCAGGAAGCCGGAGTTCTTCTGGTTGGAGCGCCAGTTCTTCAGGTCGATGGCCTGGTGGGCAATATTCCAGTCGCCGCAGACGATCACGTCCTGGCCGCTGGCGCGCAATTCGGCCATGCGGTGGATGAACAGGTTCATGAAACGGAATTTTGCAATTTGGCGCTCGTCAGAACTGGAACCAGAGGGCAAATATAGGGAAACGACGGACAGCGAGCCAAAATCGGCCTGAAGATAACGCCCCTCGGCGTCGAATTCTTCATTGCCGATGCCTTCAATGATGCGGTCGGGCGGCTTTCGGGTGTAAATTCCCACGCCGCTGTAGCCTTTTTTTGCAGCGCAATGAAAATAGCCGGTCAGCGAACCGGGGTTGATCATCTCCGGCGTCAGGTCGCCGATCTGTGCCTTGAGCTCCTGCAGGCACACGACATCCGCGTTCTGAAGTGCCAGCCAGGGCAGGAACCCTTTCACGCTGGCCGAACGGATGCCGTTGAGGTTGACGGTCACGACGCGTAACATTTTGTGTAACTTGGTCCGATTTTTGGAAACGAAGTGAATTTTAGCCGCGATTTCATTCAGCTCGCCTGCGACAAGGGTGTTCTGCGATTTGGTGAGTTCGTCACCAAGGCGGGGCGGCTGTCGCCCTATTTCTTCAATGCGGGCCTGTTCAACGACGGCGCGTCCTTCGGTCAGCTGTGTGATTTCTACGCGCGTACCCTGGTGGCGGCCGATCTGCCCTGCGACATGCTCTTCGGGCCGGCCTACAAGGGCATCCCGCTGGTGGCCGGCACGGCCATGCGGCTTGCCGAACGCGGCCACAGCCTGCCCTTCTGCTTCAACCGCAAGGAAGCCAAGGACCACGGCGAAGGCGGCACCCTGGTCGGCGCACCCCTGGCCGGCCGCGTGGCCATCCTCGACGACGTGATCTCCGCGGGCACCTCGGTGCGCGAATCCGTCGAGATCATCCGCGCCCACGGCGCCACGCCGTCGGCGGTGGTGATCGCCCTCGACCGCATGGAGCGCGGCACCGGCAGCCTGTCGGCGGTGCAGGAAGTGCGCGACACCTACGGCATCCCGGTGCTGGCGGTGGCAACCCTGACCGATCTCATCGCCTACCTCCACGACAGCCCCGCCCTGGCGGCCAACCTGGAAGCCGTACAGCGCTACCGGGCAACTTATGGTGTGGCCGCGGAAGCCTGATCCAATGGTTCGACGCGCCCTTCTCCTCGCCCTCTGGACCGCGCTGCCCGCGTGGGCGCAGACGCCCACGAAGGGGACGGTGTTCTGCTGCATGGACAACGGCCACCAGGTGTGCGGCGACGTGCTGCCGATGCAGTGCTACGGCAAGGGCTACCGCGAGATGAGCCCCCAGGGCACGGTGCGGCGTCTCGTCGAGCCGCCCCTGACGCCCGAACAGCTCGCCCGCCGCGAGGCCGAAGACCGCGCCCGGCGCCTGGAGCAGGCCCGGCTGCGCGCCGAGCAGCGACGCAACCAGTCGTTGCTCGAGACCTACTCCAGCGTGGCCGACATCGAAACCCGCCGCGACCGCGCACTGGAAGGCGTCGACCAGGAGCTCAAGCGTGCCGAGGCGCGGCAGGCCCAGTTGCTCAAGAAGCGTGAAAGCCTCAACCGCGAGGCCGAGTTCTACGCCAGGCGCCCGATGCCGTCGCCCCTCGCGGCGGCCCTGCGCGAGTCCGACAGCGAGCTGGCCGCCCAGGGGTCGGTGATCGAAGCGAAGAAGCGCGAGGTCGAGGCGATCCGCACGCGCTACGAGCAGGACCGCATCCGTTACATCGCGCTGACCGATCCCCGCGGCAGCACTCCGCCGCCCCGCTGAAACATTTTTCCTCCCTTCCCGGGGCGGCGCCGGGAGCCCGCCTTTTCATCGCGCATATTTCCCTGTCAATTAAGGGTGCAATTTGCTTCGTGGAATGAAATCCGGGATCGCCTTTGTTGGCAAGCATTTCCCCGGTTTTGCCAAATGTATTTCGCCGTTGTATCCGCGCAAGGCTTTCTGACATTTGCATTCCATCAAATCGTCCTTGAATGAAAACAAGCGTGTCAGGTGCGCTCATTCTGGGTCGGGGAGGCGAGAACGTGAATGGTCGCCGATTTGGTGCATGATAAACTTTGAAGCATGCAGGACATCCAGAAAGCCGGGACCGAACGGTGGATTCAGATACGTAGTCATACGTCCTTTCGTCTCCTTTCCGATTCCAGAAAATAAACATGCTTCGATACAAGATCGTCCCCGTCACTCCGTTTGAACAGAATTGCTCGCTGCTGTGGTGTGATGCTTCGCGCCGCGCGGCGGTGGTGGATCCGGGGGGTGATGTGGACCGCATCACGGAAGCCATTGGAGCGCTCGGCCTGACGGTGGAGAAGATTCTTCTTACCCACGGCCATATCGATCATGCTGGCGGGACGGCCGAGCTGGCCCGTCGCCTCAATGTGCCGATCGAAGGTCCGGAGCGTGAAGACAGCTTCTGGATCGACGCCCTGCCCCAGCAGAGCAAGATGTTCGGCTTTCCGCAGGTCGAGGCCTTCACGCCCGACCGCTGGCTGGTCGATGGTGACACCGTCAGCATTGGCGAGGAAACCCTGGATGTGCTGCATTGTCCGGGTCATACACCCGGGCACGTCGTCTTCTTCAGCACCGCTGCACGCCTGGCGGTGGTGGGTGATGTGCTTTTTGCCGGTTCCATCGGCCGTACCGATTTCCCCCGTGGAAATCATGCCACGCTCGTGAATTCCATCCGTCACAAGCTCTGGCCGTTGGGCAAGGATGTGGCTTTCATTCCCGGTCACGGTCCGATGTCGGATTTTGGCGAGGAGCGCGAAAGCAATCCTTATGTGGGTGACTACGCATGAACTCCGTTCGCGTGAATTGCTGCCAAAGGAGTCTGGCGCGTGGTTGTGGGTGGGCGTGCTTAATTTCTCGAAAAAGGTAGACCAGCGTGCGATTCGCTATTCTCGAAGATGATCCGGCCCAGATGGAAGTCCTGACGGGCTGGCTGAGGGAAGCCGGGCACGATGTGCATGGTTTCGGATTGGCTCGCGAATTGATGCGCGTAGCGAGCCGTGAAAGTTTTGACCTGTTCCTGGTGGACTGGGTGCTGCCCGATCTCACCGGCGAGCAGGTGCTGCGCTGGCTGCGCGTGGAGCGCGGCAACGATACGCCGGCGATCTTCATCACCTCCCGCGATGCGGAGGAGGATATCGCCAATGCCTTCAGCGCCGGGGCCGACGATTATCTGATCAAGCCACCGCGCCGGATCGAGCTGCTGTCGCGGATCGAGGCGGTGATGCGCCGCTCGCAGCCGCGCACCAATAACCAGAGTCTGGTGGTGGCGCCGTACAACTTCGACCTGGCCCGCAAGATGCTGACGGTCGATGGGGTGCCCGTCGAGATGACCGACAAGGAGTTCGAGCTGGCGGCCTTCCTGTTCCGCAACCTGGGCCGTCTGCTGTCCCGTGGTCACCTGCTGGAAGCCGTCTGGGGCCGTAACCCCGACCTGGCGACCCGGACGGTCGATACCCACATCAGCCGTGTCCGCAGCAAGCTCAACCTGCGTCCGGAAAACGGCTTCCGTCTGACTCCGACCTATAACTTCGGTTACCGGCTGGAGCGCATCGACCCGTCCGAGTCGCCTTCTCTTGGCACGGCAGTGCTTTCGCCGGCCTGATGTTTTCCGGGGTTCCCGTCCGGGAACCCCGTTTTCCGCGCGCTTACTTCTTCAGCGCGTCACGGATTTCCCGCAGCAGCTTCACGTCTTCCGGTTCGGCCGGGGCTTCTTCGACCGGAGCGGGCTCTTCACGCTTGAGCTTGTTCATCGCCTTGATGGCCACGAAGATGGCCATCGCCACGATCATGAAGTCGATGATGGAGTTGACGAACACGCCGTACTTGAACAGCGGGGCGCCGGCCTTTTCGGCGGCTTCCATGGTTTCGAAGGTCTTGTCACCCAGGTTGATGTAAAGGTGCTTGAAGTCGACGCCACCCAGCAGCTTGCCGATGATCGGCATCAGCATGTCCTTGACGAGGGAATCGACGATTTTCTGGAAGGCCCCACCGATGATCACACCGACGGCGAGGTCGACCACATTGCCTTTCATTGCAAATTCTTTGAATTCCTGAAGAAAGCTCATAACTACCCCTTGTATCGATTGATAATCCAGATTATTGGCTTGAGAAACCGGTACCTTGCCATAAGGGTCAAGGCATCCTTTTCCATCTTAAAAGGCCGATTGCCCCTTAAGCTCGTGTCTTTAGCACGGCGTGACACAGTTCAGGACGAGTTTGCGAAGTTTTGCACCCTGCCGTTGCCCGCCAACTAATATATCGAGCCAAACTCGACCGAAAGACACCGTCCGTGGTTTGTCATCCTCTACGTTTTCTGGGCCTTGCCGTGGGTGCCCTGGCATCCTGCGGCGCCCTCGCCGCCGATCGGGAACTCATCTACACCACGCGATCGGGCGATACGCTCATCGGTCTGGAGCGACAGTTCCTGGCTGCGCCGTTTGGCTGGAAGAACCTCCAGCTCCACAATCGCGTGCTCGATTCCCTGCGGGTGCCGGTGGGCGCCAAGCTGCGGATTCCCGAAGCGTGGATGCGGATCGAACCGAAGATGGCCCGGGTGATCGCCCTGCAGGGCGATGTGACGACGGACGGTCGGGCCCTCGGGCTTGACGCCAAGGTGCCTGCCGGCGCCTTCCTGCGCACTGGCGTGGGCGCCTTCGTGACCATCGCGATGCCCGACGAATCCCGCCTGACCGTCCAGCCCCAGAGCGCCGCGCGCCTCGACAAGCTGCACGGCGTGCCGGGTTTCAGCGGCCAGAGCGCCGAAGTCTTCCTTGAACGCGGGCGCGTCGAAACCCGCGTCGAGGCCCAGCGCGGGCCGGCCGCCCGTTACCAGATCCGCACGCCGACCGGCTCCGTCGCCGTTCGCGGCACCGAGTTCCGCGTCGGCGCCAACCCCGACGCCCACGCCGCCCAGGCTGAAGTCACCGGCGGTGAGGTGCAGTTCAACCCCGCCGGCAGCGGCGCGCCGAAGGCCCTGCCGACGGGCTTCGGCCTCGTCGCCAAGGCCGGCCAGGCGCCGCCGCCGGTTCGCCCGCTGCTGCCCGCGCCGGCGCTCGACAGCGTCCCCGCCCGGTTCGAGCAGGTTGCCCTGAGCCTGCCCTTCGCGCCCGTGGACAAGGCCACCGGCTACCGGGCCCAGGTCGCCCGCGACCAGGCCTTTGCCGACGTGGTGATGGATGGCGTGTTTGCTACGCCCCAGGCCCGCTTCAGTGGCCTGCCCGACGGCACCTACTGGCTGCGCGTGCGGGCGATCGACGATGCCGGCCTCGAAGGCCTCGACGCGTCCCGGACGTTTGAAGTCCGTGCCCGCCCCCTCGCCCCGGCCGTGCTGGCCGCGACCGACGGCCGGCTCGCCTGGCGGGCCGAGGGCGACGCAGCGCGTTATCGCGTCCAGCTTGCCACCGACGGCCGCTTCGCCACGCCGCTGCTCGAGCGCGACGTGGACGGCCTCGAACTGGCTCCGCAGCTCGCGCCGGGCCGTTACGACTGGCGGGTGGCCAGCGTCGCCGCCGACGGCCATCAGGGCCCGTGGGGCGAGCCTCACGCGTTCATCGTCCGGGCGGCGCCCGGCCCGGTCAGCCTGACCGCCTACAACCAGCGCCTGCGCTTTGCCTGGCCCGCTGGCGACAGCCAGATCTACGACGTGCAGCTGGCGCGGGATGCCGGCTTTACCGACCTGATTGCCGATCAGCGCATCGGCGAGGCGGCCTTCACCGTCGCGGCGCCTGCCTCGGGCACCTATTACCTGCGTCTGCGCAGCACCCATCCGGATGGCACGACCAGCCCGTGGTCGGGTGTCCAGACGCTCCTGACCTTCTACCTGCTGCCCTGGTGGTCCCTCTCGTCGCCCGCCGTTTCCAACCCGTGAGAAACGTCGGCGGATCCCTGCGCCGCCCCAACGTCGAGTGGGTTGCGGTCACCCTTCTGTGCGTGACGCTGGCCGTGGCGTCGGCGGTGGAGGGCTGGCTGTGGCGCATCGACCAGACGATCTACGACGGCGTGCTCACCAGCTGGGTGTCGCCGCCGAGCGACGAGGTGGTGATCATCTCCATCGACGACGCCAGCCTGGCCAGTCTGGGCCGCTGGCCGTGGTCGCGTCGCGTGCACGCCGCGCTGATCGACCGGGCGCGGGAAGTCGGCGCCTCGGCGATGATGTTCGACGTGCTGCTGGATGCGCCGAGCCGTGACGACCCGGGCGCCGACGAGGCCCTCGCCCGGGCCATGCGCAGTTTTGGCCGGGTGGTGCTGCCCCTCAGCCAGGCCACCACCGGCTCGGTGCTGAGCGGCGAGGTGCTGCCGCTGCCGATGTTCGCCGAGGCCGCTGCCGCCCTCGGCCACGACCAGCTCGAGTTCGACCCTGACGGCATCGCCCGTAGCGTCTACCTGTGGGAAGGTTTCGGCACGGCGCGCCATCCCCAGCTGGCCCTGTCGCTGCTGCGGGTTGTCGATCCGGCGGTGCGCGGCCGGTATTCGCAACCGGCCCCCCGCGAGGGCGCCGACGCCCAGCAATGGCAACGCGCCGGCTGGCTGCGCATCCGCTTCTCCGGTTCGCCGGGCAGCTACATCCATTATTCCTACCGGGCGGTGCTGAGCGGCGAAGTGCCCGCCGCGGCCTTGCGCGGCAAGCTGCTGCTGGTGGGCGCCACCGCGGCCGGCATGGCCGAGGCGGTGCCGACACCCACCTCCGGCCTGTCCCGCTCGATGCCGGGCATCGAGTTCCAGGCCAACGTCTTCGACGCCCTGCGCGGCAACGGCGTCATCACCCCGCTGCCGGCGTGGGTCGCCGGGCTGGTGGCCGGCCTGATGGTGGGCGGGCTGATGCTGGTGCTGCTCTACGCCGACGCCCGCATCGGCCTGATGACCTCCTTCGTCCTCGCCGCTGCTGCGCTGCTGCTGGCGGCGCTGGGGGTGACGGTGGGCGGCTGGTGGTTCGGGCCGGCGTCGGCGGTGCTCGGCTGCATGCTGGCCTATCCGCTGTGGAGCTGGCGACGCCTCGAAGCGGCCCAGCGCTACCTGGACGCCGAGCTGATCGCCCTCGAGCGCGAAGGCTCGCCCCTTGGCCTGCTGCCCGACGATTCCGGCACCGCGGCTGCCGATCCGCTGGAGCAGCGCATCCGCATCGTCCGTCAGGTGGCCCAGCACCAGCGGGACGTGCGCCGCTTCATCGCCGACACCCTCGAGCACCTGCCCATCGGCGTGGTGGTGATCGACCAGCTCGACCGGGTGATCCTCCACAACGAACGCGCCCGCTACCTGCTGCGCGCCTTCCGCAGCGATGCCCTGCTGGCCGCCCTGCGCGAGCTGCCGTGGCCGGTGTATGTGCCGATGCGCGATGGCCTGCCCGACCTGTCCGGCTTCTCGGGCATCCGCCAGTTCGAGCTGACCCCCGACAAGAAGCGCTACCTGCTGGTGTCGGTGGCCGATCTGGTCACCGAATCCAGCGGCCGGCCCGGGCGGGTGATTGGCCTCGCCGACGTCACCGCGATGCACGAAGCCCAGCGCAGCCGCGAGGACACCATGCACTTCCTGTCCCACGACCTGCGGGCGCCGCTGGCCTCCATCCTCACCCTGATCGACGGCCACCAGGGCGAGAAGACCGACTGGGGCGCCCAGATCCCGCGCATCGACCGCTACGCCCGCTCGGCGCTCGATCTGGCCGACGGCCTGTTCCGCCTGGTGCGCGCCGAGGGTTCCGATCCGAAGGACTTCGTGGAGCTGGACCTCGCCGGTCTGGTGGATTCGGCCGCCGACGAAGTGTGGCCCCAGGCCCACGCGCGGGGCATCCGCGTCGACGTCGATACCCGCGACGCCGAGACCGAGGAAGCCATCGTGCGCGGCGACTTCTCGCTGCTGCGCCGCGCGGTCATCAACCTGCTCACCAACGCCATCAAGTACGGCGCCGCCAACAGCACGGTGTCGGTGCGCCTGTCGGCCGAGGGGCCAGACTGGGTGATCCGCGTCAGCGACCAGGGTGAAGGCATGGCGGCGGACGCCCTGCCGCGGCTCTTCAAGCGCTTCTCGCGCATCGTCGAGGAAGGGCGCGACAAGCCCACCGGGGTCGGCCTCGGCCTGCTCATCGTGAAGACCGTGGCCGAGCGCCACGGTGGCTCGGTGAACGTCGAGAGCGAGCTCGGCAAGGGCAGCACCTTCGAGCTGCGCCTGCCGCTGCGCAGCTCCGCACCGCTCATTACGGGCTGAGCGCAGGCCTGGGGTAAGATCGAGGCCACGGGAGTCGTGATTTCTCCGGAAATGCGTTTCAAATACCTCAAGTACCTGGCCTTCGCCCTCGGTGGCGCCAGCACGGCCGTCGCCACCGGTGCGCTGTATCTCTACGCCACCTTTGACGGCGCCCGCCTGGCGACCGACCTGAGCCACTTCACCAAGCAACGCCATCAGCGCACCCTGCGCTTCGACGGCGCGGTGGAGCTCGCCATGTTCCCGCGGCTCGAGCTGCGCCTGCCGGCCATGTCGCTCTCCGGCCGCAACGGCGACGGCGAGTTCCTCGGCATCGAGCAGGGCACCATCGGGCTGCGCCTGCTGCCGCTGCTGGCCCAGCGCGTGGTGGTGGATCGGGTCGAGGTGGACGGGCTGCGGCTGGCCCTGCGTCGGGGCAAGGACGGCAAGCTGTCGGTGGCCGATCTCCTCACCCCGCTGCCCGCCGAGGCGCCGCTGGAGTTCGACGTGGACAAGCTGGCGGTGACCGGCGGCGTGCTCAACTGGATCGACGAGACCACTGGCCGCAACTTCGCGCTGTCGGACATCCGCCTTGGCACCAGCCGGCTCGGGCGCAAGGCCGATGGCCGGCTCGAACTCTCGGCCCGGCTCACTCAGGCCACGCCCCTCGCCGATGCGCGCATCGAGCTGCAGACCGGCTACCGGCTCGACGGCGACGCGGGCCATCAGGCGCGCAGCGCCCATCTGGCGGTTCGCGGCGCGCTGGCTGACCGGGCCGAGGTCGATGTGGATCTGGCGGTCGCCGAACTTCAGATTCCCGCGGACGGCGCGCTCCAGGCGAGCGGCCTGAGCTTCGCGGGCAAGGACAGATCCGACGGGCGGCTGGCCGAACTGCGCGTCACCGCACCGCGGGTGGTGCTGGGCGTTGCCGGCCCCGAGGCCGCTACGGCCGACGCCGCCCTGCGGATCGACGGCAAGCCCTACGGCGGCCAACTCCGCGCCCGGATCGCCGGCCTCGCCGCCAAGGGCAACCAGCTGGCGGTGGACAAGCTCAGCGCCGACATCGACTGGAAGACCCCGGCGGGCCAGTTGGCTGGCAGCCTCAGTGGCGCGGCCAGCTGGCAGGCGGATGCGCGGGTGCTGGACATCCCGGCGCTGGCCGGCGAGCTGGGCCTGACGGCTGCCAAGCCTGGCGCCGCGCCCCTCAAGATCGCCACCCAGCTGGGCGGCAAGTTTGATTTGGGGCGCGACAACGGCGGTGGCAAGCTGAATCTGCGGTTTGGCGACAGCCATCTGACGGGGAGCTGGAATCTGCCGAAGCTCTCGGCCCCAGGCATCGGCTTCGATCTGGACGTGGACCGCTTCGACGCCGACCGCCATCTGGGCCCCATCGACGGCACTACCCGCATCGACGCCGCGGCCCTGTCGGGGCTGGATGCGGACGGGGTGCTGAAGGTCGCGAGCCTCAAACTTGGCGGCGTGCACGTCGAGCGCCTGCGCCTGCCCTTGGCGCTCCACGGGGGCAAGCTCGCGGCGACGGCCTACACCGGCAGTCTCTACGGTGGCACCCTGGAAGGCACGGCCAGCCTGGCCGAGGGCAACAAGCTCCAGTGGCGCAGCTACGTGCAGAACGTCAATGTGGCACCGCTGCTCCGCGACGCGACCGGCCGGGAGCCGGCGAGCGGCCTGCTCAACCTGTTCATCGACGTGAGCGGTGCCGGCCAGACCCTGGCCGACGTGCGCCATGGCCTGTCCGGTCAAGCCCGCGTGCGCCTGCGCGGCGGCGTGCTGCGCGGCATCGACGCCACGGCCGCGCTGAAGGACTGGCGCGGGCCGATCCAGGCGCGCCAGCCTGCCAGACGACCGTACCGGGACACCGAGAGCACGCCGGTGGGCGAGCTCACGGCAGGGTTCGAGGTGGCCGGCGGTCACGCCCGCAGCAGTGATCTGCAGGCCCGCAGCCCGACGCTGGCGCTCACGGGGGGCGGCAGCATCGATCTGTCCGGCCCGCGCGTCGACGCCCTCGTCCGGCTGAACCTGCTGGCCGTGGCGCCGGTGGACACGCCCCTGCTCGGCGGTCTGCGCGGCGTGCCGGTGCCCGTGCGGGCCCGGGGCGCCCTCGCCCGGCCCGACTGGCAGCTCGATCCGGGCGCGGCGCCGATGGCCCCGGTGAAGCCGGTGGTGATCGCGCCGCCTGCGCCCCGGCCGGTGGTCAAGCCGGCGCCCCGCCCGGCGGCTCCCACGCCTGCGCCAGCACCCACTTCACCGCCGGCGCCTGCCGCAGCCCCGGCCGCCGCGCCGGCACCCAAGCCCGCGCCAGCTCCCGCACCTGCTCCGGAGCCCGGAAACTAGGCCGGTTTCCGTACTCCTCCGTATGGTGCTAGATTTGATCCCCGCTGCACCCACAAGAATACCGAGGAGACTTCATGAGCATTCCGTCCGTTTTCCGCGGCGCCCTGCGCCTGCCCGCCATCGCTGCCCCGATGTTCCTGGTTTCCGGCCCGTCGCTGGTCATCGAGACCTGCAAGGCCGGCGTCGCGGGCACCTTCCCGGCGC
The DNA here is from genome assembly GCF_009469605.1 of Zoogloea sp. 1C4. Lineage (GTDB taxonomy): Bacteria > Pseudomonadota > Gammaproteobacteria > Burkholderiales > Rhodocyclaceae > Zoogloea > Zoogloea oryzae. The sequence goes on along the minus strand of NZ_SSXU01000012.1, from coordinate 7,418 downwards.
TCAATGCGCGCACCTCCGAACAGTTTGATGCCTGGCTGGGCGAGATATCCGGCGCGCTTGCGGCCGCGAAGGCTGCCGATCCGTCGGCGGCGGTGTCGCCCTACGGCGTCAACCTGATCCTCCACGCATCCAATCCGCGGGTGGCGCCTGATCTGGAGCTCATCTGCCGCCACAAGGTGCCCTTCGTCATCACCAGCCTGGGCCACCCGGGCGAGGTGGTGAAGGCAGTGCATGAGTACGGCGGACTGGTGTTTTCCGACGTGATCCACGCCTATCACGCGAAGAAGGCCATCGCCGCCGGCGTGGACGGAATCATCGCGGTGGGCGCCGGCGCGGGCGGCCACGCGGGCACCCAGAGCGCCTTCAGCCTGGTGCGGGAGATCCGCGAATTTTGGGACGGCACGCTGGTGCTGGGTGGGTCGATCTCCGACGGCTACACGGTGCGTGCGGCCGAGGTGCTCGGTGCCGATCTGGCCTACATGGGCACGCGTTTCATCGCGACCCGCGAATCCAACGCCCAGGACGCCTACAAGCAGATGCTCATCGACAGCTCGGCGGGCGATGTCGTCTACACCGACGCGATCTCCGGCACCAACGCCAACTTCCTGTGGCCGAGCCTGGAGCGGCTTGGCCACAAGCGCGAGGAGCTGGTGCAGGGTGTGGGCAAGGGGAAGCTGAAGGCCTTGTCGGACGAGGCCAAGGCCTGGCGGGATGTGTGGAGCGCCGGCCACGGCGTGGCGACGATCCACGACGCGCCGCCGGTGCGCGAGCTGTGCGACCGTCTGGCGGCGGAATACCGGGCGGCCTGCGCCCTCCCGCCGAGCCCGGCCGTCACGGGCTGATCCCGGCGCCGCTCAGGCGGTGGGCGGTGCCAGGCCGGCGCGCGCCGGCCGGCCGCGCTTGCCGTCGTACATGCGCAGGTCGGCCTGGTTGAGCAGGCCGTTCGGGTCCTGCGCATCGTCGGGATACACCGCCAGCCCGATCGAACAGCTGATGCGCACGTGGCAGTGGCCGAGGTTGATCGGCAGCGCCACGGCGTGGGTGATCTTGGCGACGATGGCCGCCAGCGAACGGTCATCGCCGGCTTCGTAGAGCAGCACCGCGAACTCGTCGCCGCCGTAGCGGGCCACCCGGTCTTCGGCGCGCACCACCCGGCGCACCCGGTAGGCCACCGCCTTGAGCACGGTGTCGCCGGCCTGGTGACCGTGGGTGTCGTTGATGACCTTGAAGTCGTCGAGGTCGATGAACAGCAGGGCAATGCGGTCGGTGACTTCCCGCGCCCCGGAGATCGCCGCCCGCAGGTGACGCTCGAAGTGGTCGCGGTTGAGCTGGCCGGTGAGGCTGTCGTGGTTGGCGCGGAACTCGTTGCGGCTGGCCCGTTCGTGGAACTCGGTGATGTCCACGATGGTGCCAATGAAGCCGCGGATCTGGCCGTGCTGGTCGCGCAGGGCGCCGGCCTCGGCGCGCAGCCACAGGGGCCGGCCGCTGGGGTGGATGTAGCGGAATTCTTCCGAGAAGCGGGTGGCGGATTTGACGGCCAGCAGCCAGCGGTCGTGGATGCGCTCCTGTTCGGCGGCGGGCAGGAGATTTGGCCACGGGCTGCCGGCCACGTGGGCGAGCTCGCGGCCGAGGAGCTGCTCGCCGCGCTCGTTGAGGAAGGTGCAGCGGGCTTCGGCGTCGGCCTCGAACAGCCCGGCGGGGGCCTGGCGGGCGAGCTCGCGGAAGCGCATCTCGCTGCGCTGGAGTTCTTCCTGGGCGCGGGACAGACGCTGGAGGTCGTTGCGCAGCTGGTGGGCCTGCTGCTTGAGAAGCGCCTCCCGGTGCACCGCCTCGGTCACGTCGCGCACCTGCAGCAGGCACATGCGGCGGGTGCCGTCGGTGGTGGGGGTGACGTCGATGGCCTGCATCATGCGCTGGCTGTGGTCGCTGCCCGGGGGGAAAAGCGGCAGCGGCATCGGGTGCAGGGCGTGGGACAGGCGGGCGGTCCAGCCGAAGTCGATGGCTTCGCGCACGACGAGGGTGAGCCGCGGGTCGATGTGGTTTCCGAAGGCCTCGGTGAGGGTCATGCCTTCGGCCTCGTGGGCGGCGCGGGTGGCGCGCTGGGCGATCCAGCGGTTCCACAGGCGGATGCGCCCGTCGTGGTCGAGGAGGATCAGCCCGATGTCGACGCTGTCGGCCAGGAGGTGGTCGTCGTTCATTGGAGCGCCGCGGAGGGCAGCCTGAACAGGTGGGCGACGCGGGCCATGAACTGGTCCACCGAGGGCACGTCCATCAGGAACAGCACGAAGCCCGACAGGTTGTGGGCCGACATCACCATGCCGATCCGGGCGACGAGGATGAGGTTGTCCGCGGCCTTGTCGTCGAGCAGATGGGCGGCGTCGCTGCACTGGACCCGGGGCAGGGAGCCGATGAGCTCGGTGCCGAACAGGTTGGCGAGGCTGCTCATGCAGCTGTTGATGATGATGTTGCCGATCTCGGCGAGGGCGTCCTGTTCGAGCTCGGTGATGTGAGCGATTGGCGTGTCGTCGCCGAGCATGCGGCGGACGATCTCGAGGCTGCCGTGCTCGGGGAAGAGCAGCAGGGCGTCAGTGACGAGGCCGTCGCTGCCGGTGAAGCTCTGGTTGATGCGGCACAGGCGGGTCGGGTCCTGGTCGGCCTTGTCGCCCTGCAGGCGGCGGGTGAGCTCGTCCCGGGAGATGAACTCGACGATGGGCACCGACAGTTCGATCTCTTCGTGGACGATGGCCGAAAAGGTGGCGGCCGCTTCGCCGAGCGACAGGTTGAAGGCTTCCGCCAGGGCATCCATCTCGAGGTCGGAGAAGGTGCGCATGGCGTCAGTCCAGCAGGCCCAGAATGCTGGCCACGACGGATTCGGTGATCGGTTTGCGGAAGAAATGCACCCCCAGCTCGGCGGCCCGGCGCTGGATGGATTCCTGGACGTTGGCGGTGAGCAGGGCGAGCCGGATGTCCGGATGGCTGGTGCGCAGCTTCTCGGCCAGTTCGAGCCCGGACATCCCGGGCATGTTCATGTCGATCACCGCGAGCTGCGGGGGCTGGCTGGCGAGCACAGACAGGGCGTCGTTGCCGTCGCCAGCCTCGAGGATCTGAAGCCCGGGACGCAGGCTCCGGATGATCGAACTGCACAACATGCGGGAAGCGCGGCTGTCGTCGACGAGAAGAATGGTAGCGGTCATGGAGCACTCCTTGGGGCTGCTGCGGTGCTTACGGCGGCACTTGAGTAAACTTTAGTCAAATCGCTTATGTCCTGCGCGAGGCCGGTGTGGCGGGCGACTTGGGGCTTTCCCTCATCGGCAGAGACGCCGGCTGGCCGGGCCGGTAAGCTGCGGCCTTGCGCAAACTGCCGGTCGTTGTCCATGTCGTCGTCGTCCCTGCCTTCACGGGCTTCTCTCGTCACGCGGGTGTTTCTGCCCTTTGCCGCGGGCTATTACCTTTCATACCTGATGCGCACCGTGAATGCGGTGATTTCGCCCGACCTGACCCGTGAACTGGGCCTGGGCGCGGCCGATCTGGGGCTGCTGACGAGCACCTACTTTTTTGCCTTCGCCCTCGCCCAGATCCCGGTGGGGATCGCCCTCGACCGCTACGGGCCGCGACGGGTCGAGGCCTTGCTCCTGCTGCTTACCGGGCTGGGCGCGGCGCTGTTCGCGCTGGGCGACAGCCTGCCGGTGCTGGCCGGCGCGCGGGGTTTGATCGGCTTCGGCGTGTCGGCCTGCCTGATGGCGGGGCTGAAGGGGTTCACGCTGTGGTTTCCCCGGGACAAGCTGGCGTCGATGACCGGCTACGTGATGTCCAGCGGCGCCCTCGGGGCGGTGACGGCCTCGGCGCCCCTCGAGGCGGCCCTGCCCTTCATCGGCTGGCGTGGCGCCTTCTGGGTGGTGGCGGTGCTGGCAGTGCTGGTGGCGGCGACGATCTTCTTCGCGATGCCGGAGCGGGACGACGGGCACGAGAAGGGCGATCTCCAGCAGGCCCTGCGCGGGGTGGGCGAGGTGCTGACGGCGGTGCCCTTCCGGGGCTTTGCGGCCCAGTCGGCGTTCTTCACCGGCGGCTTCATGGCGCTCCAGGGCCTGTGGGCGGTGCCCTGGCTGATGGAGGTGAATGGCTACAGCCGGGCGCTGGCGGCGGATCACCTGCTGTGGCTCAACGTGGGGATGCTGGCGGGTCAGCTGTCCATCGGCACCTGGGCGATTCCCCTCGCGGCGCGCGGCGTGTCGCCCCTGCGGCTGATGCAGATCGGGCTCTTCGCGAGCATGGTGGTGGAGGCGCTGATCATCGCGCAGGTGGGCCCGACCCTGGCGCTGTGGTGCCTGCTGGGCGTGGTGTCGGCCACCGGCGCGCAGATGTACGGCGTGCTGGCGGGTTACTTTCCGCTGCGCCTCGCGGGCCGGGTGACGACCTGCATCAACCTGGTGGCCTTCGTCGGCGCGTTTGGCGTGCAGTGGGGGCTGGGCGGGCTGGTGGATGGCCTGCGCGGCGGCGGCGGGATGAGCGCCGCCACGGCGCTGGTGGTGGCCTTCGTGCTGCTGCTGGCGGCCCAGGCGTTGAGTTTCATCCCGCTCTCGCGGGCGGGCCGGCTGCAGCCGGTGACCTGATTGGCTCAGGCCTCGTCCTGACCGGCAACGCTGTATTCCCCCCGATTGACCCGCGCCACCGCCGCCGCAAAGCCGGATACGCCTGCGCCCTTGTAGAACAGGCACGGCCGGCCGATGCGCTTGCAGTGGCTCTTCACGTGGTAGTAGGCGTTGTGGCTGATGTGGTCGGTGGGGCACAGCACCGCGTCGGCGCCGTTGATGAGGTCGGGCAGGCGCGAGAGGGATTCCTCCAGGCCGCCGTCGTGGTGGATCAGCTTGATGCCGAGCCGACCGGCGAGCTGGCGGTACTGGGCGATCAGCGCGGCGCGGCCGCCCACGTAGAGGATGCAGCGCTCGCTGGTGGCCTGGGGGCAGCCGGCGCAGTCGTCGCTGCCGGCACGGGTGCACACGGCTTCGGTGTCGGCGTCCTCCACCGCGGGCAGGCTGGCCTGCAGGATGGCTTCGAGAGCGTTGCGCTCGGATAGGGCGGTATCCCGCTCGGCGGCGAGGCGGATGCTCTCCTGGTGGGCGTCCTTGAGGGTGCTTTCCAGGGTGTAGATGCGCCGGGTGGCGCTGGCGAGGTCTTCGGTGGCGCCCTGCAGGCTCATCAGCCGGCGGCCCAGATCGACCATCACCTGACCGGATTCGAAGCGTTGAAGGCGCTTCTTCAGCTCGGCAGCCTCGGTGCGGGCGGCGTCGCGCTCCATGAGGGCTGATTCGGCGGCGGCGAGCTGGCGGCGCAGGGCTGTGAGTTCGCGCTTGAGGCCGGAGCGCAGTTCGGTGTTTTCCTTTTCGAGCTGGGCGAGCCGCCGGGTGTCGGCCGCGAGCCCGGCGCCCACCTGGTGGGACAGCATGTGCACGCGCTGGTAGGCCGCCTGCAGGGTTTCGGCGGAGGCCATCCGGTGGGTGCACAGCGCCCAAAGGGGGCCGGCCACCTCGCCCCGGGCCAAGCAGGCCAGCCATTCGTCACGAAGCTCGGCGTCGGTCTTGAAGCGCGCGAAGCGGGCCACGGCCAGCCGGTAGCGGGCGTCGAGGTGGCGCTGGATGGCTTCGGAGGCCGGGTTGCGGCTGCGGGCGTGGCTCACGGCTTCCACGTGCAGGGCGAAGTCGTCGTCCGGGCGGGCGGCGAAATGGCAGCGTTTGGCGATGCGCTGCAGGTCGCCCAGGGGCAGGCAGGTGCCGATGATCGGGCAGTGGTGCTGGGGGTCGAGGGTCCACAGGCGCGGGCGAGCGCGGGGCGTGTCGGGCTTGATAGGCGCGGGCGGCTCGGCGAACACGGCGGCGCCGGGTGGCAGGCGTTCAGCGTTGCGGCACATGGGGCTTCTCCGGGCTGCGGTCGAGGCGCTGGCTGGCGCGCTCGCAGAGGTCGCGCAGGTCGCGGTCGGTGTCGGGAAAGTCGGCAAGGCGGGCGAGGAGATCGGCGGCGCGGCGGGAGGCGTGGGGGCAGCCGGTTTCGTCGTAGCTCAGCACGGCGCTGAGGGCGCCGGCCCACAGGCTGGCGGGCGGGGCGGATGCGAGGCGGGGTTCCATCGGATCACTCTCCTTTTAGTTGAGAATGATTCTCAATATAGGCCGTGGCGAGAATAAAGTAAACGAGAACAATTCTCATGTACGCCTTGCGGGCAGCTTGAATGGATCGGGCGCCTTGCGTCGCTGGTGGGCGGTAAACGCACCGCGGGGCGTGCCCCGGTTTCCCGGAACACGCCCCGTGAGGCTGGGCGATCTGGCTGGCTTACTTGGCGCCGGCGGCAGGTGCAGCAGCCGGGGTGGCGGCAGCGGCGGCGGCCGGTGCGGCTTCGGCCTTCCTCGCGGCCTGCTTGGCAGTCTTCGCGGTCTTGTGGACCTTCTTCACGGCCTTCGGTGCTTCAGCCTTGGCCGGCGTGGCGGCGGCGGGAGCGGGCTCGACCTTGGCGGGTTCGGTCGGCTTGGCGACTTCGGCCTTGACGGCTTCGACCTTCTTCTCGGTAGCGGCGGCGACGGCGGCCTTGGCGGCGGGCGCGGCCTGGGCCGGAGCGGCCGGGGTCTGGGCGAAGGAGACAGTGGCAAAGCCGGCGGTGATGGCAAGGGCGATGATCTTGTTCAGCATGAGATGTTCTCCTGAGGGATGACGTTTTGGTCCGGGCGGCGTGATTGCCTGCCCTTGCAGCGAATAACGCCGGCCCCTGGCGCGGGTTGTCAGCCCAAATGTAAGGCCATGTTCAGTTGTAACGGGGGCGCGATGGGGTTCGATGTGCTACAAAAAGAGAACGCGGCTGCGTTTCATTCGCGATTCGGTGAATTGCGCTGCGTCCTACCCAAACGTCTTGATTTCCCCCGGGAGAGTTGCCATGTCCTTGTTGCAGAACGCTGTTCGTTGTGGGGTGGCCGGTGTCCTGGCCTTGTCTGCGCCGCTGGCCGGTGCCTCGCTGGTGAGTTACTCGACGATCCTGAGCGGCGCAGCCGAGGCGCCGCCCAACGCGTCGGCGGGTTTTGGCGCTGCAACACTTCTGGTGGATACGACGGCGCTCACGATGACGCTGGACGTGAGTTTCGGCGGGCTGACGGGCAACGTGACGGCGTCCCACATCCACTGCTGCACGCCGGTGGCGATGACCGGGACCGCGGGGGTCGCGACCCAGGTGCCGACTTTCGTCGGCTTCCCGTCGGGGGTGACGGCGGGTATCTACCACCAGGTCTTCGACCTGACCCTGGCCAGCACCTGGAACCCGACCTTGTATTGTGTTGATGTGCGGAACCGGTCGTTTTCAGGTCTTTGTGCGGGGCCGGGACTGCATACCTGGGGGGCACCTCAGGTTGAGCGGCGGGATGCCGTACCCGCCCTTGGGCCAC
>NZ_SSXU01000127.1 GCF_009469605.1 Zoogloea sp. 1C4 | reverse complement strand
AATATCGTACTAACCTATTACTTCTATTCTCTACATGTACTATATGCCCATTGTCAAAGATCATATAGAAATGTTTATTATTTATTTTATTATTCATTTACTCTTAGTATTAACGTTATTTGCACCCTATCTTTTATTATCTCTGGAATTAGTATCTTATTAACTACTAATTCATCTTCTGCTTTTCCCTGTACTAAAAGACCCTCTTTCTTGAACTTACTTATATATCTACTTAAGTTATCTGGAGTAATACCCATAGTACTTTTAATCATTCTACGATTGTCAGTATTGGCTACATTTTTACTTACACCAGGTATTGGAGTAAAGTTCACATCTAATTCAACGAACTTAGTAAGTAACTCCAATTCCCTGTTTGTAAGTTGTAGTATACCATTTAAAGCGTTAAGGTATTCATAGTAAAGATTGCCTTTATTAACAGTCTTTACTAATTTATTCATCTAACAAATCTTTAATACTATTAAGAACTTTATTTAAATTATGGTATACAGTTTCTGCTTCTACTTTAACACACTGTTGAACATTGCCTTCATTATAATCCTTCATCAATTCGTTATAATCTTTGGTATATGTATCAATCAAAGTATTAACGTATTCTTTTACTTTCTCTAACTTATTGCAACAGCATTCACATTCATCCACACCTTCTTGTGCTTCTTCACTGTACCAAATTACATAATCTTTATTGGCTAATTCTTCCATAGTAGAAGAATCAAATGCCATTGAAGTATAAGTTTCTGTATCTGATACTACTTCAGATTTCTGAAGTTCCCACAAGTTTAAATCTTCAACTTTAGTAAACACATCACCTTTTTCAGCGAAGCTAAAATCCTTAATTACTTTGTATCCTTCCATATGTCTAACTTTTTATTTAATATCTTTTGTTTAAATTCTTGTATCTTATTAAAGTTTTGTTTACACTCTTCGTAACCATCAATTCTACCTTGGTCATAACCTTCTTTCTTTCCTTGACGATAAGTAAGAGCACCAAAACCAATAATACTCACAAGTACTATTATTATTGTTCCCATAATGCCCTTAAAACGTATTAAT
>NZ_SSXU01000126.1 GCF_009469605.1 Zoogloea sp. 1C4 | reverse complement strand
TAACTTAGCCTAATAACCATTGATAGGTATTACTTCTACTTTATGATCTAGTTGATTAACAGAACCTATATTCATTAAACTTTCACCTATCCATTGTTTGATGTCAGTAATAGGTATTTCGGTTTCATTTAAACCTAAGTCCGCAATTACTTTAGCAATCACGGCTTTACTACTTGTCATTTTATATATCATGGCTGCTATTCGTAATCGTGAATATTCTATTTAATTATTTGTGCTAAATGCCTTTTATTTGCTCTAGTAAGTACAATCTAATACTTACTTTTGTTAGACACTAGCATGTCCTATTTATTCCAGTAAAGTCTATACTTGTAGAATCCTGAGTGTTCATTAAGTAAATAAGTAAGTTTACCTAACTCTTTAGTAGCTTTATAATCTATTCTAAGACTTCTACCATCTAAATGTTTAGGCTGTTTCTTTACTATTTGAATACTACCCATTCTATAAGGTAATTTAACTTCTTTACTTTCTTCTAATAACTAATCTCTTAAGTGATAAAAGTAGTCTGTTACTATCTTTCTATAAGTAGTATAATCTATATCGTATACTGTATCTGGTTCTATACTACTTAAGTAATGGTTATAGAATGAAGGTATAGTATAAGATACCGTTTTATTAGCTGATTTATTTAATTCATTCATCGTCTTATACTTCTGTTAACATTCTAATTCATTACATTCTAAGTATCATCCTTACTATCGTTAGTAGTATCAGATACTTGCTATCTCATAGTTAAGAAATCTTTAGTAAAGATTAGCTACTTAACTGTTCCCCACATATAAGCTGGTAAAGGATATTCATCCTTATCAGGATTGTAACATAGTTTATCTTCAGTAGGATCTTCAGCAATTATTTCTACATCAATATATTCTAGTTGATTAGCATCACCTTCTACATATATCCTATTACCTTTAACATATGCAATATAATCTTTGCAAGTGTACTTTCTATATCTCTAGAATTTCATCTTAGTTTCAGAACCTAATTGAATAATGTTTCCATAGGCATCCTTTACTGTTATTACTGAAGTAGTAAGTTTAGTACCAAGTAAAGTA
>NZ_SSXU01000125.1 GCF_009469605.1 Zoogloea sp. 1C4 | reverse complement strand
TATCTCGTATATTAATAAGATGTTTATTATGCCTCCATATCTTACTTTGAATTATAGTAACCATAGAGTTTGTTATACTATATTCTTTTGCTTCTTCATCGTGATGGTTTATTATAGTTCCTTGAGAACCAATAATATTAAATCCGCAATTTATGCAATTCGAAGAGATAAACCCTTGAGAACCTTCTATTCTAATCTTACAACCGTGAATAGCATCCAGCCTGCATCCGTCTCCTTTTCCAATAACAATGTCGTAAAAATCTCTGTCATCATTGCTTAGTTCTATATCGTGAATATACTTATGATCAATATAGTTATGATCATTTTCATAACCTTTTCCTAAATATCCACCATAAGTTATTAAAGTGTTTCTAATGTTGACAGCTTTTATATTACATATCTCTCTTTTGTCAGCACAGAATATTATTTTTGATTCTGTATTAAATGAATCATCTACCATAAAATTTTTAATAAATACATGTTTATCCATTGCTGTATTTGTATTATCGTATTTTTTATCAGTAGAAGAAACAGAAAAACAATAATCCAAAGTATTTATAGGAGTTATCCTAGATCCATTTAAATCTATAGATGTATTCTTAAGAATAAATATGGTTTCTTTTATATAGTAAGTTAAACTCCATGGAAATAGAACTGTTAAATTTAAGTTATAATGGCTATCTGCTTTCCACTTGTTTATTGTATTTAATATTAAAGAAAGATCATATCCGTATGTACCATTTTTTTCAACTGTAGGAAGTATTGATTTTGATAAATCTAATATAGCACCATAAGCACCAAAAGTAACATCTTTAAAAGTAAAGAAACCGTCTACACCAAAGTTTTCAATGTTAGCTTTTGAATTTATTTTACCATTAGTTATACTGCCACCATCAAATAATATTTTACATCTTCTAGGAATATTTATAGTCTATCCGTTTAAATTAAAATCGTATTTTATTACATAAATAGTGTTAGTATCACTTAACATATCTTGGGTTAATATATTCTTACCATCTTGAATATTTCTTCTCAGTATTTTATACCCTAAATTTATATGGTTATGACTACTATACTTTCT
>NZ_SSXU01000124.1 GCF_009469605.1 Zoogloea sp. 1C4 | reverse complement strand
CAGATCAAGGCCGATACGCGTAATCTTCATGGCGGACTCCTTCTTTCTGATTGACCGGGGGTGACACTTCCCAGTCTGGCTCATCGAAGCCGTTTCAGGAGGGAGGAGTCCATCTCATTGACCTACAGATCGAGAGGTGCGGCCGGGCGTAGGGACGGCCGATAAGGCGCGACATCGGCCGCGTCGCCCCACAAAAAGACAAGGCACATCCCTGTAGGTCGGACTTTAGTCCGACAGCGCGGGTTGAGCGGGTGAGGTTTGTCGGACTGAAGTCCGATCTACAGATCGAGGGGTGCGTCTTGCGCTCAGAACTCCACGCCGGCCTGGGCGGCGATGCCGGCCTTGAAGGCGTGTTTGGTGGCGCCCATGTCGGTGACGGTGTCGGCCACTTCGACCAGCGCATCGGGCGCGGCGCGGCCGGTGACGATGACGTGCTGGTGGGCGGGGCGGGCCTGGAGGTCGGCGATGACTTCGGCCACGTCCAGGTAGGCGTACTTGAGCACGATGTTGAGCTCGTCGAGGATGACGAGGCCGATGGCCGGGTCGCGCAGGAAGGCGCGGGCCTGCTCCCAGCCTTCGCGGGCGCTGGCGATGTCGGCGGCGCGGTTCTGGGTGTCCCAGGTGAAGCCGTCGCCCATCACGTGCCAGCTCACGCCGGGCTGGCTGCGGAAGAAGGCTTCCTCGCCGGTGTCGGAGCGGCCCTTCACGAACTGCACCACGCCGGCCTGGAGGCCGTGGCCCAGCGCGCGGGCGAGCACGCCGAAGGCGGCGCTGGATTTGCCCTTGCCGTTGCCGGTGTTCACCAGCAGCACGCCGCGCTTGTCGGTGGCGGCGGCGATGGCGGCATCCACGACGGCCTTCTTGCGTTCCATGCGGGCCTTGTGGCGGGAGTCGGGGGTGGAGTCGGTGTCGGTCATGGGGGTTCTCTCGATGGGGTTTTTATGGGTATTTTGGGGTCTTGTAGGTCAATGAGATGGACTCCTCCCTCCTGAAACGGCTTCGATGAGCCAGACTGGGAAGTGTCACCCCCGGTCAATCAGAAAGAAGGAGTCCGCCATGAAGATTACGCGTATCGGCCTTGATCTG
>NZ_SSXU01000123.1 GCF_009469605.1 Zoogloea sp. 1C4 | reverse complement strand
GTTCTTAATAGGAGTAGACAAAGGGCACCACCCCTAGGGGTGGACCGCGATTTTGGTAATTTGCTGCAAAATTAATCATTTTTCTTGAACCTACAAAGATTTTATATACTTTTCTCTGTAACTTGTCCAATTTTTCTTTAAATCTCCTTTCTGTTTTGCCGCTTCCTTGGGTGTCAGCATTCCGATACTTCCATGTGGGCGAAGGTTGTTATAGAAATAAACAGCCCTTTCTAAAGCCTCTTTTACTTCGTGCAAGGATACGAAGGAAAGCCCCATAAACAGCTCGTTCTTCAATGTGTTATTGACACGCTCTGCCACGGCATTATCCTTAGGATTGCCACATTCCGTCATGCTTGGTACTATCCCATACTCTCTGAGCAACTTGATATAGTCATTGCTTGCATACTGTACGCCCCTGTCTGAGTGATGGATAGGGATTACATTTTTCTCCTCAATACGGCACAAAGCCATATTAAGGGCCTCCAAAGGATACTTGGTGGAAAGGGACTCGCCAACAGAATATCCAATAATCTCTTTTGTATAATAATCCGTAATTAAAGATATATAGCAGAAATGATAGGTGCCTTCCTCTACATCATCCCAAATCTTCTGATATGTAATGTCGCTCACCCAAACTTCATTGGGCGACGATGGTATCAGTTCCTTTATCTTGTTGGGATATGTGGGTAATCCATGGCGAGAGTCCGTTGTACGAGGCTTCCGGCTGGAAGAACGTACTCCCAGCTTGTACCTTGAGATAATGTCCTCGAAACGGCAATGTCCCATGGCGTTCTCTTCTCCAAACTCCTTGCAATACATCAGCCAGAGTTTACGACCACCGATACCGGGATCTTGCTTTCGAATAGACTTAACATATTCTATAACAAATGATTCCTCTGCCAAGGTTGCCAGCGTATTATCTTCGTGCTGATAATATGCCTGACGAGTATACCCAAACAGTTTGCAGAGTCCAGAAACGCTATAGTTGCTGGATTCTGCACGAAGCTCTTTTACTGCTTGGGACCAGATTTTTTTCGCACAGGAATCTTATAAAGACGCTCTGCGATGTCTATCATCTTGTCATAGGCGGCAGCAGCCATC
>NZ_SSXU01000122.1 GCF_009469605.1 Zoogloea sp. 1C4 | reverse complement strand
TAGGCCATTTCCTTCTGCTTTATGAGATCCATCTACCTGATAGAACTTGTCAAATATTCTGGATTTTACATCATCCTCTATTCCTGGTCCTTCATCTTCCAGAATGAACTTAACAGAATCCTGTTCTTGTTTCAGAAACATCGTAATTGTCCCCTTTGAAGGGCTGAACTTAATCGCATTATCCAAAAGATTTATCCAGATATGCATAAAAAGTCCTTCATTCCCAGTATATTTAACTTCCTCCAATTCTACCTGAAAACCAATTTCTTTTTCTGTCCATTTTGTTTCCAATGAAAGAAATGCCTGGCGGATCTGTTCATCCAGACGATATTCTGTTTTTTTCATTGGTATATTCTGATTCTCTAACTTGGATAACAGCAAAATATTACCAACCAATCCGGAAAGTCTTTGGGTGTTAAATAAGATTTTTTCTACATATTCCTCTTGATCCGGAGACAGTTCTTCTCCCTGAAGCAGCATTGTATATCCTTCAATGGCATTAATCGGGGTCTTAAACTCATGAGAAACATCAGATACAAAATCCATCTGCAGCACCTCTGTTGCACGAAGTTCTTTTGTCATAACGTTAAAACTTTGATAAGATTCTCCAACTTCTGCTATACGGCTGTTCGTTTCCAAATGCTGTTCAAAATCTCCCTGAGAAACTTCCTTCATTGCTTTACTAAGTCTGGTAATTGGTTCCAGTAACTTTGCATTAATAAAGGAAGTGATCAGCCCTGCAATCAATGTATTGAAAATCAAAAGCCAGCCAAGCACAGGTATGCTGCCCGGCAGATTAAAAAAATGATTCAAAAAAGCAAATAATAAAGCAGATATGACTGTTGAAAATACAAGTGCCAGCCAGATTGCACCAGTCAGACAGGATCGGATCCGCAATCCTTTTTCTTTCTTTTGTTCCATTATTTTTTCACCACCTTGTATCCAATTCCACGCATTGTTACGATTTCAAAATCAGGGTTATCTTTAAAACGCTCTCTGATTCTTCCTATATGTACCTCTATCGTATGTGGGTCTGCCTCCGTCTCGTATCCCCATACTTCATCCATCAACTGTTGTTTTGTAAATATTCTGCCTGGCGAAG
>NZ_SSXU01000121.1 GCF_009469605.1 Zoogloea sp. 1C4 | reverse complement strand
ACTCGATAATCTGCTGTGATTTTAGCGTCAGAGCACCACCCCCTTTGGCCTGGAAGGAATTAATCAAATCTAACACCTCATAACCCTCATGACGGCTAAAGCGCGTGGCATCTAGCTTAGTCATTCGTGGATTATCTCCTTGTACAGCCGTCCATGAGTAATCATGGTAATTCATATCAGATCTATTCATCTTTTCTCATCTTCGCCTGAATTATATACGTACATTACGACATAACATTAATAACTCAACAGCCTCATTTACCATAACGTCGCATTACGCGCACCGCTAAAACGCGCTGAACGCGATTCTGCCGCGAACACCGCAAAAAGAGATGTTTTACCAAGCGAAAACCGGAAAAATGCGTCAGGATCGCTTTCAGCTCACTGCATAGCTATGCATGAAAGTGAATGGCGATCGGTTTGGGCGCATACGGTGCCCATGAGACACATTTTCGGACATTTTCAGTTCGTGAATCCCTGACTCATTGCTACATATCTGAACAGACACCCCTAGCAGCGCCCCCAGGGGCGTCCTGTAAAAAAACACACCGCGCCGCTAGCAGCACCCCTAATATAAAATGATGTTTTTTATGAAAATAGTCAGTACCACCCCTAAAAAGCGGTGTTGGCGCAGCTACAACACCGCGCCGACACCGCTTTTTTAAATATCACAAAGAGAGCAAGAAGAACTAATTTGTCATAACTCTCTATTTATAAAGAAAAATCAGCAAAAAATTGTTTTTGCGTGGGGTGTGGGCATTTCAGGCATGAGAACAGACTCGCGTTTTTCCGGAGTATCAGCGGAATTATTGATTAAGAAACACTCGACGCAGAGCGAAATTTTATGCAACAGCGGCTGCACTGCACAGGGATTATTTATCAGTTGATATGCTGTGCCATGATACGTCCTAAAAAAACAGGACAGGATGTGCAATTGTAATACCGTCGCCCGCAACGTCTTACAATTACCACCTGGTCAGGGTCCACCCGACACCCGGTACTGACGGAGAACAACGGAAGGTGAACAAACAGCAACAAACTGCGCTGAATATGGCGCGATTTATCAAAAGCCAGAGCCTGACACTGCTTGAAAAACTGGATGCTC
>NZ_SSXU01000120.1 GCF_009469605.1 Zoogloea sp. 1C4 | reverse complement strand
GTCCTCGTTGAGCATCAAAACTCCGAATGTATGGCGGCTGGCGTGGAATCCCAACTTATTACTTATGCCAAGCACCATTCCAAGGGTATGCACATCAAGATAGATGTCTTTCTTCTCACCCAGTGGAAAAACAGGCTTGCTGTCGTCCGTGGTATTGTAGAGCGAAAGAATCTTCTCGGCTATCGGATGGAGTGGCACGAAGAACTCCACGCCTGTCTTCTCTCTTTCCTTGCGGATGAACTTCCTACCCTCGGAGTTCTCACTGATATGGTGAGGGTACAGTTTCTTTACATCTATATAGGATAAGGAGGTGAGCGAGGCAAAAATGAAACATCTGCGTGCAAGCTCCGTTCGCTCGTCAGCCATCGGGGTAGAGAGCATCTTGATGAAGTCTGCCTTGCTGATATGGGTCATCTTCGGGGCTGCCTTCTTCTCATACCCTATCTTGGCTATGGGATTGAAGCGGATAATGCTCCTGTCCACTGCCTTGTACATCAACATGTTCAGCCAGAGAAGGCAATGGTTCACGTAGCTGTCGATACGTCCCTGGTCTCGTTTCAGGAATAGCTTGTATTCCTCCCCGAAATTCTCGTCTATGTCCTCAAAGGCGATGTCGTCCTTATCCAACGAATGGACAAAGGCTCTCAGGTTCTTCTGCCATGTCCGCTTGTGCAGAAAGGTTTGTCTGGCTTTTGAGGTTCGATACCATTCCACGATGGTATCACCAAAGTTCAGCAAGAACCTTCCTGTCGTGTCCTTGTCCTTCAACACAGCCTTCAGCATTTCCACGGTGATGATGCCATTGGTGGTAAGAAGTGAGTTGTATTTATCCTTGACCCCAGCAAGGAAACTTGCCAATCGTCCGTTGTCCCTTGCGTTCCGTACCTCTCCCTTCTTGGCGTTCCACTCCTGTGGGGTACAGGATATGCCTGTGGAAATGGCTGCACTTTTGCCGTCAACGGTGATGCGGCAAAGTATGTTGGCTGTTCCGTCTGCCTTCACCTTCTGTCTGTTGATGTAAGGCAAAATTGAAAATGTACTTCTGCTCATAGTTGTTGTCCTTATAATATAATAATGTAGTTGAAACTGTAAAAAGAAAAGTTGAAAG
>NZ_SSXU01000119.1 GCF_009469605.1 Zoogloea sp. 1C4 | reverse complement strand
GCTCGACTACACCCCCGGCACCTTCAGCGTCGAGCGCCATATCCGTGGCAAGTGGGCGTGTGCCCACTGCGAAACCCTGGTGCAGGCACCGGTGCCCGCCCACGTGATCGACAAGGGCATCCCCACCGCCGGGCTGCTCGCCCAGGTGCTGGTGGCCAAGTACCAGGATCATCTGCCGCTCTACCGGCAGGAAGGGATCTTCGGCCGGGCGGGGCTCGCCATCCCCCAATCCACGCTGGCCCAGTGGGTCGGCCAGATGGGTGTGCAGCTCCAGCCCCTGGTCGATGCCCTGAAGGACGAGCTCCTCGCCTTCCCGGTACTGCATGCCGACGAGACGCCAGTGGCCATGCTCGATCCCGGGGCCGGCAAGACTCATCGGGCCTACCTGTGGTCCTACAGCATCGGCGCCCACGATCCGGTCCGGGCGGTGATCTACGACTTTGCCGACAGCCGCGCAGGCAAGCATGCCCAGGACTTCCTGGTCGACTGGCGCGGCACCCTCGTCTGCGACGATTACTCTGGCTACAAGGCCTTGATCGCCAAAGGCGTGACGGAAGCGGGCTGCATGGCTCACGCCCGGCGCAAGTTCTTCGAGCTTCAGGAACACGGGCAAAGCCAGATCGCTGGAGAGGCGCTGGAGCGGATCGCCGCTCTTTACGGCATCGAGCAAGACGCGCGGGAGCTGAAGACCGAAGCCCGCCAGGCACTACGGGAGGCCAAGGCGAAGCCGCTGCTGGACGACTTCAAGACCTGGCTGCTGGCCTGCCGAGGGAAGATCCCCAACGGCTCATCCAGCGCCAGGGCCATCGACTACACCCTCAAGCGTTGGGCGGCGCTGACCCATTACCTGACCGATGGAAACGTCCCCATCGACAACAACTGGATCGAGAACCAGATCCGGCCGATTGCCATTGGGCGCAATTATGTTCAGTCCGCGATTATGCGGAGTCGCCGGCGGCGTGGCTTGAAATGGCCGTGGCCAACACCTCTGCAGGCTCCGGTGGCGGATCTCGCCTGCGCATAATCATTGGTGGTTTCCTGTGGCTCCCATGCCTCACTCCAGGAGACCACCATGCCCACCGACCTCTGCTTGGCGCACCTTGTCCGCCGTGACTGG
>NZ_SSXU01000118.1 GCF_009469605.1 Zoogloea sp. 1C4 | reverse complement strand
TAGGATCTATGTTATAATCAGTAGGACGATATGCTGGATCATGAGTATATGTTTCTACTCTTTCAGGACTACCTGAGAATATATTACCAATGGGTCCAGCTAATGCAGCTATATTGTCTATTAGATCTAACCAGTTATTATCACTTGGAGTTTTCGGCTTTTTACTATTTGGACTATATATATTACCTACTGGAAGTTGTCCAGGATTACCAGTATAGTTAAAGTATTTACTACTTCTAGCATTAGCAGTATCTACATTACCAATAGGAGCATTAATATTATAAGGAATGCCTAATCTACTTGCTACTTCAGATGATGGTATATGTCTAGGTCCATTACTTTGATTAGATCTACTATCTACATATGCTTGACCAATCTTATGCCAATCGCCATACTTTCTGTCTGTCATTAAAGATCTAGCTTGTTCTACTGTAGGTATAACTCCTTTGTTCTTACCTAAGTAAGTAGACATATCTCCATATTTACCACCATAGATATCTTTTACATCTTGATCTGTGATACCATTGACCCAGTTTAAGTAATCTTGTGTATAGTTATTTTTATCTGAATCCCAGTATTTAAAATCAGACATATTTTTATTATATCCATATGGTTTAATGCCTTTAGTGCCATCTGCATAAGCAGCAGTATTCTTCTTTATTTTTTTACTTTTCAAAGCTTCTTGCTAATCTAATAGTGCCTGATAAGCTATCTAATTATTTCTCTCATTTAGCATCTAACTATTTTCAGCATATATATTATTAGCTTTATTGTTGCTTTTCTTCATTAACTTCTTTCCCATTTCTGCAAATGTTTTATTTGTTCCTGGAACTTTAATCTTATCACTTAATACTTGAGTTCCAACAGGTACATTTAATAAATTAGAATCTGTAGGTTTACCTTCTTCTGGTATAGAACCTATAGTTCCATCTGGTGTTCTTAACATCTCACCATCATCTAAGTAAGCCATGGTAGATGGTACTACACCACCTTTAGATAAACTTAATTCATTGTATCCATTTTCCTAATAGTAATCAGCTGCTACTTGTTCAGACATTTGTCTAGCCTGAATACCATTTTTAATTCTACCAGCTTTATTACGTATATAACTTTTACTATGACCA
>NZ_SSXU01000011.1 GCF_009469605.1 Zoogloea sp. 1C4 | reverse complement strand
CGGGGCAACTCCGGATGGTGCACCGTCAGATCATCCGGATCGCTCCGTCGCCGCTCAATTGCTGCCAGGGCAGCCCCAGCACCAGCGCGTCGAACTGGGCTTGGGAGAGCGTCAGCGAGCCGTTCCCGTCGGCCCAGCGAAATCTCCCCTGATTGAGTCGCCGGCAGGCAAGCCAGATGCCCTGGCCGTCATGGATCAGCACCTTCATCCGGGTGCCGCGCCGGTTGGCGAAGAGGTAGGCGTGATGCGGGCGCGCCTCGCCAAAGACCTGCACCACCTGGGCGAGGAGCGTGTCCATGCCGGCGCGCATGTCGAGCGGAGCGATCGACAGCCACAGGGCATCGACCCGGATCACCCGAGCCACTCGCGCAGCCAGGCGCCACAGGCAGCCGCCGAGGCGATGGGCCAATTCACCGTGACCGTCGCGGTGCCCTTGCGCAGTTCCAGGCGGATGGGGGCATCAACGCTTGGGGAAAGCTGCACCGGGACAAAGTCGCCCATCGGCTCAGAGGCCGCCACCCGTAAGGGCAGACAGGACAACTCGGGCGGCTCAATACCCCGTTCGCGCATCCAGCGCCGCAACTGGTTGGCGTTGATCCCGTTGGCTAGCGCCACCCCGGCGATCGACGCGCCGGGCTCGCCGCAGGCTTCGATCAGGGACTGCTTGAATGCTTCGGAGTGGGTGCGACGGGTTCGACGCGGCTGGATGACGGTCATGAAAGTGTCCACTTCTAGTGCGTAGTGGACACTATGGTTACCGAGCTAAGAGGTCGGGGGAAGACGGGTTTGCCGGGGGCTTACGGCTTACCTTCCGCAGGCGCACCAACAACCACCCGAGCCAGCCCCGGCAGGACCATCCGGTCACACCAAAAACAAAAAAGCCAGCATAAGCTGGCTTTTTTGCTAACAACTAACCGACCTGCATCAAGCAGCGGCTTGCTCACCTTCGGGAGCAGCAGCAACTTCAACTTCCGGGCGGTCCAGCAGTTCGACAAACGCCATCGGCGCGTTGTCGCCATCACGGAAACCACACTTCAGGATGCGCAGGTAGCCGCCGTTACGGGCGGAGAAGCGCGGACCCAGCTCGTCAAAGATCTTGACGACGATCTCACGATCGCGGAGGCGATCGAAAGCCAGTCGGCGGTTGGCCAGGCTCGGCTTCTTGCCGAGGGTGATCAGGGGCTCAACAACCTTGCGGAGTTCCTTGGCCTTCGGCACGGTGGTCTTGATGACTTCGTGACGGAGCAGGGAGTTCGCCATGTTGCGCAGCATCGCCTGACGGTGGCTGCTGGTGCGGTTGAGCTTGCGAAGACCGTTACGGTGACGCATTTGTAATTACCTCTTCTTCGTTACGCTCAACCGAGCTTTTCCAGCCCGGCCGGCGGCCAGTTTTCAAGTTTCATGCCCAGCGTCAGACCGCGCGAGGCAAGGACTTCCTTGATCTCGTTCAGCGACTTGCGGCCCAGGTTGGGCGTCTTGAGCAGTTCGGTTTCGGTGCGCTGGATCAGATCACCGATGTAGTAGATGTTCTCAGCCTTGAGGCAGTTCGCCGAACGAACGGTGAGCTCGAGATCATCGACCGGGCGCAGCAGAATCGGGTCGATCGCCGGAGCCTTCGGTGCTTCCACCGCAGTCGGCGTACCTTCCAGATCAGCAAACACCGACAGCTGGTCCATCAGCACACGAGCAGCGAAGCGGACAGCCTCTTCCGGATCAACCGCACCGTTGGTCTCGATATCGAGAACCAGACGATCAAGGTCGGTACGCTGCTCGACACGAGCGCTCTCGACCGAGTAGCTCACACGACGAACAGGGCTGAACGAAGCGTCCAGCACGATCCGGCCGATGGCCTTGGACTCGCTGGCAGCAGGGCGCTGATTGCCAGGAACGTAGCCACGCCCCTGCTCGACCTTGATCTGCAGGTCAAGCTTGCCACCCGGCGCCAGGTGCGCGAGCACATGGTCGGGATTGATCACTTCGACATCATGCGTAACCTCAATGTCCGCAGCAGTCACCAAACCTTCACCGGACTTGACCAGAGAAAGCGTCGCTTCATTACGACCGTGCAGCTTGAGCACAACACCCTTGAGGTTCAACAAGAGGTCGACCACGTCTTCCCGAACGCCATCCAGCGTCGAGTACTCGTGCAGTACGCCCTCGATCGACACTTCCGTCGGCGCGTAGCCCGGCAGAGAGGAAAGCAGAATCCGCCGGAGCGCATTGCCCAGCGTATGACCGAAACCGCGCTCAAACGGCTCCATCGTCACGCGAGCGTGCACCGGCGAAACGTTCTGCACCTCAATGATGCGCGGTTTCAGCAGAGCATTACTTTGCATCGACAATCCTTCTGTAGCGTCGCGCCGAACCCGGCGCGACTACCATTAACGCGAATACAGTTCGACTACCAGACCTTCGTTC
This sequence comes from Zoogloea sp. 1C4, assembly GCF_009469605.1. Classification (GTDB taxonomy): domain Bacteria; phylum Pseudomonadota; class Gammaproteobacteria; order Burkholderiales; family Rhodocyclaceae; genus Zoogloea; species Zoogloea oryzae. The sequence continues at coordinate 146,309 of NZ_SSXU01000011.1, read as the reverse complement.
AGGGTCGCCGGCAGCTCCGCACGTTGCGGATAAGCCTTCAGCGTGCCCTTACCAGCCTTGGCGTCAACCGACAGCCATTCCGGGAAACCGCGGGAATCGGCGGCTTCGAGTGCAGCCTTGACGCGCAGCTGATTGCGAGCGCTGTCGGTCAGCTGGATCTCATCGCCCGGACGAACGGTGTAAGACGGGATGTTGACCCGCTTGCCGTTGACCAGCACGCCGTTGTGACGCACGACCTGACGAGCTTCAGCGCGGGAGGCACCAAAACCCATGCGGTACGCCACAGCATCCAGACGCCCTTCCAGCAGCTGCAGCAGGTTCTCACCGGTCTGACCCTTGCGGCGATCAGCTTCGGCATAGGTCTTGCGGAACTGACGCTCGAGAACGCCGTAAAGACGACGGATCTTCTGCTTCTCACGCAGCTGTACGCCATAACCGGACAGACGCTGGCCGGACTTCTGGCCGTGCTGACCAGGGGCGTACGAGCGACGTTCAATCGCGCACTTGTCGGTAAAACACTTTTCGCCCTTCAGGAAGAGCTTCTCACCCTCACGACGGCACTGACGGCACTTGGGGTCAAGATTACGAGCCACTGTTCAACTCCTTGTCAGATGCGACGCTTCTTCGGCGGGCGGCAACCGTTATGCGGGATCGGCGTGATATCGGTGATCGTGGTGATCTTGATACCCAGCGCGTTCAGGGCGCGCACGCTCGATTCGCGGCCAGGGCCAGGGCCCTTGACACGCACTTCCAGATTCTTGATGCCGCACTCGACGGCCACCTTACCGGCTGCTTCAGCAGCAACCTGCGCGGCAAACGGGGTGCTCTTGCGAGAGCCCTTGAAGCCAGCGCCACCGGAGGTAGCCCAGGAGAGCGCATTGCCCTGGCGATCGGTGATCGTGATGATCGTGTTGTTAAAAGAAGCGTGGACGTGGGCGATACCCTCGGCCACGTTCTTCTTGATCTTCTTGCGAACCTTCGCAGCAGTCTTTGCCATGTCTTATCCCTGATTACTTCTTGCCGGCGATCGCCTTGCGCGGACCCTTGCGGGTACGGGCATTGGTACGCGTGCGCTGGCCACGAAGGGGCAGACCACGACGATGGCGCACCCCGCGATAGCACCCCAGATCCATGAGGCGCTTGATACTCATAGTCACTTCACGGCGCAGGTCACCTTCGACGGTGAACTTCGCGACTTCGTCGCGGAGCCGTTCCATGTCGGACTCGGTGAGATCCTTGATCTTGGCCGAACGACCGACGTTCGCCGCGTCACAGATTTGCTGTGCACGAGTACGTCCGATACCGAAAATCGCGGTAAGAGCGATCTCGGTGTGCTTGTGGTTGGGAATGTTTACCCCTGCAATGCGGGCCATGCGTTCACCCCAAAATGCTAAACATTAAATTATAAAGAATGCGGGTGACCGCATCAACCCTGACGCTGCTTGTGACGCGGATCGGTACAGATCACGCGAACGACACCTTTGCGACGGACAATCTTGCAGTTTCTGCAAAGACGCTTGACCGATGCTTGAACTCTCATTTCTAGCTCCTAACTACTAATCTGTTATTTCGCTCGGAATACGATCCGGGCCCTGCTCAAATCATACGGCGTCAACTGCACCGTCACCTTGTCGCCCGGTAGGATCCGGATGTAGTGCATCCGCATTTTTCCGGAGATGTGGCCGAGTACTACGTGACCATTTTCAAGCTTGACCCTGAAGGTCGCATTGGGGAGGTTCTCGAGAACCTCTCCCTGCATCTCGATGTAGTCTTCCTTCGACATAAGCTCTTACTTGAGAGGTGCCCTCGAGCCCTTGAAGTTAGCCTTCTTCAAAAGGCTTTCGTACTGGTGAGACATGATGTACGCCTGAACCTGGGCCATGAAGTCCATCGTCACGACAACGATGATCAACAGGGAGGTTCCACCAAAGTAGAACGGCACGTTCCACTTCAGGATCAAAAACTCCGGCAACAAGCAGACCAGCGTGATATACACCGCACCAGCCAACGTCAGCCGCATCAAGATCTTGTCGATGTAGCGTGCCGTCTGCTCACCCGGACGAATACCCGGAACAAAGGCCCCACTCTTCTTCAGATTGTCCGCAGTCTCCTTCGAGTTGAAGACCAGCGCGGTGTAGAAGAAGCAGAAGAACACAATCGCCGCCGCATACAGAATCACGTAAATCGGCTGACCCGGTGCAAGCGTCGAACCAAGATCCTTCAACCACGTCATGCTCTCGGACGACCCAAACCACTGGGCAAGCGTCGCCGGAAACAGAATGATGCTCGACGCAAAGATCGGCGGGATCACACCGGCCATGTTCAGCTTCAACGGAAGATGTGAACTCTGGCCACCGTAGATCTTGTTACCAACCTGGCGCTTTGCATAATTGACCAGAATCTTCCGCTGACCACGCTCCACGAACACGACCACTGCCGTCACGACCACCACCAGCACGCAGATAACGAGTGCGGTGAAGGGATGCATCGCACCGGTGCGAACAAGCTCGAACAAACCACCCAGCGAGTTAGGCAGGCCAGCTGCAATACCCGCAAAGATAATGATCGAAATACCGTTGCCCAGCCCCCGTTCGGTGATCTGCTCACCGAGCCACATCAGGAACATCGTGCCGGTAACCAGCGTGGAAACAGTGACGAACCGGAACATGAACCCGGGATCCAGCACCAGCCCCTGCTGAGACTCAAGCGCAACCGCAATACCCAACCCCTGGAACAGGGCAAGGGCAAGCGTGCCGTAACGCGTGTACTGCGTAATCTTCCGACGCCCCGCCTCACCCTCTTTCTTCAGCGACTCAAGCTGCGGCGACGCAACGGTAAGCAACTGCATGATGATCGATGCCGAAATGTACGGCATGATCCCGAGGGCGAAGATGGTGAACCGGGAGAGCGCACCACCGGAAAACAGGTTGAACACCCCGAGGATGCCACCCTTCTGACTCTTGAACAGATCCGCCAATGCAACGGGATCGATTCCAGGAACCGGGATGTGCGCACCAATCCGATAAACGATCAGTGCGCCCAGCAGGAACATCAAGCGATGCTTGAGGTCCCCGAATTTTCCCGGCGCCGCCAGCGCAGACGGTTGATTAGCCACGAAGCCTTACTCAGCAGACTGAACGGAACCACCGACAGCTTCGATTGCAGCCTTGGCACCCTGAGTGACACCAACACCGCGCAGATTCACCTTGCGGCTGATGGAACCAGACAGAATCACCTTGGCGGCAAGCGCGTCGGCAGCGACAACACCGGCCTGTTGCAGTACGAGCAGATCGATGTCTTCAACCGGCAGCGCTTCGAGCTCCGACAGACGCACTTCAGCGATACGGGCACGGGTCAGCGAAACAAAACCACGCTTCGGCAGACGACGCTGCATCGGCATCTGACCGCCTTCGAAGCCGACCTTGTGGAAGCCACCGGTACGGGACTTCTGACCCTTGTGACCGCGACCCGCGGTCTTGCCGAGGCCGCTGCCGATACCACGACCGACACGCTTGGCAGCGTGCTTGGCGCCCGCTGCAGGTTTGATGGTATTCAGGCGCATTTAAGCCTCACACTTAACGAGGTACGCAACCTTGGTGATCATGCCGCGCACTGCAGGGGTATCCTGCAGTTCCACCGTGTGGTGGAGGCGACGAAGACCAAGACCGCGAACAGTTGCACGATGGGATTGCTTCGTACCGATAATGCTCTTGACGAGCGTCACCTTGATTTTCTTATCGGACATGATTTACCCCTGAATCTCTTCGACGGTCTTGCCACGCTTCGCAGCGATGACGGACGGCGCATTGGTCGCCATCAGGCCGTTCAGCGTCGCACGAACGACGTTGTAAGGATTGGTCGAGCCGATCGACTTCGCGATGATGTCGGTAACGCCCATCACTTCGAAGACCGCACGCATCGCACCGCCGGCGATGATGCCGGTACCGGTGGGGGCCGGCTGCATCAGCACGGAAGACGCGCCATGCTTGCCGATCACGGAGTGATGCAGGGTGCCGTTCTTCAGGGACACTTTGTTCATCTTGCGACGAGCTTCTTCCATCGCCTTCTGAACAGCAACCGGCACTTCGCGGGACTTGCCCTTGCCCATGCCAACGCCACCGTCGCCATCACCAACAACGGTCAGTGCGGCAAAACCGAGGATCCGGCCACCCTTCACCACCTTGGTGACGCGATTGATGGAGACCATCTTTTCGCGCAGGCCGTCATCGCGCTCGTCGGAGGCCTGCACTTTCTTATTACCTTGCTGCTTAGCCATGCTAAACCTCGCTTAGAACTTCAATCCGCCTTCGCGGGCGGCATCGGCAAGCGCCTTGACGCGGCCGTGGTATTGAAAACCCGAGCGATCGAAAGCCACAGCCTCGATGCCGGCAGCCTTTGCACGCTCAGCGATCAGCTTGCCAACGAGTTCCGCAGCGGCTTTGTTGCCACCGTTCGCCACCTGGGTGCGCACATCCGCCTCGACGGTGGACGCAGCCGCAAGGACCTTGGAACCGCAACCGGCGATGATCTGCGCGTAGATGTGGCTGTTGGAACGGAACACGGACAGTCGGACTGCCTTCATTTCCGCGATCTTGGCACGGGTTTTCCGTGACCGGCGCAAACGCGTTTCCTTCTTGGTCGTCATGATCCGCCCTTACTTCTTCTTCGTTTCTTTCAAGGTGACCACCTCGTCGGCATAGCGGACGCCCTTGCCCTTATAGGGCTCAGGTGCGCGATAGGCACGAACTTCAGCAGCAACCTTACCGACAGCCTGCTTGTCGACACCCTTGATCAGAATTTCGGTCTGAGTCGGGGTCTCCACCTTGATGCCAGCAGGCATCTGGTGAGCAACAGGATGGGAAAAGCCGAGAGTCAGATTCAGCTTGTCGCCTTGGGCCTGAGCACGATAACCCACACCAACCAGCGTGAGCTTGCGTTCAAAACCCTTGGAAACGCCGGTGACCATGTTATTGACCAGCGCACGCATCGTGCCGGACATGGCCTTGCTGTTCACAGCGCCTTCAATGGCGGAGCACTGGACACCAGCTTCGCCGCGCTCGACCTTGACGGACGGATGCAGCGGCTGAGTCAGCGTACCGAGCGGACCCTTGACAACGATATTGCTTGCGTCGATGCTGACTTCGACACCAGCCGGAATGGCGACCGGATTCTTGGCTACGCGGGACATTTCATTCCTCCCTTAAGCCACGATGCACAGCACTTCGCCGCCGGCACCGGCAGCGCGCGCAGCGCGGTCAGTCATCACGCCCTTGGGGGTGGACACAATCGCCACACCCAGGCCGTTCATCACGCGGGGCAGATCATCGCGACCCTTATAAACGCGAAGGCCAGGACGGCTGACGCGTTCAATGCGCTCGATGACCGGACGACCGGCGTAATATTTCAGCGACAGGCCCAGTTCAGCCTTGCCTTCAGCTTGATTCACGACGAAGTCGTCAATGTAGCCTTCGCTCTTCAACACCTTGGCGATCGCAACCTTCAGCTTGGACGAGGGCATCGCGACCGAGCTCTTTTGCGCCTGCTGCGCGTTACGAATGCGCGTCAGCATATCGGCGATCGGATCAGACATGCTCATCTTCGACCCCTTACCAGCTAGCCTTGGTCATGCCGGGCACCTCACCGCGGAAGGCAACTTCACGCAGCTTGTTGCGACACAGACCGAATTTACGGAAAACACCACGCGGACGGCCGGTCTGCTCGCAGCGATTGCGCTGACGGCTCGGGCTGGAGTTGCGCGGCAGTTGCTGCAGCTTCAGACGAGCAACCATGCGCTCTTCGTCGGACAGCTTGGCGTTGTTGATCTGCTCGAACAGGGCAGCACGCTTGGCCGCGAATTTCGCAACCGTTTTAGCACGCTTCTCTTCGCGATTGATCAGAGACAGTTTCGCCATAAAACCCTCAGTTCTTGAAAGGGAACTTGAACGCGGCGAGCAGAGCGCGCGCCTCGTCGTCAGTCTTAGCAGTCGTCGTGATGCTGATATTCATCCCACGCAGAGCATCGATCTTGTCGTACTCGATTTCGGGGAAAATGATCTGCTCCTTGACGCCCAGGTTGTAGTTACCACGACCATCAAAACCCTTGCCGGCGATACCGCGGAAGTCGCGGATACGCGGCATGGCGATCGTAACCAGGCGATCGAGGAACTCGTACATACGAGGACCACGCAGCGTGACCATGCAGCCGATCGGGTAACCATCACGAATCTTGAAGCCAGCGATGGACTTCTTGGCCTTCGTGGTCACCGGCTTCTGACCAGCGATCTTCTGCAGATCGCCAACAGCATAGTCGAGAACCTTCTTGTCGCCGACAGCTTCACCAACACCCATGTTCAGGGTGATCTTGGTGATACGCGGGACTTCCATGACCGACTTGTAGCTGAACTTCTTGAGAAGCTCAGGGGCAACGGTCTCTTTGTAGAATTCTTGCAGGCGAGCCATGACTATCCCTTACGCATCCACTACTTCGCCGGTGGACTTGAAGATGCGAACCTTCTTGCCATCTTCGAGAACCTTGAAGCCGACACGATCGGCCTTCTGGGTCGCGGCATTAAACAGCGCGACGTTCGAAATCTGAAGCGGCATTTCCTTTTCGACGATGCCACCCACCTCGCCCTTCATGGGGTTCGGGCGCACATGCTTCTTGACACGATTAATGCCTTCGACGACGACAACGCCCTCATCGACTCGCAGAACCGTACCGCGCTTGCCCTTGTCTTTCCCCGTCAGGACGGCGACTTCGTCGCCTTTGCGAATCTTATTCACAACTACTCCTTAGAGAACTTCGGGCGCCAGGGAGACGATCTTCATGAACTTCTCGGTACGCAGCTCGCGCGTCACCGGCCCGAAGATACGCGTACCAATCGGCTCGCCCTTGTTGTTAAGCAGGACAGCAGCGTTGCTGTCGAACTTGATCAGCGAGCCATCGGGGCGACGAACACCCTTGGCGGTACGAACCACCACGGCGCTATAGACGTCACCCTTTTTGACACGACCACGCGGAGCCGCATCTTTGATACTCACCTTGATGATGTCACCCACCCCGGCGTAGCGACGCTTAGAGCCGCCAAGCACCTTGATGCACATCACATAACGCGCGCCGGTGTTATCGGCGACGTCCAGCATCGTTTGCATTTGGATCATTTAAACTCTCCAACTTGACACGCTATGGGCGGCCAGTCTTGGATCCCGTTCGGGTTGATTGGACTTGCGCAGGAACCGCGCAAGAGCAAAGACGGCAATAATAATGGCTTGCCAATCTCTTGGCAAGCCATTTGTACAACTAATGCAACTTAAACCACTACGCTCTGCTCGATGACCTTGGTCACCCGCCAGGTCTTGGTCTTGGAGATCGGGCGGGTTTCCTCGATTTGAACGAGATCGCCTTCCTTCGCAACACCAGCCTCAACGTGGGCGTGGTACTTGGCGGTACGCGTAATCACCTTGCCATACAGCGGGTGCTTCACGCGGCGCTCAACCAGCACCGTCACGGTGTTGGTCATCTTGTCGCTAACAACGCGGCCGACTTCGACGCGCTTGTTCTTCTTGACCTGATCGTTCATTTCGCACCCGCCTTCTCACGAAGAATGGTCTTGACCCGTGCGATGTCCTTGCGAACCTTGCCGAGCTGCGACGTGTTGCTGAGCTGCTGGGTCGCGATCTGCATGCGGAGGCTGAATTGAGCCTTCAGCAACTCGAGCATTTCCGCGTTCAGCTGGTCAGCGTCTTTCGCACGCAATTCCGAAGCTTTCATGTTTTACCCCACCATCCGGACAACGAAGACGGTTTCAATCGGAAGCTTGGCGGCAGCCAGGCGGAACGCCTCGCGAGCCAGGGCTTCGTCAACACCATCCATCTCATAGAGAACCTTGCCGGGCTGGATCTCGGCAACCCAGTATTCCGGGCTACCCTTACCGTTACCCATCCGCACTTCCGCCGGCTTCGAAGAGATCGGCTTGTCCGGGAAAACGCGAATCCAAATACGACCGCCACGCTTGATGTGACGGGTCATCGCACGACGAGCAGACTCGATCTGACGAGCAGTAAGACGACCACGCCCAACCGCCTTCAGACCGTACTCGCCAAAGCTAACCTTGGCGCCGCGGGTGGCGAGACCCTTGTTGCGGCCCTTCTGCTCCTTACGATACTTCCTTCTCGACGGCTGCAGCATCATTCACTCCTGCTTCTTTCTTGGTCCGTTTTGCACCATCAGCCTGATCACCGCTCGTGCGGCGCGCGGGACGCTTGGCACCCGGCTTGCTGTCGGCACCCTCATTGCGACGACGGCCGCGGCGGTTGTCGCCTTCGTTCTCCGTCGTTGCGGGCTGCTCGTTACGGGCGAGCGCTTCGCCCTTGTACACCCACACCTTGATGCCGATGACACCGTAGGTGGTGTGCGCTTCCGAAACACCGTAGTCGATGTCGGCACGCAGGGTGTGAAGCGGCACACGACCTTCGCGATACCACTCGGTACGCGCGATTTCGGCACCATTCAGACGACCGGAACTCATGATCTTGATGCCCTGGGCACCCAGACGCATGGCGTTCTGCATCGCACGCTTCATCGCGCGGCGGAACATGATCCGCTTGACGAGCTGCTGGGAGATCGAGTCAGCAATCAGCTGAGCGTCGATTTCCGGCTTGCGAACTTCCTCGATGTTCACATGCACGGGCACGCCCATGATGCCTTGCAGATCGGCCTTCAGCTTCTCGATGTCCTCGCCCTTCTTGCCGATCACAACACCAGGACGGGCGCTGAAAACGGTGATGCGGGCATTCTTAGCAGGACGCTCGATGACAACACGGCTCACGGAAGCGTGGGCAAGCTTCTTCTTCAGATGCGCGCGAACCTTGAGGTCCTCGTTGAGCATCGTCGAAAAATCGCTACCAGCAGCAAACCAGCGAGAGCCCCAATTACGCGTGACCGCCAGACGGAAGCCGGTCGGATGGATTTTCTGTCCCATGGGATCTCCTTACTCTCCGACCGTCACGTAAATATGGCAAGTCGGCTTGCTGATGCGATTGCCGCGGCCCTTGGCGCGCGCGGTGAAGCGCTTCAGCGTCATACCTTGCTCAACGTAGATCGTCTTGACGCGCAGCGCATCGATATCAGCGCCGTCGTTGTGCTCGGCGTTGGCGATGGCAGACTCGACAACCTTCTTGATGATCTTCGCGCCCTTTTTCGGGCTGAAGGTCAGGATGTTGAGCGCCTGCTCGACCGTCTTGCCGCGAACCAGATCCGCCACGAGCCGACCTTTTTGTTCCGACAGGCGAACGCCGCGGAGAATGGCTTTGGTTTCCATACTCATATCTCCTTAGCGCTTGGCCTTCTTGCTGGCGGCGTGACCCTTGAACGTCCGGGTCAGCGCGAATTCGCCGAGCTTGTGACCAACCATGTTTTCGGAAACGTACACCGGAATGTGTTGACGGCCGTTATGGACGGCGATCGTCAGACCCACAAAATCCGGCAGCACGGTGGAGCGGCGCGACCAAGTCTTGATCGGACGCTTGTCATTCGAGGCCCGAGCGGCGTCAACCTTCTTCAGAAGGTGAGCGTCGATAAAGGGGCCCTTCTTAATAGAACGTGCCATGTCTTACCTCTTATCGCTTGTGCCGACGCTGAACAATCATGGAGTCGGTACGCTTGACGCTGCGGGTACGATAACCCTTGGTCGGCTGACCCCACGGACTGACAGGCACGCGGCCTTCGCCGGTACGGCCTTCACCACCACCGTGCGGGTGATCCACCGGGTTCATCGCGGTACCACGAACCGTCGGACGGATACCACGCCAGCGGTTCGCACCGGCCTTGCCGATCTTGCGCAGGCTATGCTCTTCGTTGCCGACTTCACCGATGGTGGCGCGGCATTCGATGTGCACACGGCGGATTTCGCCGGAGCGCAGACGAACCTGGGCGTAAATGCCTTCACGAGCCAGCAGCTGCACGGAGGTTCCGGCAGCGCGAGCGAGCTGAGCGCCCTTGCCCGGAATCATCTCAACGCAGTGCAGCGTCGAACCGACCGGGATGTTACGGATCGGCAGAGCGTTACCGGCCTTGATCGGAGCCTCGGAACCGCTAACGACGGTCTGACCAACCACCAGCCCCTTCGGGGCGATGATGTAGCGACGTTCGCCATCGGCGTAGCACAGCAGCGCGATATTGGCGGAGCGGTTCGGGTCGTACTCGATACGCTCAACCTTGGCAACGATGCCGTCCTTGTTGCGACGGAAATCGACGACACGATAGTGCTGCTTGTGACCACCACCCTTGTGACGGGTAGTGATGTGACCATTGTTGTTACGGCCGGCGGTCTTGGACTGCTTCTCAACCAGAGAGGCCAGCGGGGCGCCCTTGTAAAGGCTGGCATTGACAACCTTAACAACAGCGCGGCGACCTGCCGAAGTCGGCTTGACTTTAACGAGTGCCATCTAGATTACTCCCCGGCCGCAAAGTTGATTTCTTGGCCCGGCTTGAGGCACACGTAGGCCTTCTTCCAGCCCTTACGACGCCCCATCATCTTGCCAAAACGCTTCTGCTTGCCCTTGACGTTCGACACCTGAACAGCTTTCACTTCAACCTTGAAGAGAAGCTCGACAGCAGCCTTGACTTCAGGCTTGGTGGCGTCGCTGGCAACGCGGAAAATCACCTGCTCGTTCTTGTCAGCGATGTACGTCGCCTTTTCAGAGATCTGGGGAGCGAGCAGCACCTGCATCAGACGCTCTTCTTTAAATCCGCTCATTGCCACATCTCCTCCATCTTGGCGACCGCAGCCTTCGTGACGAGCACGTTGGGGAAGCGAACCAGGGAAACCGGATCGGTTTCGCTCACCTCCAGAACGAGGACGTTCGGAAGATTGCGGGACGACAGGTACAGGTTCTCATCGAGCGTATCGGTGATCACCAGCACGGAGTCCAGACCCATGCCCTTTAGCTTCTGCGAAAGCAGCTTGGTTTTGGGCGCCTCGACAGCAAAACCCTCAACCACGGACAGACGACCATCGCGAACCAGTTGAGACAGGATCGCAGCCACACCGGCGCGATACATCTTGCGGTTCACTTTGTGGGTGAAGTTCTCATCCGGCGAATTCGGGAAAGCACGACCGCCCCCACGCCAGATCGGGCTCGAGCCCATACCAGAACGCGCACGGCCGGTACCCTTTTGACGCCACGGCTTGTGGGTCGTATGGGACACTTCGTCACGGCCCTTTTGGGCACGATTGCCGGAGCGGGCATTGGCCTTGTAGGCAACAACGACCTGGTGAACCAGGGCTTCGTTGTACTCACGGCCAAACAGCGCGTCGGACGCCTGAAGGGCCGCAGACGCCTGACCCTGTTCGTTCAACAGCTTCAGTTCCATCACGCCTCCAGTCAGTTGCCAGCCTTGACAGCCGGACGAACGATAACGTCGCCGCCGTCATGACCAGGCACACCGCCCTTGATCAACAAAAGGCCGCGCTCAACATCAACGCGAACCACTTCAAGGTTCTGCACGGTGCACTTCGCAGCACCCAGGTGACCAGTCATGCGCTTACCCGGGAAAACACGACCCGGATCCTGCGCCATACCGATGGAACCCGGCACATTGTGGCTACGAGAGTTACCGTGAGTAGCGCGACCGGACGCGAAGTTGTGACGCTTGATGGTACCGGCATAGCCCTTACCAATCGAGACACCGCTCACGTCGACCTTCTGACCCACAGCGAAGATATCAACACCGACCACATCACCCGCCTTAAGCGAGGACAGACGATCAGCATCGACGCGGAATTCCTTGAGAACATGACCCGCCTCGACACCAGCCTTGGCGAGATGGCCGGCAGCAGCCTTATTAACACGACTGGCACGCCGAACACCGAAGGTCACTTGAACGGCGGAATAGCCGTCCGTTTCAGCCGTTTTGATCTGGGTCACACGGTTATTGGACACATCCAGCACAGTCACCGGGATGGAAGCACCATCCTCAGCGAAAATGCGAGTCATGCCCACCTTGCGCCCGACAAGGCCTAGACTCATTTTATTCTCCTTACCCTGGTTGCGATTGACCAGGACCGATTGTCGTTACAAACTGCGCCAAAAAGCGCAAGGGCCGGATTATACCGGCCCTTGCGCCGTGAGCGCAATAGGTTTTAGTTACTGCAGCTTGATTTCGACGTCAACGCCGGCCGGCAGATCCAGCTTCATCAGCGCATCGACCGTCTTGTCGGTTGGATCGACGATGTCCATCAGACGCAGATGGGTGCGGATTTCGAACTGGTCGCGGGAAGTCTTATTGACGTGCGGGGAACGCAGCAGGTCGAAGCGCTCGATGCGGGTCGGCAGCGGCACGGGGCCACGAACGACAGCACCAGTACGCTTCGCGGTATCCACGATCTCGAGGGCCGACTGATCGATCAGCTTGTAATCAAAGGCCTTGAGGCGGATACGGATCTTTTGGTTTTGCATTTTATTTCCCAAAGAGCAGACGGTGCGGCACCCCATGCGCCGCACCCATACGAATATTACTCGATAACCTTGGCAACGACGCCGGCGCCGACGGTACGACCGCCTTCACGGATGGCGAAACGCAGACCTTCTTCCATGGCGATCGGAGCGATCAGCTTGACGGTCATGGAGATGTTGTCGCCCGGCATGACCATCTCGGTGCCTTCCGGCAGGCTGATGGAACCGGTCACGTCCGTGGTACGGAAGTAGAACTGCGGACGGTAGTTGTTGAAGAACGGGGTGTGACGGCCGCCTTCTTCCTTCGACAGCACGTACACTTCGCCAGTGAAGTGGGTGTGCGGCTTGATGGAGCCCGGCTTGCACAGCACTTGGCCGCGCTGCACGTCTTCACGCTTGGTTCCGCGCAGCAGCACGCCGACGTTGTCGCCAGCCTGACCTTGATCCAGCAGCTTGCGGAACATTTCGACGCCGGTACAGGTCGTCTTGACGGTCGGAACGATACCGACGATCTCGATTTCTTCACCAACCTTGACGATGCCGCGCTCGACACGACCGGTCACCACGGTGCCACGACCGGAGATGGAGAACACGTCTTCGATCGGCAGCAGGAAGGGCTGGTCGATGGCACGTTCCGGGGTCGGAATGTAGGAATCCAGGGCGTCAGCCAGACGGAAGATCGACGGTTCGCCGATGTCGGACTGGTCGCCTTCGAGGGCCTTCAGGGCGGAGCCCTTGACGATGGGCACATCGTCGCCCGGGAATTCGTACTTGGAGAGGAGCTCGCGCACTTCCATTTCGACCAGTTCGAGCAGCTCTTCGTCGTCAACCATGTCGCACTTGTTCAGGTAGACGATGATGTACGGGACGCCAACCTGACGGGCCAGCAGGATGTGCTCGCGGGTCTGGGGCATCGGGCCGTCAGCGGCGGAACACACCAGGATCGCGCCGTCCATCTGGGCGGCACCGGTGATCATGTTCTTCACGTAGTCAGCGTGGCCCGGGCAGTCAACGTGAGCGTAGTGACGGCTCTCGGTTTCGTACTCGACGTGCGCGGTGTTGATGGTGATGCCGCGAGCCTTTTCTTCCGGCGCCGCGTCGATCTGGTCGTAGGCCTTGGCCTCGCCACCGAACTTGCGCGACAGAACGGTCGTGATTGCAGCGGTCAGCGTGGTCTTGCCGTGGTCAACGTGACCAATCGTGCCGACGTTTACGTGCGGCTTTTTCCGCTCGAATTTTTCCTTAGCCATTTTTTAGCTTCCTGATAGGTTTAAACGACAATTATTTCTTGTTGATGATGGCTTCGGCGACGTTCCGCGGAGCTTCGTTGTAGTGCTTGAACTCCATCGAGTAAGTCGCACGACCCTGAGTCAGCGAACGCAGCTGGGTAGCGTAGCCGAACATCTCGGCCAGGGGCACTTCCGCCTTGATTTCCTTGATGCCGCCAGGCAGGTCATCCATGCCCTGAACGATGCCGCGACGACCGGACAGATCGCCCATGACGTTACCCATGTAATCTTCAGGGGTTTCGACAACGACGGCCATCATCGGCTCGAGCAGAACAGGATTGGCCTTGCGCATGGCGTCCTTGAATGCCATGGACGCAGCCATCTTGAACGCGTTTTCGTTCGAGTCCACATCGTGGTAGGAGCCGTCGAACAGGGTGACCTTAACGTCAACAACCGGGAAGCCGGCCAGCACGCCGTTCGGCAGGGTTTCCTGCAGGCCCTTGTCCACCGCCGGGATGTATTCACGCGGAACCACACCGCCCTTGATGGCATCGACGAACTCGTAGCCCTTGCCCGGCTCGTTCGGCTCAAGCTTGATCCAGACGTGACCGAACTGACCACGACCACCAGACTGCTTGACGAACTTGCCTTCCTGCTCGACAGCCTTGCGAACCGCTTCACGGTAAGCAACCTGCGGTGCGCCGACGTTGGCTTCAACGTTGAATTCGCGCTTCATGCGATCGACGATGATTTCCAGGTGGAGCTCGCCCATGCCAGAAATGATGGTCTGACCGGACTCTTCGTCGGTACGGACACGGAAGGACGGATCTTCGGCAGCCAGACGGCCAAGCGCCATACCCATCTTTTCCTGGTCAGCCTTGGTCTTCGGCTCAACCGCGACGTGGATCACCGGATCCGGGAAGACCATGCGTTCCAGGATGATCGGGGCGCTGATGTCACAAAGGGTTTCACCGGTGGTGACATCCTTCAGACCCACAACAGCCGCGATGTCGCCGGCGAGCACCTCCTTGATTTCTTCACGGTCGTTGGCGTGCATCTGCAGCAGACGGCCGATACGCTCCTTCTTGCCCTTGACCGAGTTCAGCACCGAAGAGCCAGACTCCAGAACGCCGGAGTAAACACGGATGAAGGTCAGCTGACCGACGAACGGGTCGGTCATCAGCTTGAACGCCAGGGCGGAGAACTTCTCGCTATCCAGGGCGTGACGGACGACTTCCTGCTCGTTGTCATCCACACCAGCAACCGGCGGAATATCGACCGGCGACGGCAGGTACTGGATGACGGCGTCGAGCATGCGCTGAACACCCTTGTTCTTGAACGCGGTGCCGCACAGCATCGGCTGGATTTCGCAAGCCAGGGTGCGGGCGCGCAGACCGGCAACAACTTCCTCTTCCGCCAACTCGCCGTTCTCGAGGTACTTGTCCATCAGCTCTTCGGACGCCTCAGCCGCGGCTTCGACCATCTTTTCACGCCATTCGGCGGCGACGCCTTCCAGCTCGGCCGGGATGTCGCGATAGTCGAACTTCATACCCTGGGATGCTTCGTCCCAGAAAATGGCCTTCATCTTGAGCAGATCAACGACGCCGACGAAGGAATCTTCAGCGCCAATGGGGATGACCACCGGAACCGGGTTGGCGCTCAGACGGGTACGCATCTGATCGACGACCTTGAAGAAGTTGGCGCCGGAGCGGTCCATCTTGTTAACGAAGGCAAGGCGCGGAACCTTGTACTTGGTGGCCTGACGCCACACGGTCTCGGACTGGGGCTGAACACCGCCCACAGCGCAGTAAACCATGCACGCACCATCAAGAACACGCATGGAACGTTCAACTTCAATGGTGAAGTCCACGTGTCCCGGGGTGTCGATGATGTTGAAACGGTGCTCGGGGAAGGACTGATCCATGCCCTTCCAGAAACAGGTCACGGCAGCGGAGGTAATCGTGATGCCACGCTCCTGCTCCTGAGCCATCCAGTCGGTCGTAGCGGCACCGTCGTGCACTTCACCGAGCTTGTGGCTCACGCCGGTGTAATAAAGGATGCGCTCGGTGGTAGTCGTCTTCCCGGCGTCGATGTGTGCGGAGATACCGATGTTGCGATAGCGCTCGATAGGAGTCTTGCGTGCCACAGGCCTAACCTTGCCTTCCTGAATTTGCGAAGCCACGGATCAACCCACGACTTCGTACTGATACTTTACAAATAAATCGAGCCCCTTTCAGGGCCCGACTTCGATTGCGCCTGAGAAATCAGAAGCGATAGTGCGAGAAAGCCTTGTTGGCTTCCGCCATGCGGTGCACTTCTTCACGCTTCTTCATCGCGGCGCCACGGCCTTCGGCGGCCTCGAGCAGCTCGCCAGCCAAGCGCTGAGCCATGGACTTCTCGGAGCGCTTACGGGCAGCTTCGCGCAGCCAGCGCATGGACAGCGCCATACGACGAGCCGGACGAACTTCAACCGGAACCTGGTAGTTGGCACCACCAACACGGCGGCTCTTCACTTCGACAACCGGACGCACGTTGGAGAGCGCAGCGGAGAAGACCTCCAGCGGGTCCTTGCCGCCGCCCTTGGCGACGATGGTTTCGAAGGCGCCATACACGATGCGCTCGGCGACAGACTTCTTGCCGCTTTGCATGATGGCGTTGATGAACTTGGAAACATCCTGGGAACCGAATTTCGGATCCGGCAGGACTTCACGCTTGGGTACGTCACGGCGACGGGGCATGATTGACTCTCGCTATTCTTTGAATGCCGACAATTAAGACTTCTTCGGGCGCTTGGCACCGTACTTCGAGCGGGACTGCTTACGATCCTTGACGCCCTGAAGGTCAAGGGAGCCGCGCACGATGTGGTAACGCACACCCGGCAAATCCTTAACACGGCCGCCGCGGATCAGAACAACAGAGTGCTCCTGGAGGTTGTGACCTTCACCGCCGATGTACGAGATGACCTCGAAACCGTTGGTCAGACGAACCTTGGCCACCTTACGCAGCGCGGAGTTCGGCTTCTTCGGAGTCGTGGTGTAAACGCGGGTGCAGACACCACGCTTTTGCGGGCAAGCCTCGAGCGCGGGAACCTTGCTCTTGGAAACGGGCGCTTGCCGGCCCTTACGAACGAGTTGATTAATTGTTGGCATAGCTAAGAATTTCCCAAAACACCGAGGCAGCCCGACAGGACCGCCTCGGATGGTTATTCCGGCTGCGACTGACTACGATTGGCCAGTCCGCAAAAAGAGGCCGGAGTATATCTTCTTCGTCAAGTTTTCGTCAACCGGCTTGTTGCGCGTTCTCGGTTTCGGAAACTTCCGGCTGGGGCGCCCAGGCATGACCTTCACCGAGATCCTCGCCAATCGCCTGCGACTTGCGGTTACGGTGATAGGCAAGGCCGGTACCGGCCGGAATCAGACGACCGACGATGACGTTCTCCTTCAGGCCACGCAGCTCGTCGCGCTTGCCAAGAATGGCAGCCTCGGTAAGCACACGGGTGGTTTCCTGGAAGGATGCGGCCGAGATGAACGAGTCGGTGGACAGGGACGCCTTGGTGATACCCAGCAGCAGGAAGCTGTAGCTGGCGGGCAGCTTGCCTTCGGCAACAACCTTGTCGTTCTCGTCCAGCACTTCGGCGCGCTCGACCTGCTCTTCACGGATGAAGCCGGTATCGCCCGGATCGGTGATGACCACGCGACGCAGCATCTGGCGAACGATCACCTCGATGTGCTTGTCGTTGATCTTCACGCCCTGCAGACGATAGACGTCCTGAACTTCGTCGATGATGTAACGGGCCAGGGCCTCGACGCCCTGCAGACGCAGGATGTCGTGCGGATCGGCGGGACCATCGACGATCAGTTCGCCCTTGTTCACGACCTGACCGTCGTGGACCATGACATGCTTGTCCTTCGGGATCAGGAACTCGTGGACCGTGCCATCCGGCTCGGTGATCACGAGGCGCTGCTTGCCCTTGGTATCCTTGCCGAAGGACACGGTACCCGTGACCTCGGCCAGCACACCTGCATCCTTCGGCGCACGGGCTTCGAAGAGTTCCGCCACACGCGGCAGACCGCCGGTAATGTCGCGGGTCTTCGCGGATTCCTGCGGGATACGTGCAAGCACGTCACCCACGGAAACCTGCTGACCATCCTTCACGGTGATCAGCGAGCCGACCTGGAAGGTGATGGACACGGCGTGGTCGGTGCCGGCAATGCGCACTTCCTCGCCAGTTTCGGTGAGCAGCTTGACCTGCGGGCGCACGCCCTTGGAGGTGCTGGCACCACGACGCTTGGCATCGATCACCACGAGGGTGGACAGGCCGGTCACTTCGTCGATCTGCTTCGCGACGGTGACACCCTCTTCCACGTTCTCGAACTTCACGAAACCGGCGTATTCGGTAATGATCGGACGAGTGTGCGGATCCCACGTGGCGAGCTGGGTGCCGGCCTTGATGGCCAGACCTTCGTCCACCGACAGGGTCGCGCCGTACGGGATCTTGTGACGCTCACGCTCACGTCCGAGTTCGTCGGCGACCACCACTTCGGCGGAACGGGAGATCACGATCTTCTCGCCCTTCGCATTCGCCACGTAGCGCATGTTCTGGGTGAAGCGGATCACACCGGCAGACTTCGCCTCGACGGCGTTGGCCGCGGCAGCCCGGGATGCAGCACCCCCCACGTGGAAGGTACGCATGGTGAGCTGGGTACCCGGCTCGCCGATCGACTGGGCCGCGATGACGCCGACGGCTTCACCGGCATTCACCAGCGAACCGCGGCCGAGGTCGCGACCGTAGCACTTGGCGCACAGACCGTAGCGGGTTTCGCAGGACAGCGGAGTGCGCACGCGCACTTCGTCGAGGCCCACGCTCTCGATCTGGTCGACCATGTCTTCGTCGAGCATGGTGCCCGCTTCGATCAGGGTCTCCTGAGTATCCGGATGAACCAGATCATCGGTCGTCACACGGCCGAGGATACGGTCGCGCAGCGGCTCGACGACTTCACCACCTTCGATCAGCGCCTTCATCAGGAAGCCGCTCTTGGTGCCGCAATCGTCCTCGATGACCACCAGATCCTGGGTCACATCCACCAGACGACGGGTGAGGTAGCCGGAGTTCGCGGTCTTCAGCGCTGTATCCGCGAGGCCCTTACGAGCGCCGTGGGTCGAGATGAAGTACTGCAGAACGTTCAGGCCTTCACGGAAGTTCGTGGTAATCGGGGTTTCGATGATCGAGCCGTCCGGCTTCGCCATCAGGCCCCGCATACCGGCCAGCTGACGGATCTGGGCGGCAGAGCCCCGGGCGCCGGAGTCGGCCATCATGTAGATGGAGTTGAAGGACTCCTGCTTGACGGTGTCGCCCTTGCGGTTGACCACGTCTTCCTGACCGAGCTGGTCCATCATCGCCTTGGCGACCTGGTCACCGGCGCGACCCCAGATATCCACAACCTTGTTGTAGCGTTCGCCGTCGGTCACGAGACCGGAGGTGTATTGCTGGGCGATCTCCTTGACTTCCTGCTCGGCGGCGTGGATCAGCGGGTGCTTGAGTTCCGGCACCAGCATGTCCTTAACCGCGATCGAGATGCCAGCGCGGGTGGCGAGGCCGAAACCGGCCTGCATCAGCTTGTCGGCAAACACGACGGTCGCCTTCAGGCCGCAGCGGCGGAAGGATGCGTTGATCAGCTTGGAGATTTCCTTCTTCTTCAGGGGCTTCTGCAGCACGCTGAAGGGCAGGCCAGCCGGCAGGATCTCGGAGAGGATCGCGCGGCCGACGGTGGTCTCGTGGCGGGTGATCTTCTCGATGGACTCGCCTTCCGGGCCGAGGTCCCATTCCTTCAGGCGGACGATGACCTTGGCGTGCAGTGCCACCTGACCGGATTCGTAGGCGCGCTTGACTTCGCCCACGTCGGCAAAGGCCATGCCCTCGCCCTTGGCGTTCACGCCTTCACGGGTCGCGTAGTACAGGCCCAGCACGATATCCTGGGACGGCACGATGATCGGCTCGCCGTTGGCGGGGGACAGCACGTTGTTGGAGGCCAGCATCAAGGTGCGGGCTTCCATCTGCGCTTCCAACGACAGCGGGACGTGGACGGCCATCTGGTCACCGTCGAAGTCGGCGTTGAACGCCACGCAGACCAGCGGGTGCAGTTGGATCGCCTTGCCTTCGATCAGGACCGGCTCGAACGCCTGGATACCGAGACGGTGCAGCGTCGGCGCACGGTTCAGCATGACCGGATGCTCGCGGATCACCTCTTCGAGGATGTCCCACACCACCGGCTCCTGGCTTTCGACCATCTTCTTGGCCTGCTTGATGGTGGTCGCGAGACCCATCAGCTCGAGCTTGTTGAAGATGAAGGGCTTGAACAGCTCGAGCGCCATCAGCTTCGGCAAACCGCACTGGTGCAGCTTGAGCTGCGGGCCCACGGTAATCACCGAACGGCCGGAGTAGTCGACGCGCTTACCCAGCAGGTTCTGACGGAAGCGACCGCCCTTACCCTTGATCATGTCGGCCAGGGACTTGAGCGGACGCTTGTTGGCCCCGGTCATGGCCTTGCCGCGACGGCCGTTGTCGAGCAGGGAGTCGACCGACTCCTGCAGCATCCGCTTTTCGTTGCGGACGATGATCTCCGGCGCCTTCAGCTCGAGCAGACGCTTCAGACGGTTGTTCCGGTTGATCACACGACGGTAGAGGTCGTTCAGATCGGACGTGGCGAAACGGCCGCCATCCAGCGGAACCAGCGGACGCAGGTCCGGCGGCAGCACCGGCAGGACTTCCAGGATCATCCAGTCCGGCTTGATGCCGGAGGACTGGAAGGCCTCGAGCACCTTCAGGCGCTTGGAGATCTTCTTGATCTTGGCTTCGGAACCGGTGGTTTCCAGCTCGGAACGCAGCTTCTCGATCTCGTGCGGGAGATCCAGCGAACGCAGCATTTCACGGATGCCTTCGGCACCCATCAGCGCGGTGAAGTCGTCGCCGTATTCCTCGACCTTGGCCAGATAGTCGTCTTCCGACAGGATCTGGGCGCGGTTGAGCGGGGTCATGCCGGGATCGGTGACCACGTAGGCTTCGAAGTACAGCACGCGTTCGATGTCGCGCAGGGTCATGTCGAGCACCATGCCGAGACGGCTCGGCAGGCTCTTCAGGAACCAGATGTGGGCAACCACCGAGGCCAGCTCGATGTGCGCCATGCGCTCACGGCGAACCTTCGAGAGGGTCACTTCGACGCCGCACTTTTCGCAGATCACACCGCGGTGCTTGAGGCGCTTGTACTTGCCGCACAGGCACTCGTAGTCCTTGACCGGGCCGAAGATCTTCGCGCAGAAGAGGCCATCGCGTTCCGGCTTGAAGGTCCGGTAGTTGATGGTCTCGGGCTTCTTCACCTCGCCATAGGACCACGACCGGATCGTCTCGGGAGACGCCAGGCTGATGGTAATGGCGTCGAACTCTTCCTCGTTCGGCAGGCTTTGCTTGAACAGATCAGCGAGCAAACTTTTCATCAATCACTCCATCCAGGGTGAGCACTCATCGATCGAACCAACCGCTCAGTAGCGGTCGAGGTCGATGTCGATTGCCAGAGAGCGAATTTCCTTGACCAGCACGTTGAAGGATTCCGGCATGCCGGCATCGATCTTGTGCTCGCCCTTGACGATGTTTTCGTACACCTTGGTCCGGCCGGTAACGTCATCCGACTTGACCGTGAGCATTTCCTGCAGCGTGTACGCGGCACCGTAGGCTTCCAGCGCCCACACTTCCATTTCCCCGAAACGCTGGCCACCGAACTGGGCCTTACCACCAAGCGGCTGCTGGGTGACGAGGGAGTACGGGCCGGTCGAACGGGCGTGCATCTTGTCATCGACCAAGTGGTGCAGCTTCAGCACATGCTTGTAGCCGACAGTCACCTGACGCTCGAAGGGCTCACCGGTACGGCCGTCGAACAGGTTCACCTGGCCGCCGGAAGGCAGGCCGGCGAGTTCGAGCATGGCCTGGATCTCGGATTCCTTGGCACCGTCGAACACAGGGGTTGCGAAGGGCACGCCCTTGCGCAGGTTCTCGGCCAGTTCGAAGATCTCGCCATCGGTGAAGTCGGACATGTCTTCCGGCTTGCCGTTGTCGTTGTAGATCTGGTTGAGCAGCGAGCGGACTTCGTCGGCGGTTGCCTTGGCGCGCACCATCTTGTCGATCTTGTTGCCCAGCCCCTTGGCGGCCCAGCCCAGGTGGGTTTCGAGCACCTGACCGATGTTCATCCGCGACGGAACGCCCAGCGGGTTCAGCACGATGTCCATCGGGGTGCCGTCTTCCATGTACGGCATGTCCTCGACCGGGACGATCTTGGAGACCACACCCTTGTTACCGTGACGGCCGGCCATCTTGTCGCCAGGCTGCAGGCGGCGCTTGACGGCGAGGTAGACCTTGACCATCTTCTGGACGCCCGGAGGCAGCTCGTCGCCCTGGGTGAGCTTCTTCTTCTTGGCTTCGAAAGCCAGGTCGAAGTCCTTGCGGGTCTTCTCGAGGGCTTCGCGGACGGACTCCATCTGGGCGGCGAGGGTTTCGTCGGCCATCCGGATGTCAAACCAGGTGTAGTGGTCGAGACCTTCCAGGTATTCCTTGGTGATCGCGGTGCCCTTGGCGAGACGCTTCGGACCGCCGTTGGCCGGCTGGCCGTTGATCATGCGCTCGATACGCTCAAAGGCGTCGCGCTCCACGATCCGCATCTGGTCGGCGAGGTCGGTCTTGAAGCCGCGCAGCATGTCGTCGATGATCGACTGGGCACGCTTGTCGCGCTCGATGCCTTCGCGGGTGAACACCTGGACGTCGATGACGATGCCGTTCATGCCGGAGGGCACGCGCAGCGAGGTGTCCTTCACGTCGGAAGCCTTCTCGCCGAAGATCGCGCGGAGGAGCTTTTCTTCCGGCGTCAGCTGGGTCTCGCCCTTCGGCGTGACCTTGCCGACCAGCACGTCGCCGGCTTCGACTTCCGCACCGATGTAAACGATGCCGGATTCGTCGAGGCGGGACAGCTGGGCTTCGCCGAGGGACGCGATGTCGCGGGTGATTTCCTCGGGGCCAAGCTTGGTGTCGCGGGCGACGACGGTCAGTTCCTCGATGTGGATCGAGGTGAAGCGGTCGTCGGCCACCACGCGTTCGGAGATCAGGATCGAATCTTCGAAGTTGTAGCCGTTCCAGGTCATGTAGGCGACCAGCATGTTCTGGCCGAGGGCCAGTTCGCCCATGTCGGTGGATGCACCGTCGGCGATCACGTCACCGCGGGCCACACGATCACCCACCTTCACCACCGGACGCTGGTTGATGTTGGTGTTCTGGTTGGAACGGGTGTACTTGATCAGGTTGTAGATGTCGACGCCGACTTCACCGGCAACGGTTTCATCGTCGTTCACCCGGATCACGATACGGTTGGCATCGACGTAGTCGACGATGCCACCACGCAGCGCCTGTTCCGCCGTGCCCGAGTCGACGGCCACGGTGCGCTCGATGCCGGTACCGACAAAGGGCTTCTCGGGGCGCAGACACGGCACCGCCTGACGTTGCATGTTGGCGCCCATCAGCGCGCGGTTCGCATCGTCGTGCTCGAGGAACGGGATCAACGAGGCTGCGACGGACACGATCTGGCCCGGCGCGATGTCCATGTACTGGACGGTGTCGGCGGTCGCCAGGGTGAATTCACCCTTGTTGCGGCAGGACACCAGATCGCCGGTGAGACGGCCGGCTTCATCGACTTCGGCGTTCGCCTGGGCGATGACGTACTGACCTTCTTCGATCGCCGACAGGAAGTCGATCTGCTCGGTCACGGCGCCGTCAGTCACCTTGCGGTACGGGGTCTCGAGGAAGCCGTACTGGTTGGTGCGGGCGAACAATGCCAGCGAGTTGATCAGGCCGATGTTCGGACCTTCCGGGGTTTCGATCGGGCACACGCGGCCGTAGTGAGTCGGGTGCACGTCGCGGACTTCGAAGCCGGCACGCTCACGGGTCAGACCGCCCGGGCCAAGGGCCGACACGCGGCGCTTGTGGGTGATCTCGGCGAGCGGGTTGGTCTGGTCCATGAACTGGGACAGCTGGCTCGAACCGAAGAATTCCTTGATGGCGGCGCTGATCGGCTTGGCGTTGATCAGGTCGTGCGGCATCAGGTTGTCGCTCTCGGCCTGGCCGAGGCGCTCCTTGACCGCGCGCTCAACACGCACCAGACCGGCACGGAACTGGTTCTCGGCCAGTTCGCCGACGGAACGCACACGACGGTTACCCAGGTGATCGATATCGTCGATCTCGCCGCGGCCGTTGCGCAGTTCGACCAGCACGCCGACAACCGCCAGGATGTCGTCGTTGGAGAGGGTGCCGACGCCTTCGCCGCCCATCGGGCCGACGCGCTCGTAGAAGCGCTTCTGCCATTCCGGCGCCTTGTCGTCCAGCTTCTCGGGGTAGGCGCGACGATTGAACTTCATGCGGCCGACGACCGACAGGTCGTAGCGCTCGGGCAGGTAGAACAGGCCCTGGAACAGCGCCTCGACGGCATCTTCCGTGGGCGGCTCGCCCGGACGCATCATGCGGTAGATCGCCACGCGCGCAGCCCACTGGTCGGCGGTTTCGTCGACGCGCAGGGTCTGGGAGATGTGGGAGCCACGGTCCAGATCGTTCAGGTAGAGGGTGGTGACCTGGGTCACGCCGGCGTCGCGGAGCTTGTCGAGGATGTCCTCGGTGATCTCGTCGTTGGCACGGGCAACCAGCTCGCCGTCCTGGCTCACCACATTGGTGGCCAGCACGCGGCCGAGCAGGAAGTCATCGCCAACATTGACCGTGTCGATACCGGCATTGGCCAGTTCGCGGATGTGCTTGGCGGTGATCCGCTTGTCCTTGGTGACGATGACCTTGCCGGACACGTCCACCACGTCGAACTTGGCGGCTTCGCCACGCAGACGATCCGGGACCAGCGCGAAGCTGGCGCCTTCGGACTGCAGCGTGAAAGATTCGAAGTCGTGGAAGGTCGCGAGGATCTCTTCCGGCGTCATCCCGATCGCCTTGAGCAGGATGGTGACCGGCATCTTGCGGCGACGGTCGACACGGAAGTAGAGGTAATCCTTCGGATCGAACTCGAAGTCCAGCCAGGAGCCGCGGTACGGAATGATCCGCGCCGAGAACAGCAGCTTGCCGGAAGAGTGGGTCTTGCCCCGATCGTGCTCGAAGAACACGCCGGGCGAACGGTGCAGCTGGGACACGATGACCCGCTCGGTACCGTTCACGACGAAGGAGCCGTTGTTGGTCATGAGCGGAATCTCGCCCATGTACACTTCCTGCTCCTTCACTTCCTTGATGGTCTCCTTAGCCGCTTCCTTGTCGAGGATGACCAGACGAACGCGGGCACGCAGCGGCGACGCGAAGGTCAGGCCGCGCTGCTGACATTCCTTCACGTCGAAGGCGGGTTCACCGAGATTAAACTGCACGAATTCCAGCCGGGCGTTGCCGCTGTGGCTGGTAATCGGAAAAATGGAATTGAAGGCAGCCTGAAGGCCCTGATTCGCCCGCACCGCCGGCGGGGTTTCCGCCTGCAGGAAGGATGCATAGGATTCAAGCTGAGTGGCCAGCAGATAAGGCACATTCTGTACGGCTGCGCGCTTGGCGAAGCTTTTACGGATGCGCTTTTTCTCGGTGTAGGAGTACGCCATAGATGCTCCGGGTCAGAGAAGTCGGACGTCAGAAGACAAAAGACAGCATTTCGGGCAGTTGATTCCGCGCAGATTGCGCTTTAACCTACTTCGAACGCTCTTTTTTGTCGTCTGGGGCGACGGATGCTGCAGACAACTGAAACTGAAAGCACAAAAGGGCCGATGCCGTAATGGCATCAGCCCCCAGGGCAAAGTCGAAATTACTTGATTTCGACCTTGGCGCCAGCGTCTTCGAGTTGCTTCTTGAGCGCTTCGGCGTCGGCCTTGGCGATGGCTTCCTTGACGGGCTTCGGAGCGCCATCAACGAGGTCCTTCGCTTCCTTCAGGCCCAGGCCGGTGACGGCGCGGACAACCTTAATCACTTCAACCTTCTTGTCGCCAGCGGCCAGCAGGATGACGTTGAACTCGGTCTGCTCTTCAGCAGCGGCAGCAGCAGCGCCACCAGCGCCAGGAGCGGCGACAGCCAGGGAAGCGGCGGAAACGCCAAACTTCTCTTCGAACGCCTTGACCAGGTCGTTCAGTTCCATCACGGTCATCGAGCCAACGGCTTCGAGGATGTCTTCTTTGGTAATTGCCATCTCAAAATACTCCAGTTCTAATTTCGTAAGCGTAGTCAGCAACCGGGCGCTCAGGCCGCGGTTTCTTCTTCACGTTTCTTCGCGAGCGCGGCCAGCAGACCGGCAAAGCCGGACACCGGTGCCTGCATGACGCCCAGCAGCTTGGCGAGCAGTTCTTCGCGGCTCGGGATCGCGGCCAGGGCTTGCACGCCAGCCTTGTCGAGCACCTTGCCAGCGTAGGAACCCGCCTTCAGCACGAGCTTGTCGTTGGTCTTCGCGAAATCGGC
This sequence comes from Zoogloea sp. 1C4, assembly GCF_009469605.1. GTDB lineage: Bacteria > Pseudomonadota > Gammaproteobacteria > Burkholderiales > Rhodocyclaceae > Zoogloea > Zoogloea oryzae. Next base: position 120,113 of record NZ_SSXU01000011.1, on the reverse strand, counting down.
GAGAACCTTTGCGGCAGCCACGGGATCGGCGGAGATGCTGTAAATCAGCGGGCCGGTCATCTGGTCGGCCAGGCTGGCAAACGGCGTGTCAGCCACTGCGCGGCGAGCCAGGGTGTTCTTCAGCACACGGAGGTAAACGCCAGCGTCACGCGCCTTGGCACGCAGCACGGTGAGGTCGCCGACCTCGATCCCTGCATATTGCGCCACGACGATCGTCTGAGCATTTGCCACTTGCGCCGACACCTCAGCCACTACGGCTTTTTTGTCGTCGAGATTCAGACTCAAGGTCTTTCCTCCTATCAAGTCAACACGCGATGAAAGCTTCCATCGCACCTACGGCGACCTGGATCAGGAGATTGGCACCACGAAGGGCTCGCGATGCGGTAATCCTGTTCTGGGACACCGTCTACGCAGGTTTTCGGTGATTAAGCGTTTGCCGGAGCATCCGCACCTGCGGTCTTTGACGATCCGGCTGCCCTGCCTGTTCAGCGGAGCAACCGGCCCAAAGTTCTTACTGTTGCTGCTGGCCCGACACGGTGGCGGGTTCGACGCGGACGCCGGCACCCATCGTGGAGGAGACAGCAACCTTGCGCAGGTACACGCCCTTGGAGGCGGCCGGCTTGGCCTTGACCAGCGCGTCGATCAGGGCGGCAACGTTCTGCTGCAGCGCTTCGACGGTGAAGGAGGCACGACCCACGGTGGCGTGGATCAGGCCGGCCTTGTCGGTACGGTACTGAACCTGACCGGCCTTGGCGTTCTTCACGGCGGTGGTGACATCCATGGTCACGGTGCCGACCTTCGGGTTCGGCATCAGGCCGCGGGGGCCGAGGATCTGACCGAGGGCGCCGACGACACGCATGGCGTCCGGGGTGGCGATACACAGATCGAAGTCGATCGTGCCGCCCTTGACCTGCTCGGCGAGGTCGTCAAAACCGACGACGTCGGCGCCAGCGGCGCGAGCGGCTTCAGCCTTGTCGCCCTGGGCGAAGACCGCCACGCGGACGGACTTGCCGGTACCGGCAGGCAGAACGACGGAGCCACGAACCAGCTGGTCGGACTTCTTGGCATCCACGCCCAGGTTCACGGCGATGTCGATGGACTCGTCGAACTTGGCAGTGGCGCATTCCTTGACCAGCGACAGGGCTTCGGTCAGGGGGTAGTTCTTGTTGCGATCAACCTTGGCACGCAGGGCCTGAACGCGCTTGGACAGCTTCGCCATGATTACATGCCCTCCACGGTGATGCCCATGCTGCGCGCAGAGCCAGCGATGGTACGAGCAGCGGCGTCGAGGTCCGCAGCGGTGAGATCCTTCATCTTGGCCTTGGCGATTTCTTCGCACTGGGCCTTGGTGATCTTGCCGACCTTGTCGGTATGGGGCTTCGGAGAACCCTTCTGGATGCCGGCGGCCTTCTTGATCAGAATGGTCGCGGGCGGGGTCTTCATCACGAAGGTGAAGCTCTTGTCCGCAAACGCGGTGATCACCACCGGAATCGGCAGGCCGGGCTCAAGACCTTGGGTCTGCGCGTTGAACGTCTTGCAGAACTCCATGATGTTGAGGCCGCGCTGACCAAGGGCCGGGCCGATCGGGGGGCTGGGGTTGGCTTTGCCTGCAGGAACCTGCAGCTTGATGTAGCCAATGATCTTCTTTGCCATCAGGCAACTCCTTTTTGAGTTCTAGCGCACAGCAAAAACCGCCGCGCTCCTCTTGCCCTTGCGGGCGCGAAACGGGGTGCCTCAGGGCACCCCACGAAGATCAGGTCTTCTCGACCTGACCAAAATCCAGTTCGACCGGCGTCGCACGACCGAAGATGGTCACCGACACGCGGATCTTGCTCTTCTCGTAGTTCACGTCTTCGACGGAACCATTGAAATCGGTGAACGGACCTTCCTTGACGCGAACCATCTCGCCCACTTCGAACAGCACCTTCGGACGCGGCTTGTCGACGCCTTCCTTCATCTGCTGCATGATCTTCTCGACTTCCTTCTCGGAAATCGGGGTCGGCTTGTTGGCGGTGCCGCCGACAAAACCGGTGACCTTCGGGGTGGACTTGATGAGATGCCACGTATCGTCGTTCATCTCCATTTCCACCAGCACGTAGCCGGGGAAGAACTTGCGTTCGGTGATGCTCTTCTGGCCGTTCTTCATCTCGACGACTTCTTCGACGGGAACGAGAATCTGACCAAACAGGTCTTGCATACCATCACGCGCGACACGCTCGACAAGCGCGCGCTGGACCGACTTCTCGAAGCCGGAATAGGCATGTACCACGTACCAACGCTTGCTCATGATTTCTTCCAACCCAGGATCAGATCGTAGAGAGCCCACTCGAGGGTCTTGTCAGTAACCCAAAGAAAGACGGCCATGATCACGACGAAGGCAAAGACGATCCCGGTGGTCTGGAATGTTTCCTTGCGCGACGGCCACGCGACTTTCTTGGTTTCGGCAACGGTCTCGTTGGCAAAAACGGCAAAACGCTGTCCGGCCTCGGTCTTCCAGGCTACGGCAGCGCAAAGGGCAACACCGGCGAGCACGGACAGAACGCGCAGCACCATTGCCTGCTCGGAGAGCAGATAGAAGCCCACAACGCCGGCTACCAGTAGAACCAGTGCCAGCGCAAACTTGATTTTGTCGGCCATTGAAACGTGAGTCCGAATGAAACGGTGGCAGGGGCAGAGGGAATCGAACCCCCAACCTTCGGTTTTGGAGACCGACGCTCTGCCAGTTGAGCTATACCCCTGCAGCAGAGACTACGAAACACCCCGCGGGGAGCGGGGCATTCCGAGTACGACTATCGAGAATTACTCGATAACCTTGGCAACGACACCGGCGCCGACGGTACGACCGCCTTCACGGATGGCGAAACGCAGACCTTCTTCCATGGCGATCGGAGCGATCAGCTTGACGGTCATGGAGATGTTGTCGCCCGGCATGACCATCTCGGTGCCTTCCGGCAGGCTGATGGAGCCAGTCACGTCCGTGGTACGGAAGTAGAACTGCGGACGGTAGTTGTTGAAGAACGGGGTGTGACGGCCGCCTTCTTCCTTCGACAGCACGTACACTTCGCCAGTGAAGTGGGTGTGCGGCTTGATGGAGCCCGGCTTGCACAGCACTTGGCCGCGCTGCACGTCTTCACGCTTGGTTCCGCGCAGCAGCACGCCGACGTTGTCGCCAGCCTGACCTTGATCCAGCAGCTTGCGGAACATTTCGACGCCGGTACAGGTCGTCTTGACGGTCGGAACGATACCGACGATCTCGATTTCTTCACCAACCTTGACGATGCCGCGCTCGACACGACCGGTCACCACGGTGCCACGACCGGAGATGGAGAACACGTCTTCGATCGGCAGCAGGAAGGGCTGGTCGATGGCACGTTCCGGGGTCGGAATGTAGGAATCCAGGGCGTCAGCCAGACGGAAGATCGACGGTTCGCCGATGTCGGACTGGTCGCCTTCGAGGGCCTTCAGGGCGGAGCCCTTGACGATGGGCACATCGTCGCCCGGGAATTCGTATTTGGAGAGGAGCTCGCGCACTTCCATTTCGACCAGCTCGAGCAGCTCTTCGTCGTCAACCATGTCGCACTTGTTCAGGTAGACGATGATGTACGGGACGCCAACCTGACGGGCCAGCAGGATGTGCTCGCGGGTCTGGGGCATCGGGCCGTCAGCGGCGGAACACACCAGGATTGCGCCATCCATCTGGGCGGCACCGGTGATCATGTTCTTCACGTAGTCGGCGTGGCCCGGGCAGTCAACGTGAGCGTAGTGACGGCTCTCGGTTTCGTACTCGACGTGCGCGGTGTTGATGGTGATGCCGCGAGCCTTTTCTTCCGGCGCCGCGTCGATCTGGTCATAGGCCTTGGCCTCGCCACCGAACTTGCGCGACAGAACGGTCGTGATTGCAGCGGTCAGCGTGGTCTTGCCGTGGTCAACGTGACCAATCGTGCCGACGTTTACGTGCGGCTTTTTCCGCTCGAATTTTTCCTTGGCCATATCATCAACTCCGCAAAAAAATCAGGAAATTGGAAAACTACTTTGAACGCCGCACCATTGAATCGTTGGTGCCCATGGGCAGGATTGAACTGCCGACCTCTCCCTTACCAAGGGAGTGCTCTGCCACTGAGCTACATGGGCCTCACACACGCAACCTGGAGCGGGTGAAGGGAATCGAACCCTCGTCATAAGCTTGGAAGGCTTCTGCTCTACCATTGAGCTACACCCGCGCTTTACAACGCACGACTCACAACACCGCTCACGTCACCGCAACTCACGGACGGAGCACACAGCAAAACTGTTGGTGGAGGGGGAAGGATTCGAACCTTCGAAGGCAGTGCCGTCAGATTTACAGTCTGATCCCTTTGACCGCTCGGGAACCCCTCCAAGCGAGAAGCTGCGCATTCTAGACATCGGCTTGCCGGTTGTCAAACACAATCGTCGTTTTTCTTGTGACCTCTGTGCTTTAATCCGTTAGGACTACCACGCTGTCGGATAACGCATGTCAATGGACAAGGATTTGCTGGTCGACGCCGTGCTGGCCAGCGGGGTCGTGCTCCCTGCCCCCGGCCCGGGTTTTCTGCGCCTGCGCGCAGCCGCGGCCGACGATGACGCGGGCCCCCGGGAGATGGCGCAGGCGGTGAGCCAGGATCCGGCGATCACCGGTGCGCTGCTGCGGGTCGCCAACTCGCCGGTGTTCCGCCCCCGGAGCGCCCCCCGCACCGCCCAGGAGGCGATCGCCATGCTTGGCCGCACCCGCACCCTCGCTACGGCCGCGAGCGTTGCGCTCAAGGCCCAGAACGACGGGCTCGACCCGCGGGTTGTGGACGCGATCTGGTCCGGCTGCGCGCGGGCCGCCGAGTACAGCTTTGCGGTGGCGCGGGCGACCCGCTTCAAGTCGCTGGCCGACACCGCCTATCTGGCAGCCCTGATGCAGGACGCAGGGATTGCCGTGGTGTTGCGGCGATCGCCCCAGCACGCGGCACTGCTGATCGGCGACGGGCCGACCCTCGAGGCCGGCGCCCGGGCGCTCGACGCCCTCAGCGGCACCGATCACGCCGCCGCCGGTTATCTCGTGGCGCGCAACTGGAAGCTGCCGGTGGAGGTATGCGAGGCGATCCGCGCCCATCACGACCCGAAGCTGACGCGGCGGCTCGGCGACGAAGCCCGCCGGCTGGCCCGCCTGCTGGCGGCCGGGCGACGCGTGCGGGACGGCATCTCACCGGACTGGGCGGATTGGGCCGACGATGTGGCCGAGGAATTTGGCCTCGGCGAAGCGGATCTGGACGAACTGGCTGCCGACGCGCGCTGATCAGCCGGCGTCTTCGGCGCCGAGGCGGAAGCGGATCGGCACCACCACCGACGCCTCCACCGGCTCGCCACCGCGGCGCGCGGGCACGAAACGCCAGTGCCACACGGCGGTGACGGCGGCTTCGTCGAGGGACTCATGCCCGCCGCTCTCGCGCACCTTCACCGCCACCGGAATGCCCTCGGCCGACACCCGCACATCGAGGCGGACGGTGCCTTCCAGCCCGCGACGCCGGGCGATCATCGGATAACCTGGCTTGGGATTGTCGAGATACCTGGCGCCAAAACTGGGCGGCGAATAGCTCGCCGCAGCAGCAGCGACGGGCGGCGCAGCCACCGCAGCCGGAGCCGGCGTCTGGTTTGCCGCCACCGCGGGCGCCAGGGCTGGAGCGGTCGCGATGGCCGGCGCGGGATGATCGGCCCGCGCCTCGGCCACCAGCCGCTGCTGGGGCACGACGGGCTCGGGCCGGGCAACCGCCTTGGGCGGATGGGGCGTTTCAGCCGGCGTCGACTTGTGCGGCCGTGGCTGGGGCGGCGGCGGTTCGACGTGGGGTTTTTCGGGGGTCTTCTCGGGCAGGACTTCCTGCACCAGCCGGGCTTCGAGCAGACGCGGCGGCTCGGTGACCGACGACTTCAATCCGCCCCCCATGCCGAGCGCCAGCGCATGGACGCACAAGGACGCGCCCACCGCCATCACCAGGCCGCGATCGGAGATCACAGCGCCACACGCAGGCCCAGCCGCAGGCTGCGGGGCTCCGAGGGGTGGGCGTGGATGTCGGCGACGGGGAGACTTTCGGACTTCAATTGGGACTCGTAGTAGTAATCGATGTCGCTCACCCGACGGTTGAAGAGGTTGAGCACATCCAGCGACAGGGTGATTCTCCTGTCCAGGCGGAAGCCTACCTTAAGATTGGTCAAGGTCGAGGACGCGGATCGTACCGAATTGTCTTCGATCAGGGGGCGTGCGCCAAAATGTCGCAGGCGCAGGCCGCCAAACCAGCGCTCGCCGGGATCCACTCCGACGCCCACCGACGCGACCACGCCGGCGGCGCCCGGGATCCTCGTGCCAGCCGCATCCGCATCCCGGAAGCGCGCGCTCGACACCGCCAGATCCGCATCCACGCTCACGCCGGGCAGCGGCGTCCACAGGTTGGTCCACTCCACGCCCTGGCGGCGGGACGGCCGGCTCGGCTCGGTGATGCCCGCGTCGCCGACGAACAGCAGTTCGGATGCGATGTCGAGCCGCCACAGGGCCAGCGTCGTCACCCATCCAGCGGCCGGCACGCTGCGCAGCCCCAGCTCGCCGCCGCGAGCGCGCACCAGGGGACGCACCCGCGCCACGGGCTGGCCGAACTCCGCACTGCGCGGATCGGGATTGACGCGGATCGTCGTGCCGCGGGCGTCGTTGCTGTGAAAGCCGTGGCCGTAGTTGGCGTAGAGCTCGGTCCGGGCCCACGGGCCGGCGACGATTCCGAGCTTGGGCGCGGCCAGAAAGGCATCCGCCCGGCCGCTGTTGGCAGCGCCGATGGGCGTGCCGTCGCCCGTCACCTGAAAGCGGTACTCGTCGGCACGCAGCCCGAGGGTGGCGCGCAGCTTTTCCAGCACCTGAATCTGGGCTTCGCCATACACCCCGACGCTGGTCTGATCCACCTTGTCGCTGCGCACCTGCCCATGGCGCTGCCGGGCCTCGGTGAGGAACAGCCCGACCTGGCCGATGTGGTCGTGGCGCAGCTGGCTACCGAGGGTCAGCTCCACCGGCCGCCCGGCCCAGTCGGCGAACCAGCTGCGGCTGCCGCCTGCGCCGACGATCTGACGGCGATCCACCTGCTCGAACTGGTCGCCCCGCAGCGGGTCGTCCATGGCGTAGGTGAAGTTGGAAAACAGGTCGAGGCCGTAGTCGATGAGGTAAGCGTTCGCCCGGCTGCGGCCGCTGGCGTCGCTTGCGGCCCATTCGCCGGAGAGGCTCGCGCGGCGGGTGCGGCCACCGCTGGTTGGGTCGAGGCTGCCGAAGCGGCCGATCAGCCCCTGCTCCACGGCCCGGCGGGGCACCTGATCGGTGGCCGACCAGTGAGACTCGAAGGCCATCAGCGTCGCCGCCCAGCCGTTGTCGACGCTGCCCGACGACAGACGCAGCACGCCATTGAGCCGGCGCAGGTTCTCGCGCTCGGCCCACGGCCCGTTGTTGTAGGCGGCTTCGATGGCGCCCAGCAGCACCGGCCCGCCGTCGCTCACCGGCCGCGACCCCGCCGCGACCAGCCGGTTGTAGTGATGCTGGCCGAGCTCGATCTGCACGAAGTCTGCCGGCAGGCTGCGGAAGTAATCGAGCCGGGCCGAGCCGGCCGCCGAGAAATCCCCGTCCGCCGCGTGGTACGGCCCTTTGCGGTAGCGCACCGACGCGACGAGCTCGGGGATCAGCAGATTGAGGTCGGTGTAGCCCTGCCCGTGGGCGTGGGTGGGGAGGTTGATGGGCATGCCCATCAGCCAGGTGGCGAAGTCGGTGCCGTGGTCGAGGTTGAAGCCGCGCAGATAGTACTGATTGGCCTTGCCGTCGCCGCTGTGCTGGGAGACGACCAGCCCCGGCACCGTCTCCAGCACCTCGGCGGGGCGCAGCAGCGGGCGGGTGGCGAGCTGCCTGCCGCTCACCGTGCCCTCGGTGGCGCTGGCGGCGACGCCAATCAGGTCGGTGCTGCCCGCCTGAACCTCGACGGTCTCGAGCGTGGGCACGCCGCCAGCGATGGCTCCCCCGGCGAGCAACAAGGGCGCAACCTGCGCAATTAAGCAAAAAAGTAATTTCATCCTAACGCGACACGTAAAAAACGGCGGGCTCAGCCCACCGCCTCCGGCGCCGGATCGCGGGCCAGATGGATGCCCAGGATGAAGCTCACAAAGATCACCCCGACCACGCCAAACCCCAGCGCAAGCTCCTTGCCCTCGCCCCACGCCTCGACACCGGGCCAGGCCATCCGCGCCGCGCCCCAGGCCGCCACCAGCAGGCTCATGCCGCCCACGGCGAGCGCCATCACCCGGGAGGCGATCCGCGCGGTGCCGTCGGCCCGGGCGATCAGCCGGGCGATCCAGAAGCCGTTGGCGCCATCCGCCAGCAGCATGCCGAGCATGAAGGTGAGCCCCAGCCCCACCGCGTGGGCCGCGCCGCCGGCCTGCACGCCGGCCACCGCAAACAGCGCCGCCTGGCTCACCGTGTCGAAGGACAGCGCGAACAGCGCCCCCACCAACGCCACGCCCGCCGGATGGGCGATGCGGCCGAGGCGACCCAGCCAGCGCCCCTTGAGGCCGACCGGCAGCACCATTTCGTGCGCTTCGGCGGCCAGCACCGCACGCAAATTGAGCACGCCCAGCAGAGTGAGGAAGCCGATGGAGATCCACGCGCCCGAAACCTCGAGCCACTCCGGCGTCGTCCAGTGGCGCGAGAGCAGGCTCACCGCCAGCGCGATGGCGATCACCACCGCCCCGTGGCCGAGGGAGAACAAAGTGCCGCAGAAGCGCGCCCAGCGCGGGTTGGCGCGGGCGTTGAAGCGCGTCAGGCCGTCGATGGTGGCGAGGTGGTCGGCATCGAAGCCATGCTTCACACCGAAGACGAAGACCAGCAGAACGAGGGCGAGTCCGTCGGCAGGCAGGGCGGTCATGGCGGATTTCCGGATGCGCGTATGAACAAATGATTTTAGTGCATACAACATCCGTGCCAAGCCCTGGGGCCCGCAGATCCGTCCCGCACCGGCCGCTCACCGATCAGATGATGACCAGCGCGCCAACCAATCAGGCAGCCGGGTTTCCAGCCAGGGGCAGCCGCAGCACGAACTCGGCGCCGCCATCGGGATGGTTGCCCGCCTGCAGCGCGCCCCCGTGGCGCTCGACGATGCCGTAGCTGATCGACAGCCCCAGCCCGGTGCCCCGGCCCACCGGCTTGGTGGTGAAGAAGGGGTCGAAGATGTGGGGCAGATGACGTGGCTCGATGCCCGGGCCGTTGTCGTGGAAGCGCAGCACGGCCACGTCGCCCTCGATGCTGCCGGTGATGCGCAGGCGGGCTGTGGGCTGGCCGGCGGTGGCGTCGGCGGCGTTCTGGACGAGGTTCATCACCACCTGCTGCATCGGGCCGGAGGCGCCCACCACCGGCAGGCTGTCGGGGATGTCCACCGTCACCTCGAAGCGCTCCGGCGCCGCCTTGCACACCCACGTCACCGAGCGCTCCACCACCGCACCCAACTCGAAGCGGCTGCTCTCGTCCCGGTCCAGCGCCGAGAAACGCTTGAGGCCGTCGACGATGTCGCGGGTGCGCTCGGCGCCTTCGATGGTGCCTTCGATCAGCGGATCGAGATCGCCCAGGATGCGGTCGATGCGCAGGCGCTCGCGCAGGGCCTGGATGTCTTCGGGCACGCCGCCGGCGTGGACGGCGCCCAGGTATTCCCCCAGCCGCGAGGCGTAGCGACGCAGGGCGTGGGTGTTGCCGAGGATGAAGCTGATGGGGTTGTTGAGCTCGTGGGCGACGCCCGCCACCAGCCGCCCCAGGGACGCCATCTTCTCGGAGTGGAGCAGCTGCTGCTGGGTGCGCTTGAGATCGTCGTGGGCCTGGCGCAGGGCCGAGTACGCCTTGCGCAGCTCGCCCACCGGGCGGCCGGTGACCACCACCCCCAACGACTTGCCCACCGACGAATAGCGCGGCGTGCAGTTGAGGGACACCGGCACCGCCGAACCGTCGGCCGCGCGCAGGGCCAGCTCGCAGTCGTGCACCGGCGCGTCGCTGCGCAGGGCGAACAGGCCTTTGGCCACATCCACCGCCGCCGGATCGGCCAGCAGATCGAAGAACAGGGTGCCGCGCAGGCTCTCCACCGATCGCCCGGTGAAGACTTCCAGCGAGCGGTTCACGTCGTCGATCCGCCCGCTGCGGTCGCACACCACCAGGATGTCCGAGATCGAGGTGAGCACCGACAGGATGAAACCCTGGCTCTCCTCCAGCTTGGCGTTCTTCTCTTCGAGGGCGACTTCGTACTGGAGGAGGTCGGAATACACCTCGTCCATCTTCTGGATCACGTCGATCCAGGCGCCCTCGCCCACCCCTTCCGGCGCGGCGGCCAGCAGGGCGGAGGAATCGGGCAGCGGACGTTCGGGCTTGGCCATCGCTTACGAGCGCGGCCGGTAATGGCCGTGGGGATGGGGGTGAGCGTGGCTGTGCTCGCCGTCGCCGTGGCTGTGGGGCTGGTTACGGAAGTCAGCGGTGACCAGGTTGAGCGCCCCGTGACGCACGCCGGGCTTGGCGATCAGCGCCTCGGCGAAGGCCCGCACCTGGGCGGTGGGCCCGCGCAGGATCACGCTCTCCATGCAGTTATCGTGGTCCAGGTGGGCGTGCAGCGTGGCCACGCAGAGGTCGTGGTGCTCGTGCTGGTCGTGGGTGACGCGCTCGGCGAGCTCCCGCTCGTGGTGGTTGTACACATACGAGAGGTTAGCGATGCAGTGGGGCGCCTCTTCCCGGGCCAGGCGGTTCTGTTCGAGCTGGGCGCGCAGGATGTCGCGCACCGCCTCCGAGCGGTTGGAGTAGCCCCGCGCGGCGATCAGCGCGTCGAAGGCGCGGGCCAGGTCTTCGTCTAGCGAGATGGTGAAGCGTTCCACGATGGGCTCCGGGCAGGACAGGCGGGTCATTCTGCCCGCCCCCACCGCCGGCGGCAATCGCCGGCCGCGGTGCCATAATCGGCGCTTTCCGACTTCCGCCGAGATCGCCCCATGGCCCGCATCAAGATCGAACTGCCCGACCGCTTTGCGTTTTCCACCGAAGTGCCGATCCACATCGGCCTCATCAACTACGGCCACCACCTGGACAACGCCGCGCTGCTGTCGCTGGTGTCCGAGGCGCGGGTGCGCTTCTTCAAGTCGCTGGGCTACACCGAGCTGGACGTGGACGGCGTCGGCATCGTGGTGGCGGACGCCGCGGTGCAGTACAAATCCGAAGGCTTCCACGGCGAGGTGCTGGTGTTCGAGATGGCGCCGGACGACTTCAACAAATACGGCTGCGATCTGGTGTGGCGCGCCACCGACAAGGCCAGCGGCCGCGAAGTGGCCCGGGGCAAGACCGGGATCATCTTCTTCGACTACCAGCAGCGCAAGGCGGCGCCGGTGCCCGCGGGTTTCGTCGCCAAGACCGCGCCCGCAGCCTGACGCGCCTGAGCTACACGTTCACATCCACCTGCTGGACGGTGCCCACGGTGCCGTCCTCGCTCACCCAGATGCCCGAGCTGCGCACCGCGCCCAGATCGGCCCCGCCCTCCTTGAGGGTGAAGGGCGTGGCGCTGCGGCCGAGGTAAACCGCCCCGACGCCGCGCTCGCCCAAGCTGGCCACATCACCGCCGCCTTTCGCGTCTGGCGTCCATACGCCCAGCCGGCCGAACACCGGGTCGGCCTCGTCGATCCAGCCGTTGCTGTCGCTGTCGTACGCGGCCAGATCGGCAAAGCCGTCGCCGCTCGCCGGCCCGAACAGCTGGCGGCCGGATTGCACCTCGCCCGACTCAACCGCGTCCAGCACCAGAAAGCCGCTGCCGCTGGCAAGGCGCGGCATGTCCACCTCCTTGCCGTCGCCCATCAGGTCGAAGCGGAAGCGCTGGCTGGTGAGGCTCGCCGCGTTGCCGCCGAAGTTGATCACCAGCGGGTCCTTGCTCACCGCCGCGTTGCCGGCGCGCAGGCTCACGCTGCTGGTTTCGGTCTCGCTGCGGCTCATCGACAAGCCGACGCTGAAATTGATGTCCTTGCCGTCGGCGGTGCGGATCGTGCCGCTCGCCTCGAAGGTGCTCGCTTCAAAGGTCTCGCGGGTCTCGGTGCGGTCGTACTCGATGCCGAAATCGGGCGGTGGCGGGGCCGGCTGGCTGGCCGCCTCACCAGTCGCCATATCGGTCGTCGACATCACCTCGATGCGCCGGCCGGTCATCATCTCGACGATGGACTTGATGAGCGCCAGCCGCGGGTCGATGTCGGCATCCTCGCCGTCGATCTTTCCAGCGGCATCGGTGGCAGCGCTCTTGTCGAGATCCAGTGCCTGGCGGGCCGCGTTCGAAACCACCACACTGCGAGGTGTCGGGCGGTCGGCATCCTCCGTCGGCCGGGCGCCAACCCAGGCCCGCAGGCGCTCCGACACCTCCACCCGGCTGGTGCTCAGGTGGGCGGCGGAAAGGCTCAGATCGGCGGAAGCGATTTTCATGGCGGGCTCCTCGAAGGGCAGTGACTTGCCCGATTCAACGGCGCCGCCCCAGCCGACTTGACCACCAGACAGGGGGACGACAGCCCATCCGCACGCCGGCCTCAACCGCGAAACCTGTGCTTACACACGGATCGCGACGGCGCGCTGCCAGCCCACTAAGATTCGATTGAAACCCCTCGCGCGCCGCCCCTGCGGCGTGCCGACCACCCTACCGGGAACCGCCATGCCCAGCCTGTCCTCCCTGCGCCGCCCCCTCGCCGTTCTGGCGGGCAGCGCCGCCCTGCTCCTGCCCCTCAGCGCCGCCGCGCAGAACGCCATCGTCACCCAGCCCGCCCAGCTCTTCGCCGGCCCGGCGCCGGACTACCCGGTGATCGCCGCGGTCTATCCCGGACTCGAGGTGAGCGTCATCGGCTGTCTGGCCGATTACATGTGGTGCGACGTGGTGCTGCAGGACGGCCTGCGCGGCTGGGCCTACGGGCCGAGCCTGGCCTACGGCTGGATGGGCAACGCGCTGCCGGTGCCGGATTACGGGCCGTCCCTGGGGATTCCCCTCGTCACCTTCTTCATCGGCGACTACTGGGGCCGCCACTACCGCCACCAGCCGTGGTTCGACGAATACCGCTGGCGCCAGCCCCCGCCGCCTCCGCCGCGCTTCATCCCGCCGCCACACCACCACGATGGCAGGCAGGCGCCCTACCCGCCCCGCTGGGTGCAGCCGGGCATGCCGCCCCGTGACGACCGGCGAGACGACCGGTGGAACGATCGGCGCGACGACCGCTGGCGCGGCAACGACCAGCCCCCGCGCCGGGATTTCAACCGCGGCGACGTGCCCCAGGCCGCACCGGCACCGATGCCCCAACAGCCCCCCCAGCAACCGCCCCAGTTCCGCCAGGAACCCGGCCGCAACTTCAATCCCCGCGCGGACGACAACCGCGAGCGGCGCAACGACGGCGCCCAGCAGCAGCCCTTCCCGCCCCGCTTCACGCCAGCACCTGCGCCAGCCCCCGTCGCCCCGCAGATCGCGCCACCGCAACCACCCCGCCAGGAAAACCGCTTCACCCCGCCGCCCCAGCCTCAGCAACCTCAGGCCCAGCCCCAGCCCCGCGGCGGCGACGGCCCGCGCAACCGCTTCGGCGGGCGGATGGACGAACGCTGATATCTCGGGCTCGCGGCCTCGACCTTTCCTGCACCGATGACGGCAGGCGGAAATGTCTGCCGGAGGTGGGCCGCAGGCTCGGCCGGGGAATCTCCCACTGGGCACGGGTGACAGCCCAGCGAAGCCGACGTCGCCTCAAAATGAGTCGGCATGAGGGTGGCGGCGACCCCCTCGGGGGGTGCGGACAGGGTCGATGGGGGTCAGCGGGAGCCGATGTCGATGAGCCATCACCCGACGTCGGCGCCCGCGAGGTCGGGCACGATTCAACGGAAGGCAACGCCCCTGAAGGCAGACTCGCCTGCGCAGACCACTCGCCCGACGCGGATGGAGGCGTACTGAAGCTAGTGGACGGTGCACACCATGCAAGGATCGAAACTCCGCACCACGTGCTGCACCAGCAGCGGCTCGGCTTCCGGCAGACCGACCAGGGCCTGCTCCAGCGCGCCAGGCGTGCCAGCGGCGTCGCGGGGCGAGAAGTTCCAGGTGGTGGGCGCGATGATCTGGTAGCGCACGATGTGGCCGCCGCGCACGGTGAGCCAGTGCCCCAGCGCGCCCCGGGCGGCCTCCACCAGCCCACAGCCGCGGCCATCGGTGGGGAGCATCGTCTGCGCGCAGAACGGCCCGTCGTCGAGGGCCTTCAGCCACTGTTCCATCGCCGGCACCACCAGCGCCAACTCCAGCAGCCGGGCGATGACCCGGCTCGCCACGTTGCCGCCGTGCTCCATCACCAGCTCGCGGATCAGCGGGTGGCCGGCCACCACCTGGCGGGCCAGCGCGCCGCATTCGGCCACCTGACCCTGCCAGCGCGGCGCCTTGCACCAGGTGTAGGCGCCATCCTTGTGTTCCACCGGCCGGGTGTCGCCCTCGGAGGGATGGCGCGGCACGTCGGCCTCCAGCCAGGCGTGGGAGACGTCCTCGACCACATCCGCCGGCTCGAAGGGCTGCAGGGCGCCGGCCGGCAGGTCGAGCACGCCGCGGGGGAAGAGCCAGCCGGCGTCCTTGGGATAGGCGCCGTGGCTGAGGAAGCGGTCCGTCGCACGGCCGATGCGGGCGAGCTGCAGGTCATCGGCGATCGCCAGGAACAGCCGGAAGTCGCTGGCCGTGGCCGGCCGGGCGTCCATCCAGCGGCGCAGCGCGGCAACCGAATCGATGCCGGCGATGGCCTCCAGCCGGTCGCCGAAGAGGTGTCGCTCCAGCCACGCTCGGAACTCCCGCAGCGCCGCGAAGACCCGAAGCCGCTCGGCGGTCTGGGGCGCCCGGGCCACGCCGCCGGGCTGCAGCGTCATGCTGTGGGGCCACTTGCCGGCCAGGCTGCCCATGATCTGCAGGAAGGCCGCCCGGGCCGGCAGGGCGTCGGCAGTGGCGCTGCCGGTGGTGGCCTTGAAGCGCGCCGCGGCGGCGTCGAACCACGGCCGGCCGCGGTAGGCGTCCCGCGCGAAGTCCGGCATGAAGAAGAGGTAGAAGTGGGTGAAGTGGTCGGCCAGGTTCTCGGCCGCCAGGATCAGGTTGCTCACCCGCTGGCCGTTGGGTGTGGGCCGCACACCGGCCAGATCGGCCAGCGCCGCCGCCGCCGCGGCCGACTGGGACACCGAGCAGATGCCGCAGATGCGCGGCACGATGGCCAGCGCGTCCATCGGCTCGCGGCCGATCAGGATCTGCTCGAATCCGCGGAAGAGCGGCGAATTGACGTACGCCGCCGCCACCCGGCCACCCTCGAAATCGAGGCTCACCTCCAGGTCGCCCTCGACGCGGTTGAAGGGCCCCACCACCACTCTGCTCATTTCAGCCCCGTCTTGCGAATGGCCGGCGCGAGCACCGGCGTCTCGACCACGGCGTTCTGGCGCACGCGCGCCGGGGTGGCCGACTTGGACAGCGCCGCCAGCGCCACGAACCACGCCTTGGGCATGTCGGAGGGCAGGCCGATGGGGATGCCGGCCACCTTGGGCGTGCGGTCGAAGGCGTGGCCCGGCGACTCGAAGCCCGGCTCGGTGCAGCTGATGCACGGGTAGCCGCCGTTGGTGCACGAGCCGGCGCCGTTCCACGGCCGGGTGTTGCAGTCGGCGTGGGCCTGGGTGCCCTTGCAGCCCAGGTGCTCCATCATGCAGCCCAGGTCGCCGGGCTTCTCGGCGCTGGCCTTGAACTCGTAGAACTCGTTGCGGTTGCAGCCGTGGTGCACCAGCTGGTCGGCGTAGAAGCGCGGCCGGCCGAGGGCGTCGAGATCGGCCTCGCCGAACTGCCCGAGGGCGAGGGCCAGCAGGGTGTCGGTGACCCAGTCCGGGTGGGTCGGGCAGCCGGCCACGTTGATCACCGGCAGGCCGGCGGCCGAGCGGTAGTCGGCCCCGAGCAGCCCGCCCCGGTGGTCGCCGTCGTACTGCAGGCCGGTGGCGCCCGACGGGTTGTTGCCCGCCGCGGTGATGCCGCCGTAGGCCGCGCAGGTGCCCACGCCCAGGGTGAAGCGGGCGCGGGCGGCGAGGCGCTTCACCCAGTCGATCATCGGCCGGCCGGTGCCCGCCAGCATGTGGAAGCGCCCGCTGCCGTTGGGGCCGGTGAGGAGCGAGCCTTCGACGCACAGCAGGTCCAGCGGTTTGGCGCCGGATTCGAAATCGGCCAGCAGCCCACGCACCTCGTCGCCCGAGGCTTCGGAGAGCGATGGATGCCAAGCGAGGGTGATGCCAGCCGACGACAGCAGCCCCAGCACGTCCCGCGCGCCGGAGCACAGCAGCGACATGGTGCAGCCGCCACAGCCGCCGGACTGGAGCCACAGGAGGTTCATTCGTCGTCGCCCCCCTTGCCGCCGTCGAGCCCAAAACGGGCCAGCTTGGCGCGCAGGCCCACGCGGGACAGACCCAGCTCGTTGGCGGCGCGGGTCTTGTTCCAGCGCAGGCGGATCAAAGTCTCCTTGAGCACGCGGGCTTCCAGCGCATCGACGCGCTCCTGCAGGGTGCCGGAGAAGCCCACCGCTGCGAGCTCGTCCACCGGACCGTCGGGGCGACCGTCGGCGCCGGCCTGGAGCACCCGCGGCGCCAGCAGGTGGGCGCCCAGGCGCGGCTCGGTGGCCAGCGCCAGCATGCGCAGGATGGCGTTCTGCAGCTCGCGCACGTTGCCCGGCCAGCGGTAGGCCGACAGGCAGGCCAGGGCTTCGGCGGTAAAGCCTTCGGTGTCCTTGCCCAGCGCGCGGCGGCTGGCCTCGAGCAGGCGCTCGGCGAGCAGCGGGATGTCCATCGGGCGCTCGCGCAGGGGCGGCACGTGGATGGGCACGATGGCGAGGCGGTAGTACAGATCCTCCCGGAAGCGGCCTTCGCGCACCTCGGTTTCCAGATCGCGGTTGGTGGCGGCGATGACGCGCACGTCCACCGTCATCGGGCGCGGGCTGCCCAGAGGGCGGAACTCGCCCTCCTGCAGCACGCGCAGCAGCTTGACCTGGAAGGCCGGCGAGGTTTCGCCGATCTCGTCGAGGAACAGCGTGCCACCGTCGGCCTGCTGGAACAGGCCGGTGCGGTCTTCATAGGCGCCGGTGAAGGCGCCGCGCTTGTAGCCGAACAGCTCGGCCTCCAGCAGCTCGTCGGGCAGCGCGCCGCAGTTTTCCACCACGAAGGCCTTGTCGGCGCGGCGGCTGCGATAGTGGATGGCGCGGGCAATCATCTCCTTGCCGGTGCCGGATTCGCCGGAGATGAGCACGGAGAGGTCGAAGGGCGCCACCTGGGCGATCAGGTCGCACACCGGGTTAAGTGGGCTGTCCGGCGCGCGGGTGAGGCCGTCGAGCCCGAATTCGCGCTTCACGCGCTCGTACTTCATCTCGACGCGCTTCTTGAGCACCGGGCCGGTGGTGCGCAGCTCCAGGCTCAGGCGCTGGTTCTCGGCCTGCAGGCGGTGCAGCTCGGCGGCGTTGCGCATGGCCATCAGCAGGCTGTCGGGCTGCCAGGGCTTGAGCAGGTACTGATAGATGCCCGCGTCGTTGATGCCGGCGATGATGTCTTCCGAGTCGGTGTAGCCCGAGATGATGATGCGCACCACGTCGGGCCATTGCTCGCGCACCCGCTTGAGGAAGGACACGCCGGATTCTCCGGGCATGCGCTGGTCGCACAGCAGCACCTGCACCGTCTCGCGCTCGAGTATCTTCCAGGCATCTTCGGCGGAGGACGCGGTGAAGACTTCGAACTCTTCGTCGAGGGTGCGGCGCAGGGCTTCCTGGGAGCGGACTTCGTCGTCCACCACCAGCACGGACGGCAATCGGGCGGCAGGTTTGATCGGGTTGTTCATCGCTTGGCTGGGCTGGCCCCGGCGCGGTCGCGGTGCCGGGCGAGGTGGCGCGGCGTCCAGGACTGGGGGCTCTTCATCACGAAATGGTAGCGCGCCCCGTGGTAGCTGGGGTCGAAGCCATAGAAGTTGCGGTGCATCCGGGCGAGCTCTTCGTCCCGGTAGGCGGAGAGGGGTTTGACGGCTTCGTCAGCCGCGCGGCGGGCCTGCCTGGCGGCGAGCTGCGCGGGGTAGTCCGGCGCTTCGGCGAGCGCCTGGGCGCGGGCGAGCACCTCGGCCTCGAAGGCCGGGCGGTCGGCGCCAAAGGCGGCGTCGATCAGGCCCGTCCGGGCTGCTCGGGTGGCGCCCAGGGGCAGGCGTTCGGCCATGATCGCCCGGGCCGCGGCGTCGCCCACCCGGCCGGGCAGCAGGTAGGTCCAGTACTCCGATCCGTACAGGTTGCCCATGTTCTTGTAGTGGGGGTTGAGGATCACGCCCTCGCGCGCCCACACGTGGTCGGCCGCCAGCGCCAGAAAGCACCCGCCGGCGCCGGCGTTACCGCGCAGCGCAGCCACGGTGAGACGATCGGTGAGCTGCAGGATGGCGAGGCACACGTCGTCGATGGCGTTGATGTTGGCCCAGGATTCGTCCGCCGCCGAGCCGCCGGCCTGCTGCTGGGCCTCGATGCGGTTGAGGTGGATGCCGTTGGACCAGAAGTCCGCCCCCCCCTCCAGCACCAGCACGCGGGTGGGCCGGGCGCGGGCGAAGGCGATGGCGTCGATGAGGCGCCGACACTGGTCGGTAGCCATCGCGCCGTTGTAGAAATCGAAGGAGAGCATGCCGACGGCGCCCTCCTCCCGGTAGCGCAGCTCGCCCCAGTCGGCGGCATCGCGCATCAGCGGCGCGGGGCGCTCGGGCAGCTTGGCGGCCTCGGCGGCGAAGGCCACGGAGGCGGGGAGCTTGATGCCGCCCGGCCGCTTCACGTGGCCGATCCACAGGGCGCCGTCGCGGGTCGCCCGCAGCACGGCACCGTCGCGGCGGGCGATGAGCTGGCCGGGCACGGCGCCGGGTTCAAACGCCGCCGGGTGGGCGTCGAAGAGGTGGCAGAGCTCGCCGAACAGCGCGTCGGCGACGCCGGGAAAGCCGTCGGCGGCGCGGATGCGGGCGAGGATGGTCGCGGTGTCGTCACGGGCCCAGTCGATGGCGCGATCCGCCTGGCGCATCAGCGGCTGGAGCGTGCCGCGCACGGCGGGGTCATCGGTCGCCGGGCGCAGCGGCTGCCAGTTTCCGGCACGCCAGTCGTCGAAGCGCGCCAAGGCCTCGCGCACGGCGGCCAGCGCGGCCTCGGTCACTTCGTTGCGATAGACGCTGGCCTTGGGCGCGGCGCGCATCGGGAAGACGCGGCTCGCCCACACCGGGCCGGCGTCCATTTCGGCTTCGGCCTGCAGCACGGTGACGCCCCACTCGGCCTCGCCCCGCTGGATCGCCCAGTCGAGGGCCGACGGGCCGCGGTCACCGACGATGCCCGGATGCACGATCAGGCACGGCAGGCGCGGCCACACGGATTCGGGGATCGCCCGCTTGAGGAAAGGCGCCAGCAGCAGATCGGGCTGGAACAGCGCGACGGCCTCTTCGGTGACCGAATCGGCGATGTCGAACTCCACCGAGAGGTCGTGACCGTCCGCCACCAGCGCGTCGAAGAGGCGCTGGGTGAGGCTGTTGAAGCTGTGGGTGAGGACGAGGATGCGCATTCGGGCGGCCGGGCGGCGCTTACAGCACCGCCTCGAAACCCTCGAACTGGGGCGGACCGAGATAGATGTCGCGGCTGCTGCCGGCGCCGGCGTGGGCCTTGCGAAAGGCTTCGGAGCGCGTCCAGGCCTCGAAGGCAGCGGCGGATTCCCACACCGAGTGGCTGGCGAAGAGCGTGAACTCCGGCGTGGTCGGCCCCTGCAGCAGGTTGAAGGACTGGAAGCCGGGCACCTCGTCCAGGTGCGATTCGCGCTTCTTCCAGATGTCGATGAATTCGGCCTCGCGGCCCGGGGCAATGCGGAAGCGGTTCATGGCGATGAACATGGCGGGCTCTCCGGAAAAGGGAAAAACGGAATCAGCAGATGCGCGGCAGCTGCTCGCCAGCGAGCCAGTCCACCATGCGGCGGCCGCCGAAGGCGGTCTTCATCTGCACGAAGCGGTGCTCGTCGGCGATGACCTCGCCCACCCGGGCGGCACGGGCGCCGAGGGGATGGGCGCGCAGCGCGGCGACCAGCGCGTCGGCTTCATCGGCCGGGCACACGGCGATCAGCTTGCCTTCGTTGGCGATGTTGAGGGGGTCGAGGCCGAGGAACTCGCAGGCGGCGGCCACCTGCGGGTCGACCGGGATCGCCGCCTCGTCGAGCACGATGCCGACGCCGGATTGCTGGGCGATCTCGTTGAGCGTCGCCGCCAGCCCGCCGCGGGTCGGGTCGCGCAAGAGGCGCAGGCCCGGCGCGGCCGCCATCGCCACGGCGGCGAGGCCGTGGAGCGCGGCGGTGTCGGAACGGATCTCGGAGTCGAAGGCGAGGTTCTCACGCTGGGCCATGATGGCCATGCCGTGGTCGCCGAGGGTGCCGGAGACGATCACCGCATCGCCCGCCCGGGCGTTGGCGCCGGAGAGATTGCTGCCCGCAGGCAGCGCGCCGATGCCGGTGGTGGTGATGAACACCCCGTCGCCCTTGCCCTTCTCGACGACCTTGGTGTCGCCGGTGACCACCGGCACGCCGGCCTCCCTGGCCGCGGCCGCCATGCTGGCGACGATGCGGGCGAGATCGGCGAGGGGGAAGCCCTCTTCGAGGACGAAGCTGGCGGCGAGATACAGCGGCCGGGCGCCCATCACCGCCACGTCATTGACGGTGCCATGCACCGCCAGGCAGCCGATGTCGCCGCCGGGAAAGAACAGCGGCGAGACCACGTGGGCGTCGGTGGCGACCACCAGCCGCTCGCCGGGCCCGGGGGCCGGCAGCACGGCGCCGTCGTCGCCCTGGCGCAGCCATTCGTTGTCGAAGGCCTTGCCGAAGACGTCGGAGATGAGCTGGACCATCGCGCGGCCACCGCCGCCGTGGGAGAGATCGACGCTGCCGTGACGCAGGTCGAGGGGTCGGACGTAGTTTTTCTTCATCGCCGGGCCGCCCCAAGATGAAAAAGCGCCCCCTCGGGGGGCAGCGATCCCGCGCAGCGGGTGAGAGTGGGGGTATTTTTCATCGCACGCGTGTCGTTTCGGTCGGAGGCCCGGCCGCTCCGGCACGCGCGCACGTGCCGGAGCGGATCAGGCCTGGGTCAGCTGGTTCTCGGTGAGGTGTTTGAGGGTGTCGGCCACCGTCCGGGTGTGGTCGGCGTTGCCGGCGGTCTGGCTGCTGATGGTCTCGATGTCGGTGAGGAGCGACGACAGGCGCGACACGTCGCCCGACTGGCGTTCGATCTCCTGGGCCACGCGACCGATCTCGCTGGCCAGCGACGAGATGTCGGCGCCGATCTCGCCGGCGCTGGTGCGGGATTTCTCGGCCAGCTTGCGCACCTCGTCGGCCACCACCGCAAAACCGCGTCCGGCCTCGCCGGCCCGGGCTGCCTCGATGGCGGCGTTGAGGGCCAGCAGGTTGGTCTGGTCGGCGATCTGCTGGATCACCTCGACGACGCCCTGGATACGGCCACTGGCCAGCGCGAGCTGGCGGGCGCTGTCGGCGGCACCGGCGGCCTGGTTGGTGAGGTTGGTGACCATCGTGCCGGCGTCGTGGACGACCCGCCCCTGCTCGTCGATGTGGCCGCCGAGGGCCCCCACCGAGGCGTAGAGGTCGCCGGCGCAGGCTTCGAGCTGGCGGGCGGTGTCGTTGCGCAGGACGTAGGACGACTGGAGCGTCTGCCCCAGGCTGTTGAGGCCACGCACCACCAGCGAGATGTTGTCGTCGAAGCCGGACGGATCGAGCTGGCTGTCGAAGCTTTCGGACTGGTAGTCGGCGATCTGGCGCACGATCACCCGCGACAGGCCGGCAAACTTGTTGCTCTGGCGGCGCAGGAAGAAGGCCTTGAACTCACCGTAGTGGGCGACGAAGTTATCCACGAACTCGTCGCGGAAGGGCGCGCCCTCAGGCACCCGGAAGAAGAACACCGCGGTGAGGGTCTGGTTGAGGTTGAGGCCGAGGATCTCGCCAAAGGTGGAGAAGCCGGCCATCTGGCCGCCGGGCAGCACGTCGCCGAGGCGCGCGAGCTCCTTGTCGTTGTAGAGCCGGCGCAGGATGCAGTCGTTGAGGATGCCGGCCACGGGCAGGCCGGGCTTGCCGTTCATGAAGGCCTTGAAATCCCGCTCGGTGGCCTGGGCGAGGCCGGTACGGCGGACCAGCCGCAGGTCTTCGCCCGGCGAGATGTCGCAGTAGAAATTGACCCGCCCGGCGTCGAGATTGACGTTCACCACCGATCGGACGAACAGCTCGTCGCCGACCTTGATCGCGAAGGAGTAATCGGCCAGCTTGCTCTCGAGCGCCTGGGGCTGGCAGCGGAAGTGCCGGCACAGGGCGTCGATGAAGGACACGATGCTGCCGTCCTCGGCGATCACCTGGCTCACGTAGCGCTGCTCCAGCGACGCGCCGATCACCGGGAAGCGGGCGCCGTCGGGCTCGAAGTTGTGGCTCTTGAGGACCCCGAAGCGCGTGCCCTTCGCCACCTTGAGGAAGGCGATCAGGGCGTGGTTTTCGAGCTTGCGGGTGCCGTCGTGGATCCAGGTGTTCTTGAAATCGAACTTGCCGCCGGCCGAGCCGCCCACGAACAGGCACGGGAAACGCCCGGATTCGTAGAGCGCCTCCATGAAGAAGGATTCGGAGGCCGACAGGCCGTCGAACAGGATGTGGGCGAAGGTGTCGCGGTGGTCGATGTCGATGTCCACCCGTACGTCGCGGATGCGCTTGGCGAGGGCTGCGACCCGGTCGCGCACCGGCAGGTCGCGCTGGCCGCGACGCAGGTCTTCGCTGCCCAGGGGCACGGCGACCACCTGGGCGCGGGCGATCAGGGACGCGTCGAAACACTGGATGACCACCCGGTCCCAGCTGTTGCCAGTGGCACAGTAGAGCGGGCCGCTGCCGCTGCACAGTTCGCCGGCGGTGGAGCACAGCATCACCGGCACACCGGGGAAGCGCCCGCTGACGGCCCGGGCGACGGGCTCGATATCCACGTGGGGCGACACGTAGGCGCTGATGAAGGTGGGCTGGATGGCGACCGCGGCGAGGGTCGATGCCACATCGACGGCGCGGCACTGCAGGGTGTGCACGCCCGGCTGCGGCGCGGCGCGCAGCTTGCTGAACAGGTTCACTTCAAGTCTCCTTGCGGGCCTCGGAACGGGCCGTGTCCGCGGTGTATCGGCGAAGACTGATGAAGGTTTAGCACCGTGAAGGCGAACGCGCCGCCGCGGCAACTGCCGACGTCATGGCCAGACGCGAAGTGAATACCGATATCGACAAGCATCGGCCGCTAGCCCGCCACCACCGGAATGTCGCGGAAGCGCCCGTAGGTGTAGTGGGCGGCGCAGGCGCCTTCGGATGACACCATGCACGAGCCCATCGGCGTTTCGGGGGTGCACACCGTGCCGAAGAGCTTGCAGTCGAGGGGCGTCTTGACTCCGCGCAGGATCGCCCCGCATTCGCAGGATTTGTGATCCGGCACCGGCTGGTAGACGAGGCCGAAGCGGGCCTCGGCGTCGAAGGCCGCGAAGCGCTCGCGGATGCGCAGGGCCGAGTACGGCACCATCCCCAGCCCGCGCCATTCGAAGGCCTGGCGCAGCTCGAAGACCTCCGACACCAGGGCCTGGGCCTTGAGGTTGCCGTCTTCGGTGACGGCGCGGGTGAATTCGTTCTCCACCTCGGCGCGACCTTCGTTCACCTGGCGCACGAGCATCCGGATGGCCTGCATCACATCCAGCGGCTCGAAGCCGGCGATCACCACCGGCTTGCGGTATTCCTCGGCGAAGTGTTCGTAGGGCCGGCTGCCGATGATGGTGCTCACATGCGCCGGGCCGATGAAACCATCCAGCGGCACCGTGCCCAGGTCGCGCACCTCGGGGGATTCGAGGATCGCGGTGATCGCCGACGGGGTGAGCACGTGGCAGCTGAGCACCGTGAAGTTCGTGAGCCCGAGCTGGGCCGCCTGGCGGATCACCAGCGCGGTGGGCGGCGTGGTGGTCTCGAAGCCGATGGCGAAGAACACCACCTGGCGCTGCGGCTCCCGCTGGGCCAGCGCCAGCGCGTCGGCGGCGGAGTAGATCATCCGGATGTCGGCGCCGCGGGCCCGGGCGCGGAGCATCGAGAGCCCTTCGGACGCCGGCACGCGCAGGGTGTCGCCGTAGGTGCACACCGTGACGCCTTGATTCAGGGCCAGCTGGATCGCCTGGTCGATGCGGCCGATGGGCAGCACGCACACCGGGCAGCCGGGGCCGTGGATCATGCGCACCTCAGGCGGCAGCAGGTCGGCCACGCCGTAGCGGGAGATGGCGTGGGTGTGGCCGCCGCAGAACTCCATGAAGGCGTAGCGCCAGCCGGGCTCGACCTCGCGGGCGATGGCGGCGGCGAGGCCGCGGGCCACGTCGCCGTCGCGGAACTCATCTACGTACTTCATGCGGCTTCGGCCCCCACGTCGATGCCGGCCTGGGCCATCAGCGCGAGGGTCTGCTCGGCTTCTTCCGGGTCGAGCCGGGTGAGCGCGTAGCCCACGTGGACGATCACGTAGTCGCCCACGACCACGCCGTCGACGAGCTCCAGCGAGATCGTCTTGCGCACGCCGCCGAGATCGACGACGGCCTGGCTGTCGGGAAGGAGTTCGACCACGCGGGTCGGGATGGCGAGACACATGGTTTCAGTCCTCGGGTTTCAGTCGCCGCCGCCAAGGCGCGCCTTGCGCTCGGCGGTGTAGGCCCACCACGGCCGGGCCGGCTCACCGCCCATGAAACGGGTGGCGGCGATGAAGGTATCGAGCAGGCAGGGGTCGTTGCAGATGCCGCTGACGGCGTTGAATTCGGCGTAGAGCTCGAACGGGTCGCGCCCGGTGAGCTGGGCCGGGGCGTGGATGCCGATCCGGCCCAGGATGTCGGCGACGGCCTTGCCCACGTTGGGGACGTCCTCCAGCCGGCGCACACTGGCCGGAGTGGCGCTCAGCTTGCTCACAGCAGCCCCCGGCGGAGTTCTTCCCGCGCCACCCAGGCCTGGCCGAGGGCGATGCCGCCGTCGCCCGGGGGCACGTGCTGGGCTTCGAACACCGCGAGGCCGCGGGTGGCGAGCTTGTGGCGCAGGCCGATGGCGAGCTCGCGGTTGAGCAGGCAGCCGCCGGAGAGGGCCACCCGGCGCAGGCCGGTGGCGTGGGCGGCGTCGCCGATCCACTGGGCGAAGGCGTCGATCAGGGTGGCGTGGAAGTGGCTGGCGCCGCGGGCGGCGTCGGTCTCGCCCACCAGATGATGGAGCAGCGGGTAGAGGTTGAGCACCGAGGGGCCATCGGGCCGGGTGTCGATGTGGTAGCCGCCCGCCAGCGGCAGGGTGTGGCCGCGGAGCCGGGCGAGGGTTTCAAGACGCATCGCAGCCTGGCCCTCGAAGCTGGTGGCGTCGCACAGCCCGAGCAGGCCGGCGGCGGCGTCGAACCAGCGGCCGAGGCTGGTGGTGGGCGGGCAGCGCACGCCGCGCTCGAGCATCGCCAGCACCTGTTCCACCGCCGGTTGGTGGGCGAAGCGGCGGGCGGCCTCATCGCGCTGGCCGAGGGCGTGGAGCACGGCGGTGGCGACGCGCCAGGGCTCGCGGGCGGCCCGGTCGCCGCCGGGCAGGGCCAGCGGGCTCAGGTGGCCCAGGCGACGGAACTCGGCGCCATCCACGTAGAGCAGCTCGCCACCCCAGGGCAGGCCGTCAGTGCCGAGGCCCACGCCGTCGGCGGCAAAGCCGAGCACCGGGCCGTCGAGACGATGCTCGGCGCACACCGCGGCGATGTGGGCGTGGTGGTGCTGGACGGCGATGGACGGCACGTCCAGCGCATCGGCCAGGGCCAGCGCGGCTTGGGTGGAGTAGTAATCGGGATGGGCGTCGTGGGCGACGGCGGCCGGGCGCACCGACAGGATGGCCTGCAGGTGCTCGGCGGCTTCGTCGAGGGCGACGCAGGCGGCCGGGTTGTCGAGCCCGCCGATGTGCTGGGACAAGAACGCCTCGGCCCCGCGGGCGAGGCACAAGGTGGCCTTGAAGTGGGCGCCGACGGCCAGCACCGCCGGGCCGCTGGCATCGAGCGGCATCGCCAGCGGGGTGAAGCCCCGGGCGCGGCGCAGGAACTGCACGCCGGCGCTCTTGCCGTCGCCCTCGCCCGGCGTGGCGGGTAGATCGGTGCGCAAGCGCAGCACCGAGTCGTCGCAGCGCACCACGATGTCCCGGTCGTGCATCAGCAGCACGTCGGCGATGTCGGCGAGGCGTTCGAAGGCTTCGTCGTTGCGCTGGACGAGGGGCTCGCCGTGGGGGTTGGCGCTGGTCATCACCAGGGCCAGGGGCTGCGGCTGGTCGAGCCAGGCGGTGCCGGCGGGGCGGCCGGCGGCCTCGTGGAACAGCAGGTAATGGAGCGGCGTGCCGGGCAGCATCACGCCCAGCTCGTCGAGATCGGGGGCGATGCCGGGGAAGGCCTCGTCGCAGCCGGGTTGCTTGGCGAGCAGCACGATGGGCCGCTCGGGGCTTTCGAGCACCGCGGCCTCGGCGGCGCTGATGCGCACCCGGCCGGCCAGGCTGGCGACGCTCGCGACCATCAGCGCGAGGGGCTGGTGGGGGCGCGCCTTCCGTTCGCGGAGGCGGGCGACGGCGTCGGCGTTGGACGCGTCGCAGGCCAGGTGGAAGCCGCCCAGACCCTTGATGGCGACGATCTCGCCCAGTTGCAGGCGGCGCACCGCCTCGGCCAGCGGATCGCGGGCCAGCGCGGTGAGGCCGTGGGGCTCATGCAGACTGAGGCGCGGGCCGCAGGTGGGGCAGGCGTTGGGCTCGGCATGGAAGCGCCGGTTGCCCGGGTGGCGGTATTCGGCGGCGCAGACTTCGCACAGCTCGAAGGCCGCCATGCTGGTGCGCGCCCGGTCGTAGGGCAGACTGCGGGTGATGGTGTAGCGCGGGCCGCAGTGGGTGCAGTTGATGAAGGGATAGCGCCAGCGCCGGTCGTCGGGGTTGAAGAGTTCGGTGAGGCAGGCGTGGCACACGCCCACGTCGGGGCCGATGGCGGTGGCCACCTCGCCTTCGGCGCTGGGCAGAATCACGAAATCCCTGCGGGAATGATCGGGCGGGATCACCTCCGGCTCGATGGCGTCCACCCGCGCCAGGGGCGGCGCCTCGCTGGCAAGGCACTGGGTGAAGGCGTCGAGCACGGGCTCGCTGCCCTGGATCTCGATCTCCACCCCGCCGCCGTCGTTGCGCACCCAGCCGACGAGGCCGAGGGAGTTGGCGAAGCGGTACACGAAGGGCCGGAAGCCCACGCCCTGCACCACGCCGCGCACGCGCAGGCGGCGGGCGACGCGGGTCGGGTCGACGACGATCAGCATCGGCGGGTCAGCCCTTGGCGGCGAGTTGGGCTTCGAGGGCGGCGATGCGCGCACGAAGCTGGTCAACGGTGGCCACCCGGGCGGCACGGGCCGCCGCGAGGCGCGCATCGATCCAGCCCAGCCATTCGTCAAAGCCGGCGCCGGTGGTGGCCGACACCTGGATCACCTGCAGCTGGGGATTGACCCGGCGGGCGAAATCGATGGCGCGGGCGACGTCGAATGTGAGGTAGGGCAATAGGTCAACCTTATTGACCAACATCAGACTGGCGGCGGCGAACATGTCCGGGTACTTGAGGGGCTTGTCCTCGCCCTCGGTAACGGACAGCACCACCACCTTGGCGGCCTCGCCCAGGTCGAAGGCGGCCGGGCACACGAGGTTGCCGACGTTCTCGATGAGCAGCACGCTGTCGTCGGGCGGGGCCAGTTTTTCGAGCGCGTGGCCGACCATCAGCGCATCGAGATGACAGCCCTTGCCGGTGTTGATCTGCAGCGCGGGGGCGCCGGTGGCGCGGATGCGCTCGGCGTCGAAACTGGTCTGCTGGTCGCCTTCCACCACCGCCACCGGCACCGCGCCAGGGCGGGCCTTGAGGGCGTCGATGGTGCGCACCAGCAGGGTCGTCTTGCCCGAACCGGGGCTGGACACGAGGTTGAGGGCGAGGATGCCCCGGTCGGCCAGCCAGCCGCGGTTGCGTTCGGCGTAGCCGTCGTTCTTGGCGAGGATGTTCTGCTCGATCTTGACCATCTGGGCCTGGCTCATGCCCGGGGCGTGGGCGCCGGCCGGGCCGTGGCCGTAGTGCAGGCTGCCGTCGCCGGCATCCGTGTGGGGGTGAGCGTGGTCGGCGGTGTGCACGTGATCGTGGGTGTGCCAGGTGCCGTCGGCGTGCTGGTGCCGGTGGCCGTGGGCGCCGGCGGGCACCCATTGGTGACTGTGGGCATGCTCGCCCTCGTGGCCGTGGGCGTGGCGATGGACGGTGCCATCGGCGTGCACGTGCTCGTGTTCGTGGCCGTCCCGGTCAAGCGCCTCGCCTTCGATGCGGGTTTCTCCGGCCCCGCAGCCGCACACATTGCACATGTCAGTTTGCTTTCATTCGATTTCGAGTTCCTTCACCCGCATCTCGGTGCCGCCGGTGGCCTGCACCTGGTAGCTGCCGCAATGGGGGCACGGATCATACAGGGCACTTATCGGCACGGTGACGGCGCACTGCATGCACCAGCCCTGGCCGGGCACGGGGTCGATCTGGAGGGCGGCGCCGTCGGCGATGCTGTCCTTCATCACCACGTCGAAGCAGAAGGCGAGCGCCTCGGGTTCGACCGACGAGAGCTGGCCGATTTCCAGCACCACCGTCTTCACCTTGCGAAAGCCCTGGGCGCGCCCGGCGTCCTCGACGATCTGGCGGATGCCTTCCGCCAGCGACATTTCATGCATCCACGATCTCCACGGTGTAAGGCACGCAGGGGTCGAGCTGCAGGACGGCCGTCTCCACTGCGCGGCGGGCGGCCGCCAGGGAAGGCAGGCGGGCCGGCAGGCGCTCCACGATACCCTTTTCGTCGGCGAAATTGCGATCCGTCGGCGCGTCGATCCGCCATGCGGCGACCCGGCCATCGTCCACGCACAGCGCGTGACGCAGGCGGCCGCGGGCGGTGTGCACCCACGCCTCGCCCGCACCGGCCCCCGGATTGCCGGCATTGCCCCACGGATAGGGGCGATCCTCCTCCAGCGCCCGGGCGGCGGCGGCGAAGGCGGCGAGCTGATCGGCGGCCTCGGCGATGGCCGGCAGTTCGGCGATGATCTGCCTGGTGGCGTCGATGACGGCGGCCTGCCCCAGGCCCCGGGCGGCACGCCAGGCGGCGAAGGCCGGGGCGCGGGGCGACTCCCCCGCCAGCCGCGGCCAGTCGAGGAGCAGCCGCCACAGGTGTTCGTGGAGACATTCGGCCCACAGCTGCCACGACGGCACCGGCGTGTCGGCCACGCAGCCGGCGGCGGCCAGGGCCAGCCGGCCGGCTTCGCGCTGGGCCTTCGCGCACAGGGAAAAATATAGCGGGACGCGGGCCAGCGCGTCGGCTGGGGCAAGCCCGACCAAAGCGCGGGCCACCGGCGGGCGGACGAGCTGCACGCTCCAGCCGGTCAACGCACCGGCGTCCCAGCGCGCGGCAACCCGCAGGCTGCCGGCAAGCACCGACTGCGTCACAGGGGGCGCCTCGCCACGGGCCGGCGGACGGCGACGGTCATGCCGCGTGGCGCCCGAAGAGCCAGCGGCGCCGGCTGGAAACTTCGGCCTCCGGCCGGGCCTCGACGGGTTCGACCGGCGCCTGCAGCAGCGCGATGAGCGCCGCCGAGGCCGTGTCGCAGGCGGTTTCCATCGCGTCGAACTCCGGCGCCGGCGAGAACAGCGAGCACACCTGATAGGGCCCGAAGCCCACGTCGGTGCCGTAGACGAACTCGTAGTCGCCACTGGGAAAGTGCCAGCGGGTCTTGGCGAGGGATTCGGCCGCCTGCCAGGGCGCGCTGCCGGGCAGGATCAGCAGGTTGATCGCCCAGGGCATCACCAACGCAGCCACGCGCACGCCATCCCATTCCACCAGCTGTGCGACGCGCACCGACAGGCGCGGGTTGCACAGGGGCACGTCGGCCATCGGGCCGGCGGCCACGGCACGGTAATGGGCTTCGATGCGGGCCGCGAGCTGGGCGGGCGTGGGCAGGGCGGGCACGGATCAGTCCTTCAGCACCATGAACTTGTGGCGCGGGGCGTCGCAGTTGGGGCAGCGCCAGTGCTCGGGCAGCTGCGAAAACGGCGTGCCGGCGGGGATGCCCCAGTGGGCGTCGCCCGCGGCGGGGTCGTATACCTGCCAGCAGATGCCGCATTCGAGCCGGTCGTCGTCGGCGAGCTTTTCGCCATCGCCCAGGAAGGAACCTTCGAACATCGTCAGCTTTCCCGCAGCATGGCGATGTATTCGCCGAGGCGCTCGATGGTGTCGGTGTAGTCCTCGTCAGCAGCCAGGACGACCTCGGGCATGTCCACCACCTCGATGGTGTTGAGGATCAGGGTGTCCATGCTGTTGAAGTACTGCACCCACCACACGTTGGCGAGTCGGGTGCTGGTGACACGGCAGTTGCCGTATCCGCGGGAGAGCATCGACACCTCCCGGTGGCCGAGGGCGCCGTAGAGGTAGTCCAGGTCGGCCTCGCTGACCGGCAGGAGGGTGAGGTTGATGACGTGGGCGGCCTGGCCGGCCACGTGGCGCGCGGACTGCTGCTGGACTTCAGCGAGCAGCGCCTCGCCGTTCATCATCCCGGCGGTGAGCGGCGGCGGCGTGAGGGCCGGCAGGGTGGTGGCGCGCATGGCGGCGTAGAGCTCGGCCGGCACCGGGCTGGCCTCGAGGCGATCGGCAACGATGCGGCCGTCGGCGCCCTCCTCCAGCACCCGCCACAGGGCGGCGAAGGCGGTCTCCTGCACGCGGATGCGGGTGGGCGCCAGGGTGAAGGCGGAGACTTCGCCGAAGCCCAGGGATTCGGTGAGCAGGTCGCGCACGCCGCGGGGCTCGCCGGCCAGATCGACTGACGCCGGCTGGGCAGCGCCCAGGGGCCGGGCGCGCATGTCGGCGAGCAGGTGATCGAGGATGTCGGCGGCGCGGGCGAGATCCTCGTCGCTCATCGTCTCGGGCAGGCGCGGGGCGCGGAAGGTGTTCATCCCGCTGGGCATGGCCAAGTATTCGGGGGATTCGTCGGTCTGGGAGCCGGGGCCGACGGGCACCACGGGGATCGGGAAGGGTTTCATGCGCAGCTCCGGGTAGCCTGGGTGGCGATGGAAATGGGCGGGCGGCTGGGCGCCAGGGCGCTGATCCGCGCGAGCTCGGTAACAAAGGGGCTCCAGTCGAGAATGCCGGAGATCACGCCCAGATAGGCGCCGCCCCGCAGCACGACCACCGCCGGGTAGCGATTGACGCCGAAACGGCGGGCCAGCGCGGGGCTCAGATCGGCTCCGGCAGCGAGGCCGCTGGCCGTCACGCCGAGGGCGCGCAGGGCTTCCGGCAGCACCACCACCACGTCGAGGGATTCGGGGCTGCGCTGGGGGTCGTCGGTGAGGAGCAGCACGGCGAGGCCGTCGGCGTCGAGGGCCGCATCCAGCGCGGCTTCGTCGGCGAGGCGCA
Source organism: Zoogloea sp. 1C4 (assembly GCF_009469605.1). Classification (GTDB taxonomy): domain Bacteria; phylum Pseudomonadota; class Gammaproteobacteria; order Burkholderiales; family Rhodocyclaceae; genus Zoogloea; species Zoogloea oryzae. Next base: position 88,526 of record NZ_SSXU01000011.1, on the reverse strand, counting down.
CAAAGCCGTTGCGCTCGGCGAGGCGCTTGAGGGCGGCGTCGAGCTTGTCGAGGGACGACGGGGGCGGGGCGAACTGGGCGCTCATTGGGGCTCCGTGAGGTGGGCGGGGAGGGTCGGCGTACGCTCGACCAGATCGGCGAACAGGGCGTCGATGCCGGCCTGGTCGCCACGCATGGCGGCGCCGAGGGCGGCCAGCGCGTTGTTGATGGCGTGGGCGCGCTCCGCGTCGATGACTTCGCGGGCGGCGCCAAGAAAGGTGAGGAGCCAGGTGCCCGGTGGCTGTTCGCCGACAAGCACCAGGTCGATCGTCTGCTCGCCGTCCGGCCCCTGGCAGCGGGCCGTCCAGCCGGACGCTTCGATGACCTGCACGGGAATGCCGAGGCACATGGCTCAGTCCTCCCGGATGAAGCGGGCGTCGCCGAGGCGCCAGGCATCGCGCTCGCTGGGCCGGCCGGCTTCGTAGGCGTCCATGGTCAGGCTGTCGGCGTTGAGGCGCGGGCCGGCATCCGTGCGCGGCACTGGCGCGGCGCCCCAGCGGGTGAGCCATTCGCAGGCCACGTCGAGAGCCGGGCCGATCTGGGCCTTCACCGCGTCGCGCAGACTGCCGCCAAAGTCTTCTAGCTCGACCGGCTGGCAGCCGATCAGCACCAGCTCGTCGGGCAGGCGGCCGAGGAGTTCAGCCGAGGCCAGCACTTCCTGGAAGCCGGTCTGGTGCAGGCTCATCTTCTTGGCGCCCATGAAGCGCGGCACCTCGTCGCCCACCACGATGCGCAGGGTGCCCGGCGCATCGCCGTAGTCCACCGCATCGAACACCAGCAGGCGGCGCGCGTCCTCCACGTAGGGCAGCAGGTAGAGGCCCTGGGTGCCACCGTCCATCACGGTAACCTGCGGCGGCAGCGCGAAGCGTTCGGCCAGGGCTTCGGCGCAGCGCACGCCAAAGCCTTCGTCGGCCCACAGGAGGTTGCCGATACCCAGAACGAGAATGGAAGGATGGCCGGTCATGGCGTTTCCGAAAACAGGAAGGTGGTCACTTCAATCAAGTTCCGTGCCGGGCCGCCCTGCGACGCCCCGAAAGGCGAAGCGGCTTACAGGACAAGGCCTTAGCGCACACAGCCATACCACCAGGCAGTCAAAAGGAAAAGCAGACTTCCAGCGCCACCAGAAAGCGGAAGAATCGTTTCCACTCCAGATGCAATCAGCCGCCCACGCCATTGCCATTTATGCGACATTTGCCCCGCCACCCATCGTCTGCGATCACCACTTGTGATCCGGATGTGGATTTTCTGCAGGGGCGCGATAAATATGACTTTTGTCGCATCGCCGCATCGGTTCACAATCCGCTTTCGCTTGCGCTGATTTATCGTCCCTCCCCATGAAAAACCTTCTTCCGGCCATCGCGGCCCTCGCCCTGCTCGCCTCGCCGCTTCCGGCCGTGTCCGTCTCGGTGGGCGAACCCATTCCTCCCAAGGCAGAGGCGGCGCCCTCCATCCCGCTGGCCACCACCGCACCGGCGAGCGGCACGAGCCTGCCGGCGCCGCCGAAGGTGACCCGATGGGAAGACACCGGCATGAAGCCGGTCGAGGCACGGGAGTGGCAGAACTACGGCTTCAACCCCCAGGAAGGCATGAACTGGCACTCCGCCGGCTTCGAGCCGGTCGTCGCCCGCACCTGGTCGGACAAGGGCTTCGACGCCGATGAAGCCCGCCAGTGGCGCGATTCGGCCCGCCAGAGCCGCTCGATGATGTCGGAAATGGACCACTCCGATCCGGCCGCCTGGAAGCGCGAGGGCTTCTCGCCGGCCGACCGGCTGGCCTGGTGGGAGGCCGGCTTCGTCTTTGACGACGCGGTGCTGCTGGCCCGTGCCGGCATGAGCCCGGTCCAGGCCGCCTGGCATGGCCACGAGAAGCTGAAGGAGATCCGCAGCGGCGCGGCCGGGCAATCCCCGTCGGGCAGCGCCGCCATGACCGCCCCCGCCGGCGCAGCGCCCGGTGCAGCTCCGGGCGCCGCACCTGCCGCGCCCCAGCCCCTCGACCCCGCCGCCATCTGGCACGTCGTCGGCCCCTTCCTGAAGGTGGGCCTGGTGGGCCTGGTGGCCTTCATCTCGGGCGGCTTCGCGTTCTTCCTGTATCGCCGCGCCCAGGCCAACAGCAAGCTCGCCACGATCAAGTCCGACGCGCCGGACAGCGAGATGCCGCCCGAATCCCTGCCGCCCGCCAAGCTGGGCAAGAAGGTGCTCGAGAAGCGCAAGCCGGCCCGGGCGGTCAAGCTGTTCAAGTCGGCGGCACCCCACTGCATCCACTGCAAGAGCACCAACGTGCGCCGCTCCAAGATGCATCCGCACAAATTTGCCGGCATCAACTTCACCGAGTACTTCCGCTGCAAGAACTGCGGGCGGCACTTCGCGATCGTCAGCTACACCTCGATCCTCGCCACCGGCGGCGCCATCGTCGCAGCGCTGATCCTGGTCACCGCGTCCTTCATCTACGTGTTCTCGATCGCCTGACGCGGCGCAGTCGTTCAATAAAAATGGCCCGGTCGAAACCGGGCCATTTTTGTTTGCAGCACCTGCAGGCGGCTGGATCAGTCCTTGAACATCCGCCAGCCAGAGATCATCGTGGAGATGAGACTCTGGCGGCTCATGATGTCTTCACGGATCGCCGCATACACGTGGACCAGCGCAAAGCTCATCATGATCCACATGCCGAGCCGGTGCAGGCTGTGGGTCTGCATCGAGCCACCCAGCAGCGGCAGCACCCAGCCGAACAGGCGATCGGCCCACGAGCCCAGCCCAAGGCCTTCGCTGTACAGCGCGAAGCCGGTGAAGAGCATCCCGAAGGCCAGCACGGTGAAGAAGAAGAACATCATCAGCTGGGCCATCGGGTTGTGGCCGACGTACTTCTTCGGGTGCTTCTCAAGGAAGAGATACCAGCGCAGCTCGAAGAACACCTCGCTCCACCACTGCCCGTTGGTGATCGGCAGCTTGAAGATCTGCCGGGCGTGGTGGTTGCCGACGAAGGCCCAATACACCCGCCCCACCAGCCCCACCGCGAAGATGTAAGCCGCGGCGAAGTGGGCAAAGCGGATGTAGCCCATCAGGAAGTTGTCCGACGCCTCACCGGGCATCGTCGGCAGCGGCTTGCCGATGAAGTAGCCGCTCACCGCCAGCACGACGATGGCCAGGGCGTTGATCCAGTGCCACAGGCGCACCGGCGCCTCGTACACGTAGATCGAACGTACCTGCCGGCCGTGCCGTTCGGCCTCCAGCATGTCTTGTTGTGAAAGCATGATCAAGCCTCCCGACGGGCCGCCCCGAGGGAGGCGGCGCCCCCTTGGGGGGGTGAGACAGGGAATGCGCGGCACCCTGTGCCGCGCCTGCCGAACGGGTCAGCTGTGCAAAGCTGACCCTCCGCGAACAACGTGAGCGTGGGGGTCATCATCATCTCCTCAGCGGACCTTGATCGACGCCATTTCCTGCCCGTCCGGCGACAGCACATGGGTGGAGCAGGCCATGCACGGGTCGAAGGAATGCAGGGTGCGCAGGATTTCCAGCGGCTCGTCGGCCTTGGCCACCGGGGTGTCCATCAGCGAGGCCTCGAAGGCGCCGATCTGGCCCTTCGCGTCCCGCGGGCCGCCGTTCCAGGTGGTGGGCACCACCGCCTGGTAGTTGTCGATGCGGGTGTCCTTGATGCGGATCCAGTGGCCCAGCGCGCCACGCGGCGCCTCGGTGAAGCCGACGCCCTTGGCGTCCTTCGGCCAGGTGGAAGGGTCCCACTTTTCGATGTTGGCGGTGGAGAGATCGCCAGCCTTGAGGTTGGCCATCAGCTTGTCGAAGAAGTAGCGCGACTTGTGCGCCGCCCACGAAGCCTCCAGGCCCCGCGCCGCGGTGCGGCCGAGGGTCGAGAAGATCGCCTTGAGGGGCAGGCCGAGATCCTTCAGCAGCTTGTCCACGGGCTCCTTGAACTCGGGGTTGTTCTGGGCGTAGCCGATGACGTAGCGCGACAGGGGGCCGACCTCCATCGCGTGGCCACGCCAGCGGGGCGCCTTGATCCACGAATACTTGCCGGCTTCGTCCAGGTTCTCGATCTTGGTCTTGGTGCCCTTGGTGGCCTTGCCCAGCTCGAAGTTGGGTTCGGTGACACCGTCCCACGGGTGCAGACCCTTGGTCTCGTCGGCGTACTTGTACCAGCTGTGGGCCACGTGTTCCTGCACCTGCTCGGGGTCGCGCAGGTCCACTTCGTGCACCTTGGTGAGGTCGCCGTTGATGATGGCGCCGCGGGGCAGCAGCAGGTTCTTGGCCGAGTAGTCGTTGGCCACGTCCGGGATGTCGCCGTACGACAGCACGCACTGGCTCGACAGGCCGCCGCCGTAGGTCCAGTCCTTGTAGAAGCTGGCGATGGCGACGAGATCCGGCACATACACCATGTCGATGAACTCGATGCAGCGGTCGATGATCGAGGAGATCAGGTTGAGCCGCTCCATGTTGATCGCGCCGACCGCGCCCGCACCTTCCATGTTGATCGCGCAGGGCACGCCGCCCACCAGCCAGTTCGGGTGCGGGTTCTTGCCACCGAAGATGGTGTGGATCTTGACGATCTCCTTCTGGAAATCGAGCGCTTCCAGATAATGGGTGACCGCCATCAGGTTGGCTTCCGGCGGCAGCCGGTAGGCCGGGTTGCCCCAGTAGCCGTTCATGAAGGGGCCGAGCTGGCCGGATTCGACAAACTTCTTCAGGCGATTCTGCACGTCACGGAAGTAACCCGGCGACGACAGCGGCCAGCTGGAGATGCTCTGGGCGAGTTCGGAGGTCTTCTTGGGATCGGCCTTCAGGGCCGACACCACGTCCACCCAGTCCAGCGCGTGCAGGTGGTAGAAGTGCACCAGGTGATCGTGAATCTGGAGCGCCAGCTGCATCAGGTTGCGGATGATGTTGGCGTTCTCGGGGATCTTGATGTTGAGGGCGTCTTCCACCGCGCGCACCGAGGTGAGCGCGTGGGTGCCGGTGCACACGCCGCAGATTCGCTCGGTGAAAGCCCACGCATCGCGCGGGTCGCGGCCCTTCAGGATCACCTCCAGCCCGCGCCACATGGTGCCGGTCGAGACAGCGTTGCGGATCACATTATGTTCGTCGATGTTCACCTCGACGCGCAGGTGACCCTCGATCCGGCACACCGGATCGACCACCACGCGCTTGCCCGAGTTGTCGAGCTTGAAGCCCTGGGTTTCCAGCACCGTCATCATTTGTCTCCCGAATTCTTGTCGTCATGCTGCGAGCGGGCCCGCGCCAGCGCCGTCACCGCCGCGTGGGCAGCCACTGCCGCGCCCACCGCGCCAGCAGCCGTCGCGCCAATCTTGTCGGCATTGGCCTCGACGCCGAACTGATGGATGTCGGTCACCCGGTCGTAGAAGCTGCCCTTGTCCCAGAAGCCGTCTTCCGAGCAGCCGATACAGCCGTGGCCGGATTGCACCGGCCAGCTCACGCCGCCGTTCCAGCGCATCGACGAGCAGGCGTTGTAAGTGGTCGGGCCCTTGCAGCCCATCTTGTAGAGGCAGTAGCCCTTGCGCGCGGCTTCGTCGTCCCAGTTCTCGACGAACTGGCCGGCGTCGAAGTGCGGGCGGCGGTAGCACTTGTCGTGGATGCGCTGGCCGTAGAACATCTTCGGCCGGCCCTGGCGGTCGAGCTCGGGGATGCGGTCGAAGGTCAGCATGTAGGTGACGACACCGGTCATCACCTCGGCGATCGGCGGGCAGCCGGGCACGCGGACGATCGGCTTGTTGGTGATGACCTGATGCACCGGGGTCGCCCGGGTCGGGTTCGGCTTGGCGGCCTGCACGCAGCCGTAGGACGCGCAGGCGCCCCAGCTGATGATCGCCTTGGCGTCGGCGCAGGTTTCCTTCAGCACTTCCACGAACGGCCGGCCGCCGTGGATGCAGAACATGCCGTCCTCATTGAGGGGCGGATTGCCCTCGACGGCCACGATGTAGTTGCCCTTGTACTTCTTCTTCACCTCTTCGATGATCGCCTCGGCCTGGTGGCCGGCGGCGGCCATCAGGGTGTCGTCGTAGTCGAGGGACAGCATCGACAGCACCACGTCCTTGGTGAGCGGGTGCGCCGAGCGGATGAAGGATTCGGAACAGCAGGTGCATTCCAGCCCGTGCAGCCAGATCACCGGCGTGCGCGGCTTGGTCTCCAGCGCGTGGGCGATCTTCGGCACAAAGGCGCTACCCAGCCCCAGCGACGTGGCCGTCAGGCTGCAGAACTTCATGAAGCTGCGTCGGGTAATCCCCTGCCGGCGCAGCACCTCGTAAAATGTTTCGGTCATGGACGTCAGCCCTCCCCTCCTGGAACATCACGCCCGGATATCTTCTGATCTGCCGCGACGAAACCGGGCCGACAAGGTCGCGCAGCCTTGGGAGGAATTAACAAGAACCATGCCCAAACTGGCCGCGCGCCAAAAAACCAGCCTGAGCAATGCCTTAGCGAATCCTGCCGGCGGTGACAAAAGCCCTTCCAGCAATACCGACAAGCCGCTGACCAGCCAATCGGAAACCCACTAACCAGCCCTTCCGCTCCAGATGACCACCCTCACCCTCCAGCCGGTCAACTTCGATGACCCACGGCAGACCGCCGATTTCCTGTTCCTCCTCGACCACTACATGCGCGGCCCCACGGGCAACGGCAAACCCATGGACGACGACCTGCGCGCCCGCCTGCCGGACGCCCTGCGCCGCCGGCCGACGGTGCTGTGCCACATTGCCTACGTGAGTGATGAATCAGGAAGAACGCAGCCCGCCGGCCTGATCAACTGCGTCGAGGGTTTTTCCACCTTCGCCGGCAAGCCGCTGCTCAACATCCACGACATCGTGGTGCACGAGGATTTCCGCCGACGCGGGATCGCCCGCGCCCTCCTCGCCCACGCCGAGACGGTGGCGCGGGACCGGGGCTGCTGCAAGCTGACGCTGGAGGTGCTGGAAGGCAACCGCGGGGCGCACCGGGCCTATCTGGAGTTCGGCTTTCAGGCCTACCAGCTCGACCCGGCGATGGGAGCCGCGATGTTCATGGAAAAGAAACTGGGCTGAGCCCGGTGGGCGGAAACGCCCTCAGAAGGCGACCCACTCTTCGAGCAGGCGGTATTCGCTGCCCCGCAGCCCCTGCTTGAAGCGGCCGTAGCCGTCGGACGACGAGTAGCCGCCCAGATCGAAGCGTTCGCAGCCGCGGGCCTGCATGGAAAGCAGCGCGTTCCACATCAGGAAGTTGCCGGCCTTCTTCTGGCGCGCTTCCGGCCCGAACCAGCCGACGAAATACTCGGCGCTCCGGGCAAAGCGGAACACGATCATCCCGGCCAGAGGCTGGCCGTCGTGCAGCGCCCGGCACACGAAGACATCCTCCGGCGCCCGCTCCCGCAGCGCCCGCAGGAGGTCCGGCGACGTGCCGGCAAAGCCCTTGTCGCGCATGTTTTCCTGGTGACGGGCGAGCATCCAGTCGAAGGCACAGGGCTTGTCGGAGATTTCAAACTCCAGCCCGCCCCGTTCGGCGCCATTGAGCTGGGTGCGCCATGTGGAGGCCAGCCGCTTGCGCAGGGTGGCGGCGTCCTGGGTCAGATCCAGCACCGCCGAACACCAGCCCGCCGTACCGCGGGCAATGAAACCAGCCTCCCGCAGCCACTGGGGATGCTCGTCCGATTCGGTGAGCCCCGGCGCCAGCACCAGCACGCCGCGCCGACCGAAGCGCCAGCGCTTGCGCAGCGCCGCGTACACGGCGCGTACCTCCGCCTCCTGGGGCCGGAGCGCGAGGAACTGCGGCCCACGGTTGATCCGCGCCGCCACCGGCAGCCCCAGCAGACGCTTCACCAGCACCTGGCAGATCGCCACCGGCTGGCCGGCCTGCTCGAAGACTAGCCGCTCCACCCGCCAGCCGCCAGCCGCCTTGGCTTCGCCGTAGCCCCAGGCCTGGACGATCGCCGGCGCGGGCAGGCGCGCAAACAGCCCCACCCACTCGTCGCGCCCCGTGACCGCACGGATCCGGCAGTCGTTCACGGACGCAAGCGGCAGCGACGCCAAGGAAAAAACGCAAGAAACATGCTTCATGGAGGGAGGGGTTCGAGAAGTGGGCCGAGTCTACCCGCACATTTCCCTGGCGCCCACGAAGCGTTTCACAAATGGACACAATCCCGCAGAAAACCGGCATGCAGCCGGCAGGAATCCACACCGCAGAAACAGAAAGCCCGGCACGAGGCCGGGCTTTCACGTTTGCAGCGACCGCGGGGGTCAGCGCTGGATCTGCGTGATGTCGCGGACCGCACCGGTGTCGGCGCTGGTGGTCAGCGCGGCATACGCCTGCAGCGCGGCAGACACCACGCGTTCGCGGCTCACCGGCTTCCAGCCGCGGGCATCCTGGGCAGCCCGGCGGGCGGCGAGCACGTCGTCGGCCACGGCCAGATTGATGCGGCGGTTCGGGATGTCGATCTCGATCGTGTCGCCCTCTTCCACCAGGCCGATGGCGCCGCCACAGGCGGCTTCCGGCGACGCGTGGCCGATGGACAGGCCGGAGGTGCCGCCGGAGAAGCGGCCGTCGGTGAGCAGCGCACAGGATTTGCCGAGGCCCTTGGACTTCAGGTAGCTGGTCGGGTAGAGCATTTCCTGCATGCCCGGGCCGCCCTTCGGGCCTTCGTAGCGGATCACCACCACGTCGCCGGCGACGATCTGGTCGGCGAGGATGCCGGCCACGGCGTCTTCCTGGCTCTCGAACACGCGCGCGCGGCCGGTGAAGGTCCAGATGGATTCATCCACGCCGGCGGTCTTCACGATGCAGCCCTTCTCGGCGATGTTGCCGTACAGCACGGCAAGGCCGCCATCCTGGCTGAAGGCGTGGGCCTTGTCGCGGATCACGCCGTGGCTGCGGTCGAGGTCGAGCTCGTTCCAGCGGCGATCCTGGCTGAAGGCCACCTGGGTGGGCACGCCGCCCGGCGCAGCCTTGAAGAAGTTGAACACGCCGGCGTCGTGGGCCTTCATCACGTCCCAGGTGGCCAGCGCTTCGGCCATGCTCTTGCTGTGGACGGTGGGCAGGTCAGTGTGGAGCAGGCCGGCACGAGCGAGCTCGCCCAGGATGCCCATGATGCCGCCGGCACGATGCACGTCCTCGATGTGCACGTCGGCCACCGCGGGCGCCACCTTGCACAGGCAGGGCACCTTGCGGGAGATGCGGTCGATGTCCTTCATCGTGAAATCGACACCAGCTTCCTTGGCCGCGGCCAGTAGGTGCAGCACGGTGTTGGTGGAGCCGCCCATGGCCACGTCGAGGCTGATGGCGTTCTCGAAGGCCTTGAAGGAGGCGATGGAACGCGGCAGCACCGAGGCGTCGTCCTGCTCGTAGTAGCGGCGGGCGAGGTCGACGATGCGGCGGCCGGCTTCCTTGAACAGGCGCTCACGGTCGGCGTGGGTGGCGACCACCGTGCCGTTGCCGGGCAGCGACAGGCCCAGGGCTTCGGTCAGGCAGTTCATGGAGTTGGCGGTGAACATGCCGGAGCAGGAACCACAGGTCGGGCAGGCGGAGCGCTCGACGGCGTCCACTTCCTCGTCGGAGCAGCTGCTGTCGGCGGCCTTGACCATCGCATCGACCAGATCGAGCGAGATCACCTTGGCCTCCCACTTCACCTTGCCGGCTTCCATCGGGCCACCGGAGACGAAGATGGCGGGGATGTTGAGGCGCAGCGCGGCCATCAGCATGCCCGGGGTGATCTTGTCGCAGTTGGAGATGCACACCAGCGCGTCGGCGGTGTGGGCGTTGGCCATGTACTCGACGCTGTCGGCGATCAGATCGCGGGACGGCAGCGAGTACAGCATGCCGCCGTGACCCATGGCGATGCCGTCATCGATGGCGATGGTGTTGAATTCCTTGGCGACGCCGCCGGCGGCTTCGATCTCGCGCGCGACCAGCTGGCCCAGATCCTTCAGGTGCACATGACCCGGCACGAACTGGGTGAAGCTGTTGACCACGGCGATGATCGGCTTTTCGAAATCGCCGTCCTTCATGCCGGTGGCGCGCCACAGGGCGCGGGCGCCGGCCATGTTGCGACCGGCGGTGGAGGTGCGGGAACGATACTGGGGCATCTCGGGAAACTCCGTCTTCAACTAATGGGGTGCTGCCAATCTTCCATTCTAGCGCGTTGAGCCGGTTCCGCTGCCCTGCTTTGTATCAATAACGTGCAGCCTCTCCGCCCGCCGCCGGCAGGCCGCCGCTGCGGGACATCATCAGGATCACCCACAGCAGGATCAGCGACGCCGGATAGGCGAAATAGCGTTCGGTATAGATCGGCAATAGCAGCAGGTGCGCCACCACGAAGGCCGCCGGCACCAGCAGGAGCAGGTACAGCGCGGCCAGGTCGGCGTCGCGTCCGCCAGCACGCTTCAGCGATCCGAACAGCGCCTTGCGGTGGATGATCGCCAGGCAGGCCGCCACGAAATAGACCACCACGTGGGGGCTGCGGGCGACCGTCTTGAGCATCCTCCCGTAGGCCGCAAGGTAGTCGGCGGGGTTGGTGGAGACGACCAGCTTGGCCGGATAGGGATCGAGGCCGATCAGCGTGAAGTGAAACACCGTGAGGTAGCTGTAGCCGGCATTCAACTTGTTGTTGAGCACGTAGGCCGCCACCGCGGCGGCCAGCCCGGCCACCGCGAAGAGGCGACGCCCCTGCAGGAACATCACCCCCATCAGCAGCGCCGAGAACAGCACGAAGTCTGTGCGCACCAGCGGCAGCGCCACTGCAAACAGGCAGGCCCACGGGCTGCGTCGCAGCGCCAGCAGGGTCGCCGCCAGGGTAAAGGCGCAGGCCATCGCATCGGGCGTCGACAGCTGGGCGAGCTCGCCATAGTTGGCGAGGAATACCACGCCGGGAATCACCCACAGCGACACCCCGACCGACGCGGCGATCAGCCCCAGCAGCAGCACCGACACGGCCTGGAAGAAGGCCGCGATGAGATAGGACGAGCGGGCGTAATCCACGCCGGCCTTGTGGGCGAGCTCCATCAGCCAGACGTAGCCCTGACGGATCGTATAGAAAGGCAGCTGCTGCTCCAGCGAAACCGGATCGCTGCGCACCGTGCCGCCATAGGGGCCGTTGAGCAGCGCCGACAGGCGGGCGGGGCCAATCTCGGCGCTCACCTCGGCATAGGTGCGCTGCGCCAGCGCCTCGCCCCGCAGCCCCTGCTTGTAGTGGGCGGTCGCCACGTAGCCGACGATGTCGAAGTTATGGGCCGGCCGCAGGGCTCCGACGAGAAAGATGGCAATCGCCGTCGCCAGCACGACCAGGTAGCGCAGGAGCATGGGTTCCCTTGAATCAGGTTCTGACGACCATCGCCGGTTAAAGCCGGAGGCAGTGCATCCAAGCTTTCAATTGTGGCGAATTGTCACGTCCGCGCAAGCATGTCGGCCGCCCGGGGCGTGATGTTTTCCCGCTCACCCGGCATTTGTCATTCGCCCATGACAAAAAGGCCGGATTGCTCCGGCCTTTTTGCAGGGCTGAGGCGGCGCCGACGGATCAGACCCGGAAGCGGGACACCGTCTGCTGGAGCTGGCTGGCCAGGGTTTCCATGTCGCGGGCGGCGCGGGCCGTGGATTCGACGGCGGAGTCATTTTCGCGGGCCGTGGCGGTGATGGCGTCGATGCTCTCGACGACGGCCTCGCTGGCCCGGCGCTGGTTCTCGGTGGCAACCGCAATCTCGTCGAGCCCACGCCCGACGGCAACCACGGATTCGTTGGCAGACTCGATGGCGGCGGAGACGGTGCCGACCGCCTCCCGGCTTGAGGCCAGGTGATCGAGCCCGGCGTGGATGGCATCGCGTACCGCCACCGACTGACGGGAGATCTGCGACGTGACGGCGTCGATCTCACCCGCCGAGCGAGCAGACTTTTCGGCCAGCTTGCGTACCTCGTCGGCCACCACGGCAAACCCGCGGCCCTGTTCGCCGGCCCGGGCGGCCTCGATGGCGGCATTGAGCGCGAGCAGATTGGTCTGGTCGGCGATCTCCCGCACCTCGCGGGTCATGGTGGTGATCACCGTGGTGGACTGGACGAACTGCTCCACTGAATCCGCCATCTGGCGAACAGCGTCTTCGGCGTGATTCACCTCGGCGACGAGGGACTCCAGTGTCTTGCTGCCCTCCCCGGCCCGACGCAGGCTCTCCTGGGAGCGCTGATGAACCTGTTCGGCGCTGGTGGTGACATCCAGGATATTGCCTGTCATCCGCGACACGGCCTCACTCGCCTGATCCGACTGGTCATGCTGCCGGCGCGACCCGTCGATCACGCGGGCCGCGCCAGCGGCCAGCTCGTGGGACGATCCGATCACCCGCCCTGCCGCCTCACTGACCTGTCGGACCAGCTGGGCGATGGTCCCCAGCATCTCGTTGAAGGTGGAAGCCGTCTGGCCGATTTCGTCGCTCCCGGACACCTTGAGACGGCGGGTCAGGTCACCCTCGCCCTTGGCGATCTCAGCGAGACTGCGGTTCATCTCGTTGAGGGGCGTGACCACGAAACGATGCACGAAGAAGCCCACAAAGGCGATCAGCGGCAGGGAGATCAAAGCCGCCGCGACGATGCGCTGCCACATGAAACGCTCGACCGCCGCATTCACCTTGTCGAGGGACACCTTCATGCTGACAAGGCCGAGCACCGTCCCCGCCGGCACCTGATGGCAGGCGATGCAGTTCTTGCCGAGGTAGTTCTCGGACGCGAGGGCCGGTTTGACCACCCGCAGGTATTCGCCCGACTGAGCGTCGCGCTCGACCTGGACGAACGGCTGGCGGGTCGCCATGGCGGCCTGTTCGTCGGAGTCCAGCGCCGGCTGGCTGCGGGAGCCCGCACCGAACTGGCGGGAAACCGCTTCGCCGCGGATCACCTGCAATTCGCGGATCACGCTCAGCTGCTTGATCTGGTCGAGAAAGACCTCCCGCTGGCCGACCGTGCCGGTGATCATCATCCCGGTGAGCCCGGCCATCGTCATCTCGTGGATCGAGTTTGCGAAATCCTGAGCCTGATCGATGGCGGTTTCGCGATTGCCCCGGGTCTCCCAGGCGATCATGCCACCCCAGGCGATGACCAGCATGAGCCAGATGGCTCCGGTCAGTCGCAACCAGATTGGCGTATCCGACAGCTTGCGCATTTGCAGATCCCTTCCCTCGAACGGACACAGCGGGTGTCCATCCCCTTGATGGGCGGGTCTACGGCGGCCGGGTGACAAGCTTTAAGCCGATACGCGATTTTTCGCGCTGGCTACGCCTGACGTGTCGGTTTGGGTGCGGCGGGACGGGTGTTGAGACGCTGGGTCGCGGCGTTCCAGTCGGCCTTGGCCATCAGCGGCCAGGCGGCGAGTGCGCGATCGAGGGATTCGTCGATGAGTTCGGACTCCTCGCGCCGGGGCGGCTTGAGGACGAAGTTGACCACTTCGTTGCGGTCGCCCGGATGGCCGATGCCAACCCGCAGGCGCCAGAAATCCTGGGTGCCCATGTGGGCGGTGATGTCCTTGAGGCCGTTGTGGCCGCCGAGGCCGCCGCCAAACTTGAGGCGCAACTGACCCGGAGGAATGTCGAGCTCGTCGTGGACGACGAGGATCTCGGCCGGATTGATCCGGTAAAAGCGGGCAAGCGCCGCGACCGACTGACCGGAACGGTTCATGAAGGTCTGGGGCATCAGCAGCCACACGCCGTCGTTGCGGGCGTTGGCGGCGAGGCCGTGGAAGCGCGCTTCCTTGCTGAATGAGACGCCCAGCTCGCGGGCCAGGCGCTCACAAAACCAAAACCCGGCGTTATGCCGGGTTTCAGCGTACTCCGCGCCGGGGTTGCCAAGGCCGACGATGAGCTTCGGTGCAAGCTGGCTCATGGCGTCAGTGGCCCTGCAACCCCGAGGGTCGATCAGGCAGCCGGGGTTTCCTCGGCGGCATCGTCGCCACCGCGGATCGCCAGGATGGTGGCCACGACCGGGTCTTCACCGTGGGTCAGGGCCTTCACGCCTTCCGGCAGCGTCAGACCGGACACGTGGATGGAGGCGCCGCTCTTCAGGTCCTTCAGGTCCACTTCGATGAATTCCGGCAGAGCGCCCGGCAGGCACTCGACGGTCAGTTCGGTGTACGGGTGGGAGACCATGCCGCCTTCAAGCTTGACGCCCGGAGCGATGTCAGCGTTGATGAAGTGCAGCGGCACCTTCACGTGGATCTTGTGGGTGGCGTCGACACGCTGGAAGTCCAGGTGCAGCACTTGCTGCTTGTACGGGTGCCACTGGGTGTCCTTCAGGATCACGGACTGCACGGCGCCGTCCAAGTTCATGGACAGGACGGACGAGTGGAAAGCCTCGTTGCGCAGGGCGTGGTAGATCTCGTTGTGGTCAACGGAGATCTGGATCGGCTCACCGGAACCGAAGACGATGGCGGGGACGCTGCCGGCACGACGCAGGCGGCGGCTCGCACTCGAACCCTGCACTTCGCGCTTCTTGGCGTTGAATTGAATGGTCATTACAACTACTCCAGGTTGTATCGCCCGACCGCGACCAGACGGGCGTCGGAAAAAAGCCGGCGGGCTTGCACCCACCGGCTCGAGAAAAACAGGCTTACTCGTTGAACAGCGAGCTGACCGACTCTTCGTTGCTGATCCGCAGGATGGTGTCGGCCAGCAGTTCGGCGATCGACACGCTGCGGATGCGCTTGCAGGCGCGGGCCTCGTCGGACAGCGGGATGGTGTCGGTGACGACCAGCTCGTCCAGGTCGGATTCGTTGATGCGGCTGATCGCCGGGCCGGACAGCACGGCGTGGGTGGCGTAGGCCATCACGCGCTTGGCGCCGTTTTCCTTGAGGGCCTGCGCGGCCTTGCACAGGGTGCCGGCGGTATCGACGATGTCGTCCATGATCACGCAGGTGCGGCCTTCGACTTCACCGATGATGTTCATCACCTCGGAGACATTGGCCTTGGGGCGGCGCTTGTCGATGATCGCCAGATCGCACTCGAGGCGCTTGGCGAAGGCACGCGCGCGGACCACACCACCGACGTCCGGCGACACGACCAGCAGGTCTTCGATCCGCTGCTTTTCGAGATCGTCGAGCAGGACCGGCGCGGCGTAGATGTTGTCGACCGGGATATCGAAGAAACCCTGGATCTGGTCGGCGTGAAGATCGACGGTCAGCACGCGCTGCACACCGGCGGCCTGCAGCATGTTGGCCACGACCTTGGCGGTGATGGGCACACGGGCCGAACGGGGACGGCGGTCCTGACGGGCGTAGCCGAAGTAGGGAATCGCTGCGGTGATGCGGCCGGCCGAAGCCCGCTTGAGCGCATCCACCATGATCAGCAATTCCATGATGTTGTCGTTGGTGGGAACGCAGGTCGGCTGAAGGACGAAGACGTCCTTGCCACGCACGTTTTCCAGCAGTTCTACATTGACCTCGCCGTCCGAGAAACGCCCGACAGTGGCGGAACCCAGAGACTTGCCCAGGCGCCGCACGACATCTGCGGCGAGCTTGGGGTTGGCGTTGCCGGTGAAAACCATCAGGCTGCCCGAAGCCATGATCACCTCACGTTGCTGCTAAAAAAGATGCAAAAAACAAAGCGGGCAGGCTTTCGGCCTGCCCGCTGAATTTGGCTGGGGAAGAAGGATTCGAACCTTCGAATGCCGGAATCAAAATCCGGTGCCTTGACCAACTTGGCGACTCCCCAAGAAATCGTTTTCACACTTGCGCGACCCAACCCTTCAGCGGGTGACTGTCAAGCCCTTTGGCAATCCAGACATCCCAACCTTCCGGGGCC
The DNA here is from genome assembly GCF_009469605.1 of Zoogloea sp. 1C4. GTDB lineage: Bacteria > Pseudomonadota > Gammaproteobacteria > Burkholderiales > Rhodocyclaceae > Zoogloea > Zoogloea oryzae. The sequence continues at coordinate 72,740 of NZ_SSXU01000011.1, read as the reverse complement.
TTGGCCCTGACCTGCTCTGCCACATCCTTCGAATAGAAGGGAGCGAAGATGCAGGCCCCCGAACCGCTCATGATTGCTGCCCCATACTGCGACAACCACCCTAGCGCTTCAGCCACTTCGGGAAACAGCTTGCAGACCGTTGTCTGCATGTCGTTTCGCGTTTCGTGTGTTGCGAAGCCCCGCATTATTAGGGGTTTGCTATCCCGTGTCAACCCTGGCGCAGAAAAAATTTGAGCAGTGGGCACCGACACCTTCGGCGCGACCATCACGTACCACGCCGGCGGCACGTCGAGCGCCTGCAGCGCCTCGCCCACGCCCTCGGCAAAGGCCGTCTCGCCGAACACGAAGAAGGGCACGTCGGCGCCCAGGGTGAGGCCGATTTCCTGCAGCCGCTGGCGCGACAGCCCGCAGCCCCAGATCCGGTTGAGGGCGATCAGCACGCTGGCCGCATCGGAGCTGCCGCCGCCGAGCCCGCCGCCCATGGGAATGCGTTTCTCCACGCCGATGTCGGCACCCCAGGGCGAGCCGCTGGCGGCCTTCAGGGCCAGCGCGGCGCGCACCACGAGATCGGATTCGGCCGGCACGCCGGGCACGTCGGTGGTGCGGCGGATCTGCCCGTCGTCGCGCCGCTGCAGGGTGATCTCGTCGCCCCAGTCGATCATCCGGAAAGCTGTCTGGAGCAAATGGTAGCCATCAGGGCGACGCCCGATGATGTGCAGGAACAGGTTGATCTTGGCCGGCGCGGGCACGGTCACGGGTGCGGCGGGGTCGAAGATTTCAGCGGTCGTCATCTCAGGGATTCCAGGCATCGACGATCAGGCGCAGGCGGGTGTCGCCGCGGTGGACGTCGAGCTTGCGCGGCAGGGCGTCGGGCGCCTCGCCGGTGTAGTCGGTGTAATCGATGGTCCAGCCCTGATCCACGACGCTGCGCGGGCGGCCCTGGGTGTCAACGGTGCGCACCTGGGCGCCGGCGCCGGGCCGGGCGGTGACCCAGCGCGGCAGGTTTGCGAAGGGCGCTTCCACGCCCAGGAGCGAACCGGCCAGCTCGGCGGCCGAGGCGGCCTCGAAGCGGCGCCCGTCGGAGAGCGTCATGCGGGCGCCGCTGGCGTCGGATTCGATCCGCGCCAGGCCCTGCCCCAGCGGGCCGGTGAACAGCCATTCATCCCGCGGGCCGTCGTGCTGCCAGTCGAAACCCACGGCGGCGCTGCGCTCGGCGTCGCGCACCTGAAGGCGACCTTCGACGGCGAAGCGGGTGATCTCGGCGGCAGGCGTCATTTCGACCGGCGGTGTGCGCAGGGCGGGCGCCGCGCAGCCGACGAGGCCGAGCGCAAGCATCAGGACAGCGGGCTTCAAGGCTTGAACTTCTTGATGACGTCGGCCAGCACGGTGTTGTCCGGATGGGCCTTGGCGGCGTCGCGCCAAGTCTTCGCGGCCTCTTCCTTGCGGCCGAGCATCCACAGCACCTCGCCCAGGTGGGCGGCGATCTCGGGATCGGCCCGCAGGGCGAAGGCCTTCTGCAGGGTTTCGAGGGCGTCAGCCAGCTTGCCTCGGCGGTATTGGGCCCAGCCCAGGCTGTCGATGACGAAGGGGTCGTTGGGCGCGAGGGCCAGCCCCTTGCGGATCAGCGTCTCGGCTTCGTCGAGGCGCAGGTTGCGATCCACCAGCGAGTAGCCGAGGGCGTTGTAGGCGTGGGCGTGGTCGGGCTTGAGGGCGATGAGCTTGCGCAGCCGACCTTCCATCACCTCGACCCGGCCGATCCGCTCGGCCATCAGGGCGGATTCGTAGAGGAGATCGGGATTGTCGGGGGATTGCCGGAGCGCATCGTCGAGCACCATGAAGGCGTCGTCGTTGCGGTTGGCGTCGCGGAGCAACTGGGATTCGAGGAGCACGTACTGCACCTGATCGGCCGGCGCGGCCTCGCGGGCGAGCGCCTGCAGGTGGGCGCGGGCATCGCCGAGCTTGCCCCGGTTGGCCAGCACCTGGGCGATGCGCCCCTGGGCCGCCACGTACTGGGCGCCTGGCTCGACGGCCTTGTACCAGGCGATCGCGTCGTCGGGACGCTTGGCTTCCTCGGCAAGCTGGCCGAGATAGACGCGCACGGTGTCGGGCTCGGGGAAGCCCAGCTCGAGCAGCCGCTTGAAATGTCGCTCGGCAGCCGGCCGGTCGCCCTGTTGCATGGCGAGCAACGCCGAGGCGTGCACCACGTCCCGGTCGTCGGGCGAGCGCTTGAGGAGTTCGTCGAACTGCTCCCGCGCCGGGCCGAACTGCTTGGCGGCCACCAGCAGGCGAGCCAGGGTGATGCGCGGCTCGCGGGCGTCGGGATGGGCGGCGACGTAAGTCCGGAGCGACTCGATGCCCTTGCCGGGTGAAGTCTCCTGGAGAAGCTGGGCCTCCAGCACCACCGCCTGCTCCCAGTCGGGACGCAGGCGCAGGGCGCCTTCGAGGGCCTGGGCGGCGCCTGCGGCATCGCCGGCGGTGTAGGCCGCGTTGGCGCGGGCGAAGTGCGCCTCGGGCTGGTCGAGGTAGGGCTGGGTGAGGTCATTCACCAGCCGGCGGATCAGCGCCTTGTCAGGGATGCGGGCGAGGCCGCGGTTGAGCCCAAGCAGCGCAGGGCCGACCTTGTCGCCCAGCCGGGCCAGCGCCGACGCGAGATGGGTTTCGAGCTCTTCGATGCGGGCGCTGCTGGCGGCGGCGCCGGAGGCCAGTTGCTGGGCCTGCAGCGACGTGGGATCGAGCTCCAGCCACAGGCGGGAGGCGTCGCTGGCGAGATCGGTCTGACGGGCAAACACGGCCATCTCGGCGGCACGCCGGGCGATGCGGGCGTCACGGGTCCGGCGGGCGAGATCAAGATACGACTGGGCCGCCATCACGCCCTGGCCGCGGGCGCCGGCGACCTCGGCGAGCATCAGCTGGTAGAGGATCTGCGGCGTGAGCTCCTGCCCCGGATAGACCGCCTTGCCCTCGGTCGCCTCGACGCCCCCGGCATCGAGCGGCTGCTGGGCGTGGGCCGCGCCGGCCAGCAGGCCACCTGCAAGAAACAGGGCGGCAAGCAGACGGGCCGGGCGCGCAAGGCGGAAAGATGGCTTCATGGAAAATGACTCGGACTGGACTGTCGGTTCAAGGCCCGACGCATCGGGCAACGGCTGCGTGAGCTTGGATCGCGCCGCTACAATAGGGTTCGCCCGATGTTAGGCGCTTTCCCGAAGGCCAGCAAGCAAGCGGCCTTCGCTCCTTTCGCCCTGCCCCGCAAAGCCCGTTGCCATGCCCGAACTCCCCGAAGTCGAGACAACCCGCCGCGGCATCGCCCCGGAACTCACCGGCCTCGTCGCCACCGGCGCGGTGATCCGCAACGGCCGGCTGCGCCACCCGGTGCCCGCCGATCTGGCCGACCTCCTCGCCGGCCATCCCCTCGTCGCCGTCGAGCGGCGCGCCAAGTATCTGCTGCTGCGCTTTCCCACCGGGAGCCTGGTGGTGCACCTGGGAATGTCCGGCAGCCTGCGCATCGTGCCGGCCGATCTGCCGCCCGAGAAGCACGACCACCTGGACATCGTCTTCACCCCACGCGCCCTGCGCCTGCGTGACCCGCGGCGCTTCGGCCTGGTGGTGTGGCAGCCGGGCGAGGCGCCCCACCCGCTCCTCGCCAGCCTCGGCATCGAGCCGCTGGACGACGCCTTCGACGGCCCGTGGCTGCACAAGGCCAGCCGCGGCCGGCGCACGCCGGTGAAGCTCTTCATCATGGACGGCAGCGTGGTGGTGGGGATCGGCAACATCTACGCGTCGGAGAGCCTGTTCCGCGCCGGCATCGACCCGACCACGCCGGTGGGCGAGCTGGGCCCGAAGCGGTGCGCGCGGCTCGTGGCGTGCATCCGCGAGACCCTCGCCGACGCCCTGGCGGCGGGCGGCAGCACGCTGCGGGATTTCGTCGGCAGCAACGGCGCGCCGGGCTACTTCCAGCAACAGTATTTCGTCTATGGCCGCGACGGCGAGGCCTGCCGACACTGCGCCACGCCGATCCGCAAGCGGATCATGGGCCAGCGCGCCACCTTCTATTGCCCCCGCTGCCAGCGCTGAAACCATTCCGGCGCGGGGCGATCCCGTTTATGCTGTCAACTCGCAAAAATTTGCCGGTAATGCGGCGCGTGGCCAGGAATCAAGCTCGTGAAAGACGCCCAAATGCTTGCTGAACATTTCTCCGCCTACACCCAGTGGCGCGGAGACGTCGCCTCGGGGATCGGGGAGCTCCGCAAGTGGCTGCAGGAGAACGAGATCGGCGATGCCCAGTCCGATCTGCGCCTGCAGTATCTGCTCGACCGCCTGCGCGAGGACAAGCTGATCGTCGCCTTCGTGGCCGAGTTCTCCCGTGGCAAGTCCGAGCTCATCAACGCCGTGTTCTTCGCCGGCTATGGCAACCGCATCCTGCCCTCCAGCGCCGGGCGCACCACCATGTGCCCCACCGAGCTGCAATGGAAGGAAGGCGACCAGCCCGAGATCCGCCTGCTGCCCATCGAGAGCCGCAAGACCAACGCCAGCATCACCGAACTCAAGCGCTACCCCGAGGAATGGCAGATCCGCCCCCTCGACACCAGCTCGGCCGAGAGCCTCCAGCAGGCGCTGGCCCAGGTGGGCGAGACGCGCATGGCCACCGTCGCCGAAGCCGAGGCGCTGGGTTTCCCCATCGACGGCAGCGGCGACAAGGGCATCCGCCCCGACGCCCAGGGCAAGGTCGAGATTCCCCTGTGGCGCCACGCCATCATCCAGTTTCCGCACCCGCTGCTCGAACAGGGCCTGGTGATCCTCGACACGCCGGGCCTCAACGCCATCGGCGCCGAACCCGAGCTCACCCTCAACCTGCTGCCCAACGCCCACGCGGTGCTGTTCATCCTGGCAGCCGACACCGGCGTCACCCAGAGCGATCTCGCCGTGTGGCGCGAGCACGTCAATGCCGGGCGCCGCCAGCGCGGCCGCATCGTCGCCCTCAACAAGATCGACGGCCTGTGGGACGGCCTGCGCACCGACGCAGAGATCGAGCGCGAGATCGCCGGCCAGGTGGCCAGCGTCGCCAGCACCCTCGAGATCGACCCGTCGCAGGTCTTCCCGGTGTCGGCCCAGAAGGGCCTGGTCGCCAAGGTGAGTGACGACGCCGAGCTGCTCGAACGCAGCCGGCTGGTGGATCTCGAGCGGGCCCTGTCCACCGAGCTGCTGCCCACCAAGCGCGACATCGTCCGCGACAACACCCACGGCGACGTGGCCGACATCGTCAGCCGCAGCCGCGAGCTCCTCAACGCGCGCCTGACCGGCCTGCGCGAGCAGCTCCAGGAACTCACCGACCTGCGCGGCAAGAACCAGAACGTCATCGAATACATGATGCGCAAGGTGCGCTCCGAGAAGGACGAGTTCGAGGAAGGGCTGCAGAAGTACTACGCCGTGCGCAGCGTGTTCTCCAACCTCTCCAACAACCTCTTCGGTCACCTGGGCCTCGACGCCCTGCGCGACGAGACCCGCCGCACCCGCGAGGCGATGCTCGACGCCGCCTTCTCCCGCGGCCTGCGCGAGGCCATGAAGGGCTTCTTCCAGCACCTGCGCGGCAACCTCAAGAAATCCACCGACGAGATCGGCGAGATCTCCAAGATGCTCGACGCCATGTACAAGCGCTTCACCGTCGAGCACGGCCTGAAGCTCGCTGCGCCCACCGCCTTCTCGACGCTGCGCTACGAGAAGGAGATCGAGCGCCTCGAGGAAGCCTTCAACAGCCAGTTCAACACGGTGCTGACCATCGTCACCACCGAGAAGCACACCCTCACCCAGAAGTTCTTCGAGACCGTCGCGGTGCAGGCCCGGCGCACCTTCGAAGTGGCCAACCGGGACGCCGAGCAGTGGCTGCGGGCGGTGATGGCGCCCCTCGAAACCCAGGTGCGCGAATACCAGCTGCAGCTCAAGCGCCGCCTCGAGAGCGTCAAGCGCATCCACCAGGCCACCGACACCCTCGAAGACCGGGTCCGCGAACTCCAGCAGGCCGAGGAGACCCTGGTCATCCAGCTGCGCGAAATCGGCAAGCTGGCCGACCAGATCGAACAGGCCCTCGACATGCCTGTGGCGCCCGGAGCGCCTTCCGCCCTGGCGGCCTGACCCTCCCCGGCCGTAAAAACACAAAAGCCGGCGCACCCGAAGGTGCCGCCGGCTTTTTTCCGTTCTGGCGCGCGACTGCTTACTTGTCGGCGGTCAGGCGGAGGAACTTCTCCATCAGGTCGTCCTTGCTTTCCGGGTGCTCCGGATTGAAGGGGATGCAATCCACCGGGCAGACCTGCTGGCACTGGGGCTCGTCGAAGTGGCCGACGCACTCGGTGCACTTGTTCGGGTCGATCACGTAGATTTCATCACCCTGGGAGATGGCGCCATTCGGGCACTCCGGCTCGCAGACGTCGCAGTTGATGCACTCGTCGGTAATCATCAAGGCCATTTTGCTTGTTTCCTTCGTTACTTACTGTTTGTTGATCTTGGTGAGCAGCCGCGCGTTGACGCTCGGCTGCACGAATTTGCTGACATCACCACCGAGCCGCGCGATCTCGCGCACCATGGTGGCGGAGATGAACATGTACTCGTCGGCCGGCGTCAGGAATACCGTCTCGACGTCCGGGTAGAGCTTGCGGTTCATGCCGGCCATCTGAAATTCGTACTCGAAATCCGACACCGCCCTGAGCCCGCGCAGGATGACCCGCGCGTTGTTCCGGTGCAGGAAATCCATCAGCAGGCACGAAAACCCCTGCACCTCGACGTTCGGGTAGGGCGCCAGGACTTCCCTGGCGATCTCCACGCGCTCCTCGAGGGAGAAGATCGGCCCTTTGCCGCCGCTCGCCGCCACCCCGATGATGAGCTTCTCGAACAGGCGGGAGGCCCGGCGAACCAGATCCTCGTGTCCGCGGGTGAATGGATCGAAGGTGCCCGGATAAACCGCGATACCGTCCCTCATGCAATGCCCCTCCCGGCCGGCGAGATCGACGTCGATCAGTCGGCGCGGGCGAAGAGGTGGTAATACACCTGTCCGGCCGAACCGTGCTTGATTCGTGTCAATCGGTCGATGTTGTCGATTTTGTATTCCGCTTCCACATAGACCAGCCCCTCGTCGCTGAGGAGCTTCGGCAGGAGCGGCGCGATGCGATCGATCCAGCCGGCCCGGTAGGGCGGGTCGACGAACACGACGTCAAAGGGCTGGGCCGTGGAACGGGCGAAGTTTAGCGCATCGCCCCGCACAACCTGTACACACGTCGCCTGTAGGGTTTTCGCGTTGGCCTGCAGCGCGGCCAGCGCGACCGGGTCCTGCTCGATCATCGTGACGCTCGCCGCACCCCGCGAGGCCGCCTCGAAACCCAGCGCGCCGCTGCCGGCGAAGAGGTCGAGGCAGCGCAGGCCGTCCATCTCCTGGCCGAGCCAGTTGAAGAGCGTCTCGCGCACCCGGTCGGGCGTCGGGCGCAGGCCCTTCACGGTGCGCACGTCGATCAGGCGCGAACGCCACTCGCCGCCGATGATGCGGATGCGACTCAACGGGCGGCTCCGTTTTTCGGCGCCGCGGTCTTGTCGCCGTCACCGCCAACCACCACCGTCACCAGATTGTCCTGGGACACGTGGCGACGGAAGGCGTCGCGGATCTGGGCCACGGTGACCGCGCGCACCTTGTCGCGCCAGGTGTCGAGGTAATCCAGCGGCAGGCCGAAGCTGCCGATGGCCGCCACCTGTTCGAGCATCTTGCGGTTGGAATCCAGGCGCAGCGCAAAGCCGTTGATCAGGTTGTCCTTGGCGGCCTTGAGCTCGGTTTCGGTCGGCCCCTTGGCGAGGAACTCGTCGAGGGTCGCGCCAACCACCTTGAGGGCGTCATCGGTCTGGCTGCCCTTGGTCTGCAGGCCTATCTGGAACGGGCCGACGTCGCGCTGGGGCGCGAAGTAGCTGTACACGCTGTATGCGTAGCCGCGCTTCTCGCGCACCTCGCCAGTGAGCCGCGACACGAAGCCGCCGCCGCCCAGGATGTAGTTGCCCACGAACAGCGGGAAGAAATCCGGATCGCCCCGGCGGATGCCCGGCTGGCCGACGGCGATGTGGGCCTGGGCCGAGGGGTGCGGCACACGGATCACCTGGCGCGCCGGCACGGTGGTGTTGACGGTCGCGGCCGGCGCCTCACCCACGGGCAGGTCGGCCACCAGTCGGTTGGCGATGGCCTCGGCCTCGGCGCGGGACACATCGCCGACGATGCTCACCGTGGCTCGGGCAGACGTGTAGTTGCGGCGATGGAAATCCGCCAGATCGTCGCGGCTGATGGTCGTCACGGTGTCGACGGTGGGCGTGCGGCCGTAGGGGTGATCCGGGAAGATCGCCGCGGCGAAACGCCGGGAGAGGATCGAATCCGGCTGGGTTTCGGCTTCCTTCAGGCCGGCGATGAGGCGGGACTTCTCGCGCTCGACCGCAGCGGCCGGGAAGGTCGGCTTGCCGATCAGGGTGGCGAGCAGCTCCACCGCGCCGTCGCGCTCGGTGGCGGAACTGAGGGTGCGCAGCGACAGCGATGCGCGATCCATGTCGGCGCCGCCGCCGATCTGGGCGCCGAGATCGGCGACGCGGTTGGCGATGGCGTCTTCGTCGAGGTTGCCGGCGCCGGCATCCAGCAGGCCGCGGGTCAGCCCGGCGAGCCCGGCCTTGCCGGCGGGGACTTCAGTGCCAGCGGCGCGGAAATCCACCTGCACGTCGACGATGGGCAGGGCCCGGCTCTCGACGAAGAACACGCGGGTGCCGCCGGGGGTGGTCCAGTTCTGGATGGCCAGCCCGGCGCGGGCGGGGGACGAAATCAGGGTGGCGACGGTCAGGGCGAGGGCCAGACCGAAGCGTTGGCGAGGAGAGATCATCAGTCGATTCACCAGGAAAGCAGGGCGTCAGTGGTGATGGCCGCCGGCTGCCTGCGCCTTGGCGCGGGCCTGCGGGTCCACCGGCAGGGGATCAAGCTGGGCGACGGTGAGGTGGTCGTCGCTGAAATACTTGCGGGCCACGGCCTGAACCTCGGCCGGGGTCACCGCTCGGATGCGCGCCAGCATCTCGGCGTCGTTCTTCCACGACAGGCCGACCATCTCGACCATGCCGATTTCCATGGCCTGGCCCATCAGGGAATCGCGCTTGTAGACCTGGCCGGACACCGCCTGGGCCTTCACCCGGCGCAGCTCGTCGTCCGAGACACCGTCGGTCTGAATGCGGGCGAGCTCGGCGCGCAGGGCGGCCTCCACGTCGGCGACGGTCTTGCCGGCGGCGGGGGCGCCATCCATCACGAAGAGGGATTCACCGCGGGCAGTGCCGTCGTAACCGGCGCCGGCGGTCACCGCCACACGGCTGCCACGCACGATGTTCTTGGCCAGGCGGGCGCCGTCGTAGCCGTCGAGCACCGCGGCAAGCACCTGCAGGGCGTAGTAGTCGCCATCCTTGTGGATGTCACGCAGGGTGGGCACACGCCAGGCGAGGGCCACGTAGGGCAGCTCTGCCGGGGCCTTCACCACGGTGCGGCGGGCGCCGGCCTGCTCGGGCTCGGACAGCGGCTTGCGCACCGGCAGGGCGCGGGCCTTTGCGTGGCCGTAGGTGCGCTCGGCTTCCTTGAAGACCGCGGCGTGATCCACGTCGCCCACCACCACCAGGGTGGCGTTGTTGGGCACGTACCAGCGCTGGTGCCAGTCGCGGGCATCCTGGGCGGTCATGTTGTCGAGATCGGACATCCAGCCGATGATGGGCCGGCGATACGGATGGGCCTGGAAGGCGGTGGCCATCAGCTGCTCGACCACCAGCGAGCGGGGCTTGTCGTCGGTGCGCAGGCGGCGCTCTTCCTTGACCACCTCGATCTCCTTGCGGAAACCCTCCTCGGTGATCTGGAGGTTGCTCATCCGGTCGGCCTCGAGCGTCATCATCTTGCCGAGGGCTTCCTTTGGCACCTGCTGGAAGTAGGCGGTGTAGTCGTAGCTGGTGAAGGCGTTGTCGCGCCCACCGGCGGCCGCCACCTGCTTGTTGAACTCCCCGGGGCCGACCTTCTTCGTGCCCTTGAACATCATGTGCTCGAGCAGATGGGCCACGCCCGAGGTGCCATCCACCTCGTCCATCGCGCCCACCTTGTACCAGACCATGTGCACCACCGACGGCGCCCGCCGGTCTTCCTTGACGATCAGCTTCATTCCGTTGGGAAGGGTGTGCTCGAAGGGATTGGCCCAGGCCGGCATGGCAAAGGCCACCGCCAGGGCGCCGGCAACGATGCCGGAGCGCAAACTGCGATTCATCATAGGCTTTTGAAGCATCTGGTAAAATTTGAAGATGCAGGCTGTCGGAAGCTTTTCTGCCAACTCATTGCCCGCTGCGCCCCACGTGTTCGCGCGGCATCATAGCGGCATCCGACACCCCGGCCAACCGGCTTTGGCACGCGGCTTCGCGCGCTGACCGCCAAGATTCGACCCACACTCAGACCCGGCTCCTCATGTTTGGTTTCCTGAAGAAAACCCTCAAGGGCGGCGATACGCCTCCCGAAACGCCAACGCCGGAAACGGCCGCGGCCCCTGCCCAGGCACCGGCTTCCACACCCGCCGCCGCGCCGGCGCCTGCCCCCGAACCCGAGAAGAAGCGTTCGTGGATGGACCGTCTGCGCTCCGGCCTGTCCCGCACCCGCGAGCAGATCGGCGGTGGCCTCGGCGGCATCACCAGCCTGTTCTCCCGACGCAAGATCGACGAGGAATTCCTCGAAGAACTGGAGACCACCCTTCTGATGGCCGACTGCGGCGTCGAGGCCACCCAGCACCTCCTAAAAGAACTGCGCCTGCGCTGGAAGCGCGACAAGCTCGAAACCGCCGACCAGCTCCAGGGCGCACTGCAGGAAGGTCTGCTGTCCATCCTCCAGCCGCTCGAGCAACCCCTCGAGATCAGCAGCCACAAGCCCTACATCATCATGATCGCGGGCGTTAACGGCTCGGGCAAGACGACCTCCATCGGCAAGCTCGCAAAGCACTTCCAGAACCAGGGCAAGAGCGTGCTGCTGGCCGCCGGCGACACCTTCCGCGCCGCAGCCCGCGAGCAGCTGATGACCTGGGGTGAACGCAACGGCGTGGCCGTCATCGCCCAGGAATCCGGCGATCCGGCCGCCGTGGTGTTCGATGCGATCAGCGCCGCCCGCGCCCGCAACATCGACATCGTGCTGGCCGACACCGCCGGACGCCTGCCCACCCAGCTGCACCTGATGGAAGAGATCGCCAAGGTGCGCCGGGTGATCCAGAAGGCCGAGCCCTCCGGCCCCCACGAAGTCCTGCTGGTGCTCGACGCCAACATCGGCCAGAACGCCCTGCAGCAGGTCAAGGCCTTCGACGCCGCCATCGGCGTCACCGGCCTCGTGCTCACCAAGCTCGACGGCACCGCCAAGGGCGGCGTGGTGGCCGCCATCGCCCGCCAGAGCCCCAAGCCCCTGCGCTTCATCGGCGTGGGCGAGCAGATCGACGACCTCCAGGCCTTCCGCGCCAAGGAGTTCGTCGACGCCCTGTTCACCCCGGTCGGCGGCAGCGCCGACAGCCAGGGCTGATCCACCCGCCATCATCCGTGGGGCGCCCGCCCCGCGGATGATGCACCCAGCCTTTCGCTGCACGTCATTCCGGCGTGCGCCGCCGCGCCCCTTGGCCTATGCTGGTCAAATGAAGGGGCGGCAATCTTCCCGGCATCCCGCCCCCGCGCAGGAGTGCCGCGGATGTCCCCCTCAGCCAGCCAGCCCCCGCTTCCGGCGGCAGCCCCCAGACTCACCCTCGCCCGCTGGCTGCGCATCGGGCTCCTTCTGTTCGTCGCCCAGGCCCTCGCCCTCGGCCTGCAGGCCCTGCTGCTGATCCACAAGGAAGGCGAGCTCCTCACCGGCCTCACCGCGTCCCGCATCGGCATTGCCGCCGACGAGATCCGCGCCACCTTCACCCGCAGCGCTGCCAACGGCCTGACCCTCGCCGAAGCCCGTGGCATCGCGCGGCTCCTGCCCCGGCTCGTCGCCGACGACGCCGACATCACCGCCATCCACGTCTTCGACAGCCACCGGCAGCTGCGCTTCGCCCTCGGCCCGGGCGAGCCGCCCGCCGGCGCCGCCGACGCCGTCCTCCACCGCACCAGCCTGTGGTCCCACTGCGCGCCGGGCGAGCCGCTGCTGGTCGGCCAGTCGCTGCGCGATGCAGAAGACCAGCTGGCCGGCGGCGTGCTCTTCACGGTACGCAGCGATGCGCTGGAAGCGCGACTGAAGGCGGGCCGCGACGCCACCTTCCTGCGCCTCGGCCTGACCCTCGCCGGCGTCGCCCTCGCCCTGCCCCTGCTGCTCGCGGCCGCGGCCCACCTTGGCCGGCGCATCGCCCTGCGCGTGCGGCTGCTCGCCGCTGCCCTCCTCCTCGCCTGCGCAAGCAGCCTCACCCTCAGCCTGCAGGCGCTGCCGGGGTTTTCGGAGCAGCTCGCCCCGGCCCTCGACGCCAAGGCCGCGGCGCTGGGCCGGCTGCTGGCCGGACGCATCGACAACGCCGTCGATCTGGGCATCCCCTTCGAGCATCTTGCCGGCGTCGGCGACTACTTCGACGACACCCTCGCCCGCCACCCGGAGATCCTCGCCTTCCATCTGGAAGGCCCGGGCCGGAGCGACACCGCCCGACGCCCCGGCGAGGCCGGCAGCGAGGTCGTCACGCCCCTCGGCGCCCAGCCCGGCGCGCAGGTGCGCGTCGTCACCGACGGCGACGTGGTAGCCCGGGAGCTGCGCAGCCTGACCCTCGACCTCGCCATCGTCTTCGTGGTGGCCGTGGTGCTGTTCAACGAAGCCCTCGGGGCGATCCTCGCCGGCGACGAGCTCGCCCCCGCCGCCAGCCGCGCCCGCCTGGGCCTGGCCCGGCTGTCGGTGTTCCTGCTGATCCTGTCGGAAGAGCTCACCCGCGCCTTCCTGCCGCTCCACATCGCCAGCCTCGCCCCCGCCGACGGCGCCGCCATCGGGCTGCCGATCTCCGCCTACATGCTCAGTTTTGCGCTGTTCACCCCGTTTGCCGGGCGCTGGGCCGAGCGCTACGGCGTGGCCCGCACCTTCGCCGCCGGCGCCCTGCTGTCGGCGGCCGGCTTCGGCTGGGCGATGGCCGGCGGCGGCTACTGGGCCTTCGTGGCCGCCCGCTGCCTGTGCGCCGCCGGCTACGCGGTGGGCACGATGGCGATGCAGCAGCACTTCCTGAACGCCGCCGCGGCCGGCGAACGCACCCGCGCCCTGGCGCTCTACGTGGGCGCGCTGCAGACCGCGGCGATCTGCGGCTCGGCCATCGGCGGGCTGATCGCCGAACGCTTCGGCGCGGCCGTGGTGTTTGCCGGCGCCGCAGTGCTGGGCGTGTTGGCGCTGGCCGTCCAGCGGGCCGACGCGAGCCCGGGCCCGGCGGCAACGCCCCGCCCGTCGGCCCCGCTGCTGCCGGTGCTGGCCCGCCCGCGGGTGTGGCTGCCGCTGCTCACCGCGGCCCTGCCCGCCAAGCTGGCCCTGGCCGGCTTCCTGTTCTATCTGGTGCCGCTAGCCCTGCGCCAGGAGGGCTACGGCAGCGGCGCCACCGGGCGGGCGCTGATGCTGTATTTCCTGCTCGCCGCGCTCGCCAACCCCCTCGGCTCGTGGCTGTCGGATCGCTACGGCTGGAACCGCCGGCTGGTGGTGGTCGGCGGGCTCATCATCGGCGCCGGCGGGCTGGCCGGGCTGATGCCGGGGCCCGGCGCGCTGGTGGTGGGGATCGCCACCCTCGGCATCGGCACCGGGCTGGGCGCCGCCGCGCTGCAGTCGATGATCGGCCGCGACGGCCCGCCGGCCCTGGTGCTGCTGCGCACCGGCGAACGCCTTGGCGCGGTGGCCGGCCCCCTCTTTGCCGGCAGCCTGTTCGGGCTTTTGGCATATGGCGGTACGATGGCGGCAATCGGTGCCGTGGTCCTCACGGCGATCCTGGTTTTCGCCCTGTCGAACGGGAAGGAACCCGCTCCATGAAACGCCTGACCGATCGCCTGCTTCCGCTGCTGCTGGCCGCCACCAGCCTGCTGCCGACGCCCGCCGCCGCCGAAGCCGCGCCCTACCGGGTGGCGATGCTGCTCTTCCGGGGCTGCGAGGAAGCCTGCCGGGGCTTTCAGGGCTACTTCCGCCAGCACGGCATTCCGGCCGAGTTCATCCTCCGCGACGCCGCCCAGGACAAGCGGCGCATCCCGACGATGGTGGACGAGATCCGCCGCCTGAAGCCCGATCTGGTGGTCACCTGGGGCTCGACGGTGACGCTGGAAACCGTCGGCCCGTGGAAGGGCGCCGATCCGCGCCGCCACATCACCGAGCTGCCAGTGGTCTTCATGATCGTCTCCGACCCCGTGGCGCTGGGCGTCATCGAGGCGCCGGACAAGCCCCGCGGCAACGTCACCGGCACGCTCTACCTGCTGCCCATGGAAACCCAGATCAAGGCCGCCCGCAGCTATCTGGATTTCAAGCGGGTCGGCTACATCGTGAACGAAACCGAGAACAACTCGATCACCGCCCGGGACGACCTGCGGGCCCTGGCCAAAACCCACGGCTTCACGCTGGTGGAGCGCAGCCTGCCGGTGTCGCCCGCCGGCGCGCCGGACGCCCGGGCGATCCCCGCCATCCTCGACGCCTTCCGGCAGGAGAAGGTGGATCTCATCTACCAGGGCCCCGACACCTTCCTCAACAGCCGCCGCGAGCAGCTCACCGACGGCGCGCTGGCCCTCGGCATCCCCGTCTTCGCCGCCGCCGAGAACCCGGTGCAGAACGCCCGCGCCCTGCTGGGCGTGGTGAACAAATACGAGGACGTCGGCCGCTTCACCGCCACCCAGGCCCTGCGCATCCTGCGCGACCACACCCCGCCGGCGCGCATCCCGGTGGAACTGCCGCGCAACTTCTCCTACCTCATCAACCTGCCGGTGGCCCTGCAGCTGGGCCGCTACCCGCCCCTCAAGCTGCTCGACGTGGCCGAGATCGTCGGCATCCAGGCGGAGGACCGCTGATGCGCATCCTGGTGTGCACCAAGCTCGATCTGCACGGCGCCCACTTCGCCAACCGCCTGCTGCCGGCCCTCGCCGGGCACGAGATCGTCAGCCTGTGGCTGGCCGACAAGAACCGCCCGGCCGAAGACCACGTGCCCGAGCTCGCCCAGCTGCGCTTTCTTGAACGCCTGCTTCCCATCGACCTGCTCTTCCCGCTGATCGACGCCCTGCCCTTTGACCAGGCCGACCGCGCCCCGGACGCCACCTTCGCCACCCTCGGCCGGCGCCACGCCACACCGGTGGAAGTCATCACTGCCCTCGACGCCGCCACTCGCGCCCGCTTCGCCACCCTTGCGCCCGATCTCGTCATCGTCGCCCGCTTCAGCCACCTCTTCGACGCCGCCAGCATCGCCATCCCGCGCCACGGCATCCTCAACGTCCATCCCGGCCGCCTGCCCGGCTACGCAGGGCTGCACGCGCCGCTCCGGGCCGTCACCGACGGCGCCGGGGCCTTCGGCTGCAGCGTGCACTGGATCACCCCGGGCATCGACGACGGCCCGCTGCTCAACGTCATCGACCAGCCCATCGACCTGGCCGGCAACCTGCTCGACCAGACTGCCGCCCTCTACCCGCTGGCCATCCCCACCCTGCTCGCCGCCATCGAGGCCTGCGCCGCCGGCCACCGCCCCGCCGGCACGCCCCAGGATCTGCGCCTGCGCCGCTACCACTCGATGCCCGACGCGGCGCCATTCGCCGCCCTCGCCCGCCTCGGCATGAAGCTGTGGCACCCGGACGCCCTCGCCGCCTGGCTCGGCCGCTACCTGCCCCCCGGCGTCGCCCTGCCGCCCCTGCCCGGAGCCTTACGATGAAGTTCGCCCGGCAGATCTTCATCAGCTACGCCCACCTGGACAACCAGCCCCTCAGCGCGGATCAGTCCGGCTGGGTGAGCCTGTTCCATTCAACCCTGCAGACGCTCCTCAGTCAGCGCCTCGGCGCCCCCGCCGACATCTGGCGCGACGACAAGCTCCACGGCAACGACGACTTCTCCGACGAGATCCTCGACCAGCTCGCCGGCACCGCGGTGTTCGTCTCCATCCTCACCCCGCGCTACCTCAAGTCCGACTGGTGCAAGAAGGAAATCCGCAGCTTCTGCCAGCGCGCCGAGGCCGACAACAGCCTGGTGCTGGACAACAAGGCCCGGGTCATCAAGGTGCTCAAGCTGCCGGTCGATGCCGGCGACCAGCTCCCGCCGGTGCTCGGGCGCCTCCTGGGCTACGACTTCTATGAGATCGACGAGGAGCACGTCCCCCACGAGCTCGACCCCGCCTACGGCGACAAGCCGCGCCAGGCCTTCCTGCGCAAGGCCAACAAGCTCGCCTGGGATCTCGCCGCCCAGCTCACCGAACTCCAGCGCCGCCCGCAGGTCACCGAAGACGCCGCCAACGACCCCGGCCCGAAACCCGCGGTGTACCTCGCCGAATGCAGCCGCGACCGGCGCGAGGCCCGCGACTGCATCGCCAGCGAGCTCGCCTGCTGCGGCTTCACCGTGCTGCCCGACGAACGCCTGCCCGACGACGAGGACGAATACCTCGCCGCGGTGGATGCACTCCTCGAACGCTGCGTGCTGTCGGTGCATCTGGTGGGCACGGGCTACGGCCGCGTCCCGGACGGCGACCGCCAGCAATCGGTAGTGATGCTGCAGAACGAGCTCGCCGCCGCCCGCAGCCGCAGCCACGGCCTGCGCCGGGTGATCTGGCTGCCCGCTGGCGTCACCTCGCCCCAGCCCGCCCAGCAGGCCTTCATCGACGCCCTGCAGACCGACGCCGCGCTGCAGTTCGGCGCCGATCTGGTGAGCGGCGACCTGGAGACCACCAAGTCCGCCGTCCACGCCGCCCTCAAGCCCCCCGAACCGCCGCCCGCCCCGCCGGTGGCCGGCAGCGCCCGGGTCCATCTGGTGTGCGACGCCGCCGACCGCAAGGCCGTCGTGCCTCTCATCAAGCTGCTGCGCGCCCGCGGACTGGAGGTGAGCCTGCCGGCCTTCGTGGGCGACGCCGCCCAGGTGCGCGAGACCAACCGCCAGTTCGCCCTCGACTGCGACGCCATCGTGCTCTACTACGGCGCCGGCGACGAAGCGTGGAAGTTCCACCAGCAGAACGACCTGCGCAAGCTCCTGGGCAGCGCCCGCGAGCGCCCCCTCAAGGCCAGCCTGACGCTCCTCGCCGAGCCCCCCAGCGACGACAAGGAAGTCCTCCAGGCCCTCGCCGAACCCGGCGTGCTCGACGGCCTCGGCGGCATCGACGAAGCCACCCTCGCCCCGCTCTTCGCCGCGCTTGGCGCAGGAGCGACGCCATGAGCACGCCAGCCGCACCCTACCCCGGCATCCGCCCCTTCCGCGAGGACGAGGAATACCTCTTCTTCGGCCGCGAATCCCAGGTGGACGCGATGGTCGACACCCTCGCCCGGGGGCGCTTCCTGGCGGTGATCGGCAGCTCGGGCTGCGGCAAGTCGTCGCTGGTCAACTGCGGCCTGCGCCCGGCCCTGCACCGGGGCCTCCTCACCCGCGCCGGCAGCGCCTGGCGGATGGCCAGCTGCCGCCCCGGCGGCCACCCGCTGCGGGCGCTGGCCCAGGCCCTCGCCGCCCCCGGCGCGCTGCACCGGGAGATGGACGCCGGCCCCTTCAGCCTCGCCGAATTCATCGAGACCACCCTCGCCATGAGCCGCCGGGGGCTGGTCGAAGCCTGGCAGCAGGCCCGCCTGCCCGAAGGCACCAACCTGCTGGTGATCGTCGACCAGTTCGAAGAACTTTTCCGCTACCGCCAGCTGGGCGACACCGGCCCCGCCGACGAAGACCCGGCCACGGCCTTCGTCAATCTGCTGCTCCAGGCCCGCACCGAGGACGTGCCGATCCACATCGTGCTCACCATGCGCTCGGATTTCCTCGGCGACTGCGCCCGCTTCGCCGGCCTGCCCGAGGCCATCAACGGCGGGCAGTACCTGGTGCCGCGGATGAGCCGCGACGACCGCCGTGCCGCCATCCTCGGCCCGGCCCGGGTGTGCGGCGCCGACATCGAGCCCACCCTCCTCACCCGCCTCGTCAACGACGTGGGCGACGACCCGGATCAGCTCTCGCTGCTCCAGCACGCCCTGGCCCGCAGCTGGGCCCACTGGCAGGCCAGCGGCGAGCCCAGCCCCGTCGAGGCCCGCCACTACGACGCGGTGGGCACCCTCGCCCACGCCCTCAACCAGCACGCCGAGGAGATCTTCGCCACCCTGCCGGCGGCTCATCAGCTGCGCTGCGCCGCCGCCTTCCGGGCCCTCACCGACACCAGCACCGACACCCGCGGAATCCGCCGGCCGACCCGCTTCGCGGTGCTCGAAGCCATCACCGCCGGCAACGCCGAAGCCGCCTCCGCGCCGCTGGCCCAGGTGCTCGACCCCTTCCGCGCCCCGGGCGCCGCCTTCCTGATGCCGCCGGCCGGCGAGCCACTCGAGGCCGACACGGTGATCGACCTCGCCCACGAGAGCCTGATGCGCATCTGGGACCGCCTGCGCGAATGGGGCGAGCGCGAGGCCGACGCCGCCCGCATGCTGCGCCGGCTGGCCGACGCCACCGACCTCCACGCCGCCGGCGAAGCCAGCCTGTGGCGCGACCCGGAGCTCCAGTTCGCCCTCGACTGGCGCACCCGCAACCACCCCACCGAAGCCTGGGCCCGCCAGTACGGCCGCCCCCTCGCCCCGGCGCTGGCCTTCCTCGACGCCAGCCGCGAGGCCCGCGACGCGGCCGTCGCCGCCGAGGCCGCCCGGCTCGAAGCCGAGCGCAAGGCCGAGGCCGAACGCCGCCGCAACCGCCGGGTATGGCGCGCCACCCTCGGCGCCATCATCGCCGCCACGCTGGTGGCCGGCGTCACCGGCGTGCTGTGGCAGCGGGCCGAGCGAGCGTCGGAAGTCGCCATCTCCCGCCAGCTCGCCGCCCAGTCGGCCGCCGAGCTCACCGGCGGCAACCTCGCCCGGGCGCTCTCGCTGGCCGCCGCCGGCTACGCCCACGAACCCAGCTTCGAAGCCCGCGACAGCCTCCTCGCCGCGCTGGCCGACGCGCCCCTCGACTGGCGCCACGCCGGCCAGCGGGGCGTGCAGGCCCTCGCCCGCAGCCCCGACGGCACCCTCGCCAGCGGCGGGCGCGACGGCAGCATCCGCTTCTTTCCGGATCGCGGCCCGCCCCTCGCCGCCCACCAGGAGCAGGTGCTCGCCCTCGCCTTCAGCCCGGATGGCACGCTGCTCGCCTCCGCCGGCATCGACCACCGGGTCATCCTGTGGCGGATGGCCGATCGCAAACCCGTCGCCACGCTTGAGGACCACGACGGCCCGGTGCTGGCGCTCGCCTGGAGCCCCGACGGCCGGGTGCTGGCCAGCGCCGGCGCCGACCGCCGCATCGTGCTGCGTGACGGCACCACCGGCGCGCCCGTCGGCCCGGCCATCACCGACCACGCCGACACCGTCACCGGCCTCGCCTTCAGCCCCGATGGCAAGACGCTCGCCTCCACCGGCTACGACGGCAACCTCATCGTCCACCCCCTCGGCGACAACCCGGCACCCCGACGCAGCGCCAGCCACCCGGCCGTGCTCCACGGCCTCGCCTGGTCGCCGGACGGCCGACAGATCGCCACCGCCAGCGCCGACGGCCATGCCGTGCTGTGGCAGGCCGACCGCCTCGTACCCATCGGCGAGCCCCTCCCCGGCCGCGACGCCGCGCTGCGCAAGGTGGGTTTCAGCGACGACGGTCGGCGGCTGGTGGCCGTGGGCGAAGACGGCCAGGTGCGCATCCACGACCTCGCCCGCCCCGGCAACCGGCCGGTCGAACATGCGGTGCACCGGGGCAACGTGCTGGCGCTGGTCTTCCAGCCCGACGGCAGCTTCGTCACCGCCGGCAGCGACGATCTGCTGGTCACCCACGGCCGCAGCGGCCACGGTCCCCTCACCACGCCCCTGCCCGGCGCCGACGACACCGCATGGGCCCTGGCCTGGCGGCCGGACGGCCGGGTGATCGCCAGCGCCGCCGGCGCCCGCATCGAGCTGCGCGATGGCGTCACCGGCAAGCCCGTCGCCCCGCCGCTGGCCGGCCACGACGCCATCGTCGCCAGCCTCGCCTGGAGCCCGGACGGGCGTCTGCTGGCCGGTGCCGGGCAGGACGGCCGGCTGCTGGTGTGGAACACCGCGGCCCCGGCCAACCCGCCCCTGCGCCTTGTCGATGGCGGCCCGCCCCTGCGCCGGGTCGCCATCCGCGGCGACGGCCAGCAGCTTGCGGCGGCGGGGCTCGACGGACGCATCCGCCTGTGGCGCCTGCCCGACGGCGCGCCGCTCGCCACCAGCGCCGACCACGGCGGCCCGGTGTCGGATCTCGCCTGGCGACGCGACGGCAGCCTGCTCGCCAGCAGCGGGCTCGACGGCCACCTGCGCCTATGGCGCGGCAGCGATCTGCAGCCCGCCGGCGACTTCGCCCCGCCCGACGCCGGCGCCCTCTACCGCCTCGCCTGGACGGGCGACGGCTACGCGCTGGCCCTCGCCACCCAGCGCCAGGGCCTGATCCTGTGGCCCGCGAGCGGCGGCCCGGCCCGCCCGCTGGGGCGCGAGGCCGCGCCGCTCCTCGACCTGGCCCTCTCCCCCGACGGGCAGACCCTCGCCAGCACCGACCGGGATGGCCGCGTCTTCCTGTGGGACATGAGCAGCGGCCAGCCCCTCCACGCGCCGCTCCTGCGCCACGCCGGGCCCGGGCTGGCCCTGGCGTGGGCCCCGGACAGCGCCCGGCTCGCCACCACCGGCTGGGGCCAGGGCGTGCTCATCTCCCGCACCGCCGCCGACGCCTGGGCGGAGCACGCCTGCAGCCTCGTCCGCCTCAATCCACCAGAGGGCGCCGACACACCCTCGTGCGGGCAAGCGCCAACCCGGCCTTGACATCGGCACGCCGCGATCTAGTCTGATTAGGCAGACCGCGTTTCCATGACGAAACGCGAACCCTGCGTCATAAACCCTTCGCATCCGCGAAGCGGCCCATCGCCATCGTTCAAAGCGTGATCGGGAGGCCCCCATGACCCTCATCATCCCCGGCGTCGAAGTCACCGTCGTCAAGGAAGTCCTGGCACCCCAGCTGGCCCCGTCGGGCGTGCTGGGCCTGGTGGGCATCGTCGAGAACGCTGCCGAAGGCGTGGGGCGTGCCGCCAGCTGGCGCAGTTTCCTCACCGCCTACGGCGGCGCCAGCACCTTCAGCCTGCCCGAAGCGGCCCAGGCGCTGGCCAACGGCGTGTTCGAGCTGGTGGTGTGCCCGGTGGCCTGCGAAAGCCGGGCGAGCATCAAGATTCCGCCGGCCACCGGCAGTGGCGCGGCCTTCACGCTCTCCGCGAAGGCGCCGGGGCCGTGGGGCAACGCCATCACCGCCAGCATCACCGGCCGCCAGGTGCCCACCGGCAGGAAGACCGCCGAAGGCGCCGACGAGACCCGCGCGGTGTTCGACCTCACCCTGCGCTACAAGGGCACCGCCTACACCGAGGTGCACCGCAACCTGTCGGTAGATACCGGCGACCAGATCCGCAACGCCCGCGACGTGCTGGCCGCGCAATCCCAACTGGTGCGCATCGACGAAGCCCGCGACAAACTCAAGCAGCCCAAGGACAGCCCCGACACCGCGGCCGGCGGCGGCGCAGCCTATGCGCTCGCCGGCGCCGTGGATGCCGAGCCGGACGCCTACCGCGCCGCCGTGGCCCTGCTCGAAAACGAATCCGACGTGGACATGGTGCTCGTCTCGGTGCAGGACACCGCCGACACCACCCGCGTCGGGCGCATCTACGCCGACGTGATCAGCCACTGCGACCGCATGAGCGCCCTCAGCCAGGGCCGCATCGGCTTTGGCGAAGTGCCCGGCGCCAGCGCCAGGGAGATCGCCACCGCCGCCGACAAGCTCACCGGCACGCTGGTGTCCGATCGCTTCGTGCTCGTCGCCCCGGCCGGCGTGGTGGGCGCGGTGGCCGGCATGACCGGCAGCCTCGACTACTTCCAGTCGCCCACCTTCAAGCGCCTGTCGGGCCTCGGCGAGCCCTCGCCGGCGCTGGGCGTCGAATCCCAGCAGGAACTGTTGCGCAAGAACGTCGTGCCCATCGTCGCCCAGCGCGGCCGCGGGGTGATCGTGGTGCGCGGGCTCACCACCGACAACGACCAGATCAGCGTGCGCCGGGTGGCCGACCACGCGGTGCGCGGCGTCAAGACCATCGGCGAGCTCTTCATCGGCCGGCTCAACAACGAGGAAGGCCGCGGCGCCCTCAAGCAGAAGCTGGTGGAGTTCCTCGTCCAGATGCAGAAGGAAGGCGCCATCGTGCCCTCCACCGACGGCACCGACCCGGCCTTCAAGGTGAGCGTGTATTCCAGCCAGCAGGATTTCGCCCAGGGCATCGTGCGGGTCGATCTGGCGGTGCGCCCGGTGCGCGCCATCGACTACATCTACGCCACGGTGCTGGTCCAGGTGTAAGCCCCGGCCGACCGCCTCCTCCAACCCCTGACTCACCGGAGAACCCGCCATGCCGACCGTCTTTTCCGCCAACCGCTCCAGCGTGCTGGTCGATGGCGAAGCCATCGAAGGGCTGCAATCGCTGGCCTTCCGGGTCGTCACCGAGCGCGAGGACATCCGCGCCGTGGGCAGCGACGAACGGGTCGCCGTGAGCTTCGGCCTGCGCACCGTGCAGGGCGAACTCACCGTGCGCTCGGCCAACTTCAAGCTCGACGGCCACCTGGACAAGCAGGCCAAGTTCCAGCTCGTCGCCAACCTCAAGAAGGACGACGCCGCCGACTCGCCCAAGCGCACCCTGTCCTTCGACGACTGCTACATCGAGGACAAGTCGTTCAGCCTCGGCGCCGGTGGCACGGTGGTGACCGCCTACAGTTTCAGCGCCACCCGCGTGCGCGAGGAGTAAGGCCATGAGCAGGCTGGCGCTGGACCTCTCCGGCACGCCCTGCCTGCTCGATTTCGAGGGCTTCCACCGCCCGCTGGGCGTCACCGCCGGCACCACCGCCTTCACCCTGGCGCCCTGGACCTACCGCCGCCACATGGACACCCTGCGCGCCAGCACCCGCGCCGCCGGCCCCGGCCTGCGCCTCGACACCCGACGCCTCACCGCCGCCGTGCTGGCTGGCCTCAACCTGCCCGACGCGCTCGCCCGCGCCCTCGAACCCCTCGCACTGTGGTGGGCCGCCGGCGGCGACGACGCCCTGCCCACCCCGCCGCCAGATGGCGACTGGCTCGACCTGGGCCCCGCCGGCCGCGCCCGCCTGCGCCCGTGGAGCGAGCGCCAGCGCTTCACCGCCCTCTCGGCCGCCCTCGACGGCGAAGGCGACGACACCTGGTTCGACCCGGTGAGCTACCTCGACGCCATGGTCCGCGCCAGCCTGCTGGTGCTCGACGGCCCCGCCCCGCTGGATGATGTCGACGCCCGCGCCACCGCCGTGCTGCTCCACGCCACCGTCGCCCTCAACCTTGCCAGCGACGAGGAAGAAACCCTGCTCGAAGGTGGCCCCGCCGCCCGCGAATGGGCCGCCCGCACACTCCGCCTGTGCCAGGCCCTCGGCTGGACACCCGCCCGCGTATGGGCCACCCCCGCCGCCGAGATCGACCGCCTGCTGCGCCTGCTCGACATGGTCCGCCCGCAAGCCCGGCCCGCCCGCGCCCCGCGCCTCGCCGACCACCCGGACGCCACTGTGATCCGCATCGAGGACGATCCCCCGAGGGCCGCGCGATGATCTCCGCCCACACCACCCCGGCCGATCTCGTCGCCCGCATCCTCCAGCCCCTCGCCCGCAGCCTGGAGGAAGCCCGGCAACACCTCGCGCTGGAAGACGTGGACGACACCCCGGCCGACGAGGAGAGCCCCCCGGCGCCCGACGCCGCCCCGGTGCTCCGGCTCACGCCCCACGGTTCCGCTTCTCACCTCCAGCCGCCCCCCTCCAGCGGACGCCACACCACGCCCGCGGCCGGGATCGACCGCTCCGGGCCGCAAGCGACACCATCGCTCCGCCCGCGGGCGCCGGTAACACCGGCCAGCGCGGCAGCCGTCACACCCGGCGCTGCGCCGAGCGTCCAACCCGCGTTTTCAACAGCCGGCAATACGTCGTCAGCTTCCGTCGCCCCGCCGGCAGCGGGTACCGCCCGCCAAGTACCGGCCTCCGCCCCGGAACCTGCGAGCCCACCGGCCACGGCCCCGACGCCCGGCCAGTTTCGCACCGGCACCGCTCCGCACTCGCCCGAAGCCGTGCTCGACGCAGCCCCGCAACCTGCAAGTCCGCCCGCCGCCCCGGGCGAGCGTGCAAGCACTGCGCCGTCGCCGGCCGCGATCCGCCTCGTCCGCACCGACGCCCTCGCCGACCAGCCACCCGCACCGTCCGTCGCCGCAAACGCCGCCGCGTCGACCACGCCCGCCACCCTCAAAACAACCCGCCCGGCAGGCACACCCCCGCTGGCCGCGGTCCATCCCGGCCCCCCCGCGCCAGCCCAGCCCACCAGCACACCGTTGGCACATCCGCCCCGCCACTGGCGCCTGCGCCCCGCCGCACCCATCGAAACCACGCCCTCCGTCGCCGACGACACCCGGGGCGCCGATACCACCGAGGCTCCCGCACCAGCCCGAGCCACCGCCGCGCCGAGCCTGCTCCCGCGCAACCCGGCACTGACCCGCGTCATGCAGGCGATGGACCCGGTGCTCGACAAGGCCTGGCAGCTCACCGACGCGGCCCTGCCCGCCGGCCGGGACGCGCCCTCCGACATGGCCGCCGAAGCTCCGCGGGTCACCAACCAGTTCAACGTGACCGTCGCCCTCGGCGCGGCCACCGACACCGCCGGCCGCGACCCGCGCCAGCTGGAGGACGCCCTCGTGGCGCTGCTCCGCGACGCAGCCCGGCGTCAGGGGCTGGACGTATGAAATCCGCCACCCCGCGCACCGCGTTCCGCATCCAGGTGGGCGGCGCCACCGCCAGCAGCACGGCCAGCGAATCCACCCGCCAGCTGCTGCAGCTGCGCGTCGAGCTGGACATGGACGGCCCGGCCGCCCACTGCTTCATCGAGCTCGCCGATGGCCTGCCGCCGGCATCGGGCGATCCGGTGGAGGTCAAGCTCGACGTGGGCAGCGGCATGGTGGCGGTGTTCACCGGCACCGTGGCCGCGGTGGAGGCCGGCACCACCGGCCAGCGCATCGTCGCCCACGGCGCCTTCACCCGCCTGGGCCAGACCGAGGTGGAAGGCAGCTACGAGAGCGTCTCGGCCGACTTCATCATCAAGGACCTCATCAGCAAGGCCGGCGCCACGGCCGGCACCATCGCCAAGGGGCCGGAGCTTTCCGCCTGGGCGCTGCACCGAGGCCCCACCGCCCTGAGCCACCTGCGCGGGCTAGCCACGCTGTGCGGTGCCGGGCTGTTTGCCGACGGCGGCGGCAAGATCCACTGCGCCACGCCCAAGTCGGGCAGCGCCGATCATCAGTTCACCTTCGGCGAGACGGTCACCCAGCTAGCCCTCCAGCAGGTGCCGGCGGCCTTCGACAGCGTGGAGGTGTGGGGCGAAGGCGCGGCCAGCGCCAAGGGCGCCGACAAGGCCCACTGGCTCAGCACCGATCTGTCCGGCGTCAGCGCCAAGGCCTGCATCACGCCCGACGGGCAGGTGCAGGCCGGCAAGCTGGGCGAACGCCCCCTGCGCCTGCGCGAAGGCGCGCTGCGCTCGGGCGAGGCGGTCGAAGCCGTCGCCAAAGCCTGGGCCGCCGGGCTGGCCGCGCGCCTGCTGCGGGGCAGCGTCGAAGTTTTCGCTGCGCCAACGGTGCTGCCGGGCGATCTGGTGGAGATCGCCGGCCTGCCCGACGGCCACCCCGCCGCCGGGCTCCTCGGCCAGGGCCGGCTGCTCCACGTGCGCGCGGTGCGCCATGTGCTCGACCGCCAGCGGGGCGCTTTGACCCGCTTGGGATTCTGACGGGAGGCCGGCCATGAGCGACACCGCCCGGCCGCCCGAAGGGGGCGCTCATCCTCCCGCGGGGAGGTGGTCACGCAGTGACCGGAGGGTCGTCCAATGACGGTACGCATCGGCAAGATCGAACTCACCTGCGTGCAGGATCTGCACACCGAAGAGGCGCGCACCCTCGTCGAGCAGCGGGTGCCCGAGCAGCAGGGCAGCGTGTTCCAGGATCTGGGCCGCGAGCCGGTGACGATCCTGATCGACGGCCTGCTGTTCGGCGACGAATCCCTGTCGGCCCTCGAGACCCTGCGCCAGGCCCACGCCAAGGCCGAGCCCCAGTCCTTCGCCGCCGATCTGGTGGTGGGCACCGACCTCACCGAAGTCATCATCGAGGACTTCCGGGTGCGTCAGGTGGCCGGCTACAAGGACCGCTACCGCTTCAGCCTGCGCCTGCGCGAACACATCGAGCCGCCCCAGGCCAGTGACGCCGCCGTAGCCGACGTGAACGCCGGCGTGGCTGCCGACGGCGCCGCGTGGGGCGACACCAGCCTCGCCGCCGCCGGCGTGCTGCAGGATCCGGCCTCGCTGCCCGCGGCGCTGGCCGCCAACCCGGCCCTGCTCGAAAACCTCGACATGGACGCCCTGGGCGACGCCGTCGCCAACAACCTGGACAACCTCGACACCGGCCAGCTCAACGGCGTGCTCGACACCCTCGCCGCGGCCGACCCCACCAAGGCCGGCGGCTTCTTCGAGGCCCTGGGCAAGGCCGGCGCGCTGGGCGGCATGCTCGCCAAGTACGCCCAGGAGGGCGCCGCCTTCCTCAAGCAGCTCGACCCGTCCAAGCTCAGCTCGCTGATGAAGGCCTTCTCCGGCGGGCTGGATTTCCTCAAGCAGCTCAAGGAGGTGGCCGACAGCGCCACCCGCCTCGCCGGCTCCATCAAGGATCTCAAGCTGCCGCCCGAGCTCGACCGCATCATCAAGGGAGGGCTGAAGTGAGCACGCCCGCCGACGTGGTCCGCGATCTGGCCGGGCTGGTGAAAAGCCTGGCCGCACTGCTGGAAACCCAGACCGCCAAGGAAATCCCCAACATCGCCCGCGACCTGGGCGCCCAGCCCCAGCTGGCCCAGGGCGTGGACGCCCTCGGCCGGGTGCTCTCCGAGATCCGCGGCGGCGCCGTGCCCCTGCGCCGGGCCGCCCTCGACGCCGACGCCCTGGTGGCGCTGCTCGGCTGCGTGCCGGGCTTCGTGGCCGGGGTGGGCGACGCGGCCGATGCCGGCGGCGGCTGGCTGGCCGAGATGGGCATCGGCCTCGCCGACGCGGCCCAGTCGGCCCACACGGTGTCCGACCCGCTGCGCCAGGTCTCCGGCGTGCTCGACATGGGCGTCGATGTGGCCGAGGGCGCCGTGTCCCTGCTTGCTCCCGCCGAGTGGCGCAACCTCATCGCCGCCCTCGACCGTCTGTCCGCCGCACTGCTGGCCCTCAAGACGCCAGCCCCCCCGACCACCCCGACGACGCCTTCCACCCCTGGCGCCGCCCTTTCTGGAGGATAAGCATCATGGCCGACAACCTTCCCGCCACCACCGACGACGGTCGTGCCGACAACCCCTTCCGCACCGTCGCCATCCTGCTCGACGGCGTGCGCGTGGCCCTCGAGAGCAGCAAGCGCCAGGACCAGGCCCCCCGCTGGGTGCGCGTGGTGCGGGTGCGCGAGTTCCGCGACGACGCCATCGCCAAGGGCGTGATGAAGGCGATGGACGTGCTCACCCTGGCCGTCGCCTACCTGCAGCGCTTCACCCTCGACGCCAACGACCTGCTGATCCAGGGCGACGCCGCCAAGGCGCTGGTCGAGGTATCGGCCGAGTTCGTGAAGACGGCCACCAGCAAGCAGTTCATCAACGCACTGGAAGTGGCCGTGGGCCAGGACCCGAGCCCCGATTCGCCGATCCCCGACGTGGGCAACATCATGGACAAGATCGTCCAGATCGCCGACAAGGTGCCCGAGCCCGACGACCTGAAGGTGATCGGCGCGGCGCTCTACAAGCTACTGGGCATCGAGCAGGCGCCGCTGGACGAAGCCAAGCTGGGCGCCGCCACCGAGAGCCACATCGTGGTGGAGCGCACCGGCAAGCTGCGTCTGGTGCAGTTCGCCTTCGACCAGAACTTCCGACTGCAGAACTTCGGCAAAGGCGCCAGCCAGTCGTCGCTGGACGTAAACCGCCTGGGCGCGCGCCGCCTGTGGGAAGCCACCGACGACAAGCTGCCCGCCAAGTCGGTGGGCAAGTTTGGCGAGGCGCCGGACGTGGAGACCATCTGGGAGCTGGATTTCTCCACCGACAAGAAGGGCATCGACGCGCAGGAGCTCAACAGCGTCCTCGAAGCCCTGGGCTACACCGAACCCGCCGTGGACGACCGCAAGAAGTTCAGCCCCGCGCTCACCGGGCGGCTGCGCACCTTCCAGCAGCTCAACGAGCTTCCGCTCACCGGCGCGCTCGACAACGCCACCCTCAACCGCCTGTTCCACCTGGATTTCGACGCCAAGAACCTCAAGCGCGCCAAGCGCTACAAGGCGGACGCGCTGCCCAAGGGCTTCGACCCGATGAAGAAGTGAGCCCACCCCCCGGCCGGTAGCGACACGCCATGAGCGACCCGATCGACATCATCCGCGCGGTGGTCCGCGACGAGCTACGCAGCCTGCGCCTGGGCGAGCTCGCGGTGGTGACCAGCGTCTTCCCCCACACCGGGGCGGACGACGGCAACAACCTCGAGTGCACCGTGCAGCTGCGCGAAGGCGGGCTGGAACTGCGCAAGGTGCCCATCGCCACGCCCCACGTGGGCATGGCGAGCGCGCCCCAGGTGGGCGATCTGGTGCTGCTCAACTACGTGGGCGGCGACCCCAACCGGGCGGTGGTCATCGGCCGGCTGTACTCCGAGAAGATCAACCCGCCCCTCCACAAGGAGAAGGAGTGGCACGTGTTCGCCACCGCCGACGGGGTGAGCAGCTTCGCCATCGACGCGGACGAATCCTGCATCGTCACCGCCGGCAAGACGGTGGTCACGGTGAAAAAGGACGGCAACGTGGAGGTGCTGGGCGAGGCGGACCTGACCATCGAGGCCAAGGGCAAGGTGACGATCAAATGCACCGACTTCACGCTGGATGCCTCGGGCAACGTGGATCTGGGCAAGGACGGCGCTGGCGTGATCACCGAGAAATCCCACAAGTGCTACTTCACCGGCAAGGCGCTGGTGCCCTCCGGCACCGTCAAGGCGAAAGGCTAGGCTAACGATGCCCGCTCCGAGTCCATCCCAGATCGAATCACCGACCAAAGGTTTTCTCAACGCCGCCGGCCTGCAGGGCGAAGACGTGCCGGGCCTCGCCGCGGCCATTGCCAACACCACCGGGCAGGCGCTCACGATGTTCCTGTCCCAGGCCATGACGATGCCCGGCATCCCCGTGGCGGCCGACCCGATCAGTGGCAGCGGCGCCAGCGCCGGCCCCGGCAAGCTGATGCCGCCGCCGGCGGGCGGCCCCGGCGCGTCGCAGCTCGAAGGCCTCGCCAGCGGCCAGTGCCAGGCCCAGGGCCTGCGCGGCGAAGACGCCGACGGGCTCGCCAAGGCCATCGCCGGCACCGTCGCCCAGGGCATCGCGCTGTTCTGCGCCCAGAGCATGGTGATGCCCGGCATCCCGGTGGCCGGCTTCGTGAGCAGCGGGCCGGGCATGCTCCAGCCGGTGCCGCTGGCGTCGACGCTGGAGGGCATCGCCAATGGCCTGCTCAGCCAGAACGGCATCCGCGGTGAGGCGGCGCCCGATCTGGCCAAGGCCCTCGCCCAGGGCGTCGATCTGGGCCTGACGATGTTCGCCGGGCAGGTGATGGTGTCGCCGGGCATCCCCTGCCCGCCGGGCGCCAGCGCCGGCCCCGGCCGGCTGATGTGAGGACGCGCTGATGGCCATCGATCCCTTCGGCACCGATCTGCGCCTCGTCTTTGCCCGCGGCAGCGAGGGGGCCGATCTTGCCGTCGGCCTGCAGGATCTCGAAACCGTGAGCGGCGTGGAGAACCTCGTCCAGGCCCTCACCCTGCGCCTGCTGGTGGACCGGGGCGAGCTCGACGGCCTCGGCCACCCGCGCTACGGCAGCCGCATCCGCGACCTGATCGGCGAGCCCCTCGACCGGGCCAACCTTGAACTGCTGCGCCGCTACGTGCGCCAGGAGCTCCTCCGCGACCCGCGGGTGGAGGAAGTCCTGCAGGTGCGCGTCACCCCCCACGAACCCACCCGCGACGGGGTGGACGTGGAAGCCCGGGTGCGCGCGGTGAGCGGCCTGGAAACCAGCCTGGAGGTGCGAATCGATGGCACTTGAGCGGGTTTATCTCAAGAAGGGCTTCTCGGAGGTGGTGGACGCCCTGCTCGCCGACATCGCCTCGGGGCTGGGCGGCCGGCTGGCGCTCACCGACGCCAACGAGGGCAGCGTGGTGCGCACCCTCGCCGAAGCCTTCGCCCGGGAGCTGGCGGTGTGCTACGAGCAGCTCGACAGCGTGTATCGCAACGCCTATCTCGATTCGGCCAGCGGCCCGGCCCTCGACAACGTGGTGGCGCTGCTGGGTCTCGAACGCCAGCGGGGCGGCCATCTGGAAGGCACCGCCGTGTTCAGCCGCGGCCAGCCGGCGCCGGAGGACATCCACATTCCGCTGGGCACACTGGTGGCCGGGCGCGACGTGCCGCTCTTCGCCACCACCGCCAACGCGGTGCTCGACAAGGGCGAACGGCTGGTGGTGGTGGGCGTGCGGGCGGTGGAACCGGGCGGGACGACGGTCAAGGCCGGCGCGCTGGCCAGCCTGCCGCGCCCCATCGCCGGCATTGACCAGGTGAGCAACCCGGGCGATCTGGTGCTGCGCCAGCGGGAGGAAACCGACGACGAGCTGCGCGCCCGCGCCCGCCGGCTGGTGCTGTCGTCCAACACCGGCACCGTCGCCGCACTCGAAGAGGCCGCCCGCAGCCTGGGCATCCGCGAAGTGCAGGTGATCGAGAACCCCGGCGGCCGCCCCGGCGAAGTCGAGGTGGTGCTGGGCGACCGGGACATCGGCAGCGAACTGCTCGAAGAGGTGAGGAACCGCCTCGAGAACGTCCGCCCCGCCGGCATCGTGCTGCGCTGCGGGCCGGCCACCCCGGTGTTCGTGCAGATCACCGCCACCCTCACCCTCAACGCGGTCTTCTCCGAGCGCGAGCAGGCCGACATCCTGAAACGCCTCCGCGCCGTGCTCACCGACTACTTCGGCGCCCTCAAGGTGGGCGAGGCGGTGCGCGACGCCAAGATCCGCGCCCTGCTGCTGGGTCACGAAGCGGTGGTGGGCTGCGAGCGCACGGGCCAGCGCCCGCTGCTGGAGCCCTTCGTGTGGAAGGACGGCAGCGGGCTCGAATCCGTCGCCTACCGGGCGCTGATGGGCAACGGCGACGTGCTGGCCGGCCCCGGCGAGCGCATCGGCCTCTACCCAGAAGCCCTGCCCCTGCGCCTGAGCCTGGAGCCGCCCAAGCTCGACCTGTGGGTGGACACCACCCTCACGGTGGCCGCCGGCACGCCCACCGCCGGGGTGCAGGCGCGCATCACCGGCGCCATCAAGGACGTCTTCGACAAGGCCGCCGGCCGGGCCACCCCGGACGCCCCGGCAAGCATCGCCTACGCCGCGGTGCGCGAGGCCGTCACCAACATCATCCCGCCCGAGGCCATCGTGCGCCTGCGGGTCACCGTCACCCACCAGCGCGACGGGCTGGCCGAAGAGCTCGACGACGACACCGACCAGGCCAGCATCGGCCCCCGCGAACAGCCTATGCCGCGCAAGCTCACCCTGCGCGCGGAGGGCAGCGATGGCTGACCTGCGGGTGCGCCGCGAGCGCCTCCTCGCCCTCCTGCCGCGGATCTTCACCGCCCAGCCCTCGTCGAGCGCCGTGGGCGCGCTGATCGACAGCATGGCGGCCAGCCTCGGGCGGGTGGACGACACCCTCACCCGCATCCAGTACGACCGCTGGGTCGGCCTCGCCAGCGCGCAGCTGCCCGCGCCGGACGAAGCCAGCGCCCTCGAAGGCCTGGGCCGCCTGCTGCAGGTGTCGCGCCTGCCACCGCGGGTCCACCACGCCGGCTACAGCCGCAACCCCGGCGAGATCAGCGTGCGCTTCGACCACGTCGCGCCGCTTGCCGACGCCCTCGACGAGCTGGTGGGCAGCGGCTGGCGGCGCAGCCAGGGCGGCCAGCCGCCCGACGACCCGGCGGTGCTCCTCGCCGCCCGCTTCGACGGCCTGCGTTTTGTGCTCGGTGGCGACGGCCAGGGCCTCACCGCCGAGCCCGATCCCGCCGCCCCGCCCGAAACCGCCCCCGCCGCCCTCGCCCGCTTCCAGGCGGTGCTCGACCCCGAACCCGGCGAGACCTTCCGCCAGCGCCTGCTGATCACCGCCCGGGTGCGCACCGGCGGCCTCACCACGCCCCGCGCCCTGCTGTCCCTCGCCATCGCCGACCTGGGCGCCGAGCCCTGCCCGCGCCTCGAACGCCGCCAGGACGCCACCCTCGCCTTCGGCATGCCGCCGGGCACTCGCAAGCGCTGCGCCGGCTGTACCGGCAGCGACCGCACCCAGCCCTGTCCCAGCCGCGCCCAGGCGGTGGTGGAAGCGTGGATCACCGAGAACCCGACCCTCGCCGCCCGCCACGTCGAGCCCGCGCCGCGCCTGCGCCGGGTGTTCACCGTAACCAGCGCCAGCCTGCACCCGGATCGCCCGGTGGTCACCCTTGGCGTGCGCGACCAGCCCGCCCCCTACCCGGCCCTGCGCAGCCTGGGCAGCGGCGAGATCACCCTCTACGCCGGCACCCTTCAGCCCGGCGACACCCTCGTCCTGTACCCGGCCGTCAGCCCAGCCGAGACGGCCCCCTTCGACGGCTTCGACGCCCCCGGCCACCACGCCTGGGCCGCCAACCACCCGGCCGGGCGGGCCGTGCTCATCAACCGCGAGGGCCACGAGCGCGACGTGAGCAACTCGATCTTCTACCTGTGGGGCAACCGCCTCGACGACCGCGGCGCCGCCTTCGGCAGCATGCGCTGCGGGGTGCTGGAGCAGCGCGTGCTCACCCCCCGCCTCGCCCCCGGCGCCAACGGCTGGATGCTGCTCACCTTCGCCCAGCCCGACGCCGCCTTCGCCGGCCCCGGCGATACCGTGCACGCCTCCCGCTTCGCCGGCCACGACGACCTGGACGGCACGCGCTTCGCGCTGCTGGACGGCACCATCGGCGAAGGCGACGCCCGCTACGCCTCGGTGCTCCTCGAATCCTTCAACAAGACCGACACCGGCGGCACCACCGAGACCGACACCGCCCACACGCCGCGCCTCAGCCTGCGCCTCGACTGGATGACCCGCCCGCCGGCCAGCATCCGGCTGCGCATCCCGCGCAACGAATGGGTTGCCGCCGCCGCCGCCCGGGGCGCGCTGCCGCTCCTGCGGGACGACATCGCCCGGGCCACCGCCGCCGGCGTGCGCGCCAGCATCGACTTCCCCGAACCCACCCACCGCGACGCCCTAAACAGCGCCGAGCGCCTGGGCCTCGCCACCGGCCAGCGCTGGACCGAGGACGCCGCCCCCGCCGACGGCCCGCTGCGCTTCACCCTCGCCACCACCCTGCGGGACGCCCACGACAGCGCCGACGGTCCGTTCTCCGTCGGCGGCGTGTTCGACACCACCCGCCTCGACTGGAGCCACAGCCGATGAGCCCTCGCCGCCCGCCCTCCAGCCCCGCCCCATCGAAGGAGTGACCCCATGCCGATGCACGAATCCCACGGTCTCGCCGGACGCCTTTCCATCGAACTGCGCGACGCCAGCGGCCGGCTGGTGGACGCCCGCCGGGTGAACAACCTCATCACCAGCGCCGGCCGCGCGCTGCTCGCCCGGCTGTTCACCGGCAGCGCCCAGAGCCCGGATCTGCAGATCGCGGTGGGCCGCTCGGCCGCCCCGGCGCAGGTCACCGACACCGCCCTGGGCGATTTCGTCGTGGCCGCGCCCGCCACCATCCCCAGCGTTGCGAGCGGCGACTACGAAGGCCAGCCGCGCGTCATCGCCCGGGTGGTGGCCACCCTGCCGCCCACCGGCAGCGCCGACCCGCAGCCGCTCCAGGAGGCCGGGATCCTGATCAGCGTCACCGGCGCCGAACCCGTGCTCTACAACCGCGTCACGTTTCCGGTGGTCAATCGCGCCGGCAACCTGGAGATGACGCTCAGCTGGGAGGTGATCTTCTGATGGCCGAAACCCCCACCCCCTACATCCGGAAGGAGCCTGGCGACATCATGCTCGCCGCCGACTGGAACGAGATCCAGGTGCGCGCCCGCACCGAGCTGCGCACCCACGACCACACCGGCGACGCCACCCGCATCCCCCGCGACGGTATCGCCGACAAGGCCATCGACGGCAGCAAGGTCGACCCGGAAAGCCGGCTCACCCTCAAGGGCCTCGCGGTGGGCGGCCCCCTCAAGGTCAGCGGCACCGCCCAGCTCGCCGACATCCAGGCCACCCTCGCCAGTCTCAGCGGCGATCTCGCGGTGGGCACCGACGCCCCCGAGAACGGCGAAGGCTGGAGCCGCGTGGTGGACATCCTGGGCGGCGCCCACGCCAAGCTGTCGATCCGCGCCGGCGGCGTGGACGGCCGGGTGATGGCCCACGGCGCCGGCATCTACGGCGCCGACGCGGGCCTGATCGTCGGCACCCGCAGCGCCCACCCGCTCAGCCTGATCGTCGGCGGCGAGATGCGCCTGCGCCTGGGCATCAAGCAGGACCCGGGCCTTCCGATCCTCGACCTGTTTCCCAGCCAGAGCCTCCTGCGCATCTCCGCGTCGGGACGCACGGGCACGACGACCGCCCCCGCCCTGGGCCCCGGCGAAGCCGAGATCCGCAACGACACCGACAAGTACCAGACCCTGATGCTCATGGGCAACCGCAGCGCCGGCCTGGGGCGGCGTGTTTCCGTCTGGGACCGCCTGGAGGTCAATGGCGCGCTCGTGCTCGACTACACCGTCGACGCCCCCCCGGCAGGCACGCCCAAGTTCGCCATCTGGAACAAGCGCGACGAACCCAGCGCCCCCGAGAAAGGCTATCTGAGCGTCACCCACAGCCTCAACATCGTCAACGCGCGCACCGGCGACACGCGCTTCCAGCTCAACGTGAACGACGGCGTGCTCCAGACCGACGTGCTGCGCCTGGGCAAGAAATGGCGCATGTCGGCCGTCGGCGACGCCCACGGCAACGACGGCTGGCTGCGCCTGTTCAACGTGGACAACACCGGCTACTACGGCGGCTTCGCGGCCGGCGAAATGTGGTGCACCAAAGGCGGCTTCACGGGCTCCGACCTGCGCCTGAAGGACAACGTCCGCGTCCTCGAAAACGCCACCGCCGCCCTCTGCAAGCTGCGCGGCGTGCGCTTCGACTGGCGCAGCGGCGGCCGCTCCGTCGGTCTGATCGCCCAGGAACTCGAGGCCGTACTCCCCGACGCCGTCGCCGAAGGCCCCGACGGCTGGAAAGGCATCAACCCGGCGGCGGTCATCGGCCTGCTCGTCCAGGCCGTGAAAGAGCAACAGGCCATGATCGACGAACTGCGCGCCGCGCTGCCGGCCCACCCCTGAGGAAGACCCACCATGGCCGACCGCCCCACCCCCTACGTCAAACGCACCGCCGGCGACATCATCCGCGCCGACGAATGGAACGAAGTCCAGATCCGCGCCCAGGAAGACATCGCCGCCCATAACCACACCGGCGGCTTCGGCGCCCCGCTGCCCCGGGACGCCATCCAGAACAAGGCCATCGACGCCAGCAAGCTCGACCCGGACAGCAGGTACGCCATGAAGGAGCTGACCGTCGGCGGCCCCCTCAAGGTCACCGGCACCGCCCAGCTCGCCGAAATCCGCGCCGCGCTGGCCAGCTTCTCCGGCGCGAAGCTCACCACCAGCGGCGACGTGGGCGTCGGCACCGCCACCCCCACCGCCCGGCTCGAGGTAAGCACCCAGAACGACCGCGGCTGGGACGGCAACAAATCGAGCCTGCGCATCGTCTCGCCCGACACCCGCTACTTCCTCGACGTGAAATCCTTCGTCGTCGCCAGCGGCAACGTGGGCTACCAGTTCTCGCCCACCGGCGAAACCGGCACCGCTACCGGGCTCAGCCTCGACACCAACGGCAATCTGGGCATCGGCATCGCCCGCCCGGGCGCCCGGCTCGACGTGGAAGGCGGCGCCCTGCTGGGCTACGCCAGCTCCCTCAACGCCGGCGGCCTGCCGGGAGATTTCGGCATGCCGCTCAAGTCCGGCTTCTACCAGAACGGCGGTGCCGAGCTCACCGGCGACGTGCCCGACGGCACCCACCCGTGGACCCACCTGATCGTCTGCCGCCACAGCAACACTACCAACAACTATCAGCTGCAGATTGGCGCTAGCTACGCCGAGAACGACCGGCTGTTCTTCCGCAAGATGGCCTCGGGCAGCCTGACCACCGCGCAGAACTCCGCCTGGAACGAACTCGCCACCCGCGGCGCCAACACCTTCGCGGGTAGCCAGGCGATCACCGGCAACGTGACCATCACTGGCAACCTCGGCACCAACGGCTTCCCGCCAACGCCCAAGACCCGCGGCTGGGGCGGCGGCATCCACACCTGGGACGTCGAAGCCGAAGGCTCGATGTGGTCGAAGAACGGCGTGCAGACCGGCGCCCGCGATCTGGCCGAAAACTTCGCCACCCTCGAAGCCATCGAGCCGGGCGACGTGGTGAGCCTCACCGCCGACGGCAGCGGCGTCGAACGCTGCCGCCAGCCCCACGACCCGCTGGTACTGGGCGTCGTGTCCACCGAGCCCGGCATGCTGCTGGGCGCCGACGCCCTCCAGCACGAGCGGATCGCCGGCGAGCAGCCCATCGCCCTGGCCGGCCGCGTGCCGTGCAAGGTGTGCGCCGAGAACGGCCCGATCCGCAAGGGCAACCTGCTGGTGCCGGCATCGCTCCCCGGCCACGCCATGCGCGCCGGCGACAACACCACCGGCTGCACCATCGGCAAGGCCCTGGCCGATTTCGACGGCGACACCGGCCTCATCGACGTGTTCGTCTTCCTCCGCTGACCTCAACCGGAAAACCGCCATGAAAGAACAGATCGAAAGCCGCCTTGCCGAACTGCGCAGCGAATACGACGCCGGCCTCGGCGTGATAGCCGACCTCCAGAAGAAGGAGGAAGACCTGCGCACCACCCTCATGCGCATCAGCGGCGCCATCCAGGTGCTCGAGGAAATCCTCGCCGCCGAGACTCCGCCAGCCGAAACCGGCGAAGCCGCCGGCCCACGCCTCGTCGCCCGCTAGACCGCCCACCGCCGTGGCCGACACCGCCACCCTCCTCGCCCCGGACGGCAAGCCCGCCACCGGGCGGGATTTCAACGCCGCCGCCGGGCTGGCCTGCCGCATCGTGCTGCCGGCCGGGCGCCGGCTAGCCAGTGCGCAGCTGGTGATCGCTGCCGCCGACGGCGGCGAGCTGGCCTTGGAGTATCCGGCCCTCACCGCCGACTCCGGCCCCATGGCCGGCAAGGCCGACGCCCCGTGGCTGTGGGCCAGCGCCGACTGGGGCGAGACCCGCGCCCTGGTGGGCATCCACCTCGACGCCTCGCCCCCGGCAGCCGGCGCGCTCACCCCGCCGCGCAAGACCGGCGCCCGCCTGCGGGTGTTCAGCCGCGGCACCTGGCTGCCGCTCCAGCCGCTTGACACCCTGCCCGCCGGGCCGGAGCAGCGCTTCCCCGCCCAGTGCGCATCGCGCCTGATGGCCGAGATGCTGATCGAGGGCGACGCCGCCGAGAAACGCACCGGCGTGCTGATCCCTGGCAGCCTCACCGGCCGGCGCATCGGCGTGCGCTTCACCAAGCAGCCCTGCCTCGTCAGCGTGGCGGTGGGCGACGATCCGCCCTTCTTCAGCCCGGATGGCCCGGTGCCCGGCGCCGGGCTCACTGTGGATGGCCTCGTCCGCGCCATCAACCGCTATCTGGCCGATCACCCGTCGGCCACCGCCGTGCCGCTCACCATCGCCACCGCCAACGCCCAGCCCCTGCGCGTCAGCTTCGCCGCCGAACTCGAAGCCCCGCCCAAGCCCACCACGCCGCCAGCGCCCCAGCCCGAACCGCCCGACAAGCCCCGCCCCGGCGAGCGCGACCTGCTGGCGCCCGCCGCCGGCACCACCCGCGTCGCCCGCCTGTGCGATGCGGACCACACCGCCGGGCAGCGTTTCGCGGCGCTGCCCAAGGGCGTGCAGCTTTCCAGCGTGAGCCTGCACCTGCGCACCCCCGGCGACGCCGCCAGCGGCGAGCTGAGCCTGCACGCCGACAGCCACGGCAGCCCGGCGGAGGCACCCATCGTCCGCTGGCCTTTTGCCGTCGCGGCCGACGACGAAGCCGAACCCCGCTGGGCCACCAGCCGCCTGCCGGCGCCCCAGCTGCTGACCGGCCAAGCCTGGTGGCTGGTGTGCCGCATCGACCACGGCAGCCTGCTGTGGTACGCCGACGACCACCGCCCCGCCGGTGTCGACGGCGCCTTCCATCGCCGCGCAAACGGCCCCTGGCTACCTCTCGACGCCCCCGCACCCTGCCCGTGGCTGCAAGTCCAGGCCGGCGTGCTCGACCCGGAGCCCTGACCCATGCTCGGCCCCCTCGAACAGCTGCTCAACCCCGCCCTCACCGCCGCCCTGCCGCCGGGGCAGGACATTCAGACCGGCCCCGCCAGCGCGCCCAATGGCGCCGCCAGCCGTGTGGCCCTCCACGCCCTGCGCCTCGAATTCGACCCGCCCGCCGCCCCGGACGACACGCCGATCCGCGACCCGGCCTTCCTCGGCTGGCAGGGCACGCTCACCGCCACGCCCGACCACCCGCTGGATTTCACCCTGCCCGACGACGCGTCGGGCGAGCTGGCCGAGGTGCATTGCCCGCCGGGCCGCATCGTGACGGGCGGCGACGCGTATCTGCTGGACGGCCGCACCCTGCGCTTCTTCCGCGAGCCACCCGGCCCGGTGGAGGCGCGCACCCGCGGCGCCCCCAGCGCAGGCTACCGGGAGCGCCGCAGCGGCTGGATTGACCTGGAGCTGCGTGCCTGGGCGAAGGACATCACCACCGCCGATGCGCTCCTCGCCAGCAGCCTCGCGGCGGTGCTGGCAGCCTTCGCGGAGACCAACGTGATCGAACTTGAAGGCGCCGCGCCACGCCTCGCCCTGCGCCTCGCCAAGCCGCAGGTGAGCCTCGCCGGCATCACCCGCAGCCTCGATCCTGCGGCCCCCGGCTGGCAACTGGGCGTGGCCCGCTGCGTGGTGCGGGGCGAACTGGAGCTGGGCCTCACCCTCGGTGCGCCGGAACCCGAAGGGCGCATCGGCGAGGTGGACGTGCGGCTGCACAAGGCGTGAGGAGCGCCGGCGGCCCTGTAGGTCGGACTTCAGTCCGACAAAACGGTGCCTGACGGGACGCGTGCTGTCGGACTGAAGTCCGACCTACAGGATCGCGCTCGTTTGAATAGCCTGAACGTAAAAACGGCGGATGTTGCTTTCGCAACATCCGCCGTTTCAAATACAACACCCCTGAACGGGGCTGGCAACCTCAGGGCAGCAGGCGATCCAGATCGGCGACGATCCGCTCGGCGGCCTTGCCGTCCCAAAGCAGCGGGCGACAGCCGTGCTTGCCCTGGCCGGCCAGCACCTTGGCGGCTTCTTCGAGGATGCGCGCCGGATCGGTGCCCACCAGCACGTTGCTGCCTTCGTCGATGGTCACCGGGCGCTCGGTGTTCTCGCGCAGGGTGAGGCAGGGAATGCCGAGGGCGGTGGTTTCTTCCTGCAGGCCGCCGCTGTCGGTCATGATCAGCGCGGCGTCCTTCCATAGGTTGAGGAACTCCATGTACGACTGGGGCTTGGTGAGCACCACGTTGGGGCCGAGATCGAGCCCGAACTTCTCGAGGTTGCCCCGGGTGCGCGGGTGCACCGGGAAGATCAGCGGCAGGTCGGCGGCGATCTGCTTGAGCGCACCGGCAATGCCGCGCAGGTTGGCTTCGTCGTCCACGTTGGACGGGCGGTGCAGCGTGACCACGCCGTACTTGGGATACTTGGCCTTGATGGCCTCGGTATCCATGCCGGACTTGTCGGAGGCGTCGAGCTTGTCGCGCTGGAAGAGCAGGTTGTCGACCATCACGTGGCCCACGTGGAAGACCACGTCCTGGGCCTTGCCTTCCTTCAGCAGGTTGTCGACGCCGGCGGGTTCGGTGCAGAAGAACCAGTCGGAGATGCTGTCGGTGACGAGGCGGTTGATTTCCTCGGGCATGCGCATGTCGCCACTGCGCAGGCCCGCTTCCACGTGGGCCACCGGAATGTCGAGCTTCTTGGCGTCGATGGAGCAGGCCAGCGTGGAGTTCACATCGCCCACCACCAGCACGCAGTCGGGGCGGGCCTTCTGGCAGATCTCCTCGAAGGCCACCATGATCTTGGCCGTTTGCGTGGCGTGGCTGCCGCCGCCGGCTTCCAGGTGGTAATCCGGCTTGGGAATGCCCAGCTCGTCGAAGAAGACGTCGCTCATCTCCCGGTCGTAGTGCTGGCCGGTGTGGATGATCTTGAACTCGAAGCGATCGGCGCGGGCCTGCAGGGCACGCACGATCGGGGCGATCTTCATGAAATTGGGACGCGCGCCGGCAACGAGGTAGATCAGCGAACGGGACATGCGGGGCTCCACGGGCAGAATGACAGGCGCGCATTATCGCGCGCCCGGCGTGGGCAAGACGAAGAAATAATTGTCAGATTGGCGCAGGCGGCCCCGAAAGCCCGGGCCGGATCAGGCGAAGGTCTCGCACTCGGCGAGCGGCTTGCCGGCCACGTCCTTGGCCGACAGTAGCGGCGCGCCGTCCAGCAGGTGCAGCGGCCACTCGACGCCCACGGTCGGGTCGTTCCAGGCCAGGCTGCGCTCGAACTGCGGGGCGTAGTAGTCGGTGGTCTTGTAGAGGAAATCCGCCGAGTCGCTGGTGACCAGAAAGCCGTGGGCAAAGCCCGGCGGAATCCAGAACTGGCGGTTGTTCTCTTCCGAGAGCTCGACGCCAACCCACTGGCCGAAACTGGCCGACGACTTGCGCAGATCCACCGCCACGTCGAACACACTGCCGCGGGTGACGCGCACGAGTTTTCCCTGGGCCTGCTCGATCTGGTAGTGCAGGCCGCGCAGCACGCCCTTGGCGGAGCGGGAGTGGTTGTCCTGCACGAAGTGCACGTCGAGCCCGGTGGCCGCCTGGAAGGCCTTGGCGTTGAAGCTTTCCATGAAGAAGCCGCGGGCGTCGCCAAAGACCTTGGGTTCGAGGATCAGCAGGTCGGAGATTGCCGTTTGAATGACGTTCATCGGAACACCTTGGTCAGAAGACTTTTTCGTCGAGGATGCGCAGCAGGTACTGGCCGTAGCCGTTCTTGGCGAGCGGCGCGGCGAGCTTCTGGAGCTGCTCGGCGCCAATCCAGCCGGCGCGCCAGGCGATCTCTTCTGGACACGCGATCTTGAGGCCCTGGCGCTTCTCGATGGTCTGGATGAAGAGGCTGGCCTCCAGCAGGCTCTCGTGGGTGCCGGTGTCGAGCCAGGCGTGGCCGCGGCCCATCACCTGCACGTCGAGGGAGCCCCAGTCGAGGTACTGGCGGTTCACGTCGGTGATCTCCAGCTCGCCCCGGTCGCTGGGCTTGATGTTGCGGGCCACGTCGACGACGCGGTTGTCGTAGAAGTACAGCCCGGTGACGGCGTAGCGGCTCTTGGGGACCTTGGGCTTCTCTTCGAGACTGATGGCCTGGCCCTTGGCGTCGAACTCGACCACGCCGTAGCGCTCGGGGTCGTGCACCGGGTAGGCGAAGACGGTGGCGCCGTCGGCCCGGGCGCTCGCGGCACGCAGGCCGCTGGCGAAGTCGTGGCCATAGAAGAGGTTGTCGCCGAGCACCAGGGCGCTGGGGTTGTTGCCCACGAAGTCGGCGCCGATGATGAATGCCTGGGCGAGGCCGTCCGGGCTGGGCTGGACGGCGTAGCTGAGGTTAAGGCCCCACTGGGCACCATCGCCCAGGAGCTGCTCGAAGCGCGGCGTGTCTTGCGGCGTGGAGATGATGAGGATGTCGCGGATCCCCGCCAGCATCAGGGTGCTGAGGGGGTAGTAGATCATCGGCTTGTCGTAGACCGGGATCAGCTGCTTGGAGACGGCCAGCGTGGCCGGGTGCAGCCGGGTGCCGGAGCCACCGGCGAGGATGATGCCCTTTCGGGTAAGGGACGAATGGGAAGTGGGAAGTGGGGGGCTCATTGGGCGCTCCATTTTCGGTAGAGACCCGTCAGCAAGCGGCCAACGTGGTCGGTAAGGTTCAGGATTTCGGTGGTGTCGTCCAGATAGCCAAGCATCCTGGCGATCTGGATCTGCGTGGTCAGTTCGGCAAGCGAGCCACGGGCAACGGAGATGAAGTGGGCGTATTCCTTTGCGCCACTGCGCGCAGCGCCTTCGGCGATGTTGCTGGGGATGGAAACGGCGGCGCGGCGCATCTGCTGGGTCAGCCCGAAACGTTCATCACCGGGGAAGCAGGCCGACAGCCCATAAACCGCCTTCACGAGCAGCATGCCCTGCCGCCACGCATCCAGCCGTTCGTGCGGTCTCCCGCCCACTTCCCACTCCCCCCATTTCCCATTGCCCATTGCCTCAGATGATCTCGGTGAGCATCCGCTCGACGCCGCTTTGCCACGCCGGCAGCACAAGGCCGAAGGCCTGCTGGAGCTTGCGGGTGTCGAGGCGGGAGTTGGCCGGGCGCTTGGCGGGGGTCGGGAAAGCGCTGGTGGGCACAGGGCGGATGGCGTCGCGGGCGACCTTGATCGCCACACCGCGGGTGCGGGCGAACTCGATCACGTGGTGGGCGTAGCCGTGCCAGGTGGTCTCGCCACCGGCGGCGAGGTGGTAGGTGCCGGCGAGCTCGGGGCTCACGAGGGTCATCCGGGCCGCTTGGGCGGTGACGTCGGCGAGCAGCTCGGCGCCGGTGGGGGCGCCGTGCTGGTCGTCGATGATGGTGAGGGCGTCGCGATCCGCGGCGAGCTTGAGCATCGTTTTGGCGAAGTTGCCGCCGCGAGCGGCGTACACCCAGCTGGTGCGGAAGATCAGGTGGCGGCAGCCGCTGTCGCGGATCAGCTGTTCGCCCTCCAGCTTGGTGGCGCCGTAAACCGACAGCGGGCCAGTGGGGGCGTCCTCCGTCCAGGGGGCATCGCCGCTGCCGTCGAAGACGTAGTCGGTGGAGTAATGCACCAGCAGCGCGCCGAGCGCGGCGGCTTCGCGGGCGAGCACGCCGGGGGCCAGCGCGTTGATGGCGCGGGCGAGCTCGGGTTCGCTCTCGGCCTTGTCCACTGCCGTGTGGGCGGCGGCGTTGACGATGAGATCCGGGGCCACGTCGCGCACGGTGGCAGCGAGGCTTTCGGGCTGGGCGAAGTCGCCCGAGAGGCCGGGAGCGCCGTCGTGGTCGAGGGCGATGACTTCACCGAGGGGGGCGAGGCTGCGCTGGAGCTCCCAGCCGACCTGGCCGTTCTTGCCGAGGAGGAGGATCTTCATGGCTCAGCTGCGGCTCTCGTAGTTCTTCTCGACCC
This sequence comes from Zoogloea sp. 1C4, assembly GCF_009469605.1. Taxonomy (GTDB): domain Bacteria; phylum Pseudomonadota; class Gammaproteobacteria; order Burkholderiales; family Rhodocyclaceae; genus Zoogloea; species Zoogloea oryzae. The sequence continues at coordinate 29,131 of NZ_SSXU01000011.1, read as the reverse complement.
ACTCGCGGTAGGCGCCGCTCTGGACGTGGGCGACCCATTCCTGGTTGGCGAGGTACCACTCGACGGTCTTGCGGATGCCGGTTTCAAAGGTTTCGGCGGGGCGCCAGCCGAGCTCGCGCTCGATCTTGCGGGCGTCGATGGCGTAGCGACGGTCGTGGCCGGGGCGGTCGGTGACGTAGGTGATGAGGCGGCTGTAGCTGCCGGCGGCGTCGGGCTTGAGCTCGTCGAGGAGCGCGCAGAGCGTGTGGACGATCTCGATGTTCGGCTTCTCGTTCCAGCCGCCCACGTTGTACACCTCGCCCGGCTTGCCGGTTTCGAGGATGGCGCGGATGGCGCTGCAGTGGTCGGTGACGTACAGCCAGTCGCGGATCTGCTGGCCGTCGCCATACACCGGCAGCGGCTTGCCGGCCAGCGCGTTGGCGATCATCAGCGGGATGAGCTTTTCCGGGAAGTGGTACGGGCCGTAGTTGTTGGAGCAGTTGCTGGTGGTGACGGGCAGACCGTAGGTGTGGTGCCAGGCGCGCACGAGGTGATCCGACGCGGCCTTGCTGGCGGAGTACGGGCTGTTGGGCTCGTAGGTCTTGGTCTCGGTGAAGGCCGGATCGTTGGGGCCGAGGGAACCATAGACCTCGTCCGTGCTCACGTGGTGGAAGCGGAAGGCGGCCTTCGCCTCGGCGTCGAGGCCCATCCAGTAGCCGCGGGCGGCCTCCAACAGCGTGAAGGTGCCATTGACGTTGGTGCGGATGAAATCGCCCGGGCCGTGAATGGAGCGATCCACGTGGCTCTCGGCGGCAAAGTGGACGATGGCGCGGGGCTGGTGCTGGGCGAGCAGGCGGTCGATGAGCTCGCGGTCGCAGATGTCGCCCTGCACGAAGATGTGCCGCGCGTCGCCCTTGAGGGAGGCGAGGTTTTCCAGGTTGCCCGCGTAGGTGAGGGCGTCGAGGTTCACCACCGGCTCGTCGCTCACGCGCAGCCAGTCGAGGACAAAGTTTGCACCGATAAAGCCGGCGCCGCCGGTTACGAGAATCATCGAAAATCCTTGGGAAAGCTGATCATGGCGCGAGCGGCCTGGCCATCAGAGGCCGCCAGCCGCGCCGGAAGGTGGGGGATTATGACACTTCAAGCCACGCCGGGTCAGGCTGGACGCGCCTTGAAGGACATCGGCAGGCAGTTTGGGCGCGGGGATCAAACTCCTGCCATCTCGTGCCGTTATAGGCGTCGGAGCGGGTTTTCAAGCGCAATCCGCTGTTTTGGCGCGAGAGAGGCTGGCAGAGCATGATGAAATTCATCGGGGCGGATCCGCAAGGCCTGCTGCGGGAGGTCTTCGTGCCGGCCGTCGTGTCATTGCTGCTGTCGATCACGGTGGGCTGGCTGGCCATCCAGCGGATCGACGAAGCCAACCGGGCCGGGCGGGAAAACGCCTTCGTCCTCGAGACCAACGAGATCACGCTGAAGGTCGAGGAGCGCTTCAAGGCCTATCGGCAGGTGCTGCGCGGCGCGCGGGCGCTGTTTGCGGCGTCCCAGGAGGTGACCCGCACCGAATGGCGGGATTACGTCACCGGGCTGCGCCTTCAGGCCGACTTCGGCGGCATCCAGGGCGTCGGCTTCGCGGTGCAGGTGCCGGCGGCACAACTGGCGAGCCACGAGCAGCGGGTGCGCGCCGAAGGCTTCCCCGATTACCGGATCAGCCCGCCGGGCCGGCGCGACATCTACAGCGCGATCGTCTATCTCGAACCCTTCGACTGGCGCAACCAGCGCGCCTTCGGCTACGACATGTACTCGGAGCCGGTGCGCCGCGAGGCGATGGAGCGCGCCCGGCTTCTCGGCGTGCCTGCGCTGTCGGGCAAGGTGCGGCTGGTTCAGGAAACCACCACCGACGTCCAGGCCGGCGTGCTGCTGTATCTGCCGGTGTTCCGCACAGGCGCGCCCCTCGAAACCCCGGCCCAGCGCGCCCAGGCCTTCGTTGGCTGGGTCTATGCCCCATTCCGGCTCGGCGACCTGATCGTCGGCACCCTCGGCGAGTCGACCAGCCGCATCCGCATCTACGACGGCCACGGGGAAGAACCGGCCGCACTGCTCTTCGACAGCGACCCGAAACGCACCGCCGACGGCAAGGGCCTGACGCGCAAGGCGGAGCTCGAACTGGACAACCGGGTATGGACGCTGATCTTCGACGAAGCGCCCCAGCTGGCCCGGGGGCGCGGCAGCGCAACGGCCGAGAAGACCGCCGTGGTGCTGATCGGTGCGCTGTTCGTGCTGCTGGCGGTGTCCTTCACCGCGGCCCGCCAGCACGCCATCGCCCTTGACCGGACCAGCGCCTCCCTGCGCGCCAGCGAAGCCCGCTACAGCGCCCTGGTCAACCTCTCCCACGACGGCATCGCCTCCCTTGACCGGGATCTGCGCTTCACCTTCCTCAACCCGCGCCTCAACACCCTGCTGGGCTACCCGGACGGCTACCTCATCGACCGGCGCCTCGACAGCCTGTGGCCTGCCGCCGATCCGCCCCGTGTGCTGGCGCTGGTCACCCGGCTGCGCCAGGGCAAGGCCGCCACCTACGAGCAGGAGCTACGCCGGGCCGACGGCGGCCTGCTCACCGCCATCGTCACCGATGCGCCGCACCTGGACGCCGCCGGCAACCTGCAGGGCGCCATCCTGACCATCACCGACATCTCGGAGCGCAAGGCCTCCGAGCAGCGCATCCACTACCTGGCCACCCACGACGCCCTCACCGGGCTGGCCAACCGAGCCCAGTTCCTCGACCAGATGAACACCAGCCTGCTGCTGGCGATGCGCCACCGCACGCGCTTCGCGCTGCTGTTGCTCGATCTCGACCGCTTCAAGGAGGTGAACGACACCCTCGGCCACGCCGCCGGCGACGCCCTGCTGATCGAAGCCGCCCGCCGCATGCAGCAGGGCCTGCGGGCCAGCGACCTGCTCGCCCGCCAGGGCGGCGACGAATTCATGGTGCTGCTGCACGACGTCCACAGCCCCGACGAAGCCGAAGCCGTCGCCGGGAAGATCCGCCAGGCCATCCGCCAGCCCTTCACCCTCGAAGGCACCGAGCAGCACATCTCGGTGAGCATCGGCATCGCCCTCTACCCCGAGGATGGCACCGACATCGAAACCCTCACCCGCCACGCCGACGCCGCCATGTACCGCGCCAAGGCGACGGGACGCAGCAAGACCGACCTTCCTGCCCGCATCACCCCCGGGAACGCATAGAATCCCGTCATTCACCCACGCGTCCAGTCCAACCGGAGACCCCATGTCCCGCCACACCAAGATCGTCGCCACCCTCGGCCCCGCCTCCTCCGATCTCGCCACCCTCGAGCGCCTGGTTCAATCGGGCGTGGATGTGGTGCGCCTCAACTTCTCCCACGGCACCGCGGAAGACCACATCCGCCGCGCCAGCCAGATCCGCGAAGCCTCGCTCCTCGCCGGCCGCCCGGTGGGCATCCTGGCCGACATGCAGGGCCCCAAGATCCGCGTCGGCAAGTTCGAGGAGGGCAAGATCACCCTCGTCAAGGACGCCCCCTTCATCCTCGACGCAGCCCTCAGCACCCCCGGCGACGCCCACCGGGTCGGCCTCGATTACAAGGACCTGCCCCGCGACGTGAAGCCCGGCGACGTGCTGCTGCTCGACGACGGCCGGCTCAAGCTGGGCGTCGAGCGCGTACTCGGCCACGAGATCCACACCCGCGTGAAGGTCGGCGGCGAGCTCTCCAACAACAAGGGCATCAACCGTCAGGGCGGCGGCCTCACCGCGCCGGCCCTCACCGCCAAGGACATGGATGACATCAAGACCGCCGCCCAGATCGGCGTCGATTTCGTCGCCATCTCTTTCCCCAAGAGCTCGGCCGACATGTACATGGCCCGCCAGCTGCTGCGCGCCGCCGGCAGCAGCGCGGTGCTGATCGCCAAGATCGAACGCACCGAAGCCGTCGCCAACCTTGAAGAAATCCTCGACGCCTCCGACGGCATCATGGTGGCCCGAGGCGACCTGGCCGTCGAAGTGGGCGACGCCGCGGTGCCGGCCCTGCAGAAGCGCATGATCCGGCTCGCCCGCGAGCGCAACAAGCTCACCATCACCGCCACCCAGATGATGGAATCCATGATCCTGAGCCCGGTACCCACCCGCGCCGAGGTCTCCGACGTGGCCAACGCGGTGCTCGACGGCACCGACGCGGTGATGCTCTCCGCCGAAACCGCCTCCGGCAAGTTCCCCATCGAGGTGGTCGAATCCATGGCGCGCATCTGCCTGGAGGCCGAGAAGTCCGCCGAGGTCACGATGGACCGCGACTTCCTCGACCGCATCTTCACGCGCATCGACCAGTCCATCGCCATGGCCGCCATGTGGACCGCCTACCACCTCAAGGTGAAGGCCATCGCGTCCCTCACGCAAACCGGCTCCACCGCCCTGTGGATGAGCCGCCTCAACAGCGGCGTGCCCATCTACGCCCTCACCCCGGAAACCTCCGCCCGCAACCAGATGACGCTCTACCGCGAGGTCTATCCGCTGCTGATGTCTCAGGTACACGCCGACCGCGACGTGCTCCTGTGGGAAGCCGAGCAGATCCTGCTGGAGCAGGGCGTGGTCACCTACGGCGACCTCATCGTGCTCACCATCGGCGAGCCGATCGGCGCCGCAGGCGGCACCAACACCATGAAGATCGTCCGCGTCGGCGACACGCCCAAGCCGGGTATCGTGTAACCGGTAACGCCAACAAGCAAATCTTGCTCCGGCCGGGTTCGCAGTCGGCATGCCGGCACGCTAGAATTCGGTTTTTTACGCCTACACCCGGCCGGGCTCACCGGCCACCGGAGAAAACACATGTCCCTCGTTTCCATGCGTCAGCTTCTCGACCACGCCGCCGAAAACGGCTACGGACTGCCCGCGTTCAACGTCAACAACCTCGAACAAGTCCAGGCCATCATGGAAGCGGCTGCGGAAACCGACAGCCCGGTGATCATGCAGGCCAGCGCCGGCGCCCGCAAATACGCCGGCGAAGCCTTCCTGCGCCACCTGATCGACGCCGCCGTCGAAGCCTACCCGCACATCCCGGTCGTGATGCACCAGGACCACGGCCAGTCCCCCGCCATCTGCATGGGCGCCATCCGCTCCGGCTTCTCGTCGGTGATGATGGACGGCTCCCTGATGGAAGACGGCAAGACCCCGTCCTCCTATGAGTACAACGTGGACGTCACCCGCCGCGTCGTCGAGATGTCCCACGCCATCGGCGTCAGCGTCGAAGGCGAACTGGGCTGCCTCGGCTCCCTCGAAACCGGCCAGGCCGGCGAAGAAGACGGCATCGGCGCCGAAGGCACCCTGGATCACTCCCAGATGCTGACCGACCCCGACCAGGCCGCCGACTTCGTCCGCCAGACCAACGTGGACGCCCTCGCCATCGCCATCGGCACCAGCCACGGCGCCTACAAGTTCACCCGCAAGCCCACCGGCGACATCCTCGCCATCGAGCGCATCAAGGAAATCAACGCCCGCATCCCCAACACCCACCTGGTGATGCACGGCTCCTCCTCGGTGCCGCAGGATCTGCTGGAGATCATCCGCGAGTACGGCGGCGACATGAAGGAAACCTACGGCGTGCCGGTCGAAGAGATCGTCCGCGGCATCAAGTACGGCGTGCGCAAGATCAACATCGACACCGACATCCGTCTCGCCATGACCGGTGCGATCCGCAAGTTCTTCGTCGAGAACCCCTCCAAGTTCGACCCGCGCGAGTTCCTCAAGCCCGCCCGTGAAGCCGCCAAGCAGGTCTGCAAGGCCCGCTTCGAAGCCTTCGGCACCGCCGGCAACGCCAGCAAGATCAAGCCGATCAGCCTCGACAAGATCGCCGCAGCCTACAAGAGCGGCGCCCTGAACCAGGTCATCCGCTAAGCCAAGCCGGGCACTTCGCCCGCCGCTGCGTGTCACACTCAGGGCCGGAGATTTCCGGCCCTGTTTCATTTTCTGGAGACATTCCCCGATGCCCGTGCCCTGGTCCGCCCTGTTCAGCGCCATCCCCTGGACCGACGTCATCGCCAAGGCGCCCGAGCTCGCCCAGGGCGCCCGCAAGCTGTGGCAGAAGGTCGGCAAGCGCGAAGCCACACCGCCCGCCCCGCCCGAAACCCCGGCCAGCAGCGCGCCCTCGGTCGGCGAACGCATCGACGCCCTCGACGCCCGCCTTGCCGACGTGGGCGCCCGCCAGCAGGAAAGCGCCGAACTCCTCGCCGCCCTCGCCACCCAGAACGCCGAACTCATCCGCGCCACCGAAGAACTCCGCGGCCGCGTGCGCCAGCTCGGCATCGGCTTCGTGGTTCTCGCCGCCGGCCTCCTCGGCACCCTCGGGCTGATCCTGATCCGCTGATTTTGTTGCACCGCAACAACAAGGTGTGACACCCGCCACGGGCGCGGGTTTCCCCGACCTTGCCAGCCCATCTGCCGTAACGGCAAGATGGCTGCCCGATCACGCCTCGCGGCCAGCGCCGTTCACCTGACACCATGACCCTGCCCGACTACTTCGCCGAGCACGACCTGCGCCAGGCCCTCAACGACGAATTCCACGCCCGCCCGCCGGTGCCGCTGGAAAGCCCCACGCTGATCAGCTACCTCGCCATGCACCACAACAGCGAGCCCGCCGGCGCCGCGCTCGAGCACCTGATCGACCTGGGCACCCGCCTCGGCCAGCCCATCGACGCCGAAGGCAGCCACCGCCTGATCGACTTCGGCAGCTTCCAGCTCAAGTGGGAGCTCCACAACGAGTTCTCCAGCTACACCTTCTTCCGCCCGGTGGCCCGCGGCGAAGGCGTGGGTGGCAGCACCTCGGCCCTCGCCGTGGTGCCCCAGGACTGGCTGCGCCAGATGCCCGGCAAGCTCATCGTCGCCACCCACGTCGAGCTGCGCTCCGCCGCCGAGGTGACGCCCGAGAGGGTGATGGCCAAGCTGTCGCCCACCGGCACCCAGATGGTCGGCGCCAAGGTGGCCGACGGCGCCGCCTGGGTGTTCACCGACTTCCTGTTCGAAGACGGCTTCTCGCGCTTCCTGGTGATCGACGTGTCCCTCACCCGCCGCCAGTCGGGCCGCACCGTGCAGCGCCTCGTCGAGATCGAGACCTACCGCCTGATGGCCCTGCTGGCCTTCCCGGTGGCCAAGGACGTGGGCCGCATGATCGGCACCGCCGAGCAGCGCCTCGCCGACCTGATGGACCGCACCGGCAGCGCCCGCACGCCCGAGGACGAGCGCAGCGTGCTGGCCGACCTCACCACCATGGCCGCCGAGGTCGAGCACTCCGTGGCCCGCACCACCTTCCGCTTCGGCGCCGCCCGGGCCTACCACAGCCTGGTGATGCAGCGCATCGCCGAGCTCCGCGAGCAGCGCATCTCCGGCCTGCCGACCTTCCACGAATTCATGGAACGCCGCCTGCTGCCGGCCATGAACACCTGCGTGACCATGGCCCGCCGGCAGGAGGATCTCTCCAGCCGCGTGGCCCGCAACAGCCAGCTCCTGCGCACCCGGGTCGAGGTCGAGCTGGAACGCCAGAACCAGGAGCTCCTGGCCCAGATGAACCGCCGCGCCAAGCTCCAGCTGCACCTGCAGGAAACCGTCGAGGGCCTGTCGGTGGTGGCGATCACCTACTACGCCTCGCAGCTGGTCCAGTACCTCGCCAAGGGCGTGAAGCACCAGATCGAGCCGCTCACCCCCGAAGGCCTCACCGCCGCGGCGATCCCGGTCATCGCCCTGATCGTCGCCCTCGGCACGCGCCGCATGCGCAAGCACCTGGCCGAAGCCGAGGCCGGGCACTAGCCCATCCCCGCGGAGGGTGTGCGCGTCTCGTCACACCCTCCCCTCACCGCTATAATCTCGTTTTGTCCAACGGACTTTCGACCGTGACCACTCCGCTCTTCGAATCCTCCATCCGCAGCCTGGCCCTCCTGGGCCGCGGCAAGGTGCGCGACATCTACGCCGTCGACGCCGACAAGCTGCTCATCGTCACCTCCGACCGCCTGTCGGCCTTCGACGTGATCCTGCCGGATCCGATTCCGCAGAAGGGCCAAGTGCTCACCGCCATGGCCGGTTTCTGGTTTGCCCGCCTCGGCCACATCGTCCCCAACCAGCTCACCGGCATCGACCCGGAAACCGTGGTCGCCGCCGACGAGCGCGAGCAGGTCCGCGGCCGCGCGCTGGTGGTCAAGCGCCTCACCCCGCTGCCCATCGAAGCGGTCGTGCGCGGCTACGTCATCGGCTCCGGCTGGAAGGACTACAAGGAAACCGGCGCCATCTGCGGCATCCAGCTTCCCGCCGGCCTGCAGCAGGCCCAGAAGCTCCCCGCCCCGATCTTCACCCCGGCCAGCAAGGCCGACGTGGGCGATCACGACGAGAACATCAGCTTCGAGCAAGCCCAGGCCCGCACCGACGCCCTCCTCGCCGACGCCCTCAAGGGCACCGGCAAGACCGGCGCCCAGCTCGTCGCCGAAGCCCGTGACGCCGCCATCGCGCTGTACACCCAGGCCGCCGACTACGCCGCCACCCGCGGCATCATCATCGCCGACACCAAGTTCGAGTTCGGCATCGACGCCGCCGGCACCCTGCACCTCATCGACGAAGCCCTGACGCCGGACTCCTCCCGCTTCTGGCCCGCCGACAGCTACGCCGTGGGGATCAGCCCCCCGAGCTACGACAAGCAGTACGTGCGCGACTACCTCGAGACCCTCGACTGGGGCAAGGTTGCCCCCGGCCCCAAGCTGCCCGCCGAAGTCATCGAGCGCACCGCCGCCAAGTACGTGGAAGCCTACGAAAAGCTCACCGGCCAGACCCTCTGACCAGCCGCGCTCTTCCGGCACCACAAAGCAACAACCCGCCTTCCGGCGGGTTGTTTCGTTTGACGGGCAGCGCGCGCTCAGACCACGTTGAACAGGTCGGTCAGCGCCTTCCGCTCCTCCTCCGATTCGGCCAGCACCTCGGCCAGCCGCACTTCGTCCAGCCCCAGGGTGGCCGCCTTGGCGAGGCCGTGGCGCAGATCCTCGGGCTCCGGCGAGAAGGGGTTGGGCGTCTCGGCGATCAGGTTGGCCACGAAGATCAGATCTGGAATGCAGTCCGGCGGCCACACGCCCCCGTAAAGCTCAGGGTCGTCCACCGCATCCACCAGCTCCTGGGGCATGTTCATCGCCGCCAGCACCGCCCGGCCGATGGGCGCGTGCCACACCCGCACCAGATCCGACAGCGGGCTGTCGTCCTTCAGCATCTCGGGGTATTCCCAAACGCGGGCCAGCAGAAAGAACTGCCCGATGTCGTGCACCATGCCGGCGAAGAAAGCCGCGTCCCGGTCGAGCTTGGTGCACTTGCGCGCCAGCACCGAGGCCGTCGCCGCCACGTCCACGCAGTGGGCCCACAGCTTGCGGATCATCGGCTGGAAAGGCCCCAGCACATCCCGGTGGATCAGCTGCTCGGCCGCCACCGCCATCGCCAGCGCCCGTAGCTTGCCGAAGCCGATGCGCACCAGCGCCTTCGGCACGTCGGTTACCAGCCGGCCGCCCGGGTTGTACCAGGCCGAGTTGGCCAGCGCCACGGTACGCGCCGCCAGCAGCGGCTCGGCCGCCACCATCGCCGACATCCGGCCCAGATCCATGTCCGGGTCATCGAGCGCCTCGAGCACCCGCATCGTCACTTCCATCGACGTCGGAAAGCGCAGCTCGCCTTCCTCGAGTTCCTGGGAAATCGTGTGCAGGAAGGCCTGCTCCGTGAGATTCAACGCCTTGTCGGTCACACCGTGCCCCTTTCAAACCAATTCATACAACCCCATGTCAGACATACGCGCCTATCCGCAGCATAGGCGACACCCCGCCCGGAATTCGGCACAATAAAACCATTCAATCGAACACGCCCCGACAACCATGACCACAACGCCAGCCACCTCGCCCCTTCTCGATCTTTCCGGCCTGCCGCGCTTCGACGCGATCGAGCCGGCCCATGTGGAGCCCGCCGTGCGCAGCCTGCTGGACGCCCTGGGCGCCACCATCGCGCGCCTGCAGGACGACCCCACGCCGCCCACCTGGGACAACTTCGTCGAACCCATCGAAAACGATGGCGAGCGTCTCGGCCGCGCCTGGGGCATCGCCGCGCACATGCACAGCGTGATGGACACGCCGGAATGGCGCGAGGCTTACAACGTCATGCTGCCCGAGGTCACCCGTTTTTACGCCGAATTAGGGCAAAACCTTAAGCTTTTTGAAAAATATAAATCGATCCGTAATAGCGAGGCCTTCGCCACCCTCAGCCCGGCCCGCCAGCGCATCATCGACAACGAGCTGCGCGGCTTTCGCCTCTCCGGCGCCGAGCTGCCCGACGACCAGAAGCCCCGCTTCCAGGCCATCCAGGAAGAGATGGCCGGCCTCGGCGCCAAGTTCTCCGAGAACATCCTCGACGCCACCAACGCCTACAGCCACGTGGTCACCGATGAATCCGAGCTCGCCGGCCTGCCCGCCGACGTGATCGCCGCCGCCCGCGAAGCCGCCGAGAAGGCCGGCGTGGAGGGCTGGAAGTTCGGCCTCAAGATGCCGTCCTACCTTCCGGTGATGCAGTACGCCGACAGCCGCAGCCTGCGCGAGACGCTCTACCGCGCCTACGCCACCCGCGCCGCCGAGGTGGACAACGGCTACAGCAAGCCCGAGTGGGACAACGGCCCGCTCATCAAGCAGATCCTCGCCCTGCGCGCCGAAGAAGCGAAGATGCTCGGCTACCGCCACTACGCCGACGTCTCGCTGGTGCCCAAGATGGCCGAATCCACCGAGCAGGTGCTGGGCTTCCTGCGTGAGCTCGCCGTGAAGGCCAAGCCCTTCGCCGAGCGCGATCTGGCCGAACTCAAGGCCTTCGCCAAGGACGAGCTGGGCCTCGACCCGCTGGAGCCGTGGGATGCGTCCTATGTGTCCGAAAAGCTGCGCGTCGCCCAGTACGCCTTCTCCGAGCAGGAAGTGAAGGAATACCTGCCCGAGCCCAAGGTGCTCGACGGCCTGTTCAAGGTGGTGGAGCGCCTCTACCAGGTGGACATCAAGCCCGACACCGGCCCCGTGTGGCACCCGGACGTACGCTTCTTCCGCATCGAACGCGACGGCCAGCTCATCGGCCAGTTCTACCTCGACCTCTACGCCCGCGACACCAAGAAGGGCGGCGCGTGGATGGATTCGGCGATCACCCGCCGGCGCATCGGCAACGGCATCGAGACGCCTGTGGCCTATCTGGTGTGCAACTTCCCCGGCCCGGTGGGTGGCAAGCCCGCCACCTTCAGCCACGACGACGTGATCACCCTCTTCCACGAAGCCGGCCACGGCCTGCACCACCTGCTCACCCGGGTCGATGACCTGGCCGTCTCCGGCATCCACGGTGTGGAATGGGACGCCGTCGAGCTGCCCAGCCAGTTCATGGAAAACTTCTGCTGGGAATGGGACGTGGTGCGCGAGATGACTGCCCACATGGACACCGGCGCCCCGCTGCCGCGCGAACTCTTCGACAAGATGCTCGCCGCCAAGAACTTCCAGAGCGGCATGCAAACCGTGCGCCAGTTGGAGTTCTCGCTGTTCGACCTGCTCCTGCACATGGACTTCGACCCCGCCCACCAGCACGTGATGGACCTGCTCGCCGAAGTGCGCAAGGAAGTCGCCGTGCTCGTGCCGCCCGAATGGCACCGCTTCCCCAACAGCTTCAGCCACATCTTCGCCGGCGGCTACGCGGCGGGCTACTACAGCTACAAGTGGGCCGAGGTGCTCTCCGCCGACGCCTTCGCTGCCTTCGAGGAGAGCGGCCGGCCCAAGGGCAGCGTGCTCGACGCCGAAACCGGCGAACGCTTCTGGAACGAGATCCTGGCCGTCGGCGGCAGCCGCCCCGCCCTCGAGTCCTTCAAGGCCTTCCGCGGCCGCGAACCGCAGGTGGACGCCCTCCTGCGCCACAGTGGCATGGTGACCTCATGACAAGCCGACACCTCCTCGCCCTGATGCTCCTCGCCGCGGCCCTGCCGGCTGCGGCCCAGACCGCCTATCGCTGGGTGGACAAGGATGGTCGCGTGCAATACAGCGACCAGCCCCCGCCCCAGGAGGTCAAGAAGTTCGAGGAGCGCAAGGTCCAGCCCAACAAGGGCAACGCCCAGTTGCCCTTTGCGACCCGCAAGGCAGCCGAAACCTACCCGGTAGCCCTGTACACCGGCCGCGAATGCGGCAAGCCCTGCGACGACGGCCGCGCCCTGCTCACCCAGCGCGGCGTGCCGTTCTCCGAGACCAAACTCGAATCCGCCGAAGACGTGGCCGCCTTCAAGGCCCGCTTCGGCAAGGAGCCCTTCGTGCCGACCCTCACCGTCGGCCGCGAAAGCGAAATGGGCTTCGCCGCTTCCGCCTGGAACGGCCTCCTCGACAACGCCGGCTACCCCGCCGGCAAACGCTAGCCTCCCGCCAATCCGCCCCCGCCTGCCGCCTCGCGCCGCAGGCCGGGTGCGCTCGCCTGCTGTCTGGCGACATTCCGTCCAGCACAAGAAAAACGCACTGTCGATATTAACAGTAGGTGGATTGCATGATAATCTTGCAATTCGACTACCCGATATCAATAGACAGCAGTTTTCACCAGGAAGAACGGATGGCTCCCAGACTCACTCCCCTTGTCCTCGCCCTCGGCGGCGCCCTCACCCTTTCGGCCTGCGGCGGCGGTGGTGGCGGCGCCAGCACCCCGGCGGCCACGCCCGCCTCCGTGGACGTCACGGTCACCCCGTCCCTCGGCCAGTTTTCCCCCGGCTGCACCGTCGAGCTGCGCAAGGCCACCGGCGAAGTGCTGGGCACCGCCAGCGTCGGCATCAACGGCAGGGCCGTCATCCCGGTCAGCGGCTACACCGGCGCGGTGATCGCCGCCGTCAAGGGCTCGCCCACCTGCACCTATTTCGACGAAGCCAGCGGCACCGACAAGCCCTTCGACGCCAGCAGCCAGATCAGCGCGGTGATCGATAACCTGCGCCAGGAATTCGGCATCAACATCTTCACCAACCTCGCCGCCACCCGCGTGCTCGACACCTCCCGCGGTTCGCTCGCCAGCGGCGCCACCGCCGACACCATCAAGCAGGAAAACGCCGCCGTCCAGGTGATGTTCCAGGTGAGCGACATGTTCGCAACGCCCGTCCTGATCCACCGCGGCAGCGGCAAGGTGCTCGACAACACCGAATCCGGGCGCCTCGCCACCCGCCTCGCCGCGCTGGCCGAAGTTGCCAGCGGCCTGTCGATGGGCGTCGCCAGCCTCGCCAGCCACCTCGCCGACGACCTGACGGACGGCCGCCTCGACAGCATCGACTCCAGCCGCATGCAGGCCGGCCTCGACGCCGCCATCGGCAAGTACGCCAGCGATTCCGCCAAGGCCAGCCTCACCGACGCAGCCGCCAACATCAACCTCGTCACCGATGCTGCCACCGCCAGGGATCAGGCCCGCACGGCCCTCACCGCCGGCACCTCGCTGCAGCAGGCCCGGCAGATCTTCGCCGACCTGCGCACCAGCATCCTGTCCATCGCCAACGACGCCGGCACCGGCTCCCTCGACCAGCAGAACGCGCTCATGCAGGGCGACTTCCAGCATGGCGTGGATGCCGTGCTGGTCATCGACCACCTCTCGCTGATGGCCTGGGCTGCCGACACGCTCCCCAACCCCGAGAGCCCCTCCGTCGGCCACCGCGAGAGCGACTGCATGGTTCCGTATCCATTCACCGCCAACTACTTCGAGTGCACCTTCATCGCGGGCCGCACCAAGCGCGAATATCACGCCACCGTCCGCCCCGCCGCCAACGGCGTCACCTGGGAATTCACCCGCGTCCGGAGCCTTGAAACCGGCGCCAGCACGCCCCTCACGGGCCTCACCGGCACCCTCACCCGCGACGCCGCCGGCCGCTACACTGCATCCGGCAACTTCTACCCAATGACCGGCGACAGCACCCGCACCGTGGCGAGCTTCAGCTTCACCTACGACGGCAGCCGCGATGCCGCCCAGGTGTGGGCCGGCAGCGGCAGCCTCGACGCCCTCAAGGGCGACGGCAGCAGCGCCCTCAAGGTCATCGTCAGCGACGCCGCCGGCAACCAGGGCACCAAATCCTCGCGCTTCGTCGGCAGCCTCATCAGCCCCCACCACCGCTTCGACGGCAACCTCGAGATCGGCACGCCGACCGTCGCCCTCGACGGCACCACCGAGCCGAAGAACGGCCGCCTCGTCGGCAGCTTCACCGACATCTCCAACCCGGTAGCCCCCTTCAAGTTCCTCGAAGGCACCGTCAACTACAGCCAGGACCTGAGCGCCTTCAACGCCGACCTCGCCCCGAGCACCACCAACTACATCCGCCAGACCCTGGGCTTTACCGGCGCCGCCTACAAGTCGGCGGGCGTCACCGGCATCGGCCTGATCCTCTCCGCCACCAACGCCGACGGCCCCGCCAGCCAGCGCGGCGAGTTCACACTCACCGGGCTGAACGGCCTCACCCTTACCGGCAAGGCCACCCAGACCGCCACCGGCTGGGTCTGGGAAATCAAGAACAGCAACGGCATCACCGTCAGCTACTCGACCGCCGCCGGCACCGGCACCGTCCGCAACGCCGACGGCACCACCCTTGGCACCATCAGCAAACAGCGCGTCAGCTTCATCGACGGCAGCTACGAATCGCTGATCTGAGGTCCGCGCCCATCCACCCCACCGAGCGGGCGCCTGGCGCCCGCTTTTTCGTTCCACCCCGCACCGCCCGACCCATGCGCAACCTGCTCATCCTCGGCTTCGCCAGCCTGCCCGCGCTGGCCCTCGCCGACGCCGCGGACCTGATGGCCATCACCAACCCGGCCGTGGTCGATGCCCGTCCGACTCTCCGCGCCACCGCCACCGGCTTTGCCGCCGACGACTTCGTGCCCGCCCACCGAATCGCCGAAACCTGGCGCGACGCGCCCACGCCCCGCCCGGGCCGCAACCTCGCCGTCGGCTTCGGCCGCGCCGAAGTCAGCCAGTCGTACGGCGGCTGGACGTTCGGCACCTTCAAGCGGGTCGATGCGCTGGGGGAAGGCAGCCGCGACACCGTACGCATCTACGCCGCCTTCGACGCCCCGGACAGCCTCCTCGCCCATAGCGGGCACTACAAGCTCAACTACCGCTTCAAGGGCTACTCGGCCGACGGCCTGCGCTTCGCATGGGCCGGCGCCATGAGCGAACGGCTCACCGTCGGCGTCGCGGTCAACCTGCTCAAGGCCGGCACGCTGCGGGTCGAGTCGGTCAGCGGCAGCGCCGTCAGCGGCGGCGGCGTGGCCACCGTCAATGGTCGCCGCGAGCTCCTCTACACCGGCCTCGACTACACCTCGCCCGACCGAGCCGACCTCAACGACTTCGCCCCCGCCACCCGCGAGCAGACCGACAACGGCTGGGGCCAGGCCATCGACCTCGGCCTCCAGTGGCGCCCCCGCGACGACCTGCGGGTCAGCGCGGCCCTGACCGACCTCTTCGGCCAGCTGCGCTGGAACAACGTGCCCCAACTCACCCAGGACTTCAACAACGCCAGCTGGCCGCTGGAGTTCAACAGCCCCTCCGCGGTCGCCAAGATCACCGGCACCAACCGCTACCAGGATTACACCCTGCAGCTCAAGCCCAAGGCCGCGGCCGCCGTCGAATGGAGCCAGCCGGGCTGGAGCGTCGGCGCCGGCCTCGCCGCCACCCGCGGGCTGATCCTCCCCGAAGCCAACGCCAGCTGGGGCCGCGCGGACGGCCTGCTGCTGCGCGTCTCCTACGAAGCCCGCTTCAAGAGCGCCGGCGCCGCCGTGCATTACGGCCCCTTCTA
The DNA here is from genome assembly GCF_009469605.1 of Zoogloea sp. 1C4. Classification (GTDB taxonomy): domain Bacteria; phylum Pseudomonadota; class Gammaproteobacteria; order Burkholderiales; family Rhodocyclaceae; genus Zoogloea; species Zoogloea oryzae. Next base: position 13,313 of record NZ_SSXU01000011.1, on the reverse strand, counting down.
CGCCGGCCTGCGCACCGACCGCAGCAACCTCAACGACGCCCGCGCCGTAGGCGCAACGGCCGGTCTGGCGATCCGCTTCTAGCTTCTGGTGAGACTGGCCCGGGCAAGGCGCAATGGACGGTGAGATTCGAACTCACGAACGTTCGGCATCCCTCGCCTGCCGTCGTCGGTCCAGTTTCTTGCACTTCTTGCGAGCAACAGTCCAGAAAAACGGACAATCGGATTACACTAATTACTACTAATAAACACACAAATTAGTAGTTTTATGAAACTTCCCCTGCCACCGCCAGACCCCACCGGCCTGCTTTCAAAGCTGCAGCCCGAGACGCTCGCTCGGCTCATCGAGATCCCCCAGACCGCTGGCGCCGGCCGCTATCTGCATTGGGACGAGCTGCGCCACCGCGCACCACCGGAAGGCTTCACCCTTGAGGAGTGGTGGCTGTCGATCTGGCTGGGTCGGGCGCCTGCGTTCAAGCCGTTACCGCTGCTCGACAACCGGGGGCAGTCCTTCCGCTTTGCGATGCCCGAGCCGGTGCAGATCCACCTGCATCACATCGACCGGGACGCTGCGGGGCAAATCCGGGCGCCCGTGGGCGCGCCGATCCACGAGAACCGGGAACGCTACCTGCTGCATTCGCTGATTGAGGAGGCGATCACCTCAAGCCAGCTCGAAGGCGCCTCCACCACGCGGCGGGTTGCCGAAGCCATGCTGCGGGAGGGGCGCCGCCCGCGGGACCGCAGCGAGGCGATGATCTTCAACAACTACGCCACCATGGCGCACATCCGGAGCCTGCGGAACGAGCCCTTCACGCCCGAACGCATCCTGGAGCTTCACCGCATGCTCACTGCCGACACGCTGGACGACCCGGCAGACGCCGGCCGCCTGCGGCACAGCGACGATGTGCGGGTGGTCGACAACCGCACCGGCACCGTGCTGCATGAACCGCCCCACTGGGAGGAGCTGCCCGCCCGCCTTGAGCGCCTGTGCGCCTTCGCCAATGCCGACGAGCACGCCGAACCCTTCGTCCATCCGGTGGTGCGGGCGATCCTGCTGCACTTCATGATTGGCTACGACCACCCCTTTGTGGACGGCAACGGCCGCACCGCCCGCGCCCTCTTCTACTGGGCCATGGCGCGCAGCGGCTATTGGCTGATGGAGTTCCTGTCCATTTCCCAGTTCCTCCGCCAGGCGCCAGCCCAGTACGTGACCGCCTACCTCCACACCGAGACGGACAACGGCGACACGACGTACTTCGTGCTCCACCAACTGGACATCATCCGCAAGGCCATCGAGGCGCTCTACGCGTATCTGGCCCGCAAGACGCACGAGCAGAAGGACGCCGAACGCCTGCTGGCGAGCGCCCCGGCACTACGCAGCCGACTCAATCACCGGCAGGTGACGCTCCTCACCCACGCCCTGCGCAACCCCGGCGAGGCCTACCGGGTGAGCGCCCATCAGCAGTACCACAGCGTGGTGTATCAGACCGCCCGGACGGATCTCATCGATCTGGAGGCCCTGGGCTTTCTGGAGCGGTTCAAGCAGGGCGCGGCCTTCGTGTTCTACGCCCCGGCGGATCTGAAGGAGCGGATCGAGCGGGCGGCGCGGGGGTAGGTTACGCTGACGAACAACCAGAGGGGCGAGACGCGGAGGCAGCCACCCAGCGCCCGGCCATGTCCGCCCTACTCGCATGCGTGCGGGAAGGTGACGTGCCGATCGTCACGGCAATCGACCGCCTTGGCCGCAACGCGAGCGTAAAGCACGAACACGGTCAGACGTACGGCTGGCACAATCACTGAAACCCCTTCAGCGATTGTGTAGATAACCGCACAACAAAAACGCAAAACCCGCCCCACCACTGGATTTCAAGCCTTCATGAAGATCGCCACCTGCAAGTTAATTCCGAATTTTGTGTAGCTTCATGACGTATCACCAAGCGCCGAAACCCGCATAAAAACGGGATTTTTACGTATCAATTAACATTACGCCGTATCACCCAAGCGCCTATAATCTGTGTAGCTATTTGCGTAGCTAGACAATTAAGATTCCAAAATCGGCCCCTTGGGAAATCTGACTGACATCGCCCTCCGTGCATGGATCAAAGCCGGCCAGCCTGTAGCCAAGGCGGACGGCGGCGGCCTCACGTTCACCATGAGCGCCCACCAGTCCCGCCAGCGTGGCGGAACATGGGTGCTGCGCTATCGCTTCGGGGGCAAGCCCCGCGAACTGACCCTGGGCCGATACCCGGACATCTCCCTGGCCGTTGCCCGCCAGCTCGCCGCCGAGATGCGCGTCAAGATCACCCAAGGCGCCGACCCTGCCCGCGACAAGCAGCGGGGCAAGATCGAGCGCGCCGCGGCCCAAGACTTCCGCGTGCTGGCGTCCGACTACATGGATAAGGCGTTCCCCCGCCTGGCAGGCACCACGGTCAAGCAGCGCCGGCAGCACATCGAGGGCGTGATTCTGCCGAAGCTGGGCAGCCTGCCAGCCCGCGAAGTGACCGGCGCCGATGTGGTCGCCCTGATTGAGTCGGTAGGCGCCAAATCGGTGAATGTGGCGGAACTGGTCTTCACCGCACTATCGGAAATCTTCAAGCATGGGGTTGCCCGCCGGGTCGTGACGGCCAACCCGTGCGCGGGCATTTCGGTTTCTGCGATCTGCGGCAAGCCCGAGCCCCGGCGAAAGCGCCTCATGCTGACCGAAGCCGAACTACGGGCGATCTTCCCCGCCCTGCCGTCGATTGGCCGCGAGAACGCCCTGGCCGTCAAGGTGCTGCTTGTGACCTGCGCCCGCGTCGGCGAGCTGACCCGCGCCGAATGGCAGCACGTCGATTTTCAGGCGGGGGAATGGTTCATTCCAGACGAGAACAGCAAGACCGGCAAGGGCTTTACCGTGCCGCTGCCGCCCTGCGCGGTGGGCTGGTTTCGGGAGCTTGAAGAGCTAGCCTGTGGTTCGCGCTTCGTGATGCCGGCCCGCCAGCAAAGGCGCATCGCATCGCACGGGCAAGAAACGCACTTCGAGCAACGCGCCCTGAACGCCATCCTGCACAAGCTGTGCGACCGACTGGGGGATACGTGCCGCCGCTTCACCCCGCACGATCTGCGAAGCACCGCCCGCAGCCATCTGGCGGCCCTGGGGGTGCCCGTGCTCATTGCCGAACGCTGCCTGAATCACACCCTGGGCGGGCTGGTGGCTGTGTATGACCAACACGACTACATGACCGAACGCCGCGCCGCCCTCGATCTGTGGGCGTGCTTCCTGCTGGCCTGCGAGGCGGGGCGGGAGTGGGTGGCACCGGGTAACAACGTGGTCCCGCTACGGGGCCATGCAGCATGAACTGAGGATCAACCGAGCAGCACCCCGCCCCACGAAGGACGCAAAGCATGTTTAGTTTGTCTTGGAAACGGGCATTAAGCCTCAGCGGATTGACGCTTACCGCCGATGAAAAGGCGGCAGGCTGGCCCGATGCCTTAGATATTGAAAACCTGTCCACCCTTCAGTACCCACCGACAGGCACCGCCAAGGACAAGGCCGCCGCCCGGCGGAACCGGCAAACATTGATCGACGCGCTGGAGGACGCCCTTGACCAGGGAAACCTGGAGATGGTCGAACGCACCTATTCGGAAGAAGTCTTCCGGTGCATACCTGTCCGCCGCTGCCCTCACGAGGGCGTGGACATCGATGAGCCGTACATTGACCCCGACCAATGGAAAGCGGTTGGCGGCCGTTTCCGGGAAGTCTCTGCGGGGTTCGAGAGCACCGCATACGCTGCGGTGACGCGGGATTCGTTTCGGCGCTGGCTGGAAGAGCAAGGAGAGCCGCCCAGCGCGCATGTTCAAGCGTGGTTCGATGCAGGCGGCCGCAATACGGCCGCGCCCCCGACCCCAGCCGTACCGCCATCCGAATCCCCCGGCGATGTGCTGGAGCGGATTCTTGGCGAGTGCCAGCGACGAGCCAAGGCGCTTGGCCTGAGCTTCGACGTCAATAACATGCCTGGCCAGATCGCCCAGTTCCATGACCTGTGCAGCCGACTTGATCCGGTGTTCGGGCGGCAAACCAGTATCGACAGCTTCAAGCGATACACCAAGGCCGGTCGGTGTAGGTGGTCCCTTCAAGCAAGGGCTAACGACGATGCAACGCCCCTGTATCAGAAGCTGTTCCCGGAAGCATTCCCGACCGCCGGGGCACAACCGGGAAAACGTCGGAAGGCATAGCCTCATAAGCCCTTGATTCCACTACACCAACCCTAGGGCACCCTGGGGCACTTTTCGGGGTGCCCTAGGGTGCCCTAGGTGTTTAGCTGCAAAGTAGTGCTCAGTATTCGTGTCGTTTTCAACGCACTCACCATGAGGACGACACGCCATGAAACTCCGCGTTATCTCCCGGCCTGCCCGCCTGGGAACATCCGAATTTGCCGCAGCCCTTCGCGCTGCAGGCCACTCCGTACAGCCCCAGAGCATCCGCCGCTATCTGGTCGACAAGGGCCACTATCTCGGGGAACGCCCCGCGAAGTTGCCGAACGGCCGGCTTCTGTGGGATGCCGCTGCAATCGAGCGCCTCACCACCCCGAAAGAACGTGAGGCCCAGCAATGAGCCGCCGCCCCTCTTCCACGGCGGTTCAAAGCTGCGAAGCCGCCCCTTCTGGCGTTCCCGATGCCCTGCGTAACTTCGACGCCCTTCCGGACGCCGGCTATGTGCGCCTGCCGGTAGTGGTCGCCCTCTTCGCTTCGTCACCCGCGACCGTCTGGCGCCGGGTCAAACGGGGCACTCTGCCCGCCCCCCGCAAGCTCTCCGAAGCCGTCACCGCCTGGAACGTCGGCGAGCTGCGCAAAGCACTGAACGGGGAGGCCTGGCAATGAGCAAGCACATTATTCCCGGCCTGACGACCGACAGCCTCGAGGACGACTTTGCGCAGGCTCACGCCGATGTGGACGCGTGCTACGGGGTGGGCCATGCCGCCGCGAATCCCGGTCTGGTCGCTGCGTTCCTGCTGCGGCGATCACTTGAGCGGACGGCCAAGATCGTGCAGGCGTCTGCACGGGCCTATCACTGGATGACCAGCGACGCCGGCACCAAAGCCAAGGGGCGCGCCTTGGGCATCGAACCCCGTCCTGGGGAGTCGATGGACGATTACCGCGCACGCGTCCTGGAGCGATTCGGATGATCGATACTGCCTCGATCCTCGCCCAGTTCCGCACCGCTGCCGAAGCCCGCGGCCTGCGCCTGCCGGCCCGCATCGATGCGGACGGCAAGCTGCACCGCTGCGAGCTGCAAGACGGCCCCAAAGGCAAAAACGACGGGGCTTACCTCCTGCACCTCGACGGCGTACCGGCCGGCGGCTTCCAGAACTTCCGCGATGGCCTGGAGTGGGAGAACTGGCGGGCCGACATCGGCCGCCAGCTCACGCCCGAGGAAGAAGCCGCCGCCCGCGCCCGCATCGACGCCCAGCGGGCCGAACGCGAGGCCGAAGCCAAGGCCAAGCGAGAGAAGGCCCGCCGCAAGGCCAATGCGATCTGGAACCGCGCCAAGCCGGCGCCCGACGATCACGCCTATTTGGTCCGCAAGGGCGTTCCGTCCTTCGGCCTGCGGGTGGGTGCCTGGCCGAAGTGGCAGGAGGTGCGGCCCGGCGAGTGGCGGGAAGAACGCATTGCCGGTGCCTTGCTGGTGCCGATGCGCAGCCCGTCCGGCACGCTGCACAGCCTCCAAGCGATCTACGCCGACAAGGTGGACGGCCGCGACAAGGATTTTCTGCCCCACGGCGAGAAGGCCGGCAAGTTCCACCTGATCGGCGAGATTGCCGCGGCCGTGCCGCTGTGCGTGGCCGAGGGCTACGCGACGGCCGCCAGCATCCACCAGGCCACCGGCTGGCCGGTGGCGGTGGCCTTCGATGCCGGCAGCCTAGCGCCCGTGGCCGCTGCCTTGCACGGCGCCCACCCCGACGCCCGCTTCATCCTGTGCGCCGACGACGATCACCAGACCCCCGGCAACCCCGGCCGGACGAAGGCCGAAGCTGCAGCCCGTGCGGTGGGTGGCGTGGTGGCCGTGCCCGAGTTCGGCCTGGATCGCCCTGACCACGTGACCGACTTCAACGATCTGCACGCCCTCGCCGGCCTTGATGCGGTGCGCTCAATCCTCGAAGCGGCCCGCGCCACTCTCGACGCGATTTCCGGCCCCGTAGGCGACGAAACGCCCATCGACGCACCTACCCCCAACCCCGAGAATGAAACGCTCGCCAGCGCCCCGGAAACGGCCCCCGCTGCGCCTTCGGACGATGCCGCCAAGCCTACCAAGCGCCCCCGCTCGAAGGCCAAGGGCAAGGGCACCGCGCCTGCTGCTGCGCCCGTTGGCGATCTGTTCGAGCTGCGCGACGGCGACGAAGGGCGGGGCGTCTATCGCCTCAAGGTCGAGCGCCGCGGCGAGAGCCTGGAACAGATCGGGCAATTCGTCTGCGCCCCGCTCGAAATCACCCACCAGGTGCGCGACGCCCGCGGCGAGAACTGGCAACGCCTGGCGACCTTCAATGACCACGACGGCAGGCGCCGCCGGGTGCTGGTGCCTGACGAAATGCTGGAAGGTGACGGCGCCGCCTTGGCCCGGCTGCTGCGGCAGCAAGGTTTGTTCATTGGCGACAACAAGGGCGGCTTGCTGAAGATGTACGTGAACCGCTCCCGCCCCGATGCCCGCGCCCGCCTCACCACGCGCATCGGCTGGCATGATGACGTAAGCGAGCCCGGCCGCTGGTCCTTCATCCTGGGAGGCGATGCCGACCCGCTGGCCGCCACTGGGGCGGAACTCTGGCTGCACCAGGCGCAAGGCAGCGGGCACGCTCAGTTCAAGAGCGCCGGCACCCTGGCCGACTGGCGGGATAACGTCGCTGCCCTGGCGGTGGGCAACAGCCGGGCGGTGTTCGCCTTGTCGGCGGGCTTTGCGGGTGGCCTGTGCTGGTTGCATCCCAACATCTCGGGCGGCTTCCATTGGGCCGGCGGTAGCTCCCTGGGCAAATCGTCCTTGCTCTACGCTGCCGCCAGCCTGTGCGGCCCTGCCACCTACCGCCGCACCTGGCTGCTGACCGCCACCGCGATTGAGGGCGTGGCCGCCGGGCACTGTGACGCGCCCTTGCTGCTCGATGAACTCAAGCAGGCCGGCAACCCGCGGGACGTGGCCCAAGCGGCCTACATGCTGACCAGCGGTCAGGGCAAAGGCCGGGGGCAGGCCGCCGGGGGGCTGCGGGAAACCGCCTCCTTCTCCCTGCTCTTCCAGTCGAACGGGGAAATCGGCCTCACCCAGTTCCTGGAAGAGAACCAGGAACGCGCCTACGCCGGGCAGGAGGTGCGCTTCTGCGAGCTGCCCGCCGATGCCGGCGCCGGCTTCGGCTGCTGGGAGGATCTGCACGGCCTGCCCGATGGCGCCCGCTTCTCCGAAACCCTGCAGCGCAACGCCGGCAAGCACTACGGCACGGCCTACCCCGAGTTCATCCGGCGAGTGATTGCCGAACGGGAAGCGATGCCCGCCGAGTTCGAGAAGCTGCGCACCGCCTTCGAGCAACGCGCCTTGACCGACAAGGCCGGCGGGCAGGCGATCCGGGCGGCAACGCGGTTCGCTGCGGTGGCCTACGCGGGCGAGAAGGCCACCGAATGGGGCCTCACAGGGTGGCCGCAGGGCGAGGCGATAAAGGCGGCTTTCCGCATGTTTGCCGACTGGCTGCGCGCCTTTGGCGGCGAGGAAGACCGCGAGCCCCGCAAGATGGTGGAACAGGTGCAGGCGTGGATTCAGGCCAACGCCGGCACCCGCCTGGAAGACTGGCGACGCCCCAGCGTAACGGATACCCACGCCCCCCGAACGATGAACCGGGCCGGGTGGAAGCGCCCGACGAAGGAGACGGCAAGCCTCAACGAAGCCGATCACGTCTTTGAGTACCTGATCTATCCCGCGGCATTCAAAGGCGAGCTGTGCAGCGGGTTTGACCCGGCGCAGGTGGCAAAGGTGTTGCTCAAGAATGACGTACTGGAGAAGGGAGACGGCAAGAACATTCCCATCAAAGTGCGGGAGCCGGGCGGGGGCGGTTCAAGCCGCCTGTTTTGCATAAAGCCGAGCATTCTGGAGATCTGATAACCGTGATCGATTGGGCTGCACTTGTCGGGGATTCGGCTGAAAAATTGCCTAATAATGAGGCAAAAATGACCTGTTCCGAGTCGAGCGGTCGGAACATCGGCCTAGTGGTCGGAACAGAGATCAACCCGCAACCAACTGATAAATATGAATTTTTATCTTCTTGTTCCGACGTTCCGACTGTTCCGATCGATTTTGAAAGAAAAAGGGTTGAAGAGAGTGAAAATTCAAGCCAAAAGGCATTTTACGTGCCGGCCGGGGGTGGGGTTCAAGGGCAATCCGCGCCGCATAAAACACCTGTTGAACCAGCGTGCCAGACATGCACCCATCGGCGACGGCCGGGGCTCTCTGACGGCTACTGCGGCGAGCGTGCCGACCTGCCGCCGGCCTATACGTCTGGGCACCCTCTGAACCAGTTGCCTGCCGATGGTGGGGCGAGCTGCACGGCCTGGGTGCTTCACCCTGGCTTCGATACCTGCGCTTCAGCTGGGGTGAAATAGGTCGCGGGTCCTTCCTGAGGGGTTCCTCATGCGGGTAATTCGCACCGCGTTCTTTTTCTAGCTGGAAGCGCGCATAGGGTTAATTAGTTTTACTTCATGTGCATACACACTTTGCAGCAGTGAGGGTGATGTATCGAGTCAGACCACGCCCGCAAGCCCTGCCACGCCTGGCGCTGGCGGTGTTCGCAGGGGGCGCCCGCCCCCATGCCAGATAGGACGAACCGCCCCGCACACCCCCCCAAACGGCACGCCCCAACATCCGGCACAACTAAAACAGGTCGGAACGCTCGGAACAGTCGGAACAGAAACTGGAAGCCCAGACGGGGCGCGGGTTCCGAGGGATAGTAGTAGTTCCGACTCTCAGTTAACTAAGTCGGAACACTCGGAACATTCCCCGCCTTCGGCCCTCGCCCTGCGCAGTCTGGCGCCGAACCCTCGCCCCCCGGCTTTTGCCGATGAGTGCAGGCGTCTGCACAAGGCCGGGACCGCTGGCCGGCCGGTGCCGGCCCTCTGTGCCGTTACCCGGCCCGCCCCTGGGGCACCGCTGCCGGCCCCGGCCTGGCTGCGATCCTGCGGCTTCTGGTGGCCCTGCGGGGGCGGTCCTGCCGGAGCGGCCGGCGCCGGGGCGTCTGGCCGGCCGGTTCCGGCCCTCTGTGCCGTTACCCGGCCCGCCCCTGGGGCACCGCTGCCGGCCCCTGTCTGGCTGCGACCCTGCGGCTTCTGGCGGTCCTGCCGGAGCTGCCCCCGCCGCCAGCCCGAAGGCCTCGCCGGGGCGGCCCGGCCGGTGGGCCGTTCGCCTGGCTGGTGACCCTGCCCAAGCTGCCGGCGCCGGGGCGTCTGGCCGGCCGGTTCCGGCCCTCTGTGCCGTTACCCGGCCCGCCCCTGGGGCACCGCTGCCGGCCCCTGTCTGGCTGCGACCCTGCGGCTTCTGGCGGCCCTGCCGGGGCGGTCCTGCCGGAGCTGCCCCCGCCGCCAGCCCGAAGGCCTCGCCGGGGCGGCCCGGCCGGTGGGCCGTTCGCCTGGCTGGTGACCCTGCCCAAGCTGCCGGCGCCGGGGCGTCTGGCCGGCCGGTTCCGGCCCTCTGTGCCGTTACCCGGCCCGCCCCTGGGGCACCGCTGCCGGCCCCTGTCTGGCTGCGACCCTGCGGCTTCTGGTGGCCCTGCGGGGGCGGTCCTGCCGGAGCTGCCCCCGCCGCCAGCCCGAAGGCCTCGCCGGGGCGGCCCGGCCGGTGGGCCGTTCGCCTGGCTGGTGACCCTGCCCAAGCTGCCGGCGCCGGGGCGTCTGGCCGGCCGGTGCCGGCCCTCTGTGCCGTTACCTGGCCCGCCCCTGGGGCGCCGCAGCCAGCCCCTGCCTGGCTGCGATCCCGCGGCTTCTGGTAGCCCTGCGGGGCGGGGCGAATTTCTACGGATATGCACCGGGGCGGCACTGACAAAACTGACAAAAGCCCCTTCTGTCAGTTTTGTCAGTGACCCCGCGGGGGTGTATGGGAGATAAACGCTTGACGCCCGCCCCATGCCGGGCCGATACTCACGCCGTCACCTAAACAGTGGTGACCGGGTTTGACAGCCCGAACGACAAAGGCGGACTCAAGCCGCCCAGCGGCTTTTTTTGCGTCCGTATCGCCCAAGGTGCGCCCTCGATCAATGGTGGGCCGGGCGGGGAGGCTTCGGCCTGCCGGTTCCTTTGTCCCGGTCTGTCAACCCCGCTTTGGCCCGCCCCCCGTTTGACAGCGAGGGGTGGATTCAGTCCGACAAAGGAGTCCGCACCATGGCAACCCATGCCCTACCGTGCAAGCGTATGCACGCGTCCGTATCCCCCGTTTTCTCCCTCAAGCTTTACCGCGCCCTGCGCCTCTTCGTCGGCCCCGTGCTGGCGTGGCGCATCGCCTTTGCGTGGAGGGCCGGAGCATGAGCGCCGATCCCGATTTCAAGCCCGTCCACGTCGAAGACGTGTTCTCTGGCTTCGAGTGCTGCGCCAAGGCCTTTGCCCAGCTCGCTGCCCTCCTGGCGGTGATCCGCGACAAATCCCCTGAGCACTCCGACGCCGCCAAGCTTGCCGCCCTGGGCTGGACGGTGGCCTGTGATATGGACAACTACGCCGGCTTCACGGCCGAACAGGTGCAGAAAGGCGGGGTCCGCTCATGACCGCCCCCACCTTCACCCCCTGGCGTCGCATCGGTCACCGCACCATTGCCGCAGATCGCGGCGGGCGTTTGGTGACGATCTGCGAAGTGTTCTCCGGCCCCGGCCCGCTCGAAGAGGCCGACGCCAACGAAGCGCTGATTGCCGCCGCCCCCGAGCTGTACGAAGCCGCATCGGAAGTCTTCAGCCTTTTCGATTGCGGCCTGATTTCCATCGGCATCAAGCTGGGGGTTGATTCCCACAATACCGCCGCCGTGCTGGAGATGGTTCGGATTCTTGGGAGGGTGCTGACCACCATCGATGGGAGGGCGAGAGCATGAGCGCGAACGTCCTTTGCCCCGCGGTGGTCGTTCAGCGGTGGCGCACCCTGTCGGCGCTGCTTGCTGCCTTCAGCTTCCTCCGCAAAGACCCTGCAGCCCGCCTGGCTCTGCGCCGTGGCGAGCTGTTGCCGTTGCCGCCCATGTCGCCCGCCGCCCGCGCTGCGGGCGCCTTCGGGCTGATCCTGCCCACCCGCAAGGGCTTCATGTGGCTGCTGTCGTCCGCACCCTGGCTCGATGCTTCGGCGGATGGTGCTGCCGGCAAGGTAGCCACGCTCACCGCACCAGGTGGCGAGATGGACGGGCGGGAGATGGTGGTTATCCCGCTCTCCTCCGCCGACATGCTCACCATGGTCGGGCAGCTTGCCGGCATCGTCGCCGAACAGGGGGTCGCATGAATCCGCAAGCCCCGACCCCGGACAGGCCGTCCCGCCTTCGAAATCCGATCATCGGCGACACGCGGGCCGACACCCTCCACCAGGCCGCGTGCGTGGCCTCCTTCCTGGCCCGGTATCAGCTCGACCGGGCGGACGGCCTATTCCTGGGCGAGACGGCCGGCGGCTTCAACCCGGACCCACTGAACGCCAACGAAACCCGCGGGCTGTCCCTGCTCACCGAAACCCTGGCGGCGGCCCTGTGGTTCGAGGTGGAGGGGCGGCAAGGCCACCGGGGGGAACTGTCATGAGCATCCGCCCGCGCCCCATCCATACCCCGGCCACGCCCCGCAACACCGCCGGCCCGGTGCGCCTGTCTGCCTTCCTGACTGCCGCTGCGCCGGTAGCGCCCACCAGCGTGGCCCGCCCGTATCCCATCACTCAGCCGGTGCCGCTGCAGCACCAGAAGCAAAGGAGGCTGTCATGACCGCCCCAACCTTCACCCCGCCCCCCTGGCGCTGCATCGGACACCGCACCATTGCCGCAGATCGCGGCGGGCGTTTGGTGACGATCTGCGAAGTGTTCTCCGGCCCCGGCCCACTCGAAGAGGCCGACGCCAACGAAGCCCTGATTGCCGCCGCCCCGGCCCTTTACCTGGCCGCTGCCGAGGTGGCCGGGTGGATCGATTCGGGCTTTCTCACCGTGGGCGTGCTGGCCGACACCAGCCCGGCCCGCGTCGCCGCCTGCGGCCGGGCCGTCGATGCGTTGGCCGCGGCCCTGCGCCTGGCTGTGCCGGGGGTGGCGCCATGACCGCCCCGCACCCCGACCCGCGCATCTATTGGCGGTGCTCGCCGGGTCGGCGTCTGCCGGCCCATGCCCGCCCCCTGGCCGATGCCCGCGCCCGCGATCTGGTGCCGGCGGGGCGTCAGGTGGCGGTGTATCTCGACCGCTGGCCGGTGGCACCCGCTACGGCCCTTGGGCCGGCGATCTGCTGCCCGCCCGACATGCACCCTTGCCGCCTTGACTGGCGTTACCTGGCGGCCCTGTCGGTGCTGGTAGTGACCGAGCCGACGCCGGCCAAGGACAGGCTGCGCCACCTGCTGGCCGAGCTGGTCGCGGTGCAGCCCAAACGGCTGATCCTGCTACAGCCGGGCGGCACACCGGCCGCGGTGTTCATCGTCAGTGCTGCCCGCGGCCTGGAGGTGCAGCCATGACGGCCCCGCCCACCTTCACCCCCGCAACGCCGGCCGAACGCGCCGCCCTGGCCCCGGCCCTGGGCGACCCGCGCACCTGGCCGGCGGCATCGTGGCCCGATCCGCAGCCCATCCCCGAAGGGCTGGCGCCGGTTGCGCCTTTTGACGCGGCCCTGTTGCCGGATCGCCTGCGCCCCTGGGTGGCCGACGTGGCCGAGCGGATGCAATGCCCGCCGGATTTCGTGGCCGTGCCGATGGTGGCCGCCCTGGGCAACCTGATCGGCCGGCGCTGCGCGATCCGGCCGCAGGCGCTGAGCGATTGGCAGGAATTCCCCAACTTGTGGGGCTGCATCGTCGGCCGGCCGGGGATGATGAAATCCCCCGCCATGTCTGCGGCCCTCGCCCCGCTGGTGCGCCTGGAAGCCCGCGCCCTGGACGAATGGACCGCCGCCCAAGGGCAATGGAAGGCAGAAGCCGAGATTGCCAAGGCCCGCGCCGAAGCCCGCAAGGGCGAGGCCACCAGGGCGCTACGCAAAGACCCGAACGCCTTGGTGGACGTGGCGAGCTTCCTTCAAGCCGATGGCGACGACGCGCCCATCCTGCGCCGCTACACCGTGGCCTCCGCCACCGTCGAAGCCCTGGCCGAAAAGCTGATCGAGAACCCCCGCGGCCTGCTGGTGG
>NZ_SSXU01000117.1 GCF_009469605.1 Zoogloea sp. 1C4 | reverse complement strand
AGGCTTCTGCGGTTCTCTTCTGTGCCTTTGCTTCCTCCGCTTCTCGCTGTGCCTTGTCTCGCTCCTGATTGAGATTCAGGATTTCACCAGACACGGCTATTTTCTGTGCATTGAGGTGGAAGAGGTCGCTTCTGGCTGCTTGCACAACGTCTGCAAGGCTTTCGGCTTCGCTGCCAATCTCTTCTTTTTGCGTTGTAAGCCCCAAAATATCGTTTCTAAGGCGTTCTTTTTCCTCTCGCAAGGATTTCCCCTCCTCGGACAGTCTTTCGTTTATGAGGGCTTTCTTTTTGGCTTCCTCGGTATTGTATTCGAGTATTCTTCCCATGTTTTTTGCGCTGAGGGCTAATCTGTCACATTCCTTGCTCTTGGTCTTGACCTCCACCAACAAATCGCTAATGTCATTTGATAGGTTCTTCTGTATGATGCCAAGTCCTCTCGTTTTGCTCTTGATGGCTTCTGCCCTCTGCTCCTCTGCTGCAATCTTGTATTGGATGGCCGAAAGATGCTGCTTCTCGCTGCTCTTGCCCCTCTCCATGCCCAAGACCTCGGCACAGATAGTTTGCATCTCTGCCATGTCGTTGCGGTTGAGCTTCAGACTTTTTCCGCTCTCATGGTCTGTCCAATCAGCCACCAGATGAGCGTGAAGATTGAGTTTGATGCCATCTTTGCTTTTCTTGTACCCCTCGTCCTTGTGGATTGCGATCTGGAACACATCGATTCCGAAGCGATCGTTAAAACGCTTCGCCAATTTTTTGAGGTCGTCCATGGTCGTGGTGTCCTCGATGACAACCACGGCTTCACGTATCGGGGTTGCCTTGGCTTGCATCTTTCGCCCTGTCTTCGCCTTTGCGTTCTGGGTGACAAATGCAAGTCTGGCTTCTTGTGTGTCCGACTGCCAATAGTCGTTTTGGCTCGATAGTTCGTGATGAACGTAGTCGAGTTTCTTTGTTCTCTTGTTGTGTTCCTCGCTGCCACCTTTGACCGCTTGGAAATGGATGGATGTCTGTGCCATGTCGAATGAATTTTAGGGCGGCTGCCATGGGGTTGAGGGGCGCAGCCCCCACCCTCGGAGAGCACACAACTACGAAAAGCGTAGCTTCGTAGTTATAGTGTGCTATA
>NZ_SSXU01000116.1 GCF_009469605.1 Zoogloea sp. 1C4 | reverse complement strand
CATCAGGAAACCATGCTGGACAAAGAACGGATTATCCAGGTTATATGTTCCCGAATGCCTTGATTGTAGGTTCTATAAGTAGCAATCTAAAAAGATCATATTTTTCGACATATGATGACAAGTTAGATGTTATGGCACCAGGAGGAGATATTTTATCAACATTGCCAGGTAATTCTACTGGGAAAATGAGTGGAACTTCAATGGCCGCTCCATATGCAACGGCATTAGCTGCACTTGTCCTGTCAGTTAATCCAAGTTTGACCAATAGTGATGTTTGCCGCATCATAGAACAAACAGCACAAAAAGGTGGTGGATATACATATTCTTCAGTTTCTGGAAGACCTAATGGTACATATAATAATGAAATGGGATATGGCATAATAAATGCTCCTAAAGCTATAAACATGGCAAAGGAAGGTACAAATACAATAAACTTTATAGATAAAACAGTTTCTTCAAATCAAACTGTTTCTGGTTATAATATCTATACGAAAAATATAACTGTTACCAATAATTCTTTACTTAAGATTATTTTGGCTAACGAAATTGTTATTGACAAGCCTTTTGTTATAAACAAAGGTTCGCAAGTCGAAATTTCATTCTAATGATTTTGAGTAACAAAGAAAGAATCTTGAATATTTGCAAACTATTTCCGTGAGGTTGTAGCTGAGAAAAGGATGGCAGGATTGATACTCTTGCCATCCTTTTTGCATGTAAGATGGAGATGACAGCCAGTACTGCGACCAGTATTACCAGTAACGCCAACAATGGTACCAGAGAAAACACGCTCACCTTTGCCAACTATAACGGAAGACAAATGGCAATAACTAACATGATAGTTGCCATGTTTCAACGTAACATAATTGCCAGAACGATTGTCATACCCTACCTTTTCGACAATACCATCCATCATGGCATAGGCAGGTTCGTTCTTCGCACGAAGATCCAAACCGTTGTGCCATGATTGTTTTCCTGTGATAGGGTCACGACGATAGCCGTAAGGACTGGTGACTTTGATTGATTTCAGTGGATAAGTGATGCTTGAATAGCTGCTTATCCACTGTTTTTGTTTGTTATCCACAGAGTCTGTTTCCTGTTGTGGTAGATTTACAACTCGAGAATCTACCTGATTGTTTGCA
>NZ_SSXU01000115.1 GCF_009469605.1 Zoogloea sp. 1C4 | reverse complement strand
ATCCAGCAGCGATTGGGGATCGAGTGTTTGAGTTCATACTGTCTATTTATCAATGACTTAACGGTATGAATTTTACCGAGAGTGGCGCGGGTTCACAAGGGGGTTGGCGTTAAGTTGGGAGCATTGCGGCTCGATGGGGGTATAGGGCTGAAGAGGCATTAACCATTTCGCACCACTTCAGGCCGGTTTATCGCGATTCTTGAGGCATAAATGACTCGACTCCGGCCCCCGGAATGGCTAAAGTTTTAGGCAATTACTACACAAGGAGTGATGGTTATGCCCTCTCAAACTCTCCGCCGCCTCGCTGGTGCCACAGCTGTCGCACTGGCCTTCTCTGCAACCGCTAATGCTGCTGGTTTTATAGATACTGATCGTTCAGTTCTGACTGCACGTGTCAATGTAGACAACGTCATCGCCCAAGCCGCACCCAATGATCAGGCCCCCCGTTTGGCAGCAAGAGGCTTCATGCAGCAACTTGAAGCCAAGTTGAAAGAGCCGGCAGAGGGCAAAACCTCGTTCGTTGATTATCCCCCGCGTGCCAATGCCGAGTTGCTGCGCCTCATTGCGGTTGTGCCGCCCAAGGGCAGCGAGCATTTGCCGATTCCGGTCTGTGCAGAACAGAACAACAAGGTTCTGGGAACGTGGAACATTACCGCCAAGGGTGATGTGCTTCCCGCCGCGTGGTCTGGCTCGATGGTTTCTGCAGCGCCTAATTCGTCGGCCTGCAAAGACTTCATTATGGCATCCCGCGCTGAAATCACCCGTCTGGCCCAGTCCAATCAGCCTGCTCAGCCCCCGCCGGTGAGCGAGCAACCCACGCCCCCGATGAAACAGGCCGCGTCCGCCGCCGGTAGCCCCGCCCTGTAAAACCATCGGCCTCCCTGTGCAGAGAACAGCAAAAGAAAACCCCGCCTTTATCCGGCGGGGTTTTTGTTGTTGAAGTCGCTGAGACAAGCTTGCTAGTCGGTCCTGAAGAACTCCTCGGAGCCTTTCCTCACGCGGCCTGCGCGTGGTTGAGCGCTTGCCGAATCCTCCAGTTTCCAGTGCAATCGCATTCACTTTCTGGAAGATTTGGAGCGCAGGTTTGCGATGACCACCCCGGATTTTTTCCGCGCCCGGCTGGACGCGATGATCGACCTGCGTCACC
>NZ_SSXU01000114.1 GCF_009469605.1 Zoogloea sp. 1C4 | reverse complement strand
CCCAGGCGAGGTTGAGGTTTATCCTCGGCTTCGCCTTTTTAATTTTTTGTAGATATGAAAATAATTAATACAAAGATAGAGAATAACATACTTACAATTACTTTAGATAGCGCTAGTTCAGTAACTAAAGTTTATTTAGATAGTGTTCTTAATAAGAAGAATATGTACAGTAGTGATGATGACGATCATAACTATGTCATTGATTCTCCTAGCATTTCTGATAATGTCATTACGATAAACATTAAAGAACACGATGCCACATCTTTCATAGTTAGTGTTATTGGCAGTAATAATGCAGTTGCAATAGCTATAGACTAGAAGAATTTGTACTATAGGAAAGTAAACATGTTAGTAACTTTTTGCAATACTTGTTTAGATAAGCACCAAAAGGAAAAAATATTAATGTGTGATTTTAAATCACAATTACTTGAATATGCTCTAGCTAATCAGTTAACTGAAGATGCTATAGATTATTATATTGATTTATGTAGACTCTTAGAAATCCCATTAGAGCATACTTGCTGTACGTATAGTAGAGTAACAAATTGTAAGGTTTGTAGGAGCTGCAATAATGGTTGTTGTGCACTATGATAGAGAATAACTATAAAATAGGTAAAACAATAAGCAATAAAGTAAAGTATAATATTGCTTATGATAGAACTCAAATATTAAACTACGTGTGTGTTAATTACGTATATGATATACTAATTCAAGGATACGCGTTTAATATAGATGAGGAACAGAGAATGAAATTATTAGTAGTAATAGATAAACTATTAAAGTAATGGCATAGTACGCAACTAAAGATGAATTAAATGAACTCACAGGATTAGTAAGAACATTGTAGGGTAATGTATAGACTCTAGATACTAGCGTTGGTGAGCTTGATACATTAGTTGAAAGAATTAATCATTTAGCTACTCTTAAAGATGTTACTATTACTTATATTACAGAAGGAGATTTACTGTAGTATGCTAGTGATGGTACATGGCACAATATCCAACCATCAGCATTAGGTATTGGTGGTGGTGAAGGCGGTGGTGTAGTAGATACTTCTGTAGTAAAAGCTTTGATTAAATCTGAAGGTAGTAAGCTGTTTATAAGTAAACTATATGATGATGTATCTTCAGGTATAATTACTTTCAACGGT
>NZ_SSXU01000113.1 GCF_009469605.1 Zoogloea sp. 1C4 | reverse complement strand
GTCAGAAAAATTAAAACTGAACATTCGTGTCACTTTAATTCACCAAGATATTCTACAGTTTCAATTCCCTAACAAACAGAGGTATAAAATTGTTGGGAATATTCCTTACCATTTAAGCACACAAATTATTAAAAAAGTGGTTTTTGAAAGCCATGCGTCTGACATCTATCTGATTGTTGAAGAAGGATTCTACAAGCGTACCTTGGATATTCACCGAACACTAGGGTTGCTCTTGCACACTCAAGTCTCGATTCAGCAATTGCTTAAGCTGCCAGCGGAATGCTTTCATCCTAAACCAAAAGTAAACAGTGTCTTAATAAAACTTACCCGCCATACCACAGATGTTCCAGATAAATATTGGAAGCTATATACGTACTTTGTTTCAAAATGGGTCAATCGAGAATATCGTCAACTGTTTACTAAAAATCAGTTTCATCAAGCAATGAAACACGCCAAAGTAAACAATTTAAGTACCATTACTTATGAGCAAGTATTGTCTATTTTTAATAGTTATCTATTATTTAACGGGAGGAAATAATTCTATGAGTCGCTTTTTTAAATTTGGAAAGTTACACGTTACTAAAGGGAATGGAGATAAATTATTAGATATACTACTGACAGCTTCCAAGAAGCTAAAGAGGTCCCTAGCGCCTACGGGGAATTTGTATCGATAAGGGGTACAAATTCCCACTAAGCGCTCGGGACCCCTTGTAGGAAAATGTCCTAAGTGTGGCAACAATATTGTATTAAAAAAATCGTTTTATGGTTGTTCAAATTATCCTGAATGTAAGTTTACTTTAGCTGAACATTTTAGAAAGAAAAAACTAACCAAAACGAATGTAAAAGAATTACTGGAGGGAAAAGAAACCCTGGTAAAAGGAATCAAAAACAAAGAGAAAAAGCCCTACAATGCCGTTGTAAAAATTGGGGAAAAGGGATATATTGATTTTATCTCTTTTTCAAAATAAACATAAAAGCCCTTTAAAGAGGGCTTTTATATATTAATCACAAATCACTTATCACAAATCACAAGTGATTAATCACAAATCACTTGTGATTTGTGATTCTTAATGATACAATATTACTATGTTTTAGCTTTAAAGGCTCGTACAGACTATATGTTTTGTGCGGGCTTTTTTCATACCCGAAAAAAT
>NZ_SSXU01000112.1 GCF_009469605.1 Zoogloea sp. 1C4 | reverse complement strand
ACGCCGTAGCTGACGTGGAGGAGCTTGCGCATCATGGCGCCGATGATGAGCATCGGGGGTTTGCCCTTGGCGGCGAGGCGTTCGCGGAAGAGCTTGCCCCAGTCGGTTCGGTAGAGGGCGACCATGGCGGGCATGTAGAGGGCCTTGCGCAGAAAGCTGTGGCCGACCTTGGAGAGCCGGGGCTTGCCGCGCACGCTGCTGCCCGACTCGTGCTGGCGCGGGTCGAGGCCGGCGAAGGCAACCACCTGACGTGCATTCTCGAAGCGTGCAGGTTCGGCGAGGAAGGCCAGCAGTACGGCGGTGGTGCGCTCCCCGAGACCGGGGATCGAGTCGAGCAGGCGGTGCTTGTCCTTCAGGGTCGGGTCGTTGTCGATGTGGTCGCGGATGGCCTTGCCAAGCCGTGCAATCTCGTCGTCGAGCCACTTGAGGTGCTTGGTAATGCCCTCGGCGACGCTATCGCGGGCCACCTCCAGGCGGTTGGATTCCTGGGTGCGCATGGATTGAAGCGCATCAAGGCGCAGCACCAGAGCACGCAGGTTTTTTTCGGCAGGCGTGGGGGCTTGCCAGGGAACGGGCGTGCGCTCGGCGCAGAACTGGGCGATCAGCTTGGCATCGACCTTGTCGGTCTTGGTACGCATCATCCGGGACGCGCCGAAAGCCTTGATCTGGACCGGATTGACGACACTGACCGTTGTCTCGGTGCGGCCTGCCAGGTACTCGGCGACCGCCTCCCAGTAGGTACCGGTGGCTTCCATGCAGACCTGGAGCGCCGTGGCACCTTCCTTGGCGAGCCAGTCGTCCAGCGCCTTGAAGCCGGCCGGGGTGTTGTCGACGACTTTGTGGCGGAACTTGCCGCTCGCGAGGCGCAGGGCGCAGTCGAGCTTGGCCTTGGCGACATCAATGCCGAGTTGAAGCGGATGCATGAGGTGTCCTCTTTCGATCAACCTTGTGAATGCGGGCTGCCGGCAAGCCGGGCCAAAGATACTGTTCGATCTATTGAGCGAGGGTGAGCGGCAGTTGCAAGATCTACCTCGCGGGCGCGTGGCCCAAGGGCGGGTACGGCATCCCGCCGCTCAACCTGAGGTGCCCCCCAGGTATGCAGTCCCGGCCCCGCACAAAGACCTGAAAACGACCGGTTCCGCACATCAACACAATACAAGGTCGGGTT
>NZ_SSXU01000111.1 GCF_009469605.1 Zoogloea sp. 1C4 | reverse complement strand
TTAAGTATTACGTTGAATAGTTTTTTAATTCTATATGCTATAGATGGCTTAGTTTCATTTAGCATATATTGTCTGAATTCTTCAGCAAGAGCTTCTTCTACTTCTTGTTTAGAAGCATCTTTTAAATATGGATATTGTTTTACATAATCTTGATATACTTGTTCTCTAAGCTTATCGTTTATTAATAACTAACTTACATAATGGAAACCTTCGTGGAATTCTACTCCTTGCCCAGATTGTTCTGATAAGAATATTCTAGCTGCTGTATCACCACTAAGTCTATCCATACATACTTTTAAAGCACCGTATACTTGTGGAGCATTAGCCATTCTAAATACTGCTTCTGAAGTTACAACATCTGATTTGTCAATGCCTAGTTTATCTTGTAGCCATTGTCTAGCTTCATCTACATTTAATTTACCTTCACCTTTTACTTGTGAAGTTAACCCTCTTTTCGCTAATCTCTGAGCAGCTTGCAATTTACCATTTCTACGAATTATTTGCCATTTACCAGTTTTATATTTGTATTGAGGAGAATTGGTTTTCATCCAATCTTTAATCTATTCTTCAGACCAATTCTCATTAGTAGAAACATATTCTATACCTGTAGTAGAAATAGGTTTATTATCTAATTTTACTTGTTTATTGTTAGTTTCTTCTACCTTTCTCTATGCTGATTTCTATACTGGCTATTGTTTGCTTGCACTAGCTAATTCTGTTTCAGTAACTTGTGGTATAGCTACTCCATCTGTATATATGAAAGGAGCTCTATATATAGTATCACCTAAATCTGTTTCAATTTTACCAGTGTTAATTAACCAAGTAAGTAAAGACACTGGTCCTTTATCAGTACCTATTCCTAAGTCTTCTCTAGTAAAAGCTAATTGCTCTAAACCTGCTATCTTAAATTGTTTAGCGTTTGGATACTGTTTAAAGTAAGAAGTAGCTAGTCGAATAATACTATCTGATATAGGTTCTAATAAAGCATACTTATCGGTATTCCAATGCAGATCTTTAGCTATTTTTCTTATAGCTAATTTATGTTGAGATTCTGAAGCTCTACTAGGATCAAATTCTACTTTTATGTGTTTACCATTAGAATTTCTTACAGCAAATTGTACATGTGTGTTACCTTCTTCAGACTAGTAATAGAGCATTTTATCCATTAA
>NZ_SSXU01000110.1 GCF_009469605.1 Zoogloea sp. 1C4 | reverse complement strand
CTGATTTGGATCTGTAGTTATTATACTTTCTCCTGTTTTGAGACATACAAGATATTGCGGTATCTCAACATCTCTATTTACTATTTTACATTTATATAAATAAGGACCATTAGTAGATGCATAGAATCTATTGATTCTTTGTATCAGTTCTCCATTATATTCTACAGAGAATTTCTTATCTACTTTCTGGTAAGTAAGGAACTTCTTAATATCTTTACAATTGTAGATAGTATCTTTTACAGGAATACCATCAACAAAATAATCTCTAATAGCTTCTGGAATAATCTTTGCAGACATTCCCTTACCAAGTGAAACCTTAGTAATGAACATGCCTTTTTCTTTAATATAATCATCTTTAATCATATCTAAAGAAGTATAAGGTTTTTTCTTTTTGTTTAGAGCTTTTTCTGGTTCAGTTTCAAACAATTTCTTCATTGCTTGATAACCTTCTTTTACAGCTATATAATCATTAATAGCATACTGATACATAGCTTCAAAACGATCTTCCTCTAGGGTTAGTCTCGTTTGTTGTTCCCATTCCTTACATATACTTTGTAATTTTTCATACAGATTCTTCTTAAGAAGAACAAATAAACCATCTGTATTTGCCTGTACTATTCTACAGCCAATATCAGATAATCTTTCTGCTAACATAAGTAATAGTAATTGTCCATTTATTCTAATCTGCATTACTGCGAAAGGACTATAACAGAAATTATGTTCATTCTGTAGATTACCACTAAGACCGTTTAATGCTAATTTAAGCGTTTTATCTTTAGTCTTAATACCATTATGTTTTGCTTCTATTCGTTCATCTTTAACTTGATTATAAACTTCTAGAAATTCAGAACCCAAATGTTTTGGGTAGAATTTATACTCTATTATCATACTGGGATACAGAGATGCAACATCAATATCTATTAACATTTCATCTTCCTTAGGAATAATTATCTCAGGTTTGTTTTCAGAGTGAATACCACCAACTCCTACAGAATATTTTAATCCTCTAAATACAAATTTGTTTTCGTATCCTTTTCTACCTGGTGATACTATCTGCTTTTTCATATCAGATAGTACATTACGAAGTATAGGATCTTTATATTCTATATAAGGCAATATTACTTTGTTTAGGTCTATAACATCTGCTGGGCTTCTCAAGTCTTTAATAT
>NZ_SSXU01000109.1 GCF_009469605.1 Zoogloea sp. 1C4 | reverse complement strand
GCTTGTATCTTTAAACCAGACCAGCGCGGTAGAGTCTGAACGCCGTTGAGGCGGCCAGACCGGCCCGTGCAGTTTGGTAGGCGCTGGGGTGATAGAGCCCGTGACTGAGTACAGAACGCATGGCCGCCGCGCTGGTCTTCGTGAAGCCCGAACGGTTACGCGCGCCTTGATTGAGCGCGCATGCACAAGCAAGGGATCTGAAGATCATGTCTGTTACCTCAGTGACGGTGGGCATCGACGTGGCCAAGGCGCACGTGGATGTCTGTGTGCTGGGTGCCAAGAGCAGCGCCCAGCGGTTTGACAACGATGCCGAAGGCCACTCGGCGCTGGCGGCTGCCCTGCAGCCCCTGGACGTGGGTCTGGTGGTGATGGAGGCCACCGGCGGCTACGAGGCCGCGTTAGCGTGTGCCCTGCAGGCCACAGGCCTGCCCGTGGCGGTCATCAACCCGCGCCAGGCGCGCGACTTCGCCAAATCCATGGGACGCCTGGCCAAGACCGACGCGGTGGATGCGCGCACGCTGGCCGAGCTGGCAGCGGTGCTGCTGCGCCGCGACGATCTGCAGCGCTTCTTGCGCCCCCTGGCCGATGAGCGCCAGCAGTGGCTCGCGGCCCTGGTCACGCGCAGGCGCCAGTTGCTGACCATGCTCCATTCGGAGCGCCAACGGCTGCAGATCACGCCCAAGAAGCTGCACGCCAGCATCGAGGCCATCGAGGCGGCGATCAAGGCGCAGCTCGATGAGATCGAAGAGCAGATGGTCACGCATGTGCGCGAGCACTTTGGGGAGCTCGACACGCTGCTGCAGTCGGCTGCGGGAGTCGGCCCGGTGGCCAGTGCCACGATGATTGCCGAGCTGCCAGAGCTGGGCCGGCTGAACCGGCGCGAGATCGCTGCATTGGTGGGCGTGGCGCCCATGGCCAATGACTCCGGCGGCAGCAAGGGCAGGCGGCGCGTACAAGGCGGGCGCTTCGAGATCCGCCGCGTGCTGTACATGGCAACGCTCACGGCCACCCGCTACAACCCGGCCATCAAGGCCTTCTACGAGCGTCTGAAGGCCGCTGGCAAGTTGCCCAAGGTCGCCCTGGTCGCTTGCATGCGCAAGTTGCTCACCACGCTCAACGCCATGGTGCGCACTGCAAAACCTTGGGACAAGTCGCTTCATTGCGCTTGACTTCGAAGACGGTTACTCAGTC
>NZ_SSXU01000108.1 GCF_009469605.1 Zoogloea sp. 1C4 | reverse complement strand
TATCTTACTTACTTTATCTGACTCATAATTAGTAACGATAGCTACTTTATTAACTAGATTCATAACAGCAGATACTACTAAAGTCCAAGTAGGTTTAATACTGTTGAAATCAGTTATAGCCCATATATTATTAATATAAGTTCCTTCATACAATTCCATAGTAACTACTATACCACATTCTTCTACTATCTTCTTAGTAGAATTGTACCACCTAGTTACTGCTGTACCAAGTATATTTTCAGATGCTTCAATACCACCTTCGTACTATCTTACATCTTCTATATTCTATAGAATACCTGTAGTACTAGCATTATCTGTAAGTAGTCGAATATTCTCAGCCCATCTATACTAGTTATCAGCTAGCATAGTAATATCACTGTCGATATTCATACCTCCTTGAAATGTATTTACTTGGCTATTTATCTCCATAGTCTATTATAATTCTAATTATAAATTTCTTGTCTATCTCCAGTAGTACTAAAGAAAGTACGTTCTTCATCCATCTCTGGAACTAATGTATTCCACGTATACTTAATATTAGTCAATTCATCTTGATTAGGCATCAAAGATTCAGCATATGCTTGCTTTCTATAGAAGTTATAAGAGTTCTTAGCATCTATCCACAACTATCTGTGTACTTCTCCTTTTATATACTTAATATAAAGAATCTTTTGTGCACAATACCAAAAGCAAGCTTCAAAGTAAGACTATACATCTGGCATCATCGGCATGCCATCTTCATCAGTATAGATAGCATGGTATGAGATTTTCGCATATCCTTCTGGAACGTTTGAGATGAGATATCCTGGTTTAACATCATATTGTGGCGTATAACTGAAATTAGTACCATTAAAACTAGTGTGCTGTAATCTACCATTTTTGCTACAAACTGTATAATTATTAATTAATGCACTAAGCGTCTATCTAGTATTAGTATCTTTATTAAGTATTTCTAATGCGTCTTTATCTTTAGTAATATTGTGAAGGTTCTTTACTAATGGTATTAATACATCATCGTGTATAATCATATTACAACAATCACAGTTATCTTTCTTATCATATACACTGAATGTGCCTGTACTCTTCTTCATAGGTATCCAGCCACCACAATCGCATGTAGAGTAAGCTACACTATTCAATCTTTCTAAGTCACATGGTAACTTAGCCTAATAACCATTGATAGGTATTACTTCTACTTTATGATCTAGTTGATTAACAGAACCT
>NZ_SSXU01000010.1 GCF_009469605.1 Zoogloea sp. 1C4 | reverse complement strand
AAAGAACCGCTGCGCGCTGCAGCGAAGAGGTGCGCATTATACAGAGCCTTTCAGCTCCGTCAAGCATTTCGCGAAATCTTTTTAAACTTCGCTGCAAACACCTGACTGCGCCAGAACAACCCAACACTTCCGGGCCATTCCCCTCAACACCGCGCTGAACAACTGCGCTGCGAAGAGGGCCGAATTATAAAGAACTATCAGAACACGTCAAGAGGTTTGGGGAAATTAATTCAAAACAGACCTCAGTAGTCATCCCCACCACCGCTCATCCTCATCCCCGCAAAGTTCTCGAAACGGGTGAACTCTCCGATGAAAGTCATGGGGATGGTGCCGGTAGAGCCGTTCCGGTGCTTGGAGATGATCAGCTCAGCCATGCCCTTATCCGGGGAGTCGGGGTTATAGATCTCGTCCCGGTAGATGAACATGATGATGTCCGCGTCCTGCTCGATGGCGCCGGACTCCCGCAGATCCGATGCGACCGGGCGTTTGTTGGGGCGCTGCTCCAGGCTTCGGTTGAGCTGCGAGAGCGCAATGATCGGCACATGCAGCTCCTTTGCCAGCGACTTCACCGACCGCGAGATCTCCGACAGCTCGGCTGAGCGGTTGTCGCTCTCCTTCAGCGAAGTCATCAGCTGAAGGTAGTCGATCACGATCAGGCCCAAGCGGCCGCACTGGCGATGCAGACGCCGGCAGCGTGCGCGCAAGTCGGTCGGGTTGAGGCCCGGCGTTTCGTCGATGAAGATCGGCGCCTCATGGAGCTTGCCCAGCGCGTAAGTAAGCCGCTGCCACTCCTCGTCGTTGAGCTTGCCCGAACGGATCTTGTGCTGATCAATGCGCCCCACGGACGACAGGAAACGGGTCGCCAGCTGAGTCCCCGGCATTTCCATCGAGAACACCGCCACCGGCAGACCACCCTCGATCGCCACATGCTCGGCGATGTTCAGCGCCAGCGAGGTCTTGCCCATACCGGGGCGCGCAGCCAGCACGATCATGTCCGAGGGCTGCAGGCCGGACGTCTTGTCGTCGAGATCCGCCAGGCCGGTGGCGACACCGGTAATACCCGCCGGAGAATCGCGGTCGTAGAGCTCCTGGATGCGATCCACCACCTGACCAAGAATCGGCTGGATCGGCACGAAGCCGCTGACCGTGCGCGCGCCCGCCTCGGCAATCTCGAACACCTTGGCCTCCGCCTCATCGAGGAGCGTCTTGGCGTCCTTGCCGGAAGGCGTCAGCGCACTGGCGGCAATATCGTCCCCCACCGACACCAGCTTCCGCAGGATCGCGCGCTCACGGATGATTTCGCCGTAGCGCCGGACGTTGGCCGCCGACGGCGTGCTGTTGGCAATCTCACCCAGATACGACAGGCCACCGACGTGCTCGGCCTCGCCATTCTTCTCGAGCGCCTCGAAGACAGTGACCACATCGGCCGGCTTGCCCAGTTCGATCAGGCGGGCGATCTGGCGAAAGATCCGCCGGTGATCGTCCCGGTAGAAATCCGCCTCATTGACGACGTCGCCCACCCGGTCCCACACGGTGTTGTCGATCAGCAGACCGCCCAGCAGGGACTGCTCCGCCTCCAGCGAATGGGGAGGCAGGCGCAGATTCGACATCACGGGATCATCGGAATGATTTTGAGATTTGCGCATAGACCATCAGTAGAACGAAACACCCGGAACAATCCGGACAAAAAACAAAAAGGGCTGCACTAGGCAGCCCTTTTTGATCGAAGCGAGTACTCGCCAACCGATCAGTTCTCGCCGACCACCGTGACGGTGATGGTAGCAGTCACGTCGGTATGCAGGGCGACGACGAGTTGCGACTCGCCGACAACCTTCAGCGGGCCTTCCGGCATGCGGACGGCAGACTTCTCGACGGCAAAGCCTTGAGCCTTGAGGGCGTCGGCGATGTCGGCGTTGGTGACGGAGCCGAACAGGCGACCATCGACACCGGCCTTGCGGCTGACGGTGATGGCCAGACCTTCGAGCTTCTCACCCTGAGCCTGAGCGGCAGCCAGCTGCTCGGCGGCGATGCGCTCGAGCTCGGCACGACGGGCTTCGAACTCAGCCAGGTTGGCGGCGTTGGCACGCTTGGCCTTGCCTTGGGGGATCAGGAAGTTACGGGCATAGCCGTCCTTGACCTTGACCACATCGCCCAGACCACCCAGGTTGACAACCTTGTCCAAAAGAATGATTTGCATGCTGTCTCTCCGGGATTACTGGTGCAGGTCGGTGTAAGGCAGGAGCGCGAGGAAGCGGGCACGCTTGATCGCGGTGGACAGCTGACGCTGGTAGCCAGACTTGGTACCGGTGATGCGAGCCGGCATGATCTTGGCGTTTTCGGTGATGAAGTCCTTCAGGATGTCCACATCCTTGTAGTCGATCTCTTCGATCTTCTCTGCGCTGAAACGGCAGAACTTGCGACGCTTGAAGAGGCTGCGACCGCCACGGTCGTCCTTACGCTTCATTGCTGGCTTGAATGCCATGATTCGTTCCTTCCAAAAATTCGATCGTATCGATGTGCAATACAGGCATCCTGCTCCGCAGACTTTTTGCTGCGAGGAAACCGGTGAGCCGGGCGGTACTGCCGAGACGGGCGACGGCTAGCATTTTTGCCTTGTCACCCACGGCCACCACCTGCAACTCGAGCTCCACATTCCGGGGGAGCCCGGCTTCCGCCTGCCGCGACCGGTGCTCGATGCGTCCTGCCAGCACCGGCACACCGCCGGGGGAGTAACGCATCTGACCAATCTCGGCCAGGACGCCTTCTATCTCAAAACTGTTGCGGCCCTGCTCCTGCAACTCAGGCGGCGGGCTGCTGCTCGGCGGCCGGCTTGGCCTCGTCGGCGGAGGTCAGGGAGCGGGACTTCTCTTCCTTCATCATCGGCGACGGAGTGGTGACAGCCTTCTTGGTGCGGATAGACAGGTGACGCAGGACGGCATCGTTGAACTTGAAGCCGTGCTCCAGTTCGGCGATGGTCGGCTGATCGCACTCGATGTTCATCAGCACGTAGTGGGCCTTGTGGATCTTCTGGATCGGGTAGGCCAGCTGACGACGGCCCCAGTCTTCCAGGCGATGGATCTGGCCGCCCTGGGAGGTGACGAGGCTGCGGTAGCGCTCGATCATGGCGGGCACCTGCTCGCTCTGATCGGGGTGAACGATGAAAACGACTTCGTAATGTCGCATGAGATCTCCTTCTGGATTAAAGCCCTCCGTCATGCGAACGGTAGGACAAGGTAAAACATGGCCAGATCGGCTGCCACGAACGTGGCAAAGCGCGCGCCTTACAAGCAAGGCACACGCTAACCATCCGGGGGAATTCTTGGCGGAGAGGGCGGGATTCGAACCCGCGTCAGGGTATTACCCTGAACACGCTTTCCAGGCGTGCGACTTAAACCACTCATCCACCTCTCCAAGTGGAGGCGGCACTATACATGAAGAATTCAGGATGTCAAAGCCTGTTTTCGTTTTTTCGCTGGATCGGGCAGCCGGACGTCGTCGACAAGGGCCTGAACCTCGGCACTCGGCGGGGGCGTGAGCAGGCTGACGACAGCAATCACCACGAAGCCTGCGGGCACGCCGAAGACGCCGCAGGAGATCGGATGGATGTCCAGCCAGGCCTCGGCCATGCTGCCGCCGAAGAAGGGATGGGTGCGCACGATGTAGTAGAGCGTCATCCCAAGGCCGGCGATCATGCCGGTCACCGCGCCCCACTTGTTGGCGCGCTTCCAGAAGATGCCCAGCACCAGCGCAGGAAAGAAGGCCGACGCAGCGATCGAGAAGGCCAGCCCGACCATGAAGAGGATGCTGTCCGGACGCAGCGACGCCACCCAGGCGGCCACCACCGCCACCACGAGCAGCTGGGACTTGGTGATCACCAGCCGGCGCTGGGTGGAGGCTTCCGGGTTGATGATCTTGTAGTAGAGATCATGGGACAGGGCGTGGGAGATCGTCAGCAGCAGGCCATCCGCGGTCGACAGTGCCGCTGCCAGGCCACCCGCGGCCACCAGCCCGGAAACCACGTAGGGCAATCCGGCCAGTTCCGGCACCAGCAGCAGGATCGCGTCGCTGTTGATGGTGAGTTCGGCCAGCTGGAGGATGCCGTCGCCGTTGATGTCCTCGATCTTGACGAGGCCGACCTTGCCCCACGAGGCCACCCAGTGGGGCAAGGTGGCAATGTTGGAGCCCACCAGACTGCTATAGACCTCCCACTTGGCGAAGACCGCATAAGCCGGCGCCGTGACATACAGCAGAAAGATGAAGAACAGCGACCAGAACACCGAACGTCGCGCTTCCCGCACCGTCGGCGTCGTGTAGTAGCGCATCAGGATGTGGGGCAGTGCGGCGGTGCCGACCATCAACACGAAGGTGAGCGCCAGGAAGTTGCGCCGGGCGCTATCCCGGGCAGCCTGATCGGCCCCCGGGTGAGCTTCGGCGTGGGGCGGCGGCGGCACGGTGCGGGAGAGACTGTCCTGACGGGCCCGCTCCCACTTCACGCGGGCTTCATCGGCGGTACGGGGCAGGTCACGCAGTTGCCGTTCAGCGACAGAGATGTCCCGGGCTGCCGCGCCCTGGGTGCGCAGCTCGTTGACCCGCTGGACCTGAGCCATCCGCTCCGCGGCAAGGGAGTCGGGCAGGTCGGCGATCTTGCGGGCGTACTCCTCGGCGCGATGCCGGTACTGCACGCGGACAGCGTTCTCCCGCGGCTCGGAGAACAGCTCCAGCTCCTTCACACCCAGATCCTGCAGCACCTTGCCGTAGGTCAGCTGGGGCAGCGGAACGCCGGTCACCTTGTACGACAGGATGCCCACCGGCACCAGATAGGCGACGATGAGGATCAGGTACTGGGCGACCTGCGTCCAGGTCACCGCCCGCATGCCACCCAGAAACGAACACACCAGGATGCCCGCGAGGCCCACGAACACGCCGATCTCGAACTCGATGCCGATGAAGCGGCTGGTGATGAGCCCCACGCCGTAGATCTGCGCCACCACGTAAACGAAGCTCGCCAGCACGCCAGCAAACACGCCGACCACCCGGGCGAAGTGCCCCTCGTATCGCGCGCCGAGGAAATCCGGGATCGTGAACTGCCCGAACTTGCGCAGGAAGGGCGCCAGCAGCAGCGCCACCAGCACATATCCGCCCGTCCAGCCGGTGACGAAGGCGAGCCCCTCGAAGCCGGCGTAGTACAGCGTGCCCGCCAGCCCGATGAAGGACGCGGCGCTCATCCAGTCGGCGGCGGTGGCCATGCCGTTGAACAGCGCCGGCACCCGCCGCCCCGCCACGTAGTACTCGGAGACGTCGGAAGTCCGGCTCATCACGCCGATGGCGGCGTAGATGGCGATCGTGGCGAACAGGAAGATCTGGCCGATCCAGCGGGGCGCGAGGCCAAGCTGCTCGGCGATGGCAAGCATCGCCACCAGGCTGAAGAAACCCGCTGCGTAGAAAAGGTAATAGCGCCAGACGCGCCGGGACAGGCTGGCCAGAGAGCTCATCGTTGCGCGGCCTCAGTCATCGGGATCAAGGCCGTGGCGCCGCTCGAGGCGCGTCATGCAGAAATCGTAGAGCCAGACGATCAACAGGAACACGATCAGCGCACCCTGCGCCGCCATGTAAAAGCCGAAAGGCCAGCCGAAGAAGACCATCGAATTGAGCTCGTCCGCGAACCATCCGGGCAGGAAGCTCACCGCGGCCCAGACGAGCAGCAGCCCCACGGTCAGCCGCAGGGTCGTCTTCCAGTATCGCTCGGCGGCGGCGCGCGTTTCCGCGCTGTTGTCGTTGTCCCGGCTCACAAGCCTCTTTCTCCCGCTCCTGGCCGTACGGCCACGGCGCGAGTATAGCCCCCGTCCGCGGCACTACAACTGATACCGGACCTGGAGCTTCTGCTGCAGGCGCCGCGCCTGGCGAAAAGACTCCTTCAGGAACGCCCGCTCGAGCTCGTTCAGGGACGCCGGGGCGATCTGGTTGGCTCCACCGCCAGGCTCCCGCGGGCTGGCGAGGCGAAGCTGCTGGATGAAGCCAAAGGCATCGACCAGCGCCCTCACCTCCCGCCGCGGCCAGTTCAGCGCCTCACCGGCCGCCTGCAGGCGCGCCGTGGTGGCGGTTTCGGCAACGCCGAGCGCCAGCGCGTAGATCCGCGCCGCGTCGACGAACACCCGGCTGCCGTCGCGCTTCAGGTCGATGAGCCCAGTTTCCCGATCCACCGAGAAATCCCGGAGCACCCCGAGCGGCGGCCCGCCGCGCAGGGCGTTTGCCGCCATGAAGCGCAGGAACAGCGGGGTATCGCCGGCGATGCCGAGCAGCCAGCGCTGCAGCGCCGCCGCCAGCTGCCAGTCGCCCGCGAGGGGACGGAAATCGAAGAAGATCGTGGCGTTGAGGAGATCGTCGGCCGTACCGCTGTGCATCCAGCCGGCAAAGCACGCCCGCCACTCGCCCAGCGACAGGCACCAGCGGGGATTGCCGGCCATCACCTCGCCCTTGCAGAGTGGAAAGCCGCAGGCGTCGAGGATCTCATTGACCCGCCGGGCGAAGGGCAGGAAGCCTGCCCGCAGCGCCTCCGGATCGTCATCTGCGCCGCAGGCAAAGATCAGCCCATTGTCCTGATCGGTGGCAAGCGTCTGCTCCAGACGGCCTTCCGAGCCGAAGGCGAGCCAGCACCAGGGCACCAACGGCACTTCAATCTCGGCTTCGGCCAGGTCGACGGCCGCCTGCACCACGAGATCGTTGAGCATGGCGATCCACTCGCCCAGCGCACCGCTGCCCTCGCCGAGCTCGACCATTGCCTCGGCGGCCTTCCGCACCCGGGCCGCGGCCTGGGCGAGGCTGTCCACGCCGCGCGCAGACTGGATCGCCTCGACAAGATCATCAGAGCCGGCAAACCGGCTGGCGTAGAGATCGCTCCGGGAGAGCACGCCGACGAGCTGGCCCGCCCCGTCGGTAACCACCAGATGGCGCAGGCCGTGCCGCGCAAGCAGCAGCCGGGCCAGATGGGGGCTGGCGTCGCCGGGCAGGGCGACCACGCCGCCGGTCATGACGCCGGCCACCGGTGCGCCGAGATCGCCACCAGGCAGCACGACCCGGTCGATGACGTCGCGGAGGGTCAGCATTCCGAGTGGGCGCCGGGCCGGATCGACGATGACCACCGTGCCGACCCGCGCCGCATCCATCCGTTGCAGCGCTTCCCGGATACTCGCCTCGGGGAGCGCATGCACCGGCGGGCGACGCAGCAGCGCCGTCAGGCCACCACCGCGCTGGGCTGAGGACATGAGCGGCGGCCGCTCAGTACTTCACGCGGGCGTAGTAGGTCTTCTCGGAGGCCTTGCGCGCATCCCCAAGGGTCCGAATGCCCATCTCCGCCAGCAGCGGAATCATCCGCAGGAAGACCTCGCCGGTGACGATCGCATCGCCGATCGCCGTGTGGCGCCCCATCACGCTCACGCCCATGCGCTCGCTGATCGCCTCGAGACGGTGGGACTCCTGCGAGGGATGCAGCACCGCCGACAGCAGCAGGGTGTCGAGCACGGGCTGAGTGAAACGGATGCCGGTGCTCTCCTCCTTGAGCTGCAGGAAGCGCATGTCGAAGGCCGCGTTGTGGGCCACCAGCACGGTATCTTCGGCAAAGGCATGGAAGGCCGGCAGCACCTTGGCCATGGACGGCTGGCCGACCAGCATCTCCGGCGTGATGCCGTGGATCTTGGTGGAGGCCTCCGGCAGCTCGCGGAGCGGGTCCACCAGCTGGTCGAAGGATTCGGACTTGAGCAGCTTGCCGTTCACGATGCGGGTTGCACCGATCTGGATGATCTCGTCGCCTTCGGACGGGTTGAGGCCGGTGGTCTCGGTGTCGAACACCGTGAAGGCGAGCTCGGAGAGCGGGCGGTCGTCCAGGGCGTGGCTGGCCTCGGTCTGCTTGAAGAGGTCGAAATCGTAGTACTCGGGCCGGCTGTCGCCCTTGAGGTAGGTGGTTGCCTCGACTTCGTTCTGGGGCGCGGCCGAGGGCAGCAGCAGGCGAAAGAAGGCGCGGTGCTGGGTCTTCTCGCGCTGCAGCCAGATCTCGCCGTCGTGGCGGGCCACCACGTCGCGCACCGTGAGGGGGGAGCTTTCGCCGGCGAAGGTCATGGGCTCGAGTTCCCAAGCCATCACGGTCTCGGTGCTCATCGCCTGCCCGGACCAGATCAGGTCCAGATGCGCCAGCCGCCCGGCGGAGGTGAGCCGGAAGCGCACTTCGCGCACCTCGAACTCATCGGACAGCCGGCTGACGAGATAGCTGATGGCCTGCAGCAGCGAGAAACTATCCACCTTCACCCACACGTCCGGATCGATGCCTTCCAGCTTGGTGGGCAGGCCGAGCTTCTTCTCGACCCGGCGCTGGGCTGCGGCCACCAGATCGGCGCCCAGCATCTCGTCCAGGGGCCAGCGGGTCTTGAGGGAGTCGGCGAAGGCGTTGGCGGTCTCGTCGAGGCGGCGGCTCATGCCCTCCACCTCGTCACGGACCACCTTCAGGAAGCGCTCCTTCAGATCGGCGTCGAGATCGGGGTACTCGAGCATCTCGGCCGCGGCCCGCAGGTTGGCCAGGGACGAGCGGCTGCCCTCGGTGAGGGTGTGGAGCATCTGGTCACGCTTGGTCTCGGCCTCGAAATTGCGCGTGATGTTGTCGAGCATCAGCACGAAGCCCGTGACGCTCGGCTCGGCGTCGGGCTCGCCCCCCGTGGCCAGCACCGGCGCCATCTGCACCCG
This sequence comes from Zoogloea sp. 1C4, assembly GCF_009469605.1. Taxonomy (GTDB): domain Bacteria; phylum Pseudomonadota; class Gammaproteobacteria; order Burkholderiales; family Rhodocyclaceae; genus Zoogloea; species Zoogloea oryzae. Next base: position 140,639 of record NZ_SSXU01000010.1, on the reverse strand, counting down.
CAGCAGCTGCCCGGCGCGGGTGGTGGTGACGAAGTTGGCCATTGGCTGGGCGCTCTGGCGGCGGATGCGCTCCTGGATGCTCTCGAGGGCATGGACGATCAGGCTGCGCTCGAAGACGAGGTAGATCGAGCGCCCGAGGCCGATGATCTCGCCACCACCAGCGGCGGTTGGCGCATCCGACAGCGCCTTGAACTGCAGCCGCGCCCGGTTGTTGTAAAGCAGGATGCGGCCGTCGAGATTGCACACCACCACGCTCTGGTTGAGCTCGGACATCAGCGCGGCGAGGCGGTTGCGCTCTTCCTCGACCGACAGCCGGGCCTCGCGGATGCGCGCCTCCACGTCTTCCTGCAGGCTGCGCCGCTGATCGGCGAGGTTGTTCACCGCCTCGGCAATGCGCTGCAGTTCGGGCGAGCCTGCCGGCTTGACCCGGCGGGATGGATCGGTGCCGACGATCAGCCCGACTTCGTCCGCCAGCAGCGCCGGCTCGGCGATGGCCGACTGGGCGAAGGACTTCATCAGCACCGCCGCCGCCCCGGCGCCCACCATCGAGATCATGATGAGCAGCCCCAGCCGCGGGTTGAGAACGGGCTCGATCACCGCCTTTTCTTCAGGCGTCAGATCGCGCCACACGGCAAAGCCCGCCGCCGCCAGCACACCGGCGACGAGAGCGCAGGCCGCGGCAATCGCCAGCGCCTGCCGGGCTTTCGGGCTCATGCCGGGATATCCAGGAGGGATTTGACCTTGGCGACCAGCTCGCGGGTCGAGAAGGGCTTGGTCATGTAGGCATCGGCGCCCATCGCGAGACCCTTGGTGACTTCGGTCTCGCGCCCCTTGGCGGTGAGCATCAGGATGCGGGTGTCTTGCAGCCCGGCGTCGGCACGGATCTCCTGGCACACCTCGTAGCCGTTCTTGCGCGGCATCATCACGTCGAGGAGCACCAGATCGGGCGACTCGCTGCGCACCTTGTCGAGGGCTTCCTGACCGTCGTTGGCGATGCACACGGCAAAGCCCTCGCGCTTCATCAGGAACTCCAGGGAAATGACGATGTTCTGCTCATCGTCGGCGATCAGTATTTTTTTGGTCATTTTGTCTTCCTCCCCTCCGCCGTCTGAAACAGGGACGCACATCCCGCCCCCATCCGCGGCGCATGAAATTGTAGTTTATCCTGCTTGAGCGTTCGCTTCTGTTGATTTGCCGCAAGGCATCAGAAACGAGAATGTCGCGCCCTCCCCCGCCCGGCTCTCGACCCACAGCCGGCCGCCATAGTGTTCGACGATCTGGCGGCTGATCGGCAGGCCGAGGCCCGTCCCCTGAGGCTTGTCGGTCATGGTGTTGCCGCCCTGCCGAAACTTCTCGAAAACAACCAGCTGCTCCTCGGCGGTGAGGCCAGGCCCGTTGTCCCGCACGTCCACACGCAGGCCGTCGGCAACCTGGCTGAGCGTCACCCACACCGCACCGGTGTCCCGCGCGACGAACTTCACCGCATTTGAGAGCAGGTTGAGCACCACCTGCACCAGCCGATCCCGGTCGGCCAGCAGCGTCGGCACCTGGGCCGGCAGGGCCAGCTCCAGCGCCACGCCCTTGTCCTTGAAGAGCTGGCTGGTGGACGCCGCAGCCTGCTCGACCACCTGGATCAGGTCCACCTCGCCGGTCTGCCACTCCGCATGGCCCGAGTCGATCTTGGCCATGTCGAGCACCTGATTGACGAGCCGCGTCAGCCGCTCGGTCTCGCTGACGATGATACCCAGAAAGCGTTTCCGCTCTTCGAGGTCGATCTTGGGATCCTCAAGCAGCATCTCGGAGAACGCGCGGATCGAGGTGAGCGGCGTGCGCAGTTCGTGGGTGACCGACGACATGAAGTCGTCCTTCAGGCGGTCGAGCTCCTTCAGGCGATCATTGGCACTGCGCAGTTCGCGGGTGGCCGCTTCGAGTTCCAGGGATTTCTGCTCGACCTGCTTCGAGTAGGCCCGCACCTGGGATGCTTCGTCGAGAATGTTCATCACCTCATCGAGCCCAAGCGGCTCCTCCTTCACCACCGAAGCCACCATCACCCGCGCCGACGCCGCACCGATGGCGCCGGCCAGCGTGGTCTCTGCAAAATGCACCAGCCCGGCATCCGCCTGGAGGGCCTCGACCCCGGCCACGCCGCGCATCCGCGCGTAATCCGCAAAGGCGTGACGGGCCCGGTCGCGTCCAATGAACCGGCCGATCAGCGGAAGCAGATCGCCCACCCGGGCGCTACCGCGCCAGAAATCGCCGCCGCCGGGCCGACTCTGCCGGAAGACATCCACGAACAGCATCGCCTGGCCGGCCTCGACAGCATTCGGCCGCCGCCACAGGGACACGCACAGGTAGGCGCAGATGTTCACTGACAGGCTCCAGAACAGGCTGTGGGCGATCGGGTCGAGGCCGACAACCCCGAACAGCTCCTGGGGCCGCAGCACCTCCAGCCCGAACAGCCCATCCTGCAGGAAAGCCTCCGGCAGCCAGCCCGACTTTGCAAAGGACGGCAGCAGCAGCGTGTAAAGCCACACCCCGAAACCACCGGCGAGCCCCGCAAGTGCCCCGGGCCGGGTGCCGCCACGCCAGTAGATCCCGCCGATCATCGCCGGGGCAAACTGGGCCACCGCGGCAAAACTGATGAGGCCGATGCTCACCAGCGCGTGGGCCTCGCCGGCCACGCGGAAGTACAGGTAGCCCAGCAGCAGGATCAGGATGATCGCCCCGCGGCGGATGCCCAGCAGCACGCCCGAGAGGTCCTCCCGCCCCAGCAGCGAGCGCCCCCGGAAGCGCAACAGGACGGGCATCACCAGATCGTTGCAGACCATCGTCGACAGGGCGATCGTCTCGACGATGACCATCCCCGTTGCCGCCGACAGCCCGCCAATGAACACCAGCAGCGCCAGCCAGCCCTGCCCCTGCGCCATCGGGAGGGTAAGCACGAAGGTGTCGGCATCCACATCCTGGCCGGCAAAGGTCATCAGCCCCCCCAGGGCGATGGGCAGCACGAAGATATTGATCAGCAGGAGATACAACGGAAACTGCCAGATCGCCCGGCGCAGGTGGTTCTCATTGACGTTCTCGACCACCGCCACCTGAAACTGGCGGGGCAGGAACATCACCGCCAGCATCGACAGCAGCGTCATCGAGAACCAGCTGCCGTAGCCATTGCCGCCGGCGCCCATTTCCATCAACCGGCGCAGGTCGTCCCGCTCGGCCGCCTGGGAGAAGATGTCGGCAAATCCGTCGTACAGCCCGAAGGTAACGTAGATGCCGACCGCCAGCACGATCAGCAGCTTGACCAGCGACTCGAACGCCACGGCCGCCACCATCCCCTCGTGGCGCTCGGTAGCGTCCAGGTGGCGGGTGCCGAACAGGATGGTGAAGGCCGCCATGATGAGCGCCACGTACAGCGCCGTGTCGGTCAGCCAAGAACCCGCGCCCACCTTGGCCGGCATCACGATGGCCGGGTAGTTCGAGAGGATCGTGAAACTGTTGGAGACTGCCTTGAGCTGCAGCGCGATGTAGGGCAGCACGCCGAGCACCGCGATCACGGTGACCAGCCCGCCCAGCAGGTGGCTCTTGCCGTAGCGCGAGGCGATGAAGTCGGCGATCGAGGTGATGCGATGGGTCTTGGCGATGCGGACCATCTTCAACATCACGAACCACCACAGGGCCACCGCCAGGGTCGGCCCGAGGAAGATCGGCACGAAGCCCAGCCCCGACGACGCGGCGCGCCCCACGCTGCCGTAGTAGGTCCAGGTCGTGCAGTAAACCGCCAGCGAGAGGGCGTAGATCGTCGGGTTGGCGATGAGGGAACGCCCTGCATCCGCCCGCTTGTCGCCCAGGTAGGCGACGCCGAACAGCAGCAGCAGATACAGGAAGGAGACGGCGACGATGGTGGTTCCGGTCATCACGCCTGCGCTCCTAGCGCTCGATGACCAGGGCCATCATCACGATGAGGGCCGCCCACACGCCGAAAACATAGAGGTACAGGACGGGAATGCCGAACCACATCCGGTCCGAATCGAACGCAGACAGGATCGGATAGTTCACCAACAGCCCGCCGAGCAGAAACAAAGCCACGAGACGCTGGCCGGTTAGTGTCGCCTTGATCATGTCATCCTCCCGTCGCGCAATGTCACCCTGCGCTTATAACCCGTACAGGCAGACTTGGCGAGAGTTGCGACGCACCTGCGCGCCCGCCGCCGTCACGCGGACGACGGACGAGAAAAAGGCGCGGAGTCCGCGCCTGTTTCTCCCCCTCACACTCCCGGCCATACCGCGCCGGGCTCCTCCCTTGTTTATTCTGTTGTGCGGCACGCGCTGTTGTTTTTGACGGCACTTCGGGGGAAGCACCGGGGCGCTGGCCGCCCCCGGCCACAGGGCCGGGGCGGGTGATGCAGTTGATTACTTGAGCTGTTCCAGGATCGCCGGGTTTTCCAGCGTCGAGGTGTCCTGGGTGATCTCCTCGCCCTTGGCCAGCTGACGGAGCAGACGGCGCATGATCTTGCCGGAGCGGGTCTTCGGCAGGTTCTCACCGAAGCGGATGTCCTTCGGCTTGGCGATGGGGCCGATTTCCTGGCCAACCCAGTTCTGCAGTTCCTTGATGACCTTGACGGCTTCGTCGCCGGTCGGGCGGGCGCCCTTCAGCACCACGAAGGCCACGATCGCTTCGCCGGTCAGATCGTCCGGACGGCCAACCACGGCAGCCTCGGCAACCTTCTCGTGAGCCACCAGGGCGGATTCGATTTCCATCGTGCCCATGCGGTGACCGGAGACGTTCAGCACGTCATCGATACGGCCGGTGATGGTGAAGTAGCCGGTGTCCTTGTCGCGGATCGCGCCGTCGCCAGCCAGGTACAGCTTGCCCTGGAAGTCAGCCGGGTAGTAGGACTTCACGAAACGGTCGGGATCGCCCCAGATGGTGCGGATCATCGACGGCCACGGACGCTGGACGACCAGGATGCCGCCCTGGCCCCACGGCACTTCGGTACCGGTCTCGTCGACCACCGCAGCCTGGATGCCCGGGAAGGGCAGGGTGCAGGAGCCGGGGACCAGCGGGGTCGCGCCGGGCAGCGGGGTGATCATGTGACCACCGGTTTCGGTCTGCCAGAAGGTATCGACGATCGGGCAGCGGCTGCCGCCGACGTTCTCGTAGTACCACTCCCAGGCGGCGGGGTTGATCGGCTCGCCGACGGAACCCAGGATGCGCAGGGAAGACAGGTCGTAGTTCTTCGGATGCACGGCCGGGGTGTTGTCCGCAGCCTTGATCAGGGAGCGGATGGCGGTCGGGGCGGTGTAGAAGATGTTGACCTTGTGATCCTGGATCATCTTCCAGAAACGGCCGGCGTCCGGGTAGGTCGGCACGCCTTCGAAGACGATCTCGGTGGCGCCGCAGGCGAGCGGGCCGTAGGTGATGTAGGTGTGGCCCGTGACCCAGCCGATGTCGGCCGTGCACCAGAAGACGTCGTCCGGCTTGATGTCGAACGTGTACTTCATGGTGAGGATGGCGTGCAGCAGGTAGCCGCCGGTGGAGTGCTGGACGCCCTTCGGCTTGCCGGTGGAGCCGGAGGTGTAGAGCAGGAACAGCGGATGTTCGGCTTCAACCCATTCCGGTTCGCAGACGTCGGACTGGGTGGCGAGCAGGTCGTCAGCCCAGATGTCGCGGCCGGCGACCATGGCGGTTTCGCCACCGGTGCGCTTGACGACCAGGACGCTCTTGATGGACGGGCAGCCGCTGGCCAGCGCTTCGTCGGCGATGGACTTGAGCGGCAGGGCCTTGCCACCGCGGTTCTGGCCGTCGGAGGTGATCAGGGCCACGGCGCCGGCGTCATTGATCCGGTCGGCCAGAGACTGGGCGGAGAAGCCGCCGAACACGATGGAGTGGGTGGCGCCGATACGGGCGCAGGCCTGCATGGCCACGACACCTTCGATGGACATCGGCAGGTAGATGACGACGCGGTCGCCCTTCTTCACGCCGAGGCTCTTGAGCGCGTTGGCAAACTTGCTGACGCGGCCGAGCAGATCCTTGTAGGTAACCTTGGAGACGTCGCCCTTGTCGCCTTCGAAGATCAGCGCGACCTTGTCGCCCAGACCGTTGTTGACCTGACGGTCAAGGCAGTTGTAGGAGACGTTCAGCTTGCCGTCGGCAAACCACTTGAAGAACGGGGCGTTGCTCTCGTCGAGCACCTGGGTAAACGGGGTTTGCCAGTCGATCAGTTCCTTGGCGCGCTTGCCCCAGAAGCCTTCGTAATCCTGCGCAGCTTCCGCGCAAAGAGCCCGGTACGCTTCCATGCCCGACACGGCAGCGTTCTTCACCACCTCTTCAGACGGATAGTAGAGCTTCTGGGTGGTTTCGTTCGTCATTTTTCACCTCTCCTCGTGTTTATATGAGTGTGCAACGTTGGATGCTCTGAAACCTTGCTGGCGGGGGACAAAGGCCGTACGACTGGGTATCACCGCTGTTGTTTTTCTGTACGGTGTTTCGGTCCTTGATCCGGCCGAGATTAGAGTCGTTCAATCTTACACATGACTTACACCCGTGTAAGGCTTTTTCCTGCAAAAAACTGCCGGGACAGCCGCCAGCCCCCAATCCACGACACCGTACCAGGACACTTGCAGACACAAGCCTCCCACAGGAAAATAAATTCGGCATAAAATCAGGAGCTGTAAAAAAAGACATACACGTAAGACGATGAATTTATTCACCTGGCTTTCAGGCGCACTGGCGCTGGCCACAGCGGGATGCGCATCCATGCCATCCAACCCGCCGTCGTCGGGCCACATCGGCGCGCAGGGGATTCCGGCGGAGAGTGCAAAAAGCATACCCCCCGTCGTCGCCGACCTCATCCCCCTGCCCCGCCCCACGCCCGCTCCGGTGGCAGAAACCTACTCGGTTGTCGTCACCAACCTGCGCATCCAGGATCTGCTTTTCGCGCTGGCCCGCGACGCCCGAATCAACATCGACATCCACCCCGGCCTCAGCGGCACAGTCACCCTCAACGCCATCAACCAGACCCTGCCCCAGATTCTCGCGCGCATCGCCCGGCAGGTAGACATGCGCTACGAGTTCGATGGCTCCAATCTGGCGGTGATGCCCGACAGCCCCTTCCTGCGCACCTACCGCATCGACTACGTCAACCTGAGCCGCAGCGTGTCGGGCACTGTTTCCACCAACACCCAGATCGCCACCAGCGGCACCGGCAACCTGCACGCAGCCGGCACCGGCCTACCCGCCGGCACGCCGATCACCGGCGGCAACGTCTCCGCCACCCGCATCGAGAACGCCTCCCGCAACCAGTTCTGGGAATCCATCGAAAAGAACCTCCGCGATCTGCTGCGCGAGACCGACAAGCTCCTCCCCGAGGGCTCCAGCGAAACCGTCGTCGAGAACGTCGAAACCACCACGACCACCGGCACCGGCATCAGCACTGGCGCCGCGCCCGCCGGATCTGCCGGGCGCAACCGCAACGCCCGCCCGGTCCAGGGCCAGCCCGCCGGCTTCGCCGCCAGCCCCAATCCGGCCGCCATGCAGAACGCCACCACCACGGTGGTGCACAAATCCACCTTCCGCGAGGCCGCCTCGATCATCGCCAACCGCGAGACCGGCGTCGTCACCGTGCGCGCCACCGGCCGCCAGCACGAAAAGGTGCGCGAGTTCATCGACCAGGTGATGTCCGCGGCCCGTCGCCAGGTGCTCATCGAGGCCACCATCCTCGAAGTCGGCCTGTCCGACACCTACCGCCAGGGCATCGAATGGAGCCGCATCCTCGCCAACGGCACCCGCTTCGGCCTCACCGGCCCCACCCTGGGCACCAGCACCGGCAACGCCATCCTGCCCTTCAGCGCCAGCTACCAGAGCGCCAACGGCATCGACTCGACGATCCGCCTCCTCGAAGGCTTCGGCACCGTCAAGGTGCTGTCCAGCCCCAAGCTGTCGGTGCTCAACAACCAGACAGCGGTCATCAAGGTGGTCGAGGAATTCGTCTACTTCGCCGTCCGGGCCGACACCACCCAGACCACCAACGCTGGCGCGCTCACCACCGTCACCACCACGCCCCAGGCGGTGTCCGTCGGCCTCGTGATGACCGTCACACCCCAGGTCAGCGACGCCGACGAGGTCATCCTCAACGTCCGCCCCACGATCTCCAGCATCGCCGACTTCCGCCGCGACCCGAACCCCAACATCCCCGCCAACATCGCCAACCTCGTTCCCCAGATCCGCACCCGCGAGATCGAATCCGTACTGCGCCTGGGCGACGGCGAAACCGCCATCCTCGGCGGGCTGATGGAAGACCGCATCGACTACAAGACCGGCCGGGTGCCGCTCGCCGGAGCGATCCCGCTCTTCGGCGAACTCTTCACCAACCGCGACAACGCCATCCAGAAGACCGAGCTGGTGATCTTCCTGCGCCCGGTGGTGGTGCGCGAACCCAACCTCGTCGCCGCCACGCCGCACCTACGCGGCCAGCTGCCCGGCCCCGGCTTCTTCACCGACACGCCCCGTCCGGGCAGCCGGAACTTCCCACCTCTGCAGCCCGATGCACCGTCAGCTCGGGGCATCACGCCATGAGCCTGCTGCTCAACGCCCTGCGCAAAGCTGACGAAAGCCGCCGTCCGACCGATCCCGCCCCCACGCGGCCGATGGGCGGCGCCCTCGAACTCGAACCCTTGCCCCTGCCCGCCAGCCCCGGCGAGCCCGCCCGGCCAGCCATCGCTCCGCCTCCAACGCCCCCGGCGGGCACGCCGGCACGGCCACCGCTCCCCGACTGGCGGCTTGCGACCCTGTTCGCCTGCCTTGGCGCCCTCGTCACCGGCCTCTGGCTGGCCCTGACACCCGCCACCCTGCCGATCAGCCCCGCCCATGCAGCGCCATCGCCGCGCTTCGTGATGGACGACGCCACCGTCGAGGAAGAGCCCGTCCCGGCCCCGGCTCAGGCAGCCAACATCTCAAAACCATCCTCGGCCCCGACACCTTCAATACCCGCCGCCGCGGTACAGCAACGGCCGCAGCCCCCACGCCCGACACCGCTCGCGCCCCCCGCCGACAGCCCTCGCTTCCGCCCCAGCCCGGCGGCGCCTGCCAGCCCGTCTGCCGTCACCCTCGCCCACGACGCCTACACGGCGGGCAATCTCGCCCACGCCGACGCCCTGTACCGACAGGCCCTCGCCGCCGACCCGAACAATGCCGACGCCCTCAACGGACTCGGCGCGATCGCGCTCATCCAGCGCCGCCCGGCCGAAGCCGACACCCTGTTCCGGCGCGCCCTGCTGGCCCGCCCGCTCGACCCAACCGCCCTTTCCGGCCTCGCCCGCATTCAGTCCAGCAGTCAGACATCCGCCGAAAGCCCGCTCCGAGATGCCATCGCAGCCCTCGCCGACACCCCCGACAGCCTTGCCCCGCGGCTCGCCCTGGCCGACCTCCTGGCCCGCCAGCAGCGCTGGGCGGAGGCCCAGCAAGCCTACTTCGACGCCCACCGTCTCGCCCCGCTAGATGCCGACATCGCCTACAACCTCGCGATCAGCCTCGATCATCTGGGCCAGCACCGCCTGGCGGCGAGCCACTACCGCAAGGCGCTGAGCCTCGCCGCCCGGCTGCCTGATGCCGCCACCCGCTTCTCGCGGGCCCGCTGCGCCGAGCGTCTCGCCACCCTCCAGCCGTTCGACTCCACCCCATGAACGCCCCCGCCCCCATCGGACAGACCCTCCTCCAGCTCGGCCTCATCAGCTCCGACCAGCTCCACATCGCCCTGCGTGAACAGCACCGCAGCGGCGACGCCCTCGGCCGCCAGCTGGTGCGCCTCGGCTTCCTCTCCGAAGCCACCCTGCGCGACGCCCTCGCCCAGACACTCTCCCGCGAGAGCATCGACCTCACCCACGTGCTGCCGGATCCGGCCGCCCTGGCCCTCGTGCCCCAGCCCGTCGCCAAGCGCCTCAAGCTCATCCCGCTCAGCTACGACGCCGCCCGCCATACACTGGTGATCGCCTCCGCCGAGATCGACAACCTCATCGCCCTCGACCAGTTGCGCAGCCTGCTCCCGGCCGGCTGCACCATCGACACCCTGCTCGCCGGCGACTCCGAGATCGCCCGCGCCATCGACCAGCTATATGGCCACGAACTCTCCATCGACGGCATCCTCCACGAGATCGAGACCGGCGAGCCCGAGCGGCTGGGCACGGCCAGCGCCGGCAACGAATACGCCCAGCCCGTCGTGCGCCTCATCGACGCCCTGCTGGCCGACGCCGTCCGGCGCGACGCCTCCGACCTCCACTTCGAGCCCGAAGCCGGCTTCCTGCGCATCCGCTACCGGATCGACGGCATGCTGCGCCAGATCCGCGCCCTGCACCGGGCCTGCTGGCCGGCCATGGCCGTGCGCCTCAAGGTGATGGCCGGCCTCAACATCGCCGAAACCCGCGCCCCACAGGATGGGCGGATATCCCTTCACGTGAGCGGCCGCCCGGTGGATTTCCGCGTTTCCACCCTGCCCACGCTCCACGGCGAGAACATCGTCCTGCGCATCCTCGACCGCCAGAAGGGCCTCGTCCGCCTGGATCAGCTCGGCCTCCCCGACGCCCAGCTCGACCTGCTCAAGCTGATGATCGCCCGCCCCGAAGGCCTGATCCTCGTCACCGGCCCCACCGGCAGCGGCAAGACGACCACCCTCTACTCCATCCTCGGCCACCTCAACGCCGAGGGCGTCAACATCATGACGCTGGAAGATCCGGTCGAATACCCGATGTCCCAGATCCGCCAGACCGCCGTCTCCGAGGCCACCCGCCTCGATTTCGCCAACGGTGTGCGGGCCATGCTGCGCCAGGATCCGGACGTGATCCTGGTGGGCGAGATCCGCGACGAGGACACCGCCCGCATGGCCTTCCAGGCCGCCATGACCGGCCACCAGGTCTTCTCCACGCTCCACACCAGCTCGGCCATCGGCGCCATCCCGCGGCTCCTCGACATCGGCATCCAGCCCGACATCCTCGCCGGCAACATCATCGGCGTCGTCGCCCAGCGCCTCGTCCGCCGCCTTTGCCCCGCCTGCCGCGACCCGCACCCGGCCGACGACATTGAGATGCGCCTGCTCGCCCTCGGCGGCAGCACCGGGCGGCCAGTCATCCACCGCCCCAAGGGCTGCCCGCGCTGCGATTTCCAGGGCTATCTCGGGCGCCTCGCCATCATGGAAGTCCTGCGCCTCGACGGCGATCTCGACGAGCTCGTCGCCCGCCGCGCCACCACCCGTGAAATCCGCCAGGCCGCCCTGCACAAGGGCTTCCGCACGCTCGCCGACGACGGCTGCCGGCGCGTCCTGGAAGGCGAAACCTCCCTCGAAGAACTCTCCCGCGTGGTGGACCTCACCGACCGACTGTCCCCATGACGCCCTTCGCCTACCGGGCCGTCGATCCCCACGGGCAGATCGTCCGGGGCCGGCTCGACGCCGACAATCTGGCCGATCTCGAACTCCGCCTCGCCCGGCAGGATCTCGAACTCATCCACGGCAAGCCCGCGGCACGGCTGCCCGGGCGCCCCCACGCTCCCCGGCGGGAGCTCATCAACTTCTGCTTTCACCTCGAACAGTTCCTGCGCGCCGGCGTCCCCATCCTCGAAAGCCTCGCCGACCTCCACGACGCCACCGATCACCCGCGCTTCCGCGCCACCATTGCCGCCGTGCGCAGCGCCATCGAAGGTGGCGACACCCTGTCCCAGGCCCTGGAGCGCCACCCGCAGACCTTCGACGCCGTCTTCTGCAAGCTGGTGCGCGCCGGCGAACGGGCCGGCGAGCTGCCCACCGTCCTGCAGGCCATCTCCGCCAACCTCAAACGCGACGACGAACTCGCCAGCTACACCCGGCGCATCGCGATCTACCCAGCCATCGTCGCCGTCGTCATCCTCGCCGCCATCGCCGTCGCGCTGATCCACGTGGTGCCCGAGCTCGCCCGCCTCTTCCAGAGCACCGGCCAGCCCCTCCCGCTGCAGACCCGGCTGCTCATCGGCCTGTCGGATTTCGTCCGCCGCTTTGGCGGCCCGCTCCTTGTCCTGGGCACGGCGGGCATCCTCGCCTACCGCCACGGGCTCGCCACCCGGTCGCACCTGCGCCAGCGCCACGACGCACGCCTGCTGCACATCCCGCTCCTCGGCGACGTCCGCCGCAAGCTCATCCTCGCCCGCTTCACCGGCCTGTTCGCGCTGATGTACCGCTCCGGCATCCCCATCGTCGAAGCCCTCCAGGTGGCCGGCGAGGCGGTCGGCAATCTGGCCGTCCAGCAAGGCATCGCCCAGGCCGCCGGCAACATCGAACGCGGCCTCAGCCTGTCCGACGCCTTCCGCGATGTGGCCATGTTCCCCGCCCTCGTCACCCGCATGCTCCGGGTCGGCGAGACCACCGGCGCCCTGGACAACGCCCTCGCCAACGTCAGCTATTTCTATGAGCGCGACGTCCGCGAAGCCATCGCCCGGCTCCAGGCCGGCCTCGAACCCGCCCTCACCCTCATCCTCGGCGCCCTCCTGCTCGCCGTGATGAGCGCCGTCATGCTGCCGATCTACGACATCGTCACCCAGCTGAAGCTCTGACCCATGGCCGACCGTCGCACCCTCCACGTCTCCGCCGCCGGACTCGCCAGCCACGCCCCCGGCGCATCCGCCGCCGACAGCCACTTCACGCCCGACGCCGATGGTCTCGCCCGCTTCGCCGCCTATCTGGCCGCGCACGCCCGAACCCGCTTCACGCTCCTCATCGATCTTCCCGACGAGATCTTCTCGACCGAAACCATCCCGCCCCTGCGCGGCAGCGACCGCCGTCGCCTGCTGGCCCGCCGCCAGGAACGCCTCGGCGCCGGCGTGCCGCACGTCACCCGGCTCTCCCTCGGCACACGCAATGCGTCGAAACCGGAAGAGACCGTCCTGCTCGCCGCGCTCACGCGCCCCGAAAGCCTCCGCCCTTGGTTCGACGCCCTGACCCGCGCCGGATCAATTGTCAGCGGCGTTCACTCGATACCGTTCGTCGGCATGGCCCTGCTCGCGCACCTGCCGCCAGCCAGATCCGCCCCCGACGCACCGCAACTGCTCGCCAGCCTCGGCCCAGCCGGGCTGCGGGTCTCGTGCTACGCCGACGGCAAGCTCCGGTTCAGCCGCCTCACCCCCGCCGGCGCCGATCCGTGGGCAAGCTGTCACCCCGAGATCCAGCGCACCCGCCAGTACTTGCACGCCCAGCGCATCCTCGGCCATGACATGCCCCCGCAGATCCGGGTGCTCGCCCACCCCGACCATCACACCGCCATCCGCAACAGCGCGCCCGACGGCATCGACTGCGTCGATCTCGTGGCGCTCGCCCACAACTGCGGCGCCCCGCCGCCCATCGGATCAGACAGCCTGCCGCTGCTCATCCATCTGCTGGCCCGCGCCCCTCGCCTGCCGGCCATCCATGTCCCGGCGCTGGGGCGCGCGCGACGCATCGCGCGCATCGGTCAGACCGCCATCCTCGGCACCGCCCTCGTCGTCGGCGCCAGCCTCGCGCTGGGCGCCGCCAACTACATGGCAAGCCAGGAAAGCGACGCCCAGAGCACCCAGCTCCGCGCCCGCATCACCGACGCCCAGCTCCGCCTCGACCAGGCCCGTGCCGCCATCCCGCCAACGCCGCACCCGCCCGCCGCAATCCACGCCACCCACGCCCGGGCCGTCCGGCTTCACGCCGCCGCCGACATCGACACCCGGCTGAACGCCGTGTCCCGCGCCTTCGACCACCATCCGCAGATCGATCTGGATCGCCTGGAATGGACGCTCAACCCGACCGATCCCGACCCGGCCCTCACGATTCGGCTGCACATCAACCTGCCCATCCAGGGCGCCAACACCCTGGCCGAGACCTTCGCAGCCACCCTGCAGACAACCACCCAGGCCACCACAACCATCGAACCCACCGGCATCCCGGCAGCAGACGCCCAGCAGCGCCAGCCCGTCGTAGTGCGGATCGACTTCCCCCCCAGCGCGCCATGACAGCCCACCGACCGACGCCAATCCCCGCCGCCCTGCGCAAGCCCCTGCTCGCCTGCCTCGTCGCACTGGCCGTCTCGATGGGGCTGGCCGCTGCCACCAATCAGCTCCGCCGCAACGCCGACGCCACACTTAACGACCTCACCCTCCGGCTGAACGGCATCCACCGCCAGCACGAAGAAACCCTCAAGGAAGCGGCCGACGCCCGCCTCGCCCTCCGGCAACAGGCCGAACTCGATCGGCTGGGCTTGAAGTCATCGGTGCCGCGTCTACAGTTGATGGGCGGGATCGACGCAGCCCTGGCCGAAACAGGCCTTTCCGATCTTCACTACACCCTGTCCCCGCTCCAGCCCCTCGACGACACCCCGCTGCTTGTCCTCTCGACGGTCCGGCTGGACGGCAGTGTTCCTCACGAGGCTCGCCTCCTGGCATTGCTCAAGCGACTGGAGGCCACCAATAACGGCCTGTTTCTTCCGCTCCGCTGCGCGCTCGCTCGCACCACGACGGATGCCCATACCATAGTCAAAGCCGACTGCGAAGCGACTTGGCTAGGGCTGCAACCACCCGCTTGAGACATATTTCACACTACCCAATTTGCGCACTTTTCCAGAAAAATCAACAACTCAACGTCATCGCCCACCCGATCGCCAGAAAATGTGTCGACAATTTTTACACCTGTTTCAGCGAGACTCTGACGAAGTTCCCCAACTGAAAAAAACCTACACAAAATCATAACTTTAAAAAATCGCAAAAAACTGGCACACCGATTGCTTATGAAAAGAAAGGGCTACAGTGGCCCCGATTACTCAGGAGATTAAATAAGTGAAAACCTTCAAGCAGACCCTCACCGCCCTGGCCACCGTTGCCGCCCTGTCCGCTGCTGGCAGCGCCAACGCCGGCCTGACCAACTGGTACATGGATGCCAACGGCGCCGTCGGCGGCACCGCTGACGCCACCCTGGTTGCCGAATACCTTGACCTGGCGGGCAAGGCCTACGTCAAGAACACCATCAGCGGCACCACCTTCACCTTCAACGAAGCCGGCAACTTTAACACTACCGCCGCCGACGGCGGTTCCACCATCCTGACCACCGCTCTGCGCAGCGAGTTCGTTGGCGTTGGTGGCGGCTCTACCACCACTGGCGTACTGGGTTTCACCTCCGGTTCGCTGAATGTTTACAGTGGCGCAACTAACATTGCTTCATTTAAACTGATCACCGGTGAGGGGGCGGTGATTCCGGGTGGCGTTCTTCCTAATGGTTTCTTCAGCTTGGTTTTCCAGGCCACCAGCATGGCCTCTGGCTACTTCTTCGATGGCGCCATGAACGATCTGTCGCTGAAGGTTGGTGATGGTCTGACCTTCGGTTTCGCCACCACCAATGCCAGCGTCACCGACACCTGGTCCGCCGCCGAAAACGCGACCCTGACCGGCATCTACAACACCGCCTTCAACCCGGACATCGCCGGCATCTCCATGAACGGCTCCACCGACCTGGTGATCCGTAACGGCGGCCAGTTCGGCCTGGAAGTTCCGGAGCCCACCTCCATGGCTCTGGCTGGCCTCGGCCTGACCGGCCTGGCCGCTCTGCGCCGTCGCAAGTCGGCCTAAGACTCGCCCAGGTTGATCACCTTCGGGTGATCGACTGAAAGCAGTCTTGCGGCACTCAAGCCCGTCACTCCCAGAGTGGCGGGCTTTTCTTTTGCATCTTTTCCCCTTGTTCCGGCACACCCGGCGCAGCAGCCCGCCAACTGTCACCTGGAATAATCAAACACTTGCCCCTGCTGGCTTTCCAAGCGACCATACGTTTCTTCCCGCAAGCATTTCCGAGCAACTCCCCGCGTGCGCCTCATGTCGATCGATCTCTATTTCCGCGACGTCACCCAGGCCTTCCGAAACATCGTCCGCCAGCGGCGTCGGGCGCTGTTCGCCCTCGTCACCATCGTCGGCGGGGTGATGGCCTTTCTGCTGGCGGGCGGTTTCATCCAGTGGATCCTGAAAGACATGCGCGAGGCGACGATCCGCTCCCAGCTGGGGCATGTGCAGATCGTCCGCCCGGGGTTCTTCGACAAGGGGCTCGCCGACCCCTACGCCTACCTGCTGTCGGGCGCCGACGCCGTCTATAACGAGCTCGCCAAGACCCCCGGCGTCCGCGTGATCACGCCGCGGCTGGTATTCACCGGGCTGGCCAGCCACGACGATTCCACCATCTCCTTCTCCGGCGAAGGCGTCGATCCGGACAAGGAAGGCGACCTCAGCCGGGCGCTGCAGATCATCTCCGGCGAGGCGCTCTCTTCAACCGAGCCCAACGGCATCATTCTCGGCGAAGGCCTCGCCGCCAACATGGGCGTGAAGGTGGGCGACACGGTAGTGCTCCTCGCCACCACCTCCAAGGGCACCCTCAACGCCGTCGAGTGCCGGGTTCGCGGGATCTTCGCCACCATCACCAAGGCCTACGACGACACCTTCCTGCGGGTGCCGCTGCCGGTCGCGCAAACCTTGTCCCGCGCCAAGGGGCCAACGAGCTGGGTCGTCCTGCTCGACAAGACCGACGACACCGACGCCTTCGTCGCCCAGGCCCGCGCCCAGACATCCGCCAAGGATTTCGAATTCATTCCCTGGCACGAGCTGGCCGATTTCTACAAGAAGACCGTCGTGCTCTTCACCCGCCAGGTGGGCGTGGTCAAGATCCTGATCGCGCTGATCATCGTGCTGTCGATCTCAAACACCCTGTCGATGGCAGTCATCGAGCGCACCGGCGAGATCGGCACGATCATGGCGCTGGGCATCCGGCGCTCAGGCGTGCTGCGCATGTTCATCATCGAAGGCGTGATGCTCGGCCTCATCGGCGGGCTGCTCGGGGTGCTGCTGGGCGTCATCGTGGCGGGCGGGATCTCGGCCGTCGGCATTCCGATGCCGCCGCCGCCCGGCATGGCCCGCGGTTACATCGGGCAGATCCTGATCACCCCCGGGCTGGTCGCCGAAGGCCTCGCCCTCGCCCTGCTGACCACCCTGGTCGCCAGCATCCTGCCGGCCTGGAAGGCTTCCCGCATGAACATCGTCGACGCCCTGCGTCACCAGCGCTGAGAAAATCCCATGCTCCTGAAGCTCGCCCTCCGGAACACGCTCCGCCAGAAAGTCCGCAGCGGCATGACCCTCGCCGCGATCATCTTCGGCGTCACCGGCCTCATCCTCGCCGGCGGCTTCGTGCAGGACATCTTCATCCAGCTCGGCGAGGCCATCATCCACTCCCAGACCGGCCACCTGCAGGTCTTCAAAAAGGATTTCCTCGAAAAGGGCACCCGCTCGCCCGAGCGCTTCCTGATCGACCAGCCCGAAAAACTCGCCGCCGGTATCGCGAAGCACCCCGAGGTGGACGCGGTGATGAGCCGCCTGTATTTCTCGGGCCTGCTCAACAACGGCAAGCGGGATCTGGCGATCATCGGTGAGGGCGTCGAACCCGACAAGGAAGCCAAGCTCGGCAGCTTCATCACCATCGCCGCGGGCCGCCAGCTGGCCAAGGCCGATCGGGACGGCATCCTCCTCGGCCAGGGCGTGGCCAAGACCCTTGGCCTCGTGCCCGGCGACCGGGTGACGCTGGTGCTCAACGCCGCCGAGGGCGCAATGAACACCATGGATTTCGAAGTGGTCGGCGTGTTCCAGAGCTTCTCGAAGGATTTCGACGCCCGCGCGGTACGCATCCCCCTCGACGCCGCCCAGGAGCTCCTCCAGACCAAAGGCGCCAACCTGCTGGTAGTCGCGCTCCACAAGACGGAAGACACCGACGCCGTCCACGCCAGGCTGGTGAGCGAGCTCGGCAGCCAGCTCGACGTGCGCACCTGGAATTCCCTGTCCGACTTCTACGACAAGGCCGTGCAACTCTACGACCGCCAGTTTGG
Organism: Zoogloea sp. 1C4; assembly: GCF_009469605.1. GTDB lineage: Bacteria > Pseudomonadota > Gammaproteobacteria > Burkholderiales > Rhodocyclaceae > Zoogloea > Zoogloea oryzae. The sequence goes on along the minus strand of NZ_SSXU01000010.1, from coordinate 122,753 downwards.
CGTGCTGCAGTTCATCATCCTGCTGATGGTGCTGCTGTCGGTGGCCAACAGCGTCAACATGAGCGTCTTCGAGCGCCAGGGCGAGTTCGGCACCATGCAGGCGCTGGGCAACCAGTCCCGCGACATCGTCAAGATGGTGATCCTCGAGAGCGCCTTCCTCGGTCTCACCGGCGCGGTGCTCGGCGTGCTGCTGGGCATCACCGCGGCGCTGACGATCTCCGCCATCGGCATTCCGATGCCGCCGCCGCCCAACGCCAACCTGGGCTACACCGCCTACATCCGGATCGTGCCGCTCACCCTCGTCACCTCGGCGCTGGTGGGTTTCGTGGCCACCGTGCTGGCGTCCATCGTGCCGGCCTACAAGGTGACGCGGATGCAGGTGGTCGACGCGCTGCGCCAGAACATCTGAACACCGGGCCTGGCCATGAAAAACGGGGCGTGATCTTTCGATCCGCCCCGTTTTTCATTGGCAGCCCAAGCTAGGCCGCCGTGCCGACTTACGACCGATAGTCGGCGTTGATCTTCACGTAGTCGTAGGAGAAATCGCAGCTCCACAGGGTGGCCGCCGCGTCACCGCGGGCAAGATCCACGCGCACGGTGATCTCCGCCGCTGCCATCACCCGGGCGCCAGCTTCCTCGCGATAGCTCTCGGCGCGGCCACCCTTCTCGGCCACCAGCACTTCCTCGCCGTTGCTGCCGAGCCACACGCGCAGCTGCGACACATCCAGATCGTCGATGCCGGCGTAGCCGATGGCGGCCAGGATGCGGCCCAAGTTGGGGTCGGAGGCGAAGAACGCGGTCTTCACCAGCGGCGAGTGGCCGATGGCGTAGCCAACCTTGCGGCATTCCTCGCGGGTCTTGCCGCCTTCGATCTGCAGGGTGATGAACTTGGTCGCGCCCTCGCCGTCGCGCACGATGGCCTGGGCCAGCAGAATCGACACGTCCAGCACGGCCTGGCGGAAGGCGGCGTAATCGGCCGACGCCGTATCGGCGATGGTCGCGTTGCCGGCCTGACCGGTAGCGATGAGGATGTAGCTGTCGTTGGTGGAGGTGTCGCCATCGACGGTGATGCTGTTGAAGCTCAGATCGGCCACTTCCTTCAGCAGCGCGTCGAGCACCGGCTGGGCCACGTCGGCGTCGGTGGCGAGGAAGCCGAGCATGGTCGCCATGTTCGGCTTGATCATCCCGGCGCCCTTGGAGATGCCGGTAAGGGTGATGGTCTTGCCGCCAATCTGCACCTGGCGCGACACGGCCTTGGGAATGGTGTCGGTGGTCATGATGCCGTGGGCGGCGTCGAACCAGCCGTCGGCCTTGAGGGCGGCCTTGGCGGCCGGCAGGCCGGCGACGATGCGCTCCACCGGCAGCGGTTCGAGGATCACCCCGGTGGAGAACGGCAGCACCTGGCTGGCGGCGATGCCCAGCTGGCCGGCGACGGCCTCACAGGTGGCGCGGGCAGCAGCCAGACCGGGCTCGCCGGTGCCGGCGTTGGCGACACCGGTGTTGATCACCAGCGCGCGGATCTCGCCGGCCGGCAGATGGGCCTTGCACATCTGCACCGGCGCCGCGCAGAAGCGGTTCTGGGTGAACACCCCGGCCACGCGGGCGCCCGGCGCCAGTTCGATCAGCGTGAGATCCTTGCGATTGACCTTGCGCACCCCCGCCTCGGTGACGCCAAGGCGGACACCGGGCACGGGAAACAGGGCAGCGGCTTCAGGGGGGGAAAGCAGGACGGGCATGAAAGACTCCAGGAACAGGCGCCAATTGGCAAAAGAACGCCATGATAATCCGGGAGTCGTTACCGGGACACCAGCACGTCAGCTCGGCACACCGTCGGCGGCACTCAAGGCCACCGCCAGGCTGGCCTGCAGAGCGAAATGCTGGACGGCCCGCCAGCTCTCCTCATCCAGCGGACGGCCATTGCGGTCGGCATAGAGCACGCCGATTCGCCGTGTCGCCGATCCAAAAGGCACCACGAAGCCGGACTCGCTGGCCGTGACCGCCTGCAGCCGCTCAGTGCCGCCGCGCTCGACGCGGGCCGGATTGACCCAGCACGCCTTGCCGCTGTCGATGGCATCGTCGACCACGTCGTCCGGATCGCCATCCATCGGGAAGATGAAACGCGCGCACAGGGCTTCGCCACCACTACCCAGCCCCATCTTGCCCTGAAGATGCAGGCGGTCTGGCGTGAGCAGCGCCACGACAACCCGTTCGCAGCCGACGCCACGCAGCACGCCTTCAGCGACCAACTGCAGGATGTCGGCGATGGCGGCCCGCTCCAGGCTCATGGCCGCCAGATCCTGCAGGATGCGCAGCTGCAGGCTGGCGTCCGGCGCGGCTGGCGGTGCCGGTGGCTCGGGTTCAGGCAGGGGTACTTCGGCCCGCGGGATCGCGCGACCGGCTTCGGGGGCGCCGAAGAAGGCGGCCACCCGCGCCGCCTCGCCGGCGTTGGCGATGATCTCGGCGCTCACCACCGAAACCGGCAGCCCGAGATAATCCGCCGCCTCGCGGATGGCCCGCCGCGCGGCGACCGAATCCCAGCCATCCTCGGCCGCACGGGCCAGACGGTCGCCGATCGCCACGGCCCGTTCGGGGCCGCGGCTCCGGGCGTCACCCTCGATGGCCGCAGCCGCAAGGGAACCGAGCTTCCATTCACGCACCAACCCGGCCGAGAGATGTCGCAGCGAGAAGCCCAGCACCACCTGCTGGGCCTCTTCCTCGCGCACGCCGCCCTGGCTCATGCAGCGCTCCAGCGCCTGGGCCTGATCGCCGCCAAAACACCAGAAGGCCATCTCGCCCACCCGGGACAGCAGCGCGGCGATGAACACTTCCTCGCCCTGCTGCTCGCCCTTGCGCTGGATCGCCCAGCGGGCCTGGACCGCCGCGTGAAAGCTGCGCGCCATCTCGAGATTGACCCGGCTGCGCACGCTCCCGCGCAGCAGCGCGTCGATCAACGCAACCGACAGGGCCAGCTGGGCCACGGGGTCGAAGCCGAGCACAACGATCGCCCGCGAGACGGTGTTGATGCCCTGGTTGGAGTGATTGAAATAGGCACTGTTGGCAAGCCGCAGCACCTTGGTGGTCATCGGCGCGTCCTTCAGGATGACCTGCGCCAGCGCCGACGCGGATGCCCGGTCGTCAACGATGATCCGCCGCAGCGCATCCACCGTGCGGGCAAACACCGGCATGTCGCGCCCCCGGATGCGGGCGATCCATTCGGTCAGATCAGAAGGGCCAGGGTTCGTGAAAGCCATGTCGCCGATAACGGCAGGCGACGTTGCAGCTTGAGGCGCCGTCAACGCACAAGGCCCGCTCGAAAGCGGGCCTTGTCAACGAACGACTACCCCGTTGAAAAGGGGCGAGAAACCGTAGCGAGCGGCCCGAGGCTGCGGGGAGGCGCGCAGCTGTACTGGAGTACAGCGAGCACCGCAGTCGCAGGATCGGGTCGCGCAGTAGGTTTATCGCTCCTTTTCAGGAGAGCTTGCCGTGGCAGTGCTTGTACTTCTTGCCGGAGCCGCAGGGGCACGGATCGTTGCGGCCGACCTTCGGTGCCAGATTGGTTTCCGGCTGATTGACGTCGCGATCCGGGTTGGCGGTGGCCAGGGCTTCGTCGTAGTCGGCGTGGTGATACTGGACGTTTTCCAGCGCCGGCGTCATTTCGGCTTCCTCGATCTGCGCTTCGGAGCGGATCTGGACGGTCATCAGCAGCTTGGTGACTTCGGTGCGCACCACCTGCAGGAGGTTCTCGAAGAGCTCGAAGGCTTCGCGCTTGTATTCCTGCTTGGGGTTCTTCTGGGCGTAGCCGCGCAGGTGGATGCCCTGGCGCAGGTGATCCAGCGCCGACAAGTGCTCGCGCCAATGGGTGTCGAGGCTCTGCAGCATCACGTTGCGCTCGAAGCCATGCCAGGCGGTGGGGTCCACCAGGGCGACCTTGTCGGCGTAGGCCTGGGCGGCGGCGTCCAGCAGGCGCGACAGGATGTCGTCGTCGCTGATGGACGGATCGGCCTTGATCCATTCGCCCACCGGCAACTTGAGCTGGTAGTCGGATTCGAGGGCCAGCTCGAGGCCCGGGATGTCCCACTGCTCTTCGACGGAATCCACCGGCACGTAGATGCGGAACACATCGTGGAGCACGCCTTCGCGCATGGCGGTGATGGTTTCGGTGATGTCGGTGGTTTCGAGCAGCTCGTTGCGCTGCTGGTAGATCACCTTGCGCTGGTCGTTGGAGACATCGTCGTATTCGAGCAGCTGCTTGCGGATGTCGAAGTTGCGCTGCTCGACCTTGCGCTGGGCGGTTTCGAGGGAGCGGGTCACCATGCCGGCTTCGATGGCCTCGCCTTCGGGCATCTTGAGGCGGACCATGATGGCGTTGAGACGCTCGCCGGCGAAGATCTTCATCAGCGGATCTTCGAGGGAGAGGTAGAAACGGCTCTCGCCCGGGTCGCCCTGACGGCCGGAACGGCCACGCAGCTGGTTGTCGATACGGCGGGATTCGTGGCGCTCGGTGCCGATGATCTTGAGGCCGCCGGCCTGCAGCACCTGCTCGTGGCGGACCTTCCACTCCTCGCGCAGCTTGGTGATCCGGGCGTCCTTCTCGGCGTCTGACAGGCTTTCGTCCTCGCGGATCAGGGAGACAGGCTTCTCGACGTTGCCGCCCAGCACGATATCGGTACCGCGACCGGCCATGTTGGTGGCAATGGTGATGACGCCCGGACGGCCGGCTTCGGCGACGATCTCGGCCTCACGGGCGTGCTGCTTGGCATTGAGCACGTTGTGGGGCAGCTTGGCGGCCGTCAGCATGTCGGACAGCAGCTCGGAGTTCTCGATGGACGTGGTGCCCACCAGCACCGGCTGGCCGCGCTGCACGCAATCCTTGATGTCGGCGGTGATGGCGTCGTGCTTTTCCTTCATCGTGCGGTACACCTTGTCGTTCTGGTCCTTGCGGATCATCGGACGGGTGGTGGGCACGACGACGGTTTCGAGGCCGTAGATCTGGTGGAATTCGTAGGCTTCGGTGTCGGCGGTACCGGTCATGCCGGCGAGCTTGCCGTACATGCGGAAGTAGTTCTGGAAGGTGATCGAGGCGAGGGTCTGGTTCTCGGCCTGGATCTTCACGCCTTCCTTGGCCTCGACAGCCTGGTGCAGGCCTTCGGACCAGCGACGGCCGGCCATCAGGCGGCCGGTGAACTCATCGACGATCACCACTTCGCCGTTCTGCACCACGTAGTGCTGATCCTTGTGATACAGCGCGTGGGCCCGCAGGGCGGCGTAGAGGTGGTGGATCAGCAGGATATTGCCCGGGTCGTACAGGCTGGCCCCTTCGGGCAGCAGGCCCAGGTTGCCGAGGATCTCTTCGGCGTGCTCGTGGCCTTGTTCGGTGAGCAGCACCGAGTGGGCCTTGAGGTCGACGGTGTAGTCGCCCGGCGTGGTGATGTTCTCGCCCTCGCCTTCCTGACGGGTCAGCAGCGTCGGCACGGCGTTCATGCGGACGTAGAGTTCGGTGTGATCCTCGGCCTGGCCGGAGATGATCAGCGGCGTGCGGGCCTCGTCGATGAGGATGGAGTCCACTTCATCGACGATGGCGTAGTTGAGGCCGCGCTGAACCCGCTCGGCCACGTCGTACACCATGTTGTCGCGCAGGTAGTCGAAGCCGAACTCGTTGTTGGTGCCGTAGGTGATGTCCGCTTCGTAGGCCGCCTTTTTCTGGTCGTGGGGCATCTGCGACAGGTTGCAACCCACCGTGAGGCCCAGGAAGCGGTAGATGCGCCCCATCCAGTCCGAGTCGCGGCTGGCGAGGTAATCATTGACGGTGATGACATGCACGCCCTTGCCGGACAGCGCATTGAGATACACCGGCAGCGTGGCGGTGAGGGTCTTGCCTTCGCCGGTGCGCATTTCGGCGATCTTGCCGGCGTGCAGCACCATGCCGCCCACCATCTGCATGTCGAAGTGGCGCATGCCGTGCACCCGCTTGCCGGCCTCGCGGACCACCGCAAAGGCTTCGGGAAGCAGGTCGTCGAGGCTTTCGCCCTTGGCGACGCGCTGACGGAACTCATCCGTCTTGCCGCGCAGTTCCTCGTCGGTCAGGGCCTGGATCTTCGGCTCGAGGGCGTTGATGGTGCGCACCGTCTGGCTGTACTGGCGGATCAGGCGGTCGTTGCGGCTGCCGAAAATTTTCTTGAGAAGGCCTGCGATCATTTGATTTGGAAGGGAAAACGCGGCAAAGGGCGGATTCTATCATGTCGTCCGGACACGACCGTGACACAGGACAAGACGCCGCTCACTCTTGTCCGCGGAAAGGGTTCCCCCTAGGATGGGGGCGCTTCTCAGAATTCCAAGCCCCGATGGCCAAGACCAACCCGATCGACACCTATCTCGGCAGCGGCGACAGCCTTGCCCGCCTGCAGGCCCACGCGGCCCGACTGTTGCGCCTGCAGCGCCAGCTGGCCGACCTTCTCCCCGACTACATGGCCGCCGCCTGCAAGGTCGCCAACCTGAAGGGCGAGGATCTGGTGATCCACGTGGAAAGCGCCGGTCTGGCCGTCAAGCTGCGCCAGGCAGTGCCGAGCCTGCTGGCCGACTTCGCACGCTCGGGCGTGATCCTTCGGGACATCAAGGTGAAGGTGTCGGTGCCGGAATATCGCCCCCCCGCCCCGCCGCCGCCGGATCGTCACGTGAGCGAATCGACCCGCAGCGGGCTCGGCGATCTTGCCGCGACGCTGCCCGCGGATTCTCCGCTGGCTAAGGCGCTCAGGCGCTTCGTGAAGAGCGCCGGCTAAACGAGCGGCACCAGAACCCGCTCGAGGATCAGCAGCGCAAAGAACACCAGCGCCATGATGATCGCCCAGCGGAAGAGCTTCCACGCCAGCGCCAGATAGCGCGGTTCGCGAGTGAAGAAATAGGCGAAGACCGAGGCTCCGATGCCGATCCCGACCAGCACGGCGAGAACGCGCAGGAGCAGCACGGCCTGGCCTCAGCCGAGGGCCAGATCGAAGAGCTGGGCGACCGCCGGCGGGGTGGTCGCGTCTTCTTCGAAGGTGACGATGTCCCAGGCGGTCTTGTCTTCCAGCAGCACCCGTAGGATCTGGTTGTTGAGGGCGTGCCCGGCCTTGTAGGCGCTGTAGGACGCCAGCAGCGGATGGCCGGCGAGGTAGAGGTCGCCTATGGCGTCGAGCACCTTGTGCTTCACGAACTCGTCGGCATAGCGCAGGCCGTCGGCGTTGAGCACCCGGTATTCATCCATCACGATGGCATTGTCCAGACTGCCGCCCAGACCAAGGCCGTTGGCGCGCATGAACTCCACGTCCTGCATGAAGCCGAAAGTGCGCGCCCGCGAGACTTCGCGCACATAGGAGTGATCGGCGAAATCGACGGTGACCGAGGTGCCGGTGTTGTCGATGGCCGGATGATTGAAGACGATGGAGAAGCTCAGCTTGAAGCCGTCGTGGGGCTCAAGGCGAACCCACTTGTCGCCCTCGACGTACTCGACGGCTTTTTTGACGCGCAGGAAACGCTTGGGCGCCTTTTGCTCCTCGATGCCGGCGGACTGGATCAGGAACACGAAGGGGCCGGCGCTGCCGTCGAGAATCGGAATCTCCGCCGCGTCCACGTCGATGTGGGCGTTGTCGACGCCGAGCCCGGCAAGGGCCGACATGAGGTGCTCGACGGTATTGACCTTGGCGCCCTCGCGCTGCAGGCCGGAGCACATACGGGTGTCGCAGACGGCGTAGGGATCGGCCGGCAGATCGACCACCGGATCGAGATCGACGCGATGAAAGACGATGCCGGTATCGGGCGCCGCGGGGCGCAGGGTGAGCGTGACCTTGTTGCCGCTGTGCAGGCCGACGCCGGTGGCGGTGACGACTGTTTTAAGGGTGCGCTGCTTCAACATGGCCGGGATCCTGATTCAAGTAATTGAATTTTAACATAAGTCCCTGCTGCACCGCAGCAAGGCGTATCCCGTGTTGCCTGCAAACGACAAACGCGCAGCGAACGGAGGCGACGTCCGGCTGCGCGTTTGTTCGAGCCACCGAAGCGGCCCCTGGGCGATCAGTCCGCCTGCTTGCGCAGGAAGGCCGGAATGTCCAGGGTCGACATGCCGTTGGCGCTCATGGCTTCAACGGTGGTGCGGGAGGTGCGACGGATCACCGCCGGCAGCTCCAGATTGCCGTAATCCACTTCCATACCGATGTTGTCGGTACCGGTACGGATCACTTCCATCTTGCGCGGCATGGCGGCTGCACGGACAGCGCCCAGGCCGGTGGCGACCACGGTCACGCGGATGCGGTCTTCCATGCTCTCGTCGAAGACGGTGCCGTACTTGACGAAGGCTTCCTTGGCGGCGAAGGCCTGGACGGTGCGCACGGCATCGCGGACTTCGGCCATCTTCAGCGAACGGCTGGCAGTGATGTTCACCAGCACGCAGCGGGCGCCGGAGAGTTCGGTGCCTTCGAGCAGCGGAGACACGGCGGCCTGTTCGGCGGCGATCCGGGCGCGGTCGAGACCGGAAGCCTGGGCGGAGCCCATCATCGCGCGGCCCATCTCGGCCATCGCGGTGCGCACGTCCTGGAAGTCGACGTTGACGAGGCCCGGCACGTTGATGATTTCGGCGATGCCACCAACGGCGCTGGTCAGCACGTTGTCGGCAGAGCGGAAGCAGTCTTCGAAGCCGGCGTCGTCGCCATAGACTTCGAGCAGCTTGTCGTTGAGCACGACGATCAGGGAGTCCACCTGCTTGGAGAGCTCTTCGACGCCGCTCTCGGCAACGCGGATGCGGTTCTCGAAGTCGAAAGGCTTGGTGACCACAGCGACGGTCAGGATGCCCATTTCCTTGGCGATCTCGGCCACCACGGGGGCAGCGCCGGTGCCCGTGCCACCGCCCATGCCGGCGGTGATGAAGCACATGTGGGCGCCGTCGAGGGCGGCCGCGATGGCGTCACGGGATTCCTGGGCGGCTGCGCGGCCGGCTTCCGGCTTGGAGCCGGCGCCGAGGCCGGTCTTGCCGAGCTGCACCTTGGTGGGCGACAGGCAGCGGGACAGCGCCTGCGCATCGGTGTTGGCGGTGATGAAGTCGACGCCTTGCACGCCCTCGCGGATCATGTGATCCACGGCGTTGCCGCCGGCGCCGCCGACGCCGATCACCTTGATATTGGTGCCGCCGGATGCCTTTTCAACAATTTCAAACATTTAACTCGCCTCCAAGAGAAACCGCACTTGATATTGCCGACGTGCAACCAATCCGTATTTAGTATTAACCGTAAATTTTACAACTAAATAAGGGGGCGCTGCACATCAAAGTTCATTCAGATTCAGCCCACCGAAGGGGCTGTCTCCACCATCAGAAATTACGCTCGAACCACGAACGCATCCTCGAAAAAACCTGGCCCACATTGCGCGTCTGGCGGGCCTGGATGCCGCGCCGCTTCTGGGCTGCACCTTCCATCACGAGGCCCATCGCGTTGGCGTAGCGGGGCTCGCAGACCACATCGGCGAGGGGGCCCTCGTACTTCGGATAACCGATGCGCACCGGCATGTGGAAGACGTCCTCACCCAGCTCGACCATCCCCTGCATCACGGCGGCGCCGCCGGACAGCACGATGCCGGACGACAGCAGCTCTTCGTAACCGCTGCGGCGCAGTTCGGCCTGAACCAGTTCGTACAGCTCGCACACCCGCGGCTCGATCACATCGGCCAGCGCCTGACGGGAGAGCTTGCGCGGCGGACGGTCGCCCACGCCGGGCACTTCGATCATCTCGGAGGCGTCGGCCAGGGTGTGCATGGCCACGCCGTGGCGGATCTTGATTTCTTCGGCGTCGGCGGTCGGGGTACGCAGGGCGACGGCGATGTCGTTGGTCACCTGATCGCCGGCGATGGGGATCACCGCGGTGTGACGGATCGCGCCCTGGGTGAACACGGCGAGGTCGGTGGTGCCACCGCCCACATCCACCAGGCACACGCCCAGTTCCTTCTCGTCCTCGGAGAGGGTGGCGTAGCTGGAGGCCAGCGGCTGGAGGACCAGATCGAGCACCTCGAGGCCACAGCGACGCACGCACTTGACGATGTTCTGGGCGGCCGACACGGCGCCGGTGACGATGTGCACCTTAACCTCGAGGCGTACGCCGCTCATGCCGATGGGCTCGCGCACGCCGTCCTGGCCGTCGATCACGAATTCCTGGGTGAGGATGTGCAGGATCTGCTGGTCGGCCGGCAGCGGCATGGCGCGGGCGGTCTCGATGACTCGCTCCACATCCAGCGGCGAGACTTCCTTGTCCTTGATCGCCACCATGCCGTTGGAGTTGAAGCTGCGGATGTGGCTGCCGGCGATGCCGGTGTACACGTCGCGGATCTTGCACTCGGCCATCAGCTCGACTTCCTGGATGACCTTGGAGATCGCGTCCACGGTGGCCTCGATGTTGACCACGACGCCCTTCTTCAGGCCCGACGACGGCTGCGAGCCCAGCCCGATCACCTCCATGCGGCCGTCCGACTTCAACTCGGCCACCACGCAGGTGATCTTCGAGGTGCCGATGTCGAGGCCGACGATCAGTTCCTTGTATTCTTTGCTCATCACTTCCCTTTTTTGCTGTCTTGCTTGCCCGTCGGCTCGGCGGAGGCGATCGGCCGGAGGGCAAAACCACTGGGGTAGCGGAGATCCACCACCGCAACATTCATGTTCAGTCGGCTCTTGGCCTGGGGGTAATAACCCACGAAGCGCGCCAGACGTTCGTCGATGGGCGCCTTGGCCTGGTCGTGACCGAGTTCGATGGTGAGGCCGTCTTCCATCTTCAGCTGCCAGGCCTCACGGGCGGATAGCGAGACGCCCACCAGCTGCTTGCCGATGGGGCCGAGCTTGCTCGAGAACTCGTCGAACTTGGCGAGGAGCACGCCCGACGAACCTTCCGGCCCGCTGAAGACCGGCATCCTGGCGTTGCTGGCGGCGGTGAAGACCTCGCCGTAGCGATTGACGAGGCGCATGTCGCCGGTCTCGCCGACACGCCAGTAGGCCGAGGCCACGTGTTCTTCCAGGCGCACCTCGATGCCGCCGGGCCACTTGCGGCGCACGTCGGCGCGACGCACCCACGGCAGCTTCTCGAAGGCGCCACGCACGTCGTCCAGATCGACGGTGAAGAAGTTGCCGCGCAGGGACGACCGGGCTGCGTATTCGAGCTGGGCGGTGGTCACCTGGGCCAGCGGCGTGGTGACGACGACTTCCTTCAGCGGGTAGATCGGCAGGCGCGACACCGACGCCACGGCGGCGTAGCCGAGCCCGGCCGCGCCCACCACCAGCAGGACGTCCGAAATCAGGTTGAGGAGCTGGGGACGATCCCACAGCCCGTTGCCACCGCCTTCCCGCTGCGGGCGCGCAGCCGCGCGCGCACGCTTGCCGGCCGTCGGCTTGGCGCCGGGCTCGGGCGGGACGTTGGAGGTGGTGCGCTCGTCAGCCAAGGCGGGCTCCGGAAAGGATCTCGAGGCACAGGGCCTCGAACGACAAGCCAGCCACCCGTGCCGACATGGGCACCAGCGAGTGGTTGGTCATGCCCGGCGCGGTGTTGATCTCGAGCAAAGTGAAGCTGCCGTCGTCCCGCAGGATCAGATCCGCGCGGCCCCAGCCGCGGCAGCCCAGCACCTTGGCGCAGCGCACGATGGCCGCCTGGATCTCTTTTTCCTGGGCTTCCGGCAGGCCGCTCGGGCAGAAATACTGGGTGTCGTCGGTAAAGTACTTGTTCTGGTAATCGTAGTTGCCACCCGGCGCGACGATGCGCACCAGCGGAAGAGCCCGGTCGCCCAGGAAGGGCGCGGTGAGCTCCTGGCCAGTGACGAACTCTTCGGCCAGCACCAGCGAATCGAACTTGGCGGCCAGCTCCCAGGCGGCCTTCAGCTGGCCGGCCTCGGTGACCTTGGTGGCGCCCATGCTGGAGCCTTCATGCACGGGCTTGACGAAAATCGGCAGGCCCAGATCGGCGACGACGGCGTCCCAGTCGGTGTTGGCGTCGAGGATCGCGAAACGCGGCGTGGGCAGGCCGGACGACAGCCACACCAGCTTGGTACGCCATTTGTCCATGCCGATGGCCGAGGCCATCACGCCGCTGCCGGTGTAGGGAATGCCCATCAGCTCGAGGGCGCCCTGGACGGTGCCGTCCTCACCACCGCGGCCATGCAGCGCGATGAAGGCGCGGTCATAGCCTTGTTCCTTGAGGATGTGCAGATCGGTCTCGGCCGGATCGAAGGCGTGGGCATCGACGCCCGCCGCCTGCAGCGCGGCCAGCACGGCGCCGCCCGACATCAGGGAAATCTCCCGCTCGGCGGACGTCCCGCCCAGCAACACCGCGACCTTGCCAAATCGATTCTTCACATCCGTCACCACATCCGCATTCATTGATTCAAATCTCGCCACTGACCAGCTTGCCCGGCACCGCACCGATGCTGCCGGCTCCCATCGTGATCACCACGTCGCCATCCTTTGCCGCGGCCAGGATCGCCGCCGGCATCTCCTCGATGTGCTCGACGAAGACCGGCTCGATCTTGCCTGCCACACGCAGCGCCCGGGCCAGCGAACGGCCGTCGGCGGCCACGATCGGTGCTTCGCCGGCGGCATAGACCTCGCCCAGCAGCAGCGCATCGACGGTGGACAGCACCTTCACGAAGTCCTCGAAGCAATCCCGCGTGCGGGTGAAGCGGTGCGGCTGAAAGGCCAGCACCAGGCGCTTGTCGGGGAAGGCGCCACGGGCGGCGGCGATGGTCGCCGCCATCTCGACCGGGTGATGACCGTAGTCGTCGATGATGGTGGCGGTGCCGCCAGCGGGCAGCGCCACCTCGCCGTAGCGCTGGAAGCGGCGCCCGACGCCCTTGAATTCGGCCAGCGCCTTGACGATGGCTTCGTCGGAGACGCCCACCTCGGTGGCCACGGCGATCGCCGCGAGGGCGTTCAGCACGTTGTGGCGGCCGGGCAGGTTGAGCACGACGGACAGGCGGCTGGTGGTGCCATTGACGCGCACCACGTCGAAAACCATCCGGCCTTCTTCGGCGTGGATGTTCTCGGCGCGCACGTTGGCGGATTCGGAGAAGCCGTAGCGGACGATCTGCTTGGACACCAGCGGCATGATCGAGCGCACGTGCTTGTCGTCGTCGCACAGCACGGCCACGCCATAGAAAGGCAGGTGCTGCAGGAAATCGACGAAGGACTGCTTGAGCCGGGCGAAATCGTGCCCGTAGGTTTCCATGTGGTCGGCGTCGATGTTGGTGACAACCGAGATCACCGGCGTGAGGAGCAGGAAGGAGGCGTCGGATTCGTCCGCCTCGGCCACCAGGAAATCACCCTTGCCCAGGCGCGCGTTGGCACCGGCGGCGTTGAGCTTGCCGCCGATCACGAAGGTGGGGTCGAGCCCGCCTTCGGCCAGGATGCTGGCGACCAGCGAGGTGGTGGTGGTCTTGCCGTGGGTGCCGGCGATGGCGATGCCCTGCTTGAGGCGCATCAGCTCGGCCAGCATCTGGGCGCGGGGCACCACCGGGATCTGGCGCGCGCGGGCGGCGATCACTTCCGGGTTGTCGCCCTTGACGGCGGTGGAGGTCACGACCGCATCGGCGTCGTCCACGTTTTCGGCAGCGTGGCCCTGGATCACCCGGGCGCCGAGCGCCTTCAGGCGACGGGTGGCGGCGTTGTCGCCCAGATCCGACCCGCTGACCTTGTAGCCCAGGTTGACCAGCACCTCGGCGATCCCGCTCATGCCGGCGCCACCGATGCCGACGAAGTGGATGCTCTTGACTTTGTGTTTCACGTCGATTCCTTTAAGCAGCGAGCCCGGCGCAGACATCCGCTACGCGGGCCGTGGCATCCGGCTTGGCGCATTCACGGGCCTTGACCGCCATGGCCAGCAGGCGCTCGCGATTCATTTTCTGCAGCAGCGCGGCGAGGCGCTGCGGCGTGAGTTCGGTTTGCGGCATCAGCACCGCCGCGCCGGCTTCGGCGAGGAAACGGGCGTTGCCGGTCTGGTGGTCGTCCACTGCGTGGGGATAGGGCACCAGCACGCTGGCCACGCCGGCAGCGGCGAGTTCGGCCACCGTGAGCGCGCCAGCCCGGCAGATCACCAGATCGGCGTCGGCGTAGCGGTCGGCCATATCGTCGATGAAGGGCAGCAGTTCGCCGTCCACATGGGCGGCCTGATAGCCCGCGCGCAGGGCGTCGATCTGTTTGGTGCCAGCCTGGTGGGTGACCTGCGGCCGCTCGGCCGGGTCGAGCAGCGCCAGCGCCTGGGGCACGGTTTCGTTGAGGGCCGTGGCGCCGAGGCTGCCGCCCACCACCAGCACCCGCAGCGGGCCGCTGCGTCCGGCGAAGCGCTCGGCCGGCGGCGCCACCGCGGTGATGTCGGCGCGCACCGGGTTGCCCAGCCACTCGCCTTTTTTGAGCACATCGGGGAAGCCGGTGACGACCCGATCGGCCACGCCGGCGAGCACCTTGTTGGCGAGGCCGGCGACGGAATTCTGTTCGTGCACCACGACCGGCCGACCCAGCAGGGACGCCATCATCCCGCCCGGAAAGGTGACGTAGCCGCCCATCCCGAGCACAACATCGGGCTTCACGCGGCGGATCTGGCCGAAGGCCTGGGCAAAGCCCCGCAGCAGGTTGAGCGGCAGCAGCAGCTTGCGCAGCAGGCCCTTGCCGCGCAGGGCGGCAAAGCGCACCCAGGCGACTTCATAGCCGCTGGCCGGCACGATGCGGGCTTCCATCCCTTCCGGATTGCCCATCCACACCACCTTCCAGCCGCGATCGCGCAGGGCGTCCGCTACGGCCAGACCAGGGTAGATGTGGCCGCCAGTGCCGCCGGCCATGACCATCAGCGTGGGCATCAGGCGCTGCCTCCGCGCATGATTTGCCTGTTCTCCCAATCGATCCGCAGCAGGATGGCCAGCGCGACGCAGTTGGCCAGGATGCCGGAACCGCCAAAGCTCATCAGCGGCAGGGTCAGGCCCTTGGTGGGCAGCAGGCCCATGTTCACGCCCATGTTGATGAAGGACTGCACGCCCAGCCAGATGCCGATGCCCTGGGCGACCAGCGCGGCGTAGGTGCGCTCCAGCGTGACGGCCTGCTTGCCGATGGCGAAGGCACGCTGGATCAGGATCGCGAACATCACCACCACCGCCACGACGCCGGCAAAGCCGAGCTCCTCGGCGATCACCGCCAGCAGGAAGTCGGTATGGGCTTCGGGCAGGTAGAACAGCTTTTCGATGCTGCCACCCAGGCCCACCCCGAACCACTCGCCCCGCCCGAAGGCGATGAGCGCGTGGGACAGCTGGTAGCCCTTGCCGTAGGCGTCCTGCCACGGGTCCATGAAGCCCAGGATGCGTTGGCGACGGTATTCGGAGAAGGTGATCAGGAGCACGAAGCCGATCGCCGCGACGATCGCCAGCAGCACGAACAGGCGCACGTTGATGCCGCCCAGGAACAGCACACCGAAAGCGATGGCGGTGATCACCACGAAGGCGCCGAAGTCGGGCTCCTTGAGGAGCAGGAAGCCGACGAAGAGGATCACCCCGGCCATCGGCATGAAGCCCTGCTTGAAGCTGCCCATCAGCGGCAGCTTGCGGGTGGTGTAGTCGGCGGCGTATAGGGCGGCGAACAGCTTCATCAGCTCGGACGGCTGGAGATTCACCACCCCCAGCGGCAGCCAGCGGCGGGCGCCGTTCACGTCACGGCCCACGTGGGGGATCAGCACGATGAGCAGCAGCACCACGCCGGCGATGAACAGCCAGGGCGCCATCTCCTGCCACGCACGCATGGGAATCTGGAAGGCCACCACCCCCGCGATCACGCCGATGGCCAGGAAGACCGCGTGCCGCACCAGAAAGTAGGCCGGCTGGTGGCCGAACATGCGGCTGCCTTCGGCGGTGGCGATCGATGCGGAGAAGACCATCACCAGCCCCAGCAGGAGCAGCGCGGCCGCCGACCAGATCAGCCACGGATCGAGCTCGCGGGGCTGGCCGAGGGGCTGCATCAGACGGCCGACGGCGCGGCTCGTCACCGGCGCGGCGCTGTCTTCCGCGTGGCGGGCGAGAAAACCGGAGATGGCGGCGGCGAGCTTCATACGGGGCGGACGTCAGGCAGGCGCTTGACCGCGTCGATGAAGACCTGGGCGCGGTGGGCGTAATTGCGGAACATATCGAGGCTGGCGCAGGCCGGAGAGAGGAGCACAACGTCGCCAGCCTGGGCGCGGGCATTGGCTTCGAGCACGGCGGCGTCCATGTCGGCGGAGTGGATCAGGGACACGCCACAGCCATCCACCGCGGCCTGGATGGCGGCGGCGTCGCGGCCGATCAGCACCACGGCGCGGGCGTAGCGGGCGAAGGCATCCTTGAGGGGTGAGAAGTCCTGGCCCTTGCCGTCACCGCCGGCGATCAGCACCACCTTGCGGCGCAGGCCTTCGAGGGCGGCCACGGTGGCGCCCACGTTGGTGCCCTTGGAGTCGTCGTAGTAGATGACGCCGTCGGCGCGCTCGGCCACCGGTTCGACCCGGTGCGGCAGGCCGCGGAAGGCCTTGAGGGCGGCGATCAGCGATGCGCGGGGCAGGCCCGCGGCTTCGCACAGGGCCAGCGCAGCCAGCGCGTTGGCGACGTTGTGGCTGCCGGCGAGTTGCATGTCGGCGCGGCGCAGGAGCTTTTCAGGGCCGCGCACGAGCCATTCGCCGTCGTCTGCATGAACGGTGCCGAAATCGTCGGCGCCGGCCGGCGCATCGATGCCGAAAGTAAACACCCGGCGGCCCGGCAGCGCCATGGCCTTGACGCGGGCGTCCTCGCGGTTGAGCACCTGCACGCCCGCGCCGTGAAAAACGGCGGCCTTGGCGGCGGCGTATTCATCGAGCCCGGCGTAGCGGTCGAGGTGGTCGTCGGTGACATTGAGCACCGTGGCCGACGCGGCAGCCAGCGGCGGCAGGGTTTCGAGCTGGAAGCTGGAGAGTTCGAGCACCCACATCTGCGGCAGCGCCTGGCCGGCGTCGAGCCGGGCGAGCAGCACGTCCAGCGCAGCCGGGCTGATGTTGCCGGCGACCACGCCATCGACACCCGCCGCCTTGACCATCTCGCCGGCCAGGGTGGTGGTGGTGGTCTTGCCGTTGGTGCCGGTGATGGCGATGACGCGGGTCTGATCCCACGCGCCAAGGCTCTGCAGGGCTTCGACGAACAGGGTCATCTCGCCGATGACCGGGATGCCGCGCTTGTGGGCGGCGTCGATGAGCGGCTGACGCGGATCGAGCCCCGGGCTGATGGCCACACGGCTCACCCCATCCAGCAACGCCTCGGAGAAGGCGCCGGTCACGATCTCGGCCGCCGGCGCATCGGCGCTTAGGCGATCCACGCCCGGCGGCGTCTCGCGGGAATCAGCTACACGCAGCGCCACGCCCTGGCGGGCCAGCCAGCGGGCCATGGCCAGGCCGGATTCGCCGAGGCCGAGGACGAGGGTGAGATCAGCGTTTGCCATCGTCGCTCACCGCAGCTTGAGGGTGGACAGGCCGAACAGCACGAGCATGATCGTGATGATCCAGAAGCGGACCACGACCTGCGTTTCCTTCCAGCCGCCGAGCTCGTAGTGGTGGTGCAGCGGCGCCATCCGGAAGATGCGCTTGCCGCCGGTGTACTTGAAGTACAGCACCTGGACCATCACCGACATGGCCTCGGCCACGAACAGGCCGCCCATGATGAAGAGCACGATTTCCTGACGCACGACCACCGCGATGGTGCCCATCGCCGCGCCCAGCGCCAGCGCGCCCACGTCGCCCATGAAGACTTCCGCCGGGTAGGCGTTGAACCACAGGAAGCCCAGACCCGCGCCCGCGATCGCGCCGCAGATCACCGCCAGCTCGCCGGCCCCCGGGATATAGGGAACGCCGAGGTACTTCGAGAAACCCATGTGGCCGGCCACGTAGGCGAAGATCGCCAGCGCTGCGCTGACCATCACCGTCGGCATGATCGCCAGGCCGTCGAGACCGTCGGTGAGGTTGACCGAGTGGCTGGTTCCGTTGATCACGAAGTAGGTCAGCACGATGAAGCCGAACACGCCCAGCGGGTAGGACACCGCCTTGAAGAAGGGCACGATCAGTTCGAGCTGGGCCGGCAGCGTGGCGGTGAGACCAAGGAAACTGGCTGCCGCCAGGGCGATGGCGGAGGTCCAGAAGTACTTCCAGCGGCTCGCCAGCCCCTTCGGATCGCGATAGACCACCTTGCGCCAGTCATCGACCCAGCCGACAGCACCGAATCCGAGGGTGACGAACAGCACGACCCACACGTATTTGTTGCGCAGATCGCCCCACAGAAGCGTGGTGAGAACGATGCAGATCAGGATCAACGCGCCCCCCATGGTGGGCGTGCCGGCCTTGGTGAGGTGGGACTTGGGGCCGTCGTCGCGGACCGCCTGCCCGATCTTCTTGGCGGCCAGCCAGCGGATCACCGGCGGGCCGAAGACCAGCGACAGCACCAGTGCGGTGCCGGCAGCCAGCACCGTGCGCAGCGTGATGTAGCCGAACACATTGAAAAAACGCGCATCCTTGCCGAGCCACAGGGCCAGTTCAAGCAGCATGGTGTTCCCCCGAGTTCATTGCGGAAGAAACTGCAGCCAAGCCGGTACAACACAAACTCATTTCAAACCTTTTCCGCGATGGCGTCCACGACCCGTTCCATCTTCATGAAACGCGAGCCCTTGACGAGCACCACCGTGTCTTCGTTCAGTTCCGCCTTCACCGCTGCGACGAGATCGTCGAGCTTGCTGAAATGGCGGCCACCCTCTCCGAAGTTGCGCGCCGCAACCTCGCTCATCTCACCCAGCCCGAACAGGAAATCGACGCCTTCGCTCTTCGCGTAGCCGCCGATCTCGTCGTGGTACTGGAAACTCTGTTCACCAATCTCGCCCATGTCGCCGATCACCAGGATCTTGCGGCCGGGGGTGGCGGCCAGCACCGCGATGCCAGCGCGCATCGAATCGGGGTTGGCGTTGTAGCTGTCGTCGATCACCACCGCGCCGCCGAGGCCCTTGCGCAGGTGCAGCCGACCCGGCGTGCCGGTGTAGCCGCCCAGGCCTTCGGCCACCGCCGCCAGCGAGACACCCGCAGCCAGACAGGCAGCCGCTGCCGCCAAAGCGTTGCGGACGTTGTGCTTGCCGGGCACGTTGAGGCGGAACTTCGCTTCGCCCTGGGGCGAGGCCAGCACGATGTCGCTGGCAAAGCCGTGACCAGTGCAGCGGGCCGTCACGTCGGCATCGGCCGAGAGGCCGAAGGTGAGCGTGCGGCGCCCGGCGTTGAGGGCCTTCCAGTAGCCGGCGAAGGCGTCGTCGGCATTGACCACCGCCACGCCGTCGGACGACAGACCTTCGTAGATCGCGCCCTTCTCGCGGGCCACTTCGTTCACGCTGCCCATGCCCTGCAGGTGGGCGCGCTGGGCGTTATTCACCAGCGCCACGGTGGGCCGGGCCAGGTGCGTGAGATAGCCGATCTCGCCGGGGTGGTTCATGCCCATCTCGATCACCGCCGCGCGGTGGTTGCCGGACAGACGCAGCAGCATCAGCGGCAGGCCGATGTCGTTGTTCAGGTTGCCCTTGGTGGCGAGGACTGCGAGCTCCGGATCGAAGCCGTCGATGCGGGCCTGGGCGCGCAGGATGGCGGCGCACATTTCCTTCACCGAGGTCTTGCCATTGCTGCCGGTCACGCCGATCAGCGGCAGGCTGAAGCCGGCACGCCAGCTGGCGGCGAGACGGCCGAGGCCGAGGCGGGTGTCGTCCACCACCAGCAGCGGCAGCGGAACCGGATTGGCCGCCGCCCACGCCCGGTCGACCATCGCCGCCACGGCGCCCTGGGCGGCCACGGCGGAGAGGAATTCGTGGCCGTCGAAGCGGTCGCCGCGCAGGGCGATGAACAGCTGACCGGGCTGGATGGCCCGCGAATCGGTGCTGACCGACATGAACGCAACGTTGCCGCCAACGGCGGTGCCGTCCGTGGCCAGCGCGGCTTCCTGGAGATCCATCATGAGAGTTCTCCCTGGGCGTCGTTCCAGGCTTCGAGGGCGTCGCGGGTCTGATCCACGTCCGAAAACGGGTGACGCACGCCGTTGATCTCCTGATAGGGTTCGTGGCCCTTGCCGGCGATGACGATCACGTCGTCGGGCGCGGCGGCGAGGATCGCGCCGCGGATCGCGTCAGCGCGGTCGGCGATGATCTCGACGTCGGCACGGGCGCCAGCGGCGACTTCACGCAGGATTGCCAGCGGGTCTTCGCCGCGGGGGTTGTCGCTGGTGAGCACGACCTTGTCGGCCAGGCGGCTGGCCACTTCGCCCATCAGCGGGCGCTTGCCGGGATCGCGGTCGCCACCGCAGCCGAACACGCAGGTCAGGCTGCCGCCACGGGCCTCGACGGTGGCGCGGATGGCGGTGAGCACCTGCTCGAGCGCGTCGGGCGAATGGGCGTAATCAACCACCACCAGCGGATCGCCGATGCCGCCGAGGGTCTGCATCCGGCCCACCGGCGGGGTGAGGTCTTCGGCCACCGTAGCGGCTTCCTCGAGGCTGAAGCCCGAGGCCATCAGGGTGCCGATCACCGCCAGCAGGTTGGAGACGTTGAACTGCCCCACCAGATTGGGGCTCAGGTCGGCCGACTCGTTTCCGCTGCGGGCCGTGAAGCGCACGCCGGCCGCAGTGGTGGTGAGACGGTCGGCGAGGACCAGCCGATTGACCGGGGCGGCGTCGGCATTGCTGGCGATCAGGGTGTAGCCGACCACCTGGATGCCGCTGCCGGCCAGGCGCCGGGCCTGTTCCATGCCGAAGCGGTCGTCAAGGTTGAGCACCGCGGCCTTGAGCCCCGGCATGTCGAACAGGCGGGCCTTGGCTGCGCCGTAGTTCTCCATGTTACCGTGGTAGTCGAGGTGGTCGCGGGTGAGGTTGGTGTGCACCGCCACGTCGAAGTGCAGCCCGTTGAGGCGCCCTTGGTCAAGCCCGATGGACGAGACTTCCATCGCCACCACATCGGCCTTTGCGGCGCGGAATTCGGCGAGGGTCTGGTGCAGGGTCAGGCTGTCCGGCGTGGTGTTGACGCTGGCCTTCAGCGCGCCCGGAAAACCGATGCCGAGGGTGCCGATCACACCACACTTGCGCCCCAGCGCGGCAAAAGCGCGGGACAGCCACTGGGTGACCGACGTCTTGCCGTTGGTGCCGGTCACACCGACAAGCCACAGGGCTTCGGACGGACGGCCGCAGACTTCGTTGGCCAGATGTCCGGCCAGCGAAGCGAGACCATCGACAGCGATATTGGGAACCTGCAGGGCATCGTCCCACACGTGGCCGTCGCGCTCCCACAGCACTGCGGCAGCGCCCGCATGGACGGCATCGACGATGAAGCGGCGACCATCGACCCGATGCCCCGGACAGGCCAGGAAGACATCGCCGGCGCACACCTTGCGGGAATCGAGGCACAGCTGGGTGACTTCCACCCCGGCGGCAGCCAGGTGGGCGAGCAGGTCCTGGGCCTGCTGGCGGGCACTCACGCTCACATGGCCTCCCGGACGGGGGTGACGCCCTGACGGGCAACCTGCAGCGGCTTGAGCGGCGCATCCGGCACTACGCCGAGGGTGCGCAGTGCGCCGCCCGTCACCTGGGCGAACACCGGCGCGGCCACGTCGCCGCCGTAGTGCTTGCCGTTGGTGGGCTCGTCGATCATCACGGCGACGATCAGGCGCGGATCGGAAATCGGGGCTATGCCCACGAAGGAGGCCACGTAACGGTTGGCGTAACGGCCGCCGACGAGCTTCATCGCGGTGCCGGTCTTGCCGCCGACGCGGTAGCCCGGCACGTTGGCCTGCCGGGCGGTCCCACCAGGCTGAACGACCATCTCGAGCATCTGGCGCACCTCGCGGGCGGTCTGCGGGGCGAACACGCGGGAGCCATGCACCGGCGGCGTATCCAGACGCGACAGGGACAAGGGCACGATGTCACCGTCGCGGGCAAACACCTGATAGGCGTTGGCGATCTGCATCAGGCTGACCGACATGCCGTGGCCGTAGGACATGGTGGCCTGCTCGATCGGGCGCCAGCTTTTGGCGGGACGCAAGCGGCCGCCGACTTCACCAGGAAAGCCCAGCTTGAGCGGCGAGCCGAAGCCGAGATCGTCGAACATCTTCCACATGGTTTCCGGCGGGAAGCTCAGGGCCATCTTGGCCGCGCCGATGTTGGACGATTTCTGGATCACCTGGGCAACGGTGAGGGCCCCGTGGGGGTGAGCGTCGGAGATCGTCGCGGAACCGATGGTCATCCGGCCCGGCGCGCAGTTGATGATGGTGTTGGCGGTGACCTTGCCCTTTTCAAGCGCCAGCGCGGCGGTGAAGGGCTTCATCGTCGAGCCCGGCTCAAAGGTGTCAGTCAGGGCGCGGTTGCGCAGCTGGTCGCCGGTGAGCTTGACGCGGTTGTTCGGGTTGTAGGTGGGCGCGTTGGCCAGGGCGAGGATCTCGCCGGTCTTGGCGTCGATCACCACCACGCCACCGGCCTTGGCCTTGTGGTCGGTCATCGCCTGCTTGAGGGCGGCGTGGGCGAGGTACTGGATCTTGTTGTCGATGGACAGGGCGACCTCCCTGCCGTCCTGGGGCATGCGGATCGACTGGACGTCCTCGACCACGTTGCCGCGGCGGTCCTTGACGACCCGGCGGGAGCCCGGCTTGCCGGCCAGCGAAGGCTCGAAGGCGAGCTCGATGCCCTCCTGCCCCTTGTCGTCCACGCCGGTGAAGCCCAGCACGTGGGCCATCACCTCGCCACCCGGGTAGAAGCGGCGGTATTCGCGCTGGTCGTGGACGCCCGGCAGCTTGAGGGCGGCGATGCGATCGGCAAGCTCGGGCGAGACCTGCCGCTTGAGATAGACGAAGTCCTTCTCGACACCCAGCTTCTGGTTCAGATCCTGCACCGGCATCTCGAGCAGAGCAGCCAGCTGACGGGTCTGGGACGGATTCAGGCGGGCGTCTTCGGGGATCGCCCAGATCGACTTGACCGGCGACGACACGGCGAGCACGTCGCCCTGGCGGTCGGTGATCTTGCCGCGGGTGGCGGGCACCTCAAGCACGCGGGCGTAGCGGGATTCACCCTTGGCCTGCAGGAACTGCTCGTTCACGCCCTGAAGGTAAGCCGCGCGGCCCACCAGCGCCACCGAGCCGCCCAGCAGGCACAGCAGAACGAAACGCGGCCGCCACGCCGGAAGCTCCGAGCGCAGCAGCGGATTGTGATTGAAGGTGACGCCCTTCTTGGCCTTTTTCATGGCCGCTCCTCGATGGCGATGATCTGCCCGGGCAGAGGCGGGCGCATCGCGAGTTTTTCGCGAGCGAGTTTTTCGATACGGGCGTGAGCCGCCCAGGTGCTTTGTTCCAGCTGCAGCTGGCCCCACTCGACCTCCAGCTGCTGGGAGCGCTGCTGCTCACGCTCGACGGCGGCATAGAGCTTGCGTGCCTGGTGCTGGGATGCCACCACGCCGAGGCTGCTCGCCACCACCAGCATCACGAGGAATCCGGTCAGACGCGCCATGTCAGTCCGCCTGCCTTTCGGCGATGCGCATCACGGCGCTGCGGGAACGCGGGTTGACGGCTATCTCCTCGTCGGACGGGCGCACCTGCTTGCCGACCAGCCCGAGCTTGGGCTTGGGCATGTCGGCGGCACGCACCGGCAGCCGCGCCGGAAGCTGTGGTGGCCGCGACTCGTCGCGCATGAAGCGCTTGACGATGCGGTCCTCAAGGGAGTGAAAGCTGATCACCACCAGACGGCCTCCGGCCGCCAGTGCTGCCACAACCTGCGGCAGGACTAGCGACAGCTCCTCAAGCTCTTGATTGACGAAAATCCGAAGAGCCTGGAAGGTGCGCGTCGCAGGGTGCTGGCCCGGCTCGCGCTTCCAGACCGTCGCTTCCACGATCGCGGCAAGCTGTCCAGTGGTTGCGACATGCCCCCCTGCCCGAGCAGCAACAATCGCCTTTGCAATCTCATAAGCAAACCGTTCTTCACCGTATTCCCTCAGTACCCGGGTTATGTCGGCGACCGGCGCTTCTGCCAGCCACTCCGCCGCGGTCATCCCGCGGGTCGTATCCATTCGCATGTCGAGCGGCGCATCAAAGCGAAAACTCATGCCCCGCCCGGCTTCATCCAGTTGAGGAGACGACACCCCCAGATCCAGCAGGACGCCGTCCACCTTCTCCACACCCCGCTCGGCCAGCGCCTCGGCAAAATCCGAGAACGGCGCATGGACGAGTTCAAAACGCCCGTCACCGATCGCCTCGCCCGCGGCAATCGCCTGCGGATCGCGATCAAAGGCGATGAGCCGGCCCTCCGGCCCCAACTGGGCCAGGATCGCCCGGCTATGCCCGCCGCGACCAAAAGTGCCGTCCACGTAAACGCCGTCCGGCTTGATCGCCAGCGCTTCCACCGCCTCTTTCAGCAGCACCGTGATGTGCGGTGCGGTACTCACAGCGGCAGGTTTTCCCAACCGGCGGGCATGAGATCCGTGCCCAGGGCGAAGATCGCCTCCTGCTGTTTCTGCCAGCCCGCATCCGACCACAACTCGAAGTGATCGCCCTGCCCCACCAGATGCACCTGCTTTTCCAGCTGCGCAAAGCCGCGCAGCTCGGGCGCGATCAGCACGCGGCCAGCCGAATCCATCTGTTCATCGCGGGCGAAACCCACGAGCAGACGCTTGAGCAGGGCGGAACGCTGATCGAGGCTCGAGCCGGCAAGCACCTTGTCGCGGATCGGCCCCCAGGCGGGAGCGGGATAGATCAGGAGGCAGCGGTGGGGATGCGCGGTGAGGATCAACTCGTTTCCGGCCAGCTCGGCGAGCGCGTCCCGATGCCGCGCCGGAATCGCCAGGCGACCCTTCGCATCGAGACTGAGCGCCGCTGCGCCTTGAAACATTGAAGACCCCACTTTCCAACCCTGACGAACCGGAAAAACTCACTTTTTCCCACTTTCGTCCACTTCGTCCCACTTTAGAGCAAAAAAAATACCCGGTCAAGTTGGGTCCAGAGCAAATCTCTTTTCGCCACAAGCACTTAGGAATTGGACAAGGCCGCGTAGGAAATCCGCTTACAAATCAACGTCAGTAGCGGAGATTGCAAAAGTTGAGGATGAATTCACAGGTCGCGCAGCCGGCCAAAAGGCAGCCGAAAGGCTTTCAGGCGCCAGAGCGCAAAAGAGTGTTTCGCACCAAGGCCTGGCGCGAAAAAAGTCTCAGTCGTGGAGAAAAGTGGAGGAAACGAAAAAAACGTGTGGCGAAGTGGGGAAGTCCGCCGATAAGCCGGGTTCTGTCGAGCGGACCGGTCCGAAAACCAGCCCGCCGGGCAATCATTCCTCTGGTCGACGCGTTACCGCGCCGCTCAAGCAGCCTACCCGGGGACTCAGCGAGCAGCCTCAACGTCCCCCTATTTGGCCTTGCCCCGGATGGGGTTTACCGTGCCGTCCGTGTCACCACGTCCGCGGTGGGCTCTTACCCCACCGTTTCACCCTTGCCTGATCCGCCCGGAGGCGGCCATCGGCGGTCTGCTCTCTGTTGCACTTTCCGTCGCTTTGGCCCGAAGGCGTATGGCGCCCGGCCGTTAGCCGGCATCCTGCTCTGCGGGGCCCGGACTTTCCTCGATGCGCGAACGCACCGCGACTGCCTGGCGAACTTCCCGGCGCGGAGTATAGCCGCTTCAGCAGGCAAAAGCCCGTCGCGTCACTCCGGGTCGCGCAGCTCGGCGGCACGGGAGACCACCTCGTCGATCACGCAGTCGAGGCGCGAATAGAACGAAGGGCCGCTGGAATCTCCCCAGGCAGTAAGGGAATCGCCCACCGAGATGCCAACATCGAGCTCGCCGCAGCCGTCCGCACTGGCAAGCCCGGGCAGGCGGCCGGCGACCCGCCGGCCAAGACGCCCGCCCCCCTTGAAGACCACCACCACGTCGCTGGTCTTGGGATCGACCCCCAGGCTGCGGACGCCCATCGCACGAAGCGCAGGGCCGTGCTGAACCTCGACCTTCGCGGCCATGACGGGGTCGCTGCGACGCCGATCGACCGGCTGATCCACCTGCATGTAGAGCACAATGCCCACTGCAAGAAGGATCAACGCCCCGAGGGCGATGACGAGTTTACGGACGTCCATAAAATACCAAAAACATCAAAAACGATATTGTCTCGCACTTTGCATCTCAATTCATCCGAGCAAGGAAAGGCTGCGTGACGAAAACTGCCCTGTAAGCAATTCTTGCTGCAGCCAGGTTCCGTCGCATCCCGTTACGAGTTGCGCAGACAGGTACTTACACGGCACCGAAGGCGGTGCTGCAATGATGCATGTAAACAACAGGAGTTCCGTGCGATGAAAAGTCCGTTTTGCCGATCGACGCCGCTCGCCCGACGGGCACTGCTCGCGGCGCTCCTCACGGCGGGTACGGCCGTCGCCATTCCGGCTCACGCCGACCGTGGCGGGCGCTTCCGTGGCGGCCCGGGCTGGGGTCCGGCACCACGAGTATGGGTCAGCCCGCACCATCACGGCGGCTTCAACGGGTGGTGGATCGTCGGCGCCCCGTGGGTGTTCTACCCTCCCTATTACAGCCCACCGCCCGTCGTTGTCCAGCAGGAAGCCCCCATCGTGCTGCCGGATCTGCCTCCAGCGCCGCAGAGCTGGTACTTCTGCGAGAGCGCCCGCGCCTACTACCCCTACACCCAGACCTGCCCCGAAGGCTGGCGCAGCGTCCCGGCCACGCCGGCCGGCGAAAGCCAGGCGGCGCCACCCGCAGACGTCCAGAACTGGTACTACTGCGAGAGCGCCAAAGGCTATTACCCCTACGTCCAGCGCTGCCCCGAAAAGTGGCGCCCGGTCGCCGCCCAGCCCCGGACACCGCCCCAGGGCACCACGCCGCCGGCCCCCGCAACCGGCCCGGAAGGAGCTTCCAAGCCATGAGCACACCCGAACGCCCGTCCCGTCTGCCCCGCAGCGCCCGGCTGCTGTTGATTCCTCTCGCCCTGCTCGCCGGCTGTGCCAGCCTGCCCAGCGGCCCGCGGGTGGCGGTGATGCCCGCTCCCGGCAAGCCCCTTGATCTTTTCTCGATGGAAGACCGCCAGTGCCGCAATTACGCCGATCAGGCTATCGGCATCGCGCCACGGGATTCCGCCGCCCAGAACATGGTCGGCAGCGCCATCGTCGGCACGGCCATCGGTGCCGCGGTGGGCGGCCTTGCCGGCGGCAACCACGGCGCGGCCACCGGAGCGGCGGTCGGCATGGTGGCCGGCTCCGCCAGCGGCACCAGCCAGGCCGCCTATGCCGGCGCCGACGCCCAGCGCCGCTACGACATCGCCTACCAGCAATGCATGTACGCCAAGGGCAACCAGCTGCCGGGATACGGCTATCGCGCCCCCGCGCCCGCCGCAGCCGGCGGCGTGCCGCACTACTACCCGCCCCCGCCGCCGGCCCCGGCCCTTCCGCCCCGGTAATCCGCTCCAGCCCGGCGGCATCCCGTCGCGGGTGACTTCCCCTGCGCCGTCCGGCACAATCCGGGGCGCAGGAGATCAGCCATGAAATTCGATGTACTCATCGTAGGCGCCGGACTTGCCGGCGCCGCCCTCGCCGCCGCACTTCGCGGCAGCACCCTGAAGGTCGGCATCGTCGAAACCCGCCCCCCGGCCCGCCCGGAGGGCTGGGATGCGCGCATCTACGCGATCAGCCCGACCAACGTGGATTTCCTCTCCGAGATCGGCATCTGGCAGCACCTCGACCCGGCCCGCATGGCGCCGGTGTACGACATGGAGATCCACGGCGACGCCGGTGGCCGGCTCGATTTCTCGGCCTACGACAGCGGCCTGCGCGAGCTCGCCTGGATCCTCGAATCCAGCCTGATGCAGCTCGAGCTGTGGGAAACCGTCAAGCGCCAGCACAACGTCACCCTGATCTGCCCGGCCTCGCCGGCGGCGCTGGCCATTGACGACAGCGCCGCGCGCCTCACCCTCACCGACGGTCGGCGGATCGAGGCGAAGCTGGTGGTGGCCGCCGACGGCCGCGACTCGTGGGTGCGCCAGGCTGCCGGCATCGGCGCCCGCAACACTCCTTACGACGAGAAAGGCGTGGTCGCCAACTTCCGCTGCGAGAAGCCCCACCGCAACGCCGCCTTTCAGTGGTTCCGCCCGGACGGCGTGCTGGCCTATCTCCCGCTGCCCGACCAGCAGATGTCGATGGTGTGGTCGGCCCCGGATGCTCTCGCCGACGAACTCGTCGCCCTGCCCCCCGAAGCCCTGTGCGCCCGGGTGGCCGAGGCCGGCGGTTACCGGCTCGGCAAGCTCGAACTCATCACCCCCGCCGCGGCCTTTCCGCTGCGCCTGATGCGCGTCGAGACCGCGGTGCGCCCGCGCCTCGCGCTCATCGGCGACGCCGCCCACGCGATCCATCCGCTGTCGGGCCACGGCATCAACCTGGGCTACCAGGACGCCCGCGTGCTGGCCGAGCAGATCAAGGATCTACCCGCCTGGCGCGATCCGGGCGAGTTGCCGGTGCTGCGCGCCTACGCCCGCGCCCGCGCCGAGGAAACCGCCCTGCTGCAATACACCACCCACGGCCTCAACCGCCTGTTCAAGCCGGCCGACCCGATCCTGTCGGGCCTGCGCAACATTGGTCTGAACCTCACCAACAGCGTGCCTGTCTTACGTAACGCGCTGGTCCGCTACGCCATTGCCGGCCGCTTCTGAACCCCACTACACGCCGCCCCTGGAGATTCCCGGATGAAATTCCCCTTCGTACGCTCGCTGCTCGCGACCCTCTTCCTCGCAGCCGGCGTCGCCCATGCAGCCACCGACGAAGCCTCGGTCAAGAAGAACCTCGAAACCTTCGTGGGCGGCCCGGCCGTCGACAGCGTCAAGAAGACCCCCTACGGCGGGCTCTACGAAGTGGTGCTCAAGTCTGGCGAACTGATCTACACCGATGCCACCGTGAGCTTCATCATCGACGGCAGCCTGATCGACGCCAAGACCCGCAAGAACGTCACCCAGGCGCGGATGGCCCAGCTCCTCAAGATCGACTTCGCCACCCTGCCCCTCGATCAGGCCATCAAGCAGGTGCGCGGCAACGGCAAGCGCGTCATCGCCAGCTTTGAAGACCCGAACTGCGGCTACTGCAAGCGCCTCGCCAAGGACATGCAGGGCCTCAAGGACGCCACCATCTACACCTTTCTGTACCCCATCCTGAGCCCGGACTCCACCGAGAAGTCGAAGAACATCTGGTGCGCCAGGGACCGGGCCACCGCCTGGAACGACTGGATGACCGCCGGCAAGGTGCCCGCCGCCGCCGCTGCCAGCTGCGACACCAGCGCCATCGACAAGAACGTGGCCCTCGGCCAGAAGATGAAGGTCTCGGGCACACCCACCATCTTCACCGCCGACGGCAACCGCCTGCCCGGCGCCGTGCCCCTGGCGCAGCTAGACCAGGCCATGAACCAGGCCGCCGGCAAGTAAGCTCGGACGCCCCACGCAACAAGGGCTGCCCACGGGCAGCCCTTTTGTTTGTGCCGACCCGGCCGGATCAGGCCGCCGCCCGGGGCCGGCGGGGCCTCGGCACCGGCAGGCAATGGGCCGCCGGCCGGCCCAGCAGATGGCCCTGCAGCCAATCCACACCAGCCTCCCGCGCCACGTCGAGCTGCAGCGGGTTCTCGATGCACTGGCACACCACGCTCATGCCGAGGCGCCGGACCTCGGCGGAGAGCTCGGTCATCACCCGCTTGGCGAGGCTCAGGTGGCCGGCGTGGCCGATCAGGCTGCGGTCGAGCTTCACCACGTCGGGGGCCAGTTGCTCCAGCCTTTCCAGATCGGACGTATGCCGACCGAAGTTGTCGATGGCCACCCGATAGCCCCGCTCCCGGTATTCGGCGATCGCCGTGGCCAGCGGCGCGACGGGCTCGAAGCCGTCGTCGGAGAGCTCCAGCATCACCCGGTCGGAGGTCAGCCCGCAGCGGGCCAGCACCGTCTCGAAAACATGACCGTGGTGGTCGCGCACCGCGCGGATCAGCTGCGGATGCACATTGAGGG
Source organism: Zoogloea sp. 1C4 (assembly GCF_009469605.1). Classification (GTDB taxonomy): domain Bacteria; phylum Pseudomonadota; class Gammaproteobacteria; order Burkholderiales; family Rhodocyclaceae; genus Zoogloea; species Zoogloea oryzae. The sequence goes on along the minus strand of NZ_SSXU01000010.1, from coordinate 92,726 downwards.
CCAGGAAGCCCCCGTGCTGCTCCCGCTCCAGCAAAAAGTTGAGGGCATGCAGGGTGCGCGCCATGCGATCCAGGTGCACCAGCTCGGCATCGTCCCGGGCTTCCAGGAACACCGTCTGGGCCGGCGTGGCAGAAGCGCCCAGCACGTGCAGATGCGCCTCGTGCCCGGCCGGCTGGCTGCCAGCACGCTCGACGATGGGCTGGAAGCGCGTCCCGAAGACCCGCCCGCCAAAGTGCATGCGCACCTGCCCGTCGACGAACCGGAAGCCCTCGTCCTCGCCACCGCGGACGAGCCGGTTGCGCTTGTTGAAGTAATGGACGAGTTCGGTAAGGGGCACGATGGTCTCCAGGATGCAGATTGGATGGCGACTGGGGTAAGGCGCCAGCTTCGCACGGTAGCGCGGGGCTCCGTGCGGGCAAACCATGAATTTACGAAAAACTTATTACAAATCTACGATCTACGCTCAGCCCCGCGCAAAAGAAACGCCCGCCGTGGGCTCGCTGGCGCCCGCCGACCAAAGCCTGGGTGCTGCGCGCGCAAGCCAGAGATCAAATCGCGCAAGTCTCGCTTGCGATCTTCAAAGAAAAGCTTGCGGCCTCCCAAGTCGGACTTGCAGTTTTTCAAAGTCAGACTTCGGATGGCCCAAGTCTGACTTACACGCGCCCAGGTAAAACTTGCAAAGCCCCAAGTCCGATTTGGAACCGTTCAAGTGTTTGCCAAGCGATTTCAAGTCGGCGCCTGACGCGCCGACCCTGGGCTTCGACCTCAGCGCGGCACCTGATCGCGCGGATAGAGCACCCACATCTCGCCCTTCTGACGCATCCGCCCGGCCTGGGCGCCGGCTTCGGCGCCGAAGCCCCAGTAGAAGTCGCCGCGCACGCCGCCCTTGATGGCGCTGCCGGTGTCCTGGGCCAGCATCAGGCGGCGCAGGGGCTGGCTGCTATTGGGCTGGGTGGTGGAGAGGAACACCGGCGCCCCCAGCGGAATGCTGCGCGGGTCCACCGCCAGGCTGCGCCCGTCGGTGAGGGGCTGGCCCAGGGCGCCCACCGGGCCGCCATTGGTGTTCGGCACTTCCCGGAAGAACACATAGCTCGGGTTGGCGTTGAGCATCTCCTGCAGGCGGCCGGGGTTGGCTCGCGCCCAGTTCTTGATGCCGTCCATCGAGGCTTGATCGATGCGCAGTTCGCCCTTGTCGGCCAGCCAGCGGCCGATGGACTGGTAGGGATGGCCGTTGGTGTCGGCGTAGGCGATGCGCACGATGCTGCCGTCGGGCAGCTTCACCCGGCCGGAGCCCTGCACCTGCAGGAAGAACAGATCCACCGCGTCGTCCGCGTAGAGAATGGCCTTGGCCGCGAACTTGTCGGCCATCCGCGCCACCTCGGCGCGGGAGTAATACGGCACCACCTTCTTGCCCACCAGCCGGCCGCGCAGGCGCTGCCCCTTGAGATCCGGCAGCACCTCGCTCAGGTCGATGGACAGCAGATCGTCCGGCACACCCAGCACCGGCCAATTGTAGGCCCCGCCCTTGTGGCGGCTGCCGTTGATGAGGGGCTCGTAATAGCCGGTGATGAGGCCTTCCTTGGTGCCGTCCGGGTTGCTCACCCGCCACGGGGTGAAGCGCGACTCGAAGAAATTGCGCACCGCCGACGCGCCCGGGCGCTCGCCCAGCCCGCGGGCCGCCTCGCAACTGGCGGCCCACACCGCCTGCCGGCCGATGGCCCGGCACGACGCCAGGAAGGCCGGCCAGGCCTCGTCGATGGCGTCACCGCTCCAGCCCGGCAGATCGGCCCACGCCGCCGGCTGCAGCGGACGCGCCAGGGGCTGGGGCGCCGGTGCACCGCCGGTAGCGGCCGGCGGCGTGACCGCGGGTGCCGGGGTCGGGTGCGCCGGCTGGACGACCGGCGCGGACGGGCCGCTCACCGGGCGCGGCGCGCCGGCGCAGGCCGCCAGCAGCAGCGCGGCGCAGGTGACGGAAAGACGGGACAGGGCAGGAGAAGCAGAGACGGAGCGGAAGGGGTGGAACATGGATGGGGTACACTCGCGGCTGGCAATCATTACCCGCCCGAGTATAACCACCGGCCCGCCTGGCCGGGCCTGCAAAGGATGCGCCATGTGGCTCGTCGGCCTCGAACTCGGCCTTGTCGCCGTGCTGCTTCTCATCGTCGCCCTCGCCCTGCGCAGCCCGAAGAAGGACGACACGGAAGACCGCCCCGATGACTGACCTCAACCAGTTCCTCTCCCGCGCCGAGCGCCTGCTCGAACGCCTCGAACGCTTCCTCCCGGCCGACGCCGCGCCGCCCGACTGGAACGCCTCCACCGCCTTCCGCTGGCGCAACCGCAACAACGCCAAGGCCCTGCTGCCGGTGCCGCGCCCCCACCAGATCCGCCTCGACGACCTGCAGGACATCGAGGAGAAGAAGGAGCGCATCGTCGCCAACACCCGCCAGTTCCTGGCCGGCAAGCGCGCCAACAACGTGCTCCTCACCGGCGCCCGGGGCACCGGCAAATCGTCGCTGGTGAAGGCCCTGCTCAACGAATTCGCCGGCGCCGGGCTGCGCCTCATCGAGGTGGACAAGGACGACCTGATCGACCTGCCCGATATCGTCGAGCTGGTGCAGGACCGCCCGGAGCGATTCATCCTGTTCACCGACGACCTCTCCTTCGAGGACGGCGAGCCCGCCTACAAGGCCCTGAAGAGCGTGCTCGACGGCTCCCTGGCCGCGGTGCCCGACAACGTGCTGATCTACGCCACCTCCAACCGCCGCCACCTGATGCCCGAATACTTTTCGGAGAACGCCGCCACCAAGCACGTGGACGGCGAAGTGCATCCGGCCGAGGCGGTGGAAGAGAAGATATCCCTCTCCGAGCGCTTCGGGCTGTGGATCTCCTTCTACCCCTTCAGCCAGGACGAATACCTGGCGGTGGTGAATCACTGGCTGGGCGAGTTTGGCGTGCCGACGGATGCGATCCCCGCTGCCCGCGGCGACGCGCTGCAATGGGCGCTGCTGCGCGGCTCCCGCAGCGGTCGCGTGGCCTGGCAGTTCGCCCGCGACTACGCCGGGCGCTTTGAATCATGAGCCAGGCACCTCGCAAGATCGTCCATGTGGCCGCGGCGATCATCACCCGCCCGGACGGCAGCTTCCTCCTCGGCCAGCGCGCGCCGGACACCTTCTACCCGGGCTACTGGGAATTCCCCGGCGGCAAGGTCGAGCCAGGCGAGACGCCCCGCGACGCGCTGATCCGCGAACTCGACGAAGAGCTGGGCATGAAGGTGGAGGTGGCCTTGCCGTGGATCACCCGCGAGCACGTGTATGAGCACGCCCACGTGAGCCTGCACTTCTTCGAGGTGCCGGCATGGCGTGGCAACATCCACGACAAGGTGCACTCGGCGCTCGCCTGGCAGCACGCCGACGCGATGGACGTGGGCCCGATGCTCCCCGCCAACGGCCCGATCCTCAAAGCCCTGCGCCTGCCCCGCACGATGGGCATCACCCACGCCGCGGAAGCGGGCGTCAATGCCCAGCTGGCGCAGCTCGACGAGGCCCTGGCCGGCGGCCTGAAGCTGGTGCAGCTCCGCGAGGCGGCGCTGCCGACCGCGGAGCGCGAAGCCTTCGCCCACGCGGTAGTGGGCCGCTGCCACGGGGCGGGCGCCCTCGTCGTCGTCAATGATGATGCTGAGCTCGCCCGCTCCATCGGCGCCGACGGCCTGCACCTGCCGGCCCGGCGGCTCGCGGAGATCGATGCAAGACCGGATTTCGAATGGGTCGGCGCGTCCTGCCACAACCGAGCCGAGCTGGAAAAGGCTGCCGCCCTGGGCCTGGATTACGCGCTCCTCGGCGCGGTCAAGCCCACCCAGAGCCATCCCGGGCAAGCCGGGCTGGGCTGGGACGCATTCGGCAAGCTGGTGGAGCGGTTGCCCCTGCCGGTGCTCGCCCTGGGCGGGCTCACGCCGAACGACCTGTCCGACGCCAAGGCGGCTGGCGCCCACGGCATCGCCGGCATCCGGGCGATCTGGGGGTAAACGAAAAACCGGCCGCTCAGTGCGGCCGGTTGAGGGGATCAGTGTCGTTGTCGAGGGGCGTCTCACCCGCCACCCGATACTGATCGGTCGCCCAGGCACCCAAGTCGATCAACCGGCAACGGTCGGAACAGAACGGCCTCCATTTGTTCTCCGGCACCCACTCGACGGCGGTGCCGCAGGTCGGACACTTGACCACGCGGGGCTTGCTGGGCGTCGTCATCAGAGATTGCAGAAAGTCAGCTCGAAGGGCACATCCACGTCCACCTGACCCGGTCGGGTCACGGTTTCGGCGTGCATCAGGCGGATGTTGAGGGCGTACTTGTTGGCGCTGGTTTCCGGCACGCACATGGCACCGCCGTGCAGACGGATACGGATCATCTGCACCGTGCGCCCACCCATGGTCTGCTGGAAGGCGCCGCGGTGGGCCACCTGGGATTCGGGCCGGCCGCTGGCGCGCAGGAGGCGCAGCACGATGGCGAGGCCGTCGCGGATCGGCAGCAGGGGCTGGACCCATGACATCAGATCGCGCCGGCGCAGTTCGACCTCGCGGTTGAGCCAGTGATGGTAGGACGGCAGATCGAATTCACAGGCGCCGCCGGGAATCGCCGCGCGGCTGCGGATGTTCATCAGCCATTCGTTCTCGCGCAGATACTGGCCGGTCTTGCCGGCCATGGCGAGGAGCGAGGCCGACGCCTGCTCGATCTCGTAGAGGGCACCGGAGAGGGCTTCCTCGGAAATCTGGGGATTGTTGCGGAAGGACAGGAGGATCTGGCGCTGCCGTTCGAGTTCCTGCACCAGGTCGACCTTGAGATCGGCACGGCTCGCGACTTCGAGGATCTCGAACAGGGTGACGAGCGCCACGTGGTGTTCGAGCGAGCCTTCGGCGCGCACAAAGTGCATGACCTTCTCGAAAAGGTCTTCCAGCCTCAACAGCGTGCGGATCCTCTCGTTGAGCGGATATTCGTAAGTGATCACGCGCGCGCCTGGATAAGGTATGGAAAATTGACGGTCAGACCGGCGCGAATCATATCACAGGCCCTGCGCCCGCGCCGCGCGGGCCAGGTAGTCGGCGTGCAGACGTGCCACCTGGGAGCGCAGGGCATCGAGGCTGCCGGCGTTGTCCACCACGTCATCGGCAGCGGCCAGCCGGGCTGCGCGGGACGCCTGGGCCGCCATGATCGCCCGCACCTGATGTTCGTCGAGCCCGCTACGGCTCATCACCCGCGCCACCTGAACGTCCTCGGGGCAATCGACGACGCACAGGCGTGCCACGCGTTCGCGGTAAGTGCCGGATTCGATCAGCAGCGGTACCGCCAGAATCACGTAGGGCGCGGTGGCGGCGCGGCACTGGCGCTCGCTCTCGTCGCGGATCATCGGGTGCAGGATGGCCTCGAGGCGTTTGCGGGCGTCGGGGTCTTCGAAGGCCAGCGCGCGCATCGCCGGGCGGTTGAGGGCGCCGTTGTCGGCCACCACGCCGGCGCCGAAGGCGGCCTCGATGGCCGGCATCGCCGCGCCTTGGGGGGCGGTGAGCTGGTGGGCGATGAGATCGGTATCGACGATGGCTGCGCCGAAATCACGAAAGAGATCCGCCGCAGCGCTCTTGCCGCTGCCGATTCCGCCGGTCAGGCCCACCACAAAAGGCCGCAATGTCATGGAGCACATTCGAGACGATTGGCACCCCGGAGCCGCTCGGAAAGATCGCTCGCCAGGGTGGCCAGGCTGTCGGACGGGCCGCGCACCTCGACCCGCAGCACATTGGCGCCGCGGCTGGCGATCTGCGCGCTGCGCACGCCCTTTTCACGCAGCAGGTTGAGATGACGGCCGGCGGCCTGTTCGTTCTTGAAGAGGCCGAGGGAAATCGCAAACTGGTTGGGGCCGGCATCCTGGACGATGAACAGATCCTCCACGCCCAGCCGGCGAAGCTCGGCCGCCTTGCGGTCGGCGCCTTCCTTGTTGCCCTGGCTGGGGATATGCACCCACCAGGACGTGGTGCCGACACCGCGACTCTCAGAAAGCTTGAAGCCGGAGCCCGTTTTGGCGACCCGCGCCGACAGCTCGGCGGCCTGATCCGCGGTGAGGCCGCTGAACGCCACGCAGGCCGGCGGCGCGGCATCGGCCGCCTGGGTGGGTGGGGCCGGAACGGGCTCGGGGGCCGGCGCCGATTCGGCGGGTGCCGCGACGACAGGCGCAGGAGGCGGAGCCGGAGCCGGCTGCGACGACTCCACGACGAGGCGAAGCCGCTCCGGATTGAGCTGGTTGCTCAGTCGCTCGGGCTCGCCGCCGGACGAGCCAGCACCGAGCCCGCCTTTCCAGACGGCCAGCGCCAGCAGGTTGGCGAGAACGAGGATGAGGACTGCTACACGTAAAGTGACCATGGCCGCAAGACTAACCCATCACGGTCAACGGGAAAAGGCACCGAATGCCCTGCAGGCGTGGAGAGGCGCGCCGTTACAATTCTTGACGCATATGCGCCAACCCTTCGAGCACCAGGTTTTCGACCAGGCGCAGCGGGCATTCGAGATGGGGCGCGAGGCTGCCCGCCGCCCCACCGTTGAGCAGGCACAGCGCACCTTCTTCCGCCGCCACCAGCCGGAACATCCGCTCGATGGCACCCACCTGGGCGTGCAGGCAGCCGGTGACGATGGCGTCGGCGGTGCGCCGCGGAGTGGTTTCGAAGCGCCCGTCGGCAAAAGGTAGCTGGGCGGTGTCGCGGGCGAGGGACATGCGCATCAGGTCGAGCCCCGGCAGGATCACCCCACCCTGAAACACGCCGGCGCCGTCGAGCAGATCGGCGGTGGTGGCGGTGCCGGACGTGACCACCAGCGCCGCCCTGCCGTGGAGCGCCCGGGCGCCGACGAGGGCCGCCCAGCGGTCCGCCCCCAGCCGGGCGGGGTCGAGATAGGCGTTGCACACGCCGAAGCCTTCGGCCTGCGGGCGGATCCATTCGGCCTCCAGCCCGCGCTCGGCCAGCATCGCGCCAAGCCGGCCGCCAACAGTGGCGCCGGCCACGTTGGCGCCGAGCATGCGCCGCACCGGCCCAAGCCCCGCCAGCACGTCGGCAAAGCCATCCAGTGCCGACAGCAGCACCGCGCCCTGACCGAGCCAGCGATCGCCGTCGCGCAGCCCCCATTTGAGGCGGGTGTTGCCCACATCGAGAAGCAGATCCATCACGCCAGCCTCAGGGAGACCTCGCCGGACAGCACCCGGCGACGCCCCTCCGGCGTATCGAGGAGCAGCGCGCCGTCGTCATCGACCCCAGCACAGGTGCCGGCGACTTCCTGCGCCTCGCCGAGGATGCGCACCGGCAGGTCGGCAAAGGCGTTGCGCTGCTGCCACGCGGCGCGCAGGGCCGGAAAGCCGGCCGCGGCGTAGAGATCGAGGAAGTGATGGAGCTGACCGAGCAGCAGCCCGAGCAGGCGATTCGGACCCGGCGGCGAAGCCAGACAGGCCGCCAGATCGGTGACGCCGGTGGCGGATTCCACCTGGGCATCGGCAGGCAGGCGCAGGTTGAGGCCGATGCCGATCACCGCCGCCGGCGGACGGCCGCGGGACGACGACAGCTCGACAAGGATGCCGGCGAGCTTCTTGCCGTGAATGAGCACGTCGTTGGGCCACTTGAGCTGCACGCCCTCGACGCCCAGCTCTTCGAGCGTGCGCGCCACCGCCAGGCCGACCACCAACGACAGCCCGGCCGGCATGTGGGGCGCCGGCATGAAATGCCAGCGCAGCGAGAAGGTCAGCCCGGCGCCCGGCCACGACAGCCAGCTGCGGCCACGTCGGCCGCGCCCCGCGGTCTGACGATCCGCGGCCAGCACGGCGATCCGCCCGTCGTCGTCGGCCGGCGTTTCCATCAGCCGGCTGTTGGTGGAATCGCACTCCGGCACCACCACCAGCGAAAACTGCCCCGCGAGTTCGCCCAGCACGGCCGCCACCGCCCCCGCGTCGAGGGCCTCGAAATCGGAATGGCTCAAGAAGGATTACCTGATCGTTGAAACGAATCGGTAATTATGGCGGACAGGGGCGGAAATTGGGGAGCCTGAGGCTTCAAGCCGCCCCAGAGAACCTTCGGACCGAAAGGGGTGGAGAAACCGTAGCGAGCGGCCCGAGGTCGCGACGAGGAGCGGAAACGTACAAGCGTACGTTGAGCACCGGAATCGCGAGATCGGGCCGCGCAGTAGGTTTATCGCCCCTTTCAGGCGTGGTCGGGTTCTTCGAGGCCGAGCTCCTGGATCTTGCGGGTGATGGTGTTGCGCCCGATGCCCAGCAGTTGCGCGGCCTCGATCCGGCGCCCGCCGGTGGCCGACAGGGCGCGGCGGATGAGGATGCGTTCGAAATCGCGGGAGAGCATGTCGAACACCTCGCCCGGGTGCTGGGCGATGGCCCGATCGGCCTCGGCCATCAGGGCGTCGCCCCAGTTGGCAGGCTGTTCACGGGTGGGCTGGTCCTTGAGTTCGGGCGGCAGGTCGGCCACTTCGACCGTCTGGCCCGGGGCCATCACGGTGAGCCAGTGGCAGAGGTTCTCGAGTTGGCGCACGTTGCCGGGGAAATCCAGGCTCTGCAGGTACTTCAGGGTTCCGTCGGAGAGGCGCTTGGCCTCGACGCCAAGTTCCTGGGCCGACAGGGAGATGAAGTGCTTGGCGAGCGACGGGATGTCCTCGCGACGCTCGCGCAGCGGCGGCAGGCGCAGGCGGATCACGTTGAGGCGGTGGAACAAGTCCTCGCGGAACAGCCCCTGGCGCACCCGGTCTTCCATGTTCTGGTGGGTGGCGGCGATGACGCGGACGTTGGCCTTGATCGGCTGATGGCCGCCGACGCGATAGAAGTTGCCGTCGGAGAGCACGCGCAGCAGGCGGGTCTGCAGCTCGGCGGGCATGTCGCCGATTTCGTCGAGGAACAGCGTGCCGCCCTCGGCCTGCTCGAAGCGGCCGCGGCGCATGGTCTGGGCGCCGGTGAAGGCGCCGCGTTCATGGCCGAAGAGTTCCGATTCGAGCAGATCGCGGGGGATCGCTGCGGTGTTGATGGCGATGAAGGGCGCGTCCTTGCGCGGGCTGTGGCGATGCAGCGCGCGGGCCACGAGCTCCTTGCCGGTACCGGATTCGCCGTTGATCAGCACCGTGGCGTGGGACTGGGCGAGCCGGCCGATGGCGCGGAAGACTTCCTGCATCGCCGGCGCCTGACCGAGGATCTCGGGCATGGACGACAGCTCTTCGACCGCACCGGCCTGGTGGGCGCTCTCGTCGATGGCGCGACGCACCAGCTCGACCGCCTGATCCACGTCGAAGGGTTTGGGCAGGTATTCGAAGGCGCCGCCCTGGAAGGCCGCGACGGCGCTTTCGAGATCCGAGTAGGCGGTCATGATGATGACCGGCATCTGGGGAAAGCGCGCCTTCACCTTCGAGAGCAGCGCCAGCCCGGATTCGCCAGGCATGCGGATGTCCGACACCAGCACCTGGGGCGGCTGGGTGGCGCTATCGAGCGCGGCCAGCACTTCGGCCGCCGTACCGAAACTCTTGTACGGAATCTCCTCCCGGGCCAGGGCTTTCTCGAGCACCCAGCGGATCGAGCGGTCGTCATCAACAATCCAGACAGAATTCATGTCATTCACACGCACAAAAGTGAAACGGGCAAAGGTTTCGATCGCGGACAGGGCCGGAATGGATCGGGCCTGGCGCACCACATTGGTGCATCACACAAGCATCCATCAGCCCTCCCCGTCCCGGGCGATCGGCAGATAAACCGTGAAGCAGGTGCGACCCGGGCGCGACTCCACGTCGATGGCGCCCTGGTGCTGCTCGATGAAGCTCTGGGCCAGCGACAGGCCGAGGCCGCTGCCGTTCTCGCGACCCGAGACCAACGGGTAGAAGATCTTGTCGCGGATCTTGTCGGGGATGCCGGGGCCGTTGTCGATGACCTGCAGTTGCAGCGCCAGCTTGAAGCGGCGCTTGGCCATCGTGACCTGGCGGGCGGCGCGGGTGCGCAGCACGATCTCGCCCACGCCATGGAGCGCCTGGGCGGCGTTACGCACGATGTTGAGGATCGCCTGGATGAGCTGCTCGCGGTCGCCGGTGATGTAGGGCAGGCTGGTGTCGTAGTCGCGCCGCACCTCGATCGACGGGAACTCGGCCAGGGTGAGCCGGCGCACCCGCTCCAGCACGTCGTGCAGGTTGAGCTGGGTGGGCTGCATCATCCGGTGGGAGGTGAGCAGGCGGTTCATCAGCTCCTGCAGGCGGTCGGCCTCGGCGATGATGACCTGGGTGTATTCGCGCAGCTGCGGGTCGTCGAGCTCGCGCTCGAGGAGCTGGGCCGAGCCACGGATGCCGCCCAGCGGGTTCTTGATCTCGTGGGCGAGGTTGCGGATCAGCTCGCGGTTGGCCTGCTGCTGGTGGGCGAGCTGCTCTTCCCGCGCCACCTTGAGGTGCGCGTCCATCGGGCGGAACTCGAGCAGCAGGCGGGCCTCGGCACATTCCACAGGCGTGACGGTGCAATCGAGGTGCAGCGGCTCCAGCCCCGGGCGGGCGACGGTGAGGTTGTGGCCGGTGTAGCTCCAGTTGTCCCGGAGCACGTTGTTGAGTGCACTGCCAAGGCCGGCAGGCTCGCCGAGCAGGCGGTGCAGGGCGTAACCGATGATCTTGCGGCTGCTCACCGCAAAGAGGTTTTCGGCACCGGGATTGAGGTACCGGACGACCAACTGGTCATCCACCAGCACGACTGCGGATGAGAGCAGTTCGAGGCCGGCGAAGGCGGAAGGCGAGGAGTCGGGCTGGTCGTTTTGCATAAGACTACCTATGCAAGAAGCAGACCACATCGAAGGCACCCACCCGAAGTGCCTCCGTCAACCGCGTCAGCGCAGGTTGCTGATCTCGCGCCGGAGGGCCTCGATGTTGCGCTCGTGAAGCTGCACCTTGTCTTTGTAGGGCTGCACGCGGTCGAGCACTTTCTGATAGTTGCGCTCGTTGCCATAGCGGACAGATTCCTGCTCCTCGAGTTCCTTGCGGGCCGCCTCGAGGCTCTTCTGCTCGGTGGCGAGTTCCTCTTCGAGGATGCGCCGGCGGTCGGTGTCACGCGCTTTCTGGGTGCCCGAATCCACTCTCGGAAAACCGGCGCCCCCGGACGACGCACCACTTTGGGGCGATTGCACTGTCGCAGGGCGCGACGCCGGTGCGCTGCCGGGTACCGATGAAACAGCCTGATCCCGAGCCAGGGTATTGCACCCTTTTCCGGACGGCTTGTTGTTGGTGTACGTGACGTGACCAGCCTCGTCGACGCACTTGTAGATGTCCGCCACAGCCAGTGGCGAGCACAGCAGGGAAACCAGCAACAGTGGAATTCGTAAATTCATGGTCGGCATGCCTGGACGCGGGTCACGACAAGTGTAGTGGCGGTGCATGATGAACTCAAAGGGCGTCCTCCACAAACACAAAGGGACGGGCCAAAGCCCGTCCCCAGGTAACGCAGCGGCCGGCCAGCAAGCTGACCGGCCTCCAACCTCGAAAGGTTAGATGGCGTAGTACATCTCGAACTCGACCGGGTGCACTTCGACGCGCAGACGGTTCACTTCTTCCTGCTTCAGAGCGATGAAGGAATCGATGAAGTCGTTGCTGAAGACACCGCCGCGGGTCAGGAACTCGCGGTCCTTGTCCAGGGCTTCCAGAGCCTGTTCAAGGCTGGAGCAGACGGTCGGGATGAGCGCGTCTTCTTCCGGCGGCAGGTCGTACAGGTTCTTGTCGGCGGGGTCGCCCGGGTGGATCTTGTTCTGGATGCCGTCGAGGCCGGCCATCATCAGCGCGGCGAAGCACAGGTAGGGGTTCGCGCCCGGATCCGGGAAACGGGTCTCGATGCGGCGGGCCTTTTCGCTGTTCACGAACGGGATCCGGATGGAAGCGGAACGGTTCTTGGCAGAGTAGGCCAGCTTGACCGGGGCTTCGTAGTGCGGAACCAGACGCTTGTAGGAGTTGGTCAGCGGGTTGGTGATCGCGTTCAGGGCGCGGGCGTGCTTGATGATGCCGCCGATGTAGTACAGGGCGGTTTCGGACAGGCCGGCGTAGCCGTTGCCAGCGAACAGGTTCTTGCCGTCCTTCCAGATGGACTGGTGAACGTGCATGCCGGAACCGTTGTCGCCAACGATGGGCTTCGGCATGAAGGTCGCGGTCTTGCCGTACTGGTGGGCGACGTTCTGGACGATGTACTTGGTGATCTGGGTCTGGTCGGCACGACGCACCAGGGTGTCGAACTTGGTGCCGATTTCGTTCTGACCGGCAGTCGCCACTTCGTGGTGGTGCACTTCAACCGGCACGCCGCAGGCTTCGAGAGCCAGACACATGGCGGCACGCATGTCGTTGAAGGAGTCGACCGGGGGAACCGGGAAGTAGCCACCCTTCACGGCGGGGCGGTAGCCGGTGTTGCCACCTTCGAACTTCTGGTCGGACGCCCAGGCGGCTTCTTCGGAGAAGATCTTGTGGTAGGCGCCGGACATGCCGACCTTCCACTCGACGGAGTCGAAGATGAAGAATTCGGGTTCCGGGCCAAAGTAGGCGGTGTCGCCGATGCCGGAGGACTTCAGGTAGGCCTCGGCGCGGTTGGCGATGGAGCGCGGATCGCGGTCGTAGCCCTTGCCGTCGGCGGGGTCGATCACGTCACAGCTCAGAACCAGGGTGGTTTCGTCGAAGAACGGGTCGATGTAGGCGGTCTTGGGATCCGGCATCAGCAGCATGTCGGAGGCCTGGATACCCTTCCAGCCGGCAATCGAGGAACCGTCGAAGGCGTGGCCGCTTTCGAACTTGTCTTCGTCAAAGGCGCTGACCGGGACGCCAACGTGCTGTTCCTTACCCTTGGTGTCGGTAAAACGGAAGTCGACAAACTTGACTTCGTTTTCCTGGACGATCTTCATGACGTCTTGCGGGGTCATATAACTCACTCCTAACGGGTTGAAGCTGCTTCGCAGTGGAAAAAGGTTTTCAGTGAAACGACAATTCAGTCAGCGAACCCAGCAAGCAGAAAACATGCCAGCACGCAAACGAAAACAGTTCATTGTGCCACAAGGTTCTGCGGCGGCGGCTCGCAAAATGCATTGCACCAAAGCGGTGCCATGCACCGGCACACGCACCGCTATGGTGCAAACCGACCCAGCAGTTCGATGCGCCGCCAGTGGGGCGACGTAGCCACCCGCTGGGCAACATGCCGGCGAAGGGCGTCGAGCCGCGCCCGGTCGGCGCACCAGTCAAAGGGCAGGAACACCTCGGCCTCGACCCGGTTGCCCAGGTAGTGCAGCACGGCGGGCGCCGCCTGGGGCACCTCGGCGCCGAGGATCTCGGCCAATTCGGCCACCAGCGCCGGCCGCCCGGGCAGGCCGCGCCCGCCGGTGTCGGCCATGTCTTCCTCGCTATCCACGTGCACCAGCACGTCGAGCACGTCCGGAAAGCCCGACCGCACCCGGGCGCGGGCCAGCTCGGCGATCCGGTGGCCTTCCGACACGCTGATCCGCGGATCGACCCGCACGTGGGCGTCGACCAGCACCCGATGCGCCATGCGACGGGTGCGCAGCTCGTGCACGTCGATCACGCCGCCGGTGGCGCTGAGCGTCTTGTGCATCTTTGCGACTTCGTCCGGGTCTACCCCGGTGTCGATGAGTTCGCGCAGCGCCTCGTAGGCGAGCAGCGCGCCCATGCGCAGAATCATGAAGCCCACCAACGCCGCCGCAAGGGGTTCGAGAAAGCGATAACCGGCGAGGCTGCCGCCGATGCCCACCGCCACCACCAGCGACGAGGCGGCGTCGGCCCGGGCGTGCCAGGCGTTCGCCACCAGCATCGGCGAGCGCAGGCGCTGGGCCACGGCGAGCATGTAGCGGAACAGACCCTCCTTGCCGGCGAGGGTGATCAGCGCCATCCACAGGGCAGCCGGATGGAGTTCCGGCAGCGCATCGAGGCTCTGCAGGCGGACCGCGGCGGTGAGCAGGAAGCCCGCGCCGACGCCCGCCAGCACCAGCCCGAGCACCATTGACGCGGCGGTCTCGTAGCGACCGTGGCCGTAGGGGTGACGCTCGTCGGCGGGATTGGCGCCGTGCCGGCTGGCGTACATCACCATGAAATCGCCGAGCAGATCGGACAGCGTGTGCATGCCGTCGGCGACAAGGCTCTGGGCGTGGGAGAACAGGCCCACCGCGATCTGGCAGACGGTGAGCACGACATTGATCGCCACGCTCACCCAGGTGGCACGCTGCGCCTCGCGGGAACGGCTGGCGTCGTCGCCAGAGGAGCCGGCAAGGCCGGCGGAGGGAGCATCGTGAGACATGACTTGCAGGCCGGGGGGCCGGCGGTATACTCGCAGTCCGCCATTCTAGCCGGACAGCCGTCATGGGAAAATTAAGCGAAACCCTCTCCCTCGCCCAGGAACGCGCGCGGAGCATGAATCTCGCGTACGCCGGCGCCCTCACCCCCCAGGAGGCCTGGGACGTGCTGCAGCTGGCGCCCGGCGCCCGTCTGGTCGATGTGCGCACCCGTGCCGAATGGGACTGGGTCGGCCGCGTACCGGGCTCGGTCGAGATCGAATGGATGCTCTACCCGGGCAATGAACCGAACCCGCACTTCCTGGCCCAGCTCCAGCGCCAGGTCGATCGCGAGGCGCTGGTGATGTTCCTGTGCCGCAGCGGCGCCCGCTCCAACGCGGCCGCCAATCTCGCGGTCGCGTCGGGCTTCACCAACGCCTACAACATCCTCGAAGGCTTCGAGGGCGACAAGGATGCCAGCGGACACCGCAACAAGGTCGGTGGCTGGCGCCATGCCAACCTGCCCTGGACCCAGGGCTGAACGACAGGATTCCCAGATGCAAGCCGTCCCCATCAGTTTCGACCGCTTCAACACCCTGGCCGACGCCGACGCCCACGAGCGCATCCGCGCCGCCCGCGCCCGCCTCGGCGACAAGGCCGTGCTGCTGTGCCACCACTACCAGCGCGCGGATGTTTACCAGTACGCCGACCTCACCGGCGATTCGCTCAAGCTGTCGCGCCTCGCCGCCGAGACCGACGCCGAGTTCATCGTGTTCTGCGGCGTGCATTTCATGGCCGAGGTGGCGGACATCATGTCCAAGCCCCATCAGCAGGCCATCCTGCCCGACCTCGCCGCCGGCTGTTCGATGGCCGACATGGCCAACCTCGCCAAGGTCGAGCGCTGCTGGCGCGAGCTGACCGAAGTGCTCGAAACGCCCGACGCGCAGATCACGCCGGTCACCTACATCAACTCCGCGGCCGACCTCAAAGCCTTCTGCGGCGAGCACGGCGGCATCGTGTGCACCTCCACCAACGCCCCGGTGATCCTCGACTGGGCCTTCAAGCAGCGCGAGAAGGTGTTGTTCTTCCCGGATCAGCACCTGGGCCGCTGGACGGGCTTCAACAAGGGCATCCCCCTCGACGAGATGGTGGTGTGGGATCCGGACCAGGAATATGGCGGCCTCACCGTCGAGCAGATCAAGAAGGCCAGGATCCTGCTCTGGAAGGGTCACTGCTCGGTGCACCAGATGTTCCAGCCGGCGCACATCATCAAGTTCCGCAACCAGTACCCGGAAGGCAAGGTCATCTCCCACCCGGAGAGCGCGCTGGAAGTGTGCCGGCAGTCGGACTTCGTCGGCTCCACCGAGTACATCATCAAGGTCGTCAAGGAATCCGCCCCCGGCACCCGCTGGCTGGTGGGCACCGAGCTCAACCTCGTCAATCGTCTCGCCGAAGAGGTGAAGCACGAGGGCAAGATCGTCCAGTTCATGGCGCCCACCGTGTGCATGTGCTCGACCATGCAGCGCATCGACCCGCAGCACCTGGCCTGGACCCTCGAGAACCTCGCCGACGGCAACGTGGTCAACCGGATCACCGTGCCCGAACACGAAGCGGCGCTGGCCAAGGTCGCCCTGGAGCGGATGCTCGCCGTCTCCTGACGCGTGCCCTGCCCCGCCCTCAAGACGGCGCCTGCGGGCGCCGTTTTCACGGGTACGCCGGGCGTGCCAAAGCCGCCCCGAACGCGCAGAATGAAGAAAAACGGGAGATTCGATGAGCACCCTGCGCATCTGCACCTACAACATCCACAAGGGCTTTTCCCAGTTCAACCGGCGCCTCTCGATCCACGACCTGCGTGAGCGGCTGCGCCTGCTGGGCGCCGACGTGGTCTTCCTGCAGGAAGTCCAGGGCATGCACCTGCGCCACGCCCAGCAGCACGCCAACTGGCCCGGCCTGCCGCAGCACGAATTCCTCGCCCGCGACATGTGGCATCAAACAGCCTACGGCGGCAACGCGATCTACGACCACGGCCACCACGGCAACGCCATCCTGAGCCGCCACCCGATCCTCTCCCAGGCCAACCAGGATGTCTCCGACCACCGTTTCGAGAGCCGCGGCCTGCTCCACTGCGAGATCCAGGTGGACGGCGTGGCAAGCCCAGTGCACTGCGTGTGCGTGCATCTGGGCCTCACCGCCGGCAGCCGGCGGCGCCAGATGGCAGCGCTGGTCAGGCGCCTCGACGAACTCGCCCCGAACGGTGCGCCTGTCATCATCGCCGGCGATTTCAACGACTGGCGCAACCACGCCGACGACTGCCTCACCGACCAGCTCGGCGTCACCGAAGCCTTCGCGTCGATCCGCGGCCGGCCGGCCCGCAGCTTTCCGAGCACGCTGCCGGTGCTGCGCCTCGACCGCATCTACGTGCGCGGCTTTGCGGTGGACAAGGTCGAAGTGCACTACGGCCAGCCCTGGAGCCGCATCTCGGATCACGCGGCGTTGACCGCCCAGCTGCGGCCGCAATGAACGTCGACTGGCTACCCGGCAACGCCCTCACGCTGCTGGAGAACGGCGCCGAGTTCTTCCCCGCCCTGGAAGCCGCCATCGACGGCGCCGGGCACGAGATCTTCCTCGAGACCTACATCTTCGCCGACGACGAGACCGGCCACCGGGTCGCCGCCGCCCTGCGCCGGGCCGCCGCCCGGGGCGTGGCCGTGCGCCTGCTGGTGGATGGCTTTGGCGGGCGCGAGTTCGTCGCCACGCTGATGGACGAGCTGGTCGCCGCCGGGGTGAACGTGCTGATCTACCGCCGGGAGATGGCCGCCTTTTCGCTCCAGCGCCATCGCCTGCGCCGGCTGCACCGCAAGCTGGCGGTCATCGACGGGCGGATCGCCTTCGTGGGCGGCATCAACATCATCAGCGACTACAACCACGACGACCCGAGCCTCATCACCCCGCGCCAGGATTTCTCGGTACGCATCGAGGGGCCGCTCCTTGGGCCCATCCACCGCACCGTCACCCGCGTATGGGAGATTGTCGCGTGGGCGTCCTTCCGCCGCCGCGCGCGCATCGCCGACAGCCCACCGGTCTGCCCGCTGCCTTGCGGCAGGGTCGAAGCCGGCTTCCTGATCCGCGACAACATCCGCCACCGTCACGACATCGAGGACGCCTATCTGGTGGCGATCGCCGCCGCCCGGCGGGAGATCATCCTCGCCAACGCCTACTTCCTGCCCGGCCGGCGCTTCCGTCAGGCCTTGCTCGCCGCCGCCCGGCGCGGCGTCAACGTCACCCTCATCACCCAGGGCTGGACGGACCACCCGCTCCAGCAGCGGGCCACCCGCGCGCTGTACGGGCAGTTCCTCGCCGGCGGCGTGCGCATCTTCGAATACCACCTGAGCCACCTCCACGCCAAGGTGGCGGTGGTGGACGAACGCTGGGCCACGGTCGGCTCGTCCAACATCGATCCCTTCAGCCTGCTGCTGGCCCGGGAAGCCAACGTGGTGGTACGCGACGACGCCTTTGCGGGCGATCTCCACCATCGGCTCCGACGGGTGATGAAGGACGGCAGCCGCGAGATCTCCGCCGTCGACTGGCAGCGCGGCCCGCGTCTGCAGCGGCTCATCAACTGGGTGGCCTACGGCCTGGTGCGGCTGATGATCGGCCTCGCCGGCTACGGCGGACGGCACTGAACGGCGGGGAATAGGAAATGGGGAGTGGGAAGTGGGAGAATCCTGCCCATTCCCCATTACCGACCTCCCACGCCCGACCATGTATCCCGCACCAAGCTTCGAATCCAAGATCTGCCCGCCCGACCAGCTCGCCGCCCGCGTCGCGACCCTGCCGCGCCCGCTAGTGTTCACCAACGGCTGCTTCGACATCCTGCACCGGGGCCACGTCACCTACCTGGGCCAGGCCCGGGCGCTGGGCGCTGCGATGGTGGTGGCCCTGAACAGCGACGCCTCGGTGCGTCGCCAGGGCAAGGGCGATGACCGCCCGATCAACACCCTCGAAGACCGCCTGGCGGTGATGGCCTCCCTGGGCTGCGTCGATCTGGTCACCTGGTTCGACGAGGACACGCCCATCGCCCGCATCCTCGAATGTCAGCCCGACGTGCTGGTCAAGGGCGGCGACTGGCCGGTCGATCGCATCGTCGGCGCGCCCGAAACCCTCGCCCGGGGCGGCAGCGTGCATTCCATCCCCTTCGAGCACCAGCGCTCCACCACATCGCTGCTCGAAAAGATCCGCCGGCTTTGATCGCCGCCGCAACCCGTGCTTTGCTTATTCCAATTTCAGCTATTGATCCGGATCAAGTAACACTAGAATTAATTAGTGATTGAACGCCATACCGGGAAGGAAAACCACAATGCGCATCGCCAACAACGTCGCCGAGCTGGTCGGCAACACCCCGCTGGTCAAGCTGAACCGTCTGGCCCCCGCCAGCGGCGCCACCGTCGCCCTCAAGCTGGAGTTCTTCAACCCGGCCCACAGCGTGAAGGACCGCATCGCCGTGGCGATGCTCGACGCCGCCGAAGCCGCCGGCAAGATCAAGCCCGACACCATCGTGCTCGAACCCACCTCCGGCAACACCGGCATCGGCCTGGCGATGGTCTGTGCCGCCCGCGGCTACAAGTGCGCCTTCGTGATGCCCGAAACCATGAGCCGCGAGCGCAAGCTGCTGCTCAAGGCCTACGGGGCCGACCTGATCCTCACCCCGGGCCCTGAAGGCATGCCCGGCGCGATCAAGAAGGCCGAGGAGCTCGCCGCCGCTGACAGCCGCTACTTCATCCCGCAGCAGTTCGACAACCCCGCCAACCCGGCCATCCACCGGGCCACCACCGCCGAGGAAATCTGGGCCGACACCGATGGTCAGGTGGACATCTTCGTGGCTGGCGTGGGCACGGGCGGCACCGTCACCGGTGTCGGCGAAACCCTCAAGGCGAAGAAGCCGGGCGTCAAGGTCGTGGCCGTCGAGCCCGCCGCCAGCCCGGTGCTGTCGGGCGGCGCGCGCGGCCCGCACCCGATCCAGGGCATCGGCGCCGGCTTCGTGCCGGGCATCCTCAACACCACGGTCTACGACGAAGTGGTGCAGGTGCCCAACGACGCGGCCCTCGACACCGCCCGCCGCCTCGCCAAGGATGAAGGCCTGCTGGTCGGCATCTCCTCGGGCGCCGCCGTGTGGGCCGCGCTGCAGGTGGCCGAGCGCCCCGAGAACGCCGGCAAGCTGATCGTGGTCATCATCCCGTCCTTCGGCGAGCGCTATCTCTCCACCGTGCTGTTCCAGCACCTGGAAGGCTGAGCGCCGCTCGCATCCACCCGCGGGGGCCGACGTTCGCGTCCGCCCCCGCGGGCCGTTTACACTGGCCTCCTTTCATCCTCCGGCAGAACCCCGCGTGAGCCCCTTCGACTTCTCCACCGGCCCCGACCGCGCCGGCTCCGACAGCATCAAATGGCGCCGCTACGCCGGCCGCGACGTGATCCCCATGTGGGTCGCCGACATGGATTTCGCCGCCCCGCCGCCGGCCCTGGACGCCCTGCGCGCCCGCCTCGACCATGGCGTATTCGGCTACGCCGACCCGTGGCCGTCGGTGCTTGAGGCGGTGATCGAAGGCATCGCCCGCGACCACGGCTGGCGCATCGAGCCAGACTGGCTGGTGTGGCTGCCGGGTGTCGTCACCGGCTTCAACATTGCCGCGCGGGCCGTCGGCCAGCCCGGCGACGGCATCTTCACCGCCACGCCGGTGTATCCGCCCTTCCTCCACGCTCCGGCTCATTCGGATCGTCGCCTCGTCACCACGCCGCTGGTACAGAACGGCACGCGCTGGGAATGGGACTGGCCCGCCACCGAAGCCGCCGTGGCCGACGGCGTGCGCCTCTTCATGCTGTGCAACCCGCACAACCCGGTCGGCCGGGTGTTCAACCGGGACGAACTGGGCCGCATCGCCCAGCTTGCCGAACGCCACGACCTGGTCATCTGCTCCGACGAGATCCACTGCGGCCTGGTGCTCGATCCGGCCACGCCCCACATTCCCATCGCCGCGCTGGACGAATCCGTGGCCCGGCGCACCATCACCCTGATGGCGCCCTCCAAGACCTGGAACATCCCGGCCCTCTACTGCGCCTTCGCGATCATCCCGGACGCCGCGCTCCGCGCCCGCTACAAGCGCGCGATGGCCGGCATCGTGCCCCACGTGAATGTGCTCGGCCTCACCGCCACCGAGGCCGCCTACCGGGATTGCGGCCCCTGGCGCGAAGCCCTCATCGACACCCTGCGGGTCAACGCCGCGCGGGTGGTCGAGGTGATCGAAGCCCTCCCCGGCCTCGCCACCACGCCCATCGAGGCCACCTACCTGGCGTGGATCGACTGCCGGGATTTCCTCCAGGCGCGCGGCATCGCCAACGCCGCAGCCCACTTCGAAGCCCACGGCATCGGCCTCTCGGACGGCAAGGATTTCGGCCTGCCGGGCTTCGTGCGCCTCAACTTCGGCTGCCCGCCGAATCGGCTTGAAGAAGGCCTCGCCCGCATCGCCCGCGCGGTGGCCTGACGCCCCGTGAGCGCTCATCCACGCCCGGGCCTGCCCCGGGATTTCAAGCTCTATCTGCTGATCAGCGTCATCGGCGCCATTGTCCATTTCGGGCAGGGCGTGGCGGTGGGCTGGTCGGTGTATGAGCAGACCGGCTCGCCGATGGCCCTGGGCCTCGTCGGCGTCGCCCAGTTCCTGCCGATCCTGATCTTCTTCCTGCCCGCCGGGCACGTGGCCGACCGCTTCGAGCGGCGCAGGGTGATCGTCGCCAGCCTCGTCCTCACTGCCAGCGCCACCCTGCTGCTGGCGCTGGCTGCGGGGCTGCACCTGAGTGTCGGCTGGACCTACGCCGCGCTCGTCGTCTCCGGCTGCGCCCAAATCCTCAACCGCCCCGCGCGGGATGCGCTGATGCCCGCGCTGGTCCCTCCGGGCCAGCTCGCGCCCGCCATCGCGCTGGCGTCGTCGCTGCATCAGGTGGCCTCGATGGCCGCCCCGGCGGTGGCCGGCATGGTGCTCGCGGCCTTCCATTCGGCCCTGCCGATCCACGCCGCCAACTGCGCGCTCACCCTCATCGCCCTCGGCGCCACGCTTGCCATCCGGCAGCGCTCCCGGGGCCAGCCCGCCACGGTTGGCGCCGGCCGGCTGGCCGAGGTGCTGGCCGGCTTCACCCACGTCTGGCGCACCCGCCTGCTGCTGGCGGTGATGAGCGTCGATCTGGTGGCCGTGCTATTTGGCGGCGCGGTGGCCCTGCTGCCGATCTACGCCAAGGACATCCTGCAGGTCGGCCCCGCCGGGCTGGGCATCCTCAGCACCGCGCCCGCCGTGGGCGCCGCCACCGCCGGGCTGCTGATCGCCCGCTTCGGCGTGGCGCTGGACGCCCGGCTGTTCCTCGGCGCAGTGGGCGGCTTCGGGCTGATGACCGTCGTCTTCGGGCTCTCCACGTCCTTCCCCCTGTCGCTGGTGGCGCTGGCGCTGCTGGGCGGGCTCGACAGCATCAGCGTGGTGATCCGCCAGACGGTGATCCAGCAGGCCACGCCGGATGCCCTGCGCGGCCGGGTCGGCGCGGTGAATCGCGTCTTCATCAGCTCGTCCAACGAGCTGGGCGCCCTCGAATCCGGCCTCCTCGCGGCCCTCGCCGGGCCGGTGGCGGCAGTGGTCGGCGGCGGCCTCGTCACCCTGCTGGTGGCCGCGGCGAGCCCCCGCGTCTTCCCCCAGCTCAAATTGCTGCGCCGCAGCGTAAACACCTGATCTAACAGCATTTTCTGATCTAGCTCAAACCAGCGTGGCTTTCCGGGCGCATACTCGTGACGTGACTCCCGCAGGAGACGTCCGTGCCCACCACTCCCCTCGCCGCGCCGGTCGACCTTGACGGCGTACTGCAGCGACACCAGCACAACCCGACCCGCCTGCTGCAGATCCTCATCGACGCCCAGGATCTGGCCGGCTGGCTGCCGGCCCCGACCCTCACCCACATCGCCGCCGCCCTCGGCATCCCCCGCGCCCGGGTCGAAGGTGTCGCCGGCTTCTACAGCTTCCTGTACACCCGGCCCGTCGGTCGCTACCGGGTGCTGTTCTCCGACAACATCACCGACCGCATGCTCGGCAACGACGGGCTGATGGACGCCCTGTGCCGCAAGCTGTGGGTCGAGCCCGGCAAGCTGTCGGAAGACGGCCTGGTGAGCGTGGCCACCACCTCCTGCACCGGCCTGTGCGACCAGGGGCCGGCGATCCTCGTCAATGGCCTCGCCATCGGGCAGCTGAGCCACCGGCGCATCAACGAGATCGCCGAACTGATCCGCCAGCAGCGCCCGCTTGATCTGTGGCCGGCGGAGTACTTCCGGGTGGACGACAACATCCGCCGCAAGGACGCCCTGCTGGATCTCCAGATGCCGCCGGGCGACGCCCTCCGCGCCGCCATCGCCCGCGGCCGCGACGGCTGGCTCGACGAGGTGCGCGCCTCGCGCCTGCGCGGTCGGGGTGGCGCCGGGTTTGCGACCGCGGTGAAGTGGGAGAGCGCCCGCAACGCGCCGGGCGCCGACAAGGTCATCGTGTGCAACGCCGACGAAGGCGAACCCGGCACCTTCAAGGATCGCGTGCTCCTCAACAGCTATGCCGACTTGGTCTTCGAGGGCATGACCCTCGCCGCTTGGGCCATCGGCGCAAGCGAAGGCTTCCTGTACCTGCGCGGCGAGTACCGCTACCTGCGCCCGCAGCTCGAAGCCGCGCTGGCCCGCCGGCGCGAGGCCGGGCTCCTCGGCACCGCCATCCTCGGCACGCCGGGCTTCGACTTCGACATCCAGATCCACCTGGGCGCCGGCGCCTACGTGTGCGGCGAGGAATCTGCGCTCATCGAATCCCTCGAGGGCAAGCGCGGCACCCCGCGCATCCGCCCGCCCTTCCCGGTGGTCAAGGGTTACCTCGGCCGGCCGACGGCGGTGAACAACGTCGAGACCCACGCCAAGACCTGCCTCATCGCCCTTTACGGCGGCGAAGCCTTCGCCGACACCGGCACCGCCCAATCCACCGGCACCAAGCTGCTGTCCATCTCAGGCGACTGCGCCGCGCCGGGCATCTACGAATACCCCTTCGGCGTGCCCATCACCCGCATCCTCGAAGATTGCGGCGCCAGCGACACCCAGGCCGTGCAGGTGGGCGGCGCGGCGGGCATCTGCCTCGCCAACTACGAGTTCCACCGCCACATCGCCTACGAAGACGTGCCCACCGCCGGCGCCTTCATGGTCTTCGACGGCACCCGCGACCTGTTCGACGTGGCCCGCGCCTTCGTCCATTTCTTCGCCCACGAGAGCTGCGGCTTCTGCACCCCGTGCCGGGTCGGCACCTCGCTGCTCAAGGGCTTCATGGACAAGCTGGCCGACGGCCACGGCGCCCGGGCCGATCTCAACGACATCGAGTGGCTCGACCGCCTGCTCAAGAACGCCAGCCACTGCGGCCTCGGCAGCGCGGCGCCGAATCCGGTGATCGACACCCTGCAGAAGTTCCGCCCGGCCTACGAGCGGCGGCTGGTGTCGCTGGATTTCGAGCCGGCCTTCGATCTCGACGCCGCACTGGCCGAAGCCCGCCAGCTCACCGCCCGGGACGACCCCGGCGCCCACCTGAAGACCCATGAGGAGGATGCGCAATGAAACAGTTTCTCCTCGACGGCCAGCCCATCCCGTTTGAAGACGGCCAGACCATCCTCGAAGCCGCCCGCGCCGCCGGCCACTACATCCCCAGCCTGTGCTGGCACAAGGATTTGCCGCCCCACGGCAGCTGCAAGCTGTGCGTGGTGAAGAGCGCCGGCCGGCACGTCTCGGCCTGCGCCACGCCCGCCAAGGACGGCGCCGAGGTGGAGAGCAACACCCCCGAGATGAACGGCGAGCGCCGCGGCATCCTGCAGATGCTGTTCGTCGAGGGCAACCACTTCTGCCCGTCCTGCGAGATGAGCGGCAACTGCGAGCTGCAGGCGCTGGGCTACGAGTACGAGATGCTCACCCCGCGCTTCCGGCACTTCTTCCCGGACCGCCCGGTGGACGCCTCGCACCCGGACGTGCTGCTGGACTTCAACCGCTGCATCTTCTGCGAGCTGTGCGTGCGCGCCAGCCGCGACATCGACGGCAAGTCGGTGTTCGCCCTCACCGGCCGCGGCATCGACAAGCATCTGGTGGTCAATGCCGAATCCGGCCGCCTGGCCGACACCGACTTCACCAAGGACGACCGCGCCGCGAACATCTGCCCGGTGGGCGTGATCCTGCCCAAGCGCACGGGCTTTGCGGTGCCCATCGGCGAACGCAGCTTCGACGGCACGCAGATCAGCACCGAGACGCTGAAGGAGGAGTCATGACCACGCCCGTCCCCCGCAAGCTACGTGTCGCCACCACCTCGCTCGCCGGCTGCTTCGGCTGCCACATGTCCTTCCTCGACATCGACGAGCACCTGTTCGAGCTGGTGGAGCTCATCGAATTCGACCGCTCGCCCCTCACCGACATCAAGGACGTGGGCCCCTGCGACATCGGCCTGATCGAAGGCGGCGTGTGCAATTCCGAGAACGTGCACGTGCTGCGCGAGTTTCGCCGCAACTGCAAGACGCTGATCGCCCTGGGCGCCTGTGCCGTCACCGGCGGCCTGCCGGCCCAGCGCAACCACCTGTCGCTGTCCGAATGCCTGCGCGAGGTCTATCAGTTCCGCCCCGGCGTCGAGAACGGCCAGATCCCCAACGACCCGGAACTGCCGCTGCCCCTCGATAAGGTGCGGCCGATCCACGAGGTGGTGCGCGTCGATTACTTCATCCCCGGCTGCCCGCCCTCGGGCCCGGCGATCTGGAAATTCCTCACCGACCTGATCGCTGGCCGCACCCCGCGGCTGACGGGCGGGTTGCTGCATTACGATTGAGGGGCGGCGAGGAGACATGAGCAAGAAGTGAGGAGGCCGCGCCCGAACGCTTTGCGCTGACGATCGCCAGCGCACAAGGCTCAAAGAAGTCCTCCTCACGCCTCACGCCTTACTCCTCACTGCTCCAAAGGAGCCCCCATGAGCTTCGAACTGGAAACCGCCGCCAACCGCGAAAACCTCCGCCGGGTTGCCATTGATCCCGTCTCGCGGGTCGAAGGGCACGGCAAGGTCACCCTGCTCCTCGACGACGCCGGCCACGTGAAGGAAGCGCGGCTGCACATCGTGGAGTTCCGCGGCTTCGAGAAATTCATCCAGGGCCGGCCGTACTGGGAAGTCCCGGTGATGGTGCAACGCCTGTGCGGCATCTGCCCGGTGAGCCACCACCTGGCCGCCGCCAAGGCGCTCGACCCGGTGGTGGGCGCAACGGCGATCACCGCCAGCGCCGAGAAGATCCGCCGCCTGATGCACTACGGCCAGATCCTGCAATCCCACGCCCTGCACTTCTTCCACCTGTCGTCGCCAGACCTGCTGTTCGGGTTCGAATCGCCGGTGCAGCAGCGCAACATCGTCGGCGTGGCGGCCGCGTATCCCGAGGTGGCACGCCAGGGCGTGCTGCTGCGCAAGTTCGGTCAGGAGGTGATCCGCATCACCGCCGGCAAGCGGGTGCACGGCACCGGCGCGATCCCCGGCGGAGTGAACAAGCTGGTGAGCCGTGAAGACCGCGACCTGCTGCGCGCCGACGCCGACCAGATGATCGCCTGGAGCCGCGACGCAGTGCATCTCGCCCGCAAGCTCCACGAGACCAACGGCGCGCTGTACGACGAGTTCGGGCTGTTCCGCAGCCACATGCTGAGCCTCGTGCGGGCCGATGGCGCCCTCGACCTCTACGACGGCGTGCTGCGCCTGCGCGACGCCCGCGGCCTTATCGTGCGCGACGGCGTGCCCTGCGCTGACTACGACGTGCATCTGCGCGAAGAGGTGAAGAGCTGGAGCTACATGAAGTTCCCGTACGTCGAGGCCCTCGGCCCCGCCAAGGGCTGGTACAAGGTTGGCCCGCTGGCGCGGGTGCAGAACTGCGACTTCATCCCCAGCCCGCTGGCCGAAGCCGAGCGCCAGGCCTTCGTCGACCACGGCGAGGGCGAGCCCATCCACGCCCCCCTGGCCTACCACTGGGCGCGGATGATCGAGATGCTCCACGCCGCCGAGGTGATCCGCGATCTGCTCGACGACCCGGACATCCTCGCCGGCGAGCGTATGGCCGAAGGCGCCCGCGGCCGCGAAGGCGTCGGCATCATCGAGGCGCCCCGCGGCACGCTGATCCACCACTACCGGGTGGACGACGACGATCTGGTGAGCTATTGCAACCTCATCGTCTCCACCACCCACAACAACCAGGCGATGAACGAAGCGGTGCGTCAGGTGGCCCGCCGCTATCTCGACGGCCGCCAGCTCACCGAAGGGTTGCTGAACCACATCGAAGTCGCCATCCGCGCCTTCGATCCATGCCTGTCGTGCGCCACCCACGCGCTCGGCAAGATGCCCCTGGCGGTCGAGCTGGTGGGTGCGGACGGCGCGCTGGTGGATCGCGCCTCGAGCGGCAGCTGAGGCTGGAGATGAACGTGGTGGTGTTCGGGGTCGGCAACCCGTCGCGGGGTGACGACGCCCTCGGCCCGCGGTTGATGGCGGAACTCGAAGCCGCGGCCCGGCCCGGCGTGCGGCTGGTGGAGGACTTTCAGCTGCAGGTAGAGCACGCCCTTGATCTCGACGGCGCCGCGCTGGCGCTCTTCATCGACGCGGGCACCGGCACAGCGGCGCCCTTCACCTTTGCGGAGATCCAGCCCCGCGCCAGCCGCGCGGTGAGCAGCCACGCCCTCGACCCTGCCGCCGTGCTGCAGGTCTTCCGGGACGTGCGGCAGACGCCGCCACCACCGGCCTTCGTGCTGTGCGTGAGAGGGGAATCCTTCGAACTCGGCGCGCCCCTCAGCGAGGCGGCCGAACACAATCTGAAGGCAGCCCGGCAATGGCTCGCCAACTGCCTTGCCAACCCGACGCCAGCGCACTGGCGCCAGCTGGCCGGGGATCTGGCGCTTACGCCCTGACCGCCTGACGGCGACGGCCGTACTCGTCCAGCAGCAGCGCCATGGCGTGATCGGCGCCGTCCGCCAGCCGCGCCGGGTTACGCATCTGCACCACCAGCGCCACCTGCCCGCGGCCTTCGACCACGCGCCCGCCACGCACCAGCATCAGGTGGTCACAGGACAGCTCGTGCCACACCGGCGCCAGCGCATCGATCTCCACCTCCAGCATGCAGCTGCGGGTCGCCAGCCAGGCGCTCATCTCCGCCGCGAAGGCCTCGCACGAGATCACCCGCTCGGACTCGCCACAGCGGCCAAAGCCACCCGCCCACGCGAGCTCCTCGTGGATGCTGTGGCCATCCGCCGCAATGAGGCCGATGGCGACCCGATCGGCGCCCAGCGCCCGGTGCAGCTGACGCAGCGCCCGCAGGCTGGCAAAACGGAAATCCTCCAGATGCCGCACCAACGCGGCACCGGTGATCGCAGCCTCCGTAACCGGATCGCTCGCGCCCCATTTTCCGCCCTCATCCGGAACGGAACACAGGCTGTCTGGCATGGACCAACGGATCTGTTCACTGCGCAACATTCTCTCACCTGCTTTTGAGGCACATCGGATGAAGAGCCGATCCGGACAGAAACCGCCTGCCGCGCACCCGGCTCACAAAACTTCATTTTTATAAAAACCAATGCAGTTTTTATAAATTCACACGCAATCGTTATATGTCGATAAATTTCACATTGATCACGATATGCGCCTGGAGAACTTATCCACGGCGACGTGCGATTTAACGAAATTTTATAAATCAGATGAATATTTTGACGTGCGCTATTACGCACCTGACGCTAACGGATCGGGAAAATGTCACGGACTGAGTCGACATTTTCAGCGAGCGGCATCCGCGGAGCGCCGGAGAAGGGGTGGAGGGCAATGACAGACGGGCCATGACAAGCGCCCAAAAGAAAACGGCCGGCAAAAGCCGGCCGTCTGGAAGACAGGACGATCAGGCCGCTCGACCGCGGCGCTGCATGGCCATTATCTTGGCCTGGACATAGCCCTTCAGCTCGCGGAAAGGCACCGGCTTGCTGTAGAAGATGACGTCCGGAGGCAGGCCACCGTTCTCGAGGATCTCGTCCTCGGTGAGGCCGCTGACCACCACGATGTCGAGCTCCTGGAGCTGGGGGTCGGCGCGCAGGCGGCGGATCATCTCAAAACCGTCGATGCCGGGCATGCGCAAGTCGGTGATGAGCAGATCGGGCGGCACGCGGCCAATCTCCAGCAGACCATCGATACCGCTGGACACCAGGCGGATCTGCAGCGGCAGGCCCCATGACGACAGGGTGTGCTCGTAGAGCTTCTGCAGGATGCGGTCATCCTCGGCCACCAGCACCTGAAGGCTGTTGGCCGCCGGGCGTGGCTGGCTCTGAGGGCTGCCGGCCATCGAACGGGCGCGGAACTCCTCGATCGAGCTGACACGGATGCGCCGATGCCCGCCAGCCGTCTTCCAACCCTCCAGCTGGCCGTTTTCGACCATCTGCTGGACGGTACCCAAAGACAATCCAAGACGCTGGGCGGCTTCGGAAGTACTGCAATATTCCTTTTCAGGCGTTTCGGGCGTGACGGCCATGAGTCAATCGGGAGAAAAGAACAAACGATTCAAGGGATGGTAACGGTTTTGTCATTCGGGGCTCGCTACCGGATCCGACCCCAGGGGAACGATTCTGGCAGACTGCTGACGAGACCCGAAGAGTGTAATCAAACACCCTTCTTTATCAAAATCAGTAATTACACTAAATCACCACCCCGGATTGAACAACAATAGCAAACAAAATCTCTTTTACAAGCCAGATTGTTCACCGGACAAAACAATAAAACCTAATGCCTCCCGCTACAGGCGGAACTGGCCGGCGGCGGTTGATCTATAACTAAAGTGTAGCAGCTTGGCCCGGCGACACGGCAAGAACCGCATGACCGCTAGGCGCCGGCAGGGCGTGAACACAGACGCCAAAAAACAGAACAGCGTGGCAGGTGATGCCACGCTGTCGGGAAAACCGGCCCGGCAGGCGCCGGATCAGAACGGAATGTCGTCGTCGAAATCGCCGAATCCACCACCGCCAGCCGGCTTCTTCGGGGCCGGGGGTGCGCTCGGCGCGGGCGCCCCGCCACCGTAACCACCACCACCGCCGCCACCGCCATAACCACCCGCATCGCGGCTGCCACCACCACCGCCGCCGTAGCTGCCTTCATTGCGGGCCGGTGCGTCGCCGCCGCCCATGCCCTGACGGCTGCCGAGCATCTTCATCTCGTCGGCGCGGATCTCGGTGGTGTAACGATCCTGGCCGTCCTTGTCCTGCCACTTGCGGGTGCGCAGCGAGCCTTCCACGTACACCTGGCTCCCCTTGCGCAGGTACTGGCCGGCGATCTCGGCGAGCTTGCCGAAGAACACCACGCGATGCCATTCGGTGGCCTCGCGCTTCTCGCCGGTGGCCTTGTCGCGCCAGTTGTCGGTGGTGGCCAGCGTGATGTTGCAGATCGCGTCGCCACTCGGGGCGTAGCGGGTTTCGGGATCCTTGCCCAGGTTGCCGATAAGAATCACCTTGTTGACCGAAGCCATATGTCTCTCCTGAAAAATTCGGTTGGGGCGGTCAGGCCGCGGCGGCCACGCGACGGGCCGGGGGCGGCGCCATGCCGCTGGCGAGGATCAGCCACGCCACGGCCAGCCCGCAGCCCAGCAGCGACACCGCGCCGGGGCCCACGTGCTGGGCCAGCCAGCCGCCCAGGGCGCCGCCGACGAACAGCCCGACGGACTGCAGCGTGTTGTACACACCCAGCGCCGTACCCTTGGCGTGGGCCGGGGCGATCTTGGAAATCCACGACGGCTGGGTGGCCTCCAGCACGTTGAACGCCACGAAGAACAGCGTCAGCAGGATCGCCAGCGGCCACATCCCGGCGCTGCCTTCCACGTAAAGCCCGATCTGGACCACCAGCAGCAGGCCGATCGCGGCGTTGAAAACCTGTTTCATCTTGCCGCGCTTCTCGGCCACGATGATCGCCGGCACCATCACCACGAAAGACAGCAGCACCGCCGGCAGGTAGACCTTCCAGTGCTCGGCGATGGGCAGCCCGGCGGCCACCAGCCCGGCCGGCACCAGCACCCACATGGCGGTCTGCATCAGGTGCAGGGCGAACACGCCGAAGTTGAGGCGCATCAGCTGGCCATTGGCGAGCACTTCGCTGAAGCGCCCCACGGCCCGCGGCACCGGCGGCGCGGCGGGCACAATGAAGATGATGGTGAAGATCGCCGCCACGGCCAGCGCGGCGGTGAGCCAGAACAGCCCGCTCATGCCGATCACCGCGTAGAGGAGCGGCGCGGCCACCATCGACACCGCAAACACCAGCCCGATCGACGAGCCGATCATCGCCATCACCTTGGTGCGGTGCTGGTCGCGGGTGAGGTCGGCCGCCAGCGCGGTGACCGCCGCCGAGATCGCGCCGGCGCCCTGCAGCACGCGACCGACGACCACCGTCTGCACGTCCTGGGCCATGGCGGCGACCACGCTGCCGATCACGAACAGCAGCAGGCCGACGACGATCACCGGCTTGCGGCCGAAGCGGTCGGAGGCGGCGCCGAAGGGAATCTGCAGGAAGGCCTGGGTGAGGCCGTAGGCGCCGATGGCCATGCCGACCAGTGCGGTGTTGTCGCCACCGGGCATGCCGTGGGCGTGGACCGCGAACACCGGCAGGATCAGGAACAGGCCGAGCATGCGCAGCGCGAAGATCGCGGCCAGCGAAAGGCCGGCGCGGCGTTCGGCCGGGCTCATCTTGTCGTTGTCGGAGGAAGCCATGAAACGTGCTGCGTGGGGAGGGGCAAGAGGCGTATATTAACAGGTTGCCCAAACCCCGAACGCCCCATGGACGCCATCCGAATCCGCGGTGCCCGCACCCACAACCTCAAGAACATCGCCCTCGACATTCCGCGCAACCGGCTCACGGTGATCACCGGCCTGTCCGGGTCGGGCAAGAGCTCCCTGGCCTTCGACACCCTCTACGCCGAGGGCCAGCGCCGCTACGTGGAATCCCTGTCGGCCTACGCGCGGCAGTTCCTGCAGCTGATGGAAAAGCCCGACGTGGATCTGATCGAAGGCCTGTCGCCGGCGATCTCCATCGAGCAGAAGGCCACCAGCCACAACCCGCGCTCCACCGTCGGCACCGTCACCGAGATCCACGACTACCTGCGCCTGCTCTACGCCCGCGCCGGCACGCCCCACTGCCCGGATCACCCCGAGCACGCGCTGGAGGCCCAGAGCGTCTCCCAGATGGTCGACGCCGTGCTGGCCCTGCCCGAAGAAACCAAGCTGATGATCGTCGCGCCGGTGATCTCCGGCCGCAAGGGCGAGCAGGCCGACCTGTTCTCCGAGCTGCGCGCCCAGGGCTTCGTGCGGGTGCGCGTGGATGGCGTGGTGCACGAGATCGACGCCATGCCGGCCCTCGACAAGAACCGCCGCCACAACGTGGAAGTGGTCGTCGACCGCCTCAAGGTGCGCCAGGACCTGCGCGGGCGCATCGCCGAATCCTTCGAGACCGCCCTCACCCACGCCGAAGGCCGCGCCATCGCCGTCGAGATGGACACCGGCACCGAGCACCTTTTTTCCGCCAAGTTCGCCTGCCCGGTGTGCAGCTTTGCGCTGGCCGAGCTCGAACCGCGGCTGTTCTCCTTCAACAACCCGATGGGCGCCTGCCCCCGCTGCGACGGCCTCGGGCAGGTGGAGTTCTTCGATCCGGATCGCGTCGTGATCCACCCCGACCTGTCGCTGGCCTCCGGCGCCATCCGCGGCTGGGACCGCCGCAACCAGTTCTACTTCCAGCTCCTCGCCAGCCTCGCCGACCACTACAGCTTCGACATCGACACGCCCTTCGAGGGGCTGCCGGCGCAGATCCGCCACGTGGTGCTGCACGGCTCCGGCCGCGACAAGATCGCCTTCCGCTATCTCGCCGACGGCGGCAAGGCGGTGCTCAAGGAGCACGCCTTTGAAGGCATCATCCCCAACCTCGAACGCCGCTACCGCGAGACCGACTCCCTCGCCGTGCGCGAGGAGCTCGCCAAGTACCGGGCCAACTGCCCGTGCCCCAGCTGCCACGGCACCCGCCTGCGCACCGAGGCGCGCTACGTGCTGATCGGCGAACGCAACCTGTCGGAGGTCAGCCGCCTGCCGCTGGCCCACTGCAAGGCCTTCTTCGACGGCCTCAACATGACCGGCCAGCGTGCCCAGGTGGCCGAGAAGATCGTCAGCGAGATATCCAGCCGGCTGCAGTTCCTCATCAACGTGGGGCTGGACTACCTGTCCCTCGACCGCTCCGCCGACACCCTCTCGGGCGGCGAAGCCCAGCGCATCCGCCTCGCCAGCCAGATCGGCTCCGGCCTCACCGGCGTGATGTACGTGCTCGACGAGCCCTCCATCGGCCTGCACCAGCGCGACAACGACCGCCTCCTCGAAACCCTGCGCCGCCTGCGCGACATGGGCAACACGGTGATCGTCGTCGAGCACGACGAGGACGCCATCCGGATGGCCGACTACGTGGTGGACATGGGCCCCGGCGCCGGCGTGCACGGCGGCCAGGTGATCGCCGAAGGCAAGCCCGAAGACGTGGCCGCCCACCCGGATTCCCTCACCGGCGCCTACCTTTCCGGCACCCGCTCCATCGCCGTGCCGGCCAGCCGCCACCCGGCCGACCCGGAGCGCGTGCTGCGCATCGAAGGCGCCACCGGCAACAACCTCAAGTCGGTCGGCGTCGAGATTCCGGTAGGGCTGTTCACCTGCGTCACCGGCGTGTCGGGCTCGGGCAAGAGCACCCTCATCAACGACACCCTCTACGCCCACGTGGCCCGCCACCTCAACGGCAGCAACGTCGAGGCCGCCCCCTGCGCGGGCATCGAAGGGCTCGACCACTTCGACAAGATCATCAACGTCGACCAGAGCCCCATCGGCCGCACGCCCCGCTCCAACCCGGCCACCTACACCGGCCTGCTCACCCCGATCCGCGACCTGTTCTCCGGCGTGCCCGAGGCCAAGGCCCGCGGCTACGGCCCGGGGCGCTTCAGCTTCAACGTCAAGGGCGGGCGCTGCGAGGCCTGCCAGGGCGACGGCATGATCAAGGTCGAGATGCACTTCCTGCCCGACATGTACGTCCCCTGCGACATCTGCCACGGCAAGCGCTACAACCGCGAAACCCTGGAGATCCGCTACAAGGGCAAGACCATCTACGAAGTGCTCGAGATGACCGTCGAGCAGGCGCTGGACTTCTTCAACGCCGTGCCGGTGGTCGCCCGCAAGCTCGACACCCTGATGCAGGTCGGCCTCGGCTACATCCGCCTCGGCCAGAGCGCCACCACGCTCTCCGGCGGCGAGGCCCAGCGGGTCAAGCTGGCGCTGGAGCTCTCCAAGCGCGACACCGGCCGCACCCTGTACATCCTCGACGAGCCCACCACCGGCCTGCACTTCGCCGACATCGAGATGCTGCTCACCGTCCTCCACCGCCTGCGCGACCACGGCAACACCGTGGTGGTCATCGAGCACAACCTCGACGTCATCAAGACGGCCGACTGGCTCATCGACATGGGCCCCGAAGGCGGCAACGGCGGCGGCACGGTGGTCGGCACCGGCACGCCCGAAACCCTCGCCGCCAACCCCGCGAGCCACACCGGCCGCTACCTCGCCAAGCTCCTGGCGAAGCCCTGAAAGTCCGTCATGTCCGACATCTGGTCCGCCCTCCGCCCGCAGCTCGAAACCTTCACCGGCAGCGTGCCGCTGGCCGCCCTCGCCGAGGCCGACGCCCACCGGGACGAACTCGCCCCGCAGCTGGTGGCCGAGCTCCAGCGCATCGCCGCCGATCCCGCCGCCGCCGAAGCCGACGGCTACGTGCTGCACCTCTACGCGATGCTGCTCCTCGCCCGCTGGCGCGACAGCCGCGCCTACGCCCCGCTGGCCGAACTCGGCCACCTGGACGAAGCCGCCATCGACGCCGTGTTCGGCCAGCTTGGTCACGCCAGCTACGGCCGCGCGCTGGCCTCCACCTGCGACGGCGACATCGCCCCGCTCACCACCCTCGCCGACGACGCCGACGCCAGCGCCTGGGCCCGCTCGGCGGCGCTGGAAGCGCTCACCCTCGCCGCCGTCGAACACCGCGCCCCCGCCGCGCCGGTGGCCGATTTCCTCGCCGATTTCGGCGCCCGCCAGGCCGAAGCTCTGCGCGGAAACCAGGACACCAGCGCCGACATCCAGCTCCTCGACCTGGTCGTCACCCACCTGGCCGACCTGGGCGCCACCGACTACCTGCCGGCCATCCACGAATGGTTCGCCGCCGGGCTGGTGGACGAAACCTTCGCCGACCCCGCCGACATCGAGGCCGACATCAACCGCCCCGCCGCCGAACGCATCGCCGCCCTGCGCCGCGTCGGGCACGGGCTGATCGACGACGTGGCCCACGAGATCGCCGACTGGCCCGAGATCTTCCACCTGCCGCCCGTCGCTCTGCGTCCGATTCCGCTGGGCGCCATCCGCGAACCGGTGCGCCGCGAGGAAGCCAAGGTCGGCCGCAACGACCCCTGCCCCTGCGGCAGCGGCCGCAAGTACAAGAAATGCCACGGCGCCACCTGATCCCCACCCCGGGCTGCTGTCATCGGGCCGACCACACCGGTCGGCTATGATTGCGCCCTCGTCCGCCCCCGGAAGCTCGCCATGACCGACACTGCCCCCTCCGACACCCCCGCCGGCTTCGACCTCGACGACTTTGAAGTCCGCGTCCTCGCCGTGCTCATCGAAAAGGCCTTCGTCACCCCCGACACCTACCCCCTGTCGGTCAATGCGCTGGTCACCGGGTGCAACCAGCTCACCGGCCGCGAACCGGTGATGAGCCTCTCCGAATCCGCCGTGCTCGCGGCCCTCGACCGCCTCACCGAGCGCGGCCTCGTCAGCCAGCGCCACCAGGCCGGCGCCCGCGTTCCCAAGTGGGAACATCAGATCCGCCTGCGCCACTCCCTCACCCCGCCGATGCAGGCCGTGCTGGCCATCCTGATGCTGCGCGGCCCCCAGACCGTCGGCGAGATCCGCGCCCGCTGCGAACGCATGCACGCCTTCGGCAGCCCGACCGAGGTCGAGGAGATCCTCGAACGCCTCGACGACAAGCAGCTCGCCATGCAGCTGCCCAAGGCCCCGGGCACCAAGGAAGCCCGCTACGCCCACCTGCTGTCGGGCGAAGCGGCGATCCCCCAGCACGCCTTCGACGCCGAGGCCGGCGGCGCGGCGCCCCGGGGCGGCCGAGTGGGCGAACTCGAAGAAGAAGTCCGCCGCCTGCGCCAGCAGCTCGAATGGCTCACCAACGAATTCGAAGCCTTCCGCAAGCAGTTCCAGTGATTGCCGGCCCGGTGGCGGGAACCCCGCCGCCGCCGCGCGCTCTCACCGCCTGATCCAACCCGCAGCCAGTCCAGCCCATGTTCGTCCATCCCCAGTTCGATCCCATCGCCATTGCCATCGGCCCCCTCGCCGTCCGCTGGTACGGCCTGATGTACCTGCTCGCCTTCATCCTCTTCGTGGTCCTCGGGCGCATCCACGCCCAGCGCCGGCCCGAGCTGGGCTGGACGCCCCAGCAGATCGACGACCTGCTGTTCTACGGCGTGCTGGGGGTGATCCTCGGCGGGCGGCTGGGCTACGTGCTGTTCTACAAGCCGGCCTACTATCTGGCCAACCCGGCCGAGATTCTCGCCGTCTGGCAGGGCGGCATGGCTTTCCACGGGGGCTTCCTGGGCGTGCTGGTGGCCATGTGGCTGTTCGGGCGGCGCACCGAGCGCTCGTGGCTGGCCGTCACCGACTTCATCGCCCCGCTGGTGCCCCTGGGCCTGGCCGCCGGGCGGATGGGCAACTTCATCAACGGCGAGCTCGTCGGCCGCGTCACCGACGTGCCCTGGGCGATGATCTTCCCGCAGGTGGACGGCCTGCCCCGCCACCCGTCCCAGCTCTACCAGTTCGCCCTCGAAGGGCTCGCCCTGTTCGTCATCCTCTGGTGGTTCTCGGCCAAGCCGCGGCCCCGCGGCATGGTGTCGGCGGCCTTCCTGATCGGCTACGGCGCCTTCCGCATCATTGCCGAATTCGGGCGCGAGCCGGACGACTTCCTCGGCCTGCTCACCTTCGGCATGTCCATGGGCCAGTGGCTGTCGCTCCCGATGATCCTCGCCGGCATCGGCATGGCGGTGTGGGCCAGCCGGCGCAAGGCCGACTGAGCTCACTCAGCCCGCCACCCAGCGCAACCCCCACAACGCCGCCATTCCCGCCACAAAGGGCAGCCACGGGTTGCGCGAGGCGCGCGCTGCCAGCACCGCAGCGATCGCCGCACCCAGCTTGGGGTTGAACACCTCCACGGCCCCCGCCACCAGCACCACGTCGGGCACCACGATGGCCGCCAGCGCCGCCGCCGGCGCATAGCGCAGGGCCCGCTGCACCACGTCGGGCAGACTGGCCCGCTCGCCCAGCACGATGAAGCTGGCCCGGGGCAAGGTCGTTGCCAGCCCGATCAGCACGAAGATCAGCCACAGGCCCGCGTCGTCGCTCATCGCCGCGCCTCCCGGCCCTGCCAGTGTTCCGCTGCAAAGCCCGCCGCGATGCCGCCCACGATGGCCACCATCACCCCCAGCTTCAGGGGCATGCCCCGCAGCACCACCGCCAGCACGCCGCCGGTGGCCGCCGAGACCAGCATCGGGCGCATCCGGGCCATCGGCACCAGAAGCACCAGCAATGCAATGCTGGCCATGAATTCCAGCGACCAGTTGCGCGGGATCGACCCCGCCGCCAGCACACCCACCAGGGTGGACGACTGCCACACCAGCGCACACCACAGGGACGGCGCCAGATAGGCACCCAGCCGCCAGGCCGGATCGGGCTCCGTCCGCAGGCGCTCCAGCATGGTGGCGAACACCCCGTCGGTGAGCAGATAACCGCACAGCCAGCGCAGGCCCGGGCGACCACCCGCCAGCGGCCGCGCCAGCGCCGCGCTGAAGATCAGGAAGCGCAGATTCACCACCAGCGCGGTGGCCACGATCAGCCACAGGGGCGCCCCCGCCACGATCAGCGGCAGGGTGCCCAACTGCGCGGTGGCGCCAAAGACGATCAGGCTCATGCCCATCGCCTGCGCGGTGGAAAAACCGGCGCCGACCATCGCCAGCCCGGTGACCAGCGCCCACGGAACCAACCCCACCGAAACCGGCAGACAGGCCCGGAAACCCACCCGCGCCCCGGCGCGAAAACTCGGAGACATGCCCTCTCCTGGTGCATGGAAAGCGCCGAACTTAGCACGCCGGCCATCGTCGCACTCGGCCTGTGACAAAGGAGGGACGCACGGCCCCAATCGCGCCTAGAATTCGGAGAAAGCGCACCGCAATAACAAGAACTCACCCCCCGGAGAGCGATCCGTGAGAATCGAGAGCCTGCTGCGCCATTTTGCCCCGCTGGCCATGATGGCCTTGCTGGCCGTGGCGGGGGCAAGCAGCCCGCACGCCTTCGCCGGCGACCCGACCCGACCCGACTGTTCCCGCGCCTACACGCTGGCCCTGCACGAGCACGGCCTGCTGTATTCGCGCCAGACCGGCAAGGGCATCGACAAGGACATCGCGGACGAGCTCATCCGCCGCAGCGGCTGCCGGATCAACGTCGTGGTGCTGCCCCGCGCCCGCATCTGGCAGCTCATCGAATCCGGCGGGCTGGATTTCAGCCTGTCGGGCATTTCCAATCCCACCCGCGACAGCTTTGCCGGTTTTGCCTGGTATTTCTCCAACAAGTATTACCTGCTGGTGCGTCGAGATTCCGGCATCCAGCGGGTCACCGACTTTCCCCGCAACCCCCAGCTACGCCTGGGCGCGATCCGCAGTTTCCGCTATAACCCCGGCGCCAACCGGCTGGTGGACGCGCTCGACGCCAGCCTGCGGGTGAGCTACGCCACCGGGCTCGCCCCGCTCTACGAGAACCTGCTGGCCGGCCAGATCCACGGCATGATCATCGAGCCCTTCGACTACCCCGCCGTAGAGAGCGCCAGCCTGCGCGAGCAGACCACCATCCTCGAGTTCGACGACCCGCCGGTGCCCCACGGTCTGATCATGTCGCGCCAGGCCGTGCCGGCCGCCGATCAGGCCCGCTGGCGCGCGCTGATCGACCAGATGCGCGAGGACGGCACCGTCGAGCGGATCTTCGCCCAGTACTTCAAACCCGAGCTCGCCCGGGAGATGACACGATTTTGAAGACCCTCGGCCAACTCCGCGATCTGCTGCTGCCCATCGCCGTCGGGTTGTTCACCCTGACGGTGGTCGGCTGGCTGTGGTGGCACGAGCGGCAGAGCCTCGACGCCAACCTGCGTGCCGACTTCGACTTCAGCGTGCGCCTCGCCAGCACCCGCATCGAACAGCGCGTTGCCAACTACGAGCAGATGCTGCGCGCCGCCCGCGGGCTGTTCGACGCCTCCGACCACGTGAGCCGCGACAACTTCAGCGCCTTCGTGGATGCCCTCACCCAGGGTGCCGAGTTCGCGGGCCTGCAGGCCTTCATGTTCACCCGCTGGCAGGGCGAGGGCAAAGCCGCGCCGATCCTCTACGTGTCCCCGGACAGCGCCGACAACCGCCCGATCCTCGGCTACAACCTCCTCGACAACCCGCCCCGCCGCGCAGCCATGCTGCAGGCCCGGGATTCCGGCGAGATCGCCATCACCCCCCGGGTCAAGCTGCTCACCGACCAGCCCGACGGCCCCGCCGCCGTGGCCATCTATCTGGCCGTGTACGACCGCAACCTACCCGTGGATGGCCCCGCTGCCCGCCAGGCCGCGCTGCGCGGCTGGGTGCACACCGCCTTCCGCATCCGCGACCTGATGGCCAGCCTCTACGGCGAAGGCATCCCTGGCGTGGCGATCCGCATCCACGACGGCGCCGTTGCCACCCCCGACAACCTCCTTTTCGAATCCCACCCGGGTGCCGACCAGCTGCCGCCGCCGCGCTTCAGCACCACCGAATACATCAGCTTCCCCCAGCACAGCTGGACGCTGCAGATCCGCACCACGCCCACCTTCGAGGAGCGCCACAGCCGCCGCTCCGAGCACATCATCGCGGTGGCCGGGGTATGTGGCAGCGTGCTGCTCGGGCTGTTCACCTGGCTGCTGGTCACCGGGCGGGCCCGCGCCCACGCCCGCGCCCAGGCCATGACCCGCGAACTGCGCGAGAGCGAGGATCGCATGCGCCACATGGCCCAGCACGACCCGCTCACCCAGCTGCCCAACCGCGCCCTGTTCTCCGACCGCCTGCGCGCCGCCCTCGCCCGCGCCCGGCGCGACCGCGGCAGCGCCGGCCTGATGTTTGTGGATCTCGACCATTTCAAGGACGTCAATGACGCCTGCGGCCACGCCGTGGGCGACCAGCTGCTGGTGGCCGCCTCGGCCCGGATGCGCGACTGCCTGCGCGAATCCGACACCCTGGCGCGCATCGGCGGCGACGAGTTCGTGGTGCTGCTCCCTCACATCGACGACCGCACCGACGCCGAGCTGGTGGCCGGCCGCATCCGCGCCGCTCTGGCCCAGCCTTTCGCCATCGACGGCCGCGAGCTCTCCATCTCCGCCTCCATCGGCATCGGCATCTTCCCCGAGCACGGTGCCGACGACGTGAGCCTCATGAAGAGCGCCGACGACGCCATGTACCGCGCCAAGGACATCGGCCGCGACCAGCTCGTCTTTGCCGGGTAAGCTTCGCCCCCATGTCCGCCAGCGCCTTCCAGATCCCGGTCTATTTCGACTATCTCGCCACCTTCGCGTGGGCGCTGTCGGGCGCTGTGGTGGCCTTGCGCAAACGCCAGGACATCGTCGGGGTGTTCGTGCTGGCGCTGCTCACCTCCATGGGCGGCAGCATCCTGCGCGACGGCGTCTTCCTGCAGCGCACGCCCCCGGTGCTCACCGATCAGGTCTACCTGCCGCTGATCCTCACCGCCACCCTGCTGGTGGCACTGCTGCGCCGGCGCATCGCCCACCTGCCGGTGGTGAGCCGCCTGGTGGACACCATCGACGCCTTCGGCACGCCGGCCTTCGCGGTGGTCGGCATGCAGCTCGCCCTCGGCGCCGCCATCCCGCTGCCCGGCGTGGTGCTGGTGGGCGCCGTGAGTGGCGTGGGCGGCGGCGTGCTGCGCGACATGATCGTGCGCGAAGTGCCCTTCATCCTGCAGCCGGGGCAGTTCTCGGCGCTGATCGTGCTGCTCGCCTGCGCCGTCTTCCTGGGGCTCACCCTCGCCGCCGGGCTGGCCGCCGAGGTCGCCGCCTGGACGACCATCGGCATCGCCTTCGTCGCCCGCATGCTCACCATCCGCTTCGACTGGCGCACCCGCCCACTGCTGGACGCCGACTGAACCTCGGCCCGGCGGCGCCGGTCGGAGTGGACACGGCCCCCATCCGGCGGGCTGCCAACCTGGGAGCCACCATGTCCGGAACGCCCGCCGTCACCGCCACTCTCCACGACACACCCTACCTCGTCAGCTTCACCGACGACCTCGGCCACACCTGGCAGGCCGACGAGCCACCCGACGTGGGCGGCGGCAACGCGGCCCCGCCCCCCGACCGCCTGATCCTCTCCGGCCTCGGCGCGTGCACCGCGATCACCATCCGCATGGTGGCCAGCCGCAAGCAGATTCCCCTCACCGGCGTGCGCGTCGAACTCGCCCTCAACCCCGACGGCAAGCCCGAAGCCGGCAACGACATCACCCGGCAGATCTTCCTCGAAGGCGAGCTCACCGACGAGCAGCGTGCCCAGCTGCTGAAGATCGCCAACGCCTGCCCGATGCACAAGCTGCTGACCGGCGAAGTGCGCGTGCAGACCACCCTTGCCTGAACCCGGAGCGCCGTCATGAGCCCGATCGAACTGATCCTCCCCCGCGCCGCCGACCTGGGCGAAGGCATGATCGTCCGCCGCGCCCTGCCCACCCGCCAGCGCCGCATGGTGGGCGCCTGGTGCTTTCTGGACCACGCCGGGCCGGTGGACTTTGCCCCCGGCGGCGGCATGCACGTGGGCGCCCATCCCCACACCTGCCTGCAGACCTTCACCTGGCTCATCGACGGGGAAGTGCTGCACCGGGACAGCCTGGGCCACGAGCAGTGGATCCGCCCCGGCCAGGTCAACCTGATGACCGCCGGCCACGGCATCGTGCACACCGAAGACAGCGCCCCCGGCGCCCGTCGGCTCCACGCCGCCCAGCTATGGATCGCCCTGCCGCCCGAGCTGGCCGACTGCCCGCCGGCCTTCGAGCACTACCCGGACCTGCCCCGCTGGCAGGACGCCGGCTGCACCCTCACCCTGCTGGCCGGGCGCTTCGGCGGCCGCGAATCCCCCGCGCGCATCCACACCCCGCTGGTGGGCATGGACCTCCTCGCCAGCCAGGATGCGCAGCTCGCCCTGCCCCTCGACCCGAGCTTCGAATACGGCCTGCTGCCGATGGAAGGTGGCATGGACATCGGCGGCCAGCACTTCGCCACCGACGAATTCGCCTACATCCCGCCGGGGCGGGAGCGGATCACCCTCGATCTCGCCGCCGGCAGCCGCATCCTGCTGGTGGGCGGCGAGCCCTTCGGCGAGCCGGTAACCATGTGGTGGAATTTCGTCGGCCACGACAAGGCCGCCATCGCCCGCGCCCAGCGGGATTGGGAAGGTGGAGCAGACGCGGACAGCGCCCGTTTCGGGCCGGTAAAGGGCGGCGAAGCCCGG
Source organism: Zoogloea sp. 1C4 (assembly GCF_009469605.1). GTDB lineage: Bacteria > Pseudomonadota > Gammaproteobacteria > Burkholderiales > Rhodocyclaceae > Zoogloea > Zoogloea oryzae. Next base: position 50,700 of record NZ_SSXU01000010.1, on the reverse strand, counting down.
CGCCTCGTCGCGCCGCCCCTGCCCTGGACGGTTTAGCGTTCGGGCTGATCCAGCCCGCCGGCGGCGAGCCAGGCTTCATAACCCCCGGCCAGCACCCGTACCGACAGATAACCCTCGCCCAGCAGGCGCCGCGCCGCCTGGATAGCCCCGGCGTCCTCGGGGCAGGCGCACAGGGTGACGATGGGCGCGTCCTTCGGCCAGTCACCGAGGACATCCGCCAGCCTGTCGTGCTCGGCCACCCACGCGCCGGGGACGGGGCCCAGCTCGGCCACCATCGAGGCGCCGCGCAGATCGAGGATCAGCGGACGCACCCCGGCGTCGATCTGGGCCAGCAGGTCCGCCGGCGTCACCATCGGCACCTGCAGGCGGCGGAAGCGGTATTTCTGCCACAGCTTCCAGCCCAGCCAGAGCGCCGCCAGCCCCAGCGCCACCCCCACCGCCCGGCCGGCGTGGGTCTCCAGCCCGTCGATCACGGCCTGCACCGTGTCCTTCATCAACCACCCGGCGCCCAGCGCCAGCCCGGCCCACAAACCCGCGCCCACCGCCGCCGCCACCAGAAAACCCATCCGCGCCATGCGCAGCGCCCCGGCGATCGGCGGCGCCACGGTCGAAAAACCCGGCACGAACTTCGCCACCACCAGCGACGACAGCCCCCAGCGCACGAAGCGCGCCTCCGTCTGGCTCACGCACGAGGCCGGGTTGATCGACAACCGGCACAGCCCGGCCAGCACCCGGTAGCCAAAGCGCCGCCCCGCGGCATACCAGATCGCATCCGCAATCACCGAGGCGAGGATCGCCGCCGCCAGCACCTTGCCCAGCGCCCACGGGCTGGCCGCCAGGCTGCCGGCCACCAGCAGCGTCGGCACCGCCGGCACCGGCAGGCCGATCTGCTGGAGCAGCACGTTCATGAAGACGAGGGCGACCGCATCGTGTTCGAGGGTCTGGCGGAGCTGGGCGATGTCCATGGCCCAAGCATCGCATGCCGCGGCTACCCGCCGCAGCTACGGAAAACCCGCGCCCCGAGGCGGGTTGGGGTGAAAGCGGAGCGAGTTCAGCTTTGAGATGAACGGGTTCACCTCCAACCTGAACTTGTTCGCCTCGGACTTGAACGAGTTCATCCCGGACTTAAACCGGTTCATCTCAAACTTGAACTCGTTCATCCTGGACTTGAACGGGTTCATCCGAAACTTGAACCGCTTCAAGTCAAAGATGAAGAAGTTCAACGCCAACTTGAACTGGTTCAACCCGAAGATGAACAAGTTCATCTCGAACCTGAACCGGTTTCCCTCCGACCTGAACTTGTTCATCTCCGGGCGGAGTACACTCCCCCTGAAGGGAGCCCAGTTCAAGCCCGAGATGAACGCGGCCCCTTGCGACCCACCAGCACCACCCCCGACACCACCAGCGCCCCGCCCAGGATCTGGAACAGCCCGATCGGCTCGGCGAGGATCAGCCAGCCCAGGAAGAGCGTCACCACCGGGCCGAGGGTGCCGATCAGCGACACCGGCCCGGCGCCCAGGCGACGGATCGCCTCCGACACCATCCACACCGGCAGCACCGTGGAGAACAGCGCCATCGCCACCGCCAGCCCCATCACCGGCGCCGGCTGAACCAGCAGCAGGCCCAGGGGCCGGGTGGCGGCAAAGTGGCCGAGGCACAGCACACAGGCGATGGCGCTCGCCCAGGCGGTCACCCGCGCCGCGCCCAGGCGCACCACCGCCTGGCCGTTGCCCATCAGGTACAGCGCATACGACACCGCGCTGCCGAACACCAGCCCGCCGCCGATCCACACGTCCCTGGCGCTGCCGGCGATGTGGAGATCATGGGCCACCGCCAGCGCGATGCCCGCGTAGCACAGCCCGATGCAGGCCAGCGCCCGGCGGGTGATCGGCTTGCCCAGGAACAGCGCCGAGAACACCACCACCAGGGTGGGGTAGGCAAACAGGATCAGCCGCTCCAGCGCCGCCGAGATGTACTGCAGCCCGAGGAAATCCAGATAACTGGCCATGTAGTAGCCGGTAAAGCCCAGCCCGGCCATCAACGCCAGATCCCGCCCCGACAGCTTCGCGTGCTGGCGGCGCCGGCCGTCGGCAAAGCCCAGGGCCAGGAAGAAGGGCAGCGACAGCCCCATGCGCAGGGCAAGCAGGGTCACGGCGTCGACGCCGTAAGGGTAGGCCAGCTTGATGAGGATGGCCTTGAACGAGAAGCCCACCGCGCCGAGCACGGCGAACAGGAGCCCGAGACGATCGCCGGGGTGATTCATGGGGGCGGCGGCAGGAAGAAAACGGCCGCAGAGTGTAGCGCGCCACCCGCCCGGCAGGCGATCAGGGCCCGGCGGCGGCGGGTGTCAGCCCTGGGCCTCGCGCAGCCAGTCGAGCACGCTGCCCGGCGCCGGAATGCGCCCGGACGACACCAGCTTGCCATTGACCACCAGCCCCGGCGTCTTCAGCACATCCCAGGCGAGGATCGCCTCGGTGTCGGTGATCTTCTCGATCTGCGCTTCCGCGCCCAGCTCGGCCACCGCCGCCCGGGCGATCTCCTCCAGCTTGCGGCAGTTGGCACAGCCCGGCCCCAGCACCTTGATATCCAGCACGATCAGGCTCCTTTCAGCACGTTACGGCGGTTCGCCACCGCCAGGAGGATGGCTAGCAGGCCGATGAAGGCCGCCAGCCCCAGCACGATCAGGCCCAGCGGCAGGCCATCCACCCACGCCCCGTAGGTGAAGCCGGCCACCGCGCTGAACAGCGCCACCAGCCCCACATAGGCCGCGGTCTTGGTCCGGCCGATGATCGCCGAGATGATGAGGATGCTCTGCAGCGACAGCTCCGGATCGGACATCAGGTAGGCCAGCAACGGCCCGCGGTGCATCCCCAGGTCGAGGAACATCCGGGCGATGGGCACCTCGACGAGGGTCGGGAAATACATGAACACCCCGAAAGCCACCCCGGCCAGGTTGCCGAGCACCGAGTTGCTGCCCGCCACCGCCTCGATCCACTCGGGCCGCACCACCACCCGCACCATGCCGACGATGAACACGCCCACCACCAGCAGCGGAAAGATCTGCTTCACGAAACGCCAGGACTCCCACAGCCAGTCCTGCAGCGCCTGCCGCTCGAGCCGGCGCCAGGCCAGCACGTGGATCGCCGCGAGGCACGCCGCCACGCCGAAGAACTTGCCGGTGAAGCCGATCTGCAGCACGCCCTCGGCGGGCCGGATCGCCAGCGCCGCCAGCAGCAGCGTGGCCCACACCAGCCCGAGGCTGGCCCGGGTCCAGCCGGTCACGCCATCCTGGATGTTCTCCAGCCCGCGCCAGGCGGTGAAGCCGATGGCGCCGAGCAAGGCGATCAGCATCACGCCCTGCACCGACACGCCCTCCTCGCCGCGGCTGGCGTCGAAAGGCACCAGCCGGTCGAGCCAGGCCTGCCAGCCCGACGCCACCGGCAGCGGCAGATCCAGATGGAACCAGGTGCCGGTGAGAAAGCCGAGCTTGAGGGTGCCCGCCAGCAACAGCGCCACCCACAGCCCGAGGAACCACCCCGCCACGGGCCCGACGCCCTCGCTGCCCGCGGCGAACATCGCGCTGCCGGCCTGCTCGTGGGCGGCATCGTCGGCCCGGAACAGCAGGGCCATGATGAGCCCGATGCCGATCCCGAAGATCAGCGACAACACGAAGCGCGCCCCGGCCAGATCGACCCCGATCACCCCGCCGGTGTACACCAGCGCCAGGATGTTGGCCGCCGGCGCAAAGAACAGGAAGGTGATCGCCGGCCCCAGCCCGGCGCCCTTTTTATAGATGCCGGCAAACAGCGGAACGATGGTGCACGAGCACACCGCCAGCAGCGAGCCGGCGGCCGCGGCTGCGGGATAGGAAACATGACGGGGAGAATTGCGCCCGAGAAATCGGGTGATCGTCTGCTGGGGGATCAGCGCCGACATGGCGCCGGCGATGAAGAAGGCCGGCAGCAGGCACAGCAGCACATGGGCGGCGAGGTAGGCGGCCAGATTGCCGGCACCACCGCGCAACACCGGCAGCAGCCATTCTGAGAGCACATCCATACGGCCTCCGGCCCCATCAGGGCGGAACGTGATGAAACCACTCTAGACCTAATCCGCCGCCGGCGCTTTGATACGCCGCAAGCGCCGCTCAGTGGTGGTGATTGTGGTCCATCGGCATCGGCGCGGCGGCGGTCAGGTCGCGCACCTCGGCCTTCACCTCGACGCGCTCGACCTTCTGGTCCTTGCCCTCGACCTTGAGGGTGATGGGCACCACATCGCCCTTGGCGAGGGGCTTCTTCAGGTCGATCAGCATCACGTGGTAGCTGCCAGGCTTGAGCTCCACCGGCTGGCCGGGCTTGATGTCGAGGCGCGGCAGGGCGCGCATCTTCATCACGTTGTCGGCCATCACCATCTCGTGCAGTTCGACGATGTTGGCGGCCGGGCTCTCGACGCCCACCAGGCTCACGCCGCCCTTGCTGGAGAGCTGCATGAAGGCGCCGGTGGCCTTCTGGGCCGCGACGGTGCCGCGCACCCACGGGTTGGCGACCTCGATATCCGCGGCAAAGGCGGCGGTGGCACACAGGCCGGCCAGGGTGACAGCAACGGAACGGGCGATCAGGGCGGAAAGCTTCACGGGAGACTCCTTGAAATGAACGCCGCGAGCTTAACGCGGGCGGCGGCCGACGGGCCGGGAATGCGACCATTTGCCGCACGGATCTTTCGGGATGTGTCCGCCCGGGGCCGAAATCACATCCGCTTACAACACCACCGGCAACCCGGTGGCAGACCGACGATCATAGAAAGCGCCATCCACCACGAAGGAACCCCCGCCATGTTCAAGAAGCTCACCGCCCTGTATGCCCTCATCCGCAAGGACGCGCGCATCCTGTGGTACGCCCTGCGCCACCCGGCGCGGCCGGCCTGGCTGGTGCCCTCGGTGGCGCTGATCGGGCTGTACCTGCTGTCGCCGATCGACCTGATCCCCGACGTGCTGCCGGTGATCGGGCTGGTGGATGACTTCGTGCTGATCCCGCTGGTGATCGCCTGGCTGGTGAGCCGCCTGCCGGCCGAGCTGAAGCGCGGTTTTGCCGACGACAAGCGCACCATCGACGTAGTGCCCCAGCGGCGCTGAATCCCGGCGCGCACAACGGGCCGGATCTGCCGCGAGGCGATCCGGCCCGTTGTGCGCCTAAGTCCAGGTGACCGTGGCCGCCAGCAGGTAGCCGGCGCCGTACACCGTCTTGATGAGCTTGGCGTGCTGGGGGTTTTCCTCGAAACGCCGACGCAGGCGCGAGATGCGCAGATCGATGCTGCGATCCAGCGCCGACACGTCGCGCCCTTCGAGCAGCTGCTCGCGGGTCAGGATGTGGTTGGGATGGGCCAGCAGCACGCCGAGCAGCTGGGCCTCGGCGGTGCTGAGGGTTTCCTGCTGGCCGCCGGGGCTGACCAGGGTGTTGCTGCCCGGCTCGAAACGCCAGCCGGCAAACTCGGCGATCCGCTGGGCCGGATCGGCCGGCAGGGTGACCTGCCCCGGATAGCGGCGCAGGATCGAGCGCACCCGGGCGATCAGCTCGCGGGGCTCGAAGGGCTTGACCACGTAGTCGTCGGCGCCGAGCTCCAGCCCCATTACCCGGTCATGGGTGTCGGCCCGGCCGGTGACCACCAGCAGGCCACAGGTGTGCTTGCGGCGCAGCTGCTGGAGCACCGCCATGCCGTCCATGTCGGGCAGGCCCAGATCGAGCACCACCAGATCCGGCACCTGATGGCGCAGCCCGTGGAAGAAGGCCTCCGCGGTGCGGAACAGCTCGGTGCGGTAGCTGAACTTCTCGAGGGTGTCGGCGATCAGGCGCGCGATGGCCGCCTCATCCTCGACGACGTAGATCAGCTCGGGTTTGCGGGTCTGGGCCATGGCAGCGAAGCTTGGCTCAAGCCGCGAGCGGACGCAAGGCAGCCAGCAGCTTGTCCCGCGAGAAAGGCTTGGCGAGGAGCGGCAGATCACCGTCCATGCCCAGCTCGTGCTGGGATTCGGCGAAGCCGCTCATCAGCACCACCGGCAGATCGGGCCGGAAACGCCGCACGAAACGCGCCAGCGCCCGGCCATCCATCGCGCCGGGCATCACCACGTCGGAGATCACCAGCGCGATGGCCGGGATGTTCTCGACCATGTCGGCGGCCTCGGCGCCGTTCTCGGCCTCGACCACCGCGCAGCCCAGCTCCGAGAGCTGCATGCGCACCACGGTGCGCACGTCCACGTCGTCCTCGGCGAGCAGCACCAGCTTGCCGGCGAGATCGGTCTCGGCCACCTCATGCCCCACCGGCAGGGCTTCGACCTCCTCGGCCTCGGCCAGCCGCGGCAGCAGAAGCGCCACCGTGGTGCCCCGCGCCTGCCGGCTGCGGATGCGCACCCCGCCGCCCGACTGCTTGACGAAGCCATACACCATCGACATCCCAAGCCCGCTGCCCATGCCGAACTGCTTGGTGGTGAAGAAGGGCTCGAAGACCCGCGCCAGGGTGCTGCCGTCCATGCCCATGCCGTTGTCGGTGACGGCGATCTGCACGTAGTCGCCGGGAGGCACTTCGAGATCCGCCGCGGCGTGCACGTTGAGGTGCTCCAGCGAGGATTCGATGCGCAGCTCGCCACCGTTGGGCATCGCGTCGCGGGCGTTGAGGGCGAGGTTGAGGAGCGCGTTTTCGAGCTGGTGGGCATCGACCATCGCCACCAGGCACGGCTCGCGGCTCGCGGTGCTCACTGCGATGGTGCCCGGCAGAGAGCGGCGGATCAGCTTCGACATGCCCAGGATCAGCTCGTTCACCTCCACCGGGCGCGGCTCCAGCGGCTGGCGGCGGGCAAAACCCAGCAGCCGGCGGATCAGCTCGGCGCCCCGGTTGGCGGCCTGCATCGCGGGCTCGACGAAGTTCTCGGTGAGCGGGTCGTTGGGGTGGTTTTCCTTCAGGGCCACCAGGTTGCCGATCACCACCGTCAGCATGTTGTTGAAGTCGTGGGCGAGGCCGCCAGTGAGCTGGCCGATGGCTTCCATCTTCTGGGCCTGGGCCAGCGCCGCCTGGGTGCGGCGGCTCTCGGTGACATCCACCGAATGCACGTAGCAGCCGATCACCTCGCCGTCGGCGATGTCGGGCACCAGGGTGCTGCGGGCCTGGGCCGGCGTGCCGTCGCGGCCGGTGAGGGTGTATTCGTACGACACCCGCTCGCCCGCCAGCGCCCGGGATACATAGGGCGAGACGATGGCGAAGACCTCCTGCCCGACCACGTCGCGGATCTGCCGACCCTCGACCTCGCTGGCCGACCAGCCGAACCATTCGGCGTAGCCCTTGTTGGCGTAGCGGTAGGTCCAGTCGTGGTCGAAATACGCCACCGCCGCCGGGATCGCGTCGGTGATCTCGCGCAGGCGCTGCTCGCTGCGGCGCAGCGCGCCGGTGATCGCCTTGTTGGATTCGATGGCCGCGGTGAGCTCGGCGTTGGCGCGGGTCAGCGCGTCGGTGCGCAGGCGGATGTGCTCTTCCAGCTCGGCCTGGTGGCGGGCGATCTGCTCCTGGCTGTGGCGCTGGCCGGTGATGTCGGTATAGACGGTGATGAAGCCCTGGTGGGGCAGCGGAAAGCCGCGGATCGACAGGATCTGCCCGTTGGGCCGCACCCGTTCGGTGACGTGGGGCTGGAAGCTGCGGGCGCGGGCCACCCGCTCGGCCACCTGAGCCGCCGGATCGCCCGGGCCGTAGTCGCCGCGCTCGGCGTTGTAGCGGATGAAATCCTCGAAATTGACGCCGGGCTTCGCCAGCGACTCGGGAAAGTCGAGCAGGCGCAGGAAGGTCGTGTTCCACGCGACCATCCGCAACTCCTCGTCGAACACCGTGACGCCCTGGTCGAGGAGATCCAGCCCCGCGCCCAGCATCTCCCGGTAACGCCGGTCGAAGGACGGCGGCGTGTCGGCGCCCCGATCGTTTCCCCCATCCATCTGCTGCCCGCTCATCGCTGCTCCACTTCAATCACTTTCACTGATTCTAGCCAGCGTCCGGCCGCCCCGAAGCACCAGACATGATTGAGTACATTTTCACGAAACTTCCGACAAGTTTGTTTGCGAACCTTCCGTCCGATCCTCGGCAGTCCGGCCAGGAGATTCAGCGCGAGCGCGCAAGCACAAGAACGGAGACAGGTTCCCATGAAGATTCTCGTACCCATCAAGCGGGTCGTCGATTACAACGTCAAGATCCGCGTCAAGGCCGACCAGAGCGGCGTCGAGCTGGCCAACGTCAAGATGGCCATGAATCCCTTCGACGAGATCGCCGTTGAAGAAGCCGTGCGCCTGAAGGAAGCCGGCACTGCCACCGAAGTGGTGGCCGTCTCCGCCGGTGTCACCCAGTGCCAGGAAACCCTGCGCACCGCCATGGCCATCGGCGCCGACCGGGGCATCCTCGTCGAATCCGACGCCGACCTGCAGCCCCTGGCCGTGGCCAAGCTGCTCAAGGCCCTCGTCGACAAGGAACAGCCCACGCTGGTAATCCTTGGCAAGCAGGCCATTGACGACGACTCCAACCAGACCGGCCAGATGCTCGCCGCGCTCCTGGGCTGGCCCCAGGCCACCTTCGCCTCCAAGGTCGAAGTAGCCGGCGACGGCGTGCGCGTCACCCGCGAGATCGACGGCGGGCTTGAAACCCTCTCCCTCCCCCTGCCCGCCGTCGTCACCACCGACCTGCGCCTGAACGAGCCGCGCTACGCCACGCTGCCCAACATCATGAAGGCCAAGAAGAAGCCGCTCGACACCGTCAAGCCGGCCGATCTGGGCGTGGATGTGACCCCGCGCCTCACCACCCTCAAGGTGGTCGAGCCCGCCGCCCGCAGCGCCGGCATCAAGGTGGCCGACGTGGCCCAGCTGGTCGACAAGCTCAAGAACGAAGCCAAGGTGCTGTAAGCGCCTGAAGAACACGGAGACAAAGAACATGCCCATCCTCGTCATCGCCGAACACGACAACGTCGGCCTGAAGGCCGCCACCCTCAACACCGTTTCCGCCGCCGCCAAACTGGGCGCCGACATCGAAGTGCTGGTTGCCGGCAGCAACTGCGGCGCCGCCGCCGAAGCCGCCGCCAAGCTCACCGGTGTCGCCAAGGTCAAGGTGGCCGATGCCGCCGCCTACGCCGAACAAGGCGCCGAGAATCTCGCCGCGCTGCTGGTCGACGTGGTCAAGGCCGGTGGCTACAGCCACGTGCTCGCCCCCGCCACCACCTTCGGCAAAAACGTCCTGCCGCGCGTCGCCGCGCTGCTGGATGTCGCCCAGATTTCCGACATCACCGCCGTCGAATCGGCCGACACTTTCGTGCGTCCGATCTACGCCGGCAACGCGCGGGCCACCGTCAAGTCGGCCGATCCGGTGAAGGTCATCACCGTGCGCACCACCGCCTTCGACGCCGTCGGCACCGGTGGCAGTGCGACGGTCGAAGCCATCGCCGCCGGCCCGGATCTGGCCCAGAGCAAGCTGGTCGGCCGCGAGCTCACCAAGTCGGCCCGCCCCGAGCTGGGCGCCGCCAAGATCATCGTCTCGGGCGGCCGGGGCCTCGGCAGCGGCGACAACTACCGCGCCGTGCTCGAACCTCTCGCCGACAAGCTCGGCGCCGCCATGGGCGCCTCCCGCGCCGCGGTGGATGCGGGCTTCGTGCCCAACGATTACCAGGTCGGCCAGACCGGCAAGATCGTCGCCCCGCAGCTGTACGTGGCGGTCGGCATCTCCGGCGCCATCCAGCACCTGGCGGGCATGAAGGATTCCAAGGTGATCGTGGCGATCAACAAGGACCCCGAAGCACCGATCTTCCAGGTGGCCGACTACGGGCTCGTGGCCGATCTGTTCGAGACCGTGCCGCAGCTGGTTTCCGCCCTCTGATCGTGCGTCGGGCGTTTGCCCGACACCCCGGAATCTGATCGAAGCAACGGCGTCGGGCGAAGGCCCGACCTGCGCCACGCCGACGCCGCACTCAACCGAATTCGCAAGGAACAACCATGAGCACGTACATCGCCCCCGTGAAGGACATGCTGTTCAACATGAACGAGCTGGCCGGTCTTGAAGAGATCACCGGTCTGCCGGGCAACGAAGAAGTCTCCATCGACCTCGTCGAGGCCATCCTCGACGAAGCCGGCAAGTTCGCGACCGAAGTCGTCGACCCGCTCAACGCCGTCGGCGACAAGCAGGGCAACAAGTGGAACAACGGCGTGGTGACCACCGCCGACGGCTTCAAGGAAGCCTATGCCACCTTCTGCGAGACCGGCTGGAACGGCATGCCCGCCTCCACCGAGTTCGGCGGCCAGGGCCTGCCGGTGACCGTGTCCACCGCGGTGCTCGAAATGTGGAAGTCGGCCAGCATCTCGTTCTCCCTGTGCCAGATGCTCACGCTGGGCGCGGTCGAGGCCATCGCCCACCACGGCTCCGACGAGCTCAAGGCCACCTTCCTGCCCAACATGGTTTCCGGCAAGTGGACCGGCACCATGAACCTCACCGAGCCCCAGGCCGGCTCCGACCTCGCCGCCATCCGCAGCAAGGCCGAACCCCGCGGCGACGGCACCTACGCCATCACCGGCACCAAGATCTTCATCACCTGGGGTGAGCACGACATGGCCGAGAACATCGTCCACCTCGTGCTGGCCCGCCTGCCGGACGCGCCCCCGGGCGTGAAGGGCATCTCCCTGTTCATCGCGCCGAAGTTCCTCGTCAATGCCGATGGCAGCCTGGGCGAGCGCAACGACCTGATCTGCGCCTCCATCGAACACAAGATGGGCATCCACGGCAGCGCCACCGCCGTCATGTCCTTCGGCGACAAGGGCGGTGCCATCGGCTACCTGGTCGGCGAGCCGAACCGCGGCCTCGAGTACATGTTCACGATGATGAACCACGCCCGCCTCAACGTGGGCCTGGAAGGCGTCGGCGTCTCCGAGCGCAGCTACCAGCACGCCCTGGCCTACGCCCGTGACCGCATCCAGGGCCGCATCGTCGGCGACAAGTCCGGCGAGAAGAAGCCCATCCTGCACCACCCGGATGTGCGCCGCATGCTGATGGACATGAAGTCCCGCACCGAAGCCGGCCGCGCCCTGGCCTACTACGTGGCCGGCTGCATGGACCGCGCCCACAGCCACCCGGACGCCGACGTGCGCGCTGCCAACCAGCGCCGCCTCGAGCTGCTGACCCCGGTGGTCAAGGGCTGGTGCACCGAGAACGCCCAGGGCATCACCTGGAACGGCGTGCAGGTGCACGGCGGCATGGGCTTCATCGAAGAGACCGGCGCCGCCCAGTACATGCGTGACGCCCGCATCATCACCATCTACGAAGGCACCACCGCGATCCAGGCCAATGACCTCATCGGCCGCAAGACCGCCAAGGAAGGCGGCAAGAGCATGCAGCAGCTCCTCGCCGACATCGCCGAAACCGGCAGCGCCCTGCGCAACTCCGGCAACGCGCAGCTGAAGGCCATCGCCGACGCCCTGGGCAACGGCATCGCCGCGCTGGACGAGGCCACCAACTGGCTGCTCGCCAACTACGAAGCCACCCCGCAGGCCGCCCACGCCGGCTCGGTGCCCTTCCTCAAGCTCACCGGCATCGTGGTCGGCGGCTGGCTGATGGCCCGCTCCGCCGCCATCGCCGCCACGCGCCTGGATGCCACCGATGGTGACTTCTACAAGGCCAAGCTGGCCACCGCCGCCTACTTCGCCCAGCACGTGATCCCGGAAGCCAACAGCTACCGCGACGCCATCGTGAATGGCGCCGAGTCGGTGCTGGCCCTGGAAGAAGCACTGTTTTAAGCCCCAACCGGTACCGGGCCGCGGCGCACGTCGCGGCCCGGCACCCCAGACATCCTTTTGTCGGGCTGACGCCCGACCAGCAAGCGAACCCTCCGGAGAGCTGTAATGACGCGTGAAGCGATGGAATACGACGTGGTGATCGTCGGCGCCGGCCCCTCTGGCCTGGCCGCCGCGATCCGCCTGAAGCAGCAGGCCGAGAAGGCCGGCAAGGAGCTTTCGGTGTGCGTCGTCGAAAAGGGCTCCGAAGTGGGCGCGCACATCCTCTCCGGTGCCGTCATCGAGCCTCGCGCGCTGGCCGAGCTGTTCCCCGACTGGAAGGAGCGCGGCGCGCCCCTCAACACCCCGGTCACCGAAGATCACTTCTACTTCCTGTCCACCGAGAAGGCCTACAAGCTGCCCACGCCGCCCCAGATGCACAACGAGGGCAACTACATCGTCAGCCTGGGCAACGTGGTGCGCTGGCTGGGCCAGCAGGCCGAAGAACTCGGCGTCGAGATCTACCCGGGCTTTGCCGCCGCCGAGGTGCTGTACCACGACGACGGCTCGGTGAAGGGTATCGCCACCGGCGACATGGGCGTCGAGCGCAACGGCGAACCCGGCCCCAACTACCAGCAGGGCATCGAGCTCCACGCCCGCCAGACCGTCTTCTCCGAAGGCTGCCGTGGCTCCCTCACCAAGGGCCTGTTCGAGCGCTTCCGCCTGCGCGACGGCGCCGATCCGCAGACCTACGGCATCGGCATCAAGGAACTGTGGGAAGTGCGCCCCGAGGTGCACAAGCCCGGCCTCACCATGCACACCGTGGGCTGGCCGGTGTCCACCGACGTTTACGGCGGCTCCTTCCTGTATCACCTGGAGAACAATCAGGTAGCCGTCGGCTTCGTGGTCGGCCTGGATTACAGCAATCCCTACCTGTCGCCCTACGAGGAGTTCCAGCGCTTCAAGACCCACCCGGAGGTCCGCAAGGTCTTCGAAGGCGGGCGGCGCATCGCCTACGGCGCGCGGGCGCTCAACGAAGGCGGCTTCCAGTCGCTGCCCAAGCTGTCCTTCCCGGGTGGCGTGCTGATCGGTGACACCGCCGGCTTCCTCAACGTGCCCAAGGTCAAGGGCACCCACATGGCGATGAAGTCCGGCATCGTGGCCGCCGACGCCCTGTTCGCCCACCTCACCTTCGAGGGCCAGACCGGCACCGAGTGCATCGCCTACCCCGAACAGCTCAAGCAGAGCTGGCTGTGGGACGAGCTGTACACCGTGCGCAACATCCGCCCGAGCTTCCGCTGGGGCCTGTGGGGCGGCATCGCCTACAGCGCCATCGACACCTTCCTGCTCAAGGGCCGCGCCCCGTGGACGCTGCGTCACCACGACGACCACACCCAGCTCAAGAAGGCCGCCGACTGCCAGCCGATCGTCTATCCCAAGCCTGACGGCAAGATCAGCTTCGACCGCCTCTCGTCGGTGTTCATCTCGGCCACCAACCACGTGGAAGAGCAGCCCTGCCACCTGCGCCTGAAGGACGCCTCGGTGCCGGTGAGCGTGAACCTCGCCCTCTACGCCGCACCCGAGACCCGCTACTGCCCGGCCGGTGTGTACGAAATCGTCGAAGACCCGAGCGGCCCGCGCATGCAGATCAACGCCCAGAACTGCCTGCACTGCAAGACCTGCGACATCAAGGACCCGACCCAGAACATCAACTGGGCCGTGCCTGAAGGTGGCGGCGGGCCCAACTACCCGAACATGTAAGCAATAACCACGGCAAGACCGGGGGAGAACAGCACTCACCCCGTAACAACAACCACAACCTGAAAAACCCGCCGAATTCAAGGAGGAATCATGTCGGCAGACATCTACAAGAAGGTCCGTGCGAACCCCAAGTTCGCCGAACTCGAAGGAAAGCGCAGTCGTTTTGCGCTGCTCCTCACCGCCATCGTGATGGCCAGCTACTACGGGATGATGATGATCGTCGCCTTCGCGCCCGAGGTCATGCGCACCCCCATCTCGACCGGCTCGACCCTGACCATCGGCGTGCCCATCGGCGCCGCCATCATCATCGGCTCCTGGCTGCTGACCGGCTGGTTCGTCAACCGCTCCAACGGCGAGTTCGACACCATCAACAACGAGATCGTCCGGGAGGCCACCAAGTGATCCAGCGCAAACACCTCCTCGCCGCCCTCGCGGCCACCCTCGTCGGTGGCGCAGCGCTGGCCGCCGACGCCATGGGCGCAGCCCAGAAGCAGCCCCTCAACCTGACCGCCATCGGGATGTTCTTCATCTTCGTGGTGGCCACCATGGGCATCACCTACTGGGCCGCCAGCCGGACCAAATCCACCGCCGACTTCTACACCGCCGGCGGCGGCATCACCGGCTTCCAGAACGGCCTCGCGATTGCCGGCGACTACATGTCCGCCGCCACCCTGCTGGGCCTCTCGGCGATGACCTTCGCCAAGGGCCTCGACGGCTTCATCTACGCCATCGGCTTCTTCGTCGGCTGGCCGGTGATCCTGTTCCTGATGGCCGAGCGCCTGCGCAACCTGGGCAAGTTCACCTTCGCCGACATCGCCTCCTACCGCCTCGAGCAGGGCACCATCCGCACTTTCGCGGCCTTCGGTTCGCTCACCGTGGTGTGCTTCTACCTGATCGTGCAGATGGTCGGCGCCGGCCAGCTCATCAAGCTGCTGTTCGGCCTCGACTACGCCACCGCGGTGGTCGTGGTGGGCGTGCTGATGGTGATCTACGTCACCTTCGGCGGCATGATCGCCACCACCTGGGTGCAGATCATCAAGGCCTGCCTGATGCTCTTCGGCGGCACCGTGCTGCTCTTCCTGTCCCTCAGCCAGTTCGGCTTCAGCCTCGAAACTGCGGCCCAGAAGGCGGTTGAAGTACACAAGGACGGCATCAAGATCATGGGCACCGGCTCGCTGATGGCCGACCCGATCACCGCCGTGTCCCTGTCGCTGGGTCTCGTGTTCGGCACCGCCGGCCTGCCCCACATCATGATGCGCTTCTTCACCGTGCCGAACGCCAAGGAAGCCCGCAAGAGCGTGTTCGTGGCCAGCGGCTGCATCGGCTACTTCTTCATGGTGGTGTGCGCCCTGGGCCTGATGGCCATCGTGATCGTCGGCCAGAACCCCGACTTCTACGAAGGCGGCAACATCGGCGGCAAGCTGATCGGCGGCGGCAACATGCCGGTGATGCACCTGTCCAAGGCCGTTGGCGGCAACCTGTTCCTGGGCTTCATGTCGGCGGTCGCGTTCGCCACCATCCTGGCCGTGGTTTCCGGTCTGGCTCTGGCCGGCGCCTCCTCCATCGCCCACGACATCTACGCTCGTGTGATCCGCAAGGGCACCGCCAGCGAAGCCGAAGAGATGCGTGTCTCCAAGCTGTCCACCATCGCCCTGGGCGTGGTTGCCGTGCTGCTGGGCATCATGTTCGAGAAGCAGAACATCGCCTTCCTCGTCGGCCTGACCTTCGGCATTGCCGCCTCGACCAACTTCCCGATCCTGATCCTGTCGATGTACTGGCGGGGCCTGACCACCCGCGGCGCACTCCTTGGCGGCCTCATCGGCCTGATCTCGGCGGTGAGCTTCGTGGTGCTGTCCAAGGCCGTGTGGGTGGTGGTGCTGGGCAATGCCACGCCGATCTTCCCGTACGAACAACCGGCCCTGTTCTCGATGCCGCTGGCTTTCTTCTTCACCTGGCTGTTCTCGGTGACCGACACCAGCGCCCGCTCCAAGATCGACAAGGCGGGTTACGACGACCAGTACGTCCGTTCCCAGACCGGTATCGGTGCCGCTTCGGCGAGCTCCCACTGAACACGGTCGGGCGCTCCGGCGCCCGACTACACAGCGTGTCTTCTCTTCTCCCTCCCAGGAGATTTTCACGGCGCCCCGCAAGGGCGCCGTTTTTTTGTCCACCGCCGCCAGCCTGAGCTGGCCAGACGGCGCAGCAAGGTTTGCGCAGCGGCCAACCCTGCGCTCCAAGGCCGGCCCTCGATCCTGCCGCTGGTGCAGTCGCCACGTCGGCGCCGACTTTCACTGCGCCGGACGCTCGCCTCAGTCTGCCGCCGCGCAATCATTGCGCAGGCTAAAAAATCACCTTGCTCACACGGGAGAACATGGCGTCGGCGCCCGCGTGGTCAATACACCGGCATCGACATTGAATACGCGGGTGACAGATATCAACGCCACCTGCAGCGTGGTCTTCGCACCGGCACCGGATATCAATATCACCGCGCGACATTTCATCACGCCGGCACCAGACATCGATGTCGACGTCCGCGCGATCAATACACCGACGTCGATATTGAATACGCAGGGGCGAGTGATCACTACGCCCAGACCGATATGAGCCGCATCGCGACCGAGATCGTCGGCAAACACGGTCGAAGTGCAGGCGCGCACACGTCGCCGCCTGTCCAGCGAGGCCGATTGGCGCAGCCCGCGGAGCAGCAGGACGCCATCGGCCCCCGGCCACCACGCGGAGGGGCGGTTGAAGTGACATGCAGCCGCGCCCACGCAACCCGGACAGGCACGCAAAACCACGCCCGGTAGACGCAACAAACCCCGGTCGCCTTGCGGCGAACCGGGGTTTGTCATTTCCGGGCCGACCGGATCAGCGATCCGGCCGGTGGATTCAGGGCTTAGTGACCAGAGGCACCAGCAGCACCGATACCGGTTTCGGAACGGATCAGCTGGGCAGCAAAGTCAGCACGTTCCTGCTGGGCGTTCGGGCTGCGGTCGAGCAGCGAGAAGATCCAGATACCCACGAAGCCGATGGTCATGGAGAACAGGGCCGGCGAGGTGTAGGGGAACGGAGCGGAACCCTTCGGGTTACCCAGGGTGGCAACCCACACCGAGTCGGACAGGACGGTCATCACCACGGCGCTGAGCAGGCCGAGGAAACCACCGATCACCGCACCCTTGGTGGTGCAGTCCTTCCACAGCACGCTCATGAAGAGCACCGGGAAGTTGGCCGAAGCGGCGATGGCGAAGGCCAGGGACACCATGAAGGCGATGTTCTGCTTTTCGAAGGCGATACCCAGGACAACCGCGATCACACCCAGGACGATGGTGGTGATACGGGAGACACGCAGTTCGGCGGCGGAGTCGGCATTGCCCTTCTTGAACACGGTGGCGTACAAGTCGTGCGACACGGCGGAAGCACCGGACAGGGTCAGACCGGCAACCACGGCCAGGATGGTGGCGAACGCAACCGCGGAGATGAAGCCGAGGAAGATGTTGCCGCCAACGGCGTTGGCCAGGTGGATGGCCGCCATGTTGCCGCCGCCCTTCAAGACACCCTTGGCATCCAGGAAGGTCGGGTCGGTCAGCACGAAGCAGATGGCGCCAAAGCCGATCACGAAGGTCAGGATGTAGAAGTAGCCGATCCAGACAGTCGCCCAGCCCACGGACTTACGGGCTTCCTTGGCATCCGGCACGGTGAAGAAACGCATCAGGATGTGCGGGAGACCAGCGGTACCGAACATCAGCGCCATACCGAAGGAGATGGCGGAGATCGGATCCTTCACGAAGGAGCCCGGGCCCATGATGGAGTCGCCCTTCTTGGCGGCCATCGCGGCGGTCACTTCGGCCACATCCTTGCCGGAGGCGGCAGCAGCGGTCGCGGCATCGGCGATCAGCTTGGCGTCCTTGGCGGCGAGGGCGGTCTTGATCTCGACAGCCTTGGCGAACATCGCTTCCGGGCTGAAGCCGAACTTGACGAGCACCATGAACGCCATGAACGACGCACCGGCCAGCAGCAGCACGGCCTTGATGATCTGCACCCAGGTGGTGGCGGTCATGCCACCGAAGAGCACATAAACCATCATCAGCGCGCCAACGATCACCACAGCCATCCAGTACTCGAGGCCGAAGAGCAGCTTGATCAGCTGACCGGCACCGACCATCTGGGCGATGAGGTAGAAGGCCACCACGACCAGCGTGCCGGAAGCAGCAAAGGCACGGATCGGGGTCTGCTGGAAGCGGTAACCGGCCACGTCGGCGAAGGTGAATTTGCCGAGGTTGCGCAGACGCTCTGCCATCAGGAAGGTGATGACCGGCCAGCCCACGAGGAAGCCGATCGCAAAGATCAGGCCGTCGTAGCCGTTGGCCATCACCGCGGCGGAAATACCCAGGAAGGACGCGGCGGACATGTAGTCACCGGCGATCGCCAGGCCGTTCTGGAAGCCGGTGATGCCACCGCCGGCAGTGTAGAAGTCGGCAGCCGACTTGGTCTTGGAAGCGGCCCACTTGGTGATGAACATCGTGCCGGCAACGAAGATGCCGAACATGATGATCGCGGTCCAGTTGGTGGCCTGCTTTTCGGCCTGACCGAGGTCGGCACCGGCAGCCAGGGCGGCACCGGAAGCCAGCACCGCCAGGAGGCCAAGGATAAGTTTGGAAGTACGCATCACTTGGTTGCCTCCTTGATGACCTGAGCCTTCAGATCGTCGAATTCGGTATTGGCACGACGGATGTAAATGCCGGTAATGATGATGGTGAACAGGATCACGCCAACGCCGATGGGAATACCAATCGACATCACGCCCGCGCCGGTCTTCTGGGCGAGGAACTCCTTGTTGAAGGCCACCAGCAGGATGTAGCCGTAGTAAACAATCATCATCAACGCAGTCATGATCCAGCCGTATGAATTGCGTTTCGAGACCAGCTCCTGGTACTTCGGATTTGCCCGGATGCGGTCGCCGAGGTCGTCTCTCATGTCTTTCTCCTCCTCTTCGAATTAACCTTGCTGGGCACCGTGGGGCGCCCTAAGGGTGATCGCAAGTTACCGGCGCAGACTTACGGTGAACTTACGTTCGCTTACAGCTGAGAAATCGCCTTAACAAGGAGCAAGAAGCACGCACAGAAAAAGAAAATCCCCGCCGGGCGGATTTCGCGGGGCGGGGATCTGGCGCGTGGACAGCAAAAAGCCCGGCATGGGCCGGGCTTCTGGGATGCGTCCGGAACAGCGTTGCCGCGTTCCGCAGCCCGGCTCCCGCCGGGCTGGTATCGACCGGAACTTAGGCCACCGGAACGATGTTGGCGGCCTGCTGGCCCTTCGGGCCGGTGACCACGTCGAAGGTCACGCGCTGGCCTTCAGTCAGGGTCTTGAAACCCTTGGACTGGATGGCGGAGAAGTGAGCGAACAGATCGTCACCGCCGTTTTCCGGGGTGATGAAACCGAAGCCCTTGGAATCGTTGAACCACTTCACGGTACCTGCTGCCATGATGAATATCCTTGAAAAAACGTTAAAACAGGGTTTTCCCCCTGGGAAGGGCGAAACTCAAGACGGCGGGGTGATGAAGGAAAGACTGCCGCAGGGCTGCGGGTACTGAACCAGACAACAACAACACTACTTGAAGATCGCGAGGTCGGACTGTGCACTGTATCGGCCACTAATGCAAACACTATTTTCGAAAACATGCCCGAAAGCCCGAAAAAATGTCAAAAAGGCGGGCTGCGACAATCCACCGCAGCCTCTCCGATGCCTTCAGCGCGAGGCCTGGCGCCCGCTTCGGCGATAATCCGCCGACCCGTTTTCCTCCTCCCAGGCACACCGCAATGCCCTCACCCGCCAGCCCCACCGATGCCCTGCGCCGCCTGATCGGTCTGCGCTGGCTGTCCATCGGGACGATGCTGGGCGTGCTGCTCTTCGTGCCCTGGCTCCTCGACATTCCCCTCCCCGGCGCCGCCCTGCTCCCGGTGGCGGTCACGCTGATCGTCATCAACGGGCTGTCGATGCTGCGCGCCGCCCGCATCAGCGCCATCCGCCCGGCCGAGCTGTTCGCCCAGCTGTGCATCGAGCTGGGCGCCTGGAGCGTGTTCCTGTACTTCACCGGCGGCGCCACCAACCCGTTGATTTCGCTGCTGTTGCCGCTGGTCGCGATCGGCGCGGCGATCCTCCCCGGACGGTGGGCCTGGCCGCTGGCGGTGCTGGCCGTGGTGGCCTATTCGGTGCTGTGGGATTTCAACGAGCAGCTCGACATCTACGACTCGGGCCTCGCCGTGCATTGGCACCTGGCCGGCATGTGGCTCACCTTCGCCCTCTCGGCGGGGGTGATCGTGTGGTACGTGGTGCGCATGACCGCCGCCATCCGTCGCCGCGACCAGGCGCTGGCCGAAGCCCGCGAGTCCAGCCTGCGCAGCGAGCGCATCGTCGCCCTGGGCAACCTCGCCGCCGGCGCCGCTCACGAGCTCGGCACGCCGCTGGGCACGATGGCCATCGTCGCCGGCGAACTCGCCCGCAACCCGGGCCTCGACGACGACACCCGGGCCGACGCCGAGATCCTCCTCACCCAGATCGCCCACTGCAAGACGATCCTCGGCGGGCTCACCCTGCGCGCCGGCAGCCTGCGCGCCGAAGGCGGCTCCACGATGGCCGCCGATGCCTGGCTCGCCGGCATCATCGAGCGCTGGCGCAGCCAGCGGCCCCACGTACCGCTGGCCACCCGCATCGACTGCGGCAATCCCGCCCCCACGCTGGTGGCCGACACAACCCTCGAACAGGCCATCCACAACCTCATCAACAACGCCGCCGACGCCGATCCGGCGGGCATCGAATGCGAAGCCGGCATCGACGGCGCCGAGCTCGTCATCCGGGTGCTCGACCGCGGCCCCGGCATGCCCGTCGACGAAGCCGCGCCGCGCAGCCCTGGCCAGGGCCTGGGCATCGGCCTGCTGCTGGCCGGCAGCGCCGCCGAGCGCTGCGGCGGCGGCATCCGCTTCGCGCCCCGCCCCGGCGGCGGCACCATCGCCACCCTCAGCCTTCCTCTTGCCTCGATTCAGCCATGAGCTCCCAGGACGCCCCCCACATCCTCGTCATCGACGACGACCCCGTCTTCAACCGCGTGCTCACCCGCGCCCTCGGCCAGCGCGGCTTCACGGTGTTCGGCGCCGCCGATCCCGAGAGCGCCCTCGGCCTCGCCCGCGAGCACGAGCCCGAATACGTAGTCCTCGACCTCAACATCGCCGGCAGCTCCGGCCTGCGCCTCATCGAGCCGCTGCTGGCGGTCAATCCCGACTGCCGCATCCTGGTGCTGACCGGCTACGCCAGCATCGCCACCACCGTCGACGCGATCAAGCTGGGCGCCACCCAGTACCTCGCCAAGCCAGCCGACGTGGATGCGATCCTGAAGGCGCTCTCGGCCACCGAGGTGGTCATCGACGACACGCCGTCGGCGGCGCCGATGTCGGTGGACCGGCTGGAGTGGGAGCACATCCAGCGGGTGCTCAGCGAAAACGACGGAAACATCTCCGCCACGGCGCGTGCGCTTAAAATGCACCGACGCACCCTGCAACGGAAACTGGCCAAACGGCCGGTCAAGGAATGAAAGACAGCCACGACTCCACCGACCGCACCCGCCTCGACAAATGGCTGTGGGCGGCCCGCTTCTTCAAGCATCGCACCCTCGCCACCGACGCCGTCGAAGGCGGCAAGGTGCAGCTCAACGGCATCCGCGTCAAACCCGCAAAAGACGTCAAGATCGGCGATCGGGTAGAGATCCAGCTAGCCGAAGCCCGATTTACGCTGATCGTCACAGGCATCGCCGAGAAGCGCGGCAGCGCCACTGTGGCCCAGACGCTCTACGCCGAAACGCCTGAAAGCATCGCCGCCCGCGAAACGGCGCGGGAAGAACGCAAGTTCGCCGCCACGCCCGGCGCCGACCTTCACGGCCGCCCCACCAAGCGCGACCGCCGGCTGATCGGGCGCTTCAACAGCGGCGGCTGAGCCCCGTCACAAGGCCATCGCCAGCGCCAGCGGCAGGAAGGCCACCGCCAGCACGTTGCCGATCAGCACCATCGACGCCACCTTCTCCGGCTCCTGGTGGTAGCGCTCGGCAAACATGTAGTTGAGCACCGCCGGCGGCAGCGCGCCGAACACCAGCAGCAGCGCCCGCTCGCGCTCGGGCAGCGGCACCAGCCAGATCAGCACCACCGACAGCGCCATGCCGATCGCCGGCCGCGCCACCGCGCCGGTCATCCCGAGCCGGATCGCCGAGATGCGCGACTCGCTGATCCGCACCCCCAGTGCAAACAGCATCAGCGGAATCGAGATGTCGCCGAGCATCTTGATCGCCAGCATCGCCGGCTGCCACACCTCGATGCCGGCGATGCCCACCGCCAGCCCCGCCAGCGTGGCCAGCACCGAGGGCACGCGCCACACGCTCGCCAGGCGCGCGTGGTGATCGAGATACCAGGCGCCAAAGGTGAAGTGGATGAGGTTCGACACCATGAACATCACCACCGCCGGCGCCAGCGCCTCCTCGCCGAAGGCCAGCACCGCCAGGGGCAGGCCCAGGTTGCCGCAGTTGTTGAACATCATCGGCGGCACGAAAGTGCGCGGCGCCACGCCGATCATCCGCGCCACGCCCCAGCCGACCAGCCCCGAGCCCACCACCGCCACCGTGGTCGCCCCCAGCAGCGGCAGGAACTGCATGATGTGGAAGGACTTGTTGGCCAGCGCGCCGAACACCAGCGCCGGCACGAACACATCCATGTTGAGCTTGTTGGCCTGGGACAGATCCGGCTTCGCCCGCCGGCCAACCAGAAAGCCCACCGCGGTGATGGCAAAGAGCGGAAAGAGGATGGAGACGATGCGCAGGAGCATGGCGTGCAGGTGACGAGTTCTGGGGAGGAATCGGCGCCACTCTCCGGCGACGCTCGCCCGACGGTATACGCCATCCGACCCATGAAATAAATGAGGGGCTACCCCGGTAGCCCCTCATTCGACAGCATCCGGATGAGCCCGGCGCAGCCTTACAGCACGTAGCGCGCCAGGTCTTCCCGCTGGGCCAGCACCTCGAGGCGCCCGTCCACATAGGCGGCATCGATGGTGACGGTCTGCTCGCCTGCCTTGCCGGCCTCGAAGGCCAGCTCTTCCAGCAGCTTTTCCATCACGGTGTACAGCCGGCGGGCGCCGATGTTCTCGGTCTTCTCATTGACCTGGAAGGCGATCTCGGCGAGCCGGCGGATGCCGTCCGGCGCAAACTGCAGCGTCACGCCATCGGTGGCAAGCAGCGCTTCGTACTGACGCGTCAGGCAGGCGTCGGTCTGGGTCAGGATGCGCTCGAAATCCTCGACGGAGAGGGATTCCAGCTCCACGCGGATCGGGAACCGGCCCTGCAGCTCGGGAATCAGGTCGCTCGGGCGCGACAGATGGAAGGCGCCGCTGGCGATGAACAGAATGTGGTCGGTCTTCACCATCCCATACTTGGTGCTGATCGTCGTGCCTTCGACGAGCGGCAGCAGGTCGCGCTGCACGCCCTGACGGGACACATCAGCACCGTGGCTGTCGGAGCGGGTGGCGATCTTGTCGATCTCGTCGAGGAACACGATGCCGTTCTGCTCGACCATACGCAGCGCTTCGAGCTTGAGCTCCTCGTCGTTCACCAGCTTGGCGGCTTCCTCGTCGGCGAGCAGCTTCATGGCCTCGCTGATCTTCAGCTTGCGGGATTTCTTCTTCCCGCCGCCGATGTTCTGGAACATGCTCTGGAGCTGGCCGGTGAGCTCTTCCATGCCCGGAGGCGCGAGGATCTCGGCGCTCATGCCGGGCACCGCCACCTCGATCTCGACTTCCTTGTCGTCGAGCTCGCCCTCGCGCAGTTTCTTGCGGAATTTCTGGCGGGTGGCGTTATCTTCCGGCGTGGCCGGCTCGGCGCCGAAGCCCACCGTCGGCCGAGCCGGCGGCAAGAGGATGTCGAGCACGCGGTCTTCGGCGGCGTCCATCGCGCGATCGCGGCATTTCTTCATGGCCTGCTCGCGGTGGCTCTTGATGGCGATTTCCACCAGATCGCGGATGATCGTGTCCACATCGCGGCCCACATAGCCCACCTCGGTGAACTTGGTCGCCTCGATCTTGATGAAGGGCGCGTTGGCGAGCCGCGCCAGACGGCGGGCGATCTCGGTCTTGCCGACGCCGGTCGGGCCGATCATCAGGATGTTCTTGGGGGTGATCTCGCTCTTCAGCGGCTCGGCCACCTGGGCGCGCCGCCAGCGGTTGCGCAGCGCCACGGCCACGGCCTTCTTGGCCTTGCCCTGGCCGACGATGTGCTTGTCGAGTTCGGAGACGATCTCCGGGGGAGTCATCTGGGTCATGGCTTGAGGATTTCGATGGTGTGGCACTGGTTGGTGTAGATGCACAGGTCGCCGGCGATGGTGAGGGACTTCTTGATCACCTCTTCGGGGGCGAGCTCGGTGTTCTCGATGAGCGCACGGGCCGCCGACTGGGCGTAGGCGCCGCCAGAGCCGATCGCCACGATGCCCTGCTCGGGCTCCAGCACATCGCCGTTGCCGGTGATGATCAGCGAGTTGTCGAGATCGGCCACCGCCAGCATGGCTTCGAGCCGGCGCAGGGCGCGGTCGGTGCGCCAGTCCTTGGCGAGCTCGACGGCACTGCGCACGAGGTTGCCCTGGTGCTTTTCGAGTTTGGCCTCGAAGCGTTCGAAAAGGGTAAAGGCGTCGGCCGTGCCGCCGGCAAAACCGGCCAGGATGCGATCCTGATAGAGCTTGCGCACCTTGCGGGCGCTGGCCTTGATGACGATGTTGCCGAGCGTGACCTGGCCGTCGCCGCCGAGGGCTACGTGCCGGCCGCGCCGGACCGAGAGGATGGTGGTGCCGTGATATTGTTCCATCGCACGGATGTGGGGACGAAAAAACGGATTACAAGCCCACTCCGCCCGCGGCGGAAACAGCGTGATCTGGCGGCGTCACGACGCCTGGGAGTGGAACGGAATCAGCCGAAAAAACGCTGCGGACGAGGCCGGAAGGCTCAGCTGTGAAGCTCGATCCGGGCCACCTGATGAAGGCCCATCACCTGCATCAGCGCCGCGACCATCGAATTGACGCCGGTCAGCACGATCAGCCGCCCCTGGTTGTGGAGCTGGGAGATGATATTGAACAGCATGCCGGCAGAGACGAAATCCATCCGCCGCAGCCGGCTGCAATCCACCTCGACCATGGTCTTGTCGGCGGCGAAACCGGTGATCTTGCGCAGCGTGTCGGTGTTGGGGCCGATGATCTCGCCTTCGAGCACATAGGTGCGGGCAGCGGTGGCGAGGGGCTCGGCGCCGGTCTGGCTGGCGGTGACCGTCAGGGGCGGCTCCCAGGACGGCGGCGACTCTTCGAAGGTCATCGCGTAATCCACGGCGAGCTCCTCGAAGCGATCCTGCTGATCGGTGTATTGCAGCACTTCGAGCAGGAGCAGCCACAGGGACTGGTTGGCGCGCTTGCCGGAAGTCACCAAACCGCTCAGCAGATTGACGAGATGGATCGCGCCACCCAGCGACAGCCGGACCTTGGCCCGGCGCAGGCCGCGCACCGCGCGCAGCAACAGCTCGGCACCGGCGTCATCGACACCGCTGAGGCGGGCAAGATCGATGCGCAGGGCACCGGCGCGCATCGCGATCTGGATCAACTGGGCAAACTGGGCGGCAGCCTGACCGCCGAGATGGCCGGACAGGTTGATCGTTTGTACCTTTGGCTCGTTACTGACCCGGGCCGACGGGGAAGACAGATCGCGCCAGGCCGGGGGCGAGCGCTCGAATTCGGTGGCAAACCCGAGGCTGAGGGCCTCGAAACGCTCCCGCTGGCCGGTAAGGCGCATCAGGTCAAGGAGCATCTGCCAGAGGTTGAAGCGGGCATCGGCGTTGATGGTGCCCTCTAGCGCGTGCTCGAGCACGCTGCGGGCTTCGTCATCGCCGCCGTGGGCAAACAGGATGGCGGCTTCTTCGGCCGGCGGAGCCATCTCGTCGACGCCCTCTTCCACGTGCACCTTGTCGGCACACTGGGCGAGGATGCGCTTGAGATCACCGCCGGCGATGGTGAAATCGAGGGTCGTGCTCTCGCTGCGGACGTTGCCGCCACGCGGCAGACCGTTCAATGACAACTGGGCGCTGCCGGAGCTGGAAGCGCTCCGGGAACGGGGTGCAGTAGTTCCGGCAGGTG
Organism: Zoogloea sp. 1C4; assembly: GCF_009469605.1. Lineage (GTDB taxonomy): Bacteria > Pseudomonadota > Gammaproteobacteria > Burkholderiales > Rhodocyclaceae > Zoogloea > Zoogloea oryzae. The sequence goes on along the minus strand of NZ_SSXU01000010.1, from coordinate 24,973 downwards.
CAGGCTTCTTGCCGAAAAAAGGTAGCACCACTCCCATACCCTCCAAGTTACTTTTTTACGATTGACTAGGATATCACTCTACAAAGCACGGGCTCCGTGATTTACATCCTGTCGGATTTCACGCCCATCACCAAAACGAGCACCACGAAAAGCACCGCACAAACCGGCCCGAAAGGCTGGTCGAAACCCAGCGACACCGCAAACGCAACGCAGTACCCCGCCATTCCGATGACAGCCGAGAGCACCAGGCCCGATCGCCAGCCGCGGCCAAAACGGCAGGCCAGGAGCGGCGGCACGAAGACCAGCGCGAAGGCCGCCATCACCCCCAGGCTGACCGTCGCCAGCGCCACCGCAAGGCTGGCCAGCAGATCGAAGAGCATCAGCCGCGGCCGCTCGTTGCGCCCCCGGGCCCGGTAGAACTCCGGAAAGAAGCGCGCCAGCAGCAAGGGCCGGGACAGCCAGGCCAGCAGCGGCACGATTACCGCCACGGCCAGCGCAGCGGCCACCAGGTGGCCTTCACCAGTGAAATATAGCTGACCGTCGAAGAGTGCGTGGCCGGCCTGTTCGGCCAGCGGATGATTGGCCACCAGCAGCACCCCGGCGCCCCAGGCGAGGAGCATCATCAGCACGTAGGCGCCGGCCCCCGCTCGCGCGGCGACGCCTTTCACCAGCGCCGCCACCACGGCCGCCAGCAGGCCGCCGGCGATCATCGGCCAGTCGGCCACCATCGCCAGCAGCGCCCCGGCCGACGCCATCTGGGCAAAGGCCAGCGCCGCCAGCCATTCGTCCCGCAGGCGCAGGTACATGCCCACCAGCGGCAGCAGGCCAGCCAGCAGCAGGCCGGTGAAGAACGGCACCCGGAACAGCGGATCGAAGAGCAGATCGAAGCTCATGCGGGCGACTCCTCGCCCACGTTCACCACCCGGGTGCACACCTGGTCGATGAAACTGTGGTCATGGGAGACGATCACGATGCCCTGCGCCGCGTGGGCGTGGCCGAGCCAGTCCGACAGGAAAGCCACGCCGGCCTTGTCGAGGTTGTTGGTGGGCTCGTCGAGCAGGATCAGGTCGGCCGGCGCGGCGAGGCAGGCCCACAGACGCAGGAACTGCAGCTGCCCGCCGGAGAGCCGGTCGAGGCGCTCGTCGAGCCGGCCCGACAGCCACGCCGGCAGGCCGTCGGTCGTGGCGCCGGTGAGGCGCAGCAACTCGCGTCCGGTGAGCGGAATGCCACGCAGGTCGTCAAAGCCCTGGGCCTGATGGGAGATCGCCAGCCCCGGCGCCTTCTCCACCGTGCCGCCAAACACCCGCACGCCACCCCACAGGGCCTTGAGCAGCGTTGACTTGCCGGCGCCGTTGGGCCCCGCGAGGCCGAGGATCTCGCCCCGGCGCAGCTCGAAATCCAGCGGGCCGGCCACCGGCGCGGCATAGCCGGCCACCAGACCGCGGGCGCGGATCAGGAATCCGTCCATGCCGCGCCCCTCCCTACTTCGCGCCGACGAGCAGGCGCCGGAGGGTGTCGTCGAACAGCCCGAACAGGTCGGACGCCTCACTTGAGCCGCCCACGGTGTAGGGCAGCACGACCACCGGGATCTTCGCCCGCTCGGCCATCCAGTCCGACGACGTGGGCCGGGCGTAGGCCGGGCGCAGGATCATCCTGGCCGGCGTGGCCTTCTGGCGCTCCAGCAGGCCAGCGAGCTGGGCGCTGCCCGCCTCGACGCCCGGCTTGGGCTCCAGCGCGCCCAGCTCCTTCAGGCCCAGCCAGGCCGACAGATACGGAAAGCCCTTGTGCTGCACCCACACCGGCACGCCCCGAAGCGGCGCGGCGGCCTGCTCCCAGCGCCCCATCGCCGCCTTCCAGCGCTCGGCGAAGCGCGCGAGGCCCGCCTTGTAGGCGGCGGCGTTGGCCGGGTCCACCTGGGCCAGCCGGGCCGTCAGCGCCTCGCCCACCGCCAGGATGTTGCGCGGATCGAGCTGGATGTGGGGGTTGCCACCGGGATGCACGTCGCCGTCCGCCCGGTCGAGGCGGGCTGGCACTTCCAGCAGGCGCACCGCCGAGGTCGCCTCGAAGTAGCCCGGCTGCCCCGGCTGGATCGCCGGATTGCCGGACTCCCGCAGCACCAGCGGCAACCAGCCGATCTCCAGGTCGGCGCCGGTGGCCACCACCAGCTGGCTGCTCCGCGCCCGGGCGATCAGCGACGGACGCGCCTCGATGCGGTGCGGGTCCTGAAGGGCGGTGGTGGCGGCCAGCACATTGACCTTGTCGCCCCCGATCTCCTTCGCCAGCGCCGCCCACTCTGGCACCGTGGCAAACACATTGACAGACGCCGTGGCCGGCAGGGCCGGCAGCAGCACGCTCAGCAGCGCGACGACGCGCAGGATCAACTTGTCGATCATCTTCCGGCTCCTCAGAACTTGTGAGCACCGTGGGCGCCAAGGCTCATCACGTACTGCAGCCACACCTGGTTGTCGGACTCGCCGCTGCGCGACTTGTCCCGCGCCACCTGCAGACGCAGGCGCGAGAACTCCGACGGCGACCAATCCACCATCGCCGACTGACGGGTCGGGTCGTAGCCGGCCAGGATCGGCAGCTCGGCGCTGGTCAGACCGCCCAGATCGACGTTGCCCGAGCGCAGCCAGTCACCGCGCACGCCCACCCGCCAGCGCGGCATGAACTGATACACCGCCTGCAGGTAGGCGCCCGACTGGCGCAGCCGCGCCGCGTAGTCGTTGCCGTCGCCGCCGTAGTTGATCGAACCCGATTCGGTGCGGCGCAGGTATTCGCCCTGAAGCTTGAAATAGGTGTCGCGGCTGTTGCCACCCGGCGCCCACTTGTAGATGAAATCGGCGATCCACGTCTGGCTGCGCCCCGAGAAGGCGTTGGTGAAGCCGCCATCCTCGAAGGCCCGCTCCTGGGGATGGGTGCGCACGTGGGACAGGCCCGCCTGCCACGCCGACGACTCGCCGATGTCGCCGCCCACGTGGGCGAAGGCCGTCCACAGCCCGGCGCCGTTGGTGTGGCGCTCGGCCCCGGGGAACTTGCCGCCATTGGCCGCTTCGGCGCCAAACTCCATGAACAACGCGGTCGGCGCCACCCAGCGCAACTGCACGCCGTCGTTCTGCAGGCGATAGCCGAAGAAGGCCTTGTAGGCCAGCGGCGCGTCGGTGAAATCCCACTCGTGGGGATGCTGCTGGTTGATGTAGCCGACGCCGGACAGGAAGCGCCCGGCCTTCATCTTGAGGCCGGCCGGCAGGGCCAGACTTTCCACGTTCACCTCTTCCACCTCGACGACGCCGGCGCCGTCGTCCTCGGCCAGCGAGAAACGCGCGTTGCCGCGGAACAGGTGGTCGATATTGGCGGAGAAGGCCAGCTCGGATTCGCCCAGGGAGAAGCCCTTCTTCGGTGGCCCGACCTCGCCGCCAGACGGGATGAAGCCGTCGATGCGGTAGGTGGACGGGTCGCGCTGCAGGCGGGTGAACTTGCTGTCGATGATCAGCGACACCGCCGGGTTGAAGGCGGACTCGCCCGCCGGGCGCTGGGGCGCGGGCTCGGCACTGGCCTTGGCCACGCTCTCGGCGCGAGCGGCCGTGCGGTCGGCCTCGGCCGCCACGGCCACCGCGGAGGCGCTACGGGCCTCTGCGTCGGCAAGCCGGCGCTCGAGGGCGTCGATGCGCTGCTGGTAGGTTTCGCGGAGTTCGCGCAGCTGGTTGCGGAGCTGTTTCAGGTCGGCTTCGGAAGCCGCGTCGGGGGCCGCCAGGGCGGCATGCGGCAACGCCGCGAGCGCCGCGCAGAGGGCGGCGGGTCGTACGAATTTCATGGAGAGTGCTCCGTCGGATCAGTTCGGATAAAGCAGCCGGCCGGCGCGCGTCTTGCCCTCGGGCAGCGACGGACGCCGGTCAGCGGTTCGGGAACGGGATCAGACGGAAGCGGGCGGCCCGCGACAGGGTGGGCAGGGCGCGCGCCGGGCCACCAGCACCACGGCGGGTTCGGCAAGCTGCGCGGGCGGGAGCGTCTCGACGACCAGCACGGCCGGCGAGGGCGGGAGGACAAAAGCCAGATCGGCCGCGGCCAGGCACAGCAGGCAGCGCTCGTGACGCTCCGCCGCGGGCAGGCCGCCGGGGCCAGTCTCGCCGGTGGTCGCCGGCGTCGCGGCAAGCATGCCCGCACCGCGGCGCTCCGCCAGCCCGTCGCCCACGTGGCTGAGGGCGTGGGCGGCAGCGAACAGCTGGGCGCACACCAGCACCAGCGCCAGCACGCTGCGAAACAGCGGCGAGGCCCGGCGCGGCAGGCGGAAAGGCAGCGCGATGTGCCTCACGCCGCTGCCTCCGACGCGCAGAAGCAGGCAAACGCGTGGTCGACAATGGCGCGGTCGAGATCGCGGACGATGAACACCAGCCGGGTGGACCGGTCGTCATCCGGCCAGGCCGGCAGCGCGGCATCCGGGTAGCGCAGGTGATGGACGCACTGGATGACCCGCGGCGCGGCCTCGCCCCGCACGTTCACGATGCCTTTCACCCGCAGCAGGTGATCGCCCTTGAGGCCCTGGAGCATGTCGAGGGCCGTGGAGAAATCGCCCCAGCCCACGGGCTGGTCGATGCGCACCACGAAGGCATGGGTGCTGGCGTCGTGCCGGTTCGGGTCGGCGGCGCGGGCACTGCGGCCGGCGGGCGCGTAAGGATTGCGGGCAGCCCGGGCGGCGACGGCTTCGTCGGCGAGCCAGCGCGCCACGTCGGCGGATTTGGTGGCCGGGTTCCACAGGCCGCAATCGAGCACCGCAGAGGGCTCGACCACGCCGCCTTCAACGCGAAACTGGGCCGCACCCGGATTGAGCCCGGCGAGCGCCTCCGCCAGCGCATCCACGGCGTCGGGTGGCGCCTGGTCGCACTTGGTGATGATGAGCCGGTCGGCCATCGCGGCCTGCTTGACGGCCTCGGGTTGGCGGGCGAGCTGCCCGGCGCCGAACACCGCATCCACCGCCGTCACCACGCCGTCGAGGCGGTAGCGTTCGGCGATGAAGAAATCCTGCATCAGGGTGAAGATCACCGGCGCCGGATCGGCGAGGCCGGTGGTCTCGATGACCACCCGGGTCAGCGCGGGAAGCTCCCGACGCAGGCGGCGCATGAAGACATCCTTAAGCGCCCGCGACAGATCACCCCGCACCGAGCAGCAGATGCAGCCGGATTCGAGCAGCACCACGTCCTCGTCGATCTTCTCGACAAGCAGGTGATCCAGCGGCACGGCGCCAAATTCGTTGACGAGCACCACCGTCCCGGCCAGCTCGGGCTGGCGCAGCAGGTGATTGAGCAGGGTGGTCTTGCCCGAACCGAGGAACCCGGTGAGCAGGGTGACAGGAATGCGGTTCGCCGGAGCGGTCATGGTGGGCCTGGCCGATCCGGCGAAACAGGGTGAAGCAGGAAGCGGGAACGGGGGGATTATTCCCCGTAGAGCTTCTGGGTGCGCTCGCGACGCTCCTGGGCGTCGATCGACAGGGTGGCGGTCGGGCGGGCGAGCAGGCGGCCGATCCCGATCGGGTCGCCGGTTTCCTCGCACCAGCCGTATTCACCTTCGGCGATGCGCTCGAGGGCTTCCTCGATCTTCTTGATCAGCTTGCGTTCGCGATCGCGCACGCGCAGCTCGAGGGCGTGCTCTTCCTCGACCGTGGCCCGGTCGGCCGGATCGGCGACGATCTCGTTCTCGCGCAGGTTCGCGCCGGTGCTGGCGGCATTCTCGAGCAGCTCTTCACGCATCTTCGACAAGCGCAAGCGGAAGAACTCGAGCTGCGCCGGATTCATGTAGTCATCTTCCGGCATGGCCAGAATCTCGGCCTCGGTCAGCGTCTTGTCTTTGCTGGTAGTTGCAACCATCTCTTATTCCTCCCATGAATCGACTGTCGGGCCGGGATCCCGCGACATCCGCGCCGCGACATCGCCCATCTGCGACTCGCTGGCCAATGCACGAATCGCACCAGCCTGTCTCCAAGAGCGCGATTCTAGGCACAGGATTGCTGCAATTACAATGCGGCCAGCGCAATCGGCCCGCGCTCACCTACATTCTGAAACACTGAATCTACCGCGTTGCTTCGGATCAGGGCGAGTCGTGCGGTAAAATGTTGCGATGCATTTCACGAACGATCCCGCTCCTGCCGCGGAGAAGGCGTCCTTCACGCTGCCGGTGCGGGTTTACTACGAAGACACCGACGCCGGTGGTGTGGTTTACTACGCCAACTACCTGAAGTTCTGCGAAAGAGCCCGCACCGACTGGTTGCGGGCTATTGGTTTTGAGCAGGGCCGGCTCGCCGCCGAGCAAGGCGTCGTCTTCGTGGTGCGCTCCGTGAAGGCCGACTACCGCCAGCCCGCCGTCCTCGACGACATGCTGGACGTCGTCAGCCGGGTCTCCCGGCTCGGCCGCGCCAGTCTGATCTTCGACCAGCAGATCCAGCGCGAAGGCCAGCCCATTTTCGACGCCCAGATCACCATCGCCTGCATCGACAGCACCGCCAAGCGCGCCATTCCGATCCCTCCTGCCGTACGCGACCAGTTCGCCACCCTGGTTTAAACCGATGAACGTCACCGAAGACCTCTCAATCCTGTCCCTGATCGCCAACGCGAGCGTCCTCGTCAAGCTCGTGATGGCGCTGCTCGGCACCGTCTCCTTCATGTCCTGGTACTGGATCTTCCGCAAGTGGTTCCAGATCCGCGACGCCAAGCGCAAGACCGATCTCTTCGAACGCGACTTCTGGAGCGGCGGCGACCTCAACGCCCTGTACCAGAGCGCCGCCACCGGCCGCCACGAGGCCGCCGGCATGGAGCGCATCTTCGAAGCCGGCTACCGCGAATTCGCCAAGCTGCGCGGCAAGAACCTCGATCACGGTGCCATCATGGACGGCGCCCGCCGGGCCATGCGTGCCACCTACCAGCGCGAGGTCGATGATCTCGAAGCCCACCTGGCCTTCCTCGCCTCGGTGGGTTCGGTGTCGCCTTACGTCGGCCTGTTCGGTACCGTGTGGGGGATCATGAACGCCTTCCGCGGCCTGTCCAACGTCGGCTCGGCCACCCTCGCCCACGTGGCGCCGGGCATCGCCGAAGCGCTGGTCGCCACCGCCATCGGCCTGTTCGCGGCGATTCCGGCGGTCGTCGCCTACAACCGCTTCGCCCACGACATCGACCGCATCGCGATCCGCTTCGAGAGCTTCACCGAAGAATTCCTGAACATCCTCCAGCGCCAGCTGCGTTGACCGGAGCCTAGCTGCAATGCGTCAACGTCGCCTGATGAACCAGATCAACGTCGTGCCTTACATCGACGTGATGCTGGTGCTCCTCGTCATCTTCATGGTCACCGCGCCGATGATCCAGTCCGGCTCGGTGAATCTGCCCAGCGTCGACAAGGTCCCCGCGCCGCCCACCGACGCCATGATCGTCACCGTCAAGCCCCAGGGCGAGCTCACCCTCAGCCAGACCAGCCAGGCCCAGCCCAAGTCCTACAACCGCCGCGACCTGATCGGCGCGGTGCAGGACGCCGTGTCGGCCAACCCCGGCCAGCCGGTGGTGATCGCCGCCGACAAGGAAGTGAAGTACGAGCTGGTCATGGATGTCCTCAACGACCTGCGTAACGCAGGCGTCAACAAGGTCGGCCTGCAGACGCAGATCGGCAAAGCCAGCCGATGAGACCTTTGCTGTCCGGTAATGACCGGGGCAAGTGGTCGTCGGCAGCGCTGGCTGCGCTTGTCCACGTCCTGCTCGGTCTGTTCCTGTTCTATGGCGTGCGCTGGCAGAACCGCCTGCCCGACGCCGTCGAGGTCGAACTGGTGAGCGCGCCGCCGCCGGCCGCCCGCGTCGCCCCGCCTCCGCCCCCCGCCCCGCCGGCCGAATCCCGCCCGGCGCCGCCGCCTCCGCCCGAGCCCGAAGACGAACCCGCGCCCACCCCGCCGCCGCGCAAGCAGCCGGATATCGCCATCAAGGCGCCCGAGCCCAAGAAGCCGCCACCGCCCAAGCCGGTGAAGGAAATCGTCAAGCCCGAGCCGAAGAAGCCCGAACCCAAGCCTGAGCCCAAGAAGCCCGAGCCGAAACCGGAACCCAAAAAGCCGGAACCCAAGCCCGAGCCGAAGAAACCCGAGCCCAAGCCTGAGCCCAAACCCGATCCGAAGGCCGAAGCCAAAGCCCGCGCCGAGCAGGCCCGCATCGACCAGGCCAAGGCCGACAAGGAAGCCAAGGCCTCCGCCGCCCGCGCCCGCGAACTCGAAGACCGCCGGATGCGTGAGCTGATGGCCCATGACAGCGAGAACGCCAGCCAGTCCCGCCAGATCCAGGAAGAACTCGCCCGGGTCGCCGGCGCCAAAGCCAGCGCCGCCCGCAACAAGGCCATCGAGGCCTACATCGAGAAGATCCGCGCCAAGGTGAAGGGCAACATCGTGCTGCCGCCGGGCGTCAGCGGCGACCCCTTCGCGCTGTTCTACGTGGATCAGCTCCCCGACGGCTCGGTGATCGAGGTGCGCCTCAAGCGCTCCACCGGCAACGCCCAGCTCGACGGCGCCATCGAACGCGCCATCCAGAAGTCGAGCCCGCTGCCGCGCCCCGACAAGCCGGAACTGTTCAACCGCACGCTGGAGCTGAAGTTCTACCCGCTCCGCGACTAAACCGAGAGTCCTCCGCCCATGACCTCACGCCTCCTGTCCCTCCTGCGCAGCGCCATTCCGGCCTGCGCGCTGGTGCTTGCGTCCTCCCTGGCCCAGGCCCAGCTCGCCATCGAGATCACCGGCGCCGGTGCCAACCGCATGCCGGTGGCCGTCGCCAGCTTCGAGGGTGAGAACGCCCTGCCTCGCGCCGTCACCGATGTCGTCCGAGCCGACCTCGAACGCAGCGGCCTGTTCAAGATGATCGAACTCGGCCCGAGCCCGATGGGCGCCAGCGGCCCGGTGGATTACGCCCGCGTCCGCTCCCGCGGTGCCGACGCCGTCGCCGTGGGCACCGTCAGCCCCAACGGGGCCGGCCGCTTCCAGATCGAAGTGCGCCTCCACGACGCCGCCAAGCAGCTCGGCCTGGGCAGCCAGGCGATGGTGATGTCGCCCAACCAGTACCGCGCCACCGGCCACCGCATCGCCGACTTCATCTACGAGAAGCTCACTGGTGAGCCCGGCGTGTTCTCGACCCGCATCGCCTACGTGCTCAAGTCCGGCCCCCGCTACGAGCTGCAGATCGCCGACGCCGACGGCAGCAACGCCCAGACCGCGCTGGCTTCGAAAGAGCCGATCATCTCCCCGGCCTGGTCGCCGGACGGCTCGCGCCTCGCCTACGTGTCGTTCGAGGCCAAGAAGCCAGTGGTTTACGTGCACAACCTCGCCACCGGCCAGCGCAACGTAGCCGCCAACTTCAAGGGTTCCAACTCCGCCCCCGCCTGGTCGCCGGACGGCCGCCGGCTGGCGGTGGTGCTCACCAAGGACGGCCAGTCCCAGCTCTACTCGGTCAATGCCGACGGCTCCGGCGTGCAGCGCCTGGCGTCATCTTCCGGCATCGACACCGAGCCGGCCTGGTCGCCCGACGGCATGATCTACTTCACCTCCGACCGCGGCGGCAGCCCGCAGATCTACCGCGTGCCGGCCGGCGGCGGCGACGCCCAGCGGGTCACCTTCGAGGGCGGCTACAACGTCAGCCCGCGCCCCTCGCCCGACGGCAAGAGCCTCGTCTACGTATCCCGCAACGGCGGCCGTTTCCAGGTCACGATGCTGGATCTCGCATCCCGCCAGACGCAAATCCTCACCGACTCCTCCAAGGACGAATCCCCGAGCTTCGCCCCCAACGGCCGCATGGTGCTCTACGCCACCGAGATCGGCGGCCGTGGCGTGCTCGCCGCCGTGTCCGCCGACGGTCGTGTGAAACAACGTCTATCGGTACAATCAGGCGACGTGCGCGAACCCGCCTGGGGGCCCCAGCCCCGAAACTGACCCGCTCGCGCGAAACCCGACGCATCACCACGCATTCATCCAGCCCTTGCACGGATGCCCCACGGAGTCCACACCATGAAGTTCCAGCACCTCACCCTGTCCCTGATCGCTGCCGGCCTGCTGGCCGCTTGTAGCTCGGCCCCCAACCAGAACCAGGGTGCAGCCGTCGAAGACCGCAGCAGCGGCGCCGCCAGCAGCGGTGTCGACGGCAACCGCGTCACCACCGTCAACGCCAACGACGGCGCCAACGGCTCCGCCTACCCCGAGCTGCGCGATCCGAAGAACATCCTGTCCAAGCGCAGCGTGCTGTTCGACTACGACAGCTACGTCGTCAAGGATCAGTACCGTCCGCTCGTCGAAGCCCACGCCAAGTTCCTGGTCGCCCACCCCAAGGTCAAGATGATGATCCAGGGCAACACCGACGAACGTGGCAGCCGCGAATACAACCTGGCCCTCGGCCAGAAGCGTGCCGACGCCGTCAAGAAGGCCCTGGGCCTGCTGGGCGTGGCCGAAAGCCAGCTCGAATCCGTCAGCCTCGGCGAAGAAAAGCCCAGCTGCACCGACGCCTCCGAGTCCTGCTGGTCCGCCAACCGTCGTGGCGACATGCTCTATTCGGGTGAATTCTGATGTTCCCGCGCCTTCTGCCCCGCCTGTTGGCCGGGCTGCTGGCTGGCCTGCTGGCCAGCCAGGCCCAGGCCGGCCTGTTTGACGACGAGGAAGCCCGGATGCGCATCAATCAGATGCGCACCGAGTTCTCCGCCCGTCTGGACAAGCTCGAAGCCAGTTCCCGCGCCCAGCTCGAACTGGCCGACCAGATCGAGAACCTGAAGGCCGAGATCGCCCGCCTGCGCGGCGAGAACGAAGTCCTCAGCAACGATCTGGCCAACGCAAACAAGCGGCAGAAGGACTTTTACGTCGACCTCGACAACCGCCTGCGCAAGGTCGAGCCCCAGACGGCTGCCGAGGCCCCTGCAGCGCCGGCAGCCCCTGTGGTAGCCGATCCAGCCAGCGAAAGCCGCGACTACGAAGCCGCCCTCACCCAGCTGCGGGCCGGCAAGTTCCGCGAAGCCGCCACCGGCTTCGTCGCCTTCACCAAGGCCTACCCGAACAGCAGCTTCCAGCCCAACGCCCACTTCTGGGCCGCCAGCGCGCTCTATCAGCTGAAGGACAACGTCGGCGCCGCCGAGCACTACGCCAAGGTCGCCAGCCAGTGGCCGGACGACACCCGCGCGCCGGACGCCCTGCTCGGCTTGTCCAGCACCCAGGCCGCCCGCAACGACACCGCGGGGGCCACCAAGACCCTCGAACGGCTGGTCGCCAAGTACCCAAGCAGTTCGGCGGCAACCATCGCCCGCCAGCGCCTCAAGAAGTAAGCCCGCCGCGCCCGACACCAGGCGCGCTTTTTTTCCCATGCCCACAACCGCCAGCCCCGCCCCCCGCGCCGCCACCCTGCGCATCACCGAGATCTTCCACTCGCTCCAGGGTGAAACCTCGCGCGCCGGCCTGCCGACGGTGTTCATCCGCCTCACCGGCTGTCCGCTGCGCTGCAGCTGGTGCGACACCGAATACTCCTTCACCGGCGGCACCACCCGCACCCTCGACGACATCCTCGCCGAAGTGGCCGGCTACCACTGCCCGACCATCTGCGTCACCGGCGGCGAACCGCTGTCCCAGAAGAACTGCCTGCCCCTGCTCACCGCCCTGTGCGACGCCGGCTACTCGGTGTCCCTCGAGACCAGCGGCGCCCTCGACATCGCCGGCGTCGACCCGCGCGTCTCGCGCATCGTCGACCTCAAGGCGCCGGGCTCCGGCGAAGTCGCGCGCAACCTGCTCACCAACATCCCGCTGCTCAACCTGCGCGACGAGGTGAAACTGGTGCTCGCCAGCGAGGCCGACTACGAGTGGGCCAAGGCGCAGATCGCCGAATACCATCTCACCGAACGCTGCCCAGTGCTCCTCGCCCCGGTCCAGGGCCAGCTCAAGCCGGCCGACCTCGCCGCGTGGATCCTCCGCGACCGGCTGCCGGTGCGGATGCAGGTTCAGCTGCACAAGGTCATCTGGGGCAACGAACCCGGTCGGTAAGCGGTCAAACCACGCCGGGCCAGGCCCCGGCACCGGATCACCCCTTGCCTGGATCCATTTTTTTGTATTGGATGTAAGCATGAGCACGCCCCGCGCCCTCGTCCTGCTGTCCGGCGGCCTCGATTCCGCCACCTGCCTCGCCATCGCCCGCGCCGAAGGCTTCGAGACCTACGCCCTGTCCGTCGAATACGGCCAGCGCCATGCGGCCGAGCTCGCCGCCGCCCGCCGCGTGGCCGCCGCCCTCGGCGCCGTCACCCACCGGGTTGCCCACGTGGATCTCGGCCAGTTTGGCGGCTCGGCCCTCACCGACCCGGCCCTCGCCGTGCCCACCGACGGCGTCGGCGCCGGCATCCCGATCACCTACGTGCCGGCCCGCAACACCATCATGTTGTCCATCGCCATGGCCTGGGCCGAGGTGCTGGGCGCCGACCACATCTACGTGGGCGTCAATGCGGTGGATTATTCCGGCTACCCCGACTGCCGCCCGGCCTTCATCGAAGCCTTCGAGAAGATGGCCAACCTCGCCACCAAGGCCGGCGTCGAAGGCCACCACCTGGCCATCCACGCGCCGTTGATCGACCTCTCCAAGGCCGACATCATCCGCCGCGGCACCGAGCTTGGCGTCGATTACAGCCTCACCGTGTCGTGCTACCAGGCCGACGACGACGGCCGCGCCTGCGGCCTGTGCGACGCCTGCCGGCTGCGCAAGGCCGGCTTCGAAGCCGCCGGCCTGCCCGACCCCACCCCCTACGCCTGACCGCGCCATGGACGCCGCCAGCCAGCCCCTCTCCCTGTCGGCCATCGCCTGGGCCGCCTTCGCAATCGGCACAGTGTTCGGGCTGGCGGCCCAGCGCAGCAACTTCTGCACCATGGGCGCCATCGCCGACATCCTGCTGATGGGCGACTGGACGCGCCTGCGCATGTGGGCGCTGGCCGCAGCAGTGGCCATCGCCGGCACCACCGGCCTGCAGGTGGCCGGGCTGGTGGACGTGCACAACTCGATCTACACCGGCAGCCGCCTGCCGTGGCTGTCCCATCTCGTTGGCGGCGCGCTGTTCGGCGTCGGCATGACCCTCGCGTCCGGCTGCGGCGCTAAAACACTTGTGCGGCTCGGCGGCGGCAACCTCAAGTCGCTGGTGGTGTTCGTCTTCCTCGGCCTCTCGGCCGCGATGACCCTGCGCGGGCTCTTCGGCGGCTGGCGCGTCGAATGGCTCGACCCCGTCGCCCTGCAGCTCGCCACACCGCAGGATCTGCCGACACTGCTCGCCGCCCGCTTCCAGCTCGACGCCCGCAGCGCGTGGCTGGCCTGCGCCACTGTCGGCGCCGGCAGCCTGGCCCTGTTCGCGCTCTCGAGCCGCGACAACTGGCGGCCCGGCCCACTGCTCGGCAGCATCGCCATCGGCGCGTGCATCGTCGCCGGCTGGTATCTCAGCGGCCACCTGGCGTGGCTTGCCGAAGATCCCGAAACCCTCGCCCCGGCCTTTCTCGCCACCAACAGCGGGAAGATGGAATCCCTCAGCTTCGTCGCACCCTACGCCTACAGCCTCGACCTGCTGATGCTGTGGACCGACAAGAGCCGCATCGTCACCATCGGCATCGCCACCACCCTCGGCGTCGTCGCCGGCGCGCTGCTGGGCGCGATCACAAGCCGCAGCTTCCGCATCGAAGGCTTCCGCGACACGCCGGACCTCGTTCGCCACATCGCCGGCGCCATCCTGATGGGCTTCGGCGGCGTCACTGCGCTGGGCTGCACCATCGGTCAGGGCCTCTCCGGGCTCTCCACCCTTTCGGTCGGCGCCATCCTCACCGTTGGGGCCATCATCGCCGGGGCAACGGTGTCGATAAAAATTCAGCTACGAAACAGTTGACGTATTCTGTGGAGGGGCTATAATGCGCGTCTCTTCCGGGGGGTCGGTAGCTCAGTCGGTAGAGCAGCGGACTTTTAATCCGTTGGTCGCGAGTTCGAATCTCGCCCGACCCACCATTAAAAAAGGTGGGCTATAATACAGGCTCCCGCAAGAATGGGTTGTTAGCTCAGTTGGTAGAGCAGCGGACTCTTAATCCGTAGGTCGAGTGTTCGAGCCACTCACAACCCACCAGATTCAGAAAAGGCCAGTCCTCCGGGACTGGCCTTTTTGTTTTTGAGCTCGCGTCACGCCCGAAGGCATCCTGCCGCCAATCCGGGCGCGATCACTTCACCAGCGGGCGAATCCGCGTGAAGCCGGCGTCCATCGCCCACACCTGCCCCGTCACCCGCGCTGCGTGCTCCGACAGCAGCCAGACCATCAGCTGCGCCAACTCATCCGCCGATCCGATGCCCGGCAGCGGATATTGCCGCGCGGCCGCATCCCGCCCGGCGGCGCTGCCGAGGATGGCCGAGGTGGCTGGCGTATCCATGATGCCCGGCGCCACGCCATTCACCCGGATGCCCGCTGCCGCGTGGCTCGCCGCAGCACCGCGGACGAGCCCTTCCACCCCCGCCTTGGCCGCCGCCACCGCTTCGTGGTTGGGCGTGCCGATCTGCGCCGCGGCTGACGACACCAGCACCGCCGCGCCCGGGCTGCGCGCTTCGCGCAGGGCGCCGATGAAACCACCCAGGGTGTGAAAGGCGCTCACCAGATTGGCGCGCAGGCAGTCGTCGAAATCCGCCTCGGACATGCGATGCACCGAACCCAGCCGGATGTTGCCGACGCAGTGGGCCAGCGCCGTGGGCAGCAAGCCCACCGCGGCAGCCTGCTCGAAGACCAGCCGCACCCCGGCCACCGTGCTGCAGTCGGCCTCGATCTGCAGATGCTGGTCGCCAAAGGCTGCGGCCAGCCGTGCGGCGTCGCGGCTCACGACGATCAGCCGCCAGCCATCGGTAGCCAACCCGGCGGCCACTGCCCGCCCCAACCCACCGGCGGCACCGGTGACAAGTGCAATTCTGTCCATGACAACTCCCTCGGCACGTGGCCGCTCTTAATCGGCTTTGAACGGCTCCTGATGCGCTGTATTATGGGGCACCCTCCTTTTTTGTCTAGGACAAAAATTGAAATCAAACCCAAAAATCGCCGTCATCGGTGCAGGCATCGCCGGTTTGTCCTGCGCAACATCCCTCAAGGCAGCGGGTATCGACCTCACCCTCCTCGACAAGAGCCGCGGCCCCGCGGGGCGGATGAGCACCCGCCGCGGCGACGACTGGCAGTGCGACCACGGCGCCCAGTACTTCACCGCCCGCGATCCAGCCTTCCGTGCCGAAGTCGCCCGCTGGCAGCACGCCGGTGTCGCCGATCTGTGGCGCGCCCGCATTGCCGTACCGGGCGAAGCGGGCGAGCACGGCGCCGACTTCGCCCTCGAACGCTTCGTCGGCGTGCCGCGCATGACCGCTCCCGCCCGCTTTCTGGCCGACGCGCTGCCCCTCACGGTACAGACCACCGTCACCGAGATCCGCCCCAGCCCCGACGGCTGGTGGCTCGTTTCGGCGGAGCACGGCCTGCACCCCACGCGCTTCGACGCGGTCCTGCTGGCGGTGCCCGCGCCCCAGGCCGTGCCCTTGCTGCGCACGACCGCGCCGGGGCTGGCGAACCTCTCCTCCCGCGCCAACATGCGCGGCAGCTGGGCGCTGATGCTGCGCTACGACGCCCCCGTCGCGCTTCCCTTCGACGCCGCCTTCGTGAACAGCGGCCCACTGCGCTGGATTGCCCGCGACAGCAGCAAGCCCGGCCGCCCCCGCGGCGAGACCTGGCTGCTCCACGCCACCGCCGAATGGAGCGAGGCCCACATCGAGGCCACGCCCGAAGCCGTCGCCGACGACCTGCTCCGCGCCTTCGCCGAACTGGGCGCCCCGCCGCCCGAGGCCTGGACCGCCCACCGCTGGCGCTACGCCGACACCGAGCCGCCCCTCGATGCCTGCCATGTGTGGGACGTGGACCGGCGCATCGGCCTGTGCGGCGACTGGCTGAACGGCGGCAAGGTGGAAGGCGCGTGGCTCAGCGGCCGCAGCCTCGCCCAAGACGTCCTGCAGCACTTCGGCAGGCCCTGACCGGCCGCGGCCATGGACTACAGCGTCGTCTGGTTCAAGCGCGATCTGCGGCTCCACGATCACGCAGCGCTGCACGCCGCCGCGCTGCGGGGCCCGGTGCTGTGCCTGTACGTGGTCGAGCCCTCCCTGTGGGCCGAGCCCGACGCCGCCCGCCAGCACTACGCCTTCATCCTCGAAAGCCTGCGCGACCTGTACCGCGCGCTGCGGAAGCTGGGCGGCTGCATCCACCTCGTCACCGGCGAAGTGGCCGAGGTGCTGGGCCGCCTCCACGCCGCGGCGCCCTTCGGCGCGTTGTATTCCCACGAGGAGACCGGCAACGGCCTCACCTACCAGCGCGACATCGCGGTGGCCCGCTGGTGCCGCGAACACGGCGTGCGCTGGCAGGAGTTTCCCCAGTTCGGCGTGGTGCGCCGCCTCGCCGACCGGGACACCTGGCAGGCCCGCTGGGAAGCCTTCGTCAGCCAGCCCTGCCTGCCCGTACCGCCGACGCTACGCTTCGCCCCACTGCCCTGGCCCGACGTCCCGCCGCCCGACGCCACCGCGCTGGGCCTCGGTGACGACGATCCGCCGGGACGCCAGCGAGGTGGTCGTACGGCCGGCCTCGCGGTGCTGGACGACTTCCTCACCGAGCGCAGCCGGCAGTACCGGGGCGGCATCTCGTCGCCGCTCTCCGCCCCCACCGCCTGCTCGCGCCTGTCGCCCTACCTCGCCTTCGGTTGCCTCAGCCTGCGTGAGATCGTCCATGCCACCCGGCACGCCGTCGCCAACCTGCCCGCCGGCGCCCAGCGCAACGGCCTTACCGCGTTCATCAGCCGGCTCTACTGGCACTGCCACTTCATCCAGAAGCTCGAGAGTGAGCCCGCGCTGGAGTTTCGCAATCTCCACCGGGGCTACGACGGCCTGCGCGAGGCCGACTGGAACCCGGACCACTTTGCCGCCCTCGCCGCCGGGCGCACCGGCTGGCCGCTGGTGGACGCCTGCGTGGCCATGCTGCGCGAGACCGGCTGGATCAACTTCCGGATGCGCGCGATGCTCGTCTCGGTGGCGGCCTACCCGCTGTGGCTGCACTGGCGGCCGGTCGGGCAGTGGCTGGCGCGGCAGTTCCTCGACTACGAGCCGGGCATCCACTGGAGTCAGATGCAGATGCAGTCCGGCACCACCGGCATCAACCTGCCGCGCGTCTACAACCCCATCAAGCAGGCCCGCGACCACGACCCGAAGGGCCACTTCGTGCGGCGCTGGCTGCCCGCCCTGCGCAAGGTGCCCGACAGCTGGCTGTTCGAGCCCTGGCGAATGCCCGCCGCACTGCAGGCCGCCCACGGGCTGGGCCCTGGCGACATTCCCGAACCCTGCGTGGATCTGGACGCCGCCACCCGCAGCGCCAAGGCCCGCCTGTTTGCCCTGCGCGCCCAGCCCGAGGTCCGCGCCGCCAAGGCCGCCATCGTGGCCCGCCACGGCTCGCGCAAGCGCAGCCCCAGCGCCAGCCCGCGTGCCCGGCAAGCCGCCGACAAGGCTCAACTGAAACTGGACCTGTGATGGCCCACGCCAAGCCCCACCTCCCCACCAAGACCTGCCCCTGCTGCGGCCGCCCCTTCGCGTGGCGCAAGAAGTGGGCGCGGGTGTGGGACGAAGTGAAGTACTGCTCCGAGCGCTGCCGCCGCACGCGGCCGACCAAAGCCACGCCATGAACACTGTCATCCACTGGTTCCGCGCCGACCTGCGGCTCACCGACAACGCGGCCCTCACCCGCGCCGCCCACGCCGCCGACCGGCTCATCCCCGTCTTCATCCACCCGCCAGCCCAGCGCACCGCGTGGGGTTTCGAGCGCGTCGGACCCCATCGCCGGCATTTCCTCGCCACCGCCCTCGCCGATCTGGATGCGCAGTTGCGGGCCGCCGGTAGCGGTCTCGTCGAGCTGCATGGAGACCCGGTCGAGCGCCTCGCCGATCTCGTCCGCCACACCGGCGCCACGGGCATCGTCTGCGAGGCGATCCCGGCGCCCGAGGAGGAAACCCAGCTCGCCCAGCTTCGCGCCGCCGGCATCAGCGTCGAGACGCACTGGCAATCCACGCTGCTCGATCCTTCCACGCTACCGTTCTCCGACGCAAACCTGCCGGATGTCTTCACCGCCTTCCGCCAGAAGGTCGAAGGCGCCGGCATCCAGCCACCGGCGCCGATCCCCGCGCCGACACGCCTGCCGCCACTGCCCGACGGCCTTTCCCCGGGCGACACCCGGACGCCCGCTCCGCCCCCGCCCGCCAACCCGCGCTCGGCCTTCCCCTACGCCCTGCCCGCCTTCCACGGCGGCGCCAGCGCCGGGCGCGCCCACCTCGCCCAGTATCTGGCGCGCGGCCTGCCCCATAGCTACAAAGCCACCCGCAACCGCCTCGCCGGCGTCGACGACTC
Source organism: Zoogloea sp. 1C4 (assembly GCF_009469605.1). Classification (GTDB taxonomy): domain Bacteria; phylum Pseudomonadota; class Gammaproteobacteria; order Burkholderiales; family Rhodocyclaceae; genus Zoogloea; species Zoogloea oryzae. Next base: position 6,530 of record NZ_SSXU01000010.1, on the reverse strand, counting down.
CAGCAAGTTCTCGCCGTGGCTCGCCATCGGCGCCCTGTCGGCCCGGCAGATCCACGCCGGCCTCAAGGATTTCGAGGTCCGCCGCGGCGCCAGCGACGGCACGTACTGGCTGTGGTTCGAGCTGCTGTGGCGCGATCACTTCCGTCTGCTCCACCGCAAGCACGGCCGGCGCCTGTATCGGGCGGGCGGCCTGTCGGACAGCACCCCGCCGCCGCCCCACGACGACGATGCCTTCGCCCGCTGGCAGGCCGGCCGCACCGGCCACAGCCTGATCGACGCCGGCATGCGCGAGCTCGCCGCTACCGGCTATCTCTCCAACCGCATGCGCCAGATCGTCGCCAGCTACCTCATCCATGACCTCGCCTGCGACTGGCGTGCCGGCGCGGCGTGGTTCGAGGCCCAGCTGGTGGATTTCGACGTGTGCAGCAACCAGGGCAACTGGCTCTACATTTCCGGCCGGGGCACCGACCCGCGCGGCGGGCGCCGCTTCAACCCCGACAAACAGGCCGCCGAGCACGACCCGGACGACGCCTACCAGACCCGCTGGAGTGCCCCATGACCACCCTGCGCCTGATCCTCGGCGACCAGCTCAACCCGCTGCACAGCTGGTTTGCCGAACCCCGCCCGGACGTGATCCACGTGCTGATGGAGATCCGCCAGGAGACCGACTACGTCCTCCACCACGCCCAGAAGATCCTCGCCATCTTCGCGGCGATGCGCGACTTCGCCCGGCAGCTGGGCGAGGCCGGCCACCGGATCGAATACCTCGCCATCGACGACCCGGCCAACCACCAATCCCTCACCGCCAATCTGGACGCCCTGATCGCCCGCCACGGCGCCGCCCGCGTCGAATACCAGGCGCCGGACGAATGGCGGCTCGACCGGCAGCTCGCCGCCTGGGCGCGGCAGCTTTCCATCCCCGCCACCATGGTGGGCAGCGAGCATTTCTACACCGCCAGGCTCGACGCCGCGCGCCTCTTCGAGGGCCGCAAGCAGTGGCTGATGGAGCACTTCTACCGCCACATGCGCACCCGCCACGACGTGCTGATGGCCGGCGGCAAGCCGATCGGCGGGCGCTGGAACTTCGACCACGACAACCGCAAGCCCTGGCCCGGCCTGCCCCGCGAGCCCGCCGACCCGCGCATCCGCCACGACCACTCGGCCCTGTGGCAGCGCATCGAGGCGGCGGGGGTGAAGCACTTCGGCAACCCGGCGGCGGATCGCCTCGCCTGGCCGCTCAACCGCGACGAGGCGCTGGCCCAGCTGGAGGATTTCGTCGCCGAGGCGCTGCCCCACTTCGGCGACTTCCAGGACGCCATGAGCACGCGGGCGTGGCGGCTGTTCCACTCGCTGCTGTCCTTCGCGCTCAACACCAAGATGCTCAGCCCGCGGGAGGTCGTCCGGCGGGTCGAGGCGGCCCACGCCGACGGCCAGGTGCCGCTGGCGGCGGCCGAGGGTTTCATCCGCCAGGTCATCGGCTGGCGCGAATACGTGCGCGGCGTGTATTGGGCGCACATGCCGGGCTACGTGGAGCACAACGTGTTCGGCCACCACGTGCCTTTGCCCACGTGGTTCTGGACGGGCAAGACGAAGATGCGCTGCCTCGCCCACAGCATCGGCCAGTCGCTGGAGCACGCCTACGCCCACCACATCCAGCGCCTGATGGTGATCGGCAACTTCGCCCTCCTCGCCGGACTCGCCCCGGCCGAGGTGCATCGCTGGTACCTGGGCATCTACATCGACGCCTTCGAGTGGGTCGAGCTGCCCAACACCCTGGGCATGAGCCAGTTTGCCGACGGCGGCCTGCTGGCCACCAAGCCCTACGTGTCGAGCGCCGCCTACATCGACCGCATGTGCGACTACTGCAAGGGCTGCGCTTACAAGGCCAAGGCCCGCACGGGCGACGACGCCTGCCCGTTCAACGCGCTGTACTGGGATTTCTTCGACCGCAACCGCGAGCGGCTGGGCACCAACCACCGGCTGGGCATGGTGTACCGCCAGCTGGAACGCTTCGACGAGCCCGCCCGCACGGCGATCCGCCAGCGGGCGGAGGCCTTGCGCGCCGACCTGGACGCCCTGTAACGGGTCAGGCTGGCGCGGCAGCGCAGCGGCGGCGGTAGTCGCTCGGCGATTCGCCGTGCCAGCGGCGGAAGGCGCGGGTGAAGGCGCTCTGCTCTGAAAAGCCGAGCAGGAAGGTGATCTCGGTGAGGCTGCGCTGGGGGTTCTCCAGGTAGCGCCGGGCCAGCGCCTCGCGGGTCTCGTCCACCAGCCGCTTGTAGGTGATGCCGTGCTCCGCCAGCCGGCGCTGCAGGGTGCGGCGGCTGAGGCCCACGGCTTCGGCGAGGCCCCGCTCGGTGGGCTCGCCGGAGGTGAGATGTTCAAGCAGATGGGCCTTGCAACGGGTGACGAGATCGTCCCGGGTGAGCTCGGCCAGCTGCCCGGTGAGGATCTGGTCGAAGGTGGCCGCCATGTCCCGGTAGGCGGTGGGCAGGCGCCGGTCGGCATCGGCGGGGGCGAGGAGGAAGCTGTCTTCCGGAGCGCCGAAATCGACGCGGCAGCCGAAGAACGCGTCCCAGGCCTCGCGCCGCGCGGGGAGCGCCCGACGCAGACGCACCTGCAGCGGGGTGAAGGTGTCGCCGAAGTTGGTGCGGCACATGTCGATGATGATCGACAGCGAGAAGTCGGTCATGAACGGCCCGATCGCCTTGTCGCCACGCCCGTGGTCGTACACAAAACGCAGGCCGTCAGCCGATTCCTGCACCGTGTAGCGGAAGCGCTCGCCGAGGATGCGGGCGTAGCGCTCCAGGCGCTTGAGCCCGGTGCGCAGGGTGCTGCTGGAGAGCCAAGCGTAGCCCATCGTGCCCAGGTTGGACGGATGCCAGCAGCGCGCCGCGTGCAGGGCGAAGGCCGGGTCGGACAGCCGCGGGCAGGCGCGCTCGAAGACGATGTCGGCGATGCGGCTCGGAAAGCGTTTGCCGGGCTCCGCCAGCTGCTCGGCCGAAATGCCCAGCCCGGCCAGCAGCTCGGCCGGATCGAGCCCTTCCCGCTCGAACATCCGGATCATCATCAGCCACACCGTGGCCGGCGAACTGGTCGTTGCCATGCGTCCTCGCCCCAATTTTCTTGTGGCGCAGATCGTCAATCGAAAGGCGCGGATCGTCAAGCCCATAACGGGCTGTTTTCATACGCTTGTGGGTAAGGCGTCACGCTTTCCGCACACGCCGGACCCCGCGAGCAATCGCGCCTGCAATCCTGACGATGGAGCCAGCATGTCGAACCACAAGTTCGCCGTCGATCCCATCACCGGTTTCCTCAACCGGGGTGGGAGCCTGTCCCTAGCCCGTCGGGTCATTGGCGCAGTCAACGCAAAGGACCAGCCGCTGGCCTTGCTGTGGCTGGATCTCGACCGTTTTCACAAAGTCAATGCCTCGTTCGGGCATCGCGGTGGAGACCGCATCATTGCCCATGTCGCCACCCTCATCCGGGGGCTCGTGCCGGTGACGGCCCACTGCATGCGGATGGGGAGCGACGAGTTCGTGATCCTCCTGCCGGGCACCAGCCTGGGCGAGGCCCGCGCTCTCGGGCAGCAGCTCGCCCAGGCCCTCGAACAGCCGCTCGAACTGGACGGGATGATGATCCACCCCACCGCCAGCATCGGGCTCGCCCAGCATGCTGCCGGAGAGAGCCTGCACGCCTTCTTCGAGCGCGCCGACCGGGCGATGCTCGACGCCAAGCGTCAGGGCGGCAACCGGCTGGTGGTGTCGGGCAGCGAGACCTTCCGCGGCCGCCACGGCGTGCAGCTCGCCCGCGAGGAGCTGGCGGTGGAATCCGACCTGCATCTGGCGCTGGAGACCGGCGGGCTGTCCCTCGACTTCCAGCCGGTGCTCACCTTCGACGGCCGCATCGAAGCCGTCGAGGGGCTGATGCGCTGCCGGGTGCACGACCGCCTGCTGGCGCCGGGGCGCTTCATCCCGGTGGCCGAGAAGACCGGCCTGATCGTGCGCCTGGGCGAATGGAGCCTGCTTCAGGGCACCCGCTTCGCCGCCCGCCTGTGCCACGCCGGGCGGCCCACCAAGGTGGCGATCAACGTGTCCCGGGCCCAGCTCACCTCGCCGACCTTCCTGCCGGCGCTGCACGGGGCACTGATCTGCGCCAACGTCGATCCGGCGCTGATCGAGCTGGAGCTGACCGAATCGCTGGTGATGGACGAGTCCGAGATCGTCCAGCAGAACCTCCGCCGCGCCCGGGAGACCGGGGTCGGCCTGGCCATTGACGACTTCGGGACGGGCTACTCGAGCCTGTCGTGCCTGAAGGACCTGCCGGCCACCAAGCTCAAGCTCGACCGCTCCTTCGTGCAGGTGCTGCCCGACGACCGGCGCGCCTACGCGGTGGTGCGCGCCATGTCGCGGCTGGCCCGGGAGCTGGGCATGGTGATGGTGGCCGAAGGCGTCGAGACGCCGGAGCAGCTCGCCGCGCTCCACGACGCGGAGGTCGAGGCCATCCAGGGCTTCATCTGGGCCCGGCCGATGAACGAAGAAGCCTTGCTGGGCTGGCTTGAGCAAAGGAACACACCATGACGAACCAACAGAAACCTGCCCATCCGGTGGTCGATGAACTGCTGGAGCGCTCGATCCGCGACATCGACATCCCGCCGCGGCCGCAGATCATCGACCGGATCCGCCACGAGATGCACCGGGACGAGCCCAACATGTTCGTGGTCGGCCGGCTGATCAGCCGCGACGTGAGCCTCGCCGCCGGCCTCATCAAGACCGCCAACTCGCCCTACTTCGGCTTCTCGCTGCGGGTGCGCTCGGTGAACGAAGCGTTGATGATGCTCGGCCTCGACGCCGCCAGCCGGGCCATCGCGGCGATCAGCCTGCACAAGGCCTTTCCGAACAGCGCCCACTACGAACGCTTCTGGCACACCTCGGCCGAGATCGCCGCGCTGTCGGGCTGGCTCGCCCAGCACCTGGCGGTGCCCTGCGTGCGCGCCGACGACGCCTACACCTTCGGGCTGTTCCGGGATTGCGGGATCGTGATCCTGCTGCGCCGCTTCGGCACCTATCGGGACATCCTGATGCGGGCCAACCGCGACGGCGAGCGGCTGTTCACCGCCCACGAACTCGACGCCCTGCCCACCCACCACGCGGTGGTCGGCAGCCTGCTGGCCCAGAACTGGTGGCTGCCCGAGATCATCTCCCAAGCGATCCGCAGCCACCACGACCCGGAGATGCTCGACCGCTTCGATTCTGGCCTGCCGCTGGCCTCGCGGCGCCTGATCGCCATCGCCCAGACCGCCGAACGGCTCGTGCAGCAGGCCACCGGCGGCAGCCAGACCCGCGAATGGGACAAGCTCGGCCCGTCGTGCCTGCGCCTGCTCGACTTGGACGACGAAACCCTGGCCGGGCTGGTCGAGCCGGCCGCGGAGCTCATCAAGCGCATCGACTGACGGCCGGCCCGGCCGACGCGGATCAGGCCTTGCTGCGCAGGGTCTGGTCGGCCAGGGCCTTCATCTGATCTGCGACCAGCTTCTGCAGCCGCTCGTCGGTCAGGTTTCCGTCCCCGTCGAAGGCGCCCGCAAAGGCGTTGGCGAAGACTTCCGGCTTGTTGAGGGGATGCAGGTCGAGGAACACGCAAACCTGGCGCAGGTGATACTGGGCGCGCGAAGTGCCCATCCCGCCGCCGGCGCCCATGATCGCCGCCGGCTTGCCAGCCAGGAGCGCGTTGTCCGGCTCGCGGGAAGCCCAGTCGAGGATGTTCTTGAGGGCCGGAGCCATCGAGTAGTTGTACTCGGTGGCGGCCAGCACCAGCGCGTCGGCCTGGGCCAGCTGCGCCAGCACGCGCTCGACGGCCGCCGGCTTGGCGGTGAGGTCGGCGTTGTAGAAGGGCACATCCGACAGATCGGCAAACTCCATGCTCACCCCGGACGGCAGGCTGGCCTGGGCCGCGCGCAGCAGTCCCTTGTTGGTGGACTTCTGGCGAAGACTGCCGGCAATACCCAGAAACTTGAGCGACATGATCGATTACCCCTCGATGTGCGTTGAACGGGCGGCATCTGCCGCGGTCCAGAGTCGGACATAGTCGGCCCTGAAATATTCAATTCGCCGCTTGCAGCCGCCAGCCTGACGGCCAGGCTGCGTTGCCACTGAGCACCCGCCCAAGCATCCCGACCAGCACGCCGAGCGCAAAAAGGGCCGTCAGCCCCAAACGAGCCACCGCCCGCAGTAGCCAGCGCAAGTTGTAGCCCGCGGCACAGAGCACCGGGTGCAGCACATCTCCTTCAGATCCTTTCAGCCAGTTCCGCCGTAGCCCGCAGTCGTCCTTCAGGTGTCCGATTACGGGTTCGACTGCTTGACGCCGTTTAAGCAGACGACGCGCCTTGGCACTCAGGTTCTTGATTCGACCCCGGTGGATGATCTCGACCCCGGGCACCTCCACACCCCGATAGCCCAGATCGACGATGGCGGTGTGGGGCTTCGGGGCGCCTTTGACGTCCTGCATCAGGATCGTCGCCTGCTCGATCTGCTCGG
>NZ_SSXU01000107.1 GCF_009469605.1 Zoogloea sp. 1C4 | reverse complement strand
TTCGTGCGCCTTATTTGATGGCTAGCCCTTTTCCTTCTCCTGACCTTAAATAAGGTTGACCGTTGTATAGTCCGTAGGTATTAATCACCTTTAGGGGTCTGGCGTTATAACCTTCTGTGTTGATTGGATTCTATCATAACTACTTAATTAGTAATTCTTAGTTAAACAATAGCTCTTTCCCTTTTATACGGTTGCATTTTAGAATGTCTAACTCTCTTTTTAGACTGATATTCAGCTGCTTTTCCTGATTGCTTAGAACCTGGAAAATGAGATTCTTTATAGGTCTTTCCCATAATTATAACACTCTAATTGCTTGTACTAAAAGATCAAAGATATAAGCGCATCCCTTTTTGTTGAGATACTCAATTGTAACTTCTTTTTCATCCAGCATCATCTCAATTTGTGGTCTAGTTAATTTGCCATCTTCAATCAATTTCCAAAAATTAGCATTGATTGCAGCAATATTCATTAGACCAGCTGCTGTACATACAGTAATAACATCTTTTAATATGTTTTCAATCATTTGTTTATTTGAAGAGCTAGTTGCAAATTTACTTGTTTCAAGTATTTCTGTATGTACTTCTGATAAACCAAGCTTTTTAGCCATAAGAGCTACTGCTGTTACAACACTTTCCTGATTAATTGATGCAGGAATTCCAATAATTACAAAGTTTAAAGATTTCATTTGATATGAATTTAAAGTTGTTTATAAATTTCTTGGCTATAGTACTTACCGCATCTTTCACAGTAAGTTCTTTTAGTAATAGGAATGTTTAATTCATTGTTATTAGGCTCATTTTTCCATTTGTGCCCATGAATTAAACATTGTGAACGTAATGCAACTTCTTTTTGCTTTTTAGGATTGTCTAATAATTCTAATTCAGCAAGTCGTTTAATGTTACTATGATAGGCTTTTAGCCTTCTGTAACTACTGATTTTCAGTTTGATTTTCTTAAAAATATTCATTCTTTCATATTTAATAGTTTTAATTATACAATATTTTGAGGACGTCTAGCTGCAACTAGATGGTTTTATCAATCTTAATTATATATTAACACACAATTTTTACTGTACGCTTACAGTAAATAAAGAAGGTATGTAACAATTTATACAATATATTGCAGTATATTGCAGGCTTGACGATTCACATCGTTGTGTAACTTCTACACTAATACAGCTTAATTGAAATACTAATTAAAATGACTCTCACTTATTTTTAACTCATAAGCAGATATAG
>NZ_SSXU01000106.1 GCF_009469605.1 Zoogloea sp. 1C4 | reverse complement strand
AGAGAGTATGTTGTTGGCAAGGCTAAAGCCTTGTTTAACTCAAACTCTCTATATCCTTGTGAGAAGTTCAACCATACATCCCAAAGCTTATTGTTTACGCTGAACTTCATGATACCTGAGCCATATTCATACTCAGGGTTGCAGATAAACGAGCACTTCCACCAACGCTTCTTGTCTTTGTACTCGAAGTATCTGCCCATGAGGTCTTCTAATGTTTTCTTTATCGTATCAAAGTCTAAGTTACTATCAAAGATGGCCGCAGAAGCAGGCATCTGGATATAGACATCATGCTTGTGATGGTCTATAATTCCCATGTTCTCTTTGATTTTCATGCCTTTAACCTCGTCTTGGCAATACTCCAAAATGCGGAGAATGATGCGCTGCTCATGTATGCTCATCTCCTGCTGACGTGACCAGGTGTACATCCAGGACACCATCATGTCTTTGTTTTCTGATGTGATAAGTTGTCCCATGTTATTTCGTCATTAAGTGTTCCATACCTGCTGCCTTCATCCACTCGTTATAGTGATTGATGGCAGCTTCTCCTTCGAGGTGCTTTGCTTGTCTGTCACGAAGTTCTTCAGACATCACCTGCTCTTCTCTACGCAAGTCTCGATTTGTGTGCTCGAGCTCACTTGCTATCTGTTGTAGTTTCTGTTTCATGCGTTCTTTGAATTTTGATTTTGGGTGCAAAGATACATAAAAAAACTACATATAGCAAAAATACGTAGGTTAAAAATCTAAAAATGTAGGTTAAAGCCGTTTTTTTTCAGTCTAAATCTGTAGGTTAAGCGGTCTAAATCTGTAGGTTAGAAACTTTGTAACTTCTTGATTTTCAATAAGTCAATTGGGGGGGGATAGAGCATTAACAGACGATGCTTTAAAAACAGGCATACGGGCAGCGGCTTTTTGAACGGCTTTTTTGGCGCAAATTTGGGTGTTTTTTTGTTTTTTAGGGGGTCGGGGTCTGAACGCCCCTCCGTCCTCATTCTTGCTTGTTCGTGGGTACGGCTTGCTTGCTCGTTGATGAGTGTGCGCTGACTTTGTGGCAACGTACAAAGAAACAGCAGTTTTGTGTGCTGTCAAAACTTTTTACTTTGACGCAAAATAAAGCGATTTAAAACACTTTCTTGCGTTCGGACGTGAAATTCCACGTGAAGAATGAGAAAATGGCTTAGATGGGCGGAAAATGCCCTTTTTGGCTATTCGTGGGGCTGCTTTCGAGCGACGACAGCGTACACAGTCGCTCGGTCTGC
>NZ_SSXU01000105.1 GCF_009469605.1 Zoogloea sp. 1C4 | reverse complement strand
ATATTAGGATATCAAAGGATATTTGTTCAAAGATTTATCTGAAGAGCAATAGGATAATATTATACAAGAATATACAGATAAAGCACTAAGAGAAGGTAAACCTCAACCTAGTAGAAAATCTATTATATCTAAGTATAATCAACAAGCTCAGATGAAGTATAATGATTTACTAGAATTAGCTGATCAGGAACGTGCGTCTAGAATTGTAGCCAATTCGTTATTTGCTGAACATCTAAGTAAATCAGTTAGATAGGAAAAAGTTGCTAGAAAAGAAAAAGAGGAAGCTGGTGAAGTACTACCAGAAGAGGGAGTAATAGAAAATCCAGCAGCTGCTATTGAAGATACTACTAAGAAACAAGAAAAAGTAGAAGTTAAACCAGAAACTCCAATACAAGAAGGAGTACAACAACAGCCTGTAGTACAAGAAACTAAAACAGAAACAGCAGAACCTGTAATACCAGAGTCTATGTCTACAGATGTAGATGAAATTCTTAGAGAAGAAGAGCAAGCTTTACTAAATCAAAAAGGTAGATAGTTAGAAATAGAACCTAGTAGCGAAGATGTTCTGGTGGAAGGTTCTATAGAAGAATAGATACAATAGCCAGAAAAAGAAGTACAGGATATTATAGCCAGAGAAGAAAAAGTTGATGTAACTGTAGACGATGTTAGTCACATAGAAGATAGCACACCTTCTCCACAAGAGCTAGAATAGGAAGATATACGTAACAGAACTTTATAGAATCCTGATGAAGTATCTGGTGTTAGTGAACAAACATCTGAAGAAGTACCAGAAATTGCTGTAGCTACAGATGCTCAAGAAGCAAATGAAGAACAGAACACTAATACAAAAGATAAAAGTAATCCAGTACCACCAACTCCAACTCAAGTAGAAGACAGCAAGCCTGCTCAGGATGCTCCTACTATAACTATAGTTGATGGAGGTATATATGTAAATGATGGAACTACTTTTATATCTGATGAAGTATTGGCAGCAGAAGCTCAAATGCTAGAAGATACTTCTACTGAAGTATATGGAGAAACTGGCTACGCTAATATGAAACCTGAAACTGTTACTAATAACTCTGATGCATTGAGTAATAGAAAGGTATAGAAAGTAAAACATGTTTCTAACACGTTTTTCTTCCAACCAGATGCTGCATCTCCAATGAATATTACTGTGAATGGTAAACCTATTACTTTTACTAATAGTAAAGGAGAAGTAATACCTGTATTACCAGGAAAAGAATTATCTAAAAGACTTTTAAAG
>NZ_SSXU01000104.1 GCF_009469605.1 Zoogloea sp. 1C4 | reverse complement strand
TTATCTAAACAAATTGCCGACCCACGAGTAGCGGGTAGAACTGTCCATAAAATGGAACATATCATTTACATTACAATCGCTGCGGTTATAGCTGGGGCTCAGTCTTGGAATGAAATTGCAGAGTTTGGCAAAAGTAAGTTAGACTTCTTCAAACAGCGTTTAGTAGGGCTGGAGTCTATCCCTAGTCATGACACTTTCAATCGTTTCTTTTCAATCTTTAATCCGAAAGGATTTGAAGAGATTTTCAGAAACTGGGTTAGGGAAATAGTTGGGGAAGTTAAAGGTGTTGTTGCCATTGATGGCAAACTTATGCGTGGTTCAAGCAAGTGTGATGCCGAGCATACTCTTGGGCAAGATGACTTCCGTACATGGATCGTATCTGCTTGGTCAGCAGACAATAGCATATCGCTTGGTCAAGAGAAAGTCGGTGAAAAAACGAACGAAATTACAGTCGTCCCCAAGTTGCTTAGCGCTATAGACGTGTCAAACGCCATTGTAACAATAGATGCTATGGGATGCCAAACTTCTATAACTGAGAAAATAATAGAAGGTAAAGGGGACTACATTATCGCCTTGAAGGAAAATCAGAAGAAAAGTTACGAATTTGCCAAGGACATAATCTATGAGAACGAATACAAGGGCAATTGCAATGTTGTCACAAAGCATTATTCCTTCAATGAGGGTCATGGCCGTCAAGAAGAAAGGACCTGCATTGTTGTAAGCTATGGGGACATTATGCAGAAAATGTTTAAGAACAAGTTTATTGGGCTAAGGTCTGTTGTCGGGATAATCTCAAGAAGATCTGTTGCGACATCTGGTGAAACATCAGAGGAAACAAGATACTACATAACTTCTTTAAGCAACGAAGATCCTGAAAAGATAGCTAACGCCATTAGGCAACATTGGTCCATAGAAAACAACTTGCATTGGCAATTGGACATTACTTTCAGAGAAGACGAAAGTAAGAAAGTCAAAAATGCAGCGAGGAACTTCTCTACCATAAGCAAAATGGCCCTCTCCATCTTGAAAAATGACAAGGCGACCAAGGGAAGTCTCAACCTGAAAAGATTGAAGGCAGGCTGGGATGAAGAGTACCTGTCAAAACTTTTGGAGGGCAGCGCAATTTAATGCGTCTGCCCTGCTATATACTACAGGGCAGACGCATTAAATCTTTTACTCGTTAATATCTATGGTATATCACTATAACTTATTGAATATTAACATTATATATTTGCATATATGAAATATTTTTTGTACCTTTGTAAAGAAATAATTAACAATTAAAAGGTACAA
>NZ_SSXU01000103.1 GCF_009469605.1 Zoogloea sp. 1C4 | reverse complement strand
TGAACCGCCCCGCCTTCCGTGGAGGCCATTTGGTTTAAGTCAGGCCGGCGTTTCGGCCTGACTGGCGAGTTGCCGGTAGTAGTTTGCCTCAGCTTCGGCCGGGGGGATGTAGCCGATGGGTTCGAGCAGCCTGTGGTGGTTGAACCAGGACACCCATTCCAGGGTTGCCAGCTCCACGGATTCCCGGGTTTTCCAGGGCGCTCGCCGATGGATCAATTCCGCCTTGTACAGCCCGTTGATCGTCTCGGCCAGCGCGTTGTCGTAGCTGTCGCCCTTGCTGCCCACAGACGGTTCGATGCCTGCCTCGGCGAGCCGCTCGGTGTAGCGAATGCTGACGTATTGCGACCCGCGATCCGAATGGCAGACGAGGGTGCCGTCTCGCTCGGGCTGCCGGGCGTACAAGGCCTGCTCCAGGGCATCGAGCACGAAGTCCGTGCGCATCGAACTGCTGACCCGCCAGCCCACGATGCGCCGCGCGAAGACATCGATCACGAAGGCCACGTAGAGCCAGCCCTGCCAGGTCGAGACGTAGGTGAAGTCGCTGACCCACAACTGGTTCGGGCGCTCGGCACTGAAATGTCGCTTGACCCGGTCCAGCGGACAGATTGCCTTGCTGTCACCGACCGTCGTGCGCACGACCTTGCCACGCCTTACCCCGCGCAGGCCCAGGCGGCGCATGAGCCGCTCGACCGTGCAGCGGGCCACGGACACGCCTTCCCGGTTCATCTGTTTCCAGACCTTATCCGCACCATAGACTTGCAGGTTGGCGTGCCAGAGGCGCTGAATGTGCGGCATCAGGGCCTCGTCGCGCTGGACGCGGGCACAGCGTTTATGCGGCTCACGCCTGAGCGCCACGTGGCGCCAGTAGCCCGACGGGGCAATCTGCAACACCTTGCAGATCGACTCGACCCCGTAGGCCTGTCGATGCCGGTCCACAAAACCCCTCAGGACTTCAAGCGGCGGTCGAGCTCCGCCTGGGCGAAAAACGCACTGGCCAGCTTGAGGATCTCGTTGGCCTTGCGCAGCTCCTTGTTCTCGCGTTCGAGCTCCTTCAGGCGCTGCAACTCGGACGTGGTGATGCCGTCCCTGGCTCCCGAATCAATCTCGTGGCGCTTGACCCACTCAAGGAGCGTCTGCGGCACGCAGCCGATCTTGGGGGCGATCGATTCGATGGCCGCCCACTGCGAGGGGTACTCGCCGCGGTGCTCCAGCACCATGCGCACCGCACGCTCGCGCACCTCAGGGGAAAACTTGTTCGATTTGGTCATGGCTCAATCCTCTCAGAGTATTGGGCCTCCACCAAATCCGGGGCGGTTCA
>NZ_SSXU01000102.1:680-1325 GCF_009469605.1 Zoogloea sp. 1C4 | reverse complement strand
TATATTTCCCTCGATCACTACCAGAACCAACACCTGGCTCCGACCTTCAAAAAGTGTCCCTGTGCTTAAATCTTTCGGTGGGGACGGAATCTCTACCGTCTGTGCATCGGCTACGCCTTTCGGCCTGACCTTAGCTCCCGCCTAACTTGGAGCGGACGAACCTTCCTCCAAAAACCTGAGGTTTCCGGCCATGATGATTCTCACATCATTCGCGCTACTCATTCCGGCATTCTCACTTCTGTAAACTCCACAGCCGCTTACGCTACTGTTTCTCCGCTTACACAACGCTCCCCTACCCCGCATCTTCGTATGCAGCCTAAGCTTCGGTTTGTATCTTAGCCCCGTTAAATTTTCCGCGCAGAGACGCTCGACCAGTGAGCTATTACGCACTCTTTAAATGAGTGGCTGCTTCTGAGCCAACATCCTGGTTGTCTGCGTATTTCCACATCGTTTTCCACTTAGATACAATTTGGGACCTTAGCTGTAGATCTGGGCTGTTTCCCTTTTGACAATGAGATTTATCTCACACTGTCTGACTCCCATGCATCAATATTCCGGCATTCTTAGTTTGATAGGCTTCGCTATCCTCTCGGACGCTAGGCCATTCAGTGCTTTACCTCCGGATATCTAATATGAGGCTAGCCC
>NZ_SSXU01000102.1:0-597 GCF_009469605.1 Zoogloea sp. 1C4 | reverse complement strand
GTTTGATAGGCTTCGCTATCCTCTCGGACGCTAGGCCATTCAGTGCTTTACCTCCGGATATCTAACATGAGGCTAGCCCTAAAGCTATTTCGGGGAGAACCAGCTATCTCCGAGTTCGATTGGAATTTCTCCGCTACCCACAATTCATCCGCCGCCTTTTCAACGGAGGTCGGTTCGGCCCTCCATGAAATTTTACTTTCACTTCAGCCTGATCATGGGTAGGTCACCCGGTTTCGGGCCCATTGCATGTTACTGAACGCCCTGTTCAGACTCGCTCTCGCTACGCCTCCAGTCCTTAAGACCTTAAGCTCGCAACATACAATCGCTCGCCGGACCGTTCTACAAAAAGTACCATATCACACGTTGATGTGCTCTATGTGCTTGTAGGCACAAGGTTTCAGGTTCTATTTCACTCCCCTCCCGGGGTCCTTTTCACCTTTCCTTCACAGTACTATACGCTATCGGTCACTGGGTAGTATTTAGGGTTGGAGGGTGGTCCCCCCATCTTCCGACCAGGTTTCACGTGTCTGGCCGTACTCTGGAACTCGCGCAGCTCTCGCCGTTTTCATCTACGTGACTCTCACACTCTTTGGATGG
>NZ_SSXU01000100.1 GCF_009469605.1 Zoogloea sp. 1C4 | reverse complement strand
ACAAATGAAAACAATATATACTTGTGTCGGAAAGGTATATATCCTAAAATCCGCAACTATCATCCAATACACGATTAAGGGTAGATTTATGAGTCGTTAGTAGCAGCTTTCAGTAAAAAGCAACAGCACAACATCAATATGTAGCCACCATCCCCTTACCCCACGATGCGACTTGAGGTAATACGCAGATTCTAACCGGAAAGAAAGGATTCTTATCCGAATTCTGTTTTGAAGGGTTTTGCATAAGCGCGGTTTTCAGTATAGATATTCAGCACGTATTGCCTTGCTGTCATGATCCACTTGGCAGGTACGGAGATGAATCTGAAGACAAAAGCCTTTATGCGACTCGTTTTCTTGAGCCCAAAAGCCTTGGTGTCAAGCCTGCTCATGATGGTCTTGTAGAAATTGTGTATCAATGCAGTAAGCAGAAGAAAGACAGTATTCTCCGCCATGAATGACTTGGGGAGCCTGCTCCAACCGAATCCGTTGTTCATGTCGTCAAAGATACGTTCCTTGCCGCCACGCAGATTGTAGAATTCAACAATGTCCCTTGTCGATGACTTGTAATCGTTGGTCAGAATACAACGGTAAGTGTATTCGCCTTCCCACAGGTCAAGGTCGCCACTGTTGCGTCTTTGTCTCTGGATGACAAGACGATAGCACTTGCCTTCCCATTTCTCAACGAGAATGGAATTGAGTTCGAACTGGATGCCGTTAATCTCCTCCGTCTTCCATCCTCTCAGAGCAAAGATGTCATTGTAGAGCGAACTGCATCGGTTGGCACGGATGTAGAAATGTTTGCAATGCTTCTCTATCTCACTGACGATTTCCTTCGAGCAGGAACCGCAGTCTGCCCTGAAGCGATTTACACGGATGTTCTGGGATTCCAGAAGAGCGAAGAATCTCTTATGGGTGTCTGCCTGATGAAAACGCACATTCGTGTTACCATCGCTGTTCTCGATATAGACTATCTTGTCACCGATAACATATACGCCAGGCCTGTAGCCGAGGAACTTTTTGTAGGTCGGTTTTGCATCATACTTCTCCGTTTCAAGGAACTGATGGTCAAAGTCAACATCGTATTCCTCAATTTCCTTCAACTCGCCTGTAGAAACCAAAGCGTTTATAAGCAATGTGTTGAGTTTGTCTGCAGTATTGAAATCATAGGTCTTGCCTTGGTCGGAAGTATAGGAGATGTTTTCCTGTGTCAGTTCCTTGATGGCTCTGAGGATGGTATCAGAGCTGCATGTACGAAGGGTAGGATGATACGAGAGATGGCGCATCAGTTGTGACGTTACATCTTCCACGCATGAGCCGCCACAGAAATAAACGCTCATCAGCGAACGGA
>NZ_SSXU01000099.1 GCF_009469605.1 Zoogloea sp. 1C4 | reverse complement strand
ATAAGTAGTTTCTTTAATTGAAGATTGGAGTCTTTCTATAGCTGCTAATAGAGTATCTATTCTTATTACTATTTCTGTATCTCTAACAAAATGTTTAATGTGTTTCAGATTAGTAATCATACCTGCTAAAAGCATAAGAGATAAGTTCCTTCTACTTGCCTTTAATTGATTTAAAGTCTTTTTCATCTACAAAATGTTTTTAAGTATTGTTCATAATGTTTCTTTTCATTTATTGAAGCTAAAGCATCTAATTGATTATAATTCTTTTTAGTTAAAGTAAAATCATAATCTAATAATGCTTCTTTCAGATTGTAAAATACATTATAATCGAACAAATCTCTGTTGCTTATTTTGATTTGTTCAATGAGAGCTGTTTCAAATATAGCTAGTAATCTTAGAATATATTTGTTATTCTTTTTAACCGCTAGTCATAAACCTTTATCTCCTTTATTATAATCTAAAGGAATAATTGATACCTTGTTATAATCTATTCTCATACTCTAAAGTTTGTTTTATAATACTTTTTAATGATTCTTATAGCTTCGTCAAATTCTTCTTTATTATCAAAAACATTACAAAAAGTGTAGTTGTTCTTGTCTAAGAATACAGGATGAAAATAAGCTACAAAGAATGTTTTAAATAATCTGCTTCTTTTAATAGGAATTAGATTATTTAAAGTAATATCGCTAGTTATACTTACTGTCCAAGCAATATTTAGTTCAGGATCTATTTTATAGATTACTCCATAGTGTGTACCTGGACCTATTTTCGCTCTAATGATGTCATATTTTTGTAAAGGTATTTGATCTACACCTTGACCTAATATTTCTGTAGGTAAAACTATATTCTGTTTAGGAACACATGAAGATTGTTCAATTAAATTAGTAACAGATAAAGATGAATTAAATGCATCTACTATACTTATTATATCTATTATTTTATTATCGTCTGTGTTTTTTAATTTAGTAGATGCTTTAATTCTTATAGAATTTAAAAAGTTCTGTTTTTCATTGGCAGTCTTTTCCTTTAATAAATCTAATATACTCATACTTTTTGTTTTTAATTTTGATAATTTGTAATACTAATAGGACTCGAACCTATAACTCAACCTTATCAGTGTTGTGATGTTACCCGTTACATCCATAGTATTTCTTAACCAGCTTTTTACGACATTAGCTTAGCCGTTGACTTATCGTATCACGCTGCGATACGAGTATAGTCTGTTACAAAAGATTTGTCATTTCTGACGTTATTGACCTATTCATTTTCATCCTCGCTGTCAAAACCATAATGCCCCGCTTGCTTCTTTTAGGGAAAGAAACTTTAGAACCCAATAAACACATACCTTTATTGCGTCTACGTAAT